>NZ_CP014209.1:0-1275657 GCF_001636295.1 Isoptericola dokdonensis DS-3 | reverse complement strand
GGTGAGCACGTCGCGGACGTCGGCGAGCGCGGCGTCGCGCTGGCCCGTGCGGCCGAGCTGGTCGGCGATCTCGACGACGCGCGTGGCGCGGCCCAGGGCCTTGCCCGTCCAGTAGGTGTCGGCCTTCTGCTGGCCGAGCGGGTCGCCCAGCTCGTCGAGCAGCGCCTCCAGCTCCGCCCGGCCCGCGCCGGACGACGTCGCCACGGCCGGGACCTCCGGCAGCAGGCCGCCGAACGGCGTGGCGGTCGTGAACTCGTCGACGCCCGTGAGCACGGCCAGGTCGCCGCGCGGGGAGACGTACGTGGCGCCGGCGGGGTCGTCGCCGGTGAGGTAGGCCGACTGGTGCGGGTACAGCGCGGCGACGGTCCCGGCGTCCGCGGCGCCGGGCCACGGCGTGGTCTCCAGCGCGTAGGTGGTCCGGACGACGCCCTCGGCCTCGTCGTAGTCGTAGTCGGCGAGGGTCCCGGTGACGGGGGCGCGGCCGGCCGCGGTGTAGGCGTCCACGAGGGCGTCACGCTCGCTCGTGCTCACGTCGGGCAGCAGCGCGACGGCGAACCGGTCGGTGGCCGCGCTGCGTGTGGTGCCGGAACCCGTCCAGCGGACGTCCGCGGGCACGACGGCGAGGTAGTCGGCCCCGCCGACGCTGAGTCCCAGCCGGCCCGGCTCGTCCAGCCAGACGTCGGGCGTGCCGTTCAGCGTGAGCTGGGCGTCGCCGCCGGTCGCCTCGAACCAGGCGACCGGCAGGCCGTGCCCGATGGTCGCGCGCAACGACTGCTGGCCGTCGTCCCAGACGGGGTCCACCGTCCAGTCGGTCCAGCCGCCCACCGCGACGTGCGGGGCGTCGAGCCCCACGACCCCGGCGCGCAGGTCCTCGGCGTAGGGGAAGTGGTATTCCGAGACCCCGGTGGGGGTGCCGCTGATCGACGGCGTGGTCGTGTAGGAGATGCCGAGCCCGCCCGCCGACGGCAGGTAGGAGGCGGGGTGCGCGTGCAGCGGCGCACTGAACGAGCAGTCGAACACCTTGAACGCCAGCGACGACCACCAGTCGTTGGTCGGCAGCGGGGCGTCGGGCGCGTCGTCGGTGACGAACGCCCGCGGGTCGGCCTCGATCGCGTCGCAGCCCTGCGGCGTCGCACCGACCTGGTCGGTGGTGTAGCTGCCCTCGCCGACGTCGACGATGTCGGCGCTCGCGGGGGCGGCCGTCGCGACGACGGCGCTGCCGACGAGCAGCGCGAGCGCGGCTGCGCCCGCGGTACGGCGTCGTCGTTGCTGGTGCTGACTCGTGTCACTGCTGGCAGGAGCCCTGTCCCTGAACGTCATCGTTCGTTCACCTCATGGGGTGTGGCACCCGGCGCGAGCGACCGCCCGGAGCCCCCTGTCGGCCTCGTCGCCGACCCCGGGGCGGGCCCGTGGATGCGTGTGTGAACGAGAGGTTACTCCGATGAGTGACACGTGCAACTAGACCGAGGTCCGACGGCGGGCAACCCCCCGAGCGCACTCGTGCCTGCCCCACGGCCGACTGGTGTGCCAGCCGGATTCCGTGCCGCACCGGATCGCCGAAGGATGGAGATCGCCAGCTTCCCTCGAGACGAAGGATCCTCATGTCCCGCACGATCTCCCGCCGGTCCCTGAGATCGCCCCTGTCCGCCCTCGCGCTCCTGGCCCTGACGGCGGGCGCCGTCACCGCCTGCACGGTTCCGGAGGCCGCGTCCGAACCGGGGGCTCCGCAGTCCGCCTCGCCCGAGACTGGCCAGCCCGCGGGGGCGACACGACACATGATCGACAACGGCGGTCACCGGGTCGCGTTCTACGTCACGCAGGGAACCGGCCCCACCATCGTCCTCGACTCCGGCGGCGGGGAGGACGCCTCCTACTGGTCGGACCTCGTCCCCGAGCTGCACGAGGCCACCGGCGCCACGGTCATCACCTACGACCGGGCCGGGCTCGGCCAGAGCGACGTCGTGCCCGGCCCGTGGCAGGTCGAGAGCGCCGTCAGCGACCTCGAGTCCGGCCTCGAGCAGCTGGGGGTCACCGACGACGTGACCCTGGTGTCCCACTCCCAGGCCGGCCAGATCGCGACCTACTTCGCGCAGGACAACCCGGAGCTGATCTCCGGTGCGGTCCTGGTCGACGCCAACCTGCCTCCGTTCTTCACCGACGAGCAGATCGAACGCCTGGTGGCCTTCAGCCAGCCTCAGCTCGACGCAGCGGAGGAGGACCCGGACGACCCGCAGAACCGCCAGCTCCTGTCCACCGCGGAGAGCTTCGTCGCGACGAGCACCGACTTCCACCAGGCGACCTGGCCGGACGCGGTCCCGGCGACGGTCGTCGTCTCGGAGAAGACTCCGTTCGACGGATCCCCGGAGGACGTCCAGCGCTGGAAGGACGCCGCGGCGTCGTTCGTGCAGGCCGGCCCGCACCGCACGCTGGTCGACGCCGACGGCAGCTCGCACGACGTCGCGAAGGACCGCCCCGAGCTCGTGCTGGAGGAGATCGAGGACATGGTCGCCGCCCAGCGCTGACGTCACCGGGCGCGTCTGCTCACGGCCCCTCGTCGAGGGAACTGCTCAAGGGTGCGCGAGGCGGGAGTCGAACCCGCACGTCCGAGGACACTGAGACCTAAACCCAGCGCGTCTGCCTGTTCCGCCACTCGCGCGTGCTCCCCGCATCCTACGGGTGCGGGTGGCGACAGGCCTCAGTCGATGCCGAGCGTCTTGCGCAGCCGGGCGACGTGCCCGGTGGCCTTGACGTTGTGCTGCGCGACCTGGACGACGCCGTCGGTGCCGACGACCACGGTGGAGCGGATGACGCCGACGTACGTGCGCCCGTAGTTCTTCTTCTCGCCCCAGGCGCCGTACGCCTCCAGCACGGTGTGCTCCGCGTCGGACGCGAGCGGGAACGTCAGGGCGTCCTTCTCGGCGAACTTCGCGAGCTTGGCCGGCTCGTCGGGCGAGATGCCGACGACGGCGTACCCGGCGCCCTGGAGCGCGGCGAGGGAGTCGCGGAAGTCGCACGCCTGCGTCGTGCAGCCCGGCGTCATCGCGGCCGGGTAGAAGTACACGACGACCCCCCGGTCCGCCGACGCGCGCAGGTCGGCGAGCGACACGGTGCCGCCGTCCGCGGTGGGCAGGGTGAAGTCGGGGGCGGTGTCGCCGGCGGCGAGCGTCACGAGGTCTCCTCGGGTCGGTACGGGTGCGCCGTCGAGACTAGTGCGTGCCGCACGGGGACCGTCAGTCGTAGGCGGTCCACGGGTCGGCGCGCACGCGCTCGTCGACGGTGACGGCATCCTGGCCGATGACGACCCGCCAGCGGCCGTCGCGCACGGCGTCGAGGATCTCGTTCGCCG
This sequence comes from Isoptericola dokdonensis DS-3, assembly GCF_001636295.1. NCBI lineage: Bacteria > Bacillati > Actinomycetota > Actinomycetes > Micrococcales > Promicromonosporaceae > Isoptericola > Isoptericola dokdonensis. The sequence continues at coordinate 1,272,311 of NZ_CP014209.1, read as the reverse complement.
CCTCAGCCGGCGTGACGGGCTCGTAGTCCGCGAACGACGAGTCCAGCGCTCGGCGCCAGGACCGAGGCGGCGCCGGCATGCCCGTGCGGACGTGGCCCGGGAGCGCAAGCACGGCGGTGAGGTGCGGCGCGTGGACGCGGAAGTCACCGAGCAGGGCCTCGGTGAAGCCGCGCACCGCGAACTTCGCGGTGGAGTAGGCGGTGTGCGCCGACCTCGGTCCGAGGCTCGCCCAGAGGGCGTTCACCGAGGCGACGTTCACCACGGCGCCCTGGTCGGCGGCGAGGAGCAGGGGCAGGAACGCGCGGGTGCAGACGTAGACGCCGGACCACGACACCGCGAACGTGCGTTCCCAGTCCTCGCGCGGACCGGCCACGAAGGACCCGCCACCGACCACGCCCGCGTTGTTGACGAGCAGGTGGATCGCCTCGGTGCCGTGCTCGCGGGCGACGTCCGTCGCGAGGCGGCCGACGGCGTCCTCGTCGGTGACGTCGACCACGTGCGCGGTCACCCGCACCGCGCGCGTGGAGGCGCGCACGCGACGGACCGTCCGTCCGAGCCCGTCGCCGTCGACGTCGCAGGCCGCCACGTGGGTGCCGCCGGCGGCGAGCTGGGCGACGAGCTCGCGCCCGATGCCGGAGGCGCCGCCGGTGACCACGGCGATGCGGTGCGCGAGGTCCATCGTCGGTGCCCTTCGGTCGTCGCCCGGCCTGCGGGGACAAGCCTAGGGCCGGGGTGCGGGAAGCACCGGTCCGCCGTGCGGAGCGCGTCCGTGGCTCGCGTAGCGTGGACCCGTGAGCTCCGCAGCACCCAGCACCCCGTCGTCCGGCACCGAGCCGCTGCCCATCCGCATGCTCCACGACCGCGTCCTGGTGGACCCGGAGGTCGACTCGTCCGAGCGGCAGTCGTCCGCCGGGCTCGTCATCCCGGCCACCGCTGCCGGGCCCAAGCGCCTCGCGTGGGCGAAGGTCGTGGCGCAGGGCGAGCACGTGCGCCAGGTGGCCGTCGGGGACCGCGTCCTGTACGACCCGGAGGAGCGCGCCGAGGTCGAGCTCGGCGGTACCGACTACGTCCTGCTGCGCGAGCGCGACGTCCACGCGGTCGCCCAGCGCCGCGACGACGACGGTTCCACCGGCCTGTACATGTGACCTGCCCGGGCGTCGCCTGACCTGCACGGCAGCCCGGCCAGGACTGTCGTGGAGGTCACAGCCCGGGGCGCCGGAGCCGGTTCGAACGGGAGCCGCAGGCCTGGTAATGTTTCACCTCGCAACGCGCCATTAGCTCAATTGGCAGAGCAGCTGACTCTTAATCAGCGGGTTCGGGGTTCGAGTCCCTGATGGCGCACCGGCAACGACCTCCACCGCTCCGGCGGGGGTGGTCCGCGCACCTGCGCCATTAGCTCAATTGGCAGAGCAGCTGACTCTTAATCAGCGGGTTCGGGGTTCGAGTCCCTGATGGCGCACCGGAGACTGAAGGGCCCTGACCTGGGATGCACCAGGTCAGGGCCCTTTTCTTGCGCCAGGCGCATGGTGCTGCGAGTGGGCCCGCGTGGGGCCCGCGTGGGGCGCGCCGGGGGAGGGCGGCCGGGGCCTGCGGGCGCCGGGACGGTCAAGGAGCTGTATCCTGTCAAGGTGACCTTGACGGCCACGGTGCTGCTGGACCGCCCCCGCGCCGTCAAGATAGCGTTGACAACATGGAGATCCTCCCTACCGCGCTGAAGCACGGGTTCTCCGACGAGGACATCCGGCACGCCTGGGACAACGCCATCAGGCTCGTGGAGTTCGAGTACGACGGCGAGGATCGACTCCTGGTCATCGGCCCCGACCCGCACGGGACGATGCTCGAACTCGTGGCGGTTCCGTGCGCAGCTCCCGCCCGGATCATCCACTGCGAGAGGCTCAGGCCCCAGCGATACGACTACTCGAGGTGATACGACATGGCGAACACCATCAACTCTGACGGCGAGGTGCGCGCGCTGGACGCGGTCACCCCGAAGTCCCATCCCTCACGCGACGCCACCCACTTCCGTGCCATCATCGCGGCCCGCAAGGAGGTGGAGGAGGCGGACCAGAAACTGGTGCGTGCTGTCTCTGAGGCCCGCGAGGCGGGTGACTCATGGACGGTGATCGGCGCCGCTCTGGACACCACGCGGCAAGCCGCGTTCCAGAGGTTCTCGCACCGGGTGGGCTGACCGCACCACCCCACGACACGCAGGGCTTCCGCACCTGCCGCTGGTGCGGAGGCCCTCGTCATGCGTTCGCTCTGCCTGGTTCAGCCCTGGGTGCGCTGCCTCGGTCGATGGCTCACGAGCCGTGGCCGGCGGCGGGCCTTCGACGTCCCCGGTTCACCCTCGGACGCCGCGGGCCCAGACGGCGTCGAGGGCGCGGGCGGGCAGCAGGGCCTTCATCGCGAGGATCACCCGGGCGTCACCGCCGACGAGCGTGCGCGGTCGCGGCCGACGCCGGGTGAGCTGCCGCTCGACGGCGGCGGCCACGTGCCCCGCCGGCTTGGCGTTCCGGCGGATCCGGGCGACGAGCTGCCGTTCACCGGCGAAGTGCGGTGCGTAGAGCTGCCGCAGCTCCGGGTCGAGACCCGCCTCGAGCTCGTCGAGCAGCTCGTCCATGTGGTGCCACGGCTCGGTGTCCACCACACCCGGCTCGACGAGCGCGACCTGCACACCGAAGGGCCGCAGCTCGACGCGCAGGCAGTCGGCCACCGCCTCGACCGCGTACTTCGACGCGTTGTACAGGCCGGTGAACGGGAACGACACCCGGCCGTTGATCGAGGAGATGAACACGACCCGGCCACGGGTCCGGCGTAACCGGGGCAGCACCGCCCGCGTCAGCGCGAGGGGGCCGACGAGGTTCACGTCGAGCTGGTGCAGCATGTCCGTCCGGGACAGGGTCTCCACCGGCCCGGCCACCGCCACGCCCGCGTTGTTGACCAGGGCGTCGAGCCGGTCGGGGAGCACCGCGCCCAGCGCCTCGACGTGCTCGGGCACGGTGACGTCGAGCTCGACCGGCGTGATGCGGTCGGACGCCTCGGCGAGCTCCTTGGCGGCGACGTCGCTGCGGACGCCGCCGTAGACCTGCCAGCCGTGGCCCGCCAGGTGCAGGGCGGTCGCACGGCCGATGCCGCGGGAGGCGCCGGTGACCAGGACGGTGCGCGTGCTCATGGCTCCACCGTCGCGCGCCGTCGCACGGGCGGCGCGAGTAGTGCGCTACCCGGATCCGGCTCCTACGCTGGTCCCATGGAGCGGACCTGGCCGCTCACCGGTCGGGACGACGAGCTGCGCACCGTCGCGGCAGCCGTCCGTGCGGGTGCGGCCGGCATCGTCGTGGCGGGTCCGGCCGGCGTGGGCAAGACCCGGCTCGCGCGCGAGGCGGTGGCGCTCGCCGCGCGCGGCGGGGCACAGGTCCTCTGGGCGCACGGCAGCGCCGTCGCACGACCGCTGCCGCTGGGTGCCTTCGCCGGGCTGCTCGACGTGCCGCCCGGGGACGCCGCGCACACCGTCGGCCGGGCGCTGGAGCAGCTCGCCCGGCACCGCTCGCCCGTGCTGGCCGTCGACGACGCGCACCTGCTCGACGAGCACTCCGCCATCCTGCTGGACCGGGTGGTGGAACGGCGGGCTGCCCCGGTGCTGGTCACGGTGCGCACCGGCGAGCCGACCCCCGACGCCGTGACCGCCCTGTGGAAAGACGATCGGCTCGGACGCCTGGACCTCGCGCCGCTGGACCCCGCGCGGACCACAGCCCTGGTCGCCCGGGTGCTCGGCGGCCCGGTCGAGGCCGCGTCGGCGCACCGGCTGTGGACGCTCACCGAGGGCAGCCCGCTGTTCCTGCGTCACCTGCTGACGGGCGAGGTGTCGGCAGGCCGCTTCACCGTCTCCGCCGGGATCTGGCGGTGGGTCAGCGAGCCGACGCTCTCACCGGCGCTCGCCGACCTCCTGGCCGGCCAGATCGGGAGCCTCGACCCGGGCGTGCAGGACGTCGTGGACGTCGTCGCGCTGGCCGAGCCCGTCGCCGTCACGGCGCTGTGCGGTCTGACGTCGGCCGCCGACGTCGAGCAGGCGGAGGCCCGCGGGCTGGTCCGGACCGACGAGACCGTGGCGCGGCTGGCACACCCGCTCTACGGGGAGGTGCGCCGGTCCGGCATGGGGACCCTGCGGGCCCGCCGCCTGCGGGGCCTGGTCGCCCGGACCCTCGACACCGCGCCCGACCCGATCCCGCGCGCCGTGCTCACCCTGGACTCCGACCTCGAGCCGGACCCGGCGCTCTTCCTGCAGGCCGCCGAGGCGGCGACCCGGCTGTTCGACCTGCCGCTCGCCGAACGGCTCGCCCGCGCCGCCGCCACGACCGGTGCACCCGTCGCCCGGCTGGTCCACGCGGCAGCGCTGTCCTGGCTCAGCCGGGGCGACGACGCCGAGGCCGTCCTCGCGGACCTGGCGGCCACCGCGCCGGACGCCGGGATGCAGGCCATGGCCCACCTGCACCGTGCGGGGAACCTCATGTGGACGCTGGCGCGGCCCGACGACGCCGACCGCGCGCTCGCCGCCGCCCGGGCCACCGCGGCGCTCCCGCTGCACGTCGCCGCGATGTCGCTCGCCCTGGCCGCGGCCGCCGGGGACGTCACCACCGTGCTCGCCCAGGGGCCGGCGCTGCTGCGCACCGACGACGCGGACGACCTGGTGCGCATCCTCGCGTCGTCGGCGGTCACGGCGGCGGCCGCCCTCACGGGCGACCGCGCGCTGCTCGACGAGGCCGCCGACGTGGGCGGCCTGGGCGCCGACCGCGTGCCGCCGGGCATCCCCGGGTTCGGGCTCGCGGACATGCAGGTGCTCGGGAACCGCCTCGCCGGGACCCCCGGTCGCGCGGACGACCGGGTCCGCCGCCTCGTCGCCGTGTCCGCCGACCTGCCCGGCCCCGCCCGGCTGATGGGCCTCGTGGTGGCGGGGCACGCCGCCCTCGCCGGCGGCCGGGTGGCCGACGCGCTGCCCCTGCTGCAGGACGCCTGGGCCGGTCTGGCCGACTCGGGGCACGAGTTCCGGTTCCGGTGCCGGACGCTGCTCGCGACCGCCCGGGCGCTGGCGGGTGACGCGGATCGGGCCGCCCCCCACCTCGACGGCATCGTCGCCGGCGGGCACCCGGCCTACCGGATCTTCGCCCCCGACGACCTGCTCGCCCGGGCGTGGGGCGCCGCCGCAGAGGGCTCGACGACCGAGGCCACCGCCCACGCGACCGCCGCCGCCGAGCTCGCCCGGGCCACCGGTGCACCCGCCTGGGAGGTGCTCGCCTGGCAGACCGTGGTCCAGCTCGGGGACGCGACGCCGGCGCTCGCCCCGCTGACGGCGCTCGCCGGGCTCGGACCGCGCGCCGCGACGGCAAACGAGCACGCCCGAGCCCGCGTCGCGGACGACGGCGCGGCCCTGCTGCGGGTGTCGACGGCCTGGACCGGGCTGGGTGATCTCGTCGCCGCGGGGGACGCCGCCGCCCAGGCCGCCGCGGCGCACCGCCGGGCCGGACGCCGCGGGTCCGCGTACTCCGCCGCGGCGCTCGCGGCCGACCTGGCGGGGCGATCGGGCGCCCGGACCCCCGCCCTGGCGAGCGCCGTCCGACCGCTGCCGCTGACCGGCCGGGAGCGCGAGATCGTCACCCTCGCCGCCGGCGGGGCGTCGAACCGTGCCATCGCAGGGCGGTTGACCGTCTCGGTGCGCACGGTGGAGGGGCACCTCTACCGGGCCGGTCTCAAGCTCGGCGTCTCCGAGCGAGCCGGGTTCGCGGCGGTGCTGGGGCTCGCGTCGGGCCCGTCGGCCGCGGGCGCAAGGCGGCCGGCCACGGATCCCGTCGACCCGGTCGCCGGCTGAGGTCGCGGGCGGGCGGTTGCGTCCCGGCGTGCGACGTGCACGATGGGACGATGATCTCGACCTCGCTCGCCGCCCGGCTGCGCGACGCGGGACTCGTGTGGAGACCGGCCGACGGTGACCGGTTCCACATCGACTCCCCGGAGCTCGACGCCGACGTGTTCACGGTCTCGACGATGACGATCGAGGCGCACCAGTTCCCGACCGGCACCGTGCTCGGCTTCAACGGCACCACCGAGTGGGCGCTGGACTCGGTGCGGATCGAGGACACCCTGTGGCTGCCGCGCGAGGACCAGCTCCGCGACCTGCTCGGCGGCACGTTCCGCACGCTGCGGGCGGACGACGACGGCTGGGTCGTGGAAGCGGAGCTCCTGGGCGAGCCGCGCACGTTCAGCGGGCCGGAGGCGGCGGACGCCTACGGCGAGGCGCTGCTCGCGCTGGTCAGCCTCGCCTCCGAGGGCTGACCCGCCCGGCCCCGGTCGGTCGCCGTCGGCGCCGGGACGCTGCGCGGCGCACGCGGCCCGCGCCCGTAGGCTTGGCCGGTGCCCGAGACCCCTAAACCGACCGTCGGCGAGGCCCCGCACCTGCGCCGCCCGCTGAGCTACGTGCGCCGCACGGCGCGGCTCACGCCGAGCCAGCAGCGCGCCTGGGACACCCGCCGCCACCAGTACCTGGTCGACGTGCGCCGCGAGGCCGAGGACCGGGTCCTGTCGGTGCACCCGGACTGGCGGTTCGACGCCGCCGCGGAGTTCGGTCGGACGGCGCCGGTGGTCATGGAGATCGGCACGGGCCTGGGGGAGTGCGTGGTGCACGCCGCCGCGTCCCACCCGGAGCGCGACCACGTCGCCGTCGAGGTGTACACCCCGGGTGTCGCGTCCACGATCGTGCGGGCGGGCCACGCCGGCACCGACCCGGCGGACGCCGGTGGCGCCCCGGGCCAGGAGCTCACCAACCTGCGGATCCTCCAGGCCGACGCCGCCGCGCTGCTGGAGCACGGGCTGCCCGCGGCGAGCCTTGACGAGCTGTGGGTGTTCTTCCCGGACCCGTGGCCGAAGCAGCGGCACCACAAGCGGCGGCTGGTGTCGCCCGAGTTCGCGGACCTCGCCGCGCGTGTGCTGCGCCCGGGCGGCGTGTGGCGTCTCGCCACCGACTGGGCCGAGTACGGCGAGGTGATGCTCGCCGTCGGCGACGCCGCGGAGCAGTTCCACAACGCGCACGGCACCGGCAACGTCGCGCCGCGCTTCGACGGGCGCGTCATGACGAGCTTCGAGCGCAAGGGCCTCACCGCGGGCCGGTCGGTCACGGACCTGGAGTTCGTCCGGCGCTGACGTGCTGCCGATCTGGTGGGCGCGTGGTCAGTCGTCCAGCCCCCGAGCCCGCAGGGCCTCACCGAGCGCGTCGGCCCGGCGCAGCGCGCCGACGACGAGCGGCACCGCGAAGGCGCGCACGTCCCGCTCCCGACCGCGGGCGCGCTGGGCGTCCCGGACCTTCCCGGCGAGGTCGGCGAGCACCGGCACGGACCGCAGCGTGAGCGCGAGCACGAGGGCGGCGCGGTCGGCGTCCGCGCCGTACCGCTCGAACGGCCGCAGCGCCCGCTCGAGCGCGTCGAGGATCGCGGAGGTCGGCGTGGTGAGCGTGACGAGCCCGGCGAGGGCCACCAGCACGACCAGCCGGGTCGTCAGGACGGCCGCCCCGAGCGCCCCGACGGTCCACACCTGGACGGCCGCCAGGACGGGCACGAACCAGCGCAGCGGGCGCACCTGCCCCCACAGCGCCCGGGGGCCGAGCCCGGCCAGCACGTAGAGCAGCACGACGACGCCGACGGCGACCCCGACGCCCGGCAGCGAACCGACCGCCAGGAGCCCGAGAGACAGTCCGCACAGCGCGAGCAGCTTGGTGCCGGCCCCGAGCCGGTGCACGACCGACGGCCGTCGCGCCGAGCCCGCGGACGGCGGCGGCGTGTCGATCCCGGGGCCGGACCGGTCACGCCGGCACCTCCATGAGCGCCCGGTAGGCGGGCACCGCGACGGCGGGGACGTCGTCCACCACGACGCGGCCGTCGTCGACCACCAGCACCCGGTCGTAGGCGGCCACGAGGTCGAGGTCGTGGGTGACGAGCACGACGTCCTGGGTCAGCGCGGCCAGCCGCGCGGCGACGTCGCGGGTGTTGCGCAGGTCGAGCAGGGTGGTGGGCTCGTCCGCGACGACGAGCCGCGGCCCGGACACGAGCACGCTCACCAGGGCGAGGAGCTGCTTCTGCCCGCCGGAGAGCAGGTGGGCGGGGTGCTCGGCGTGGTCGGCGAGCCCGTGCCGGTCCAGCTCGGCTGCCACGCGTGCGGCGACCTCGTCGCGGGTGAGGCCGGACCTCCGCAGCGAGTAGGCGACGTCCTCCGCGACCGTGGGCATGACGATCTGCGCGTCCGGGTCGGTGAACACGAACCCGACGCGGCGGCGCACGTCGCGGCCCCGGCGCCGGGTGTCGAGCCCGTCGACGTGCACGCTGCCCCGGGTGGGCAGCACGAGCCCGTTGAGCAGCCGGGCGAGCGTGGACTTGCCGGACCCGTTGGCCCCGAGCACGGCGACGCGCCGCTCGGCGATCCGCAGGGACACCCCGCGCAGCACGTGCCGGCCCTCGCGGTGCACGTGCACGTCGTCCAGCACGATCTCGGTCATCTCAGCACCTCCACGAGCACGGCCACGCCCTGACCCCCGGCGGCCGCGGCGGCAGCCAGCCCGAACGTCCCCGGCGGGGCGCCGCCGCCGACGAGCCGGGCGAAGAGCCGCACGAGCGCCACGGCACCGCTCGCCCCGAACGGGTGCCCGTACCCGAGCGCCCCGCCGTCCGGGTTCCACCGGAGGTCGGTCGCGACGTCGACACCGAGGTCGTCGCCGACGGCGAGGACCTGCGCGGCGAACGCCTCGACGACCTCGAACGCGGCGACGTCGTCGAGCCGCACCCCGCCCCGGGAGCAGGCGGCGCGCACGGCCGGGACGACGGCGAGCGGGGCCTGGGCGGGCACGCCCGCCACGGTGGCGGTCGCCACCACCCGCAGCCCCGGCACCCCGGTCGGCCGGGAGCCGTCGGCGACGATCGCCACGGCGGCGGCGCCGTCCGCGGCGGGCGCCGCCGACAGGGCGGTCACCGACCCGCCGGGCGCGAACGCGCCGGGCAACCGGGCCTCGACGGCGGCGCGCAGGGAGCGGGCGTGCTCGTCGCGGTGGAGCCCGGCGGCGGGCACGGTCTCGGCGGCGAACCGGCCGTCCCGGTGGGCGGCGAGCACGCGGGCGTGGGATGCCGCGGCGCAGGCGTGCTGCCGCTCGCGCCCGATGCCGCGGCGCGTCGCGAGAGCCTCGGCCGCGACCCCGAGGTCCGGGTCCGCCCACGGCGGCGGCGCGAACGACGCGCGGTCGTAGCGCAGCGGGCCGTGAGCACGGGCGGGCGCCCGCCCGGCCACCTCGACCCCGCCCGCCAGCACGACGTCCGCGTGGCCGGCGTCCACGAGCGCCGCGGCGAGGTTCACGGCGGCCAGACCCGAGGCGCACTGCCGGTCAACGCCCACCCCGGGCACGTGCCGCCCGAGGGCGGCGAGGGCCGCCCGGCGGGCGACGTCGCCGCCGTGCCCGGCCGCGTTGCCGAGGACGACGTCGTCGACGTCGCGGGCGGCGTCGCGCGCGCAGGCCGCGAGCACGGCAGCGGCAAGGGTGGTCTCGTCCTGGGCGGCGTGGCCGCGCCCGGCCCGTCCGACCCAGGTGCGGCGTGCCGCCACGACGACGCTCACGGCAGCGCCTCCAGCGCGCCGACGTCGGCGGTGGGGTCGATCCCCGCGGCGGCCGCGCCCAGGGCGGACCGGGCGGGCTTGCCGGCGCCGGTGCGGGGGAGGGCGTCGAGGCGGTACCAGCGTCGCGGGCGCTGAGCGGGGGCGAGGGTGGCGCGCGCGACCCGGTCGAGGTGCGCGCGCAGGCCGGGACGGGCGTCGGCCTCGACGACCGCCACGACGACGGCCCCGAGCCGCCGGTGCGGGGCACCGACGACGACGACGTCGCGGACGCCGGGCACGGCGCGGAGCGCGAGCTCGACGTCCTCCGGGACGACGGTCGCCCCGGCGGTGAGGATCGCGCCGTCGCCCCGGCCGCGCAGCACCAGCGGTGCGCCGGGTCCGGTGAGGTCGGCGAGGTCGCCGACGGTGCTCCAGCCGTCGTCGCGGTGCAGGGGGCCGCGGGCGTCCGCCAGGTAGCCGTCGGCCACCCACGGGGAACGCACCCAGACCTCGCCGAGCCCGGTGTGCGCGGCCGGGCGCACGTCGATCTCCACCTCGGGGAACGGCTGCAGGCCGTCGCCGGTGTCGACCGCGACGAAGCTCAGCTCGACGGCGCCGTAGTAGGCGACCAGGCGCAGCCCGTGGGCCGCGGCGCGCTCGTGCTGGGTCCGGTCGAGCGCGGCACCGCCGACGACGACGGTGCGCAGCCGGCTCGGTGCGCCCTGGTCGAGGGCGTCGAGGAGGTCGTCGAGGCGGGACGGCACGACGTGCGCGACGTCGGCGTCGGCCAGCGCGGCGACCGCGGTGGTGGGGGTGGGCGCGACGAGGACGGCGGCGCCCGTGCCGAGGGCGTGCACGGCGGCGAAGCAGTGCAGGGAGCTGGCGAGGGGCCCCGTGACGAGCACCGTGTCCTGGGTGGTGGTGCCGGTGAGGTCCGTGACGTGCCCGAACGAGCGGGTCCACGACCCGCGGGTGCGGCGCACGGCGCGGGGCCGGCCGGTGCTGCCGGAGGAGAACCCGGCCCAGGCGGGGGCGTCGTCGTCGGGTGCCGGGCCGGGGTCGGCGGGGACGCGGCGCCCGCGCGGCAGGGCGAGCGCGACGACGACCGCCGGGGCCAGCGTCCGCAGCACCTCGGCACGCTGGTGGACGCCCCAGGCGGGGTCGCCGACGAGCGCGACGGCCCCCGCGTGGTCGACGGCGAGCATCGCGACGAGCGTGTCCAGCGGGTCGGCGAGGGTCAGGGCGACGAGGTCGCCGGCGCGGATGCCGCCCCCGCGCAGGTGCTCGGCGCCCGCGGCGACGTCCGCCGCGAGCTCGGCCCACGTGCGGGTGCGGTCCCCGCAGCGCAGCGCCGCGCGATCGGCGTCGGGGCCGGTCGCGCGGCGCAGCACCTGGTGGGCGACGGGCACTCAGACCTCCCGGCGGTGGTGCGCGAGCGCGGCAGGGTAGGCGCGGGCCACGCCCACCGTGATGCCCGCGCAGGCGAGCGCCTTGAGGACGTCGCCGGGCAGGAACATCACCGACAGCAGCGCGGTCTCGCCCAGCGGCACGCCCGTGACGAGCGCCTGCACCGGGATGCCGATCGCGTAGACGACGGCGACCCCGCCGACGAGGCTCGCCGCCAGGACGCCGCCGAACGTCACCCGGCGCAGCCGCTGCACCAGCAGCCCCACGACGAACGCCCCGACGACGAACCCGGCGAGGTACCCGGCCGACGGCCCGGCGAACACCCCGAGGCCCCCGCGACCGCCGGCGAGCAGCGGCAGCCCGGCCGCCACCAGCGCGAGCAGCGTGAGCACCGCGAGCGCCCCCCGCCGCGCCCCGAGGACCGCACCCGCCAGCATGACGCCGAGCGTCTGGAACGTGATCGGGACGGCGTTGCCGAACAGCGCGAGCGGCCCCGGCATCCCCAGCACGGCGATGAGCGCGGCGAACGTGGCGATCCGTGCCGCGTCGGCGGCGGTGCCGCGCCCGCCGCGGGCCGGCGTCTCGGCGACGTCCGGTGCGCCGGTGCCGTCGCCGGCGGCGGGTCCGTCGGCGGTCGGCGAGCCGCCGGTGGGCCTGGTGTCGGTGCCGGTCATCGTGCTCCCTCGTCGGGCGGTCGTCGGGCCCTTCCACTGTGGCCGCCACCTGGTCGGTCGTTCGCCGGACGGCCGGCCAGGGTGACGTCGTCGGAGTGCACGGAACGTACAACGCGTTGTCGCAACCCTTCAACGGTGTCCGCCCTGTGGTGGCCGGTCCCGCCAACCCGCTCGGGCTGCGCCTCGCCGCCCGGCACGACACGATGCGCGTATGGACACCTTCGACGTCATCGTCATCGGCGCGGGCCCCGTGGGGGAGAACGCCGCCGACCGCGCCTCCCGTACCGGCCTGTCCGTCGCGGTCGTGGAGGCCGAGCTCGTGGGCGGGGAGTGCTCGTACTGGGCGTGCATCCCGTCCAAGACGCTGCTGCGCCCCGGCGCGGCCCGGGCGGCCGCGGCCGCGGTGCCGGGGGTCGCCGACCCGGGCCCGCTCGACGTCGCCGCCGTGCTCGCGTGGCGCGACGAGCGGACGGGCGAGGGCGACGACTCCGGGCAGGAGCAGTGGCTCGACTCGGCCGGGATCGCGCTCGTGCGGGGGCACGGGCGGCTCGTGGGCGAACGCACCGTCGAGGTGACGCCCGCCCAGGGCGTGGACGACGACGTCGACGGGCAGGTGCGTCGCCTCACGGCCCGCTGCGCCGTCGTCGTCGCGACCGGCAGCGCGCCCGTCGTGCCGCCGGTGCCGGGGCTGGCCGAGGCCGCGCCGTGGACGTCCCGCGAGGCGACCGCCGTGGAGTCGGTGCCGGAGTCGCTGGTCGTGGTGGGCGGGGGAGTCGTGGGCTGCGAGATGGCCCAGGCGTACGCCGACCTCGGCGCCCGCGTCACGCTCCTGGCGCGGGGAACCCTGCTGGGTGGTGCCGAGCCGTTCGCGGGCGAGGCGGTCGCGGCGTCCCTGCGGGACGCCGGGGTCGACGTCCGGCTCGGCGTCGAGACGCAAGGAGTGGAGCGCCCCGAGCCCGGCGGGCCGGTCACGGTGACCGTCACCGACGCCGACGGCGCCGGACCGGCCGAGGTCACCGCCGCCGAGCTGCTCGTCGCCACCGGGCGCCGCCCCCGCACCGGGGACGTCGGCCTGGGCAGCATCGGCCTCGACCCCGACGCGCCGCTCGCCGTCGACGACTCCACCGCCGTCGTGGCCGCCGACCTCGACGGCGCGGGACGCCCCTGGCTGTACGCCTGCGGGGACGTCACGGGGTCCGTCGCGACCACCCACCAGGGCAAGTACCAGGCGCGCGTCTGCGGGGACGTGGTCGCCACCCGGTTCGGCGACGACGGCGCCCGCGCCGCCGACGTCGCGGACGCCGGGGCCTGGAGCCGCTACCGCGCCACCGCCGACCACGGCGCCCAGACCCAGGTCGTGTTCACGCGGCCCCAGGTCGCATGGGTGGGACCCACCGAGGCGCAGGCCCGCGCCGCCGGGACCGACGTCGAGGTCGTGGCCTACGCGCTCGGCGACGTCGCCGGAGCGGGCGTCACCTCCCCGGGCTACCCGGGCCGCGCCCAGCTCCTCGTCGACCGCGAGCGCCGCGTGATCGTCGGCGCCACGTTCGTCGGCCCCGACGCCGGCGAGATGCTGCACGCCGCCACGATCGCCGTCGTCGGCGAGGTGCCCCTCGACCGGCTCTGGCACGCCGTGCCCGCGTTCCCGACCGTCAGCGAGGTGTGGCTGCGCCTCGCCGAGACCGCGGGCCTGTGAACCCCCTTCACCCTGGACGTGGCACCGTCACGAAACCTCGTCCGGTTAGGCTTCGGACGTGACCCAGACGAAGCGAGTCGGACTCGCCACCTGCTCCGTCCTGCCCGACCTCGACGCGGACGACCGGCCCCTCCTGGCCGCCCTCGCGGCCCGCGGCGTCACCGCCGAGGCCGTCGTCTGGGACGACCCCGACGTCGACTGGGACTCCTACGACCTCGTCGTCGTGCGCTCCACGTACGACTACTCCCCGCGCCGCGACGAGTTCGTCGAGTGGGCGCGCAGGGTCCCGCGCCTCGCGAACGCCGCCGACGTGATCGCCTGGAACACCGACAAGACCTACCTCCAGGCGCTCGAGCAGGGCGGCGTGCCCGTCATCCCCACGATCTGGCTCGACCCGGAGCGGCACTTCTCCAAGCGCGCCATCCACACCCGCATGCCGGCGTTCGGCGACTTCGTCGTCAAGCCCGTGGTGTCCGCGGGCGCCCGGGACACCGGCCGCTACCAGCCCGTCAGCGCCCAGTCCCGCGCCATGGCCATCGACCACGCCAAGGACCTCCTCGAGTCCGGCCGCGCCGTCATGATCCAGCCGTACGTCACCAGCGTCGACACCGCCGGTGAGACCTGCGTGGTGTTCGTCGAGGGCGAGCTGCGGCACGCCGTCCACAAGAACGCGCTCCTCACCGGTCCCAGCCGCCCCACCCAGGGCCTGTACCGCAAGGAGCAGATGAGCGCGGTCGAGGCCACCGCCGCCCAGGTCGACGTCGCCCGCAAGGCGCTCGCCGTCGCCCACGAGGCCACCGGCGAGAACAAGCCCTTCCTCTACGCCCGGGTCGACCTCGTCAACGGTGCCGACGACGTCCCCACCGTCATCGAGCTCGAGCTCACCGAGCCGTCGCTGTGGCTCAAGTACGCCGGGGACGCCGACACGCTCGGCAAGCTTGCCGACGCGATCGTGGCGCGGGTCGGCTGAGGTCTCGTCCTGCGGACCGGTGCGCGTGAGCGGGACCGGACCCGAGGGCGGCGCGGTCGCGCTCACGGTCGCTGCGCGACCTGCGCGTCCCGTCTGACGGCCGCGCCGCCCTCGGACCCGATCCCGCTCGTGCGGTCGGGTGAAGGTCAGCCGAGGTCGTTCTCCGCGAGCCAGTCGGCGGCGATGTCGTCGCTGGAGCGCTTCTCCTCGGTGGACTCGACGTTGAGGGCGACGAGGCCCTCGGGGGTGAGGGCGGCGCTGACGGGGTTCAGGACGTCGGCGACCTGGTCGGCGACGCCGGCGCTGACGAGCGGGACGACGTTGGAGGCGAGGAACAGGCCCTCGGGGTCCTCCAGGGTGACGAGGCCCTCGGTCTGGATGCGGGGGTCGGCGCTGAACACGTTGGCGACGTTCACGGTGCCGGCGACGAGGTCCTGGACGGTGGTGTCGCCGGTGGCCTCGAAGGCGACGTCGACGCCGTAGACGTCCGCCAGCCCCTGCGGGCCGTAGGGCCGCTCCTCGAGCTCGGGCGGGCCGCCGAGGGTCAGGTCGGCGACGCCCGCGAGGTCCGCGATGGAGGTCAGCCCGTTCGCCTCGGCGAACTCCCCGGTGACGGTGTACGAGTCCTGGTCGGACGCGGTGGACTGGTCGAGCACGGTGAGCGAGTCCGGCAGGGCGTCGGCGAGCGCGGCGTAGACGTCCTCGGCGGTGGTCGCCGTGGTCTCGGGGTCGAAGAACTGCAGCAGGTTGCCCGTGTACTCGGGGAACACCTGCACCTCGCCGCTCTCGAGCGCCGGCATGTAGGCGTCGCGCTGACCGATGGAGAAGTTGCGCTCCACGGTGAGGCCCGCGCCCTCCAGGGCCTGGGCGTAGATCTCCGCGACGATCTCGTTGGAGTAGTAGGCCTGGGAGCCGACGACGATGGTGCCCGCCTCGGGGCTCTCGGCGGCGCCGGACTCCGCGGCCAGCGGGTCGGAGTCGCCGCCGCAGGCGGTGAGGGTGAGCAGGGCCGCCGCGGCACCGGCGGCGATCAGGGTGGTGCGTCGTGCGTTGCGCATGGTGTGCCTCTCTGCGGGCGTGCCCGGCGTCGGCTCGGGCGGGGGAGGTCGGTGCGGCTCAGTCAAGCACGCGATGCCCGGTTGGTCCTGTTCAGGCGGGTGCCGGTGTGGCGCGGCGCCGCCGGGTCCGCCCACCGGTGGAGCCCTGCCGGACCCGCACGCCGCGCGGGACGACGGCACGCTCGGCGAGCGCGAAGACGACGTCGAGCACGACGGCGAGGACGACGACGAGCAGGGACGCCCCGAGGATCTGGGCGAAGTCGCGCAGCTGGATGCCCTGCACGATGTAGAAGCCGAGCCCCCAGCTCCCCACGTACCCCGCGAGGGTGACGGTGGCGACGACCTGCAGCGTGGCCGAGCGCAGCCCACCGACGAGCAGCGGCAGCCCGAGCGGGATCTCGACCTGGCGCAGCACCTGCCCCGACGTCATCCCGACGGCCCGGGCGCCGTCGACGACACGCTTCTCCACGGCCTCCACGCCGGTGTACGCGCCGGCGAGGATCGGCGGGATCGCGAGCAGGACGAACGCCGTGGTGGCGGCGCCGACCTTGTGCGTGACCCCGACGACGAGCACGAGCAGCAGCACCAGCCCGAACGAGGGGATGGCGCGGGCCGCGCCGGACAGCGCGACCGCGACCTCGCGGCCCCGGCCGGTGTGCCCGACGGCCCAGCCGGCAGGGATCGCGACGGCCGCGGCGACGAGCACGGACACCACCGTGAACGCGAGGTGCGTCCAGATCGCCTCGGACAGCGGCAGCGAGCCGGTCGCCCGGTCGGGGGAGAAGATCCACGCGAACGCGTCGGCGAACAGGTTCATGCGGCACCTCCACGGGCCCAGGGCATGAGGGCACGCCCGGCGACGGCGAGCAGCCGGTCCACGACGAGCGCGATGAGGACGACGGCGACGACGCCGGCGAGGATCTCGGCGACGATCTGCCGCTGGTACCCGTTGGTGAAGAGATAGCCGAGGTTGTCGATGCCGATGAGGATCCCGACGGTCGCCAGCGAGATGGTGGACACCGCGGTGACGCGCAGCCCGGCCAGCACGACCGGACCCGCGAGGGGCAGGTCGACCTGCCAGAACCGGCGCCACGCCCCGTAGCCGACGGCGTCGGCGGCCTGCCGCACGACCGGGTCGACGGAGGTCAGGGCGTCCGCGACGAACCGGGTCATGATCGCCACCGCGTAGATCGTCAGCGCGATGACGAGGTTGAGCTCCGACAGGAAGCTGATGCCCAGCACCGGCGGCAGCAGCGCGAACAGGGCCAGCGACGGGATCGTGTAGAGCAGCCCGACGAGGGTGAGCAGCAGCCCGCGGGTCAGCCGGAACCGGTAGGCCAGCCAGCCCGCCGGCACCGAGAGCACCAGGCCCAGCACGATCGGCAGCACGCACTGGCGCAGGTGGTCCACGGTGAGGCGGCCGATGAGGTCGAGGTTGTCGAGGACCCAGGTCATCGGTCGTCCTCCACGAGCACGCCCTGGGTGCGCCCGTTGGCGTCCACCAGCACGGTGGTGCCCTGGTCGGTGGCCCGGGTGTGCAGGGCGCGGGCGCCCCGCTCGACGCCGATGAACGACGCCACGAACTCGCTCGCGGGGTTCTCGATGATCTCGCTCGGCGACCCGATCTGCGCGACCGCGGCGCTCTTCTCCAGGATGACCACCTGGTCGCCCAGCAGGAACGCCTCGTCGATGTCGTGGGTGACGAACACGACCGTCTTGTGCAGCTCCTGCTGCAGGCGCAGCGTCTCCGTCTGGAGCTCGGCCCGCACGATGGGGTCGACGGCGCCGAACGGCTCGTCCATGAGCAGGATGTTCGGGTCGGCCGCGAGCGCACGGGCGACGCCGACGCGCTGCTGCTGCCCGCCGGAGAGCTGGCTGGGGTACCGCTGCGCGAGCGCGGCGTCGAGCCCGACGACGTCGAGCACCTCGTGCGCACGCTCCCGCGCGGCGGCCTTGGGCACACCGTCCAGGCGCAGCACCGTGGTGACGTTGTCGATGACCCGCTGGTGGGGGAGCAGGCCGCCGTTCTGCAGCACGTAGCCGATGGAGCGGCGCAGCTTCACCGGGTCGCGGTCGGCGACGGGCTCGCCGTCGATCTCGATGCTGCCGGACGTCGGCTCCACCATGCGGTTGATCATCCGCAGCAGGGTCGTCTTGCCGCTGCCGGAGGACCCGACGAGCACGGTGGTGCGGTGCGGCGGGACGACCAGGTCGAAGTCCGCGACGGCGTGCGTCCCGTCCGGGTACGTCTTGGTGACCGACCGGAACTCGATCATGGCGCCTCCTGGTGCTGGTCAGACCGGTGCGGTCCGACGTCCCAGCCGATCACACCCGGGCCGTGCGCGCGCGCTGCGCCGCCGGGCGTGCCGCGAAACAGGTCCGGTGCCGGTGCCGGAGACGGCTCGAGGCCCGGACGCGGACGTCCGGGCCTCGAGCTCGTGGGGTGGCTAACCGGGCTTGAACCGGCGACCTCCTGGACCACAACCAGGCGCTCTACCGACTGAGCTATAGCCACCACGGTGCTGTCAGGGCCTGCCCTCGAGCACCAGGGGACGGACCGGAACCGAAGGACCGGGCCGTCGAAAAGTGTACATGCTCCCCGACGTGATCAGGACATCGTCAGGACGTCACCGCGGGCTTGGTGACGGACGTCTCCTTGACGCGCGCCGCGACCGCACGCGCGGTCTTCGTGTCCGGGCCGGGCTGCGGCACGAACAGGGCCTCGCGGTAGTAGCGGAGCTCGTCGATGGACTCCAGGATGTCCGCCAGCGCGCGGTGCCCGCCGTCCTTCGCCGGGGCCGCGAAGTAGACGCGGGGGAACCACCGGCGTGCCAGCTCCTTGACGGAGGACACGTCGATGATCCGGTAGTGCAGGTGCTCGACCAGCTCCGGCATGTCCCGGTCGAGGAACATCTTGTCGGTGCCGACCGAGTTGCCCGCCAGGGGCGCCTTGCGGGGGTCGGGCACGTGCTCGCGCACGTACTCCAGCACCCGCGCCTCGGCGTCGGCGAGGGTCGTGCCGGCGTCGAGCTCGGTGAGCAGCCCGGACGTGGTGTGCATGTCGCGCACGAGGTCGTTCATCTGCTCCAGCGCCGGCGCCGGGGGCCTGATGACGACGTCGACACCGTCCCCGAGGACGTTCAGCTCGGAGTCGGTGACGACGGCGGCGACCTCCACCAGCGCGTCCGCGCGGGTGTCCAGGCCGGTCATCTCGCAGTCGATCCACACGATGCGGTCGTTCGGGTTGCTCGGGCTCACGGGCCTCAGCCTACGTTCCGCGCCCCGACGTGCCGGGACACGGCGTCGTCGTGGCGTGGCGACCACAGGTGGTGCAGCCGCTCGACGGCACCGTGCCACCACAGGTGGCGGACGGTGGGCCGAGGGTCGGTCGGCGGGCGGGGACGGCGGGCGGAGCGGCGGACCTCGCGGTACCGGCGCTCGCGCTCGACGTCCGCCACCCGGTCCTCGTGGACGACCCGGTACAGGGCCATCGATTCCAGGGTGTGCATGGGAGTGTTCCTTCGTGACGTGGGTCTTGTCGGTCCGGGCCAGGGACCACCCGACCGTCCGGAGGTCGGACGGACGTCACCGCGGTGAGCCTCCAGGATGGAGGAGGGAGGGGTCGTGGTGCACGGCCTTTTCCTCCCCTTCTTCTGCGGAGGTGCCGCGCGCCCGGCCGGTACCGTGTGCCGGTGACTTCACCCGCGGCCGCGCTGCGTACGACGACGTTCCGCGTCCTCACCGCGGGCTGGGCGCTGACCAACTTCGCGGACTCCGTCCTGTCGCTGATCTTCGCGGTCTGGGTCACCGACCTCACGGGCAGCGCCGCGCTCGGCGGCGCGACCTTCGCCGTTTTCGGGGCGCCCGCGTTCGTCGCGCCCTTCCTCGGCCGCCTCGCCGACCGCGTCTCGCGACGGCGGATGCTCGTGTGGACGTACGTGGCCGGCGCCGCCGTGCTCGTCCCGCTGTTCTGGGTCTCGCAGGCGTCGCACGTGTGGCTCGTCTACGTGGTCGCCGTGGTCTACGCGACCGTCGCCTACGTCACCGCGGCCTGCCAGTCCGGGCTCCTCAAGGACCTGCTGCCGGACGAGTCCCTCGGCTTCGCCAACGGTCGGCTCGCCGCCATCGACCAGGTGTTCCGCATCTCCATGCCGCTGCTCGGCGCCGCCGTGTACGTGTGGACCGGCCCCGGGCCGCTGGTGGCCGCCGCGATCGTCGCGTTCCTCGGCGCGGCCGCCGTGTTCGCGGGCGTGCGCCTCACGGAGTCCGTCGCCACCGACGACGAGGGCGCCGGGTTCTGGCACGAGGCGCTCGACGGGTTCCGGCACCTGTTCTCCACCCCGCCGCTGGGCGGGATGACCTGGACCATCCTCGGGGCGCTCGCCGCCGTCGGCCTCGTCAACGCCGTCGCGTTCGCGATCCTCGACCACCTCGGGCTCGACGCCGCCCTGCTCGGCCCGCTCACCACGTTCCAGGGGGTGGCCGGGCTCGTCGCCGGCCTGCTGGCCGGGCGCCTCATGCTGCGGTGGGGCCGCCTGCCCGTCTTCACCGCCGGGCTGCTCGGCCTCGGGGTCGGCCTCGTGCCGCTCGCCTCCTCGAGCGTGGTGGCCGCCGTCGTCGCGATGGGGGTCGTCGGGTTCTCCGTCACGTCGTCGGTCGTCGCGTTCGTCACCGAGCGTCAGGTGATGACCCCCGCCCGGCTCCAGGGGCGCGTCGGCGCCGCGAGCCACGTCGTGCTGAACCTGCCCGGCGTCCTGGTGACGCTGGCCGGGGCCGCCGCGCTCGCCGTCGTCGACCATCGGGTCCTCGTGCTCGTCAACGCGGCGGTGTGCCTGGTCTGCGGGCTGCTGGCCCTGCGGCTGCGTGCCGTCACGGCAGGCGACCGGGGCGCGGCGACGGCGCGGGACGCCGTCGACGGGTGACTACGATGACCCTGCGCCTCCGTAGCTCAATGGATAGAGCAACGGCCTTCTAATCCGTCGGTTGCAGGTTCGAGTCCTGCCGGGGGCACCACACCCGCCGGGCCCGGGACGGCGGTACGGTCGAGGGGCCCCTGCCGCCCGTGAGAGGACCGCCATGACCGGCGCTGAGATGAAGCTCCAGATCGACCTCCCCACCGAGCACGAGACGGGCGTCCCCGCCGACTTCGCCTCCGTGTGGCACACGTCCACGTCGTTCGTCCTGGACTTCGTCGCCGCCAAGTCCCCCGCCAAGGCCGTGGTGGACCCCGCCTCGGGGGAGCAGACCGGCGGGCGGGTCATGCCGGCCCGCGTCGTGTCCCGGGTGCGGATCCCGCCGCAGCAGGTGTTCGAGCTCGCCCGGGCGCTCACCCAGCAGCTCGACGCGTGGGAGCGGGAGAACGGCCGGCCCGCGCCGGGCGCCGACGAGCACTGAACCGCGACCTGGTGCGGACCCGCGCGGCGCGCGCGTTTGGCACAGGCGCATCGGCGCGCCAGGATGAGCGCGTGACAACCACCCCTCGTTCCGGCCGCCTGCTCGGCGGGCGTGCGGACGCGGACGCGGCCGGAGAGATCGGCCTCACGGTCCACGACGTCGCCCGCGACCTGCGCCGTGACGTGGCCGACGTCCGCCTCCCGCTGCCCGTCGACGGCGCCGCGGAGGCCACCGCGTCGCGGGACCGCCTGCTCGCCCAGCTCGACGAGCACCTCCTGCCGCGGCTGCGCGAGCTCAGCTCGCCCGCCGTCGTCGTGGTGGCGGGCTCCACGGGGGCGGGCAAGTCGACCCTGTACAACTCGCTGCTCGGCGAGGAGGTGTCCGCGGCGGGCGTGCTGCGCCCCACCACGCGCGAGCCGGTGCTCGCGTTCAACCCCGCCGACGCCGACGTGATCGCCGACGGCCCGGCGACCGAGCTGTCCCGCGTGATCCACCACGCCGGGGTGCCGCGTGGCACCGCGCTGCTCGACGCGCCCGACCTCGACTCGTTCGACCAGGGGAACCGCTCCACGGCGCACCAGCTCCTCGAGGGCGCGGACCTGTGGCTGTTCGTCACCACCGCCTCGCGGTACGGCGACGCCCTGCCGTGGCAGGCGCTGTCCCGCGCCACCGAGCGCGGCGCGTCCGTGGCGATGGTGCTCAACCGGGTGCCGAAGGAGAACCTGCCGACGATCCGTGGCGACCTCATGGAGCGGCTGCGCTCCCACGGCATGACCGACACCCCTTTGTTCGTCGTGCCCGACGTCGGCCCGCACGAGGGCCTGCTGGACGAGTCCGTGGTGGCGCCCGTGAAGCGGTGGCTCACCATGCTCGCCGGGCCGGAGCGGTCGCGGGCGGTGGTCGTGCGCACCCTCAAGGGGTCGCTGCACGCGCTGCCCGCCTGGGTGACCACGCTCGCCGACGCGGTCGAGCACCAGGGCGAGGCGGTCGACGCGCTGCGCAGGGTGGTCGACGCCGAGATCCCCGCCGCCCGCAAGCTCGCCCGGGACGCGGTGCTCGCCGGGGTCGTGGCCGGGGCGTCGGTCGAGTCGCGCTGGCGCGAGCTGTCCGGCACGGTCGGCATCGACCGGATCACCGTCAAGGGCGACCGGGTGCGCAGCACACGGCGCCGGGGCCGGACCAGGTCCGCCGCCCTGGACGTGCTGCGCGACGACGTCGCGGGAGCCGCGGCGCGCACCCTCACCGCCTCCGGCGCCCGCGTCGAGGACCGGCTGCGGGGCGTGCTCACCGGCCCGACCGGACCGCCCGGCGGGAGCCACGTCACCCCCGTCGAGGCCGAGCGGGTCGCCGCGCGGGAGGCCGCCGTCCCGGCGACCGTCGCGGCGTGGACCGCGGGCGGCGACGAGCGTGTCACCGCGCTGGCGGCCGCGCCGTCCGCACCGGTGGCCGCCGCCGCGAAGGCGTTCGGGGACCGCGGGCTCGCGACCCTCCTGCTCGCCGCCGCCGCCGGCAGCGACGACGCCGTCCGGCTGCTGGGCCGGGTGGTGCCCGGCGGGCTCGCCGACGACGTCACCTGGCTGCGGGAGGACCTCGCGGCCCGCGCGGAGACCGTCGTCGACGACGAGGTCGCGGCCGTGCACGCCGCCCTCGACGCACCCGACCTGGCGGACGACGCCGCCGCCGCGCTGCGCCTGCGGCTCGCCGAGCTGAGGAGGCTCACATGACGACCTCGCACGACGCCACCCTGCAGGCCCGCACCGACGCGCTGGCCTCCGCCCTCGACCTGGCAGGCCCCCGCCTCGACGGGGCGACCGCACGCCGGGTCGCCGCCGCCGTGGAGGGCGTGCGGCAGCGGCTCGCGCTCGGCGTCGACCACACGGTGGTCGCGCTCGCCGGCGGCACCGGCTCGGGCAAGTCGAGCCTGTTCAACAAGGTGTCGCGGCTGTCCTTCGCCGACGTCGGCGTCAAGCGCCCCACCACGGCGCGCGTGACGGCCTGCTCGTGGTCGGCCGAGGCCGAGGCCCTGCTCGACTGGATCGGCGTCGACCGCGAGCGCCGCATCGCGCACAGCGAGGACCTCGAGGGCGACGGTGCGGGCGCGCTGTCCGGGCTCGTGCTGCTCGACCTGCCCGACCACGACTCCGTCGAGCCCGCCCACCGCGAGGTCGTGGACCGCGTGCTGCCGCTGGTCGACCTGCTGGTGTGGGTCGTGGATCCGCAGAAGTACGCCGACGACGCCCTGCACTCGGGCTACCTGCGGGCGCAGGTCGGGTCCGAGTCGTCGATGGTGGTGCTGCTCAACCAGGTCGACACCGTCCCGGAGACCCAGCGGCAGAACCTCGTCGAGGACCTCGACCGGCTGCTCGCCGACGACGGGCTGGAGGGCGTGCACGTCCAGCCGGTGTCGGCGCGCACCGGCGAGGGCGTGGCGCGCGTGCGCGAGATCCTCGAGGAGGCGTGCGAGCGGCGTTCCGTGGCGGCCGGCCGTGCGGCGGCGGAGCTCGACTCGGCGGCCGTCGCGCTGCTCGCCCAGGTGCCCTCCGATACGCCGTGGCAGCTCGACGCCGCCGTCGACCGCGAGCTGGAGCCCGTCGTCGAGGCCACCGGTCTCGACCAGGTCGCCAACCAGGTCGGCGCGGCGGTGCGCAACGGGTACGGCGCCCCGGACCTGCCCGCGCCCGACCGCGACGCGATCGCGCTGTCCCGCGCGCGGTGGCTCACCCGCGCGGGGGCCGCGCTGCGGCCCGGCTGGCAGCGTTCGCTCGCCGAGGCGGTCGCGGGGTCGGACGCCCTGCGCGCCGACGTCACGGCGGCGCTGCGCGACGTGGACCTCGACGTGCGGGGCCCGGCGTCGTCGCGGCTCCTGCGGCGCGCGTCGTGGGCGTGCCTCGCCGTGGGCGCGGTGCTCGCGGTCGTCGGGGTGCTCGCCCTGCTGGGCGTGGTCCCGCTGGACGACCCCTGGGGGGTCGTGGTGACCGTGGCGGGCGTGGTGCTGGTCGTCGCCGCCGGGGTCCTGGCGGCGGCGCGGACGTCGCTGCGGCGGCGGCTGGCGTCCCGGCGCACGGCGCAGGTGCGCGAGGACGGCCGGGCGGCGGTGCGCCGGGTGCTCGTCGCACGGCTGGGCGAGCCGACGCAGCGGATCCTGGGGGAGCAGCGCCAGGTGCGCGAGTCGGCCCTGGCCGCCCGCGAGGAGACGGCGGCGCGGCCGCTGACCGGGGCGCTGCGGCTGCCCACCGGGGCGGACACCTCCGCGTCGTCCACAGCCGGAGGTTCCGGGCAGGACAGGGCCGACGCCGCCGTCTGACCCTGGACCCGCGACCGGCGCACGGCCGGCCGCGGGAACCCAGGAGGACGCGATGAGCGAGGCCAGCGTGACGGTGACCGGGTACGTCGGGACGACGCCCGAGCTGCACCTGTCGGCCAACCAGGTGCCGTGGACCAGCTTCCGGGTGGCGAGCACCCGGCGGGTGCGCGACCCCCGCA
The DNA here is from genome assembly GCF_001636295.1 of Isoptericola dokdonensis DS-3. Lineage (NCBI taxonomy): Bacteria > Bacillati > Actinomycetota > Actinomycetes > Micrococcales > Promicromonosporaceae > Isoptericola > Isoptericola dokdonensis. The sequence continues at coordinate 1,248,014 of NZ_CP014209.1, read as the reverse complement.
GCGGCGAGTGGCGCGACGGGGCGACCACGTGGTTCACGGTCAAGGCGTTCCGGGCCGCGGCCCGCACCGTGTCGGAGTCGCTGGTGCAGGGCCAGCCCGTCGTGGTCGTCGGGCGGCTCTCCACCGACGAGTGGACGGACCGCGACGGACGCGAGCGGTGCAGCCTGGTGGTGGAGGCCGACGCCGTCGGACCGGACGCCACCCGGGGCGTCACGCGCTTCGCGCGGGTGCGGGTCGAGGCCTCCGAGGGCGAGGCCGGGGCGGGGCGCGGCCCGCAGGGTCCGGGGTCCGACCCTTGGCATGGCCCCGGCGGAGCGGTCACGGACGACCCGTGGGCCGCCGACCCGGGCGACACCCCGGGCGACGCGCCTGGAGACGCCCCCGGAGACGCCCCGGGCGAGCCGGACGCCGCGCAGGACGACCCGGCGCCCGACCGGGTCCTGGTCGACGCCTGACGGGGGAGGTCGCGTAGGCTGGGGGACCGGGCGCCCGCCGGGACCCCGGCCCGGCCGCCCCGCAATCCCTCACTCGTAGCGCGATCGAACGGTGGAACAGAGCCAGTGGCTGAGTTCATCTACTCCATGTACAAGGCGCGCAAGGCGCACGGCGACAAGGTCATCCTCGACGACGTCTCGCTGAACTTCCTGCCCGGCGCGAAGATCGGCGTCGTCGGCCCCAACGGTGCCGGCAAGTCGACGATCCTCAAGATCATGGCGGGCATCGACCAGCCGTCGAACGGCGAGGCGCGGCTGTCCCCGGGCTACTCGGTGGGCATCCTGCTGCAGGAGCCGCCCTTGAACGAGGAGAAGACGGTCCTCGGCAACGTCGAGGAGGCGGTCGGGCCGATCAAGGCGAAGATCGACCGCTTCAACGAGATCTCCGCGCTCATGGCGGAGCCCGACGCCGACTTCGACGCGCTGATGGGCGAGATGGGCGAGCTCCAGGAGGCCATCGACGCGGCCGACGCGTGGGACCTCGACTCCCAGCTCGAGCAGGCGATGGACGCGCTGCGCTGCCCGCCGCCGGACGCCGACGTGTCCGTGCTGTCCGGTGGTGAGCGCCGCCGCGTCGCGCTGTGCAAGCTGCTCCTGGAGAAGCCCGACCTGCTGCTCCTCGACGAGCCCACCAACCACCTGGACGCCGAGTCCGTGCTGTGGCTCGAGCAGCACCTGGCGACCTACCCCGGCGCGATCCTCGCCGTCACCCACGACCGGTACTTCCTCGACCACGTCGCGGAGTGGATCTGCGAGGTCGACCGCGGCCGCCTCTACCCGTACGAGGGCAACTACTCCACCTACCTGGAGAAGAAGCAGGAGCGTCTGGCCGTCCAGGGCAAGAAGGACGCCAAGCTCGCCAAGCGCCTCAAGGACGAGCTCGAGTGGGTGCGGTCGAACGCGAAGGGCCGCCAGACCAAGTCCAAGGCGCGTCTGGCCCGCTACGAGGAGATGGCGGCCGAGGCGGAGCGGACGCGGAAGCTCGACTTCGAGGAGATCCAGATCCCCGCGGGCCCGCGCCTGGGCAGCGTGGTCCTGGAGGCGGAGAAGCTCGAGAAGGGCTTCGACGACCGCCAGCTCATCGACGGTCTGAGCTTCACCCTGCCGCGCAACGGCATCGTCGGTGTCATCGGCCCGAACGGCGTCGGCAAGACGACGCTGTTCAAGACGATCGTGGGCCTGGAGCCGCTCGACGGCGGCGAGCTCAAGGTCGGCGAGACCGTGAAGATCTCCTACGTCGACCAGTCGCGCGGTGGCATCGACCCGAAGAAGACCCTGTGGGAGGTCGTCTCCGACGGCCTCGACTTCATCAAGGTCGGCAACGTCGAGATCCCGTCGCGCGCGTACGTCGCGTCGTTCGGCTTCAAGGGCCCGGACCAGCAGAAGCCCGCGGGCGTGCTGTCCGGCGGCGAGCGCAACCGCCTCAACCTGGCGCTCACCCTCAAGCAGGGCGGCAACCTGCTGCTGCTCGACGAGCCCACCAACGACCTCGACGTCGAGACCCTCGGCTCCCTGGAGAACGCCCTGCTGGAGTTCCCCGGCTGCGCCGTCGTGGTCTCCCACGACCGGTGGTTCCTCGACCGTGTGGCCACGCACATCCTCGCCTACGAGGGCACCGAGGAGGACCCGGCGAACTGGTACTGGTTCGAGGGCAACTTCGCGTCCTACGAGGAGAACAAGGTCGAGCGCCTCGGTGCCGACGCGGCGCGCCCGCACCGCGTCACCTACCGTCGCCTCACGCGCGACTGACCGTCCGGCACGGGTGCCACGACGCCCCCGGGACCCGTCGGTCCCGGGGGCGTCGTGCTGCTCGGGACCAGGTGGGCGCCTCCTCCGCCCGAAAGGGGTTGCCCTCCCGACCGCGGGACGGCCAGGGTCGGTGGATGCGTCGTCGCCCCACCTGGTCCGAGCTGCCGCCGTCCGTCCGCGCCGCGGTCGAGGCGCGGCTCGGCACGCGCGTCACCGCGGCGACCAGCCACGACGGCGGGTACTCGCCGGGGCTGGCCTCCACCCTCTCCACGGCCGCCGGCCCGGTGTTCGTCAAGGCCGTGCCCGTGGCCGAGGAGTTCTCGGCGCGCGTCTACCGCCAGGAGGTCGAACGGTCGTCGGTGCTGCCACCGGACGTGCCCGCCCCGCGGGCGCGCTGGGTGCTGGACGTCCCGGCGGACGGCACCGAGGGCGGCTGGGTCGCGGTCGCCTTCGACGCGGTCCCCGGACGCGCGCCGCGGACGCCGCTGATCGGCCCCGAGCTCGGCGCCGTCGCACGCCTGGCCCGGGAGATCGGTGCCGTCGAGATCGCCCCGGGTGTGCTGCCCGAGCTCGCGGACGAGCTCGACGTCACCTGCACGGCGGACCTGGCAGCGGACCGTCCGCCGGGACTCGCCACCTACGACCCGTGGTTCGTCGAGCACCTCGACGACCTGGCGGCCCTCGAGGAGCACGCGGCGGCGGCCGCCCGCGGGGGTGCGCTGGTCCACGGCGACCTGCGGGCGGACAACGCGGTGCTCGTCGGCCCCGGCGACGACCTGCGCGCCGTCGCCGTGGACTGGCCGTACGCCAACCGTGGCGCCGCGTTCTTCGACCTGGTCGGGATGCTGCCCGCCGTCCAGGCGGAGGGTGGCCCCGCGCCGGAGGAGGTGCTGGCGCGCCACCCGCTCCCGGCGGGCACCGACGACGACGCCGTCACGGCGGTCCTGGTGGCCCTGGTCGGCTACTTCGTCGCGAGGTCCCTGGAGCCGGACCCGCCGGGCATCCCGCACGTGCGGGCGTTCCAGCGCGCCCAGGGTGCGGCGGGGATCGCCTGGCTGCGCCGCCGCCTGCGTGCCTGACGCCCCGACCTCCCGACACGGCGGCCCGGGGGTACCTGCGCGGAACGTCCGATGTGTGCAGACTGGGCACATGACCGAGACCGGACCGCAGGACGACCCCGTCGAGCCGTCCGACCCCACGGTCGGCGAGGTCTCCGCGAACTCGGCTCTCACCCCCGACGTCGGCACCGCCGCCCTGCTGGACGCCCTGGACACCCTGCGCGCCCGCTTCGGTGCGCTGCGTCTGCCGCTCGACGTCCCGGGCGTCCACGCCGCCCGGACGGACCTGGCGCGAGCCACGGACCAGCTCGACGACTACCTGCTGCCGCGGCTGCGGGCGGAACGAGCGCCGCTGCTGGTCGTCGTCGGCGGGTCCACCGGCGCCGGGAAGTCCACCCTCGTCAACTCCCTGCTCGGCGAGCAGGTCACGACGCCGGGCGTGCTGCGCCCCACCACGCGCTCGCCAGTGCTGGTCCACCACCCGCTCGACGGCCGCTGGTTCACCGGCGACCGCGTGCTGCCGGGACTGGCCCGCGTCGAGTCGCACGCCGAGGCTCCGCGCGACGGTTCCGCGCGGGCGCTGCGCCTCGTGGCGAGCGGCAACCTGCCCCAGGGCCTCGCCCTGCTGGACGCCCCCGACGTGGACTCCGTGGAGGAGGCGAACCGGGACCTCGCCGCCCAGCTCCTCGGGGCGGCCGACCTGTGGCTCTTCGTCACCACCGCCGCCCGCTACGCCGACGCCGTCCCCTGGGACCTGCTCACCACGGCCGCCGGGCGACGGGCCCAGGTGGCGCTGGTCCTGGACCGCGTCGACCCGGGCGTCGAGGAGGTCGCCGACGACCTGCGACGACTCATGACCGAGCACGGCCTGCGCGACGCGTCGCTGTTCGTCGTCCCCGAGTCGGCGGGCGAGGGCATGGTCGACGGCCTGCTGCCCGAGCCCGCCGTCGGCGAGCTCGCGACGTGGCTGTCGGGGCTCGGCGGCGACCCGGAGTCGCGGGCACGCGTCATCGCGGCCACGCGCGACGGCGTCGTCGACGACCTGGTGCGTCGCGCCGGCACCCTCGCGGACGCCGCCGACGCCCAGCGGGCCGCGGACGGCAGGCTGCGGGACGCCGTCGAGCGCCACCACGCCGAGGCGCTGCGCCAGGTCGAGGCGGCGACGTCCGACGGCGCGCTGCTGCGCGGCGAGGTGCTGGCCCGCTGGCAGGACTTCGTCGGCACCGGCGAGTTCTTCCGCGCCCTGGAGGCGGGCGTCGGCAAGGTGCGGGACGCCGTCGGCCGGTTCTTCCGCGGGAGGCCCAAGGAGGCGCCGCAGGTCGAGCAGGCCATCGCCCACGGGGTGGAGTCGGTGGTGCTCGACGCCGCCGAGCAGTCCGCGGAACGCACCTACGCCGACTGGCGCGGCGACCCGGCCGGGGCGGGGCTGCTCGACGGGCTGGAGCTGTCCCGCACCGCGCCGAACCTGCGCCCCGAGGTCGCCGCCGCGATCCGTGCCTGGCAGGGCGACGTGCTCGCCCTGGTGCGCGAGCAGGGCGAGTCCCGCCGCGGCACCGCCCGCGCGCTGTCGTTCGGCCTCAACGCGCTCGGCGTCAGCCTCATGATCGTCGTCTTCGCCTCCACCGCCGGGCTCACCGGCCTGGAGGTCGGCATCGCGGGCGGCACCGCCGTCGCCGCCCAGAAGCTGCTCGAGGCCGTGTTCGGCGACGACGCCGTCCGACGTCTCGCCGCCGAGGCGAAGGAACGGCTCACCGCCCGCGTCGACGCCGTCCTGCGCGGGCAGGCCGCCCGGTACACCGCCCAGCTCGACGCCCTCGGCACCGACGACGTGCGCGGCGACCGCCTGCGCGACGCCGCCACCGGTGTCGCGGAGGCCGCCCGCACCGAGCGGTCCCGGCGCCCGACCTCCGACGACGGGCTCACCCGGCCGTGGAGCGGTGGGCTGCTGCGTGGCGCCGGGACCTTCCGGCCGCCCACCGGGCCGCACGGCGTGCCCCGCGTGCCGGGCACGGGCACGGAGACCACCGACGCCACCGAGGCGCCGCGCCGCACACCGTTCTGGCGGCGTTGGCGCCGCGGGGAGGACGCATGAAGCCCGCCGACCTGGCCACCCGCACCACCGCGCTCGAGTCCGCGGTCGCCGCCGGGGAGGGCCGCCTCGACCCGGCGCTGCTGGTGTCCGCGCGGGCCGTCGTCGGCCGGGCGCGCGAGCGTGGCGGCCTCAGCGCCGAGCACACGGTCGCCGCGCTCGCGGGCGCGACCGGGTCCGGCAAGTCCAGCGTCCTCAATGCCGTCGCCGGGGCCGACCTCGCCGAGCCCGGCGTGCGGCGCCCCACGACCTCGCACGCGCTGGCGGCCGTGTGGGGCGACGGTGCCGACGCGCTCCTCGACTGGCTGGACGTGCCACGTCGCCACGAGATGGAACCGTCCGACGAGGCGCCCACGGCCACCGGCCTGCTGCGGCGCACCCGCACGCCGGTCGGGATCACGACGGGCCTGGTGCTGCTCGACCTGCCCGACCACGACTCCGTCGTCGTCGAGCACCGGGTGCGCGCAGAGCGACTGGTGGAGCGCGCCGACCTGCTGGTGTGGGTCGTAGACCCGCAGAAGTACGCCGACGCCGCCCTGCACGAGCGCTACCTGAGGCCGCTCGCCGGGCGCAGCGACGTCGTCGTGGTGGCGCTGAACCACGCCGACCGCCTCGCCCCGGCCGAGCGGGACGCCGTGCTGGAGGACCTGCGCCGCCTCGTCGCCGCCGACGGTCTCGCCGGCGCCACCGTGCTCGCCGTGTCCGCCCGCACGGGCGAGGGCGTGGACCGGCTGCGGAGCCTGCTGGCGGACGCCGCGCGCCGCCGCGAGGCCGCCACGGCGCGCCTCGCCGCGGACACCCGGGCCGTGGCCCGCGAGGTCGTGGCGGCGTGCGGCGACGCGCCCCCGGCCCGCGCCGCCGACCGGGCCCAGGGCGCGCTGGTCGACGCCCTCGAGGACGCCGCCGGTGTCACCACCGTCGTGGAGGCCGTCCGCAGGTCGGCGCGGCGCGACGCCCACCTCGCCACCGGCTGGCCCGTGACCCGCTGGTTCGCCCGCTTCCGCAAGGACCCGCTGCGTCGGCTCGGGCTGCGCCGCGACGAGGTGCGCGTCCCCGTCGAGCGCCCCGACCTGCAGCACACGTCGCTGCCGCAGTCGCGGCCGAGCGTGCGCGCGGCCACGGCGACGGCGGTGCGCACGTACGTCGACGAGGTGACGGCCGGAGCCCCCGACGCCTGGGTGCTGACCGCCCGGGCGAAGGGCACGGACGCGACCGACCGGCTCCCCGACGCCCTCGACCTGGCGGTCGCGTCGACCCGGCTGGAGGAGGCGCGCCGACCGTTCTGGTGGCGGGCCGTCGGGTTCCTCCAGTGGCTGCTGCTCGCCGCCGCCGTGGTCGGGCTGGCCTGGCTCGGCGTCGACGCGCTGCTCGCCTACCTCCAGCTCCCGCCGCTGCTCACCCCGGACCTGACGATCGACCTCACTCGGTGGGGCGGCGGCACGTTCGAGGTGCCGTGGCCCACCGTGCTCGCCGTCGGCGGGATCGTCGCCGGGCTGCTGCTCGCCCTGCTGGGCCGCCTGCTCGGCGCCGTCGGGGCGCGGCGTCGCGCGGCGCGGGTGCGGCGCCGCCTGCGGGAGTCCGTCGTGGCGGTCGCCGTCGAGCAGGTGCGCGTCCCCGTCGCCGAGGAGCTCGACGCCCTGTCGGCCTGCCGGACGGCGGCCCGCACCGCGGCGTCCTGACCCGCGCCGAGGCGGCCGCTCCCACGGACCGCACGGCCGGACGTGCGACGATGCGGGGATGAGTCGCCTGCACGTGCCCGTCTCCCTGCGCTGGTCGGACCTCGACGCCTACCAGCACGTCAACAACGTCGCGATGTTCCGGCTCCTGGAGGACGCCCGCATCACCGCGTTCTGGCGGCACCCGGAGGCGGAGGACCCGTGGCCGACGGCGATCCTCGACACCGGCCCGCACGCGACGAGCCACACGCTGGTCGCCGGGCAGCAGATCGAGTACCTGCGGCCCCTCGGTTTCTCCCGCGACCCGGTGCGGGTGGAGATGTGGATCGGGTCCCTCGGCGGGGCGTCGCTGGAGGTCTGCTACGAGGTGCACGACGGCGGCCCGGCCGGGTTCGCGCGCACGGGTCCGGCCTCGGGGGCCGCGCCGTACACGCGCGCCGTGACGACCATCGTCCTCATCGACGCCGCCACGGGGCGCCCGCGACGGCTGTCGGACGACGAGCGGGCCGTGTTCGGTGAGTTCGTCGGGGAGCCGATCGAGTTCCGCCGTCGTCGCTGACGAGTCCGCGAGTCAGCACTCACTGACGCGAGTCAGCGTGAAACTCGTTCAGTCAGCGCACGAGGGCGCGAGTCAGCGTGAACTTCGTTCAGTCAGCGCTCATCGGCGCGAGTCAGCGTGAACTTCGTTCAGTCAGCGCACGACGGCGGGGCGTGGTCCGACCTCGGGAGATCCGCCCTGCTGCGCACACCGGCGAGCTGCTGCAGTTGCGGTACGGAGCTCGAGCCAACTCGCTCACCGCATCCGCAGAACTGGCCCGACGACGGTCGCTGACTGAGCGAAGTTCATGCTGACTGGGCGAATCCTGCGCTGACTCGCGCCGTCGTGCGCTGACTGAACGAAGTTCACGCTGACTCGCGCCGGGCTGTGCTGACTGGGCGGATCCTGCGCTGACTGGGCGGATCCTGCGCTGACAGGGCGGATCCTGCGCTGACTGGGCGGATCCTGCGCTGACTGGGCGGATCTTGCGCTGACTGGCGCTGTGCACGCCGACGGCGCAGGCGGGACGAGCCGCCTGCGCCGTCGGTGGTCGTGCGCCGGGTGGCGCTCAGGTGGTGGTGCAGGCCTCACCGTTCGCGGTCAGGTCGGTCACGGGGCCGGGCGTGCCGGACCCGATGAACCCGACGGTGGCCGACGCGCCGGGGGCGAGGTCGGTCTGCCAGCCGGGCGCGGCGGCGGTCGCGGTGGTGCCGGTCTGGGACACGGTGCCGCCCCAGCCCTGCACGAGCGTCTCCCCGCCGGTGAACGCCCAGGTCAGCGTCCACGACGACAGGGGCGCCGCGCCGGTGTTCCGCACCGTCGCCTCGCCCTGGAAGCCGCCCGGCCACCGGCCGACGACCGTGTACGTGGCCGCGCAGCTGCCCGCCGGCGGCGTCGTGGGCGACGTGGACGGGCTCGGTGACGGGTCGGGCGTGGTCGACGGGCTCGGTGACGGGTCGGGGGAGACCGTCGGGGTCGCCGACGGGGTGGGTCCGGGCGTCGGCTGGAGGCCGTCGAACTCGCCGACGATCACCCCGCGACCGTTGGTCCCGACGTACACCCGGCCGTAGACGTCCGGGTCGCCGGTGATGGCGGCTCCCGTCCAGGCGTACTGGTGGGCGTCGTCGTTGATCCGCACCCAGGTCGCCCCGGCGTCGTCGGACCGGAAGATGCCGCGTACCCCGTCGATCTTCGACGACGTGTACACCGCCGGGTGGTCGTGACCGTCGGCGGCCTTGCCGAAGCCGATCGTGTCGCCCTCCTCCACGCCCGCCACCGGGGTGAACGTCGCGCCGTAGTCGGTCGAGCGCCACAGGCCGTACACGTCGTCGGTCTCGCCGCCGGCGACCCAGACGTGCCCGGCCTTGCCCGGGACGGTCTCGACGTGGTGCCTGCCCGCGGCGGGCAGCCCCGTCGCGGCGGACGCCGTGAACGACGCGCCGCCGTCGCGCGACGTGTAGAACGTGCCGCCGGAGAACGCGTAGAAGGCCTGCGGGTCCTCCTTGTCCGACCGCACGGTGGCACCCGCGGGGACGCCGGTGGACGCGGTCCACGACGACCCGAGCGTGGTCGAGCGGTGCACGCCCGTGCCCGCCGGGCTCCACACGATCGTGGCGCCGTCGGCGGACATCGCGACGTTGCCCGGCCCGGTCACGCCGCTCGGCTGCTGCCCGGCCCACCAGGAGTCGCCGTCCGACGTGGACACGCCCAGGTACTGGTCGCCACCGGTGCCGACGCGCACCATCGTGGCGGGCTTCTTCCAGGCGACGTCGAGGCTCAGGACGCCCGAGTGGTACGGCTGGGTGTACGCGAACTTCGCCGGCACCTGCGTGATGTCGTGGTGCACGAAGCCGCCGATGTCGTACATCCCGGAGACCAGCTCGACGGCGCCGGGCGGGGCGACGAGGTCCTGGATCGCGGTCTCCTCGATGCCCTGCGCCTTGACGGAGATGTCGACGGTCCCGCCGGTGTCCCACGCGGTGAGGTTCTCGCCGCCGTAGACGGTCGCGCCCGTGCCGTAGAGGAAGGCGTCGGAGTCGAACGGGTCGATCTCGAACGACTCCATCATCCAGCCGAGCTTCGGGCTGTCCTCCGGCGCGGTGCCCGCGCTGCCGAAGTCCAGCCAGGGGGCGCCGGAGACGTCGAGCGTGTAGTGCTTGGTGCGGGCGGGGTACCCGGCCCACTCCCAGATCGGCTTCCACGTCTCGCCGCGGTCCGTCGACCGGTAGACCTGGTTGTCCGGCCACCACGACATCTGGGAGGTGACGACGAGCGTGTCCGGGTCCTGCCGGTCGACGGACAGGCCCGAGTAGCCGAAGTGGGCGTCGGGGCTGTCGGACGGCACGGGGGAGATGTCGGTCCAGGTGCCCGACGCGGTGTCGAGCCGCCAGACCTCGCCGAGCCCGCCGTCGTAGGGGCCGCCGGTGGACGACGTCGTCACGTAGAGCTGCCCGTCGGCGAGCTCGGCCTTGTGCGGGAGGAACCCGGTGGGCTGACCGGCGACCCGCTGCCAGGTGGCCCCGGCGTCGGTGGAGCGGTAGACGTTGTTCTCCTTGTCCGCGACACCGACGTAGAGCGTCGGGGTGGGGGAGCCCGCCGTGCCGGACGACTCGTCGAACACCGTCCAGAGCACGCCCTGGTTGGTGGTGCCGTACTCGCCGGTGTCGTCGGGGTCGGCGACGTAGTTGCCGGGGTTCGGGAAGCTGGTGACCTCCGACCAGGTCACGCCGGAGTCCGTGGATCGCCACAGGCCGTGGCCGCCCTCGCTGCCCAGGTAGAGCACCCGGTGGTCGTTCGGGTCGATCATGAGCCGCTCACCCATGCCGCGCCCGGGCATGTTCCCGCCGACCTGGAACGGCAGCACGGTCCTCTGCCACGTCTCGCCGCGGTCCCGCGAGCGCAGCACGGCGCCGTCGTTCGGGTCCCACGAGTTCGTGTAGGTGCCGGCCAGGACGTAGACGTTGTCGGGGTCGACGGGGTCCGTGGCGAGCGACAGCACGCCGGAGTAGCTCCAGTCGTCCCAGCCGACGTGGTCCAGCAGCGGTACCCAGCGCCCGGTGGCCTGGTCGAGACGGTAGGCGCCGCCGATGTCGGTGCGGGCGTAGACGAGTCCCTGCTCGCCCTCGTTGTAGACGATGCCGGGGACGAACCCGCCCCCGACGATCTCCACGTTGCCCCAGGCGTAGTCCGCCACGACGCTCGTCGGGGCGGAGCCGGTGATGGTGCCGAGCGGTGCGGCGGGGGTCTGGGCGACGGCGACGCCCACCCCCGCGGCGAACAGCCCGGTCGTCGCCAGCGCGGCGACGGTGGGTCGACGTCTCATCCGTGGTCACTCCCTCGTGCGGACGGCGGGGCGCACACGCAGACGGTGGCCCGCGGGCACGGCACCGTGCCCGCGAGCCACCGTAGGTGAAGCGCTTCGACCCTGACAGGGAGGGCGGGGCGCCGAACCGTTTAGGCGACGGTCCGGCGCCCCGGGGGACTAGCGGGTGACCTTGACCCGCACCGACTTGTACCCGCCGACGACCCGGGGCAGCGGGTCCGTGGTCGTGGTGCGCTGGAGCGCGGTCCGGCCGGTTCCGACCTGCAGGGCGAGGCGGACCTCGTCGTTGCCCTGGTTGGTGCGCAGCGCCGTCCGCACGGCCTCGAACGAGGGCCGCACCTCGAAGAACTCGCCCTGGAACAGGTTCCCGCCGACGACCTCGACGAACCCGGTGTCACCGCGGTAGCGTTTCGGGACCTTCGTCGTGTGCCGGAAGGTGCGGGTCACGCCGTCCGACCCGGCGAGGGTGACGCGCAGCTTCAGCTCCTTGCCGCCCTTGACCTTGGCCCGCTTGCCGGTGACGTCGACCCACCGGCCCTGCACGCGCTGCTCGATCTTCGCCACCCGGTAGGTGCGCATGTCGTCGCTGGTGCGCACGTCGTGGACCACGGAGGTGACGGTGGTGCCGGGCGCCGCGGACAGCGCCTGGACGACGGCCGAGACGTCGAAGACGCCCTCCCACCCGATGTCGTACGTCGAGCGGTACCGGTCCGCGTAGCGCAGCGTGTAGGGCTTGCCGGCGTGGGTGGCCCGGATGGTCCAGGACTGCCGCTGGGACCCGCGGATCCAGCCGTCCGCCACCCGGTCGTGGTTGGAGTTCGTCGCGAAGAACGCGACGTCGCCGAGGACGCCCTTGTTGAGGACCTTCGTCGTGCCGGTGCGCGACGTGCCGTGGTAGCTCACCTTCGAGGTGACCGTGGCCGCGGCGGGTGCCGCGCCGAACGTGCCCGCGATGCCGGCGAGCCGGTCGTCGGTGATCGTGCCGCCGAGCGCGCCGACGTTCGCGACCTTGAACGGGACGCCGAGCGGGTCCTCCTGGACGTACACGGCGTCCGCCGCGGCGAGACCCATCCGGGCCGGGCCGGACCAGTTCATGGGGTGGCCGAACGCGACCATGCGGGAGCCGCACACGGACGTCACGGTGCCGACGCCCGCCATCGTGATGTCACCGTGGGACAGGACGGCCGCGACGTTCCCGCCCGCGACGACGGAGTCGACGCTCGCGGCCGCGGCGCTGCTCGACCGGCCGATGCGGTAGGAGTCCGCGTCGATCATCGACGTGCCGCGCTCCTTCGCGGACTTCTGGGCCCGGGCCAGGCTGATCCCGCCGACGCCGACGGGCATCGGGAGCTGGCGCAGGCCCTGACCGGCCTCCGCGCGCGTCGCGTCGGTCTGCGCGGCGATGCGGTTCGCCATCGTCGAGCCGACCTTGACCGTGGTCGGGGCGGAGCCGCCGCCGGCCCCGCCGAGGTAGCGCGCCATGTCCCCGAAAGGCGTGATCCCGGCGACGGGCGAGCTGCCGGCGGCGAGCCCGTAGGCGATGGCACCGATCAGGCGGCCGTCCTGCGCGTACACGGGCGAGCCGGACATGCCCTGCCAGATCCCGCCGGCCTTCTCGATGGCGGGGGAGTCGAGCTCGGCGACGATCAGGTCGAGACCGGGGGCGATGCCGTCGGCGACCACGCCGAGGACCTCACCGGTGAACTCCTGCGGCGTGGTGCCCTTGCTCACCGTGAGACCGGTGACGGGCGCGCCGCTGGTCACCTCGCCGACGGGGAAGGGCGCCGCGCAGTCCGCGGCGGGGGCCGTCGCCAGCGGTGCTGCCGCGAGCGGCGCCGCCGTGGCGGGCGTCGCGGCGACGAGCGACGCCGCGAGAAGGGTGGCGGCCGTGCCGGCTGCCACCGTGGTGGTGGCGCGGCGGGCCGCGGTGCGGGCGGCGGGCCGCCGGGAGGGGGTACGTCGTGCGGAGGCGTCGTCGCCTCGGGCCGGCACGGGGCCGTCGCCCAGGTTCTGCGTGGTCATGGGCACAGCCTCCACCCTGCGGAGGGTGCGCACGCGCCACTTGAGGCGATTCGGAGGGTGAACCGGTGGCCGCGTCGCCGCGGCCACCGGTAGTCCCTCGTGTCACCCGCAGGTGGTGCCGTTCACGGTGACCCCGGACGGGGCGGACGTGTCGCCCGAGTGCCCGGCGTTGTAGCCCACCTGCACCGTGCCGCCCGGCGGGACGCTGCCGTTCCAGGCGGCGTTCGTCGCCGTCAGGACGGAGCCGGACTGCGCCCACTGCGCCGACCAGCCCTGCTGGAGCGACTGCCCACCCGGGAGCGTCGCCCGCAGGGTCCAGGACGTCCACGGCGTGCCGCCGGTGTTCCGGATCGTCACCGACCCGGTGTAGCCGGAGTTCCAGGCGTTGACCCCCCAGGTCACGGAACAGGTCGTCCCGGGCTCTCCGGTGGGATCGGGCGAGGGGCTGGTGGTCGGCGTCGGGTCGGGAGACGGGGAGCCCTCGACCGCCGCGCCGAGCGCCTCCGCGACGGCCGTGTACGCGGGCTTCGCCTGGTACTGCGCGTCCCACGGCAGCGCCGCACCCTGGCCGCTGAACACGCCCGGCACCCAGGAGTGGCCGTCGTCGATCCCCCAGACGGTCACACCGTCGCAGCGGGCCACGGCCAGGCAGGCCTCGACCACGGTGCGGTAGTCGCGGGCCTGCTGGGCGAGCGCGCTCGCCGACGCCGGGACGGTGGTGCGGATGTCGAGCTCGGTGATCCGCACGTCGACGCCGAGGTCGGCGAACCGCTGCAGGTTCTGCCGGTAGGTGCTCGGCACCTGCCCGACGATGAGGTGGGACTGGAAGCCCACGCAGTCGATCGGGGCGCCCTGCGCCTTCAGGCTCACGACCAGGTCGTACATCGCCGTCGACTTCGCGTTGACGCCGTCGGTGTTGTAGTCGTTGAGGCACAGCTTCGCCGAGGGGTCGGCCTGCCGCGCGCGCCGGAGCGCGTCGGCGACGTAGCCGTCGCCGAGCACCCGCTGGAACACGCTCGGGCGGCGGGTGCCGTCGTCGTTCCAGAGCTCGTTGACGACGTCCCAGGCGACGACGTCCCCGGCGTACCGGCCCGCGACGGCGTCGATGTGGTCGTACATCGCGTCGCGCAGGTCGGCGGGGGCGGTGAGGCTCTCCACCCAGCCGGGGAGCTGGGAGTGCCAGACGAGCGTGTGGCCGTAGAGGTCGGCGTCGTTCGCCGTGGCGAACGCGGCGACCTGGTCGGCCTGGCCGAACGAGAACGAGCCCCGGGTGGGTTCGGTGGCGTCCCACTTCATGGCGTTCTCGGCGACGACGAGGCTGAACTCCCGCTCCGCGATCGCCCGGTACCCGGGGTCGGACAGGTGACCGGGGCTCAGCGCGAAACCCACGGTGATCCCGTGGTCGTCGGCGGCGTCCCGCCAGGGCTCGAACGTCGGCTCGGCGGCCTGTGCGGGCGTCAGGGCGCCCCCGACGAGTGCGGCCCCGGCGACGGCGACGAGGGCGGTCGTGGCCAGGGCGGCGACGCTGCGGCCCCGTCGGCTGTGGTAATCGATTTCGAACTCCGTGCGCATCATGTCCTCCGTGCGAGGTGGAGCCCGCGGCCGGGACTCGGTCGTCCCGGCCGCGGGAGAGGGGGGAAGGGCGCAGGCGCCCTCGACGGGCTGCGGGGGCCCACCCGGTGGGCCGGGTGGGTCCCCGCAGCGAGGGGACGTCAGGCGACGTCGCAGTCGACGCCGTCGAGCGCGAAGTCCGACGGGGTCGTGTTCGTGCCGGAGTGCGTCCCGTTGAAGCCGAACGACACCGAGCCGCCCGCCGGGATGCTCGTCGTCCAGGCCGCCGGGGTGATGGTCACCGCCGAACCGGTCTGGGTGAACTGCGCCGACCACACCTGGGTGATCTGCTGACCGCTCGGGAACGAGAACGTGAGGTCCCAGGCGGACACGGCCGCCGACGAGTCGTTGCGCAGCGTGATGTTGCCGGTGAACCCGTTGTTCCAGGAGTTCGCCTGGTACGTCACGGTGCACGCGCCGCCGGGGGTGCTCGCCTCCTCGTCGGTGGTGACCGACAGCGCCGCGGACGCCGCCGAGGCGTTGCCCGCCGCGTCGACGGCCACGACCTGGAACGAGTACGCCGTGTCGGCCGCGAGGCCGGTCACCGTCGCCGACGTGCCGGTGACGTTCGCGACCACCTGGCCGCCGCGCAGCACGCGGTAGCCCGTCACGCCCACGTCGTCGGTCGAGGCGTTCCAGCTCAGCGCCACCGAGGAGGTGGTCACGTCACCGGCCGCCAGGCCCGTCGGGACGGACGGCGCCTGGGTGTCGCCACCGCCGCCGTCCGACGACGTCGTCACCGTCAGCGGCGCGGACGCCGCCGAGACGTTGCCGGCCGCGTCGCGGGCCGTCACGGTCACCTCGTAGGTGGTGTCCGGCGTCAGGCCCGTGATCGTGGCCGAGGTGCCGGCCGCCGTCGTGGCGACGGTGCCGTCGACGCGCACGGTGTAGCCGGTCACGCCGGTGTCGTCGGTCGAGGCGTCCCAGCTCAGCGCCACCGAGGTCGCCGTGCTCGCCGTGGCCTCGAGGCCGGTCGGCGCGGTCGGGGCCTGGGTGTCGGGGTCGACGGGACCGCCGTCGCCGTCGATCGCCGGGTACGCGTTGGCCACGAGCATCTCGAACTGCTCCTGGAACCACTGACCGGCCAGCGGGGCACCCGCCTTGGCGCCCGTCAGCTTGCCCGCGAGCTTGGGCGAGTTGAACGTCGGGTCGCACATGCGGTCGAAACCCTTGCCCTGGTCGTTCGGGATGTCCGTCGACCCGCCGTCGGACTCGCCCGGCGGCTTGACCCACACGTAGGCGTCCAGGTGCGAGGCGGCGTTGTCCGTCGGGGCGACGGTCGGGCGCTCGCCGAGGCCGGCGCCGTCCGGGTTGCACCAGGCGCCGCGGTGCGTGCGGCGGTCGACACGGGTCTCGTCGACGTACGTGTTGAGCACGGTCGAGGTCGAGGGGGCCGTCGGGCGGTCCGGGCCGCCCCACCCGTTGCGGGAGGTGTCGATGAGCATGCCGATGTCCGACGGGAAGCCCGCGGCCGTGGCCAGCGAGTACAGGTGCTCGGTCCAGTCGAGCTCGTCGAAGTCGCGGTTCCACTCGTAGAACTCGGCCTGGCGCACCTGGGTGCCGCCGCCCGAGCCGAACGTCGTGTCCTCGAGGAACGGCTCGTGCAGCGGGGTGGAGTTCGCCGTGTTGGTGACGAAGCCCGCGACCGTGTCGTAGCCGTGGTCCGTGCTCGTGACGACCTCGTGGAAGACGTCGACCGCGGGGCCCGCGTTGGAGTCCCAGCCCAGCCAGCCGGAGTGGGCCGCGTCGATGTAGGAGTAGACGTTGCCCGCCTCGTACAGCCGGTCGAGCGCGTAGGCGACGCCCGCACGGTAGAAGGGCGCGGACTGCTGGCACTTCGGCTCGCTCATGTTGGTCACGAGGTTGGGCAGCGAGTCCGGCTCGATGGTGGCCACGACCCGCAGGTCCGCGTACTGCGGCTCGGCCAGCATGTCGGCGATGGGGTCGATGTACTCGTTCTCGTACTCGGCGAGGCCCGCGGCGGTGGCGGGCAGCAGACCGTTCGACGCGAGCGCGTAGCAGTCGCGGCCGGGCAGGTTGTAGATGACCAGGTTGAACACCATCGGGGTGCTGCCCTGCTGCTGCTCGAGCGCCGCGTCGAGGTGGTACCGCAGGCCGGGACCGTCGACGTTGCCCTCGATCGCGCTGGTGCGGTCCATCCACACCGAGGTCGGGGTGTCGGTGAGCGTGAGCATCTTCTCGCCGAGCTCGCCGCCGGCCTCGGCCGCGGCCTGGGTGACGTTGGACGCCCAGTAGGAGTTGACGTACTGGTCGGCCCCGACGAACGGGTTGTCGACCCGCTCGGCCGCGGACGCCGACGACGCGACGGCGACGACCGGTGCTGCGGTCAGGGCGAGCGTCGCGGCGACGGCCAGCGGGCGGACCGCCGCTCGGTCGCGGGGGCGACGGGATCGTGATCGCACGAGATCCTCCAGGTGCTTCGGGGGCACGGGCGGCGCTGCCCGTGCGTCGGGCCTCGTCGCCCGACCTCCACCACGGTTCCCTGGTTGCGCTCCCACCGCAGCACCCGAAACGTTTAGGCGGTCACGACGACGGCGGCGGCGCCGTCGTCCCCCGGATCACCAGCCGGGCCGTGGGCACCGTGGGGCCCGGCGGCTGCTCTGCCGGATCCTCCGGCGTCGTACCCAGGTCGAGGGCGGCCGCCACGACCGGCGCCAGCGCCCGCCAGGGCCGCGACACCGCGGTGAGCTGCGGGTCGACCAGGCGGCACGTCTCCGCGTCGGACCCGGCCACGACCGACACCTCCCACGGGACCTGGAACCCCCGGTGCCGCGCCGACTCCAGCACCGCCAGCGCGCTGACGTCCCCGTCCGTCACCAGCGCCGTCGGCCGGTCGGTGCGGGCGAGCAGCCGCGCCGCCGCCGCGCCCGCCTCGGCAGCGCCCGACACCTCGACGACCTCGACAGCCGCGCGCAGGCCCGCCGTCGCGTCCAGCAGACCCTCGTGCAGGGCGCGCGCCACGTCGGCGCGGGCGTCGTCGACGAGCAGCGCGAAGTTCCGGTGCCCCAGGTCGGTGAGGTAACGGCCGACGGCCGCCTCGGCGTGCCCGGCGAACCAGACGGGGTCCGTCACCCCGGCGGTGCCGATCCCTGGTGGAGTCACCGCGACGACCGGTGCCCCCACGCGACCCGCGGCCCGCATCCGGGCGTCGTCCAGGAGCAGGTCGTGCAGGACGAACGCGGCGTGCCGCCGCTCGGTCCACCCGGCCTCCAGCGCGGCGGCGCCCGCGGCCCGGTCGGCGAGCACCTCCAGGGCCAGCGCGGTGGTCCCGAGGTGCGGTCGCAGGCCACCCGCCAGCTCCAGCGCGACCGGGCGGCTGAGCGAGCCGCTGCGCGGGTCGAGCGTGTGCAGCGCCACGCTCGACGCCACGGCCGAGCGCATGGACCGGGCGGCGGCGTTCGGTCGCCAGCCCAGGTCGTCGGCGACCCGCAGGACGTGGCGGCGGGTGCTGTCGGAGACGCCGGGGCGGCCGTTGAGGGCGTAGGAGACCACGGCGATCGAGACACCCGCGGCCCGGGCGACGTCGGTGATCGTCACTCGTGGCCCGGCGGAGGTTCTCGGGGTCCCGCGGCGCTGCGTTCTGGACACGCTCCCACATGCTGCCGGGTTTCGGGGCATGATGCACCTGCGGGGGGAACGCACTGCAGGACTCGACGGCGAGGACGGTGGTTGAGGTGTCGACGTGGACACGTGGCGCCGGGGGCGGTCACGGCGCGCCCCTGACGATCGGTGTGCTCCTTCCCGTGGTGGGTGGCTACTACTTCGGCCGGATCCTCGCCGGCATGACGCGCGTGCTGCGCACGGAGGGGCACCGGGTGGTGGCGGTGCAGACCTACCCCGCCGACCTCGACCGCGACGAGTTCCCCGTCGCGCCGTTCCGCCGGGCGGCCCCCGGGGTGGGGGCGTTCGACGGTCTCGTCGTGGTGACGAGCGCGCTGGCCGACGCCGACCTGCGCCGGCTGGAGGCATCCGGCGTGCCCATGGTCGGGCTGGGGGTGGCCGCCGAGGACCTGGCCGTGCCGGTGGTGTCACCGGACAACGTCGGCGGGGTCCGGGCGGCGGTCGACCACCTCGTCGACCACGGGCACCGGCGCATCGGCTTCCTCGGCAGCACGGGGCAGAGCGACATCGCCGAGCGGTACGACGCGTTCCGCGACGCGCTCGCCCAGCACGGGCTGGAGCACGGGCCGGAGCACTTCTACCGGACCCGGGACAACCAGGAGTCCAGCGCGGAGCTCGTCGCCCGCCGCCTCGCGGAGCAGGGGCTGACGACGACGGCGACGCTCGCCGCGACCGACCGCAACGCCGTCGGGTTCCTGCGCGGGCTGCACCTGGCGGGGCTGGAGGTGCCCGCGGTGCAGGCCGTCGTCGGGTTCGACAACTCGGACTCCGGCGCGCGCACCTGGCCGCGGCTGACCTCGATCGACCCCATGCACGACGTCGTGGGGGAGCGGGCTGCGGAGCTCGTGCTGGCACGTGTCCGTGGCGAGGAGGTCCCCGGCGACCACCGGCTCGACGTCGCCGCGCTCGTCACCCGTGAGTCGTGCGGCTGTGCCCACGGGACCCGCAGCACGGTGGTGGTGGACGGGACGGCCGGCGGCGGCGAGCCCGACCCGCTGGCCGCCGTCGCCCGGGTCGTGTTCGCCCGCACGGACGGCGTGCGCCGCGGTGCGACCGACGCCTGGCTGACGTCGGTGCGGCAGGTGGTCGAGGCCTGCGTCGTCACGGCCCAGCACCCGCCGTCCTCCGCGCTGCGCACCCTGGGCGACCGCACGGCCGCCCTGCGTCCCGGTGCGGGCGCCCTCGAACAGCTCGTGCCCGCGCTGCACGCCGAGTGCCGACGCGTACGCCGCAACGTGGCCGAGCGGGCCGCCGCCCAGGCGGCGGGCACCGGTGCGCCCCCCCGGCTGCGCGGCCTCGAGCCCGGAGCGGCGGACGAGGTCGAGGAGGCCTTGAGCCTGGTCGTCGCCGCCCTGGCCCGCGGGTGCGGGCACGGCGACCTGGCCCGTGCCGGGCGGCTCGAGCAGGACCTCGTCGACCAGAACGCCGTCGACCTGGAGCTGATGCGCTCCGACGGCGACGCGCTGCGCCGGCTCGACTGGATGCCGCGCACCCGCACCTCGGTGGCCGCCCTCGCCCTCTGGGAGGACGACCCGGGGCGGCCGGGGGAGCGGCTCCTGCGGGTGGTCGGCGCCCGCGGCCCGCACCCCGGCGGCGACGCGCTCGTCGGACGGGTGATGACGGCCGACCAGTTCCCGCCGACGTCGCTCACCGACCCGCGCTCGCTCACCGTCGTGGTCCCCGTGGCGTTCGGCCGCTCGGACCGGGGTTTCCTCGTCGTCGGCGGCCTCGTCGACACCCGCGCCACGAGCACCCGGGCGCGGTACAACCACTGGGCGGCCATGCTGGCCGTCGCGCTCGACGCGGAAGAGGCGCTGACGGCGCTGCGCGCGCAGCGCCGGGAGCTGGCCGAGGCGGCGGAGCGCGAGCGGGCGCTGGCCGTCGACGTCGCCGCCGGTGAGGAGCGCGCGGCCCTGGTGTCGATCGCCTCCCAGGACGGCACGTGGGACTGGGACGTCGACGCGGGCACCGTGCGGTACTCCGCGGCGTGGGCGCGGCTGCTCGGCACCGACCGGGCGACCCTCGGCGACGACCCCCACGAGTGGTTCTCCCGCGTGCACCCCGAGGACCTCCAGCGGGTCCACGCCGCGGTGGCGGCCCAGCTGTCGGGGTCCCGCGAGCCGCTGGACGTGGAGCACCGCGTGCGGCGGGCCGACGGCGCCTACGTGCGGGTGAGCTGCCGCGCGGTGACGGTGCACGACGCGGGCGACCGCCCCGCGCGCCTGGTGGGGGCGATGGCGCGGGTGGACGACCCGCGCGGCGAGGACCGCGAGCCGCGTCCGACCGCCCGCGCCGGCACCGGTCTCAGGACGGTGCCCCGCGAGCTGTTCGTCGACCGGACCGACCGGGCGATCCGGCGTCGTCGCCGCGTGGCGGGGTACGCGTGGCAGGTGCTGGCGGTCGCGTTCCCCGCCGAGCCCGGCGCCGCGGCCCTGGACCGGCTCCAGGGTGAGCTCGGCGAGGACGACTGCCTCACCTCGCTCGGCCCGCGCGGGGTCGTGGTGCTGCTCGACGGTCAGGACCTGGCGGCCGCACGGCGGCTGGCGGCCCGGCTCGCGGCGGTGCTCGGCGACGACGTGGTGGTCGAGCCGGTCGGTACGGGCGAGCCGGCGGGCGGCCTCGACGCGCAGGCCGTCCTGCGGCGGGCGGGCGAGGTGCTGCGCCGGGGACGGCCGGTGCCCGTCGCGCGGCTGTCGGTCGACGTCTGAGCGCCGGCGTCGGCGCGGCCTAAACGTTTCGCTGGTTGTGGGATCGCTTCCACGGCGCGACCGTCAGGGTGTCCCCTCAACGGAGAGAGGTATCACCCATGCCACGCACACCAGTCCGCACCCGCCTGCTGGCGGGCGCCGCGGCGACGGCCACCCTGGCCGCGCTCGTGGCGGCCGTCCCGGCCGGTGCCGCGCCCCCGACCGCCGCGTCGCCCGTCGCCGCCGCCGTCGACCTCGACACCGACGGCGAGTACACCCAGCGCTTCCTGGACCTCTACGCCAAGATCCACGACCCCGCCAACGGCTACTTCTCGCCCCAGGGCATCCCCTACCACGCGGTGGAGACCCTCATGGTCGAGGCACCCGACCACGGGCACGAGACCACCAGCGAGGCGTACTCGTTCTGGCTGTGGCTCGAGACGTCGTACGGCCAGGTCACCGGGGACTGGGAGCCGTTCAACCACGCGTGGGACACCCTCGAGCAGTACATGATCCCCACCACCGAGAACCAGCCCACCAACGGCGCCTACGACCCGTCGAAGCCCGCCACGTACGCGCCCGAGTTCAACCACCCGGGCCAGTACCCGTCCCAGCTCGACCCCGGGGTGTCCGTCGGCACGGACCCCATCGGCAACGAGCTCGAGTCGACGTACGGCACCTCCGAGATCTACGGCATGCACTGGCTCGCCGACGTCGACAACATCTACGGCTTCGGCGCCGCGCCCGGCTCCAGCACGCTCCTCGGGCCCGACCACGAGGGCACCAGCTACATCAACACCTTCCAGCGCGGCCCGCAGGAGTCCGTCTGGGAGACCGTCCCGCAGCCGTCCATCGACGACTTCAGCTACGGCGGGGAGAACGGCTACCTCGACCTCTTCACCGGCGACGCGTCCTACGCGAAGCAGTGGAAGTTCACCAACGCCCCGGACGCCGACGCCCGCGCCGTCGAGGCCGCCTACTGGGCCAACAAGTTCGCGACCGAGCAGGGCCAGCCCGAGGCCGTCGCCGAGACCGTCGGCAAGGCCTCCAAGATGGGCGACTACCTGCGCTACGCGCTCTTCGACAAGTACTTCAAGACGCCGGACTGCCAGTCCACCTCCTGCGCCGCGGGCACCGGCCGCGACAGCGCGCACTACCTGCTGTCCTGGTACTACGCGTGGGGCGGCGCCCTCGACACCGCCTCGCCGTGGGCCTGGCGCATCGGCTCCAGCCACGCCCACTTCGGGTACCAGAATCCCATGGCGGCCTGGGCCCTGGCGAACGACCCGGCGCTCCAGCCGGACTCGCCCACCGCGGAGGACGACTGGTCAGCCAGCCTCGACCGGCAGGTCGAGCTGTTCCAGTGGCTGCAGTCGCCCGAGGGCGGCATCGCCGGCGGGTCCACCAACAGCTGGGACGGTCACTACGCCGACCGGCCCGACGACGTCGCCACCTTCTACGGCATGGGCTACACCGAGGCGCCCGTCTACCACGACCCGCCGTCGAACTCCTGGATGGGCATGCAGGGCTGGGGCGTCGAGCGCATCGCGCAGCTCTACGAGGAGACCGGTGACGAGCGCGCCGGGGACATCCTCGACAAGTGGGTGCCGTGGGTCATCGACCACATCACCATCACCGAGGACTCCTGGCAGATCCCGTCCAACCTCGCCTGGGAGGGGCAGCCGGACGACTGGGACCCCGCGAACCCCGGTGACAACTCCGGCCTGAGCGTCGAGGTCACGAGCTACGGGCAGGACGTCGGCGTCGCCGGTGCGCTCGCCCGTTCGCTCATGTACTACGCGGCGGAGTCCGGGGACACCGCGGCGCAGCAGACCGCGCACGACCTCCTCGACGCGATCTGGGAGCAGAACCTCGACGCCGTCGGCGTCGCCACCACCGAGACGCGCGGCGACTACGCCCGCTTCGACGACGTCCTGACGTCGCCGGACGGCAACGGGGTGTACGTGCCCGAGGGCTGGAGCGGCACCATGCCGAACGGCGACGTCGTCGAGCCGGGCGTGTCCTTTCTCGACATCCGCTCGTTCTACGAGGACGACCCGCAGTGGGACAAGGTGCAGGCGCACCTCGACGGCGGCCCTGCACCGGAGTTCACCTACCACCGGTTCTGGGCGCAGACCGCGGTCGCCACGGCGCTCGCGGACTACGACCGGCTCTTCGGGGAGGCTCCGGGACCGGTCGAGGACACCGAGCCGCCGACGGTCCCCGGTGCCGTCGTGGCCACCGCCGACGGCACCACCGTCCAGGTCACCTGGACGGCGTCCACCGACGACGTGCGGGTGACCGGCTACGACGTCCGCCGGGACGGCGTGGTCGTCGGCAGCGTCGGAGGGACGGCGACGTCGTTCACCGACGACGGCCTCGAGCCCGCGACCACGTACTCGTACACGGTGACGGCGAAGGACGCGGCGGGCAACTCGTCCGCGGCGTCGGCCGCCGCCACCGCCACGACCGACGAGGAGACCGAGCCCGAGCCGACCGGCGCGTGCACGGCCACCTATGCCACGGCCGGGTCGTGGCAGGGCGGGTACCAGGGCACCATCACCGTCACGGGTGGCTCCGGCGGCGTCCAGGGCTGGGTCGTCACGGCGCCCGCGGGGCTCACGACCTCCAACCTGTGGGGCGGGAAGCTCGCCGCCGGGAAGATCACGCCCGAGGCGTGGAACGCGAACCTCGGCGCGGGGCAGACCGCGACCGTCGGGTTCATCGGGACCGGGACGCCGCCGGCGGCCCAGACCCTCACCTGCACCGACTGACTCCCGGTGCACGCACGGCGGGCGGGGCTGCGAGGCTCCGCCCGCCGTGGCGCGCCCGGGGCGACACCGGCGCGTCAGTCGTCGCCGCGGGCGCGCCGTTCGGCGTCCGCGGCGACGTTGCGCTGCATGCCGCCGAACACGACCCCGTGGAACGGTGCCACCGACCACCAGTACGCCTGGCCGAGCAGGCCCTGCGGGTGGAACAGCGCCCGCTGCGCGAAGTAGGTGCGCCCCGGGCCGGAGGCGTCCTCGGGGGAGGGGCCGGCGTCGTCCGGGTCGGTGATCTCGGCGGCCGCGGAGTCGACCCGCAGCTCCAGCCACGCCAGCCCCGGCAGGCGCATCTCGGCGCGCAGCAGCAGGCGGCGGCCCGGCTCGATCGCCTCCACGCGCCAGAAGTCGACCGCGTCGTCGACGCGCAACCGGTGCTCGTCCCGGCGGCCACGACGCAGCCCCGGGCCACCCACCAGCCGGTCGAGCAGACCGCGCACGCGCCACGCCAGCGACCACGAGTACCAGCCGCCGTGCCCGCCGATCTCCTCGATGACCTGCCACAGCACGTCCGCCGGGGCGTCCACCACGATGCGCCGCTCGTCGACGTACAGCGAGCCGCCGGCCCAGTCCGGGTCGGTGGGCAGCGGGTCCGACGGCGCGCCCGGCACCGACGCCGACGACCAGCGGGTCGTCACCTCGCCGTCGTGGATGCGCGTCAGGGCCAGCTCGATCGCCCCGTCCACCCCCACCAGGCCCTCCGGCGGGTCCGGGACGTACTGCCGCACGTCGTCCTCGCGGCACACCACCTCGTGCACGAGGGACTCGACCAGCGGGCGGGCGATCCCCGAGGGCACGGGCGTCACCAGACCCACCCACAGGCTCGACAGCCGCGGCGTCAGCACCGGCACGCCGACGATGACGCGGCGCGGCAACCCGGCGGCCCGCGCGTACCGCTGCATCATCTCGCGGTACGTCAGGACGTCCGGCCCGCCGATGTCGAACCCCCGCGACACGTCCGGCGGCATCGACGCCGACCCCACGAGGTAGCGCAGCACGTCCCGGATCGCGATCGGCTGGATCCGGTTGTCCACCCAGCGCGGCGTCGTCATCGCCGGCAGCCGCTCGGTGAGGTACCGCATCATCTCGAACGACGCCGAGCCCGACCCCAGGATCACCGCGGCCCGCAGCACCGTCGTCGGCACCCCCGACGCCAGGAGGATCTCCTCCACCTCCTTGCGCGAGGCGAGGTGCCGGGACAGCTCGCCCTCCGGCACGTCCGGGTACAGCCCGCCGAGGTAGACGATCCGGCCCACCCCGACCTCGCGCGCGGCGCGCGCGAACGTCAGCGCGTTGCGGCGGTCCCGGGCCTCGAACGTCGCCCCCGTGCCCAGGGAGTGCACCAGGTAGTAGGCGACGTCCGCGCCGTTCAGGGCACGGCGCACCGCGTCCAGGTCCGACACGTCCGTCTCGACGGCCTCGACGTCGCCCGCCCACTCCCGGCCCGCCAGCCGAGCCGGGTCGCGGGTCAGCGCCCGGACCTCGACCCCGGCCGCGAGCAGCTCCGGCACCAGGCGGCCGCCCACGTACCCCGTGACCCCCGTGACCGCCGCCCTCATGACAGCAGCTCCAGGACGGCCCGCTCGGCCGCCGACCGCGACGTCGTCGGACCGATCGTGCGGCCCCGTTCCCACAGGTCCCACAACCGCGGGTCGATGTAGGAGCCGCGGGCCACCGCCGGGGTGTTGCCCAGCTCCTCGGCCACGTCCCGGACGATGCCCGTCGTGACGCGCCGGCGGGCGCGCTGCGACGACGGCACCTCCACCGCGGCCAGCGCCCGGGCCGTCATCACGGTGGCGTGCCACGTCCGGAAGTCCTTCGGCGTCGCGTCGTCGCCCAGCCGGTCCTTCACGTCCTCCTGGACGTCCGCGCTCGTGACGTCGTGCCACACCACGCCGGCCGGTGACCTCTCCCGCCAAGCCAGCAGCTCCACGCCGCCGCGCCGACGCTTCAGCGTCGACACGACCTCGGCCACCACCGGGTCCTCGACCACCGTGTCGCGCACCTGGCCGGACTTCGCCGGGTAGCGGAAGTGGACCGACCCGTCCCGCCGCACCGTCGCGTGCTCCTTGCGGATCGTCGCCAGCCCGAAGCTGCGGTGCCGGCGCGCGTAGACCTCGCCGCCCGCCCGGAAGTACGCCTCGTCCAGCAGCCGGAACCCCAGCGCCAGCGCCTTGGGCCGGGGCACGCCCGGCAGCGACAGGTCGCGCGTCACCGTGCGCCGCGCACCCGGCAGACGCCGCCCGACCTCCAGCACGTGGTCGTGCTTGCGGCGTGCCCGCCGCTCCACCCACTGCGGGTGGTACAGGTACTGCCCTCGGCCGGCGTCGTCGCGCCCGTACGCCTGGACGTGCCCGTTCGCGTACCGGCAGATCCACACGTCCGTCCAGGCGGGCGGCACGGCGAGCCGGGTGCATCGGGCGATCTCCACCTCGTCCGTCAACGGCACCTGGGAGGGGTCGAGGAACACCCACCCGTCACCCTTGGGGCGGCGGGCGTAACCCGGGGCGGAGACGGACACACGGCGCAGACGCATGCCGCCAGTGTGCTGCGCGCCGGCGCCCGGCGCAGGTCGGGCCGACGGCGTCACTCGCCGAGGCGGACCATGCCCTCCTGCGCGATGCTCGCCACCAGCGCACCCCGGCGGTCGTACACCCGGGCCATGCCCATCCCGCGACCGCCCTGCGCTCCCGGCGACTCCTGCACGTACAGCAGCCACTCGTCCGCGCGCGCGTCCCGGTGGAACCACATCGCGTGGTCCAGGCTCGCCATCGGCACCGTCGTGCCGATGTCGACCCACGACCGTCCCGCCTGCCGCAGCACCGGCTCCAGCATCATCTGGTCGCACGCGAACGCCAGCAGCGCGCGGTGCAGCAGCAGGTCGTCCGACGCGATCTCGTGCCGTGCCCGCACCCACACCTGCTGGGTCGGGCGCGGCGCGGCGTCGGGGGCCAGGAAGATCGACCCGCCCACGTGCCGCAGGTCGAACGCCGCCTCGTGCGACCAGAACCGCGCCGCCGGGTGGTCGATCCGGCCGAGCTGGTCCACCGCCGACGGCACGTCCTCCGGCTCCGGCACGTCCGCGGGGGCCGGCCGGTACGTCTCGTAGCCCGGCTGGTCCGTCTGGAACGACGCCGTCAGCGTCAGGATCGGCTTGCCCGACTGGATCGCGTGCGTGCGCCGCGCGCTGAACGACCGGCCGTCCCGCAACCGCTCCACCGCGAAGTCGATCGGCACGTCCAGGACGCCCTCGCGCAGGAAGTACGCGTGCAACGAGTGCGGCAGCCGGTCCTGCTCCACGGTGCGTCCGCACGCCATCAGCGCCTGCGCCAGCACCTGCCCGCCGTACACGCGCCGCGCCGGGCCCGGCAGCGACCGTCCCCGCCACACGTCGTCCTCGCCGCGCGGGCCCCAGCCCTCGATCTCGCGCAGCTCGAGCGCCGCCAGCAGTCGGTCCAGCGGGTCGGGGGAGGTGTGCGTCATGCTCGTCGTCCTCAGGTCGTGGGGGAGGGCGGGGCGGAGGGTGCCGGGCGGTGCCCGTGCCGCTACTGCTCGAAGGTGTTGATCAGGCTGAACGCCGCCCGCTCCAGGTAGTCCCACAGCTGGGACTCGTGGGCCGGCGCCAGGTCGAGGGAGTCGACGGCGACGCGCATGTGCTTCAGCCAGCGGTCGCGCGCGTCCGGGTTCACCGTGAAGGGTGCGTGCCGCATGCGCAGGCGAGGATGACCGCGCTGCTCGCTGTACGTCGTCGGGCCACCCCAGTACTGCTCGAGGAACATGGTCAGCCGCACCTTGGCGGGACCGAGGTCCTCCTCGGGGTACATGGGGCGCAGCACCTCGTCGGTCGCCACGCCCTCGTAGAACACGTCGACGAGCCGGACGAACACCTCGTGTCCGCCGATCTCCTCGAAGAAGCTGGGGGTCGTCACCGGGTCATCCTCCCAGACGACGGCGCCGCCACGGACGTGGTGCCGGTCACCCGGTCGTCTCACCCGGCCGTCGCCCCGTGGGCGTCCCGCGCAGGGGTTAGGCTGGGGACGGACCTGCAACGACGCGATCCGCACGACCATGAAGAACTGGGGAGACACCGAATGAGCAAGGCGGAGAACATCCTCGAGGCGCTCGGCGGCACGGCCAACGTGGTCGAGCTGGAGCCCTGCATCACCCGGTTGCGCGTGCAGGTGTCCGACCCGGCGCTCGTCGACGAGAACGGGCTGAAGTCGTCCGGGGCCTTCGGCGTCGTCCGGTCCGGGCGCATCATCCAGGTCATCGTCGGCCCCGAGGCCGACAACCTCGCCGCCGAGCTCGACGGCCGGCTCGCCTCGGCCTGACCGCAGCTCCCGCCGGGCCGACGGGGCTCCCGTCGGCCCGGCGAGCGCCGCTCACGACCCGTCGGTCGCCGCCTCGGCGCGCACCGTGGGCTCGCCGCGCAGCACGCCCGCCGTGCGGAGCTCCGCCTGCGCCGCGAGCAGCAGCGCCCGCGAGACGTCCCACTGCACGCCCGGGCGCACCTGCGCGAGGATCGTGAACGACATCGAGATGTCGGAGACGGTGTCGACGCCGCTGCGCACCGCCGGCGGCTCGAGGAACTCGGTCGCGTAGGCCTCGTCGGCCGCGACGGCGTCGGCCGCGCGTCCGAGCGCCGCCCGCACGACGTCGACGTCGGCGTCGACCGGGACCCGCACCTCCGCCAGGGCGCGCGACCAGCGCTGCGTCCGGTTCCCGGCGCGCAGGATCTCGCCGTTGCGGACCCACCACAGGGTGCCGTCGAGCGCGCGTACCTGGGTGGTGCGCAGCTGCACCTGCTCGATGACGCCCTCCGCGCCCGAGCCGAGGTCCACCACGTCACCGACGCCGTACTGGTCCTCGATGAGGATGAAGATGCCGGAGATGAAGTCCGTGACGAGGGACTGCGCGCCGAAGCCGACCGCGATGCCCACGAGGCCGGCGGACGCCAGCAGCGGTCCGACGTTGAAGCCCACCTCGGCCAGGATGCTCAGCAGGATCATCACCGAGATGACGATGTTGGCCGTCGAGTTGAGCACCGAGCCCACCGTGCGGGACCGCTGGGCGCGCCGCTCGTTCGCCAGCGGGTTCGCCACCGCGATCGCGTCCTCCATCAGCGGCGCCTTGCGGAACCAGTCCTGCCAGCGGCTCTCCGACCCGCTCGGCGCGCCCGTCGCGATCCGCTCGGACACGTGGCTGATCACCCGGCGCAGGACCACCAGCAGGACGATGCCGACCACCAGGATCACGATGACGTGCAGCGGCCAGTCGGTGAACCAGTCCCAGAACGACCGGCCCGCCTCCCCGAGGGTGTCCTCGGTCTGCTGGAGCAGGTTGTCGCTCGGGTCCGGGGACGGCGTGGGTGCCGTCGACGTGCGCAGGGCGGTGGCGGGCGAAGAGGTCAGCACGGGGCCACGCTAACGCCCACGGGTGCGCCCGCGTGAAACCCGTGGACCCTCCGGCGGCGCCCTCCCGCGACCGTCGCCGCAGCGTGGAGGCGGTGCTCCGCGCCCGCGGAAGTGGCAGGATCGTCCCGTGAGCACACCCGAGACGTCCCAGGCCGTGCCCGACGCCGCCGCGCCCGACGACCTGCGCGAGCTCGCCGCCACGTACGGCGTGCTCACCGAGCACCACCGGTACGGCGGCGGGGTCGACGCCGTGGCCGACGCCACCCTCGTGGCCGTCCTCACGGCGCTCGGTGTCGCGGCGTCCACCCCGGGCGAGGTCGCGCACAGCCTGCGCCGTGCCCGCGACGAAGAGTGGCGCACCGTGCTGCCGCCCGCCGTCGTCGTCCGCCAGGGCGACCGGCACGACGTCCCCGTGCACGTCACCCACGGGTCGTCCGTGCACGTGTGGCTGGAGGTCGAGGGCGCCGAGCCCACCGCCCGCCCCCACCAGGTCCGGCCCCGCCGTGACCTGGAGCAGGTCGACGCGTTCGTCGAGCCGCGCGAGGTCGACGGACGGCAGGTGGGCCGCGCCACCTTCTCCGTGCCGGCGGACCTGCCGCTCGGCTGGCACACCCTGCACGCCCTCACCGAGGGGCACGAGACGACCGCGACGCTCGTCGTCACCCCGCGCCGCCTCGAGCTCGGCACCGACCTCGACCGGCGCCAGGCGTGGGGCGTGCTCGTCCAGCTCTACTCGGTCCGGTCCCGCACGTCGTGGGGGATGGGCGACCTCGCCGACCTCGCCGACCTCGCGTGGCTCACCGCGCACCGGGCCGGGGCGGACTTCATCGCCGTCAACCCGCTGTCCGCGGCGGAGCCCGTGACCCCCCTGACCCCCTCGCCCTACCTGCCGACGTCGCGCCGGTTCGGCAGCCCCCTGTACGTGCGGGTCGAGGACATCCCCGAGACCGCCTACCTGACCGCCGCCGACCGCTCGCTCGTCGAGTGGGCGTCCGACCCGGTGCGCGACCTCGCCGCCGACGACGGCCCCATCGACCGGGACGCCGTCTGGGACGCGAAGAAGGCCGCGCTGGAGGTCGTGCACACGGCGCCGCGCCGGGCCTCCCGGCAGGCCGCGTTCGAGGAGTTCGTCGCCGAGCAGGGCACCGGGCTGCGCGACTTCGCGACCTGGTGCGCCCTCACCGAGGAGCTCGGGGGCGGCCGCTGGCCCGCCGAGCTCGCCGACCCCGCGTCGCCCGCCGTCGCGCAGGCCCGTGAACGCCTCGCCGACCGCGTCGACTTCTACTCCTGGCTCCAGTGGGTGTTCGACGAGCAGAAGCGGGACGCGCAGCGCACCGCCGTCGACACCGGGATGCGGATCGGCGTCGTGCACGACCTGGCCGTCGGCGTGCACCCCGACGGTGCGGACGCGTGGGCGAACGCCGACGTGCTCGCCTCCGGCGTCGGCGTCGGCGCCCCGCCCGACATGTACAACCAGCAGGGCCAGGACTGGTCGCAGCCGCCGTGGAACCCGCGCGCGCTCGCCCAGGCCGGGTACGCGCCCTACCGGGACATGCTCCGCACCGTGCTGCGGCACGCCGGTGCGCTGCGCGTCGACCACGTCCTCGGCCTGTTCCGCCTGTGGTGGGTGCCCCGCGGCATGGCGCCGACGCAGGGTGCGTACGTCCGCTACGACCACGACGCCCTCGTCGGCATCCTCTGCCTGGAGGCGCACCGGGCCGGCGCGATCGTGATCGGCGAGGACCTCGGGGTGTTCGAGCCCTGGGTGCGGGACTACCTCGCCGACCGCGGCGTGCTCGGCACGTCCGTGTTCTGGTTCGAGCAGGACGGCGACCAGCCGACCGCGCCGCAGGACTACCGCCGGCTCACCCTCGCGTCCGTCGGCACCCACGACATGCCCCCCACCGCCGGGTACCTGGCCGGGGAGCACGTGGACCTGCGCGACCGCCTCGGCCTGCTCACCGAGGACCCCCAGGTGCTGCGCTCCCGCGCCCGCTCCGAGCGGGCCGCCGCCGTGCGTGCGCTCGCCGAGCAGGGGCTCGTCGGCGACAACCCGTCCGAGCGGGAGGTCGTCGAGGCGCTGCACCGCTACCTGCGTCGGTCGCGGGCCGCGCTCGTGGGCGTCCAGCTCGTCGACGCCGTCGGGGAGCGGCGCTCCCAGAACCAGCCCGGCACCGACCGGGAGTACCCGAACTGGAAGGTCCCGCTCGGCGACTCCGCCGGCAACCCCGTGCTGGTCGAGGACCTCTTCGAGAACGCCCGCCTGCGTTCCCTGTTCGCCGCCGTCGCGCAGGGTCGCTGACCGGCGCGAGCCGGCGCAGATTCCCGCCAGTCAGCGCAGAACGGCGCGAGTCAGCGCAGATTCCCGCCAGTCAGCGCAGAACGGCGCGAGTCAGCGCAGATTCCTTGAGAACCTGCGCTGACTCGCGCCGATGAGCGCTGACTCGTCAGGCCGCGTCGGCCGCCTGGGCGGCCAGGGCGCGCTCCGTGCCGGCGAGACCCTCGACGACCATGCGGCGCAGGGCGGCCGGCGCGTCGGGGTGGGCGTCGAGCCAGCCGCGGACGGTGTCGCGCAGCTCGGCCGAGGCGAGCGGCGCCGGGTAGAGCCCCTCGATGAGCTCCTCGGCGATGTGGTAGCTGCGCGTCTCCCAGATCGGCAGCAGCGCGTCGACGTACCGCTGGGCGAACGGCTCCAGCACGGCCGGGTCGACGACGTGCACGAAGCCGGACGCGGTGGCGCGGATGATCGCGTTGGGCGCGTCCGCGTCGTCGACGACGGACGAGAACGCGCGCTCCTTCGCGGCGACGGTCGGGAGCGCGGCGCGCGCCCGGGCGGCGGCCTGGCGGCCGGTCGCGGTGTCGTCGGCGGCCTGTGCGGCGTCGATCTCGGCCTCGTCGGCGTCGCCGAGGAGCACGAGACCCTCGAGGAGCTCCCAGCGCAGGTCGGTGTCGACGGCGAGGCCGTCGAGCACGACGGTCCCGTCGAGCAGGCCGCGCAGCGGTGCCACGTGGGCGGACGTCGAGGACAGCGCCGCGAAGTACTTCACGAGCTGCAGCTGCAGGTCCGATCCGGCGTCGGCCGCGCGGGCGAGCTGCCACAGCGTGTCGCCGACGCGCTCGGAGGTGGCCGCACGGCGGGCGGGGTCCACGTAGGAGCGCACGGCGAGCCCGAGCTGCGCGAGGGTGGTCCGGACCGTCGTCGACTCCGTCTCGGCGGCGATGTTGCCGAGCACGAGATCGACGTACGACGACGCGGGCGTCTCGCCGTCGCGGACGGCGTCCCAGGCGGAGCCCCACACGAGGGAGCGGGCCAGCGGGTCCGCGATGCGGGAGAGGTGCTCGACGGCGAACGCCAGGGAGGCGTCGTCGAGGCGGACCTTCGCGTACGCGAGGTCGTCGTCGTTGACCAGGACGAGACCGGGGCGCTCGGTGCCGACGAGCTCGGCGATCTCGGTGCGCTCGCCGTCGACGTCGACCTGCACCGTGCGGGTGCGGACGACGGCGCCGGTCGCGTCGACGTCGTAGAAGCCGATGCCGAGGCGGTGCGGGCGCAGGGTCGGGTGGTCCGCGGGCGCGGTCTGCGTGATCGCGAACGACGTCACGACGCCGTCGGCGTCGGTGCCGATCTCGGGGCGCAGCGTGTTCACGCCGGCGGTCTCGAGCCAGATCTTCGACCAGGCGGTCAGGTCGCGGCCGCTGGTGGCCTCGAGCTCGACGAGCAGGTCGCTCAGCTCGGTGTTGCCCCACGCGTGCTTGCGGAAGTACGCGGAGACGCCGCTGATGAACTCCTCACGACCGACCCAGGCGACGAGCTGCTTGAGCACGGAGGCGCCCTTGGCGTACGTGATGCCGTCGAAGTTGACCTGCACGTCCTCCAGGTCGTCGATGGTGGCGACGATCGGGTGCGTGGAGGGGAGCTGGTCCTGGCGGTAGGCCCAGGTCTTCTCCATGGCGTTGAACGTGGTCCAGGCGGCCTCCCACTCGGTGGCCTCGGCCGTGGCGAGCGTGGAGGCGTACTCCGCGAACGACTCGTTGAGCCAGAGGTCGTTCCACCACTTCATGGTGACGAGGTCGCCGAACCACATGTGGGCGAGCTCGTGCAGGATCGTCACGACGCGCCGCTCGCGGACGGCGTCGGTCACCTTGGAGCGGAACACGTACGACTCGGTGAAGGTGACGCAGCCCGGGTTCTCCATCGCGCCCATGTTGTACTCGGGCACGAAGAGCTGGTCGTACTTGTCGAACGGGTAGGGGACCCCGAAGGTCCCCTCGTAGAACGCGAAGCCCTGGCGGGTGGTCGCCATGATCGCCTCGGCGTCGAGGTGCTGCGACAGCGACGACCGGCAGAACACGCCCAGCGGGATCACGCGGCCGTCGGCGGAGGTGACCTCGCCGCGCTCGACGGCGTAGGGCCCGGCGACGAGCGCCACGAGGTAGCTGGAGATGCGCGGCGTGGCACCGAACTCCCAGCGGGCTGCCTCGACGGCGGGCTCGGTCGCGTGGACGGCGGCCACCGGCTCCGGCGTGGGCTGGTTGGACACGACGTGCCAGCGCGCGGGCGCGGTCACCGAGAGCTGGAACGGCGCCTTGAGGTCCGGCTGCTCGAACGTCGCGAAGACGCGGCGGGCGTCCGGGACCTCGAACTGCGTGTAGAGGTAGACCTCGCCGTCGACGGGGTCGACGAACCGGTGCAGGCCCTCGCCGGTGTTCATGTAGGCGCAGTCGGCGACGACGCGCACCTCGTTGTCGGCGGCGAGGTCGGCCAGCGCGATGCGCGAGTCCGTGAAGACCGCCGCGACGTCGAGGGCGCGGCCGTTGAGGACGATCTCGCGCACGTGCGGCGCGACGAGGTCCAGGAACGTGGCGCCGCCCTCGGCGGCGGTGAACCGGATGACGGTGGTCGACGAGAACGTCTCCGCGCCGGTGGTCAGGTCGAGGTCGATGGCGTACGACTCGACGCCGTGCACGACGGCGGCGCGCTCGATCGCCTCGGCGCGGGTGAGGTTCTCTCCGGGCACGGGTGCTCCCTTGGACGGTGGCAGGTCGGCGGGCCGCGAGGTCGTCGCGACACGCGGTCGATCATGCCACTTCCGCGGTGCGCCCCCGAACGTGTTTCCGGGCTCCCGCGGGGGAAATCCGGGTCAGGGGGGTTCGACCTGCGGCCGGAGGTCGTGACATCCTGCGCGTTGCGTGTCATCGCGTCGGCCGGGTTCGCACACCTCGTCGGACGCGGGAAGGAGCTCAGATGTCCGGCACCGTGCCGCCCCCTCCGCCCCCCGGTCCTGCCCCGCAGGAGCCGGGTGCCGAGCGGTCGCAGGAACCGCGCCAGGCCCCGCCGTCGTTCGCGCCCGCCGGTGCGCGGCCCTGGTCGGCCGCGTCCCCGGCCGCCGCTCCGACGGCGGCGACGCCCGCCCCGGCGGCCGACCCGCAGGCGACGCAGGTGCACCACGGCGTCCACGCCCCGGTGCCGCCTGCGCCGTCGTCGTCCCCGTCGTCCCCGGCCGCGCCCGGCGCCGGACAGGCCACCGCGGCGTTCTCCCCCCGGCCCGCCCCGGGCTCGTACCCGGCGCAGCCCACGGCCGCGTACCCGCCGCAGGGTGCCTACGCTCCGCAGCCGACGGCCGCGCAGCCGACGGCCGCGCAGCCGCCGGTCGCGCAGCCGACCGCGGCGTACCCGCCGGCCCCGCCCGCCGCGCAGCGGGCCACGGCGCCCGCCCGGCAGCCGGCGTACTCCCAGCCCGCGCCGGCGCCCGGGTACGGGTACGGGTACGCACCGCAGCAGCACGCGTACGCCGCGTCCCCGGCGCCCGCACCGCAGGCGCCCCGGGCGGCCCCGGGCCCGGCGACGACGCAGAACCCCGCCGTGGGACGCTCGTCCCGACGCCGCCTCAGCCCCGGGTGGATCGCGTTCATCGCCGTCGACGTCGTCCTCGCCGTCGTGGCGCTGGTGTTCGTCGTGCAGGCGCTCGGCGGGTCGGACGTCCCGACGGTGTCCACGCCGTCCGACACCCCGGCCGCCGTCCAGCAGGACGACGCGGCGGCGGAGGAGGAGGCCGCGGGTGGGTTCGGCGCACAGGTCGCCGAGCTGCGGTCGCCGTCGCGGAACATCAGCTGCCAGATCTTCGAGGCGGGCGTGTCCTGCGGGATCGCCGAGCTCAACCAGCGGCCCGCCCCGGTGGAGGGCTGCGACGGGTCGTCCGGGTACGTGGTCGCGCTCGACGCTGCGGGCGACGTGGCGCTGCCGTGCGTCGCCGAGAAGCCGAAGAAGGCGCCGAAGAAGCTCGACGAGCTCGCCTACGGGGAGTCGGTCACCGAGGGCGACTTCACCTGCACGTCCGAGCAGGACGGCATGTACTGCCGCCACGACCCGACGGGC
The DNA here is from genome assembly GCF_001636295.1 of Isoptericola dokdonensis DS-3. NCBI lineage: Bacteria > Bacillati > Actinomycetota > Actinomycetes > Micrococcales > Promicromonosporaceae > Isoptericola > Isoptericola dokdonensis. The sequence continues at coordinate 1,212,514 of NZ_CP014209.1, read as the reverse complement.
AACGGGTTCTCCCTGGCCCGTGCCGGGATCGGCGCCAGCTCGTAGCAGGGGCGGCGGGCGTCGACGGACGCCCGCCGCGCCGGCCGGTCAGCGCCGCGACCCGTCCGGCTCCAGGAAGGGTCCGAGCAGGCCGGGTGCGGCGGCGTCGGCGAACCGCAGGGCGTCGTCGGCGGCGAGGTCCCGCGCGTCGTAGGCGCCCCAGCCCGCCGAGGTGGCGGCCACGACGGTGCGCAGCCCGAGCCGCCGCTGGAGCAGCGACTCGCGCACGACGATCGTGCTCACCGCGTCGCGGCGCAACGCCGTCGTGGACCGGGCCACCAGCCCGGAACGCACGACGAGGTAGGGACCGCTGATCGCGTGCCCGAGCGCGCGGTAGGCCACGAGAGCGCCGAGCAGGCCGAGCAGCCAGGCCGCGGCGCCGCCCCACGGCGTCCATGACGGCAGGACGCCGAGGGCGACGAGCCGTCCCAGCACGGCGGTGAGCACCGCGGCCGCGACGGTCGCCCACCACAGCCGCCGCCGCAACGCTCCTGCGGGGTGGGCGACGAGCGGCGTCTCCAGGGGGCCGGGCGCGCCGCCCAGCACCCGTCCCGCGACCCTGCGGGCCTCGGTCACCGGACCCCGGGGCAGGATGGCCGCGGGCTGCGACATCGCCCAGAGCGACAGGCCCGTCGTCACCACCTGGGTGTCGGCCATCCCCATCCAGCGCCAGAGCACCGGCTCGGAGATCGTGATCCCGCGCAGCCGGCCCTCGTCCCGGTCGACCTCGCGGGTCGTGAGCAGCCCCGCGCGGGTGCGCAGCCGGGTGCCCTGCGGGCCGGGGACGCGGGCGAGCTCGAACCGCCAGGAGGTCACGAGGAACGCGACGCCCATGCCGACGGCGCCGAGCGCGACGGTGCCGGTCACCGCCACGACGACGCTCCCGGTCGTGCCGAGCCGGTCCGGTCCGGCCAGGTCCAGGGCGTGGTCGGCCAGGTCGATACCGAACGCGGACGCGAGCCAGTAGGCACCCCACAGCAGCCCGGCGGCGGTGACCACGCCCCAGACGCCCGGCATGTTGTGGACCACCCACCACGGCCGCAGCCGTGCGAGCACCTCGGTGCCCGCGGGATCGACGGGGTCCAGGGCGGCGGGGGTGTCGTCCGGCCCGGCCTCGCCGGTCGCGGAGGCCTCGGGGGCCGCGGCGTCCTGCCCGGGGTGCGGGGCGAGGAGGAGCCGTCGCAGGGCGTCGGCGTCGCGGCGGTGCAGGGCGTCCAGCGACAGGGCGGACTCGCCGCCGGAGACCTGCTGACCCGCGCCGACGAGCACGACGCGCAGCCCGGCGACGCGGTGGCGCGCTCGGGCGGTGACGTCGATGCTGCGGATCCGGTCGCGCCGCACCGAGCGGTAGCGGCGCACGAGGACGCCGGTGCGCCGCTCCACGTGCTCGGCGGTGACGCGGTAGCGGGTGAACGTCCACCGCACGGCGTCCCCGACCGCGCTCACCAGCGCCCAGGCGCCCGCCAGGAGGAACGGCCACAACGAGGCCCCCGTGGGCTCGACGCCGAGGACGACGGCGAGCACCGCGGGGACGGCGGACAGCAGGGACCGGGCGAGGTCGACCCACACGACGCGGGGGTCGAGCCGCAGCCAGGGGGTCGTGTCGCGCGTGTCGGCGGGGACGTCACCCTCCCGCACCGCGTCGGTGGCGACGGTCGGGCTCACGTCGCGTCCCCGGGGGTGCGCTCGACGACGAGAGTCAGACGTTCGGCGAGGTCGGCGGCCACCTGCCGGTCGAGGCCGACGATGCTGATCGTCCCGGCGGACGACGCGGTGGTGACGCGCAGGGTCGCCAGGCCGAGCACCTGCTCGAGGGGGCCGCGCACGGCGTCCACGGTCTGCACGCGCGACAGCGGGGCGACCCGCCACTCGCGCACGACCCAGCCGGTGAGCCCGTAGACGGCGTCGTCGGTGGCCTCCCAGCGGTGCACGGCGTACCGCCACCGGGGCTCGACGGCGACGCGCACGAGCGCCCACAGGCCGACGACGACGGCGGGTGCGAGCAGCCAGGGGCGCGCCGCCTGCCACCACCAGGCGAGCGCGCCGAGGACGGCGAGCGCGCCGAGGGACACGACCAGGTTCCGCAGCGTCCACCAGCGCAGCGCGCGCGGGTCGACGCGGTGGTGCGGCGGCCGCAGCCGCGGAGCGGGACCACCGGGGTCGTGGGCGGGGCCGTGGGCGGGATCGGTGCGGGGCGGTGCGAGGTTCACCCGCTCAACCTCGCACCGCCCGCACGGCCCGGACAGTGCCGTTGGTCATGACCCGGTCAGGACGGCCGTGTCACGACCGCACCCGTCTCACCAGATGCGCACGCGCTCCGCCGCGGGCAGGAACAGGGCGGCGTCGTCGGCGACGTCGAACGCCTCGTAGAACTCGTCGACGTTGCGCACGACGCCGTTGCAGCGGAACTCGTTGGGGGAGTGCGGGTCGGTGGCGATGCGGCGCACGATCTCGGCGTCGCGCCCCTTGGCCTGCCACACCTGCGCCCAGCCGAGGAGCACGCGCTGGGTACCGGTGAGGCCGTCGATCACGGGGGCCTCGTCGAGCCCGCCGCCGAGCGCGATCCGGTACGCCTTCAGCGCGATGGACAGCCCGCCGAGGTCGCCGATGTTCTCGCCGATGGTGAGCGACCCGTTGACGGTCGGGCCGTCGTCGCCGAGCTGGGCGGGCCGGTAGGCGTCGTACTGCGCGACCAGGGCGGAGGTGCGCTTCTCGAACTCGGTGCGGTCCGCCTCGGTCCACCAGTCCTCGAGCCGACCGGCGCCGTCGTACTTGGAGCCCTGGTCGTCGAACCCGTGGCCGATCTCGTGGCCGATGACGGCACCGATCCCGCCGTAGTTGACGGCGTCCTCGGCGTCCGGGTCGAAGAACGGCGGCTGAAGGATCGCCGCGGGGAACACGATCTCGTTCATGCCCGGGTTGTAGTAGGCGTTGACCGTCTGCGGGGTCATGAACCACTCGTCGCGGTCGAGCGGCCTGCCGATCTTGCCGAGCTCGCGGTCCTGCTCGACGGCGTGGGCGCGCCGCACGTTGCCCACCAGGTCGTCCTCGGCCAGGACGAGGGCGGAGTAGTCCTTCCAGCGCACCGGGTAGCCGACCTTCGGCGTGAACTGCTCGAGCTTGGCGAGCGCCCGCGTGCGGGTCTCCTGCGTCATCCAGTCGAGCCCGGTGATGGACTCGCGGTACGCGGCCACGAGGTTCGCGACGAGCTCGTCCATGCGCTCCTTGTGGGACGGCGGGAAGTGCCGGGCCACGTACTCCTGGCCGACGACCTCGCCGAGCGCCCCCTCGACGACGGACACGCCGCGCTTCCAGCGCTCGCGGACCTCCTGGGCGCCGGAGAGGGTGCGGCCGTAGAAGTCGAAGTTGGCCTGCACGACGGCGTCCGCGAGGTACGGGGCGCGCGCCGTGATCAGGTGGTAGGCGGCCCACAGCCGCCAGTCGGCGAGGTCGGCCTGCTCCCACAGCTCCGCGAAGCCGGTCGCGAATGACGGCTCGCGCACGACGAGGTCGTCGAGCGACCCGGCGGGCGCGCCGAGGGCGTCGGCCCACGCGAGCCAGTCGAACCCGGGCGCGGACGCCGCCAGCGCGGCGAGCGTCGTCGGGTTGTACGTGAGCGTCGCGTCCCGGTCGCGCACGACGTCCCAGTGGTGCGCGGCGAGCGCCGTCTCCAGGGCGACGACGCGCTCGGCCGCGGCCTCGGGCGTCGTGCCCCACGACGCCTCGTCGACGCCGGCGAGGTCGAGCATGCGGGCCACGTGCGGGGTGTACGCGTCGCGGACGGGCGCGTACTGCTCCTCCCGGTAGTACGCCTCGTCGGGCAGTCCGAGTCCGCCCTGGACGAGGTAGACGACGTACCGCTCGGGGTCCTTGGCGTCGTTGTCGACGTAGAGGCCGACGACGCCGCCACCGCCGGTGCGCTGGAGCTCACCGAGGACGCGCGTCAGGGCGGCGGCGTCGGCGGCGCCGCGCACGGCCGCGAGCTCGTGGGCGATCGGCGCGGTGCCGAGCGCCTCGATGCGGTCGGTGTCCATGAAGCTCGCGTACAGCGCACCGACCTGGGCCTGCGAACCCGTCGCGGTCCCGGCGAGCACGGCGGCGCCCGCGTCGGTGATGATCTCGCGGACCTGCTCCTCCGCGGCGTCGTGCAGGGCGCGGAACGCGCCGTCCATGGCGCGGTCGGCGGGGATCTCGTAGGTGTCGAGCCAGCGGCCGTTGACGTGGCGGAACAGGTCGTCCTGCGGGCGGACGGCGTCGTCGAGGGCGGACAGGTCGATGCCGGACCTCAGCCCGGTCGCGTCGGTCGTCATGGCGTCACCCTACGCGGCGCGATGGGGGAGAATGGCGACCATGCGTCTGCACATCGCCGCCGATCACGCCGGATACGAGCTCAAGACCCACCTCGTCGCCCACCTGACCGAGGCCGGTCACGACGTCGTCGACCACGGGGCCCACACCTACGACGCCCAGGACGACTACCCGTCGTTCTGCCTCGCCGCGGGCGAGGCCGTCGTCGCGGAGCCGGGTTCGCTCGGCATCGTCATCGGCGGGTCGGGCAACGGCGAGCAGATCGCCGCGAACAAGGTGACGGGCGTGCGGGCAGTGCTGGCCTGGTCGCTGGAGACCGCGCGGCTCGGCCGCCAGCACAACGACGCGAACGTGATCGCCGTCGGCGGGCGCATGCACTCCACGCAGGAGGCGACGTCGTTCGTCGAGGCGTTCGTCGCGGAGCCGTTCTCGGGCGACGCGCGCCACCAGCGCCGCATCGACCAGCTCGCCGACTACGAGGCCGCCCGGCCCGCCGCCTCCTGACGTGCCCGAGGGGCACACCGTCCACCGGCTGGCCCGCACCCTGGAGGTGCTCTTCGCCGGCCGGCGGCTCGCGGTCTCCAGCCCGCAGGGCCGGTTCGCCGCGGGCGCGGCGCTGCTCGACGGGTCCGTCCTGGTGCGCGCCGAGGCGTGGGGCAAGCAGCTCTTCTGCGGTTTCGCCCCTGTGCCCGGTGACGGCGTGCAGCACTGGCTGCGCGTCCACCTGGGGCTCTACGGGGCGTGGACGTTCGCCGGCGAGGGCGACGACGTCGTGCACGCCATCGGGGCACCACGCCGCCGCATCGGGGAACGGGACTCGGTCCCGGAGGCGCCTGACGGCGCCGTGCCCGCGGCGTCGGAGGCGTGGGAGCCGCCGGAGCCCCGTGGCGCCGTGCGCGTGCGCCTGCTCGCCGACCACGCCGTCGCGGACCTCACCGGGCCGACGGCCTGCGAGGTCCTCACCGACGTCGAGAAGGCGGCGGTCGAGGGCCGGCTCGGGCCGGACCCGATCCGGCCCGACGGCGGCCACGCGTCGCTCGCGGCCGCCCGCGACGCGTTCGTCGCCCGGGTGCGGCGCTCGCGCGTCACCGTCGGCCAGCAGCTCATGGACCAGGCGGTCGTGGCGGGCGTCGGCAACATCTACCGGGCCGAGGTGCTGTTCCGTGCCGGGCTGGACCCGCTGCGCCCCGGCCGTGACGTCCCCGCCGCGGTGCTCGATGCGATCTGGGACGACCTGGTCGACCTGATGCGCGACGGCGCCGCGACGGGCCGGATCGTCACGACCCGGCCGGCGGACCGCGGCGCGGGGCACGACGTCCCCGACGGCGGGCGACGTCGCACCCGGCAGAACACCGACGACGACGCGGGCGCGGTGCCCGCCGACGAGGCGTTCTACGTCTACCACCGCGACGGGCTGCCCTGCCGCGTGTGCGGCACCCCGGTGCTGCTCAAGGAGCTGGCGGGCCGCAACCTGTTCTGGTGCCCGGCCTGCCAGGCCTGACCTGGTCGGCTCAGGGCGCCTAGAACACCCAGGAGCAGACCGGCGCGACCGGCCACCCGAACGCGGTGCTCGCCGCGGCCAGCGCGCCGGGCGTGCGCTCGGCCACGAGGCCCGCGGACGCCAGGACGGCCAACGACGTGCCGCCCAGGTAGGCGGCACCGAGCTCGCGCACGTCCAGGGCGAGGTCCGCGTCCTGCGACGGGACGTCGGAGCGCTCGCACGACGCCGGGGAGAACGCGTCGGCGTGCAGCCGCCACACCCCCGCGTTGTCCGGCAGCCGGGCGTCCGTCACGGCGAGGGTCATGTCGACGTCGGCGGCGTACCGGCGCCCGGCCAGCGCGACCGGCAGGTCGACGAGCCGCACCCACACGTTGTCCAGCCGCTGCTGGGCGGTCGCCCGCGGGTTCTCCAGGAGGGTCAGGACGGCGTCGTCGGGCGCGAGGACGAAGGTCTTCGTCTCGGTCATGAGGTCGAGGTCGACGAGCACACCCCACAGCGCGCGTGCCGCGGCGGCGTCGAGCGCGACCGCCTCGGACACCGCCACGGTGCCGTTCGTGCCCGTCGGCACCCACTCCAGCGTGCGGCGCAGCAGGGCGTAGCCGCGGGGCTCGCCGTCCCGCTCCACGACGACGACGCGCCGCGTCTCCCGCCCGCCCCGGAACGCGGGGACGTCGGCCCAGAAGTGCGCCCGCAGCTCCGCGGTCTCGCGCGTCGCCCAGCCGGGCCGGTTCACGCCCAGGCCGCCGGGGGAGCGGCCGGCCGCCCGGTGCACGGTGTCCACGAGGGCGCCGTGCACGGCGCCGTCGGCGTCCTCGATCCGCACGGTGTGCTCCGTGGCGCCCGGGACGTCGCGCAGGCGGGCGCCCCGCGGGATCGTCAGCCGGACGTCGTCGGCGGCCTTGCCGTACCCGAACCGGCCGTAGATGGCGTACTCCGCGGCGAACAGGGCCGACAGCGGCTCGCCCCGCTCCCGGCAGCGGGCCAGGTGCCGGTCGACCATCGCCGTGGCGAGACCGCGGCGCCGGTGCTGGGGATGCACCCCGACCCAGGTGAGCCCCGCCGTCGGCAGCGTGCCGCCCGGGACCTCGAACTGCGTGAACGGGTACGACGAGTGCATCGCCGCGAGCGACGTCGTGCCGTCGGCGCCGGTCGTCTCGACGCCGACCGTGCGCTCCCACGTCAGCGCCGTGGGGACCTGCGTGAGCTCGTCGAGGGAGACGCCGGTGGGGAACGCCCAGGCGTCGAGGCGGATCGCGGCGCGATGGTCGTCGGCGGTGAGGGTGCGGAAGCGGTAGCCGTCGGGGAGCGCGGCGTCGCGGGTGTGGGCCATGCCCCGATCCTGCGGTGCACCGGTCCGGCGGCGCCACCTGATTGCCCGGGCCGCGGTGGCTCGTGCCGGCCCCGTGGCGGCGCATGGCGTCGCTGCCCGGGCACGTCGCCGGCGGGTGCCATAGTCGGGGCATGCCGTCCCGCCCGCACCCCGATGCCGCGCCGCACCACGACGCGCCGCTCGACGCCCCGACCCTCGCCGAGGAGTACCTCGACGAGGTGCTGGCCGTCGTCGAGCGGGTGCCAGCGGGCCGGGCGACGACCTACGGGATCGTCGCCGACGCCGTGGCGGACGTCCTGGGCCGCGGCGGCCCCCGTCAGGTCGGTCAGGTGGTGGCGCGCGCGGGGTCGGGCGTGGCCTGGTGGCGCGTGGTGAACGCGGCGGGCTCGCCCCCGGCCCGGCACCTCGACCGGGCGCTGACGGAGCTGCGCGCCGAGGGCTGCCCCCTCACGCGCGACGGGCGCCGCGTGGACCTGCGGCGGGCCGTCTGGCTGCCCTGAGGGCTCAGCCGAGCAGCGCCGCCACCGACGCCGGGTCGCCCTGCGCGAGCAGCGTCGTCAGGGCCGTGCCCTCCCAGCGGGCGAGGTCGGCCCGCACCTTGGCGGCCGGTCCGACGAGCGCGATCTCCTCGACCATCTCCGTCGGCACCGCCCGGGCGGCGTCCTCCTTGCGCCCGGCGAGATACAGCCGCTGCACCTCGTCCGTGACCTCGGAGTATCCCAGCCGGTCGAGCGACGCCTTGTGGAAGTTCGCCTCCTTGGCGCCCATCCCGCCCGCGTACAGGGCGATGTGCGGCCTCACGACGTCCGCCGCGGACTCGACGTCGTCGCGCACGACGACGGGGATCGTCGCCAGGACCTCGAAGTCCTCGGGCCGGGAGCGCTCGTCGGCCCGCACCGCGAAGCCCTCGTCGAGCAGCGCCCGCTGCTCGGCGTCGGCGCGCGGCGCGTAGAAGCCCGCCATCCAGCCGTCGGCGATCTCGGCGGCCAGCGCCACGTTCTTCGGGCCCTGCGCGGCCAGGACGATGGGGACCTCGGGGCGCAGCGGGTGCACGGTCGCCTTGAGCGGGCGCCCCAGACCGGTCGCGCCCGGGGTGCCGGCGCCCACGGGGAGCGTGTAGAACTCGCCGTCGTAGGTGACGGGGCGCTCGCGGGCGATCACCTCGCGGACGATCTCGACGAACTCGCGGGTGCGCGCCAGCGGGCGACGGTACGGCTGGCCGTACCAGCCCTCGACGACCTGCGGCCCCGACGCGCCGAGCCCGAGCACGAACCGCCCGCCGGACAGGTGGTCGAGGGTCAGGGCGTGCATCGCCGTCGCGGTGGGGGTGCGCGCTGCCATCTGCGCGATGCCGGTGCCGAGGCGCAGGCGGGAGGTGTGCGAGCCCCACCAGGCGAGCGGGGTGAAGGCGTCGGACCCGTACGCCTCGGCGGTCCAGACGGAGTCGAGGCCGGCGGCCTCGGCCTGCTGCAGCATCTCCACGACACCTGCGGGCGGGCGGCGGGACCAGTAGCCGGTCTGGATGCCGATGCGCAACGTGGTCATGTCTCTCCTCGTCGAGTGATACCTAGGACGTGCCGTCGCAGGCACCGACACCCTAGCCGACGTGCGACGCCGTGCGACATCTCGCAGGCTGGTCGTCGTGGCCACCTACGACGACGTCGCGCGCCTCGCGCTCGCCCTGCCCGGCACCCACGAGAGCGTCTCGCGGGGGTGGCGGGTCTGGTCGGTGGGGGAGCGCATGTTCGTGTGGGAGCGGCCGTTCACCAAGGCCGACCTCCGCCGGTTCGGCGACGATCCCGTGCCGTCCGGCCCGATCCTCGCCGCCGCCGTCGACGACCTCGTCGAGAAGGACGTCGTGCTCGCCGCCGAGCCCGCCTCGCACTTCACCATCCCGCACCTGGACGGCTACGCGGCAGTCCTCGTCCGGCTGGACGCCGTCGATGCGGCGACGCTGGCGCGGACCGTCGAGGACGCCTGGTTCGCCCGCGCGCCCCGGCGGCTCGCCGAGGCGCAGCGTCTGTTGTCCGAGGACCCCGAGGAGACCTGAGCTCCGTCGCAGGGTCCGGGTCAGGGACGGGCGCGGTCGGCGACCGAGTTGAGCAGCCCGGCGGCGTGCGCGGCGTCGTCGAGGGTCACCACCAGCTTCCGGCCGCCCGTCCGCTCCACGAGCAGCGCGTCGCCGGTCCGCAGCACGACGCCGACGCGGCCGTCGTCGATCCCGACCCGCCAGCCCCAGCCGCCGAAGTCGCCGAGCGGATTCACGTGGACGACGTCGGCGCGGACGATCTCGTCGGCGGGGACCAGGGTCTGCGGTCGGCCGAGCGACGACCGCACCCGCAGGCCCGAGGCGTCGACCCGGACGGTGAAGGCGAGCGTCGCGGCGCAGAGCGCGACGAGCGCCGCCGGGACCACCAGCAGCCACCACGACCCGACGGCCACGGCGACGACCACGGCGGAGGCGGCCGCCCCGGCGGCGACCACGAGCGCCCCTCGGCCGGGACCGATCCGCGTCTCCCAGACCGTGCCGGTGCCGTGCGGAAGCTCGGCGCGCGGCGCGTCGGCGGGGACGGGCGTGGTGGTGGGCCGGGGTGGGTCCGCGGGGACGAGCGCCGCGACGACGACGGCGGGCAGCAGGGGGACGAGCAGCACGGCGGCGAGCAACCAGCCCGGCAGCTCCGCCTGCGCGGGGTCCGTCAGGCCGCGCTGCACTCCGAGCGTGACCAGCAGGAGCGTCGCGCCCAGCCCGCCGGACCAGACGACGACCCCGGCGAGCGTCCGTCGGGTCGAGGCCTCCCGTCCGGCCGCCACGCCGATGCCGGCGAACATCAGGGTGAGGGCGAGCACCAGCACGACGTCGACGAGCACGAACGTCCCCAGGGACATCGTGTCGTCAGGGACCCCCTGGCCGTCCCAGTGGGAGGCGACACGGTCGGGGAGGTCGTCCTGCCAGCCTCGCGCGACCAGCACGGCAGCACCGGCGAGCAGCCACGCGGTCGCGACGGCCCCGAGCATCGCGCGGACCGCCGATCGTCGCCAGCGGTGCGGGGCGGCGGCGGGCATCGGGGCGGTGACCTCCAGGCGGAACGACAAGAAGTGGTGCGGAGCGCCGTTGCTCCGCACCGCGTTCCTTTCTAGTGCCAGGCAAGAGCACGTACAAGTCTCGTTGCCGAATCGCAATCAGTTGTCCGGTCGGCGGGGCTCGTGCGCCGCCCGGACGCTCGACGGCCCGGGGTCGCGCGACGTCAGGTCGCACGGCCCCGGGCCGTCGTGGCGGGAACGGTCAGATGACGTACTCGAGGAGCTCGGAGGCGTCCTCGACGCGCTGACCGTGGTCGGGCCGGTGCCCCGGGGCGCGGACCGCCGCCGGGACCCCGACCGCGACCATCCCCGAGGGGACGTCCTTGGTCACGACCGCGTTCGCGCCGATCTGGGCGTCGTGGCCGATCCACAGCGGACCGAGCACCTTGGCCCCTGCGCCGACCATGACGCGGTCCCCGAGGGTGGGGTGCCGCTTGCCCCGGGCCATCGACCGCCCGCCCAGCGTGGAGCCGTGGAAGAGCACGCAGTCGTCCCCGATGACGGTCGTCTGGCCGATCACCACGCCCATGCCGTGGTCGATGAACAGGCGCCGCCCGATCCGTGCCCCCGGGTGGATCTCGATGCCGGTCAGCCACCGCGCGAGCTGGGACACCAGCCGGGCGGGCAGCCGCAGGCCCGGACGGTGCCACATGCGGTGGGCCAGCCGGTGGGTCCACAGCGCGTGCACCCCGGGGTACCCGAGCGCGACCTCGATCCGGCTGCGCGCCGCCGGGTCGTGGGCGTGCGCCGCACCGAGGTCCTCCGCGAGGATCTCCAGGAGGTGCCGCAGCCCCGGACGGTGCCCGTCGGGCATCGGGTGGTCGGTGTCGTCGTGGTCGGCGTCGTGGTGGTCGGTCACGTCAGTCGAGCAGGTCCGAGAAGAGGACGGTGGACAGGTAGCGCTCGCCGAAGCTCGGGATGATCACGACGATCGTCTTGCCGGCGTTCTCCGGGCGCTGCGCGACCTGGGCGGCGGCCGCCAGGGCGGCACCGGACGAGATGCCCACGAGCAGGCCCTCCTCCTGCGCGGACCGCTTGGCCCACTCGACGGCGGTCTCCGCGTTGACGTCGATGACCTCGTCGTACACCGAGGTGTCGAGGATCTCCGGGACGAAGTTCGCGCCGATGCCCTGGATCTTGTGCGGGCCGGGGGCGCCGCCGTTGAGGATCGGGGACTCCTCCGGCTCGACGGCGATGATCTGCACGCCGGGCTTGCGCTCCTTGAGCACCTGGCCGACACCGGTGATGGTGCCGCCCGTGCCCACGCCCGCGATGAGGATGTCGACCTCGCCGTCGGTGTCGGCCCAGATCTCCTCGGCCGTGGTCTCGCGGTGGATCTTCGGGTTGGCCTCGTTGGCGAACTGGCGGGCCAGGATCGCGCCGGGACGCTCGGCGGCGATGCGCTCGGCGGCCGCGACGGCGCCCTTCATGCCCTCGGCGGCCGGGGTGAGGATCAGCTCGGCGCCGTACGCGCGCAGCAGGGCGCGGCGCTCCTTCGACATCGTCTCGGGCATGGCCAGCACGACGTCGTAGCCGCGGGCCGCGCCGACGAAGGCGAGCGCGATGCCGGTGTTGCCGGACGTGCCCTCGACGATCGTGCCGCCCGGCTTGAGCTCGCCGGAGGCCTCGGCGGCGTCGACGATCGAGACGCCGATGCGGTCCTTGACGGAGCTGGCGGGGTTGTAGAACTCGAGCTTGGCGAGCACCGTGGCGCCCGCGCCCTCGGTGAGCCGGTTGATCCGGACCAGCGGGGTGCGGCCGATGAGCTTCGTGGCGTCGTCGTAGATGGTGGCCATGGTGATGATCCTTCGGTGGGTGCGATGGTGCGGTGGTCTGGTTCGACCCGGGCTCGACGGCGGCGGTCGTCGGGGTGCCCTCCGGCGTCGGGGGCGTCCTGCGGGCAGGTGGTCGATGCTGTGCGAGCGTCGCACGGTCGCCACGACCCTGCCGGGGTCAGGCGTGGCGTGGACGCTCTAGCGACAGCAGCAGGCCGACATGGCCGGGAAGACGACGGGGGGATGCGCGGTGAGCATGGTGCGTCGTCCCTCTCGGCTCGTCTCGGCAGGCCCGGATCGGCCTGCGGCGTCGAGCCTATCCACCAAACCACCGATCGACAAGATCATGCTCATCGATCGACAAGCCTGATGAGTGTGGTGGCGCGCGTGCGCGGGGTGCCGGCCGCCGGGATGGCGACAGGCACCCCGCGCCGACGTGTCACGCGACCGTGCACTCCGCCGTCAGGTCCGACGGTTCGCCGCTGCCCAGGAAGCCCGCCGTCGTCGACGACCCCGGGGCGAGCGACCCGTTCCAGGCGGCGTTGGCGATGGTGCTCCCCGAGCGGACGCCGTTCCACGCCTGGGTGATGGTCGCGCCCGCCACGTCGACCTCCCAGCCGGAGATCGCGGCGTCGCCGGCGGTGATCGTCACCGTCGCCTGGTAGCCGCCGTTCCACGACCCGGCGACCGTCACCTCCGCCGTGCACCCGGCATCCGGCTCGACCGGCGGGTCGGTGGGCTCGACGGGCGGATCCGTCGGCTCGACCGGCGGGTCGGTGGGCTCGACGGGCGGGTCCGTCGGGTCCACGCCGCCGTCGCCCGGGACGAGGTCGGGCCCGCCGATGTTGATGTCGGAGCACAGGTAGTAGTTCTGGTCGGCGTGCGAGGCCTTCCAGACGGTGAACAGCACCGCGCGGCCGTCACGCCCCGTGAGGTCCACGTCCGTCACGTACGGGGACTGCGTCGGGTACGAGCCGGTCTCCTGGACGAGCTCCACGTCGTCCCAGCCGAGGGCCTCGGTCGTCGGGTCGAAGCCCTCCTTCGAGACGTAGACCAGCAGATAGTCGGCGCCGTGGTTCGCCTGGTCGGTGAGCGTCAGCTCGAACTGGTGGTCCACCCCCGTGGCGTACCACTCGCCGGGGTCGTCCAGGGCGTCGTAGCGGCCTCCCTCGGCCTGCCCGCCGGAACAGAGCTGGCCCTCGGGGATCGCGCCCTGGTGGTCGCCGCCGACCTGCTCGCGGTACAGGCCGTTCCAGTTCCACATCGCCGCCGGCTCCGCCTGCCAGGCCTGCCAGCACTGCGGGTCGAGCTCGGCCATGTCCGGGTTCTGGAACTCGTCGGCCCACCGGTCCCAGCAGCCGTAGTTGCGGGTGGGCGGGTCGGTGACGGAGCCGTGCGCCGCGGCGGTGGTCGCGCCGCCCGTCACGGCGACGGCGAGGGCGAGCGGGGCGACAAGGACGGCTGCGGCCGCCATCGCAGCGCGCTGCCGTCGGGTCAAGTGAGACATCGTTGTCCTCCTCGTCGGGGCCGCGGGACGCGACCCGGGCGAGTTCCATCCCTCCACGCCCGGAACCCTCCGGGCGACCGGCGAACCGTTTAGGGGGCGGAGCTCCGGGCCTGCCCGTCTCAGAGCGGCCCCAGCACGTCGTGAGGATCGGCGTCGAGCGCGAGGGTGTCGAGCACCGAGAGCAGCCGGCGTTCTTCGTAGCGGAAGTGGTTCTCCATGAGCGCGCCGACGCCCTCCAGGTGCCGGGCGAGCACGTCCGGAGAGTCCGCACGGGCGACGGCCGACTCCAGAGCGGCGACGAGGTGCGCGATCATCGAATGGTCCTGCTCCAGCGAGCGCAGCGTGTCACGCAGCTCCGGGTGCGCGGCCTCGACGGCCGGGAACAGCGCGCGGTCCTCGCCCTCGTGGTGGCCGGTCAGCGCCGTGCAGAAGCCGTGACAGAACAGCAGCAGGTCACGGGTCGCGGCCTGCCCGGGTTCGCCGGACTCCAGCGCTGACTGCGTCACCGACAACGCGTCGCGCAGGCGGCCGTGCACGGCGCGCATCTCACGGCTCCAGGCGACGAGCCTGGCCTGGTCGCCCTCAGCCACGTGAGGGCGAAGGGAATGACGCGGACATCGTCGTCTCCTTCGGGTCCCACGCCTCCATGCCCGGCACAGCCTGCCGACGACACGCGACGCTGCGCGCATGCTAGCAACCGGCCGGGGAGCGAGAGACGACGCAGGGCGACCCGGAGCCCGGGCCGCCCTGCGTGTGCCGTGGAGCGGGCGACGGGAATCGAACCCGCGTAGCCAGTTTGGAAGACTGGGGCTCTACCATTGAGCTACGCCCGCGACGATGCCCGACGACGTGCGTCGGGATGCGGCGTCAGCCTAGCAAAGACGCGACACCCGTCCGTGCACGTGGACGACGCGTGCACGTCGACGCGGGGAAGTCGCGCGGTGTCGGGGCGACGGCCCACTACACTGACGCCGGACCCGCCGTCCCGAGGGCGGACGGGTACCACGGGGTGTGGCGCAGCTTGGTAGCGCATCTGCTTTGGGAGCAGAGGGTCGCAGGTTCAAATCCTGTCACCCCGACAGATCTTCTCGAGGGCCGTCCGCCGTCCGGGTCGACGGCATGGCCCTGCGTAGTGCGGCGCGTCGGGTCAGGCGCGTCGCCGGGGGACGCCCGCCGAGGCGCGGACGAGCTCGGCCTGGGCGGCCACGGGCATCGCCGCGAACATCCCCCACATGGCACGCGCCACCTCGCCTGCACCGGACCTGCGGGAGAGGAGGTCGCGCCGACGGGAGGCGGGCAGGCGGCCGAAGCCCTCGAACAGCTCCAGCGTGCCCGGCGTGCTCAGCCGCAGCAGCGCGCGCAGGCCGATCTCCCGGAGGCGTTCGGCGGCGTCCATCGGGTCGGCGTCGGCCGGCGCGTCACCCTGGGCGAGGGCCTGCGCGAGCGGGTCGGCCCGGCGCAGCGAGTGCGCGACGGAGTAGCCGGTGATCCGGTGCCCGCCGCGTCCTGCGGTCCCGACAGCCAGGACGCCCGGGGGCGGGGGAGCATCCCGCCCCCGCATGGGGATACGCACGACCTCCCGCTCGAGCGGGTCGTCCACGACGGCCGGGTCGACCCCCCGGGCCAGCAGGCGGCGTCGGAGCCGCGTCCGCAGCTCCGCGACCGGCAGCTCCGGTGCGGCGGCCAGGCAGGTCTCCTCGAGCAGCATCCGGCCCTCGCCCACGGGGACGGCGTAGAGGAAGGACGGGGTGGCCGTCGGGTGCTCGTGCTCCGACCAGTCGGTGCGCCAGTCCATGAGCAGCGACTCGGCCCCCTGGAGGGCCGGTGCGGCGGCCTCGGCCGGCACGACGACGCCGTACGCGGTCTGCATCGGCGCCGGGTCGTCGGCGCGCAGCCCGCCCGGGCGCGGGCCACGGGCGTCCACCACCACGCGGGCCTCGTCGCGCAGGGCGGCGACCTGGGCGTCGTCGAGGCGTCCGGTGCGGACCTCGACGCCGTCCAGGGGCAGGGCCGCCTGCAGGGCCGCGTTGTCGAGGACCAGGTAGGCGCGCTCCAGCGGGTGCACACCGCGCGACCGCAGCTCGGGGTTCGCCGCGCGCGCACGGACGACGGAGGCGGGCAGGTCGCCGAGCTCGTCGGCCCAGATACCGTAGGTGGGCGTCCACACCGCGCCGGGCCGCGGGTCGACCGCGAGCACCGACAGGCCGTGGGCCGCGCACCGCGAGGCGAGGGCACGCCCCGCGGGGCCCAGCCCGACCACTGCCACGTCCGTCACGTCCACCTCCGGGCCACACCCTATGTCGGAAGGAGAGCGACATGAGCGCAGCACCCAGGTCGCGCCTGCCCGCCCTGCCGCACCCCCACCTGATCTGGCTGCGCAGCGCGGCCACCGTCGTCCTGGCCTGCGTCGTCGGGCAGGCGGGCTGGGCGGCGGCGTTCCTCGGCGGGCAGCCGCAGTACCTCCCGAACCACCAGGCGGGCGCGTGGGTCACGCTGGCCGTCGCCGTCCTGAGCGCCGTCCTCTACGTCGTGCTCCGCCGTTCCGCGGGTCCGGTCAACGTGGCCCTCGCCGTGGCGGTGGCAGTACTGGTGGCGGTGCAGCTCGCGCTGGGCGAGCTCGGCGGGGACCTGCGGTCCGTGCACATCTTCACCGGGGTGCTGCTGGCGATGCTCGTCACGGCCCTGACGTCGTGGACCTTCCGTCACCGGCTCCCGGCCGAGACGGCCGGCAGCTCCAGCTCGAGCCCGCGCAGCGTGTAGCCCTCGATGAGGTCGTCCCAGCCGATCTCGGGCTCGCGCACGACCCGCGGGGAACGCGCCAGGAGCCGGGTCAGCAGCCGGTCGGACTCCAGGATCGCCAGCGGCTGCCCCGGGCACCGGTGGGCGCCGTCGCCGAAGCTCAGCCCGGCGGCGTTGACGCCCCGCGGCAGGGTGCGGCCCGGGCAGAGGTCCAGGCCGTCCTCGTCGAGGGCCTGCGGGTCGGCGTTGGCGGACCGGACGCACACGTCGACGAGGTCACCGGCCTCGATCGTCCACGAGTCGTCGCCGTCGGTGACGTCGATCGGTTCCTGCGCGCGACGGTAGAGGTGCCCGACGACCGGTTCGAGCCGGATGATCTCGTGCAGGATCGCGAAGCGTTCCTGCTCCCCGGCGACGATGTACCGCTCACGCAGGGCGTCCTCGCGCAGCAGGTGCCACGCGGCCATCGTGACGAACTCGCGCGTGGTGACCATGCCGGCCGTGCCGTAGGTGACGCACTCGACGAGGATGTCGACGTCCGTGTAGCCCTCGTCGATCAGGTGGCTGATGACGTCGTCGCGGCGCTCCCGTCGGCGCTCCCGGACCGCCGGGCGCACGTCCGCCAGGTAGAAGCGCCCGACCGGCAGGAGCCCGTTCCACGCCGCGCGCATCCACTGGCGTCGGGTGCGGCCCAGGTCGCGGCGCGTGATGTCGAAGGGCGGCTGGCGGAAGAAGCTGACCAGCCGGCGTGACATGCGCGGCACCGACGACTCCGTCAGGCCGACGACCTCGGCCGTCACCTCGACCGTGTAGTGCAGCGCGAGCTCGTCGAGCACGACGCGGCCACCCGGCCCGGTCTGCCCGAGCAGGCGGTCGGCGCACTCCTCCATCTGCGCGGTGTAGCGGTCGGCCACCACCACGGGGGCGAAGAAGCGGGCGACCTTGCTGCGCTGCTCGTCGTGGAGCGGTCCGTCGGAGACGAGGATCGGGTGGTGCTTCAGCTGGCCCTGGGGGATGGCCTCGGCGGTGAACCCGGCCTGGGTCGTGGCGTGCCGCGCGCGCAGCACCTGCCGCCCGGTCTCGAGCGACCGGATGCGCCACACGGTGCTCACCCCGCGGCTGCCGTCGGCGCCCTGCCGCTCCACGCGGGGGGTGCTCGGTTCGCCCGGGCGTACCGCGCGCCGTCGGCCCGTCATCGCCGGCCGAGGGGGACGCGAGCGCGCGCGGACCGCGCGGTCCGGGCGACGGCGGCGCGCGCCACCGACAGGTCCGGCCGGCGCTTGAGCACGCCCTGCAGCGGGACGGTCCAGACGTCCTCGCCGCGCACCCCCCACCCCTGGAGCAGGTGGTTGGCCGCGAGCACACCCGTCACCGCGGCGCGCTCCATGAGGGCGATCGGCCAGTCGACCCGCAGGCCGTCCCCGGCCAGCGCCAGGCCCGGGTACGGGGTGTCGACGGTCAGCCGGTCGCGCCACGGGCCCGTGCCCACCAGGCCGCAGTCGTCCTCGACGAGCAGCTCCTCGTGGACCACCCGGCGTCCGCGGGTCTCGGGGTAGACCTCGTGGAGGGCGTCGAGGAGCCGGGAGCGCAGCCGCTGCGCGTCCAGCCCGCGCGGCCCGTCCCCGGCGAGGTCGGGGTCCCGCTCCGGGTCGACGGCGTAGCCGTGCAGCTCCACGACCGAGCCGCCGTGCTCGCGAGCCCAGTCGGCCGCCCCCTGCTCGAAGCGCTCGAGGACGGTGACGTTGTCGAGCAGGTCGTAGCCGCTGGTACCCAGGAAGGCCTCTCGTTCCGGTGCGACCGGACCGTCCAGCCACAGCCGCAGCACGGCGAACGGCGGCGCGTTGCGCCCCGCGGCGACCCGCCGGTGCCAGTCCTCGCGCTCGGGTCCGGCCGTGCCGGGGCGCTCGTCCGCGAGAGGCGCCAGCAGCTCGCGCGCGACGCGCGGGTCGGTGGCGACCACGACGGCGTCCGCGGTGAGCTCCCCGGACGCGGTCCGCACCCGCCACGACCCGTCCTCGTCCTGCGCGAGCGACTCCGCCCGCGTGCCGGTGCGCACGTCCACCCCGAGGTCGCCGAGGTACCGGCCCAGGGGGGCCCACAGGGCGGTGTCGTAGTCGTCGTCGGGGACGTCGAAGAGCAGACCCTCCGACGACCCCGCGAAGTAGGTGTGGAACATGCCGACCAGCTCGCCGGCACCGAAGTCGGTCGGGTGCGCGAAGAACGACCGGGCGAAGACCTCCAGGGCGAGGTGCCGAGCGCCCTCGGGAAAGCGCAGCCGGTCGAGGAAGTCCTGCGCGGACTCGCCGTCGTAGCGCTCGTGGCTCTCGGGGTAGGAGACCGAGACCAGCTCGAGAGCGCTGGGCAGGTGCACCTGGGGCAGGGCGGAGACCGGGAAGGTCGGGCTGCGCACGACGAACGCCACGAGGTTGACCGGCGGGGTCAGCGGCAGCGCCGCGAAGCTGTCGGTGAGCCCGTCGCCGCGGCGCAAGGGGTAGTCGGGCACCGGGACCAGGTGGGCGAGCTCCGGGTCGGCGCGACGCAGCAGCGCGCGCAGCGTGTAGTACTGCCGGAAGAAGGCGTGGAAGCCGCGACTCATCGTCCTGCCGGTGCGGGCGCCGTCGTCGGCCGCGTCGTCCGCGTCCTCGGCGGGGGCCTCGACCGGCCAGGCGCGGACCCGGCCGCCGAGCTGGTCGCACGCCTCCAGCAGCGTCACGCGCACCCCGCGCTCCGCGAGGATCGTCGCCGCGGCGAGGCCGGCGATGCCGCCCCCGACGACGACGACGTGCTCGCCGTCGCGGACGCGCTCGGCACCGGGTGCGGCCGGGTGGAGGACGGCGCCGCGGTCACGGCCCGGCGGGACGGGCCGGCTCATGCCGCGTCGGCGTCGGGTCGCCGCGCCAGGACGGTGTGCAGGATCCCGCGCTGCCAGCCGGTGCCGGTGTGCCAGGTGATGTCGGTGAAGCCCGCCCGCTCGAGGCGGGCCTGGAGCTGGGTGGTGCTGTCGTTGTCGACGACGCTGCGCCACAGGTAGCGGTAGATCGCCGGGTTGCCCCGCACGACGGCCGACAACGGCATGACGACACCCCAGCAGACGGCGGACCACACGGCCGTGGCCACCCGGCGGTCCTTGACGTGGTAGTCCTGCAGGGCGATCCACCCGCCGGGCCGCACCTGGTCGCGGATCGCGGCCACGACCTCGTCGCGCTGCCCCTCGGGGACGTTGCGCAGCAGGTACGCGGCGAACACGCCGTCCGCGTCGCGATGCCCGTGCTCGCGCGCCACCTCGGGCAGGTCCTGGGCGAAGGCCTGCACGAACGCCACGCCGTCGGGCCAGGACTTGACCTCGGCGCGGCCGAGCATCCCGGCGGACGCGTCCACCCCGACGATGCGGGCGTCCTCGCCCGCTGCGTCGACGAGGGCCCGCGTGGACAGCCCCGAGCCGCAGCCGAGGTCCCACAGGACGAGCGGCCCGTCGCCACCGCGCCGCCGCAGCCGCGAGACCAGCTCGCCCGCCGCGGTGCTCAGGGCGCGGAGGTAGCCGGGGTTGAGCCGGGTCAGCAGGTCGTAACGGTCGGCGGCGCGGTCGAACTCGTCGGCGAGACGCGCTCCGCGCACCTCGACGGGACCGGCGGCAGCGGGGCGTTCACGGGGCACGGGCTCACCCTACTGGTCGGTGCGGCGACTCCACCTGCCCGGACGCCGATGAGAACCGGCGTCGACGACGGTCTCCTCCACGGTCCGGTGAGAACGCCCGCACGTCGAGGGAGACCTGGAAGATGAGACCGCTTCGCTACTCGATCAACGTCACGCTCGACGGCTGCTGCCACCACGAGGCCGGGCTCCCGCCCGACGAGGAGTCGATGCGGTACTGGACGCAGGAGATGGAGGAGGCCGGCGCCGTCCTGTTCGGCCGGGTGACCTACGAGATGATGGAGGCGGCGTGGCGGCGGCCGGCCACGGGCACGTGGCCCGACTGGATGGGCGAGTGGGAGACCCCCTTCGCCGAGGCCCTCGACCCGAAGAAGAAGTACGTCGTGTCGAGCACGCTGGACGACGTCGACTGGAACGCCGAGCTGGTGCGCGGTGACCTGGGGGAGGCCGTCCGGCGGCTCAAGGAGGAGCCGGGGGAGTACCTCTCCGTGGGTGGCGTCACCCTTCCCCTGGCGCTCGCGGACCTGGGGCTGATCGACGAGTACGTGTTCCTCGTGCAGCCGGTCCTCGCCGGGCACGGCCCCACGTTGCTCGCAGGTCTGCACGAGCGCGTCCGGCTCGAGCTGGTGGATCGCCACGAGCTCCGGTCGGGCGTGGTCGCCCAGCGCTACCGGCCCGTGCGGTAGCCCGCCCGTGCGCGACGCCGTCGTCGCTGGTAGACCGGCTCCATGCCGGAATCGTCGCAGGCCGTCGAGGGGCCGAAGAGCGCCCGTGTCGTCGAGAGCGAGCAGGGCGGGGAGAGCACGCTGACCGTCGTGGTCGCGTTCGTCGCCAACCTGCTCATCGCCGTGGCGAAGACGGCAGCGGCTGTCGTCACCGGGTCGGCGTCGATGCTCGCCGAGGCGGTGCACTCGTGGGCCGACGCCGGCAACGAGGTGTTCCTGCTGATCGCCGGCAGGCGCGCCCGCCGCCCGGCGGACCGGGACCACCCTCTCGGCCACGGGCGCGAGGCCTACGTCTGGTCGATGTTCGCGGCGATCGGGCTGTTCGCCGTCGGCGCGGGCGTGTCCGTGGTGCACGGCATCCAGGAGCTGGTGCACCCGGAGCCGGCGGAGAACCTCGGGATCGCGTACGCGGTGCTGGGCGTCGCGTTCGTGCTGGAGGGCGTCTCGTTCCTGCAGGCGGTGCGGCAGGCGCGCGCCGGGGCGCGGGAGTCCCGCCAGGACGTCCTCGACCACGTCGTCGGCACCTCCGACCCGACGCTGCGCGCCGTCGTGGCCGAGGACGCCGCGGCCCTGATCGGGCTCGTCGTGGCCTTCGCGGGCGTGCTCGCCCACCAGCTCACCGGGTCGGCCGTGCCCGACGCCGTGGGGTCGATCGTCATCGGCCTCCTGCTCGGCGTCGTCGCCGTCGTCCTCATCGACCGCAACCGCCGGTTCCTCGTCGGTGAGGTGACGCGGCCCGAGGTCCGGGACGCCGCGCTGACGAGCCTGCTCGCCCTGCCCGACGTCGACCGTGTCACCTACCTGCGCCTGGAGTTCGTCGGGCCGCGGTCGGTGTACCTCGTGGCCGCCGTCGACCTCACGGGCGACGACGTCGAGTCGTCCGTGGGGCGGCGCCTCGACGCGATCGAGCGGCAGGTCGTCGCGCACCCCGCGGTCGCCGGGGTGGTGCTCACCGTCGCGGCACCGGATGAACCTGGGCTGCAGCCCTCCTCGGTGTCGTGACCTGCCGATAGGCTCGCGGGGAACCGCCTCGACCCGGACCGGAGCACCCGTGAGCGACCCGAACGACCCGTACGCCCCGCCGTCGGCGGGCCACCCGCAGGACCAGGGGACGCAGCCCCTCCCGGCGCCGTACTCGACCGGCACCCCGGCCGAGGGCCCGCGGTCGTCCACGGACACCCCGGTGAGCCCGCCCGCTCCGGCGCCGTACGCGCCGCCCACGGCCCCGAACGCCCCGCCCTACCCGCAGGCCGCTGCTCTGCCTGGCGCCCCGGTGCCGATACCGGGGCAGTACCCGCAGGAGCCGTACGCCCAGCAGCCGTACGCCCAGCCGTCCCCGTACGGGGCGTACCCGGTCCGGCGGACCAACGGCCTGGCGATCACCTCGCTGATCCTGGGCATCCTGTGGCTGTACTGGGCGGGCAGCATCCTCGCGCTGATCTTCGGGTACGTGGCCCTGGCCCAGATCCGCCGTGCCCCCGCCGAGGCCCCGCAGGACGGTCGCGGGATCGCGATCGCCGGCATCGTGCTCGGCTGGGTGGGGGCCGGGACCCTCCTGCTCTTCGTCCTCGGCCTCGCGGCGCTCTCCACAGGCGGCTACTGAGGCTCGCGCCGGTCACCGCGCGGCCGGGACGGCGGAGTCCTCCTCGATGAGGTCCATGGTGAGCTGGGCGGCGGCCCAGGCGCCCTCGGCCGCGGCGTTGCCCACCTGTGCGGCGAGGTTCGCCACGTTGCCCGCCACCCAGACGCCCGGCACGGACGTTCGCCCCGTGGGGTCCGCGACGACGTGCTCGCCCATGCCGGACGGGTGGGGTGCGACCTGGAGGCCCAGCCCGGCGAGCCCGTCGGTGCGCACGCGCACCGTGGTGCCGACGACGACGGCGTCGAGGTCGACCCGCGACCCGTCGGCCAGCACGACGCCGGTCAGGCGGTCGTCGACGACGTCGAGCCGCGCCACCTCGCCGCCGCGGACCTCGACGCCCCGGTGGGCGAGCCGGGCGGCGTCCTCGGCGGCGACGGCCCCGGCGGTGTGCGTGAGCAGGGTGACGTGCGGGCTCCACTGCCGGAACAGCAGCGCCTGGCGGACCGCGTGCGGGCCGGTCGCGAGCACGCCGAGGCGCTGGTCGCGCACCTCGTAGCCGTGGCAGAACGGGCAGTGCAGGACGTCGCGGCCCCAGCGCTCCGCGAGTCCGGGGACGGCCGGGAGCTCGTCCACGAGACCGGTGGCCATCAGCACGCGCCGGGCCCGGGTCTCGCGGCCGTCGGCGAGCGTCACGCGGAACGGGTGGGTCGGGTCGTCGTCGCGGACGGCGTCGGCCACGCGCCCGGCGACGAGGTGCCCACCGACGGCGCGCACCTCCGCGCGGCCGGTGGCGAGCAGGTCGGCCGGGGCGGTGCCCTCGCGGCCGAGGAGGCCGTGCACCGCGCCGGCGGGGGCGTTGCGCGGCTCGCCGGCGTCGACGACGAGGGTGCGCCAGCGTGCGCGGGCCAGGGTGAGGGCTCCGGACAGGCCGGCGGCACCGCCGCCGACCACGACGACGTCGTGGCGGGGTTCGAGGTTCTCGGTCATGGTCCGAGCCTGCCTTCGCGAACGGTCATCGGCAACGTCCGTTGCCGTTCTGGCAAGATGGGCTCATGGCGGACGACACCAGGCCCACGGGCGACGCGCCCGACGCCGCGGCGGACGACGGGCGCGACGAGCTCGCTGCCGCGCTCGGCACGGTCGGGGCACGGCTGCGCACCCTGCGCACCGGCGCCGGTCTGACGCTCGCGCAGGTCTCGCAGCGCACGGGCATCTCGGTCAGCACCCTGTCGCGGCTGGAGTCGGGGTCGCGACGCCCCACCCTGGAGCTGCTGCTCCCGCTCGCCCGCGCGCACGGCGTCACGCTCGACGACCTGGTCGACGCCCCCACGACCGGCGACCCGCGCGTCCACCTGCGCCCGGTCGCCGGGGACGGCATGACCAGCATCGCGCTGACGCCCGGAGCCACCGAGATCGGTGCGTACAAGCTCGTGCTGGAGCCGGGCTCGCGCCCGGCGCCCGACCCGCGCACGCACGAGGGCTACGAGTGGCTGTACGTGCTGTCCGGACGTCTGCGTCTCGTGCTCGGTCATCACGACGTCGTGATGGGCCCGGGGGAGGCGGCCGAGTTCGACACCCGCGTGCCGCACTGGTTCGGTCCCGCCGACGACGGCGCGGTGGAGCTGCTCAGCCTGTTCGGCAGGCAGGGGCAACGGGCGCACACCCGGGTCCGGCCCCGCCGCCGCGACTGACCCGGCGGCGGACCGCCCGGACGGCGTGGGCAGTGGCACATCCCACCGCCGGCGCCCTGTCGGCCGCACGGGCCGGTGCCGTATGATCGACGGGTTGCCCGTACGCCTGTCGTACCGGCGGCCTGCCCAGCATCACGCGCCGCAACCATCTCCCCGGTCCGCCGGGACGACGCGCGCGCACGCACCCGACACGTTGGAGTACATCGAAGTGAAGAGCGCCGTCGAGACCCTGGATCCCACCAAGGTCAAGCTGACCGTCGAGGTGGAGTACGACGAGCTCAAGCCGAGCATCGACCACGCCTACCAGCACATCGCGGAGCAGGTGAACATCCCCGGCTTCCGCAAGGGCAAGGTCCCGCCGCGCATCATCGACCAGCGCGTCGGCTGGGGCGCCGTCGTCGAGCACGCCGTCAACGACGGCCTGTCCGGCTTCTACCGCGACGCCGTCACCGCCGAGTCGCTGCGTCCGCTGGGCCAGCCCGAGGTCGAGGTCACCGAGATCCCCGCCAAGGCGGGCGAGGGCCAGCTGACCTTCACCGCCGAGGTCGAGATCCGCCCGGAGATCGAGCTGCCCGAGCTGTCCGGCCTGGAGCTCACCGTGGAGTCCACGGAGGTCTCCGACGCCGACGTGACCGAGCGTCTCGACGCCCTGCGCGAGCGCTTCGGCACCCTCGTGGGCGTCGACCGCCCGGCCGTCGAGGGCGACTACGTCGTCATCGACCTCAAGGCCGTCATCGGCGAGGAGGAGATCGACTCGGTCTCCGGCGTCTCCTACCAGATCGGCTCGGGCAACATGCTCGACGGTCTGGACGAGGCGCTCACCGGCCTCTCGGCCGGCGAGACCACCACCTTCGCGACCGAGCTCGCCGGTGGCGAGCACCAGGGCGAGGAGTCGTCGGTCACCGTCACCGCGACCTCCGTCAAGGAGCGCGAGCTGCCCGAGGCGGACGACGACTTCGCGCAGATGGCGTCGGAGTTCGACACGCTCGCCGAGCTCGAGGCCGACCTGCGCGAGCAGGTCGCGTCCGCCAAGACCTCCGACCAGGCCGTCGCCGCCCGCGACGCCCTGCTGGAGAAGCTGCTCGAGGCCGTCGAGATCCCCGTCCCGGCCGGCGTCGTCGAGGCCGAGGTGCACCGTCACCTCGAGTCCGAGGGTCGCCTGGAGGACGACGAGCACCGTGCCGAGGTCACCGTGGACGCCACCAAGGCGATCACGAACCAGATCCTGCTCGACACCCTCGCCGAGAAGCTCGAGGTCAAGGTCGGCCAGGGCGAGCTCATCGAGTACCTGGTCCAGGCGTCGCGCCAGTACGGCATGGAGCCGCAGGAGTTCATCTCCTCGCTCGACCAGTCCGGTCAGATCCCCGCCATGGTCGGCGAGGTCGCCCGCTCGAAGTCGCTCGCCGTCGCGCTGCGCGACGTCGTCGTCAAGGACGGCGAGGGCAACGTCGTCGACCTGTCGGAGTTCATCGGTTCCGAGGAGGACGACGCCGCGGAGGCTGCCGCCGTCGCCGACGAGGAGTCCGCCGACTCGGTCGACTCCGCGGAGTCCGCCGACTCCTCGCCCGAGTCCGCCGACTCGGCCGACGAGGCCACCAAGGCCTGACGCCCCGCGTCGCCGCGATGGCCCGCGTCCTCCGCACGGAGGGCGCGGGCCGTCGTCGTCCCCGGGAGCGGCCCGCCGCCCCCTGTGCGCCAGCAGCGAAACCGGCGCGTTCCGGGACTCTTCGGGGCAGGGGCGCACGTTAGGGTCGAGCGACAGCGAACCGAAGGAGACGGACGTGAACATGCTGCGGACGGACGTGGCCGCACCTGTGGCTCGGGGCGAGGCCCAGGGCCTCGGCCTCAACGACTCGATCTACAACCGACTCCTCAAGGAGCGCATCATCTGGCTGGGGTCGGAGGTGCGCGACGACAACGCGAACGCGATCTGCGCGCAGATGATGCTCCTCGCGGCCGAGGACCCGAACAAGGACATCTACCTCTACATCAACTCCCCGGGCGGCTCGATCACGGCCGGCATGGCGATCTACGACACCATGCAGTACATCCAGCCGGACGTCGCCACCGTCGCGATGGGCATGGCCGCCTCGATGGGCCAGTTCCTGCTCTCCTCGGGCGCGAAGGGCAAGCGCTACGCCACCCCGCACGCCCGCGTGATGATGCACCAGCCGTCGGGCGGCATCGGCGGCACGGCCACCGACGTCCGCATCAACGCGCAGCTCATCATGCACATGAAGCAGGTGCTGTCCGAGCTGACGGCCGAGCAGACCGGCCAGCCGCTGGAGAAGATCCTCAAGGACAACGACCGCGACTCCTGGTTCACCGCTCCCGAGGCGCTGGAGTACGGCTTCGTCGACCACGTCGTGACCAACGCCTCGGCGGTCGCGGGCGGTGGCGGCACGAACGCCGACTGACGCCCCGACGCCACCCTTCAGACTTCATCCGAGGAGAACCATGAGCTACTCACCCGAGTACCAGTTCGCCATGACGGCGCAGCGGCTGGCCGGTGCCGCTGGTCGTCCCGGCGGTGTCGCGCTGCCGTTCGGTTCGAGCGCCGCCGCGCCGACGTCGCGGTACGTCCTGCCGCAGTTCGAGGAGCGCACGCCGTACGGCTTCAAGCGCCAGGACCCGTACACCAAGCTGTTCGAGGACCGCATCATCTTCATGGGCGTCCAGGTCGACGACGCGTCGGCCGACGACATCATGGCGCAGCTGCTGGTCCTGGAGTCCCAGGACCCGGACCGCGACATCATGATCTACATCAACTCCCCGGGCGGCTCGTTCACCGCGATGACCGCCCTGTACGACACGATGCAGTTCATCAAGCCGCAGGTGCAGACGGTCTGCCTGGGCCAGGCCGCGTCCGCGGCGGCGGTCCTGCTGGCCGCCGGGCAGCCCGGCAAGCGTCTGGCGCTGCCGAACGCCCGCGTGCTCATCCACCAGCCGGCGATGGAGGGTGGCGGCTACGCGCAGGCGTCCGACATCGAGATCCACGCCAACGAGCTCATCCGCATGCGCGAGTGGCTCGAGCACACGCTGGCCCAGCACACCGGCCGGGACGAGGAGCAGGTGCGCGAGGACATCGAGCGCGACAAGATCCTCACGGCCGCGCAGGCGAAGGACTACGGCCTGGTCGACCAGGTGCTGGAGTCCCGCAAGCCCGCCCACCTGGCCCGCTGACCAGGCGGTGGAGCACCACGCGACCCGGGTCGCCGCGCACGTCGCGGCACCCGGGTCGCGCCACACCGGGGGAACTCTGCTGACAACGGGCCCGCGGTGGTGTGGAATGGACGCGGAAGCGCTCGAGACAAGGGAGGCCCATGGTGGCTCGAATCGGTGACGGTGCAGACCTGCTCAAGTGCTCGTTCTGCGGGAAGTCCCAGAAGCAGGTCAAGAAGCTCATCGCCGGTCCCGCCGTGTACATCTGCGACGAGTGCATCGAGCTCTGCAACGAGATCATCGAGGAGGAGCTCGGCGAGGCCACGGAGCTGGGGCTGACCGAGCTGCCCAAGCCTCGGGAGATCTTCTCGTTCCTCGAGCAGTACGTCATCGGCCAGGACGGCGCCAAGCGCGCGCTCGCCGTCGCCGTCTACAACCACTACAAGCGGGTCCAGGCGGCACCGCCCGCCGCGAAGGACGACGACGGCGTCGAGATCGCGAAGTCGAACATCCTGCTCGTCGGGCCCACGGGCACCGGCAAGACCTACCTGGCGCAGACGCTCGCGAAGATGCTCAACGTCCCGTTCGCCATCGCGGACGCCACGGCCCTCACCGAGGCGGGCTACGTGGGCGAGGACGTCGAGAACATCCTGCTCAAGCTCATCCAGGCCGCCGACTACGACGTCAAGAAGGCCGAGACGGGCATCATCTACATCGACGAGGTCGACAAGGTCGCCCGCAAGGCGGAGAACCCGTCGATCACGCGCGACGTGTCGGGCGAGGGCGTGCAGCAGGCCCTGCTGAAGATCATCGAGGGCACCAGCGCGTCCGTGCCGCCGCAGGGCGGTCGCAAGCACCCGCACCAGGAGTTCATCCAGATCGACACGACGAACGTGCTGTTCATCGTGGCGGGGGCGTTCGCCGGCCTGGACGACATCATCGCCGCGCGCTCCCGCAAGCGGGGCATCGGGTTCTCCGCGCCGATGGAGTCCACGGTCGACGAGGACCTCTTCGCCGAGGTCCGGCCCGAGGACCTGCACAAGTACGGCCTCATCCCCGAGTTCATCGGGCGGCTGCCCGTCATCGCGGCGGTCTCCCCGCTCGACCGGGAGGCGCTCGTGCGCATCCTCACCGAGCCGCGCAACGCCCTCGTCAAGCAGTACCAGCGCATGTTCGAGATCGACGGTGTGGAGCTCGGGTTCGACGACGACGCGATCGACGCCATCGCCGAGCAGGCCTTGCTGCGCGGGACAGGAGCCCGCGGCCTGCGCGCGATCATGGAGGAGGTCCTCCAACAGGTCATGTTCGACGTGCCGAGCCGCGACGACGTCGAACGGGTCGTCGTGACCCGCGAGACCGTCGAGGAGAACGTCAACCCGACCATCGTGCCGCGCACCTCCGGCCCGGTGCGGAACCGCAAGTCGGCCTGACCGGTCTCGTCCGGGACCGGCCGTCCACGGGTCGTCGCCGCGCCGCGACAGGTCGGTCCCGGGCCTAGGATCAGGGCATGGCAGATCCTTTCGACGAGTCGCCCGTGCCCGCCGGCGGGCGGCCCATGCCGGCCGAGATCCTCGAGCTGCGCGGCACGATCGACAACATCGACGCCGCACTCGTCCACCTCCTCGCCGAGCGCTTCCGCGCGACCCACCGGGTGGGGGAGCTCAAGGCGACCAACGGCATGCCGCCGGCGGACCCGCAGCGCGACCGGCAGCAGATCGACCGTCTCAAGTCCCTCGCGTCGGGTGCCGGCCTCGACCCGGAGTTCGCCGAGCAGTTCCGCAACTTCATCGTCTCCGAGGTGATCCGCCACCACGAGCGCATCGCCGCCGAGCACGCCGCCGGCCGCCGGCTCGGCGACGCCCCGCCCCTGGACACCTACTCTTGAAGGGGTGAGTGAGCCCCACCGCTGCCGCGAGTCAGCGCGGATGGCGCCGAGTCAGCGTGGATCGGCGCGAGTCAGCGTGGATGGCGCCGAGTCAGCGTGGATCGGCGCGAGTCAGCGTGGATGGCGCCGAGTCAGCGCACGTCGGGACCGGTCCGACGACGCCCGTCCGCCGGTCGTGACCGTTTCGTCGAGGTCGTGCACCGGCCTGCAGGATGCTCACGGCGCGCGGTGGCGCGCGGCCGTGATCCGTCGCAGTCTTGGGGGCACGGATGACGGACCCGGAAGGGGGCTCCTCTGCATGACCACCCGATGGCTCAAGCCGCTCGTCGGACATCCCGGACCCTTCGCGACGGTGTATCTCGACGCGACACGTTCGGTCGAGGCAGGAGACAAGGACGTCGCGAACCGATGGCGTGCGGTGCGCCGCACGCTGGAGAAGCAAGGAGCGCCGGCGACGGTGCTCAGCGACCTGGACGACGCCGTCGACGTCCCGACGCGGGTGCACGGCACCCACGGGCGCGTCCTCATCGCGGACTCGACGGGCGTGCTGGTCGACCGCATCCTGCGTGAGCCCCCGGCGGTGACGACCGGCCTCTGGCACGAGGTGCCGTCCCTGCTGCAGGCCGCGCGATCCGCCGACGAGACGGTCGACGCCGTGTGCGTGACCGTGGACCGCCTGGGGGCCGACTTCTGCCGGGTCGGTTCCGACGGGTTCGCCACCGGACCCGTGGAGGCGTTCGAGGGGCCGCACGACGAGGTCTCCAAGACCAGCAGCACCACCGTTAAGCGCGCGACGATCGAGTCGCGCGCGGAGGACTCGTGGCGCCGCAACGCCGAGGCGGTGGCGGCGGAGATCGACCGCCGGGTCGCCGAGGAGCGCCCCGAGATCGTGCTGATCAGCGGCGACGTGCGTGCGGTCAACCTGGTCAAGGGTGCGCTCGGTCAGGGTGCGTCACGCCTGACCGTGGAGGTCGCCGGCGGCGGTCGGGGCCCGGGCGTCCGCCAGGCGGCGTTCGCCGAGGCCCTCGCCGACGCGCTGGACTCGTTCCGGGAGCGTCGCCGTGAGCAGGTGATCGCCGAGCTGCGGCAGGGGCTCGGACGCGGTGACGGTGCGGTGACGAGCATCGACGACGTCGTCCAGGTGCTCGCCCGTGGACAGGTGAAGCAGCTGGTGCTGTCGGAGGAGCTGGCGGACGCCGCGGCGTCGGCGCTGCGGCGATGGGCCGCGGGTGACGCCGACAGCCCCGGGTTCGGGGGGCTCCTCGACGGTCGGAACCTGTGGATCGGCCCGGAGCCGATGCACATCGCCGTCGCCCGGGCGGAGCTGACGGGGCAGGGGGTGGGCGACGGGCTCCAGGAGCTGCCGGCGGCGTCCGCGCTGATGCGGGCCGCGGTCGCGCAGGACGCCGGCCTGACGTTCGCACCGCCCGGCTCCGTCGAGCTGATGGACGGCGTCGGTGCCACGCTGCGCTGGTCGGACGGCGGGACGCCGCACGAGTCGGCGGTGTCGATGAGTGGTGACGGACGCCGTCTGCACAACCTGTAGCCGCACGTCGTCGGACGCACGAGGGCCCCGCTCGTTCCCGAGCGGGGCCCTCTGCGCTGACTCGCGCCGGTGTGCGCCGACTCGCGTCAGGCGCGCGGCTGCTTCACCGGCGGCTCGCCGAGCTCGTGCTCGACGACGACGATGCCGCCCTGGACGTCCGGATCGCCCTGGCCGTCGGTCGCCTCGACGAGCCCGAGCGGGCCCTCGACCCGACCGGCGCCACGGATGTCCTCCAGCGCGGAGCGGACGCCCGGCAGGAGCGTGGCGGGAGCCGCGACGGTGCCGGACAGGACGGGCGTCTTCATGGACACCTTGGCCGCCGACTTGAGCTTCCGCAGCGCGGCCAGGGCGTGGCCGGCCGCCGCGAGGTCGGTGGGGTTGGCGTCGCCCGCGGCCGTGCGCAGGGGGGCGGCGACGGGCCACGGCGCGCGGTGCACCGAGCCGGTGCGCCACCAGGACCAGACCTCCTCGGTGGCGAACGGGATGAACGGCGCGAGCAGACGCAGCATGACGTCGAGCGCCAGCGCCAGGGCGGTGCGGGCGGAGACCGTCTCGGCGCTCACCTCGCCCGCCGCGGCACCGGCGCCGTAGGCGCGGTCCTTGACGAGCTCGAGGTAGTCGTCGCAGAACGTCCAGAAGAACGACTCGGTGACCTCGAGCGCGCGGGTGTGGTCGTAGGCGTCGAACGCGGCCGTGGCCTGCTCGACGACGTCCGCGAGCCCGGCGAGCATCGCCCGGTCCAGGCCCACGGTCACCGCGGCGGGGTCGAGGACGATCTCGCCGGCGCCGGTCTCGGCGTCCACCCCGAACGTCAGGGCGAACTTGGAGGCGTTGAGGACCTTGATCGCGAGGCGGCGGCCGATCTTCATCTGGCCGACCTCGAACGCCGCGTCCGTGCCGAGGCGCGCCGCGGCGGCCCAGTAGCGCACCGCGTCGGAACCGTGCTCGACCAGCAGGTCCATCGGCGTGACGACGTTGCCCTTCGACTTGGACATCTTCTTGCGGTCCGGGTCGAGGATCCAGCCGCTGATGGCGGCGTTCTTCCACGGCAGCACGCCGCACTCGAGGTGCGAGCGCACGACGGAGGAGAACAGCCAGGTGCGGATGATGTCCTGGCCCTGCGGGCGCAGGTCCATCGGGTAGACGCGCTCGAAGAGGTCGGCGTCGCGCTCCCAGCCCGACACGATGAGCGGGGACAGCGACGACGTCGCCCAGGTGTCCATGACGTCCGCGTCGCCGACGAAGCCGCCGGGCACGCCGCGCTGGGACTCGTCGTAGCCGGCCGGGGCCTGCGACGTCGGGTCGACGGGCAGCTCGGCCTCGGTCGGGAGGATGACGCGGTCGTGGTCGACGTCGCCGTGCTCGTCGACGCCGTACCAGACGGGCACCGCCACGCCGAAGAACCGCTGGCGCGAGATGAGCCAGTCGCCGTTGAGGCCGCCGACCCAGTTGTCGTACCGCACCCGCATGAAGTCGGGGTGGAAGTCGAGCTCCTTGCCGCGGCCGAGCAGCTCGTCCTTGAGGTCGCGCCGGTCCCACGCGCGACCGCCGTTGCGGATGTACCACTGGCGCGACGTGACGATCTCGAGGGGCTTGTCGCCCTTCTCGTAGAAGTTCGTCATGCGCTGCGTGGCCTTCGGCTCGCCGTCGAGGTCGCCGGAGGCGCGCAGGGCGTCGACGACGGCGCTGCGGGCGGAGAAGGCGGTCTTGCCGGCGAGCTGCTCGGAGAAGAGCTCGGCGCCGGGCCCGGCGGCGATCCACTCCGGCGTCTCGCGCGACAGGCGGCCGTCACGCTGGACCACCGAGCGGGTGGGCAGCTGGAGCTCGCGCCACCACTGCACGTCGGTGAGGTCGCCGAAGGTGCAGCACATGGCGATGCCGGCGCCCTTGTCCATGGCGGCGGCGGGGTGCGCGAGCACCGGGATCTCGACGCCGAACAGCGGCGAGGTCACGGTGGTGCCGAACAGGTCCTGGTAGCGCTCGTCGTCGGGGTGCGCGATGAGCGCGACGACGGCGGGCAGCAGCTCCGGCCGGGTGGTCTCGATGTGGACCGGGGTGCCGTCGGGGCGGTGGAACGCCACGCGGTGGTAGTGGCCGGGGTACTCGCGGGCCTCGAGCTCGGCCTGGGCGACCGCCGTCTGGAACGTGACGTCCCACAGTCCAGGGGCCTCGGCCTGGTAGGCCTCCCCACGCTCCAGGTTGCGCAGGAACGCGCGCTGGGAGGCGGCGCGGGAGGTGGCGTCGATGGTCTGGTAGGTCTGCGACCAGTCGACGGACAGGCCGAGCTTGCGCCACAGCTCCTCGAACTGACGCTCGTCGTCGGCGGTGAGCCGCTCGCACAGCTCGATGAAGTTGCGTCGGCTCACCGGCACCTGGTCGCCCGGCTTGACGTTCTTGCCGTCGGTGCCCTGGTGCGGCGGGACGAAACCCTCGACGTACGGCAGCGACGGGTCGCAGCGCACGCCGAAGTAGTTCTGCACGCGACGCTCGGTGGGCAGGCCGTTGTCGTCCCACCCCATGGGGTAGAACACCTCCTTGCCCTGCATGCGCTGGTAGCGCGCCACGACGTCGGTGTGCGTGTAGCTGAACACGTGGCCCACGTGCAGCGAGCCGGACACCGTGGGCGGCGGGGTGTCGATGGAGTACACCTCGTCGCGGGTGCGCGTGCGGTCGAACGCGAACGTGCCCTCGCTCGTCCAGCGCTCGTCGTACCGCGCCTCGAGGCCGTCCAGCGAGACCTTGTCCGGTACCTCCCGGACCACCGCGCGCACGACGTCGCCGGCTACCGCGCCGGTGGTCGGGTTCGCTGCGGAGGTCTGCTCGGGCGCCGCGGGCGCCCCGGGAGTCGGGAAGTCGCTCATGGTCAGCCATTGTCCCAGACGGCCGGGGCTCGTCGACACCTGGTCCCGCCCCCCGAAATTCTCTGACTATGATCCGAGACATGGCCATCGACCCGAGCCCGGCGACCCTCGTCGCCCGCGCCGCCCCGGACGTCCCCCGCGCCCCCGACCCCAGCACCGTGCAGCCGGAGCACACCGACGTCGTACGCCGGTTCAACCGCAGCTACACGCAGCGCGTCGGCGCGCTCGAGGAGTCCTTCCTGGGCCTCGGCATGGCGCTCGGCACGGCCCGGCTCCTCTACGAGATCGGCGTCGAACCGGGCACCGCCCGCGACCTGCGCTCCCGGCTGGGCCTGGACTCGGGCTATCTCAGCAGGTTGCTGCGCCGGCTGGAGGCCGACGGCCTGGTGCGCGTCGAACCCGACCCGGGCGACCGCCGTCGACGCAGGGTGGAGCTCACGGCGGCCGGCCGGCGCACGTGGGGCGAGCTGGAGGAGCGCTCGGCGGACCGCGCGCGCGACCTGATCGCCCCGTTGACGGCGCGCCAGCGCGACCGGCTCTCGGCCGCGCTGGCGGAGGCGGACCTGCTCGTGCGTGCCGCCACGGTCGCGATCGAGCCCGTCCCGCCCACCTCGGCCCTGGCGCGGCGCGCGGTCGTGGCCTTCTTCGACGAGGTCGGTGCGCGCATCGGCGGCGGCGAGACCTTGGACGTCGACGCCGCGCTCGCGGCGGACGCCGAGCATCTCGTGGCACCCCGGGGGGCTTTCGTCGTGGCGGTGTCGGACGGCGTCCCGGTGGCCTGCGGGGGCGTGCAGCCCCTCGAGGACGGCGCGGCGGAGATCAAGCGGATGTGGGTCGACGACGCGTGGCGCGGTGCCGGTCTGGGCTCCCGGCTGCTGCGGCACCTGGAGGGTGCGGCGCGCGACCTGGGCCACGACGTCGTGCGGCTCGACACCAACGGGGCGCTGACCGAGGCGGTGGCGATGTACGAGCGGGCCGGCTACCGGAGCATCGAGCGCTACAGCGACAACCCCCACGCGACGCACTTCTTCGCCAAGAACCTGCGGTGACGTCCCCCTCGCCGTCCGGCGGTGGGGACCACCGCGCCGGGGATAGGCTCGGTCGTATGGCTCCTGATCTCACCATCGGCTATGCCGCGATGCTCGAGCAGTTCCACCCCACCGACGTGGTCGCGCTGTCGGCGTACGCGGAGGAGCACGGCTTCTCCGGCGTGATGGCCGCGGACCACTTCCAGCCGTGGGTCCCGCAGCAGGGCGAGGCGGCGTTCGTGTGGAACGTCCTGTCGGCCCTCGGCGAGCGCACCCGCGGCGACCTCGGCCCCGGCGTCACGTGCCCGTCGTTCCGGTTCCACCCCGCGGTGGTCGCGCAGGCGTCGGCGACGCTCGCCGCGATGTACCCGGGTCGGCACTGGCTCGGCCTCGGCTCCGGTGAGGCCCTCAACGAGCACGTCACCGCGGGCTACTGGCCCGAGGCGCCGGAGCGCATCAACCGCATGTTCGAGGCGATCGACGTCATCAAGAAGCTCTTCGCGTCCGGCCTGGAGGGCAAGGACGTCAAGCACTCGGGGCAGTTCTTCAAGCTGGAGTCCACCCGGCTGTGGACCATGCCGGAGGTCGCCCCCGAGATCCTGGTGGCCACGGCGGGCCCGATCACCGCCAAGCGTGCGGGCAAGCACGCCGACGGCCTCATCACCGTCGGCGCGCCGCTGGAGAAGATCGAGATGCTCTTCGGCCGCTTCGACGCCGGCGTCAAGGAGTCCGGCCGCGACCCCGAGGGCATGCCCAAGGTGCTCCAGGTGCACATGTCGTGGGCGGAGACGGACGAGGAGGCGCTCGCGAACGCCATGACGGAGTGGCCGAACGGTGGCATGAAGTTCCCCAAGGCGGACATCCGCTCGCCGCACGACTTCGCGCAGATGGCCAAGCTGGTGCGCCCCGAGGACTTCGAGGGCCGCATGGTGATCTCGGCCGACCCGGACGAGCACCGCGCCGCCATCCAGAAGTACGTCGACCTCGGCTTCGACCGCATCTACCTGCACAACGTCGGGCGCAACCAGCGGGAGTGGATCGAGGTCTTCGGTCGCGAGGTGCTGCCGAAGCTCGTCCGGTGACCGTCCCGGAGCGTCCCGAGGTGCTGGGCGAAGCCCGCCTGAGCCTGTGGGCGCCGTCCGGCCTGGGGGAGGTGCGCCCCGGCGACGACCTCGCGGCGCTGGTCGGCGACCTCCTGGCCGCCGACGCCGCCCGGTCGGGCGACGCCCTGGCCGAGGGGGACGTCGTCGTCGTCACGTCCAAGATCGTCTCCAAGGCCGAGGGGCGCGTCGTGGCCGCCGCCGACCGTGAGCAGGCGATCACCGACGAGACGGTGCGGGTCGTCGCGACACGGGAGCGCCCCGGCGCTCCGCCGTTGCGGATCGTGGAGAACCGGCTCGGCCTCGTCATGGCCGCGGCCGGGGTGGACGCCTCGAACACCCCCGAGGGCACGGTGCTGCTGCTGCCGCTCGACCCGGACGCGACCGCCCGCGCGCTGCGGGCCGCGTGGCGGGCCCGGTTCGGGCTCGACCGGCTCGCGGTCCTGGTGACGGACACCGCGGGCCGCACCTGGCGCGACGGCGTCACCGACGTCGCGATCGGCTCGGCGGGCCTGCGGGTGCTCGACGACCTGCGCGGCGGCGTCGACAGCCACGGGCGCGCGCTGACGGTGACGGTGACGGCCGTGGCCGACGAGCTCGCCGCGGCCTCGGAGCTCGTGCGGGGCAAGGCCAGCGGTCGGGCGGTCGCGGTGGTGCGGGGGGCAGGGCGGTTCGTCCTGGGCGGCGCCGACGGCGGTCCACGGGCGCGGTCGCTGGTGCGCACGGGTCCGGACGACCTGTTCCGCGAGGGCACGGCCGAGGCGTACGCCCGCGGGCTCGCCGACGGGCGCGCCGGGTCCTGAGCCGCGCCGGAATCGCCTCGACGGGGTCGGCCGGTCGGCCTAGGGTCGCGACCATGGACGGATGGATCGAGCACCGGCGCCCGGGCGACCGGGAGCACGTGGGGTGGATCAGGCCCGCCGGGGACGACTGGGTGGCCGTCTCCCTCCTCGGCGAGGAGCTCACGGGACCCGTCGACTGGCTCGCCGCGGAGGAGGTGCTCGACGACGTCAGCCTCGCGTGGCTCGGCGAGGTGTGGATGCTCGAGCGGGACGGTGCGGCGGCGCTGCGGGTACGGCTGGTCGAGCTCACCCCGGAGCGTGTGGTGGTGCAGACCGACGACTTCGGTGCCGTCGACGTCCCCGTCGAGCGGTTCGAGCTCCCGTGGCCCGCGCCGTCCGCGCTGCGGCCCCGCCGCACGGACGACCCCGACGGCGTCACCTCCTTCGGCGGATGAGCTCCGCTGTCGGATGTCGGCGCGGGGGGCTAGCGTCACCTCTGGCGCGGACCTGCCGCGCCGCAGGGAGGACGTGATGACGCAGCACGTGACGAGCGTGGCCGGTGACCAGGTCGGGTTCGACCGCTACGGGGACGGCCCGGGGGTCGTCTTCGTGGCCGGTGCCGGACCGACCCGCGCGACGGACCCGGTCACCACCCGCACGGCGGAGCTCGTCGCCGCGCACGGCCTGACGACCGTCGTCTACGACCGGCTCGGCCGGGGCGACAGCCCGGCCGACGGAGTCCTCGACCTGGACCGCGAGGTGTCGGCGCTGGGCGCGGCGATCGATGCGGCCGGCGTCCCCGCCGTCCTGGTGGGGCACTCGTCGGGCGCCGCGATCGCGCTGGCCGCCGCCGATCGCGAGCAGCCGGTGGCGGGCCTGCTGCTGTGGGAGGCGCCGCTGGCGGGCACGCTCGAGGAGGTCACCGCCTGGATCGCCGAGTTCGAGCGCCGTCTCGACGTCGGCGACCTCGTCGGCGCCACCGAGCAGTACATGAAGGACATGCCGCCGGAGTGGCTGGCGGGGATGAAGGCGTCGCCCGACTTCGAGGTGCTGGCCCGTGCCGCGCTGAGCCAGCGGGCCGACGGGCAGGCGCTGGTGCGTGCCACCGAGCTGCTCGAGACGGGGGCCCTGCGCGAGCTCGCCGTGCCCGTGCTGGCCACCTACGGCACGACCACCTTCCCCGAGATGCCCGTGGCGGCCGAGCGGGTCGCCGACGTCGCGACGCGCGGCACCGTCGAGGAGGTCGCGGGCGCGGACCACTCGTGGGACCCGGAGGCGATGGCCGCGCGGATCGTGCAGTTCGTCCGCCACGAGCTCTGACCGAGCGGCCCGGCCTCGGGCGGCTGCCGGGAGTCAGGAGCCGGACGGCCCGGCGGGGGAGTCCACGTCGTCCCACGGGTCGCGCAACGGCGGCTCCGGGGTGTCGGGGCCTTCCGTCGTCGGCACCGGGCCTGCGGGCGGGCCGGGTTCGGCGGCGACGGGCGCCGGCCCGGCCGGTGCGTCGTCGGCCGTCTCGACCGCCGTGCCGAGGTGGCGGGCGGACGCGGCCACCGGGACCCGCTCGTCGTCGGCGGCGGGCGGCGGGGCCGGCGCCGGTGGCCCGTCGTCCTCGGTGACGACGTCGCCCGACAGCCAGCGCAGCCACACGTTGCGCGGGTCGCCCTCCAGCACGAGGGCACGGACCAGCAGCGTCAGCGGGATCGAC
Source organism: Isoptericola dokdonensis DS-3 (assembly GCF_001636295.1). Taxonomy (NCBI): domain Bacteria; kingdom Bacillati; phylum Actinomycetota; class Actinomycetes; order Micrococcales; family Promicromonosporaceae; genus Isoptericola; species Isoptericola dokdonensis. The sequence continues at coordinate 1,174,516 of NZ_CP014209.1, read as the reverse complement.
AGGATCGCGCCGAGCGGGCCGATGACGAACGTCCAGAACACCACGGACACGAAGCTCAGCGTCAGCGACAGCGAGACGGCGTCGGCGACGAACTTCGGCTGGACGAACACCTGGAGCACGACGTTGACCACGCAGTAGACGGCGACGACGGCGAGGGAGAGCTGCCACCCGCCGGCGACGAGCGCCATGACGGCCGGCGGCACGAGCCCGAGCACGAACCCGATGTTCGGCACGAAGTTGGTGACGAACGCCAGGATCGCCCAGATGGCGGCACCCGGGACGTTGAGCAGCGCCAGGGCGACCCCGTCGACCACGGCGACGACGGCACCGAACGACGCGTTGACGACGTAGTACCGGCGCACTCCTGAGCTGAACCGCTCGGACCGGTCGATGGCGTCCGCGTGCGTGCGACCGAAGCGGGCGCGGGCCGTCGCGTACCGGGCGCCGTCGGCGGCCATGAACACGGCGTAGGCGAGCACGAAGAAGAACGCGGTCCCGATGCCGAGCGCCATGCTGGTCACCGTGCCCGCGATCGACACGATGTTGGACGGCTGGAGCCACGTCGTCACGGCGTCCGCGATCTGGGTGTCCAGGCCGAGCGTGGCGAGCTGCGCCTGGATGTCGTTCACCATGGAGGTCAGCTGCGGCACGTACTCGCGCACGAGCGCCGCGAACCGGAACCCCGCCCAGACGCCCATCGCGAGGAGCGCGGCGAGGATGAGGTACGACACGACGATGACGGCGGTCGTGGCGAGCCAGCTCGGCCAGCCGCGGGCCAGGAGCGGGAACCGTACCGGGTGGCAGATGATGACGATGACGGCGGCGAGCAGCAGGGGGGCGAGCACCTCCCCGGCGGCGCTCATGCCGGCGAGCACCACCACCGCCGCGGCCAGGCCGAGCAGGGTCCGCAGGGTGGGGCCGAGCCCGGCGGGGCCGGTCGGGCCGTCGGCCGCGACGTCGGCCGTCGGGCTCGGGTGCGCGATGGTCGTCACGTGGGCGAGGCTAGCGGCGTCCTCGCCCCGCGGCGCGCTGCCGCGCGGGTCTATGCTGCGACTGTCGGAGCAGTGCGGCTAGAGGTGGTGGCTCGGGTGCGTGGCAGCGTGGTGCGGTACGACGTGTCCAAGGGGTACGCGTTCGTCGCGGCCGACGGCCTCGACGAGGACGTGTTCCTGCACGTGAACGACCTCGACTTCGACAAGTCCCTCATGGCCGTCGGCACGGTGGTCGAGATTGACTACGAGGACGGCGACCGCGGGCCGCGAGCCCTCGGGGCCTCGCTCGTGTCGTCGCCGGTGGCGGACGCCGTGCAGGCCGCCCTCGGGACGGGCACCTCCACACCTGCTGACGCCGCGAACCCGCCGCCCCACGACGGGTTCGCCGACGTGCTGTCCGCGGCCGAGCTGCGGGCCGAGCTCACGGAGCGCCTGCTCACCGCCGCGGGCGACCTCACGGGGCGTCAGGTGCTCGCCGTGCGGCACGCCGTCGAGCAGGTCGCCCGGGGGCACGGCTGGCTCGACGGCTGACCTACATCCACTTCTTCCAGCGGAAGACGGCGTACAGCCCGACGCTGACGGCGAGCATCAGCAGCAGCGCGAACGGGTAGCCCCAGACCCAGTGCAGCTCCGGCATCGTGTCGAAGTTCATGCCGTAGATGGCGCCCACGAGGGTCGGCGCGAAGAGGATGGCCGCCCAGCCGGAGATCCGCTTGACCTCGTCACCCTGCTTGATCGACACCTCGGTGAGGTGCGTCATCTCCTCGTTCTGCCGCTGCGCCACGAGGGTCGCGTTCACCGTGAGGATGTCGCGCAGGGCCGCGCGGAACGTCTCGACGGACTCGGCGACCTCGATGAGGTGGTCCGCGACGTCGCGCAGGTACGTCTGCATCTCCTCGTCCACCCGGTACTTCTCGGCACCCTTGGCCAGCGACTGGCAGACGCTCTGCAGCGGGCGCACGGCCCGCTGGAAGTCGACGACCTCGCGGGACAGCTCGTAGATGCGCCGGGAGACGTGCGCGTCGCCGGAGAAGACCTCGCCCTCGATCTGGTCGATGTCGTAGTCCAGGCCGGACACGACCGGCGCGTAGTCGTCGACGATGCGGTCCATGATCGCGTAGAGCACGGCTTCGGGACCGCGGGCCAGCATCTGCGGCGTCGACTCCAGGCGGGCGCGCACGGTGGCCAGGTCGGGGGAGTCGCCGTGGCGGACCGTCACGACGAAGTCGGGGCCGATGAACACGTGCAGCTCGGAGAACTCGACCTCCTCGATCGAGTCCAGGTAGCGCGCCGCGTGCAGCACGACGAACAGCGTCTCGCCGTAGCGCTCGATCTTCGGCCGCTGGTGGGCCTGGATGGCGTCCTCGACGGCGAGCGGGTGCAGGTCGAACTCGCGGGCGAGCGCCGCGAGCTCGTGCTCGTCGGGCCGCTCCAGCCCGATCCACGCCATCCCGCCGGGGGACGAGCGCAGCGCGCGGAACGTGTCGGCCAGGCGCGTGAAGCCCGCCGTGCGGTGGCCCTCGTCGTCGTAGACGGTGGCCGCGACGATCGCGGAACGGGGACGGATCGGGGTGGGGGGCGTCGGGTCCGTGGCGGGGTCGTTCACCCCGGGGCGACGCGGGCGCAGCGCGCCCAGCATCTGACGGGTACGGACCGAACGGTTGGAGCTGAAGGCCATGAGGACTCCCAGGCGTGCAGGATCGGTGGTCTGCGTGCTGGTATCCGCGACTGGGGGTGCCGACGGGTGCGCTCGGGGACGGCGGCGTCACCGCCCCGTGCCGGGACGGCGGTGTGGAACCGGCTCAGTCGCGGCTCGGACTACTGGGAGGTTCGCTGCGGGTCATGCGCGTACCTCCTTCGTGGTCGGGCGACGGCCGGTGTGCCGAGCGCCGGGTGGGGCCGGGCACAGTCTACTCCGGGGGTCACCGCTCAGCGCACGCGGACGGACAGGCAGGTGACGCAGCCCTCGAGCTTCTCCAGCTCGGTGACGGGCGTCGTGACGACCTCCAGGCCCCGATCCCGGAACAGGGCGGCGGTCCGGGGCGCGGACGCCGACATCAGCACGGTGCCCTCGTCGAGGACCACCACGGCGTTGCCCTCCGGCTCGGGCACCGGCAGGAAGGCGGGGAACGTCGCCGGGGCGTCGACGAGCGGCAGGTGGCCGACGACGGTCCCGTCCGGCAGGGCCGTCACCGCGCTCTTGAGGTGCAGCACCCGGGTCACCGGCACGCTGACGACCGTCAGCCCCCGAGGGGCGAGCAGGGTGCGCAGCGCGGCGATCCCGGCGTCGTCGGTCCGGCCGCCGCGGCCGACGTACACGGTGCGCCCGATCTTCAGCACGTCGCCGCCGTCGAGGGAGCCCTGCCCCAGGCGGGCCACCGTCAGCCCGAGACCGTCGAGCGCGGGCGCGACCGTGGCCTGCTCGCCGCGCCGCGACGCCGCTCCCGGCCGGGTGAGCACCGCCAGGTCGTCGAAGACGACGACGGCGTCCTCGACGAACACCCCGTCCGGGTGCTCGTCGGCGCGCGGCAGCTCGTGGACGTCCCATCCGCGCTCGCGGAACACGCCGACGTAGGCCGTCCACTGCGCCGTCGCCAGCGCGGCGTCCACCGGGACCCGGTCGAGGTGCGTCAGCTCGCCGTCGGCGAGGGCGGGCGAGGGCGGACGGACGATCAGGCGCGGCACGAGAGCGAACCTACCGCCGCCCGGTCACGATTGGGCCACGACGTGCCCCCGGGCGTACGGTGCGCGCCGTGACCATCACCCGGACGCGGGCGACGACGCTCGCGTGCACCGTCTTCCTGCTCGTCCTCGCCGCGCTGTCGGTGTGGACGGTGCTCCCGCCCTCCCCGCGCGGCGCCGACGCGCCCGCCGACGAGTTCTCCGCGACCCGGGCCTTCGACGTCGTCGAGGCCGTCGGCGCGCAGGTGCACCCGCACGGCACCGCCGCGAACGACGACGTGCGCGCCTACCTCCTCGACCGGCTCACCGCGCTGGGCCTGGAGCCGGAGGTCGTCGGCGGCACCGGCATGTTCGGCGGGCTGGGGGAGCAGAGCCGGGTGGCCGCCACGCAGAACGTCGTCGCCACGCTGCCGGGCACCGACCCGACGTCGCCGCTGTTCCTCGTCGCGCACTACGACTCCGCCGAGGTGTCGTACGGCGGCAACGACGACGGTGCCGGTCTCGCCACGATCCTGGAGACCGTCCGCGCGCTGCGCGAGGGCCCGGCGCTGCGCAACGACGTCGTCCTGGCCCTCACCGACGCCGAGGAGGCGTGCCTGTGCGGGGCCGAGGCGTTCGTCGACGCCGACCCGCGGGCGGCCGCCGGCGGCGTCGTGCTCAACTTCGAGGCGCGGGGCTCGTCCGGCCCGGCCATCATGTTCGAGACCTCCGACGGCAACGCCGACCTCGTGTCCGCGTACGCCGACGTGCCCTACCCGGTGGGCAGCTCGCTCGCCGTCGAGGTCTACCGGGCCCTGCCGAACGACACGGACTTCTCGCCGTTCCTCGGCGACCCGGAGGGCCGCTTCACCGGGCTCAACACCGCCTACATCGACGGCTCGGCCGCCTACCACTCGCCGCAGGACACCCCGGAGCGCATGTCCCTGGCGAGCCTGCAGCACCACGGCTCCAACGCGCTGGCGCTGACCCGCACGCTCGGGGACGCCGACCTCACCGCGCTCGCCGCGCCGTCCGCCGCCGACGCGACGTACTTCCCGCTGCCGGGCCGGCTGCTCGTCACCTACCCCGGCGGGTTCGTGTGGCCGCTGGCGCTCGCCGCGCTCGGGGCCGTCGTCGCCCTGGCCGTCGCCGTCGCACGACACCGGTCCGACGACGGCACCCGCGTCGCCGGGCCCGGCCGCCTCGCCCTCGGCTTCCTCTCCGGGCTGCTGCCCCTCGCCGGTGCGGTCCTCGGTGCCACGGGGCTGTGGGCCGCCCTGGTCGCGGTGCGTCCCGGGTACGCCGAGCTGCTCGACCCGTGGCAGCCGTGGGGCTTCCGTGCGGCGCTGCTCGGCATCGTCGCCCTGGTCGTGACCGGGTGGTTCGTCGGGCTGCGCCGGTGGCTCGGCGCCCCGGCGCTCGTCGTGGGTGCCCTCGGCTGGCTCGCCGTGCTGGGCGTCGTGCTCGCCGCGCTCACCCCGGGGGGTTCGTACCTCGCGGCGCTGCCCGCCCTCGCCGGCGCGGTCGCCGGGCTCGTCGCGCTCGGCCGTGGACCGGTCGGGCGCAGGGTCGCGGTGACCCTCGGTGCCGGCGTCGGCGTCGTCGTGCTCGCGCCGATCGTGCTGCTGTTCTTCCCCGCGCTCGGCCTCGCCACCGGTGCCGCGCCCGCCGTGGTCGCCGCCCTGCTCGGGCTGGCGCTCGTGCCGGTGCTCGCCGTCGTCCTGCCGACCGGTCGCCCCGGCCGCTGGACGGTCGCCGCGTGCGGCGCCGTCGCCGTCGGGGCCCTCGTCACCGGGTTCGCCGTCGACTCGTTCGACGCCGAGCACCCACGCCCCACCGCGCTCGGCTATGCGCTCGACGCCGACACCGGCGAGGCGTGGTGGGTGTCCGACGAGGTCACGCCCAGCGACTGGACCGCGCAGTACGTCGACGGGACCCAGGCGCTGTCGCCGCAGTTCCCGCCGCTGCACGACGACGTCTGGGCCGGGCCCGCCGAGGTCGCGGACCTGCCGGTGCCGACCGTCGAGGTGCTCGACGACGTCACCGCCGGCGACGGCCGCACCGTGACCCTGCAGGTGCGCCCCGGCGACGGCGCGCTCGGCACCGCGGGAGCCCTGCGCTACGTCGACGTCAGCGGCGGCGAGATGGCGCCAGGCGTCGTCCGGGCCGCGAGCGTCGCAGGGCGCGAGATCCCCGTCGGCGTCGACGGCCACCTCGACACCCGCTACTACGCTCCCGGGGCCGACGGCTTCCAGGTCGTCGTCACCGTGCCCGCCGGCGAGGACGTCGCGCTGCGGGTCGTCGCCGCCGGCGGCGGGCTGGACAGGCTGCCCGGGTTCGTCGAGCGGCCCGCGGACGTCGGGGTCGCCGGGTCGCACTCCGCGGAGCTCGTGCTGGTCGGGACCACCGTCACCCTCTGACCGTCGCAGGACCGTCACGACCCCGGTGGCACACCTTCACCGCCGACCGGTTGGCGCGACCCGGCCGGTGCTGCGACGCTGCTGGGCATGGCCATCGACCTGCCGAACGCCCGCGAGCCCCTCGCCCTCGTCGCCACGACGGTCGACACCGTCGAGGCCGCGCAAGAGCTCGCCGCCGAGGCGGTGGGCAAACGGCTCGCCGCCTGCGCACAGGTGGACGCCCCGAGCACCAGCACCTACTGGTGGGACGGCGCCGTCGTCACCACCACGGAGGTGCGCGTGACCTTCAAGACCACGGCGGGGCGCGCACCGGACCTCGAGGAGTGGATCGTGGTGCGCCACCCCTACGACGTGCCCGAGGTGCTGCGCACCCTCGTCAAGGCCGCGGGGCCGGGGTATCAGTCCTGGGTGCGCGCCGAGGTGCGCTGACGCCGGTCAGGCGGCCCGTCGCCGGTGCGTGGCCGGGCTCACGCCGCGCACCCGCTTGAACGCCGCCGACAGCGCGAACGGCGTCGCGTACCCGACCTGGCGGGCGACGGACGCCAGGGTGGCGTCGTCGTCCGCCAGCAGCAGGTCCGCGGCGAGGTCGAGCCGCCACCCGGTCAGGTAGGTCATCGGCGGCTCGCCGACGAGCGTCGTGAACCGGCGGGCGAACGCCGCCCGGGACAACCCCACCTCGCGGGCCAGGGAGTCGACCGTCCAGGCCCGCGCCGGGTCGTGATGGATGTGCCGCAGCGCGGCCCCGACGGCGGGGTCGGCGTCCGCGCGGTACCAGCCGGGGGCGTCCGGGCGGTCGAGCCAGGTGCGCAGGCAGGTGATGAGCAGCAGGTCCAGCAGCCGGTCGAGCACCGCCTCCTGGCCGGGCAGGTCCTGCACGACCTCGCGGGCCAGCAGGTCCACCAGCGTCGGGTCGACGTCGCCGCGGCGCAGCACCACCCGGTGCGGCAGCACCCGCAGGATGCGTCGCCCGACCGCCCCGTCGAGCGGGTAGGTGCCCGTGACGAACACGGTCTCGCCGCCGGGGTCGTTGCCCCAGCTGCGCACCCCGAACACCGTCATCGGCGAGGGGCCGCCGTCGATCGCCCGGCAGTCCTCCGGGTGCGGGCCGACGACGACGGTCGGTCGCGTCGTGGGGGAGTCCGCGACCTGGTAGTGCTGCGGGCCGCGCAGCAGCACGACGTCGCCTGCCTCGAGCAGCACGCCCGCATCGGTCGGTGCGTCCACCGGACCGCCGGGGCCCCCGACCGTGCCGACCCACCCGGACCCGCGCAGCACCGGGACGATCGTCAGCGGCGACTCGTCCTCGACCCGCATCCCCCACGGGGCGGACAGGTGGCTGCGCAGCAGGAACGCGCCCCTGGCGCGGGGTCCGTCGAGGAGTCCGGCGACGACGTCCATGCGCACCAGCGTAGGCCGGGATCCGGTCGCGGGAGACGCTCGCGCATGGATCGGAGCGCCACGACGATGGATCGTCTCGCCCCGGCGGCGTGGAATCGGAGGGCCAACCCACCCCGACCTCGGAGGTCACGATGTCCACCCAGTCCACCCGGTCCACCCCGTCCACCCGGTCCGTCCACGACGGCGTCGTCACAGGCCGCGGCACCGTCACCGTCCTCGGCGCCACCGGCAGGTCCGGACGGCGCGTCGCCGACCGCCTCGACGCCCTCGGCGTCCCGGTGCGGCGGGCGAGCCGCACCGGCACACCACGCTTCGACTGGGACGACGAGTCCACCTGGCCGCCCCTGCTCGACGGTGCCTCCGCCGTCTACGTCGCCTACGCGCCCGACCTGGCGATCCCCGGCGCACCCGAGACCGTCACCCGCCTCGCTCGCCTCGCCCACGACCTCGGCGTGCGTCGGCTCGTGCTCCTCACCGGTCGCGGGGAGACCGAGGCGCAGCGCGCCGAACAGCTCGTCGCCGACGCCTTCCCCGACCGGACCGTCCTGCGGTGCGCCTTCTTCGCGCAGAACTTCTCCGAGAGCTTCCTGCTCGACCCCCTCCTCGAGGGCACCCTCGCCCTGCCCGTCGGGGAGCTCACCGAGCCCTTCGTCGACCTGGAGGACGTCGCCGAGGTCGCCGTCGCCGCGCTCACCCGCGACGGGCACGCCGGCGCCGTCCACGAGCTCACCGGCCCGCGCTCCCTCACCTTCGCGGCCGCGGTCGCGGAGCTCGCGGCCGCCTCCCGGCGCGACCTGACGTTCGTGCCGATCACGCTGGACGAGTTCACCACCGCGCTGGCCGATCTCGGGCTGCCGGGCGACGTCGTCGACCTCCTGCGCTACCTCTTCACCGAGGTGCTCGACGGTCGCGGCTCCCGCACCACCGACGGCGTCCGCGCCGCGATCGGCCGCGGCGCGACGGACTTCCGCGAGTACGCCGTCCGCGACGCCGCCGTCTGGGCGCCCGGCGCCCAGCTCGTGCCCGGGCCGGGACGGGTGGGGTCATGAGCGCCTACGCGGCCCTCGCCGTCGCGGCCGCTGTCGTCACCGGCCTCGCCGGCGGCGTCCTGTACGCGTTCTCGGCGTTCGTCATGGCCGGTCTGCGCCGGCTCCCGCCCGACGCCGCGGCCGCCGCCATGCGGTCCATCAACGTCACGGCGGTGCGCCCGCCGCTGGGCGTGCTGCTCGTCGCGACCCTCGTGGTGCCCGTCGCGGCGGCCGTGGCCGGACCGGTGACCGGCGGGGACGGCGCACCCTGGGCCGTCGCCGGTGCCGTGCTCGCCGTCGTCGGCGTCCTCGGCGTCACCGGCCTGCGCAACGTGCCCCTCAACCAGCGGCTCGACGCCGCGACCGACCCGGCCGCCGAGTGGGAGCGGTTCGTCGGCCCGTGGCTCCGCTGGAACCACGTCCGCACCGCGGCCGGTGCCGCCGCCTGCCTGTGCTTCGTCCTCGCCTGACGGCGTGGGCGCGAGTCAGCGCAGATTCGGCCGAGTCAGCGTGGACTGCCGCGAGTCAGCGCTCCTCGGCGCGAGTCAGCGCACACCGTCGGGTCCGTACGTCGGGGGATGCCGCGCGTCGTCGCGTTCACGCGCCCCAGGGGGCGCTCCACTCCGGGATCGACGACGACGCGCGGCATCCCCCGACGTCCTTTCACGTCACGCGCCGCGTCGGGAGCTTCGGACGAGCGCTGACTCGCGCCTTCGTGCGCTGACTCGCGGCACCTTCGCGCTGACTCGTGCTGGGCTGCGCTGACCGGCCGGGACCTGCGCTGACTCGCGTCGACGTGCGCTGACTCGCGCCGACGAGCGCTGACTCGTCAGCCGAGGCGGGCGGCGATGACGACGTCGTCACCGACGTCGAGGGTGACGTCGGTGAGGTGGACGCCCGGCGGGAGGGAGGCGGCCAGGTCGATGCGCTGGCCGGCGGCCGCCTCGATCTTGCCGCGGAACGCGCCGAGCATGGCACCGACGAGGGGGTTGCCGCTGGAGAGCTGGACGTCGCCGACGGTGAGCACCATGGTGTCGTCGACGGCGGCCGAGGCGGTGGCGGTGATGGTGGCCGACAGGAACATGCCCTTGCGGATCCCGGCGGACGCCTTGAGGGCCGCGCCGCGGGGACCGGACTGGGTGACGTCGAGGTCGAACGAGGTGAGCTGGATGCCGTTCGACTGCAGCGCGACGGCGAGCATCCCCTGGACGGTGCCGGCGAGGCCCGCGCGGGAGACCGCGACCCGGGCGCTGCCGGTGACGGGGGCGTCGGTGGTGGGCTCGACGAGCTCGGCGCCGACCTGGCCGTCGTCGGTCGACACCCAGGCGAACCGGACGCCGGCGAGCTCGGCCGTGACGTCCACGGGGAGGTCGACGGCGGTCAGCGGGTGCGCGTCGATCCGCAGCGTGCGCAGGGTGGCGTCCTCGCGGGCCGCGACGGTGGGTCGCCAGTGCTCGACGGCGGCCTGCTGCCCGGTGGGCAGACCGACGGCGACACCGGTGAGGTCGACGTCGAGCGAGGCGAGGTCGGCGCCGTCGAGCACCGGCACGATCTTCGCGGCGTCGAGGCCCTGGGCCCGACCGGCGGCCAGCGTGACGAGGGTGTCGCCCAGCCGGGCGGCGAGGTCGTCGTCGGTGGTGGGGCGCGGGGCGGGTCCGAGGGGCAGCAGGGCGTCCATGGGGACCGAGCCTAACGGCCGTGCGGTCCGGCGGGCGGCACCGCCGGCGGAAGCGCCGGCGGGCCGGGCGCCGTGTCGGGCGGCCCGTCGTCGGGGAGGCCGGTGCGTCGTCGTCGGCGGAGCAGCCGCCACACCACGACGCCCAGCCCGACGAGCACCGGGACGACGAGCAGCGGCACGAGGACCGCGGCGAGGCTCAGGCCCACGGACGCGCCGTCCTCCGCGGTCGACAGCACCGGGGCCGCGATCCCACCGGTGGCGGCGTTCGCCGTGGCGCGCACGCCCGCCTTGGCGAGGTGCACCGCGAGCGCCAGCACGATGCCGAGCAGCACGGGCACCCAGGCGCCGGACTCGAGGAACGTGCCGGGGTCCTCGACGCGGGCCGTCTCCGACGTCGCGCCGGCACCGAACGCGATCCCGCCCGCCCCGGGCCGCACGACCGTCTGCACGACGTCGTTGACCGAGTCGACGAGGGGCACCTTGTCGCCCACGACCTCCAGCAGGAGCAGCACGCCGAGCACGACGAGCACCCACCCGTTCTCCAGCCACGACCAGCCCGGCGGCAGGGCGAGCAGGTCGGTGTACCGGGACAGCAGGCCGAGGGCCAGCAGCGGGATCCAGGCGTTGAGCCCGGCTGCCAGCGCCAGGCCTGCGCCGGTGGCGAGCTCCAGCATCAGCGCAGCGGCGTGTGGTCGGGGTCGACCTGCTCGCCGTCGCGCACGGGGCCGGGCGGGGTGCCGCCGCCCCAGGGGTCGCCGCCGAGCGACTCGCGCCCGTGCGGGGTCGTCCAGCCGGACAGGTCGGGCCCCGCGGGCATGATCCCGGTGGGGTTGATGTCGCGGTGCACCACGTAGTAGTGCTCCTTGATCTGTGCGAAGTCGACGGTGTCGCCGAACCCGGGCAGCTGGAACAGGTCGCGGGCGTACGCCCACAGCACCGGCATCTCGGTGAGCTTGTTCCGGTTGCACTTGAAGTGGCCGTGGTAGACGGCGTCGAACCTCACGAGCGTGGTGAAGAGGCGCACGTCGGCCTCGGTGACCGCGGGCCCCATGAGGAAGCGGCGGTCCGCGAGGCGCTCCTCCAGCCAGTCGAGGGCGTCGAACAGCCGCACGTACGCGGCGTCGTACGCCTCCTGCGACCCGGCGAAGCCGCACCGGTACACCCCGTTGTTGACCTCGGTGAAGACACGCCGCATGACGGCGTCCATCTCGGCGCGCTGGTCGGGGTCGTCGGGCAGCAGCCGGGGCGCGCCGGGGCGCTGGTGGGCGGTCCACTGCGTCGACAGATCGAGCGTCATCTGCGCGAAGTCGTTGGTCACGACGGCGCCGTCGTGGGTGTCGACGATCGCGGGCACGGTGATGCCGCGCGGGTAGTCGGGGTCGCGCCGGAAGTACGCCTCCTGGATCCGCTCGATGCCGAGCACCGGGTCCTTCCCGCCGGGGTCGAGGTCGAACGTCCAGCTCCGCTCGTCGTGCGTCGGCCCGGCCAGGCCGATGCTGAGCGCGTCCTCCAGGCCGAGCAGGCGCCGCACGATGATCGCGCGGTTCGCCCACGGGCAGGCACGGGCCGCGACCAGCCGATACCGGCCCTCCTCCACCGGGTAGCCGTCGGAGCCGTCCGCGGTGATGCGGGTGGTGATGTACCGCTGGTCGCGCACGTACTCCTGGCCCTCGACCGTGTACGTGCCGCCCTGGGCGTGCTCGGGACGCTCCGTCGGGTTCGCGTTCACGAGCGTGCCTTCGTCGCCTGCGCGGCCTTGGCCGCCGCCTTCGCGGACTTCTTGAACTCGCGCACCTCGGCCAGCGACTCGGCGCTCGTGACGTCCGCGATGGACCGCCGTGAGCCCTCGTCGCCGTAGTGTCCCGCCGCTTCCCGCCAGCCCGTCGGCTCCACGCCCCGCTGCTTGCCGAGCAGCGCCAGGAAGATCTGCGCCTTCTGCGCGCCGAAACCCGGCAGGGCGTTGAGCCGCTTCAGCACCTCCGCACCCGTCGGCGCGTCGCCCGTCGCGCCGGGCGCGGTCCAGATCCGCGTCACGTCGCCGTCGTAGTCGTCGACGACGGCGCGCGCCACCGCCTGCACCCGCCCCGCCATCGACCGGCCGTACCGGTGGATCGCCGGGGGAGTGGTCGCCATCGTCACGAACTCGTCCGGGTCGGCGTCCGCGATCACCTGCGGGTCCAGCGTGCCGATCCGGTCGCGGATCTTGCGCGGGCCCGCGAACGCGTGCTCCATCGGGTACTGCTGGTCGAGGAGCATGCCGATCAGGAGGGCGAACGGGTCGTCGCGCAGCAACGCGTCGGTGTCGGGGTCGCCGGTGATCCAGAGCTGCGTCGTCATGAGTCCATGATGCCCGGCCGCGATCGACGATGCAGACGACCGGCCCGCGGTGCGGCATCCTGAGCCTCGTGCCCGGGAAGAAGTCGACGCCGCCCATCGACAGCTCAGTCGTTCGCGCCCGGCTGGAGCGAGCGAAGGATGACCGGCTCATGGTGGGAGTCCGGCGCTGGATCCGCCGTGCGGACCGTGTCGAAGGGTTCGTGGTGGGCATCGGTGCTCGGTGGGTGGCCCTCGCAGAGGTGGACGGCAGTGTGAGGTTCGACGGCTGGACGCTGCTGCGGCTGGAGGACATCCAGGCGGTCACCGTCGATCCTGACCCGGACTCCTTCACGGTGAAGGCGCTGCGGGCTCGCTCGGAGTGGCCGCCCCCGTCGACGGACGTCGAGCTCGACGACTTCCGAAGCGCCGTGGCCACCTCTGCCGCCATGGCCCCGATGACCTCGATCTTCGTGGAGCTCGACCGACCCGACATCTGCTACATCGGGGCGGTCGTCTCGGTCGACGCGGACACGCTCCGCCTTCTCGAAGTCGATCAGCAAGCCCAGTGGCACCGCAAGGTGCGTCCGATCGATGCGAGCGACGTGACGCGGATCGATTTCGGCGGAGCCTACGAGGAGGCGCTCGCCCTGGTCGCAGGACCACCGCCGAAGGACTGAGTCCAAGTGGGGCTGTGCCTGCTGCGACTCACCTGAGCGGGTTGTGCCTTGCCTGACCTGCGCGTCGTGGGCACATCTCTGCCCCGGACGCCGGGAGCCGTCACGGCGGCATAACCTGGCGCCATGCTCGAGATCCGACCCGGCTGCGAGTGCTGCGACCGCGACCTGGCGCTCGCCGACGAGGCGTACGTCTGCAGCTTCGAGTGCACCTGGTGCCCGCCCTGCGTCGACACCTTCCCCGGGCGGGCGTGCCCGAACTGCGGCGGCGACCTCCAGCGCCGGCCGGTGCGTCCGCCGGCGGCTCTGACGAGGCACCCGGCAGGGGTGCGGCGCGTGGTGCAACCCGGGTGCCAGGAGCGGTTCGCCCGCGCCTAGCCTGGTCAGGCGGGCGGGCGCCAGCTCATCACCGGGCGCAGCGCCCGCGCCCCGAGGGCTGCGCCCCACCGGCCAGCCAGCCGCATGCCGACGTCGCGGGCGCCGGTGAGCACCGGTGAGGTCCACAGAGTGGGTCCCGCGATGCGGGCGGAGAGCCGCATGACGTGCTCGACCCGGGGACGGCGTTCCTGGGACCACCGCAGCAGGGCGGCGGGGACCTCGGGCCCGGGGTGGACCCGGGCGCCGAGCACGACGGCGTCCTCCAGCGCCTGGCACCCGCCTTGGCCGAGGTTCGGCAGCATGGCGTGGGCGGCGTCGCCGACCAGCACGGTGCGCCCGACGGCGAGGGACGGCGGCGGGGCGGGCAGGGCCCGCAGCTCGTTGCGCAGGACGGTGCCGGGGTCGACGGCGGCGAGCAGCGCGGGGATCGGGTCATGCCACCCGGCGAGCCGGTCGCGGAGCTCGTCCAGGTCGCGCGGCACCCCGGCCGCGTGCGCGACCGAGACGTAGCAGTACACGCGCCCGTCCGCGAGGGGCATGACCCCGACGACGACGCCCCGCCCCCAGGACTCGGACCCCACGACCCCCGGCACGGCGGGCGCCACGAAGCGCCAGGCGGTCGAGTCGGCCGGCCCGGGCGACGGGGCGTCCGGCCACCAGCGGGTGCGCGTCGCGGACCCGATCCCGTCCGCGGCGACCACGAGCTCGGCCTCCAGGTCGCCGTCCGACGTCGAGACGCGCGCCGCGCGGCCGTCCGTCCCCGGCTCGACGACGGTGGCGCTCGTGGCGGTCCGCAGCGAGCCCGCAGGCAGTGCGTCCGCGATCAGCCCGACGAGGTGCGCCCGGTGCAGGACGAGGGTGCGGTCGCCGAAGAGCGAGCCGGCCTCCTGCGCGTCGGTGCGGACCAGCCAGCCGCCGTCGGCCCGGCGGATGCCGTACTCGCCCTGCAGCGCGGACAGGTCGCGCAGCTGCTCGGCGATACCGAGCGCGGCCAGCGACCGGACGGCGTTCGGAGCGATCGCGATCCCGGCGCCGACCGGTTCGAGGGACGGCGCGCGCTCCAGCACGGTGACCGTCCACCCCTGACGGGCGAGGGCCACACCCGATGCCAGCCCGCTGATCCCGCCGCCGACCACGACGGCACGCCGTCCGTCCGTGCTGCCGGCGCCCGGCGCGCCACCCTCCGATGTCATCGCGCCAGGCTATTAGCCTCGGGCCATGTCCCGTCGATCGGATCTCTCGGCCTGCACGCTCGCGGCGGTCCTCGCCACGTCCGGCACCCTGCACCTCGTGCGCCCCCGCGTCTTCGAGGGGCTCATCCCTGACGCGCTCGGCTCGCCGCGGGCCTGGGTGTACGGCAGCGGCGTGGCCGAGCTGGCCTGCGCGGCCGCGGTCGCGATCCCCGCGACCCGGCGGCCGGGCGGGCTGGCGACGGCCGCCCTGTTCGTCGGGGTGTTCCCCGGCAACGTGAAGATGGCGCTCGACTCCCGTCCGGCGGCCCGGCACTGGTCGCGTCGGCGGTCCGTCACCTGGGGGCGGCTGCCGTTGCAGGTCCCGCTGGTGGCGTGGGCGTGGCGGGTGTCCCGCACGGCAGGCTAGGCCCGCTCAGACATCGTCGAACGTCAGCACGGGCCGCCCGGTGCGGGGATGGCGCAGCACGGTGGTGCGCACCCCGTAGACGGGGTCGATCACCTCGGGCACCAGCACGTCCTCGACGGGTCCGGCGGCGACGACGCGTCCCGCCGGTCCGGGGGCGAGGACGACGACGTGGTCGCAGGTCGCGGCGGCGAGAGACAGGTCGTGCAGCGCGGTGAGCACGGTGACGCCGTCGCGGGCGAGCTCGGTGACGAGCCGCATGGTGGCGAGCTGCGCGGCGACGTCGAGGTGGTTCGTCGGTTCGTCGAGCAGCAGCACGCGCGGTTCCTGGGCGAGCGCGCGGGCCAGGTGGACGCGCTGGCGCTCGCCGCCGGAGAGCGTGGCGACCTCCCGGTCCGCGAGGTGCGCGGCGCCGACGCGCACGAGCACGGCCCGGGCGACGTCGCGGTCGCGGGCGCTCGGGCCGGCGAGCAGGTGCCGGTGCGGGGTGCGGCCCAGCAGGACCGCGTCGAGCACGGTGACGGGAAGCTCGCTCGTGGCGTCCTGCTCGACGAACGCGACCGTGCGGGCGCGCCGGCGCCGGTCCATCGCGAGCAGGTCGGCGTCGTCCCCGCCGTCGGGCCCCACCAGCCGGACCCCGCCGCCGTCGGGCCGCTGCACGCCCGCGACGAGGCGCAGCAGCGTGGACTTGCCGGTGCCGTTGGGCCCGAGGAGCCCGGTGACGGCGCCGGGCGGTGCGGTGACGTCGACGTCGTCGAGGATCAGCCGCCCGCCGACGGACCAGCGCACGCGTTGCGCGACCAGGCCGGCCGTGGGCGCAGGGACGACCTCCGCGGCGTCCGCCGTCGCGCGGGTCGTGCGGGTGGGTGCCTGGGTCATGCGCGGGTCCGTCCCTTCCAGAGCAGGGCGGCGAACACGGGGGCGCCGATGGCGGCGGTGACGATGCCGACGGGCAGCTCGCGCGGCTCGAAGAGGGTGCGGGCGAGGGTGTCCGCCCAGACGAGGAACGTGGCGCCGCACAGCATCGACAGGGGCAGCAGGGTGCGGTGCCGGGCGCCGACGACGAGCCGGACGGCGTGCGGCAGGATCAGCCCGACGAAGCCGATGGCTCCGGACTGGGACACGAGGGCCCCGGTGAGCAGCGCCACCACGACGAGCAGCCCCCACCGCACCTTCGCCACGGGCACGCCGAGGGCCGCGGCGGCGGTGTCGCCGAACGTGAACGCGTCGAGCACCGACCCGGTGAGCGCCAGCAGGGTGCCGAGCACGAGCACCGCGCCGACGGTGATCGCCACCGACGTCCACGTGGCCCCGGCGACCGACCCGAGCATCCACGCGAGGATCTCGCGGTACTGGTCGCCCTGCGCGGACCAGAAGATGACGAAGCTGGTGGCCGCGGCGGCGAGCTGGGACACGGCGAGCCCGGCCAGCACGGTCCGGGCGGGGGAGAGCTCGCCCCGCCCGGCCGACGTCGCCAGCACGAGGGTGGCCACCAGCGCCGCGGCCGCGCCGACGAACGCCGCGACGGGCAGCACCGCGAGCCAGCCGAGGACCAGCACGCACACGGCCCCCAGCGACGCGCCCGAGCTGAGCCCCAGCAGGTAAGGGTCGGCCAGCGGGTTGCGCAGGAGCGACTGCATGACGACGCCGCACACCGCGAGCCCGGCGCCGACGGCCGCCGCGGTGAGCACGCGCGGCAGCCGGAGCTGCCACACGATGCCGTCGTCGAGCCGGTCGGGCGCCGCCAGGCTCAGCAGGTCGCCCAGGCCCAGGCGCGTGGCGACGACCTGGCCGACGTCCGACGGGGTCAGACCTGCGGGCCCGATCGTCACGGCGACGACGACGCTCGCCGCCAGCACCGCCGCCGTGGCGGCGACCCACGTGGCGAGCCGCCCGCGCGTCAGGGGTGCGCGGGTCGCCGGGAGGGTGGTCTCAGCCATCGATCTCCAGGGCGGCCAGCTGGGCGGCGAGGTCGACGACGGCGTCCACGTTGCGCACGCCCGCCTCGCTCGCCGGGAAGGGCACCGTCAGGTAGCGGCCCTCCTGGACGGCGGTGAGCGTCGCCGTGGCGGGGTTCGCCTCCAGGGCCTCGATCTTGCTCTCCGCGGTGTTCCAGGCGGCGTCGACGAGCACGACGACGTCCGGGTCCGCCTCGACGACGCTCTCCCAGCCGAGCGACGTCCACGTGTCCTGGACGTCCCCGGCGACGTTGTCCAGGCCGACGGCGTCCATGATCATCGCGGGCGCGCCGATGCCCGCGCCGACGTACGGGATGTCGGTGCCCGAGGAGTACCACAGGGCGTCGAGGCCGCGGTCGTCGGGGACGACGGCGTCGAGCTCGGCCCGCTGCTCCGCGACGAGGTCGGCGGCGGCCTCGTTGACGTCGAAGACCTGCCCGGCCTCGGTGATCTCCGCGAAGACCTCGTCGAACGTCAGCGGGTCCGGCATGTACGCCGGGTCCTTGCACGCGGCCGGGGACACGTACGTGTCCACCCCGAGGGAGTGCAGGGTGTCGCGCTCACCCGCGCCGTCGGCGGACACGTTCGACTCCCAGCCGGCGTACACGAGGTCCGGCTCCAGGGCGAGGACGGCCTCGGTGCCGGGCACCTGGTCGCTGAGCGGTTCGGCGACGGCGGTCCCGGCCGCGGCGTCGGCGAGGTCGTCGGGCACGGGGCCGTCGAGGAACGCGGCCCCGACGATCCGGTCGCCCACGCCGAGGGCGAGCATCGTCTCGGCGGTCGACGACTTCACGGTGACGACGCGCTGCGGCGCCGCGTCGAACGTGACCTCGGTGCCGCAGTTGTCGAGCGTGAGGGGGTACGTCGTCGCGGAGGCGGAAGCGCCGCCCTCGGTGGTCTCCTGCGTCGTCGGGCCGGGCTCGTCGGGTGCGGAGCACGCGCCGAGCAGCAGGGTCGCGCCGACGACGCCGGCCAGCGGCGCGGCCGCGCGACGGACGGGACGCAGGACGGACGGGGGCGGGGTCGACCCGGACGCGGGGACGACGACAGGACGGTGGTGTGCCAGGCGCACGGACGGAGGCTCCCTCGAGCAGGGTTCGGTCAGGGCAGGCGCGTCATCTCGCGCCGCAGGGACCTGCGACCCAGAGCGGAGGGCCGCACCGACGGGCGAGTCACCGGTGCCCGTGGTCCGCGAACCTCCAGCCTAGTACCCGCCGCCGCGGTGCCGGCGGTCTCCGCGCCACGGCGCCGCCGGGGCTCGGCAACCGCCGCCCGTGGTGGCAAGGTGGGCACATGAGCGGGCGCGGGGGCGACGGCAGCGGTGGACGACGACGAGGCGACGGGGCGGCGGCGCTCGCCGGGGTGGTCGCCGCCGGGGCGGGCCTGGCGCTCGCCGAGCTGGTCGCGGCGCTGATCGACCCGGCGTCCTCGCCCGTGCTGGCGCTCGGCGGCGTCGTCGTGGACAGCGTGCCGCCGTGGTTGAAGGACTTCGCGGTGGAGTGGTTCGGCACCAACGACAAGCTCGTGCTGCTGCTGTCCATGGGCGTCGTGCTGGCCGCGGGCGCGGCGCTCGCGGGGGTGCTGGAGCGACGACGTCCGCCGTCCGGGGGCGTGCTCCTGGCGGTCGTGGGTCTGGCGCTCGGCGTGGTCGCGGCGACCCGTCCGGGCGCGACGCCGGTGTGGGCGCTGCCCGCGGTGCTGGGCGTCGGTGTCGGCGTGGTCCTGCTGCGGGCGCTCGTCGCGCGCGTGCCCGGCACGGCGTCGGCTGCCGTCGCGACCGGGCTGCCGGGCGACGTCGTGACGGGCGATCCGGGGCACGTGGCCGACGGCGCCTCCCGCCGCACGTTCCTCACCTGGACGGGCGCGACGGCTGCCGGGGCGGTCGTCGCCCTGGTGGCGGCGCGGGCGGCGTCCGCGGGCAGCCGTGCGGTGCAGGTCGTCCGCGACGCGATCCGCCTGCCGTCGCCGTCCACGCCCGCCCCGGCGGTGCCGGCGGGGGCCGACCTCGGGATCGCCGACGTCGCCCCCTACGTCACGCCCAACGACGACTTCTACCGCATCGACACGGCCCTGCGGGTCCCGCAGGTGGACCCGGCGACGTGGACGCTGCGCGTCACCGGGCTGGTGGACGAGCCGTTCGAGCTCACGTGGGACGACGTGCTGGCCCTGCCGATGACCGAGCACCACCTCACCCTCGCCTGCGTCTCGAACGGGGTGGGCGGTGACCTGATCGGCAACGCGCTGTGGCTCGGCCACCCCCTGCGCGAGCTCCTGGCGCGCGCCCGCCCGCAGGCCGGGGCGGACATGGTGCTGTCGACGTCGGTGGACGGCTTCACCGCGGGGACGCCGCTGGAGGTGCTCACCGACCCGGACCGCGAGTGCCTGCTCGCGATCGGCATGAACGGCGAGCCGCTGCCCGAGCAGCACGGCTTCCCCGCCCGGCTCGTCGTGCCGGGCCTGTACGGGTACGTGTCGGCCACCAAGTGGGTGACCGAGCTCAAGGTGACGCGGTTCGCCGACGACGAGGGCTACTGGACGCCGCGCGGCTGGTCGGCGCTGGGGCCCGTCAAGCTGCAGTCCCGGATCGACGTGCCGCGCCCGGGTGCGGACCTCACGGCGGGGGAGGTCGTCGTGGCGGGGGTGGCCTGGGCGCAGCACACCGGCGTCGAGGCGGTCGAGGTGAGCGTCGACGGCGGGCCGTGGCAGGCCGCCGAGCTCGCCGACACCGTCGGCCCGGACACGTGGCGGCAGTGGCGGTACACGTGGGACGCCGCCGCCGGTGACCACACCGTCGCGGTGCGGGCCACGGACGCCGACGGTCAGGTGCAGACCGCCGACGAGGCGCCCCCCGCCCCCGACGGTGCGACGGGGTGGCACACCGTCGAGGTGTCGGTCGGTTGAGCCGGCCGGTCGCGGCGCCGCGCGTCGAGGACCGGGACGTCAGACGCGCGCGGTGACGGCCAGCCGGGCGCCGAGGGCGACGAGCACCCCGCCCGTGACGCGGTCGATCCAGCGGGTGGCCGACGCGCGGCGCAGCCGCGGGCCGAGCGACCCGGCCGCGAGGACGACGCCGGTCAGCCAGGCCGTCCCGAGCGCGCAGTGCACGAGCGCGAGCAGCGCGCCCATCGCGAGCGGGTTGACGCCGTCGGGCACGAACTGGGGGATGGTCGCGACGTAGAACACCCCGACCTTGGGGTTGAGGAGGTTCGTCACCAGTCCGGTTCCCAGGTCGCGCCCGTGCCCGCCGGAGATCACCGGGAGCTCGTCGGGGCTCGGGCCGGCCGGACGGCGGAACGACGACCACAGCATGGTTCCGCCGAGCCACACCAGGTATGCGGCGCCGACGACGGTGAGGACGCGGTAGGCCGTCTGGCTCGCGGCCAGCAGGGCGGCCGCCCCGGCCGCGGCGGCGACGCCCCACACGAGCGTGCCCACCTGGATGCCGGCCAGCGCGGCGAACCCGTGCGCCCGGGACCGGGTCACGGTGCTGCGCAGCACGAGCGCCGTGTCGAGGCCGGGCACGACGGTGAGGAGCCCGGCGACGAGGGCGAACGCGAGGAGCGCTTCGGGGACGGTCATGACGGCACCGTACCGGGGCGCCCGTCGACGTCGGGCGGTTCAGTCGCGGCGCCGCGCGTCGAGCGCGACGACCGGCAGGATCGCCAGGCCGAGCACGCCGCCGACGAGGGCGAGCGTCGCGTAGCTCGACCCCGCGACGACGAACCCGGAGCCGATGCCGCCGGCGGCCCCGGCGAGGGCGACGGCGAGGTCGACCGACCCCTGGGTGCGGGCACGTCGTTCCAGGGGCACGGCGGTGGTGAGCAGCGCGGTGCCGGCCACGAGCCCCAGGCTCCAGCCGAGGCCCAGCAGCCCGAGGCCGACGGCCAGCCCGACCACCGACGACGGCGGGACGACGGCGGACACGATCCCGGCGGCCAGCAGCACCGTGGCGGCGAGGACGGCGACGAACCGCGGCCCGCGCCGGTCCACGAGCCGGCCGGACAGCGGTGAGGGCAGGTACATCATCCCGACGTGCACGGCGATGACGAGCCCGGCGGTCGCGACGGCGTGCCCGTGGTGGGTCATGTGGACCGGGGTCATCGTCATGATCGCGACCATGACGCCCTGGGTGAGCACCATGACGGTCCCCGCGAGCAGCACCACGCGGCGCACCTGCGCGTCGCCCGCGTCGCCGGTGGCCTCCGGGGCCGCGGGGGTGCCCGGCGCGCGGTCGGGGGCGCCTGCGGCGTCGGCGGCCGCGTCGTCGGCCGCGCGGGCACGGGCCAGCAGCAGCGGGTCGGGCCGCAGGAACGCGGCCAGCACGAGACCCGCACCGCCGTAGGCCGCCGCCGCGAGGAGGAAGGGGCCCGCCAGCGCCGGCAGCCCCCAGCCGGTCGCGAGGTCGCCCGTCACCCCCACGAGGTTGGGCCCGGCGACCGCGCCGAGCGTGGTCGCGACGAGCACCGTGCTCACGGCGCGGCCGCGGTGGGCCGGCGCGGCGAGGTCGGCGCCCGCGTACCGGGCCTGGAGGTTGGTGGCGGTCCCGGCCCCGTAGACGGTGAACGCGACGAACAGCAGCACGACGTCGTCGAGGGTCGCGGCGAGCACCACGAGCACCGCGCCGCCCGCGCCGACGAGGTACCCGGCGGCCAGCCCGACCCGCCGTCCCCACCGCTGGGACAGCCGACCCACCACCAGCGCCGCGGACGCCGACCCGAAGGTGAACAGGGCGGCGGGGAGCCCCGCGAGCCCCGCGGACCCGAGCATCTCGGCGGCCAGCAGGGCGCCGACGGTGATCCCGGCGGCCAGCCCGGCCCCGGACAGCACCTGCGCGGCGACGAGCACGACCAGCGTGCGTCGCTGGACGGGGTCGACGACCTCGACGGCGGGTGCCGGGTCGGGGGAGTGCGCTGCCACCCGCCGAACCTAGCCCAGCCGTGCTCCGGCGGGGCGACGGGCCGGTCCCGCGCCCGCCGGGTCGGAGGGCTACGATGGTGCGCACAGGCGTCGACCCGGCCATCACCGGCGAGCCTCCGGAAGAACGGCCGCACCCTGGTGCGGCTCAGTAGAACCGGACGGGCAGGCCCGTCACAGCCGTGAACGAGCGGTGGGTCCCAGGCAGGTCCTGGCACCCGCAAGCGGGGTGGTACCGCGGTACCGCCGTCCCCGAGGGGCGGCGGCGTCGTCCTCGCACGGCAGGACCGACCCGTACCACCGCCCGACCGCCCGTTCAGGAGCCCACCCATGGCCTACCCGCTGCACCGTTCGACCGAGCCCACCGGCGCCCCCGGCGCGGCCTTCGGCATCGCCGGCGTCCCGGCGTCCCCGCGCCTGCCGGACATCGAGCGCGACGTGCTGGCCTACTGGGAGGCCGACGACACGTTCCGCGCCTCGGTGGACAAGAACCCCGCGGGCGAGAACGGCTCCAACGAGTTCGTCTTCTACGACGGCCCGCCGTTCGCCAACGGGCTGCCGCACTACGGCCACCTCCTCACCGGCTACGCCAAGGACGTCGTGCCGCGCTACCAGACGATGCGCGGCAAGCGGGTGGAGCGGCGGTTCGGGTGGGACACGCACGGCCTGCCCGCCGAGCTCGAGGCCATGAGCCAGCTCGGCATCAAGACCAAGGACGAGATCGTCGAGCTCGGCATCGAGAAGTTCAACGACGCCTGCCGCGCCTCGGTGCTGCGGTACACCTCGCAGTGGCGCGACTACGTGACCCGCCAGGCGCGCTGGGTCGACTTCGACCACGACTACAAGACCCTCGACACCTCCTACATGGAGTCGGTGCTGTGGGGCTTCAAGGAGCTGTACGACAAGGGCCTCGTCTACGAGGACTACCGCGTGCTGCCGTACTGCTGGAACGACCAGACGCCGCTGTCCACCCACGAGCTGCGCATGGACGACGACGTCTACCAGAACCGTCAGGACCCGGCCGTCACGGTGGGCCTCGACGTCCTCGACGCCCCCGCGGGCGGGGCGCTGCTCCCCGGCGACAAGCTGCTGGTCTGGACGACCACCCCCTGGACGCTGCCGTCCAACCTGCTCGTCATGGTGGGCGCGGACATCGACTACGTCGTCGTGGAGTCGGCGTACACCGGGCAGGCGCAGCGCTACGTGCTCGCCGAGGCCCGGGTCGCGGCCTTCGCCCGCGAGCTCACCGACGACGGCGCCGAGGAACCGCGCGTCGTGGCGCGCCTCACCGGTGCCGAGATGCTCGGCACCACCTACCGCCCGCCGTTCTCCTACTACGCGGGTCACGAGCGCGCCCACCGCGTCGTCGAGGCCGACTTCGTCACGACGACCGACGGCACCGGCCTGGTCCACTCGGCCGGCGCGTTCGGCGAGGACGACAAGGTCGTCTGCGACCGCGAGGGCGTCGCGTCGGTGATGCCGGTGAAGGCGGACGGCACGTTCGTCCACCCGGTCGACGAGTACGCGGGCCTGCAGGTGTTCGACGCGAACGCGCCGATCATCGACCACCTCAAGGCCGCCACCCGCGGCGAGGCCGACGCCGGCTCCGTCACGCCCGGCACGGTGCTGCTGCGCCGCGAGTCCTACGACCACTCGTACCCGCACTGCTGGCGCTGCCGGCAGCCGCTGATGTACATGGGCGTCTCCTCCTGGTTCGTCGAGGTCACGAAGATCAAGGACCGGATGCTCGAGCTCAACCAGGAGATCTCCTGGACGCCCGAGCACATCCAGGACGGCCAGTTCGGCAAGTGGCTGGCGGGCGCCCGCGACTGGTCGATCACGCGCAACCGGTTCTGGGGTTCGCCCGTGCCCGTGTGGAAGTCCGACGACCCGGCCTACCCGCGCATCGACGTCTACGGCTCGCTCGCGGAGATCGAGCGCGACTTCGGGCGGCTGCCGCTCGGCCAGGACGGGCAGCCGAACCTGCACCGGCCCTTCGTCGACGACCTCACGCGCCCCAACCCCGACGACCCGACCGGCGCGTCCACCATGCGCCGCGTCGAGGACGTCATGGACGTGTGGGTCGACTCCGGCTCCATGCCGTACGCCCAGGTGCACTACCCGTTCGAGAACGCCGACTGGTTCGAGCACCACTACCCGGGCGACTTCATCGTCGAGTACATCGGCCAGACCCGCGGCTGGTTCTACACACTGCACGTGCTCGCCACGGCCCTGTTCGACCGGCCCGCGTTCCGCTCCGCGATCTCGCACGGCATCGTGCTGGGTTCCGACGGCCGCAAGATGAGCAAGTCGCTGCGCAACTACCCGGACGTCAACGAGGTGTTCGACCGCGACGGCTCCGACGCCATGCGCTGGTTCCTCATGGCCAGCCCGATCCTGCGCGGCGGCAACCTCGTGGTCACCGAGGACGGCATCCGTGACGCCGTCCGCCAGGTGCTGCTGCCCCTGTGGAGCACCTACTACTTCTTCACCCTGTACGCGAACAGCGCCGACGCCGGGCGCGGCCGCACGGCGGGGCCCGTCACCGCGGAGCGGGTGCCGGACCTCCCGGCCCTCGACCGCTACCTGCTCGCCCGCACCCACGACCTGGTCGGCACGGTCACCGCCCAGCTCGACGCCTACGACATCGCGGGTGCCTGCGAGAGCGTCCGCGAGCACCTCGACGTCCTCACCAACTGGTACGTGCGCACCCAGCGGGACCGGTTCTGGGAGGAGGACGCCGACGCGTTCGACACCCTGTGCACGGCCCTGGAGACGCTGACCCGGGTGATGGCCCCGCTCGCCCCGCTGCTCGCCGAGGAGATCTGGCGCGGCCTCACCGGCGGTCGGTCCGTGCACCTCGCCGACTGGCCCGCCGCGGACGGCGCGGTCGAGCCCGCGCTGGTGCCCGACGACGAGCTCGTCGCCGCCATGGACGAGGTCCGCGCCGTGGTCTCCACGACGCTCGCCCTGCGCAAGGCGCACCAGCTGCGGGTGCGCCAGCCCCTCGCCCGCCTCACGGTCGCCGTGCCGGACCCGGCGGCGCTCGCCGACTACGTCGGGCTGCTCACGGGCGAGCTCAACGTCAAGGCGGTCGACCTGGTGACCGCGGACGCCGCGGCGTCCGAGCGGTTCGGCATCACCGAGCGGCTCGCCGTCAACGCCCGCGCCGCAGGCCCGCGCCTCGGCAGGGGCGTCCAGGCCGTCATCCGCGCGGCCAAGGCCGGTGCGTGGTCGCGCGACGACCAGGGCGCCGTCGTGGTCGCCACGGACGACGGCCCGGTCGTGATGCTGGAGTCCGAGTACGACCTCACCACGGTCGTCGGCGAGCAGGCCGGCGGGGGAGAGGTCGCCGCGAGCGTGCTGCCCGGCGGTGGGTTCGTCGTCCTCGACCTGGCGCTCGACGACGCCCTGCGCGCCGAGGGGTACGCCCGCGACGTCGTCCGCGACGTCCAGGACGCCCGCAAGGCCGCCGGCCTGGAGGTGAGCGACCGGATCGCGCTGGAGCTCGACGTCCCGGCCGCGCACGTCGCCGACGTCGAGGCGCACCGTGGCCTGGTCACGAGCGAGACGCTCGCCACCACCCTGACCGTCACCGGCACGGACGGCGCCGAGCGCGTCGTCCGGGTCGCGAAGGAGGACGCATGAGCGGCAAGGACGCGAAGGCCCGCGCGGCCGAGCGGAACGCGGCGCGCGACGCGGCCGAGGATGCCGCGGCCCGCGCCGACCTGGAACGCATCTACGAGCACATCGTCTCCCGGGCGCCGGAGCACGACGTCGCACCGACGATCGACGACCGGGTCGGCCGGCTGCTCGAGATGCTCGGCGACCCGCAGCACGCGTTCCGGGTCGTGCACCTCACGGGCACCAACGGCAAGACCTCGACGGCCCGCATGACGGAGCGCCTGGTGCGCGAGCACGGGCTGCGCACCGGCCTGTTCACCTCGCCGCACCTGACGAGCGTCACCGAGCGCATCTGCGTGGACGGCGAGCCCCTGAGCGCGGCCCGGTTCGTCGAGGTGTGGCACGACGTCTACCCGTACGTGCAGATCGTCGACGCCGAGCTGGAGGCGGCGGGCAGGTCCCGGCTGCACTTCTTCGAGGTGCTCACCGCGATGGCGTTCGCCGCGTTCGCGGACACCCCCGTCGACGTCGCCGTGGTCGAGGTCGGCATGGGCGGCTCCTGGGACTGCACCAACACCGCGGACGGCGAGGTCGCCGTGATCACGCCGGTCAGCGTCGACCACGAGCGGTGGCTCGGCTCCACGCCGGCGGAGATCGCCGAGGTCAAGGCGGGCATCATCAAGCCGGGCGCCACCGCCGTGTCGGCCGTCCAGCTCCCCGAGGTCACCGAGGTCCTGCGCGAGCAGGTCGCCCGGGTCGGGGCGCGGATCCTCACCGAGGACGACGAGCTCGCCGTGGTCGACCGGCGCGTCGCCGTCGGCGGTCAGCTCGTCGCCCTGCGCACCCCCGCGGCCACCTACACCGAGGTGTTCGTGCCGCTGCACGGGGAGCACCAGGCGCACAACGCGCTGCTCGCCCTGGCCGCCGTCGAGCAGCTCCTCGGCGGGCGCGCGCTCGACGGGGCGGTCGTGGAGACGGCGTTCGCCGACGTGTCCGTGCCGGGCCGTCTCGAGCTGGTGCGGTCCAGCCCGACCGTGCTCGTGGACGTCGCGCACAACCCGCACGGCGCCCGCGCGCTCGTGGCGGCCCTCGAGGAGGCGTTCACGCTGCGCACCGTCGTCGGCGTCGTCGGGCTCATGGCCGACAAGGACGCCGAGGGTCTGCTCGCCGAGCTCGAGCCCGCCTTCGCGCACGTCGTGATCACGCGGTCGTCGTCGCCGCGCTCCGCCGACCCGCTCGACGTCGCCGAGGTCGCGCGCGACGTGTTCGGCGAGGACCGCGTGCACGTCGCCGAACGGCTCGACGAGGCGCTCCAGGTCGCCACCGACCTCGTCGAGGCCGACGACGTCGTGGGCGTCGGGACGGGGACCGGGGTCGTGGTCACCGGGTCGGTCGTCACCGTGGCCGACGCCCGGCTGCTGCTCGGCCGCCCCTGACCGGCCGCTGCACCCGGCCGGGTGCTGCGTGCGGGGCGTGACGGGTGTTGGATGGTCGAGGACGATCCGAGAGGGGTGCTGGGCGATGAAGAAGCTGCTGGACGACCCTGCCGAGGCGGTGACCGACGCGTTGCAGGGGCTCGCGGCGGCGCACCCGGACCTGCTGACGGTGCACCACGAGCCGACCTACGTGCAGCGCGCCGGCGGGACGCCGCCGGGCCACGTGGGCGTGGTCAGCGGCGGCGGCTCGGGGCACGAGCCGCTGCACACCGGGTTCGTGGGGTCGGGCATGCTCGACGCCGCGGTGCCCGGCGCGGTGTTCACGTCGCCGACCGCCGACCAGGTCGCGGCCGCCCTCAAGGCCGCCGACGGCGGCGCGGGCGTGCTCGCGATCGTGAAGAACTACACCGGCGACGTCCTGAACTTCGAGACCGCCGTCGAGCTCGCCCAGCTCGACGGCGTCGAGGTCGCGAGCGTGCTGGTCAACGACGACGTCGCCGTGGAGGACTCGATGTACACGGCGGGTCGGCGCGGCGTCGCGGGCACGCTGTTCGTCGAGAAGGTCGCCGGGGCCGCGGCGGCCCGCGGCGACTCGCTCGAGGCGGTCGCGGGCCTCGCGCGGCGGGCCGTGGGGCGGGTGCGCACGATGGGCGTCGCGCTGAGCGCGTGCACCGTCCCGCACGTCGGACGCCCGAGCTTCGACCTGCCGGACGACGAGGTCGAGATCGGCATCGGCATCCACGGCGAGCCCGGGCGGCACCGCATCCCGGCGGGCGGGGCGCGCGACATCGCGACGCGCCTGGTCGACGCGGTGCTCGACGACCTCGCGCCGGCGGGCGGGGAGCAGGTGCTGCTGTTCGTCAACGGGATGGGTGGCACGCCTCTCAGCGAGCTGTACGGCACGTACGCCCGCGCCCGGGAGGTCGTCGAGGCGCGCGGCGTGCGGGTGGTGCGTTCGCTCGTCGGCTCGTACGTGACCTCCCTGGAGATGCAGGGGGCGTCGGTGACCGTGGCCGTGCTGGACGACGAGCTCACCGCCCTGTGGGACGCGCCGGTACGGACCCCGGCGCTCACATGGTGACGGCGCTCGACGCCGACTGGGCCGTGCGCTGGGTGCGGTGCGCGGCCGCGGACGTGCGCACGCACCGCGACGAGCTCACCGAGCTCGACCGGCTCATCGGCGACGGCGACCACGGCGTCAACCTGGACCGCGGGTTCACGGCCGTCGTGGCGCGGCTCGACGGCCCGGACGGGACGCGGCTCGCGACGGTGGGGCAGGTGCTGCAGCTGGTGGCCACGACGCTCATGTCGACCGTCGGCGGCGCGGCGGGTCCCCTGTACGGCACGGCGTTCCTGCACGCCTCGCGCGTGACGGACCGCCCGGTGCTGGACGCCGCCGGGGTGCTGGCGCTCGTGGAGGCCGCGGGTGAGGGCATCGCGTCGCGCGGGCACGCGGTGCCGGGGAACAAGACGATGGTCGACGCATGGCACGCCGCGGTCGAGGCCGCAGGTCCGGTGGTGACCGCGGGCGACGCGCTCGCGGTGCTGCGGGCGGCGGCCGACGGCGCCGCGGCGGGGGCGCTCGCGACGATCCCGATGACGGCCACGAAGGGCCGGGCGTCGTACCTGGGGGAGCGGAGCGCGGGGACGCAGGACCCCGGGGCCTGCTCGACGGCGCTGGTCCTGGCCGCGGCGGTCGAGGCGGCGCAGGCGGCCGACGCCTCGTGAGGGTCGGGCTGGTGCTGGTGTCGCACTCGGTGCGGCTCGCGGAGGGCACGGCGGAGCTGGCGGCGCAGATGGCGCCGGACGTCGTCGTGCGTCCCGCCGCGGGTGGCCCCGACGGCGGGCTGGGCACGTCCTTCGACCGGGTGGTGGCGGTGCTCGCGGCCGCGCTGGAGGAGGTCGACGCGGTCGTGGTGCTGGCGGACCTGGGGTCGGCGGTGCTGACGGTCGAGAGCGCGTTCGAGCTGGACCCGGACCTGCCCCGCCGGGCGCGGCTGGTCTCGGCGCCGTTCGTCGAGGGTGCGGTGGCCGCCGCGGTGACGGCTCAGCAGGGCGCGGACCTCGAGGGGGTCGCGGAGGCGGCGGCGGGTGCGGTCCGGTCGATCGGCGGAGGTCCGGTGCTGGAGCTCGTCGAGGCGGAGGGCACGGACTCGCCGGCGGTGGCCGCGACGACGGTGCAGGGTGAGGTGGTCGGGCGTCCGGCCCCGGCGGGCGGGGGCGACGACGTCGTGGCGCACGTCCGGATCCGCAACGCGCTGGGGCTGCACGCGCGTCCGGCGGCCGTGGTGGCGCGGTCGACGGCAGGCCTGGGGGCGACGGTGACGATCGACGGTGCGGACGCCTCGAGCGTGCTGCAGCTCATGTCGCTGGGCACCACGGAGGGCCAGGTGGTGCGGGTGGCGGCGCGCGGTCCGGGTGCCGAGGCGGCGGTCGCGCTGGTGACGGGGCTCATCGAGGGCGGGTTCGGCGAGGTCTGACGCACGTCACACTTTCTGCATTGACTGCAAAGTTGCAGCGCGTGCAGAATATCCGGGTGACCCCCGACCCCACCGGACTGCGCGAGCGCAAGAAGCGCGCCCGCGCCGAGGCCATCGTCGAGGCCGCCCAGCGGCTCGTGCTCGACCGCGGCCTCGACGCGGTGACGGTCGAGGACATCGCCACCGAGGCCGGCATCTCGCCGCGCACCTTCTTCAACTACTACGAGTCCAAGGACGACGCCGTGCTCGGCCAGGGCTCGTTCGACCTCGACACGCACGTGCGCGAGACCTTCGTCGGCGGCGGCCCCACCGGCCGCCTGCTCACCGACCTCGACCCGCTCGTGCGGGGGCTCCTCGACGCCCTCGTCGGCCACGGCCCGGACGCCGCCGCCCAGACCCTCGAGATCCTCCAGCGCGAGCCCCGCCTGCTCGGGCGGCACTTCGCCTGGTTCGAGCGGCACAAGTCCCAGGTCGTCGCGCTCTTCGAACGGCGCTCCGGCGTCGTCCCGCTCCCGGCGTCGGCCGACACCTGCACCATGGTCGTCTTCTTCGTGGCCCGCGCCGCGATGGACGACTGGGACCGCGACGGCCGCACCGGCGACGTCGGCGACCACGTCCGGTCCGTGCTGGACCAGCTCGGCGCCGTCTTCGCCCCCTGACCGGAGCCCGCCCCGCACCACCCGCCCGACCCCGCCCCGACCGGCGCCCGCGCGCCACGACCCGAGGTACCCATGAGCCACCCCGCCCCGACCGCACCCGACAAGCCGCTGGTGGTGCTGAACCAGCGCACGATCTGGTTGATCTTCGGCGCCCTGCTGGCGTCGATGTTCCTGTCCTCGCTCGACCAGACGATCGTCGGCACCGCGATGCCCACGATCGTCGGCGAGCTCCACGGCGTCTCGCACCAGGGCTGGGTCATCACGGCCTACATCCTGGCCGTGGCGATCGCCATGCCGCTGTACGGCAAGTTCGGCGACCTCTACGGGCGCCGCTGGCCCTTCCTCGTGGCCATCGGGCTGTTCACGATCGCCTCCGCGGGCGCCGGGTTCGCCGACTCCATGGGCGCGCTGGTCGTCTGGCGGGCCGTGCAGGGCCTCGGCGGCGGCGGGCTGATGATCCTGTCGCAGTCGATCATCGCCGACATCGTGCCCGCCTCCGAGCGCGGCAAGTACATGGGCCCCCTCGGCGCGCTGTTCGGCGTCTCCGCGGTGCTCGGCCCGCTCCTGGGCGGCTGGCTCACCGAGGGCCCGGGCTGGCGCTGGGCCTTCTGGCTGAACATCCCGATCGGCATCGCGGCGTTCGCCGTCGCCTGGATCACCCTCAAGCTGCCGTCGCACCGCTCGTCGCGCCCGGTCGACTGGGGCGGCATCGTCTCGATGGCCGTCGCGACCACCGGCATCGTGCTCGTCACGAGCTGGGAGTCCATCGTCACCGGCGGCTACGACTGGTCCGACTGGCGCCTGACGGGCGCCGTCGTGGCCACCCTCGCCGCCGTCGCGACGTTCGTCGTCGTCGAGAACCGTGCCGCCGAGCCGCTCATCCCGCTGCGGCTGTTCAAGAACCGCACCTTCACGATCACCACGCTCATCGGCCTCGTGCTCGGCATGGGCATGTTCTCCGCGATGGCGATGATCCCCACGTTCCTGCAGATGTCGACGGGCGCCGGGGTCACGGAGTCCGGCTGGCTGATGCTGCCGATGATGGCGGGCGTCATGCTCACCTCCATCGTCTCGGGCATCGCGGTCTCCAAGAGCGGCCGCTACAAGGCCTACCCGATCGTGGGCCTGAGCGTGGTCGCGCTCGCCATGGTGTGGCTGACCACCCTGTCCGGCGACATGTCCATGTGGACCTTCGGGCTGATGATCTTCACGCTCGGCGCCGGCATGGGCCTGGTCATGCAGATCATCGTGCTGGCCGTCCAGAACGCCGTCGACCCGCACGAGCTCGGCACCGCGACCAGCGCCAACAACTTCTTCCGCGAGATCGGCGCGGCGGTCGGCACCGCCCTGTTCACCACGATCTTCACCACCCGCCTCACCGAGAGCCTCGACTCGGTCTTCGCCGGCGCACCCGCCGGTGCGGGCGGCGGCGAGGAGTCGATGCTCACCCCGGCCCTGGTCCAGGCGCTGCCCGAGCCGCTGCGCACCGGCGTCATCGACGCCTACGCCGACGCCCTCGCGCCGTCGTTCTGGTATCTGGTCCCGCTCGTGCTCGTCGGCCTGGTCCTGGCGTTCTTCCTGCCCGTCATCAAGCTGTCCGACGTCGCCGGGATGGTCGCGCGCGGCGAGGCCGTCACCGACGAGGCGGACCTGCCCGGTGCCGTCCGCGCCGAGGACACCTCGGACGCCACCGGCACTCCGGGAGCACGCCCGACGGCGGATATCCTGGAGCGGTGAGCAGCAGGAAGAAGGACGACCGCCCGGCCCCCGGGGACACGATCGTCCCGCGCAAGGCCGCCAAGCCGCAGTTCGCGTCGATGGTCCTCCAGCTGGAGGCGTTCGTCGTGGCGTTCGCCGCGCTGGCCCTGTACGGGCTGCGCGACTCGGTGTTCGAGAAGGGCCTGCTCGTCCTCGACTCGACGGCCGCGATGTGGACCGTCACCGGCGTGCTGTTCGTCGTCCTGCTCGTCCTGTCCCGGATGGTCACCCGACCCGGCGGCTACGTCGCCGGGTCGGTGGTTCAGGTGCCCGTCCTGGCGCTGGGGCTGCTGCTGCCGATGATGTACCTCGTCGGGGGCGTCTTCGTCGTCATGTGGTTCGTCGCGCTGCGGCTCGGCGGACGGGTCGACGCCGAGCGGGCCGCCTACGACGCGCAGCACCCGGAGACCGCGCCCAACGCCTGAGGCCGCCCGTCCGACCCGTTCGCGGGCCGGCCCGGGTCCGGCCGGGCACCGGTGCGCCGATAGGGTGGTCCGCATGACCGAACCGACCACCGTCACCGTCGAGTGCACGCTCGTCCTCGTCAAGCCCGACGGCGTCCGCCGGGGCCTGTCCGGCGAGATCCTGCGGCGCATCGAGGCCAAGGGCTACACGCTCGCGGCCGTCGAGCTGAAGCACGCGACCCCCGAGCTGCTCGCGCAGCACTACGCCGAGCACGAGGGCAAGCCGTTCTACGCGCCCCTCGTGGAGTTCATGCTCTCCGGGCCCGTCCTGGCGGTCGTGGCCGAGGGCCAGGGCGTCATCGCGGGGTTCCGCTCCCTCGCGGGCGCGACCGACCCGACCGCCGCCGCGCCCGGCACCATCCGCGGCGACCTCGGCCGCGACTGGGGCCTCAAGGTCCAGCAGAACCTCGTGCACGGGTCGGACTCGCCCGAGTCGGCCGCGCGCGAGATCGGCCTGTGGTTCCCGCAGACCGCCGCCTGACCGACCGTCGACCTGGGCGGGGTCCCGGTCGTCGACCCGCAGCGGTCGGCGACGCCGGGGCCCCGCCCTCGCCGTTCCCGGAACACCGGCCCGCCTGCGCGGAACCGCGGCCCGCGGCGGCTACGCTCGGCGGGTGCACCTCAAGACGCTCACGCTCCGGGGCTTCAAGTCGTTCGCCTCGGCGACGACGCTGAGCTTCGAGCCGGGCATCACGTGCGTGGTGGGCCCCAACGGCTCGGGCAAGTCGAACGTCGTCGACGCCCTGTCGTGGGTGATGGGGGAGCAGGGCGCCAAGTCGCTGCGCGGCGGCAAGATGGAGGACGTCATCTTCGCCGGGACGTCGGGTCGCCCCCCGCTCGGCCGGGCCGAGGTCGCGCTCACCATCGACAACACCGACGGCGCCCTCCCGATCGAGTACACCGAGGTCACGATCTCGCGCACCCTGTTCCGCAGCGGCGGGTCGGAGTACGCGATCAACGGCAGCGGCTGCCGCCTGCTCGACATCCAGGAGCTCCTCAGCGACTCCGGCATCGGCCGGGAGATGCACGTCGTGGTGGGTCAGGGGCAGCTCGACGCCGTCCTGCGCGCCACCCCGGAGGACCGGCGCGGGTTCGTCGAGGAGGCCGCCGGGGTCCTCAAGCACCGCAAGCGCAAGGAGAAGGCGCTGCGCAAGCTGGAGGCGATGCAGGGCAACCTGGCCCGCCTCACCGACCTCACCACCGAGCTGCGCCGTCAGCTCGGGCCGCTCGGCCGGCAGGCGGAGGCCGCGCGCCGGGCACGTGTCGTGCAGGCGGACCTGCGCGACGCCCGTGCCCGCCTGCTCGCCGACGACCTGGCACAGCTCGGCGCGCGGCTCGACCAGGAACGGGCCGACGAGGCGGCGCTCGCCGAGCGCCGGGAGGCGACGCAGGAGGCGCTCGACGACGCCCGGTCGCGGCTGGCGCGCGCCGAGGTGGACGCGGCCCGCGCCTCCCGGGCGGCGGCCGCCGCCAACGACACGTACCACGGGCTGGTGGCCGTGCGGGAGCGGCTGCGCGGCGTCGCGTCGCTCGCCGACGAGCGCGTCCGCCTGCTCGGGGTCGCCGAGCCCGCCCACCAGGGGCAGGACCCCGACGCGCTGGAGGCGCAGGCCGAACGCGCCCGTGCTTCCGAGGCCGAGCTGACGCGCGAGGTGGAGATCGCCCGCGCCGCGCTCGGCGACGCCGAGTCTGCCCGGGCGCAGGCCGAGCGCGCCGCCGCGGACGCCGAGCGGGAGGTGGCCACGCTGCTGCGCGGCGCGGCGGACCGCCGCGAGGGCCTGGCCCGCCTCGCCGGGCAGGTCGCCACGCGGCGCAGCCGCGTCGAGTCCGCGGACGCCGAGCTCGAGCGGGTGCGCGAACAGCTCGGCGAGGCAGAACGCCGCGCCGAGGCCGCTGCGGGGGAGTTCGCCGCCCTGGAGTCGGAGGTCACCGGCGCCGAGGCGGGCGAGGCGGGCCTGGACGCCGAGCACGAGGCCGCCGCCGACGCGCTCGACCGGGCCACGGAGGCCGTCGCCGCGCTGGAGGCGGAGGCCGCCGCCGCGGAGACCGACCGCGCGACCTGGTCGGCGCGGGTGGAGGCGCTCGAGCTCAGCCTGGACCGCAAGGACGGTGCGGGCGCGCTCCTCGCGGGCGACCAGCACGGGGTGCTCGGCTCCGTGGCCGCTCTGCTCGGCGTCGAGCCCGGCTACGAGGCCGCCGTCGCCGCCGCGCTCGGGCCGCTCGCCGACGCCGTCGCGGTCGAGTCCCTCGGCGCGGCCGTCGATGCGATCCGCACCCTGCGCGACGACGACGCGGGCCGGGCCGGGATCGTCGTCGGCGGGGACCACGCCCCTGTCGTGGCGTCCGCGCCGGCGTCCGGGCGGGCCGTCCTCGACGTCGTCACCGCCTCCGGCCCGGCGGCCTCCGCGCTGCGGTCCCTGCTCGCGGACGTCGTCGTCGTGGAGGACCTCGCCGAGGCCCGCGCGCTCCTCACCGCGGAGCCCGGCCGGGTGGTCGTGACCCGCGCCGGTGACCTGCTCACCGCCACGCGTGCGTCCGGCGGCTCGGCCGCGGCGCCGAGCGTGCTGCACCTCACCGGCGCGCTCGACGAGGCGCGCGCGGGACTGCAGGACGCGCTCGCCCGCGCCGAGCGGTGCGTGGCCGGGCTCGTCGACGCCCGCGCCGCGGCGGCACAGGCGCAGGACCGGCACGACGCCACCCTCGCCCGCCTGCACGAGTCGGACGCGGCGATGGCCGCGGTGGCCGAGCAGCTCGGCACGCTGGGCGCCGCCCGCCGCGCCGCGCAGACCGAGGCGGACCGGCACCGGCAGGCCGTGGAGGCCGTCCAGGCTCGCCGCGCCGCCGACGAGACCGAGCTGGCCGACCTCGTCCGGCGGCTCGAGGTGGCCCAGGCGGAGCCCGCCGGGTCGGAGGACGACCTCGCCCGGCAGGCCGCCGCCCGCGACGCCGCCCAGGCGGCGGCCACCGGGGCGCGCCAGGCGGAGACGGAGTCCCGGCTCGCGCTGCGCACCGCCGAGGAGCGCGCCCGCGCCGTGGCCGGCCGCGCCCAGGGCCTGGCCCGCGCCGCCGAGCAGGAGCGACAGGCCCGCGCCCAGGCCGCCGAGCGGGCCCGCCGCCGGGCCGGGCAGGCGCGCCGGGCCGCCGAGGTCCGCGCCGACACCGACGTCGTGCTCGCGGCGCTGGCGGCCTCCCTCGACCGGGTCGCGGACGAGCGGGCCTCCGCCGAGGCCGACCGGGGGACGGCCGGCCAGGAGGTCGCCCGGACCCGTGGCGACGTCGACCGGCACACCCGCGAGCTGCGTGACCTCACCGACGCCGCGCACCGCGACGAGGTGGCCCGCGCCGCCCAGCTCGCGCGCTGGGAGCAGCTGCGCGGCCGGGCCGTGGACGAGCTCGGCACCGACCCCGACCTGCTCGTCGAGGAGTTCGGGCCGCACCACGACGTGCCCGTGCCGCGACCCGAGGGCGCCGCCGACGACGACCCCGACCCCGCACCCGTGCCGTACGTGCGCGCCGAGCAGGAGAAGCGGCTCGCCGCCGCGGAGAAGGCGCTGCGCCGCATCGGCACGGTCAACCCGCTGGCGCTGGAGGAGTTCGCCGCCCTGGAGGAACGGCACCAGTTCCTCGCCACCCAGCTCGCGGACCTCAAGAAGTCCCGCGAGGACCTGCTGCACATCGTCTCCGAGATCGACGACCGCGTGCAGCAGGTGTTCGCCGAGGCCTACCAGGACACCGCGGCGCAGTTCGAGCGCGTGTTCGCCCGGCTCTTCCCCGGCGGGGAGGGACGGCTCGTGCTCACCGATCCCGGGGACCTGCTCACGACCGGCATCGAGGTCGAGGCGCGACCCGCGGGCAAGAAGGTCAAGCGGCTCTCCCTGCTGTCGGGCGGGGAGCGGTCCCTCACGGCGGTCGCCTTCCTGGTGGCCATCTTCAAGGCGCGGCCCAGCCCCTTCTACGTCATGGACGAGGTCGAGGCCGCGCTCGACGACGTCAACCTGGGCAGGCTGCTGGACATCTTCCGCGAGCTGCAGGAGGACTCCCAGCTGATCGTCATCACGCACCAGAAGCGCACGATGGAGGTCGCCGACGCCCTGTACGGCGTGACCATGCGCGGGGACGGTGTGACGACGGTCATCTCCCAGCGCCTGCGTGAAACCGCCGAGGCAGGGTGAGAATGGTGGACATGGTCACGTTCGTCGTCTGGCTCGTCGTCACGCTCCTGCTCGCGGGGGCCGTGTTCCTCGTGGCGAGCGTCATGGAGCGCCGCGAGGGCGACGACGACGTCCGTGGTGCGCGCGCGTTCCTGCGCGACTTCCGCGGCGGCCTGCGCCGGCACCGCGGGGCGGTGCCGAAGTCGGTGGACACCGACATGGACGACTTCTTCGCCGCGAACGTCGAGGACGCGCCGGGCTACGTCGACGCCGAGGAGCTCACCGACGTGCTGCACCGTGCGCAGGGCCGGGTGCGGCTGCCGCACCACCCGCCGTCGGCCGTGGGCCGCGCGGACGCCTGACCCCACGGGGACGGCCGCGACCTGACGACGCGGCGCCGGGCGTCTGGGAGACTGGGGCACCGTGACCGACTTTTCCTGGCTCTGGATCCTTCTCGGCGTCCTGGTCGTGGCGGGCGCCACGACCGCGTTCGTCGTCCCCCGTCGTCGCGGCCGGGGCGCCGCGACCCTCGACGAGTCCCCGGAGCCCGGTGTCGTCGCGCCGCCTGACGGTGCGGCCGCCGAGGCGACGGGAGCCGACGCCACCCCGGAGGTCGCGGCGCCGCCGGTCGAGGTGCCCGAGCCTGCGTCGGGGCGGATGGTGCGGCTGCGCGACCGGCTGGCCCGGTCGGGCTCCCCGCTGGGCGCGCGCCTGCTGAGCGTGCTGTCCCGCGACCACCTCACCGAGGACGACTGGGACGAGATCGAGGAGACCCTGCTCCTGGCCGACCTGGGCCCCGGCCCCGCGGAGGAGCTGCTCGAGGCGCTGCGCACGCGGGTGCGGGTGCTGGGCGTGCGGGAGCCGGGTGCCGTGCGCGAGCTGCTGCGCGAGGAGCTGCTGCGCGTCGTCGACCCGACGCTCGACCGGACGCTCGCCCTGGAGCGCCCCGTGGTCGACGGCGTGACGAAGCCCGCCGTGATGCTCGTCGTCGGCGTGAACGGCACGGGCAAGACCACCACGGTCGGCAAGCTCGCGCGCGTGCTCGTCGCGGAGGACCGCAGCGTCGTGCTCGGTGCCGCGGACACGTTCCGCGCGGCCGCCGCCGACCAGCTCCAGACGTGGGGCTCGCGGGTGGGCGTCCCGACGGTGCGTTCCCACGCCGACGGTGCGGACCCGGCCGCGGTCGCCTTCGACGCGGTGCGTCGGGGCGTCGCCGACGGCGCGGACGTCGTGCTGGTCGACACCGCGGGCCGGCTGCAGAACAAGGCGGGCCTCATGGACGAGCTCGGCAAGATCACCCGGGTCATCACGCGCGAGGCGCCGCTCGGCGAGGTGCTGCTCGTGCTCGACGCGACGACGGGCCAGAACGGGATGCAGCAGGCCAAGGTGTTCGGCGAGGTCGCCGGCGTGACCGGCATCGTGCTGACCAAGCTCGACGGCACCGCCAAGGGCGGCATCGTCGTCGCGGTCCAGCGTCAGCTCGGCGTCCCGGTGAAGCTCGTCGGGCTCGGCGAGGGCCCGGACGACCTGGCGCCGTTCGTGCCGGAGCAGTTCGTCGACGGTCTCCTCGGCTGAGCCGGAGGTGCAGCGGGCGGTGCGCGCCGAGGGACGAGGCGCTCGCCGGTCGTGGAGCCGCAGGGTCGGTCGACACGGACCCGGCTGAGCCGGAGGTGCAGCGGGCGGTGCGCGCGAGGTCGCGGCCCGGACACGGTCAGGTCACGGTGCGATCACGACCCGCCGTCCGCGTCTCGCAGTGCGGGACGGAAACCCAACGTTTACGTGACGCGGGTGCTTGTCACACGGCTGTAACCCCCGGACAGTTCAGGGGAAATGCCGCTCCAAGACGGTAGTCCCCGACCGGCCACACGGGCTGGCGAGGGGAGATAGACAGATGGAGCTGGATACCGGAGCAACCGCGTGGATGCTGACCTCAGCATCTCTCGTGCTCCTGATGACGCCCGGGCTGGCGTTGTTCTACGGCGGCATGGTGCGCGGCAAGTCCGTCCTCAACATGATGATGATGTCCTTCGGGGCCATCGCCGTCACCGCGGTGATCTACGTGCTGTGGGGCTGGTCGATGTCCTACGGCAGCGACATCGGCGGGATCATCGGCAACCCCTTCGATCAGTTCGCGCTGCAGGGTGCGATCTACGACGAGGCCGGTGAGTTCATCATCGACGGCTTCGGTGTTCCCGGGATCGTCGGTGTGGGCTTCCAGGCCACCTTCGCGATCATCACGGTCGCGCTCATCTCCGGCGCCATCGCGGACCGCGTCAAGTTCGGCACCTGGATGGTCTTCGTCGCCCTCTGGGTCACCTTCGGCTACTTCCCGATGGCGCACATGGTCTGGGGCGGTGGCCTCCTCTCCGGCGACGGTCCCTTCGCCTCCATCGCCGCGCCGATCGACTTCGCCGGCGGCACGGTGGTCCACATCAACGCGGGTGTCGCCGCGCTCGTCCTGGC
The DNA here is from genome assembly GCF_001636295.1 of Isoptericola dokdonensis DS-3. Classification (NCBI taxonomy): domain Bacteria; kingdom Bacillati; phylum Actinomycetota; class Actinomycetes; order Micrococcales; family Promicromonosporaceae; genus Isoptericola; species Isoptericola dokdonensis. The sequence goes on along the minus strand of NZ_CP014209.1, from coordinate 1,135,468 downwards.
GCTCGTCGTCGGCAAGCGCAAGGGCTTCGGCACCGAGCCGATGCGCCCGCACAACCTCACGCTCGTCATGCTCGGCGCCGCCCTCCTGTGGTTCGGCTGGTTCGGCTTCAACGGTGGTTCGGCCTTCACCGCGGACGGCTTCGCCGGTCTCGCCTGGGTCAACACGACCGTCGCCACCGCCGCCGCGGTGCTCGGCTGGCTCGTCGTGGAGAAGTTCCGCGACGGCTCCGCCACCTCCCTCGGTGCCGCCTCGGGCGTCGTCGCCGGTCTGGTCGCCATCACCCCGGCCGCCGGCTCGGTGAGCCCGTTCGGCTCGATCTTCGTGGGCGTCCTCGCCGGTGTGTTCTCCGCCTTCGCCGTCGGCCTGAAGTACAAGCTGGGCTACGACGACTCGCTCGACGTCGTGGGTGTCCACCTGGTCTCCGGCCTCTGGGGCACGCTGGCCATCGGCTTCCTCGCCACGGAGACCGGCCTGTTCTACGGTGGCGGCGTCAACCAGCTCGCCGTCCAGGCGATCATCGCGGTCGTCGCGATGGTCTTCTCGGCCGTGGTCACCTACATCCTGGCGATCCTCCTCAAGGCCACCATGGGCTGGCGGGTCTCCGAGGAGGTCGAGGTCAACGGGATCGACCTCGCCGTCCACGGTGAGTCCGCGTACGAGGGTCTCTCGTCGGGTTCCGTCATCAAGGAGGTTCGCGCATGAAGCTCGTCACCGGGGTCATCCAGCCCCACCGTCTCGACGACGTGAAGTCGGCCCTGGAGGCCGCGGGCGTCCGGGGGATGACCGTCAGCGAGGCCAGCGGCTACGGCCGGCAGAAGGGCCACACCGAGGTCTACCGCGGTGCCGAGTACACGGTCGACCTGGTCCCCAAGGTCCGTATCGAGGTCCTCGTGTCCGACGCCGACGCCCCCTCCATCGTGGACGTCGTGGTCGGCGCGGCCCAGACGGGCAAGATCGGTGACGGCAAGGTCTGGACGGTCCCGGTCGACGACGTCGCCCGCGTCCGCACCGGCGAGCACGGCGACGCCGCTCTCTGACCGTCGATGACCGACCTTCCTCCCACGGGCGGTCCTGCACGGCCTCACGACAGGGCCCCGCACCCCGGAACCGGGGTGCGGGGCCCTGTCGTGGGGCTGCGCGAGGACCTTCTCGCCACGGCCAGGGACCTGACCGGTCCGGGGCGTTCCGGGGTGGCGCGGCGCGCCACCCTCCAGCAGCTCGTCGTGGACCGTCTCGGCCCGCTCTACGCGGAGGCGACGGCCGACGTCGACCCGACCGGCCTGGCGCTGGCCGCCGTGGGCTCGCTCGGCCGCGGCGAGCTGGGGCCGCTGTCCGACCTCGACCTCGTCCTGGTCCACGACGGCCGCACCCACAAGCCCGACGAGCTGGCGACGATCGCCGAGCGGCTCTGGTACCCGCTGTGGGACTCGGGGGTCGACATCGACCACGCGGTGCGGTCCCTCAACCAGACGCGTCAGCTCGCGATGCGCGACCTGCCGGCGGCGGTCGGCTGGCTCGACGTGAAGCCGGTCGCCGGTGACGCCGTCGTGGTGCACCGGGCGGCGTCGGGCATCCTCACGGACTGGCGCTCGGCCTCGCGCCGGCGCCTGCCCGAGCTGTTGTCCAGCGTCAAGGAGCGGGCCGAGCGGTCCGGTGACCTGGCGTACCTCATCGAGCCCGATCTCAAGGACGCGCGCGGCGGCATCCGTGACGCCGTGGTGCTGTCCGCGCTCGCCGCGACCTGGCTGACCGACCGTCCGCACGGTCGGGTGGACACCGCGTACGCGCACCTGCTGGACGTGCGCGACGCGCTGCAGGCGGTCACCGGTCGCCGCTCGACGAAGCTGCTGCTGGCGGACCTGGACGAGGTGGCGGCGCTGTGCGGGGTGGACGACCCCGACGAGCTGCTGGCCAGCCTCGCCGAGGCGGGCCGGGAGATCTCCTTCGCCCTGGACTCGACGATCCGGCGCGCCCGGCAGGCGCTCCAGCGGCCGGCCGCCAAGAGGCCCGTGCTGGTGCGGGGCCGCCGGCAGCCGCCCCGGCTGCGGTCGGTGGGCGAGGGGCTGGTCGAGCACGACGGCGAGCTGGTGCTCGCGGTCAGCGCGGTGCCGTCCCGGGACCCGGCGCTGTCCCTGCGGGCCGCCGCCACCGCGGCCCGCACCGGGCTCGCGCTGGCACCCGTGACGATGCAGTCCCTCGCCGAGTGCCCGCCCGTGCCCGCGCCCTGGCCGGCGACGGCCCGGGGGCACCTCCTGACGCTCCTCGGCTCGGGTGCGGCACAGGTGCACGTCTGGGAGGCGCTCGACCTCGCGGGCGCCGTGACCACCTGGATCCCCGAGTGGGCGGACGTGCGCAACAAGCCGCAGCGGGCCGCGATCCACCGGCACACCGTCGACCGGCACCTCGTCGAGACCGCCGCGCTGGTGGCCTCGGTGCGCAAGCGGCAGATCGCCCGGGGAGTGCCGGCGGAGCTCCTGCGCGCGGACCTGCTGGGGGTCGCCGCGATCCTGCACGACATCGGCAAGCGCCGGGGCGCGCAGAGCAGCGACCACTCGACCGAGGGAGCCCGGGTGGTGGGGCCGATCGTGCGCCGCATGGGTTTCGACGAGGACTTCGTCGCCGACGTCGAGCTGCTGGTGCGGCACCACCTGACGCTCGCGGGGCTCGCGACGACGTCGGACCCGGACGACCCGGCCACCGTGGCGAGGCTGCTCGACGCCGTCGACCACCGCCGGGACCTGCTGGAGACGCTGCGCGCGCTCACCGAGTGCGACGCGTCGTCCCTCGGCCCGGCCGGCTGGACGGGCTGGCGGGCGAGCCTGGTCGACCAGCTCACCGTGCGGGCCCGGGCGGTGCTGGCGGCCGAGCACCCGGAGGGCGACGCGGGTCCCGCCGCCGACGGCCGGTAGGCTGGTGCACCGCACGTCATCCATCCCCGTGAAGAGGACCACCTGGTGTTCAACTCCCTGTCGGACCGGCTCACCGCGACCTTCAAGAACCTGCGCGGCAAGGGTCGGCTCTCCGAGGCGGACATCGACGCGACCGTCCGCGAGATCCGTCGCGCCCTGCTCGACGCCGACGTCGCCGTCCCCGTGGTGCGCGAGTTCGCCGCCGCGGTGCGCGAGCGCGCGCTCGGTGTCGAGGTCTCGGGAGCGCTGAACCCGGCGCAGCAGGTCGTCAAGATCGTCAACGCCGAGCTCGTCGAGATCCTCGGCGGGCAGACCCGCAGCCTGCAGCTCGCCAAGACGCCGCCGACGGTGATCATGCTCGCCGGCCTGCAGGGTGCCGGCAAGACGACGCTCGCGGGCAAGCTGGCCCTCGCGCTGAAGGAGCAGGGGCACACGCCGCTCCTGGTCGCCGCGGACCTCCAGCGCCCGAACGCCGTGACCCAGCTCTCCGTCGTCGCGGACCGCGCGGGGGTCCCGGTCTTCGCCCCGCACCCGGGGAACACGGGCGCGACGGACCCCGCCGACGACACGGTCATCGGCGACCCGGTGTCGGTGGCCCGCGAGGGTGTCGCCCAGGCGCGCGCCAAGCAGCACGACGTCGTCATCGTCGACACCGCCGGCCGCCTGGGCGTCGACCGGCTGCTGATGCAGCAGGCCGCGGACATCCGTGCCGCGATCACGCCCGACGAGGTCCTGTTCGTCATCGACGCGATGATCGGCCAGGACGCCGTCACCACGGCGCAGGCGTTCCTCGACGGCGTCGACTTCACGGGCGTCGTGCTGTCCAAGCTCGACGGCGACGCCCGTGGTGGTGCGGCGCTGTCGGTCGCGAAGGTGACGGGCCGCCCCATCATGTTCGCCTCGACCGGTGAGAAGCTCACCGACTTCGAGGTGTTCCACCCCGACCGCATGGCGTCGCGCATCCTCGACATGGGTGACGTCCTCACCCTCATCGAGCAGGCCGAGCGTGCCTTCGACGCCGACGAGGCCGAGAAGATGGCCGCGAAGGTCGCCGGCGGCGAGGACTTCACCCTCGGCGACTTCCTGGTGCAGATGCAGCAGATGAAGAAGCTCGGCTCGATGAAGAAGATGCTCGGGATGATGCCGGGCATGGCGCAGATGCGCGAGCAGCTCGAGAACTTCGACGAGCGCGAGGTCGACCGCGTGCAGGCGATCATCCAGTCGATGACGCCCGCGGAGCGGGACAACCCGAAGATCATCAACGGGTCCCGCCGGGCCCGGATCGCCCGCGGCTCCGGGCAGACCACGACCGCGGTGAACGGACTGCTGGACCGGTTCACGCAGGCGCAGAAGATGATGCGCCAGATGGCGCGCGGCGGCGGCGTGCCGGGCATGCCGGGCGGGATGCCCGGGATGCCGGGGATGCCGGGCGGCGGGAAGAAGGCCCGCGGCAAGCAGGCCCCCGCCCGCAAGGTCAAGGGCAAGTCCGGCAACCCCGCCAAGCGGGCGCAGCAGGAGCGCGAGGCCATGCAGCGGGCGCTCGGCGGGGGCGCGCGGTCGGCCGCGCCGGCGGGGTCGGCGTTCGGCGTCGGCGCGCAGGACGGCGAGCCCGCGAACGTCGACGACCTCCAGCTCCCCGCGGGCTTCGACAAGCTCCTCGGCGGACGCTGACCGCACGGGGGGTCGAAGCGGCGTTACGCTTGCGCTCATGTCGGTGCCGCACGTCCCCCTGCACGTCACGGGTCACGTCCTGCTGGACGGCGACCGCGAGGTCGGCGAGATGTGGGTCCGTGACGGCCGCATCAGCCTGCTGCGCCCCACGCCGCAGGGCAGCCCTGCCACGGAGCTCGACGGCTGGGTGCTGCCCGGGCTGGTCGACGTCCACTGCCACGTCGGTCTGGACGCCGGGGGAGCCACCGCGCCGGAGACGGCCGCGAAGCAGGCCCTCACCGACCGGGACAGCGGGGTCCTGCTCGTCCGGGACGCCGGCTCGCCGCTGGACACCTCCTGGGTGCACGCGCGTGCCGACCTGCCGCGGCTGGTGCGGGCAGGGGCGCACCTCGCCCGGCCCAAGCGCTACCTGCGCCACTACGGCCTCGAGCTCGACGACGTCGCAGAGCTGCCGGAGGCCGTGCGCGCGCAGGCGCGCGCCGGCGACGGCTGGGTGAAGCTCGTCGGGGACTGGATCGACCGGGACCTCGGCGACGAGGGCGACCTCACGCCGCTGTGGCCGCGCGACGTCCTCACCGAGGCGGTCGATGCGGCGCACGCCGAGGCCGCCCGCGTGACCGTCCACGCCTTCTCCGAGGAGGTCGTGCCCGACCTCCTCGCCGCCGGCGTCGACGGGATCGAGCACGGTACCGGCATCCCGCCCGAGCTCATGGGCGAGGTCGCCCAGCGCGGGGTGCACGTGACCCCGACGCTGCTCCAGGTGGGCCAGTTCGAGAACATCGCGGCGCAGGCGGACGGCAGGTACCCCCTGTTCGCCGCGCGGATGCGACGGCTGCACGCCCGCCGGTACGAGCAGGTGCGCGAGCTGTACGAGGCCGGCGTCCCGCTGCTCGTGGGCACCGACGCCGGCGGCACGATCGACCACGGTCGGATCGCGGACGAGTGCGCGGAGCTGGTCGCCGCGGGCATCCCCGACGCCGAGGTCGTCGCGATGGCCACCTGGCGGGCGCGGGCCTTCCTCGGGCACGGATCGATGGTCGAGGGCGCCAGCGCCGACTTCGTCGTCTATCCCGCCGACCCCCGGCTGGACGTGTCCGTGCTGCGGCACCCGACGGCCGTGGTGCTCCGCGGCCGCATCGTCGCCCCGTGACCGCCCCCGCGGGAGGACGTGTGACGAACGCGCGGTTGGGTCCCGGGCCCGCGGTCTGGCACAATGTCCGGGTACTCGGCGTGCCCAGGCCCCTCTCTCCTGCGCGTGCCCGGTCCTGACCCGATCGTCCGCCGGACCCCACCGGCACGGCGCCAGGGTCGCACCCACCAGAACCAGGAGACCACCTAAGTGGCCGTCAAGATCCGTCTGAAGCGTCTCGGCAAGATCCGGGCCCCGTACTACCGCATCGTCGTCGCGGACTCGCGCACCAAGCGCGACGGTCGCGTCATCGAGGAGATCGGCAAGTACCACCCGACCGAGGAGCCCTCGTTCATCGAGGTCGACTCCGAGCGTGCGCAGTACTGGCTCGGCGTCGGCGCGCAGCCGACCGAGCAGGTCGCCGCCATCCTCAAGGTGACCGGCGACTGGCAGAAGTTCAAGGGCCTCGAGGGCGCCGAGGGCACCCTGCGGACCAAGCAGTCCACGACCGACACCGCCGCCGCGGTCGAGGCCGTCCACGCCGAGGCCGAGAAGGCCAAGGCGAAGGCCTCCGAGGCCAAGTCCGAGACCAAGGCGGAGTCCGCCGAGGACGAGGCCGGGGCCTGATGCTCGCCGACGCCCTCGAGCACCTCGTGCGCGGCATCGTCGACAACCCGGACGACGTCCGGGTCACGGCCCGCACGCAGCGCCGGGGCGACCTGCTCGAGGTCCGGGTCCACCCGGACGACCTCGGGCGGGTCATCGGTCGGGGAGGCCGCACCGCCAAGGCGCTGCGCACCGTCGTCGGTGCGCTGTCCGCCGAGGGCCCGGTGCGGGTCGACGTCGTGGACGTCGACCGCCGCTGACCCACCACGGGCACGCCGACGAGGCCCGGTCCCCCCGCGGGACCGGGCCTCGTCGTGTTCACTGGCACCGAGCGGTGCCGACGGGCCGACGGCCCACGACCAAGGAGACGACATGGACCTGGTGGTCGCCCGCATCGGACGGGCCCACGGACTGCGCGGCGAGCTCGGGCTCGACGTGCGCACGGACGTCCCGCACGAGCGGTTCGCCGTCGGCGCGGTGCTCACCACCGACCCCGCCGACGCCGGGCCGCTGACGGTCACCGGCGCGCGGACCCACCAGGGCAAGTGGATCGTCGGGTTCGCGGAGGTCGCCGACCGCAGCGCCGCCGAGGCGCTGCGCGGCGTCGCGCTGGTGGTGGAGGAGGACGTCTCCGACGAGGAGGACGCCTGGTACCCGCACGAGCTCGCCGGGCTGCGGGCGGAGCTCGCCGACGGCACCGTCGTGGGCGAGGTCGTCGGGCTCGAGCACCTGCCCGCCCAGGACGCGCTGGTCGTGCGGGAGACCGGGGGCGAGCGGACGCTCGTGCCGTTCGTGCGGGAGATCGTCCCCGAGGTCGACGTCGCGGGAGGTCGCGTCGTGCTCACCCCGCCGGGCGGGCTGCTCGCCCGCGACGCCGACGCGGCCGTCGTGGACCGCCCCGACGGCCCTGCCGAGGGCGAGGACTGAGCGTGCGGATCGACGTCGTCACGATCTTCCCCGACTACCTCGCCGCCCTCGACCTGTCGCTCGTGGGCAAGGCCCGGCGCACCGGGCTGCTGGACCTGCGCGTCCACGACCTGCGGGACTGGACGACCGACCGGCACCGCACGGTCGACGACACGCCCTTCGGCGGCGGCGCGGGCATGGTCATGCGCCCCGACGTGTGGGGTCGCGCGCTCGACGACCTCATGGGCGAGCCGCCCGTCGGCGGACCCGACGAGGTCCCGGCGGGCGCCCACCTCGTGGTGCCGACGCCGTCGGGCGAGGTGTTCACGCAGCGGCACGCCGAGCGGCTGGCGGGCGCCGACCACCTGGTCGTCGCGTGCGGGCGGTACGAGGGCATCGACGCCCGCGTGGTGGAGCACTACCGTGCGGCCGGCCACCCGGTGAGCGAGCTGTCCATCGGCGACTACGTGCTCAACGGGGGCGAGGTCGCGGCGCTCGTCATGGTCGAGGCCGTCGGGCGGCTGCTGCCGGGCGTCGTCGGCAACCCGCACTCGTTGGTCGAGGAGTCGCACGGCGCCGCCGGGCTGCTCGAGTACCCCGTCTATACCAAGCCGCCCGCCTGGGCGGGGCACGACGTGCCCGACGTGCTGCTCTCCGGCCACCACGGGCGGGTCGAGCGGTGGCGGCGCGACCAGGCGCTCGAGCGGACGGCCCGGCGCCGGCCCGACATGCTGGCCGCGCTGGAGCCGGCGGTGCTGGACCGGCGGGACCGCGAGGTGCTGGCGGGGCTCGGGTGGACGGTGGACGCCGACGGGGTGCGGCGGGACGACCAGGTCTGAGGCCAGGGCGAGAGCCTCGGCGGCCGGTGGTGGCGCGGGTCACGGACGGCGAGGGCTCCGGGCTGTCGTGCGGCGCGAAGCCGTGTGGCAGAATGGTGCGTCGGTGTGCTGCAGCCCGGACTCTGCCACAGGGGAGACCATCGGGCCGAGGTACGGCGCACCACCACTGACGACACCAGGGTCCGCGCCGCCGTGCCGGCCCTCCGATGCTTGCTCTGACCTGTGGCAGTGTGGGGAGAGAACATGAAGACGCTCGACTTCGTCGACGCAGCCTCGCTGCGTTCCGACGTGCCGGACTTCCGTGCCGGCGACACCGTCAAGGTCAACGTCAAGGTCATCGAGGGCAGCCGCTCGCGCGTGCAGGCCTTCCAGGGCATCGTCATCGCCCGCCGCAACAGCGGTGTCGGCTCGACGTTCACCGTCCGCAAGATCAGCTTCGGCGTCGGCGTGGAGCGCACCTTCCCGGTGCACGCCCCGACGATCGAGTCGATCGAGCTCGTGACCCGCGGCGACGTCCGCCGCGCGAAGCTCTACTACCTGCGCAAGCTGCGCGGCAAGAAGGCGAAGATCCGCGAGAAGCGCGACGCCAAGTGAGCCGTGCGGCCTGACCGGCCGCCGCCACGCCGACGGGCGGCACCTCCCAGCCGGGAGGTGCCGCCCGTCGGCGTTTCGCCTTCCCGGGGGCACCGTGGGAAGGTGTGCTCGTGGCAGACTCCGACCCCATGACGTCCTCCGACCATCGGCGCGGACCCGACGACGACGCCCCCGGTGTCCGCCCCACGGACGAGCAGGTCGCGGCCCGTGCGGAGTCGGTGCCCGCGCACGCCGCGGCCCCCGCGGAGCCCCGCGGCGGGCGAGGTCTGAGCCTGCTGCGCGAGACCGTCATCATCGTCGTCTCGGCGCTCGTGCTGTCGTGGTTGATCAAGACGTTCCTGGTGCAGGCGTTCTTCATCCCGAGCTCGTCGATGGAGGAGACGCTCCAGATCGGCGACCGCGTCATGGTGTCCCGTCTCGTCCCGGACGTGCTGGACGTGCACCGTGGTGACGTCGTCGTCTTCAAGGACCCGGGCGGCTGGCTCCCGCCGTACGAGGCGCCCGACCGGGGCCCCGTCGGCAACGCGGTGCGTGACGCCGCGACGTTCGTGGGCCTGCTGCCGCAGGACACCGGCGAGCACCTCATCAAGCGTGTCGTCGGCATGCCCGGCGACACCGTCGAGTGCTGCGACGCCGAGGGTCGGGTCAGCGTCAACGGCGTACCGATCGACGAGACCTACATCGCCCCCGGCTCGGTCCCGAGCCAGTCCGAGTTCTCGACCGTGGTCCCCGACGACATGCTGTTCGTCATGGGCGACAACCGCCAGCACTCCCAGGACTCCCGGTACAACACCGGCAAGCCCGGGGGCGGGTTCGTCCCGATCGACAACGTGGTGGGCAACGCCTTCGTCATCGTGTGGCCCCTGGCGGACATGACGCTGCTGCGCAACCCGTCGGACGTCTTCGCCGAGGTCCCGGAGCCGTGACCACCGCCGCCACCCGTCGACGCAGCCCGACGCTGCGCACCGAGCGGGCGCTGCTGGGGGAGGGTGCCCGCCTGGTCGGCGGCATGGACGAGGTCGGTCGCGGGGCCCTGGCCGGGCCGGTGAGCGTGGGGCTGGTCGTGGTCGACACCGGGACCCGGACGGCACCGCGCGGGCTCACCGACTCCAAGCTGCTGTCCCCGGCGGCGCGCGAGGCGCTGGTGGAGCCCCTGCGGCACTGGGCGGTCACGTGGGCCGTCGGTCACGCCGGCCCGGCGGAGATCGACGCGCACGGCATCGTCGCGGCGCTGCGGCTCGCCGGGCGCCGCGCGCTGTCGCAGGTGCGGCGCAGCCTCGGCGACGTGGACGTCGTGCTGCTCGACGGCTCCCACGACTGGTTGAGCCGACCCCAGCGGGACCTGTTCGAGGCTGCCGCGCTCGACCCGGGCAGCGGCCTCGACGCACCCGAGCCCGGCGTGCGCACCCTCGTCAAGGCCGACCTGCAGTGCTCGTCCGTCGCCGCGGCCAGCGTCCTGGCGAAGGTGGAGCGCGACGGGCTGCTCACCCGGCTCGCCGCGCAGTACCCGCACTACGCGTGGGACCAGAACAAGGGCTACTCGGCCCCCGCGCACCTCGACGCGCTCCGCCGGCTGGGGCCGACGCCCCAGCACCGCCGGTCGTGGAACCTGCGGGTGCTGGAGGAGGCCCCGGCCGCGGTGGAGCCGCAGCCCGTCGCGGGCGGGGCCGGCGACGCGCGGGCCGAGCAGACGCGCCTCGGCGACCCGCTCGACGTGTCCTTCCGCTCCCGGGTGGGATGATGGCCGCGTGAGCGCTGAGGACCTCGAGAACTACGAGAACGAGATGGAGCTCGCGCTCTATCGTGAGTACCGGGACGTCGTGGGGCTGTTCTCGTACGTGGTGGAGACCGAACGACGTTTCTACCTGGCCAACCAGGTCGACCTGCAGGTCCGGTCCGCCGGGGGCGAGGTGTACTTCGAGGTACGGCTCTCCGACGCCTGGGTGTGGGACGTCTACCGGTCGGCCCGGTTCGTGAAGTCGGTGCGCGTCGTGACCTTCAAGGACGTCAACGTCGAGGAGCTCGCAAAGGCGGAGATGGCGCTCTGACGCACGCCGCGCCGCCACGCCGCGCCGCCACGCCGGGCCGTCCACAGGGCCGCGGCAGGCGGGGGTGTCCACAGATCGCGCCGGTGCTGATGGCGTCCGGCGGGCTCCGCGCGGCACCGTGCTGCGCGGAGGTGGTTCCGTGCAGGCGAAGGACGCCGTCGGGCGCTACGGCGAGAAGCTGGCGGCCCGGCATCTGACAGGTCTCGGGTACGAGCTGCTCGACCGCAACTGGCGAGGGGCGGCCGGCGAGATCGACCTCGTCGTCCGCGACGGCGGGACCGTCGTCGTGGTCGAGGTCAAGACCCGCCAGGGGCTCGGGTTCGGGCATCCCGCCGAGGCCGTGACCCGGGCCAAGCTCGGCCGGCTGCGACGGCTCGCGGGGGAGTGGCTGCACGCCCACCCCGGGGCGCGCGACGTGCGGATCGACGTCGTGGCGGTCGTCCTGCCGCGCTCCGGCGCCGCCCGGCTCGAGCACCTCGTCGGGGTGTCGTGATGGGGTACGCCACCACCACCGCCGTCGCCCTCGCCGGGATGCAGGGGCACGTCGTCGAGGTGCAGGCGCAGCTCGCGGCGTCCGTGCCCGGCTTCACCCTCGTCGGCCTGCCCGACGCGGCGCTCGCCGAGTCCCGCGACCGGGTCCGTGCCGCCGTGCTGTCCACCGGCATCGAGTGGCCGCACCGGCGGATCACCGTCAACCTGTCGCCCGCCTCCCTGCGCAAGTCCGGCTCCGCGTTCGACCTCGCCGTCGCCGTGGCGGTGCTGGCCGGCCACCGGCTGCTCCCCGCCGCCGGGCTCGACCGCGTGGTGCACCTCGCCGAGCTCGGTCTCGACGGCCGGCTGCAGCCCGTGCGGGGCGTGCTCCCGGCCGTGGCGGCCGCCGTCGAGGCCGGCCGGACGGAGGTCGTGGTGGCCGAGGCCGACGCCGCCGAGGCGGCGCTGGTGCCCGGTGCGCGGGTGCACGGCGCCGCGCACCTCGCCGACGTCGTGCGGCTGCACGGGGGAACGGTCGAGCACGAGGCCGCCGGGGGAGCTGTCGTGCCCGCCCGGCCCGGCCTCGCCCGCCGCCCCGTCGGCGACCTCGCGGACGTCGTCGGCCAGCACGAGGCCCGGCTCGCGCTCGAGATCGCGGCCGCCGGCGGGCACCACCTGCTCATGGTGGGCCCGCCCGGCGCGGGCAAGACGATGCTCGCGGCCCGGCTGCCGGGCATCCTGCCCGACCTCACCGACGCGGAGGCCGTCGAGGTCACCAGCGTCCACTCCGTCGCCGGCACCTTCGACCCCGGGGCGGGCCTGGTGCGGCGCCCGCCGTTCGAGGACCCCCACCACACCGCCACCCCGGCCGCCGTCGTCGGCGGCGGGTCGGGTCTCGCTCGTCCGGGGGCCGTCTCCCGCGCGCACCGCGGCGTGCTGTTCCTCGACGAGGCGCCCGAGTTCACGCCGCGCGTCCTGCAGACGCTGCGCCAACCGCTGGAGGCGGGCGAGCTCGTCCTGCACCGGGCGGGCGGCGCCACCCGGTACCCGGCCCGCTTCCAGCTCGTGCTCGCCGCGAACCCCTGCCCGTGCGGGATGGCCGGGACCGACGCCGGGTCGGAGTGCGGCTGCACCTCGATCGCGCGGCGCCGCTACCTGGGGCGGCTGTCGGGCCCGCTGCTCGACCGCGTGGACCTGCACGTGCGTCTCGAGGGCCTGACCCGTGCCGACCGGGTCCTCGGGTCGGTCGGCGAGCCGTCGTCGGTCGTCGCGGCCCGCGTCCTCGCCGCCCGGGAGGCGGCACGGGCCCGGTTCTCCGGCTCGGCCTGGACGACGAACGCCGAGCTCCCGGGGCCCTGGCTGCGGGACCGGCTGCGGGGCGAGGCCGGCGTGCTGCCCCGCGTCGAGCGGCAGATCGACGCCGGCGCCCTGACCTTGCGCGGCGCCGACCGGCTCCTGCGGGTCGCGTGCACGGTGGCGGACCTGGACGGGCGGGAGGTCCCGTCCGTCGACGACGTGGACACGGCGCTCGTGCTCCGGACCGGTGAGCAGCGTGGCTGACGGCGTCGCCTCCCGCCCGCCCGCCGGTGCGGCCGCCATGCCGCGCACCGTCGCCCGGTCGGCCGGGGCGCCGCTGGTCTTCGACGCCGACGACCCGCGGCTGGCGGCGGCCGCGTGGAGCCGCCTCGCCGAGCCCGGCGACGCGGTGGCGGGCGCCCTCGTGGCGCAGCTCGGCGCGTCCGGGGCGCTGCGGTGGCTCGTGGACGCGACCGTCGACCCCGACCGGGCTCTCGGCGGGCTGCGCCGGGCGGACGAGGACGGGACGGACGTCCCTCCCGTGCGGCGGGCGGCCACCGACCGCCTGCTGTCGGCCGTGGGGCGCTGGGCCCCGCGGCTCGCGTCGCTGGACCCGCGTCGTGAGCTGCGCGTGCTGGAACGTTGCGACGGCACCCTCCTGGTCCCGGGCGACGAGCACTGGCCCCGCCGGGTCGACGACCTGGGCGTCGCCGCACCGTTCGCCCTGTGGGTGCGGGGCCGGGCGGACGTCGAGGGCTGGTCGCGGCGATCGGTCGCGGTCGTCGGGGCGCGGGCGGCCACGGCGTACGGCGAGCGGGTCGCCGCGGAGCTCGCCTCAGGCGTGGCCGAGCGCGGCTTCACGGTGGTCTCCGGCGGTGCGTACGGCATCGACGCGGCCGCGCACCGCGGTGCCGTGGCGGCGGAGGGGATGACGTGCGCGGTCCTGGCGAGCGGCGTCGACCGCTTCTACCCGCAGGGCAACGACGGCCTCCTGCGCCGGGTCGCCGGCACGGGAGCCGTGCTCAGCGAGGTCCCTCCCGGCTCGGCCCCGTTCCGGCAGCGGTTCCTCGCCCGCAACCGGGTGATCGCGGCGCTGACGGCCGCGACGGTCGTGGTGGAGGCGGCGCACCGCTCCGGGGCGCTGTCCACCGCCCGACGGGCAGCGGAGCTGCTGCGGCCGGTGGGTGCGGTGCCGGGCCCGGTGACGTCGATGGCGTCGGCCGGGTGCCACGGGCTGCTGCGGGACGCGGTGGCCGTCTGCGTCACCGGCGCGGCGGAGGTCGCCGACCTCGCGGGCGACCTCGGGCGCGAGGCGGCGCCCCCGCCGCCGTCGGCGGACACCGTGCTGGACCGGCTCGGGCCGGACGAGCGCCTGCTCCGGGACGCGCTGCCGGTGCGCGCCGCTGCGTCGGTGGACTCCCTGGCGCGCGCGGCGGGCCTGCCGCCGCGCCGGGTGCTGACCCTGCTGGGCGGGCTCGAGCGGCAGGACCTGGTGCGCCGGGAGGGGGGCCGCTGGCGCCGCGCGTGATGCGGCGAATCGCCGGACGACCTGCGACGTCGTCGCCGTGGCGACCGCCACACTGGACGACGATGCCGGACCCGGACCTGCCCCCGCTGCCCACCGCGCTCTCGACCGCGGTGGACGGCTTCACGCGGTTCCTGGCGACCCGGCAGGGGCACTCGAGCCACACCCGTCGCGCGTACCGGGCGGACGTGACCGGGCTGCTGCGCCACGCCGTGCGGCACGGCGCGTCCGGGCTGGACGACGTCGACCTGACGGTGCTGCGCGGATGGCTCGCCGCGCAGGCGGACCGCGGCCTGTCCCGGGCCACGCTCGCCCGCCGAGGCGCGTCCGCGCGCGCCTTCCTGCGCTGGGCGCACGCCGAGGGTCTGGTCGCCACCGACGTGTCGGCGCGGCTCGCCACACCGAAGGTCGCGCGGACCCTGCCCACGGTGCTGTCGGTCGTGGCGGCCGAGCAGCTCCTGGCGTCCGCGGAACGGTGCGTCGAGGAGGCGGAGCCGGACCGTCGACCGGCCGCCCTGCGGGCCTGGGCGGCGGCCGAGCTGCTGTACGGGTCGGGGGTGCGGGTCGGCGAGCTGGTCCAGGTCGACGTCGGCGACCTCGACCTCGACGAGCGGCTGGTGAAGGTCCTCGGCAAGGGCGGCAAGGAGAGGGTGGTCCCGTTCGGCGTGCCGGCGGCCAGGGCCCTGCGCGCCTGGTCGGCGCACGGCCGACCGGAGCTGGTCCGGGCGGGATCGCCCGCCGCGCTGTTCCTCGGTGACCGCGGCGGCCGGTGGGGCCAGCGCCAGGCCCGCGAGACGGTGCACGCGCTGGCCGCGCTCGCGGGCGTCGACGACGTCGCCCCGCACGCGCTGCGCCACTCGGCGGCCACGCACCTGCTGGCCGGCGGCTCGGACCTCCGGTCGGTGCAGGAGGTCCTCGGCCATGCCGACCTCGGGACCACGCAGCGTTACACCCACGTCGACGCCGAGCGTCTCCGCACGGTCTTCGAGCAGGCCTTCCCGCGGGCGTAGGCCCCCGTGACGCGGTGTCAGCCGAGGGGGAGCAGCACGATCGGCGCGGAGCGCCCGAGCAGGGTGAGCGGGTCGAGGTAGGTCTCGCCCCGCCGCACGCCCCAGTGCAGGCAGACGGCGGGCCCGCAGTGCGACCCGACGGCACCGGTGGTCCCCACCACCTGCCCTGCCGCGACGACGGTGCCGACCACCACCGTGGCGTCCACGGGCTCGAGGGTGGAGCGGAGCTCGCCGTGCGTCACGACGACGAGCGGGCGTCCGGCGACCGGGCCGGCGAAGGTGACCGTCCCGGCGGCCGGGGACACCACCGGCTCGCCCGCCGTCGAGGCCAGGTCCACTCCGCGGTGGCCGGGCAGCCACCGCTGGGCGGGCAGGTCGGCGGGCGCGGCGACGGCGCCGGGGACGGGCGCGCGCCAGCCGGCGACGGACGTCCGGGTCGTGGGGCCGTCCGGCGGGGCGGGCTCGGTCGCGACGGCGACCGTCACGGGCAGCAGGACCGCCACGGCGGCCGCCGCCAGGCGGACGGCACGGACGGCACGGCCGGGCCGGGGACGAGTGCGGGATCGGCTCACGACGGCCACGATGGTCCAGGTCGCGGCCTGCCGGCGCAGCGTCCGGCGCGTCGGTGGACGGGGTCGTCGTCGCGGCGGCGGTGGACGCCCGCAGGGGTGCCGTACGCCACGTCGGGGTCCGGTCCCGGCGTTCGGGACGGTCGGGTAGACTCTCCGGTGCGACCAACCGTGTCCGCACCCACCCCTGTCCAGGCCTCCGGCCTGTCCCCGGGGAGACGTGCGGGTACCGGTCGACATCGCGCGTCACGGACGTGCCGCAGGAGCCGGGGCCACCCGGCGTCGGCGGCGCGGTCGCGTCGGCAGCGGTCCGCCCGAGGCGTCCTGCCCCGGTCGGTGCCGACGCGGGGTGACGCCAGGGGTGACGGGCCCGATGCCCGCTGCCGACAACCGGAACCGCGGTCCGCCCTGCCGGGGCGGCCGCCGACGCGCACGCCACCGGGTTGATCCCGGGGTGTGCGGCGAAAGGACGTGTCATGGCCGTCGTGACCATGCGCCAGCTCCTCGAGAGCGGTGTCCACTTCGGGCACCAGACCCGCCGTTGGAACCCGAAGATGAAGCGCTTCATCTTCACCGAGCGCAACGGCATCTACATCGTCGACCTCCAGCAGTCGCTGTCGTACATCGACCGCGCCTACGAGTTCGTCTCCCAGACCGTCGCCCACGGCGGCACCATCCTGTTCGTCGGCACGAAGAAGCAGGCGCAGGAGCCCGTCGCGGACCAGGCGGCGCGCGTCGGCATGCCCTACGTGAACCACCGCTGGCTCGGCGGCATGCTGACCAACTTCACCACCGTGCACAAGCGTCTCCAGCGCCTCAAGGAGCTCGAGGAGATCGACTTCGACGACGTCGCGGCCTCGGGCCTGACGAAGAAGGAGCTCCTGGTCCTGCGTCGCGAGAAGGACAAGCTCGCCCGCACCCTCGGTGGTATCCGCGACATGGCCAAGACGCCGTCGGCCGTGTGGATCGTGGACACCAACAAGGAGCACCTCGCCGTCGACGAGGCTCGCAAGCTGGGCATCCCCGTCGTCGCGATCCTCGACACGAACTGCGACCCGGACCAGGTCGACTTCGCGATCCCGGGCAACGACGACGCGATCCGCTCCGTCACGCTGCTCACCCGCGTGATCGCCGACGCCGTCGCCGAGGGCCTCATGCAGCGCGCCTCCGGCAAGAAGGGCGACGCCGCCGAGGCCGAGGCCGAGCCGCTGGCCGAGTGGGAGCGCGAGCTCCTCGCCGGTGCCGAGGCGGACGCCGCGGCCGAGGCCGCCCCCGCGGAGGCCGCTCCGGCCGAGGCCGAGGCCGCTCCCGCGGAGGAGGCTCCGGTCGAGGCCGAGGCCACCGTCGAGGCCGCTCCGGCCGAGGCCGAGGCCGAGGGCACCGAGAAGTCCGAGTGAGCCCGGTGCGGGCCGGCCGCACGTCGGCCGGCCCGCACCCCGCCCACCGCATCCCGACCCACCTGCACGGAGGACACCCCCATGGCGAACTACACCGCCGCTGACATCAAGGCGCTGCGCGAGCGCACCGGCGCCGGCATGCTCGACGTCAAGAAGGCCCTCGACGAGGCTGCCGGCGACGCCGAGAAGGCCGTCGAGATCATCCGCAAGAAGGGCCTCGCCCGCGCCGCCAAGCGTGAGGGCAACGCGACCTCCGAGGGCCTCGTGGCCGTCAAGGTCTCCGACGTCGACGGCGGCCAGACCGCCACGATGATCGAGCTGAACGCGGAGACGGACTTCGTCGTCAAGAACGAGAAGTTCATCGCGCTCGCCGAGGCCGTCCTCGAGGCTGCCGACGCCGCCGGCGCGACCGACGCCGAGTCGGCCCTGGCCGCCCCGGCCGCCGAGGGCACTGTGGGCGACACCATCGCGGCGCAGGGCGCCACGATGGGCGAGAAGGTCGTGCTGCGTCGCGTCGCTCGCGTCGAGGGCCCGAAGGTCACCGCGTACCTGCACAAGACGGCCAAGGACCTCCCGCCGTCGATCGGTGTCCTCGTCGTCACCGACGAGGCCGGCGAGGCCGCGGCCAAGGACGTCGCGCAGCACGTCGCCGCGCTGTCCCCGACGTACCTCACCCGTGAGGACGTCCCGGCGGACGTCGTCGAGAAGGAGCGCGAGATCGCCCGCGAGGTGTCGATCGCCGAGGGCAAGCCCGAGGCCGCGCTGCCGAAGATCGTCGAGGGTCGCCTCAACGGCTTCTTCAAGGACGCCGTCCTGGTGGACCAGCCGCTGGCCAAGGACACCAAGACCACGGTGGGCAAGCACGTCGCCGCCACGGGTGGCGAGCTCAAGGGCTTCGTCCGCTTCCGCGTCGGCAACTGACGCGTCACGGCCCGGTCGCACCGCGGTGCGGCCGGGCCGTCGCATGCTCGCTCCCGGCCGTGGCTGCGGGGGCGGGTCCGGGCATCCGGTGTCAGGATGCGCCAGGAGACCTCGTCCCGGGTCGTGCGGTCCCGGGCGTCGACAGAGACGGACGGTGGCATGACCCAGATCGACCAGACCGAGGCCCTGAGCCCGCAGCCGGTGCTCGAGGGCGCCGACACCCGCCGGGTGCTGCTGAAGCTCTCCGGCGAGGCGTTCGGCGGCGGCGCCGTGGGGCTGGCGACCGACGTGGTGCGTCGGGTCGCGCAGGAGATCGGTGACGCGGTCCGCCGGGGCGTGCAGGTCGCGATCGTCGTCGGCGGCGGCAACTTCTTCCGCGGCGCCGAGCTGTCGCGCGCCGGTCTGGACCGGGCGCGCGCCGACTACATGGGCATGCTCGGCACCGTCATGAACTGCCTCGCGCTCCAGGACTTCCTCGAGCAGGACGGCATCAAGACCCGCGTGCAGACCGCCATCACGATGGGTCAGGTCGCCGAGCCGTACATCCCGCTGCGGGCCATCCGGCACCTCGAGAAGGGCCGCGTCGTCATCTTCGGCGCCGGGGCCGGCATGCCGTACTTCTCGACGGACACCGTCTCGGTGCAGCGCGCGCTGGAGACCCACTGCGACGAGGTGCTCATGGGCAAGAACGGCGTGGACGCCGTCTACTCGGCCGACCCGCGCACCAACCCGGACGCGCAGCGGCTCGCGCACGTCACCTACACCGACGCGCTCGTGCAGCGACTGGGCGTCATGGACGACACCGCGCTCGCCCTGTGCCGGGACAACGACGTGCGGATGCGCGTCTTCGGGCTCGAGGAGACGGGTAACGTGACCCGTGCGCTGCTGGGCGAGCAGATCGGCACCTCGATCACCACGCGCTGACCGACCATCCAGACCACGAACCGCGAACGAACAAGGAGCACCGGGTGATCGACGAGACCCTCCTCGAGGCCGAGGAGAAGATGGACACGGCGATCGAGGTCGCCAAGGGACAGTTCGCCGGGATCCGCACCGGTCGGGCGAACGCGGGGATGTTCTCCTCCCTCATGGTGGACTACTACGGCGCCCCGACGCCGCTGCAGCAGCTCGCGTCGTTCAACATCCCGGACGGGCGCACAGTGCTCATCTCGCCGTTCGACAAGAGCTCGATGACGACCATCGAGAAGGCCCTGCGCGAGTCGGACCTCGGCGTGAACCCGTCGAACGACGGCAACGCGATCCGGATCGTCATGCCCGCCCTCACCGAGGAGCGGCGTCGTGACTACGTGAAGATGGCCAAGGGCAAGGCGGAGGACGCGCGCGTCTCGGTGCGCGGCGTGCGCCGCAAGGCCAAGGAGCAGATCGACCGTCTGGTCAAGGACGGCGAGGTCGGCGAGGACGAGGGCGCCCGGGCGGAGAAGGAGCTCGAGGCCCTCACCAAGAAGCACGTCGAGCTGGTCGACCAGCTGCTCGCCGGCAAGGAGAGCGAGCTGCTCGAGGTCTGATGGCACCCGTCGACGCGCAGCGCACCTCCCGTGCCGGCCGCAACCTGCCGGCGGCGATCGCGGTGGGCGTCGGGCTCCTCGCGCTGCTCGCCGCCTCGCTCTGGTTCCGGCCGGAGCCGTTCGTCGCCCTCGTGGTGGTGGCGCAGAGCGCCGCGCTGTGGGAGCTGCGGGCGGCCTTCGCCCGCCGCGAGATCCACGTCCCGCTGACGCCGCTGCTCGTCGGCGGGGCGGGGATGGCCGTGTCCGCGTACGCGGCCGGGCCGGAGGCGCTGCTCGTCGCGTTCGTGCTGACCGTGGCGGGAGTCGTCGTCTGGCGCGTGCTTGACGGCTCGGGTCCGCGGGCCCTGCGGGACGCGGCCGCGGCGGTCTTCGCCGCGACGTACCTGCCCTTCCTGGCGGGCTTCGTCCTGCTGATCCTCGACCAGCCGCGCGGCGAGCTGCGGGTCGTGCTGTTCGTGCTGCTGGCCGTGGCGAACGACGTCGGCGGCTACGTCGCCGGCGTGATGTTCGGCCGGCACCCGCTGGCCCGGTCCATCAGTCCCAAGAAGAGCTGGGAAGGCCTGGCCGGGTCGATCGTCCTGGCCGTGGTCGTCGGCGTCGGCGGTTCGCTGTGGGTCCTGGACTCGTCGTGGCTGCTGGGCGTCGCCCTCGGTGTCCTCACGGCCGTCACCGCCACGGCGGGCGACCTCGCCGAGTCCCTCATCAAGCGCGACCTGGACCTCAAGGACATGGGCTCGCTGCTCCCGGGGCACGGCGGCGTGCTGGACCGCCTGGACTCCCTGGTGGTCACCGCGCCCTTCGTGTACCTCGTCCTGGCCACCACCGTCTGACCTCAGGAGCCTCCCGTGGCACCCCACGACAACCCGACCACGACCGCCCTCGGCGTCCCCGCCGTGCGGCCGTCCGACGAGACGCCGGCGATCCCGCTGCAGATGGCCCCGCGCCGTCGCGGCAAGCCGCCGCGCCACTTCGCGGACCTCACGCCCCAGGAGCGGGCGGCGTCCGTCGTGGAGATGGGGGAGAAGCCGTTCCGGGCCAAGCAGCTCGCGGCGCACTACTTCACCCACTACACGTCCGACCCGGCCGAGATGTCGGACCTGCCCAAGGCGACCCGTGACGCCCTGGCGACGACGATGTTCCCGCCCCTGATCCGGCCGACGCGCCGGATGGAGGCGGACGGCGGCACGACCGTCAAGACGCTGTGGCACCTGTTCGACGACGCGAAGGTCGAGTCGGTGCTCATGCGCTACCCGCACCGCACGACGCTGTGCGTGTCGTCGCAGGCGGGCTGCGGCATGGCGTGCCCCTTCTGCGCGACGGGGCAGCTCGGCCTGACCCGCAACCTGTCGACGGCGGAGATCCTCGAGCAGGTCCGGGCCGCGTTCCGCACCCTGGACCGCGGCGAGGTCCCCGGGGGCCGGGCGCGCCTGAACAACCTCGTCTTCATGGGCATGGGCGAGCCGCTGGCGAACTACCGGGCGGTGATGGAGACGGTGCGCGCCCTGGTCGCCCCGGAGCCGCAGGGCTTCGGCATGTCGGCCCGCAACGTCACGGTGTCGACGGTGGGCCTGGTGCCGGCGATGCGCCGGCTGGCGGACGAGGGCATCCCCGTGACGCTCGCGCTGAGCCTGCACGCCCCGGACGACGACCTGCGCAGCGAGCTGGTGCCGATCAACACCCGGTTCTCGGTGGACGAGGTGCTGGACGCCGCGCGCCACTACTTCGAGGTCACGGGGCGTCGCGTCTCGATCGAGTACGCGCTGATCAAGGACATGAACGACCACGGCTGGCGCGCCGACCTCCTGGGCCGCAAGCTCAACGAGCGCGGCCGCGGCTGGGTGCACGTCAACCCGATCCCGCTGAACCCGACGCCCGGGTCGATCTGGACCGCCAGCGAGCGTTCCGTGGAGGACGAGTTCGTGGCACGATTGCGCGGGCACGGCATCCCCACCACGATCCGTGACACCCGCGGGAGCGACATCGACGGCGCCTGCGGGCAGCTGGCCGCCGAGGAGGACGACGAGTGAGCACGCTCTTTTCGACCGTGTCGAAGATCAGCACCGGGTACGACCCCGACGAGGTCGACGACTTCTTCGACCACGCCCGGCAGGCCTACGAGGGCCGCACGCCGGAGCCGATGACGAACGCCGACATCGCGAGCTCGACGTTCGAGCTGGTGCGCGGCGGGTACAACACGCACGAGGTCGACGCAGCCCTGGACCGCCTGGAGGGCGCGTTCATCGCCCGCCAGCGCGCGGAGTTCGTGAACCAGCACGGCCAGGACGCGTGGATGGGCGCGCTGGCCGAGCGGGCCCGCACCCTGTACCCGCGCCTCGGCCGGCGCGACGGCCAGAAGTTCGCGCCGGCGGAGCGCGGCCAGCAGGGCTACGACATCGACGACGTCGACGCGCTGTGCGACCGGCTCGTCGGCTACTTCGACCGGCAGGAGCCGCTGACGGCCGCCGAGGTCCGGTCCGCGACGTTCGGCCGGGCGAAGGGCGCGGAGGCCTACGCGGAGGCGTCGGTGGACAGGTTCCTGGCCCGGGCGATCGAGGTGCTGCTCGGCGTGGAGTGAGTCCGGTCGCGGTGCGGGCCCGGCGGCCGGTCGACGGCGTGCCGGGCGGGACGCCGCGGCGTGCGGCGCGGATGCTGCCAGGATGGCGGACATGACGCGCACGGTGACGGTCCTCGGTTCCACCGGCTCCATCGGGACGCAGGCGCTGGAGGTCGTCGCCGCGCACCCGGGGCGGTTCGTCGTGGACGCCCTGGTCGCAGGCTCCGACGTCGCCGTGCTCGCCGAGCAGGCCGCGCGCTTCGGCGTCCGGGTCGTGGGGCTGGCGGACCCGGACGCCGGCCCAGCGCTGCGGGACGCCCTGGCCGCCCGGCTCGGGCCCGCGGCCGCCCGCGTCGAGGTCGTCACCGGTCCGTCCGCGGCCGCCGACCTCGCGGGGCGTGGCAGCGCGGTGGTGCTCAACGGGATCACCGGGTCGGTCGGGCTGCGGCCGACCCTCGCCGCGCTGGCGGCCGGCTCGACCCTGGCGCTGGCGAACAAGGAGTCCCTCGTCGTCGGGGGCGCGCTCGTGCGTGCCGCGGCCCGCGAGGGACAGGTCGTCCCGGTCGACTCCGAGCACTCGGCGATCGCGCAGGCGCTGCGCGGCGGGGCCCGCCACGAGGTGCGCCGGCTCGTCCTCACCGCCTCCGGCGGGCCGTTCCGCGGCCGGACCCGCGCCGAGCTGCGGGACGTGACGCCCGCTCAGGCCCTGGCGCACCCGACCTGGTCGATGGGGCCGGTGGTGACCGTCAACTCCGCGACCCTGATGAACAAGGGGCTAGAGCTGATCGAGGCCCACCTGCTCTTCGACGTCCCCGCGCAGGACGTCACGGTGGTCGTCCACCCGCAGTCCGTCGTGCACTCGATGGTCGAGTTCCGCGACGGCTCCACCCTCGCCCAGGCGTCGCCCCCGGACATGCGGCTGCCCATCGCGCTGGGGCTGTCGTGGCCGGAGCGGCTCGACGCGGTCGTCCCGGGCTGCGACTGGACCCGCGCCGCCACGTGGACGTTCGAGCCGCTCGACGACGACGCCTTCCCGGCCGTCGGCATGGCGCGCGCGGCGCTGGCGGCGTCCGCGACCCATCCCGCGGTGCTCAACGCCGCGAACGAGCAGGCGGTCGCGGCGTTCCTCGCCGGCCGGGCGGGGTTCGCCGCGATCGTCGACGTCGTCGCGCAGGTGCTGGGCGAGCACGAGGGCCTCGCGGCGGACGTCGTGACGGTGGACGTCGTCGAGGACGTCGAGCGGTGGGCCCGCGCGCGGGCGGACGAGCTGCTGGCCCGCTGAGACGGCGCGGGCGGGGCGTCCCGCAACCCTTCACCGCATCTGCGCAGGCGGTCGACCCGACCGGTGCCGGGCGCCCCCGCGGTGTCCTACGCTCGACCCGTGGACATCCTTCCCGCTGTCGTCGGCATCGTCGTGGTCGTGCTGGGCATCCTGGTCTCGATCGCGCTGCACGAGGTCGGGCACATGGTGCCGGCCAAGAAGTTCGGGGTCCGGGTCAGCGAGTACATGGTCGGGTTCGGCCCGACGCTGTGGTCGCGGCGCAAGGGCGAGACCGAGTACGGCCTCAAGGCGATCCCGCTCGGCGGCTACGTCCGGCTCGTGGGGATGATGCCGCCCGCCCCGGCGGGGACGCGGCCGCGCGACGGGTTCTTCTCCCGCATCGTGGCGGACGCGCGGGACGCCAGCGTGAGCGAGATCCGTCCCGGTGAGGAGCACCGCGCCTTCTACCAGCTCTCGACCCCGAAGAAGCTCGTGGTCATGCTCGGCGGCCCGGTGATGAACCTCGTCATCGCCGTGGTGCTGCTGGCGGTGGTGTTCCTGGGCATCGGCATGCCGGCGGCGACCACCACGGTGGAGTCCGTGGGCGACGACTCGGCCGCCGCGTCGGCCGGGATGCTCCCCGGCGACGAGGTGGTCTCCTTCGACGGCGCGCCCGTCGAGGAGTGGACGCAGCTCGTCGGGATGGTCAACGACCGCGCCGGCGAGACGGTCGAGATGGTCGTGGAGCGCGACGGCGAGCAGGTCGCCCTCGAGGTCACGCCGACCCCCGCGGAGCGTCCCCTCACGGACGACCAGGGCTACGCCGTGACGGACGACGCGGGGGAGCCGGTGATGATCGACGGCGCCCTGCTGGGCGTGACGTCCGAGGTCGAGCGGCAGCCCCTGCCGGTGTCCACCGTGCCGGAGGCGGTGTGGCTCCAGGTGTCCGGCACGGCCGAGGCGATCGTCACCCTGCCGGTGCGCGTCTACGACGCCGCCTACCAGGCGTTCACCGACGAGCCGCGCTCGCAGGACTCGGTGATGTCGGTCGTCGGGGTGGGGCGTGCCGCCGTGGACACCGCGGGCGCCGACGACTACACGGTCATCGCCCGCGTGCAGCTCATGCTCATGCTGCTGGCGTCGCTCAACATCGCCCTGTTCATGTTCAATCTCATCCCGCTGCTGCCGCTCGACGGCGGGCACGTGGTGAACGCGCTCTACGAGGGCGCGAAGCGCACGGTGGCCCGGGTGCGCGGTGCCGAACGGCCCGGCCCGGCGGACGTCGCGCGCATGATGCCCGTCGCCTACGTCGTCTTCGTGCTGCTGATCGGGGTGGGTGCCGTCCTCATGGTGGCCGACGTCGTCGATCCCGTCCGGCTGTTCTGATCGTGAAGGACGTGCGACGGCGTGCGCCGATCGGGTGTGCGCGGGTGTGCCACCGGCCACGACGGGCGATACTGGGTCGGTGACGTCCGTGAACCTGGGCATGCCCGCCGCGCCGGCGCCGGTGCTGGCGCCTCGACGACCGACCCGCAGGATCCGCGTCGGTGACGTCGAGGTGGGCGGCGGCGCCCCCGTCAGCGTCCAGTCGATGACGACGACGCCCACGCACGACGTCGACGCCACCCTGCAGCAGATCGCCGAGCTCACGGCCGCCGGCTGCGACATCGTGCGCGTGGCGGTGCCGACGGCGGACGACGCGGCGGCGCTGCCCGCCATCGCCCGCAAGTCGCAGATCCCCGTCGTGGCCGACATCCACTTCCAGCCGCGGTACGTCTTCGCCGCGATCGAGGCCGGCTGCGCGGCGGTACGCGTCAACCCGGGCAACATCCGCAAGTTCGACGACCAGGTCGCCCAGATCGCGCGTGCCGCGTCCGACGCGGGGGTGTCGCTCCGCATCGGCGTCAACGCGGGCTCCCTCGACCCGCGGCTGCTGGAGAAGCACGGCCGGGCCACGCCGGAGGCGCTCGTGGAGTCCGCCGTGTGGGAGGCGTCGCTGTTCGAGGAGCACGACTTCCACGACTTCAAGATCTCCGTGAAGCACAACGACCCCGTGGTGATGGTGCGCGCCTACGAGCTGCTGTCGGAGCGGGGCGACTGGCCGCTGCACCTGGGGGTGACGGAGGCGGGGCCGGCGTTCCAGGGCACGATCAAGTCGGCGACCGCGTTCGGTGCGCTGCTCAGCCAGGGGATCGGCGACACGATCCGGGTGTCGCTGTCGGCGCCGCCGGTCGAGGAGGTCAAGGTCGGGCTGCAGATCCTGCAGGCGCTCAACCTGCGCGAGCGCAAGCTGGAGATCGTGTCGTGCCCGTCGTGCGGGCGCGCCCAGGTGGACGTGTACTCCCTCGCCGAGCGGGTCACGGCGGGCCTGGAGGGGATGGAGGTCCCGTTGCGCGTCGCCGTCATGGGCTGCGTCGTCAACGGGCCCGGCGAGGCGCGCGAGGCGGACCTCGGGGTGGCGTCGGGCAACGGCAAGGGGCAGATCTTCGTCAAGGGCGAGGTGGTGCGCACCGTGCCCGAGTCGATGATCGTGGAGACGCTCATCGACGAGGCGATGCGCCTCGCCGGGTCGATGCCCGCGCCGGACGGCGGTGCGGCCGGAGCGCCCGTCGTCACGGTGTCCTGAAGGGGCGGCGGATGAGCTGGCGACCGACGAGCTGGGGGCACAGGGCGATGCTCGCGGACCAACCCGACGGCGGCGCGGCGCGGGTGCTCGGCGCGACCGACCTGGCGGACGCCCGGCGGGTGTGCGCGTCCGACCCCGTGGCGTCGGTGCTCGCGGCCGCGCGCGTCGAGGTCGCCGCGCGCGCCGGCCTCGCGGCGTCCGGGGGACAGCTGTGGGGGTACCCGCGCACGGGCCCGGTCGAGGCCGTGTGCTGGGCCGGCGCCAACATCGTGCCCGTCGTGCCGTCGTCACTCGGGCGCGCCGAGCGTGACGACGCGGTCGCGTCCTTCGCGGCGGCGGCCCGCCGCCTCGGCCGACGGTCGAGCTCGGTGGTCGGCGAGCAGCAGGTCGTGCTGCGGCTGTGGGAGCTGCTGTCGCGGGTGTGGCCCGCGCCGCGCGAGATCCGTGCGGACCAGCCGTCGCTCGCCATCGACCGTGCGCCCGACGTCGAGCCGGACCCGGGGGTGCGGCTGTCGCGCCCCGACGAGCTCGACCTGGTGCTGCCGGCCTGCGTGCGCATGTTCACCGAGGAGGTCGGCTACTCGCCGCTGAGCGGGGGCGGCGGCGCCTACGCCGCCCGGGTGCGCGGTCTCATCGCGGAGAACCGGTCGTTCGTCCGGCTCGAACCGGACGACCACGACCCCGTGCGGGTCGCGTTCAAGGCCGAGCTGGGCGCGGTCGCGGGCCCGGTGGCGCAGGTCCAGGGCGTGTGGGTCGATCCGGAGCTGCGGGGACGGGGCCTCGCGGCGCCCGGCATGGCGGCGGTGGTGGAGCTCACCCGGCGCCAGGTCGCCCCGGTGGTCTCCCTCTACGTGAACTCGTTCAACGCGCCGGCGCTGGCGACCTACCGACGGGTGGGTTTCGAGCAGGTCGGCACGTTCGCCACGATCCTGTTCTGACAGTGGTGCGCCGGAGCGGCGTCAGCGGACGAGACGGGACAGCCGGCGGTCCGCGAGGGGCTTGCCACCGGTCTGGCAGGTCGGGCAGTACTGGAGCGAGCTGTCGGCGAAGCTGACCTCGCGCACGGTGTCGCCGCAGACCTCGCACGGCTGACCGGTGCGGCCGTGCACCCGCAGGTGCCGGCGCTTGGCGTCCTTCAGCTCGGCGGCGGGCCGCCCGGCCGACACCTCGACGGCCGCCCGCAGCGTGTCGATCACGGCGTCGCGCAACGCGGCGACGTCCGCGTCGGTCATGGACCCGGTGAGCCGGAACGGCGACGTCCGGGCCGCGTGCAGGATCTCGTCCGAGTAGGCGTTGCCGATCCCGGCGACGGCGTGCTGGTCCCGCAGCAGACCCTTGACCTGCTGGTTCCGGGCCCGCACGAGCGCGCGCCAGGCCTCCGGGGTGAACGCCGGGGACAGCGGGTCCACGCCGAGCGTGCGCACCTGCTCGACGTCGTCGGGCTCGCGCACCACGTGCACCGCGAGGCGCTTGCGCGTGCCCGCCTCCGTGACGTCGAAGCCGGAACCGTCGTCGAGACGCACGCGCAGGGCGAGCGTCGCCGCACGGCCGCCGCCGCTGCCGCCGAGCCGGGGCCGCACCGGTGTCGTGGGCGCCCGGTCCGACCAGCGCACCCAGCCTCCGCGCGAGAGGTGGAGCACCAGGTGCAGGACGTCGTCTCCGGACCGGTCGGGCCCCGTGTGCCCGGCGCCGTCCGCGGCGAGGGCGAGGTCCAGCCACTTACCGTGCCGGGCCGCCCCGACGACCGTCCGCCCGACGAGCGCCTGCACGGGCGGGTCGTACGTCTTGAGCGCGGCGATCTGCGCGACGTCGGCGGCGACGACGCGGTGTCCGCCGGTGCGCTCGCCGAGGAACCGCACCAGCGCCTCGACCTCGGGGAGCTCGGGCACCGTCCCATCCTCGCGTCCGCGTCCCGGCGGCGCACCCCGACCGTGGCTCGTCGGGGCGACCGACCTCCGCCGGGGAGCGTCCGGGTGCCGTGCCCTGCGCGGCTAGGCTGTGCGTCATGTCGATCGTGCCCCCCCGCAGCGGCGAGCTGCTGCGGCTCTCCTCCCTGTTCGTCCGCACCCTGCGCGAGGACCCGGCCGACGCCGAGGTCGCGAGCCACAAGCTGCTGGTGCGCGCCGGCTACATCCGCCGCGCCGCGCCGGGCGTCTACTCGTGGCTTCCGCTCGGCCTGCGGGTGCTGGCCAAGGTGGAGCAGGTGGTGCGCGAGGAGATGGCCGCGATCGGCGCCCAGGAGGTGCACTTCCCGGCGCTGCTGCCCAGGGAGCCCTACGAGGCGACAGGGCGCTGGGCGGAGTACGGGCCCAACATCTTCCGTCTGAAGGACCGCAAGGACGGCGACTACCTGCTCGCCCCCACGCACGAGGAGATGTTCACCCTCCTGGTCAAGGACCTGTACTCGTCGTACAAGGACCTCCCCGTCGCGCTCTACCAGATCCAGACGAAGTACCGGGACGAGGCGCGGCCCCGCGCGGGCCTGATCCGCGGTCGCGAGTTCATCATGAAGGACGCCTACTCCTTCGACCTCGACGACGCCGGGCTGGCCGCCGCCTACGAGAAGCAGCGCGGTGCCTACCAGCGGATCTTCGACCGCCTGGGCCTGGAGTACGTCATCGTCTCGGCCACGTCCGGGGCGATGGGCGGCTCGCGCTCCGAGGAGTTCCTCTCCCCGTCGCCGATCGGCGAGGACACCTTCGTCCGGTCCGCCGGGGGCTACGCGGCGAACGTCGAGGCCGTCGTCACCCCGGTGCCCGACGCGCTGCCGTACGACGACGCGCCTGCCGCCCACGTCGAGGACACCCCGGACACCCCGACGATCGACAGCCTGGTCGCGTGCGCGAACGCCGACCACCCCCGCGCGGACCGGGCCTGGACGGGCGCGGACACGCTGAAGAACGTCGTCCTGGCCGTCAAGCAGCCCGACGGCAGCCGCGAGCTGCTCGTCGTCGGGCTGCCCGGCGACCGCGAGGTCGACGTCAAGCGGCTCGAGGCGGCCCTCGCCCCGGCCGAGGCCGAGCCCGCGACCGAGGCGGACTTCGCCGCGCACCCCGAGCTCGTCAAGGGGTACATCGGACCGGGCGTGCTCGGCCCGCAGGGTGCGCAGGTCACCGACGAGGCGGGGGAGACCCGGTCGGCGATCCGCTACCTCCTCGACCCCCGGGTCGTCCCCGGCACGCGCTGGATCACCGGGGCGGACACGCCGGGCCGGCACGTCTTCGACCTCGTCGCCGGTCGTGACTTCACGGGCGACGGCACGATCGAGGCGGCCGAGGTCCGCGCCGGCGACCTCGCCCCCGACGGTTCCGGCCCGCTCGAGCTCGCGCGCGGCATCGAGATCGGCCACATCTTCCAGCTCGGCCGCAAGTACGCCGAGGCGCTCGAGCTCAAGGTCCTCGACCCCAACGGCAAGCAGGCCGTCGTGACGATGGGTTCCTACGGCATCGGCGTCACGCGCGTGCTCGCCGCGCTCGCCGAGGCCAACCATGACGACCGTGGCCTCGCCTGGCCCGCCCACGTCGCCCCCGCCCACGTGCACGTCGTCGCGACGGGCAAGGGCGCCGAGGTGTTCGAGGCGGCCGAGCAGATCGCCGCGGGCCTCGTCGCCGAGGGTGTGGAGGTCGTCTACGACGACCGCCCCAAGGTGTCCCCGGGCGTGAAGTTCGCGGACGCGGAGCTGTTCGGCGTGCCGCTGCTGCTCGTCGTGGGCCGGGGTCTCGCCGACGGCGTGGTGGAGCTGCGCCCGCGCGCCGGCGAGGCCGTCCAGGTCCCGGTGGGCGAGGTCGTCGCCACCGCCACCGAGCGGGTGCGGGCGCTGCTCGGCGGCTCCTGAGGGGTGCTCAGTCCCCGGCCTGCTCCGGCAGGCCGGGGAACGGCACCGGCTCGGCGCCCCAGGCGTCCTGGGTGAGGGCGGACTCCACCAGGAGGTCCACCAGGACGGTGCGGGTCCCCGCCGCGGTCGTCGCCACGAGGCTCGCGTAGGTGGTGCCGAGGTCGCCCTCGACCCGACGGACGAGCGCACCGTCCTTCGTCCCGCGCGGCACCGTGTAGGCGACCTGCCGGGGGTCGTCGGCGGTGGCGCCGGTGCCGGCGACGACGGCCCAGTCCCGCGCCCGGGCGCTGTGCTCGTCGGCGCGGTCCGCCAGCCGGTCCCGGGCGTCGCCGTCGCGCAGCGCGGCCCGGATCTGCAGGGCGTACCCGACCGAGTCCTCCGACTCCACCAGCACCCGCAGGTCCTCGGCCGTCAGGCCGGTGGGCAGCACGGTCGGCTCGCCGGAGTCGGGGGCCGTGCTGGACACCACGTCCTCGGTCGGCTCGTCCTCCGGCTCGCCCTCGTCCTCGGCGGTCGCCGCCGTGAGCGCCCCGGCGGCCCCGGCGGCGTCCGGCGAGCCCGACCCCGCCGTCTCCGGGACGGGCCGGGGCTCCGGCACGACGGGCTCGACCGGGTCCGGGGCACCGGCGCTGGTGAAGTCGCCGACACGGGCCGCGGAGACCGCCTGGGCGGCCCCCACCGACGCCAGGAGGCGGGCCAGCGGCCCGTCCACCGTGGTCCCGGCCGCGATGCGGCTCCGGCCCGACGCCTCGACGAGCGCCGTGACGACGTCCGTCGGATCGACCGGGGCCTCGCTCGGCTCCGGCGACCCCGTGACGGGTGCCTGCACCTCGAGACCGGACTCGTAGCGCCCGCCGAGCTCGTCGGCCTGCTCCCGGGAGTCCTGCGCGACGCGTTCCAGCTCGGCGGTCAGGCGGGCGCGCCGACCGTCGAGCGCGGCCACCGCGGCGTCCGCCTGGTCGGCGACGTACAGGGCGTCCGACACGGCGGTGCGGCGCACGATCTCCAGGGCGTCCGGCACGGGTTCGGCGGGCGGCGGCGTCTCGAGCCGCAGCCCGCACCCGGACAGCAGCAGGGCGAGCAGGGCGGCACCCAGCGCGGCGCCGCGTCGACGGCGAGCCCGGGCGGGGGAGCGGTGCGGATCCATCGTGGCTGATCTTGCCACGTCCGGGTGTGACGTTCCTCCACCCGCGGGGACGCGTCGTTCGGCACGCGGGCCCGGCGGGGTTCGTTACCCTGGACGACACACAACGACACACCGGCCGCGGGACGTCCCGGCGCGGGGAGAGACCCACGGGAGGCAGCGATGGCAGCAGGGCGGAGCCAGGCCGCGGACGAGCGGGTGCGGGCGGTCGTCGCGCCGGCGGTGGACGCCGCGGGCCTGTACCTCGAGGACGTCCGGCTGGTCCGGACGGGCAGCACCACGGTGGTGCGGGTGACGGTGGACCTCGACGAGGACGTCGTCGGCTCGCTGGACTCGGACACCCTCGGCGAGGTCTCGAAGGCGGTCTCGTCCGCCCTCGACGACACGGACGCGGTGGCCGGTGCGTACACCCTCGAGGTCTCGACCCCCGGGGCGACCCGACCGCTGACGGAGCCGCGGCACTTCCGCCGCGCCCGGACGCGGCTGGTGAAGCTGGTCCTCGACGACGGCTCGACGGCCGAGGGCCGCCTGGTCGACGTCGTCGACACCGCGGACGGTCCGGCGGCAGTGCTGGAGGACGGCCCGCAGGTGCCGGTGTCGCGGGTGCGCAAGGGCAAGGTCGAGGTCGAGCTGCGCAGGCTCGAGGACGAGGCGGACGACACCGCCGACGGCGAGGAGGGCTGACGATGGACATCGACATGAGCACGCTGAGGCTGCTGGAGCGCGAGAAGGAGATCAGCCTGGACGTCCTGGTCGAGGCCATCGAGCAGGCGCTGCTCTCGGCCTACCACCGGACCCCGGACGCCTACACGAGCGCACGGGTGGACGTCGACCGCCGGTCGGGGCACGTCACGGTGTGGGCGCGTGAGCAGATCCGTACGCCGGACCCCGAGGACCCGGAGGGCCGGGACAGCGTGGAGCTCGGCCCCGAGTTCGACCACACCCCCGCGAACTTCGGCCGCATCGCGACGGCGACCGCACGCCAGGTGATCGTCCAGCGTCTGCGCGACGCGGAGGACGACCAGGTGCTCGGGCTGTTCCGCGGCAAGGAGGGCGAGGTCCTCGCCGGCGTCATCCAGCAGGGCCGCGACCCGCGCGTGGTGCTGGTGGACGTCGGCGGCACCGAGGCGGTGCTGCCGCCGCACGAGCAGGTGCCGGGCGAGGAGTACGTGCACGGCGAGCGCCTGCGCGCCTACGTCGTCGAGGTCGCCCGCGGCGCCAAGGGCGCCCAGGTGACGCTGAGCCGCACCCACCCCGGCCTGGTGCGCAAGCTGTTCGAGCTCGAGGTCCCGGAGGTCGCGGACGGCTCGGTGGAGATCACCGCCGTGGCGCGCGAGGCCGGGCACCGCACCAAGGTCGCGGTCCGTTCGCACGTGAGCGGTCTGAACGCCAAGGGCGCGTGCATCGGGCCGATGGGCGCGCGCGTGCGTGCCGTGATGGCCGAGCTGCACGGGGAGAAGATCGACATCGTCGACCACAGCGACGACCCGGCGCAGTTCGTCGGCCACGCGCTGTCCCCGGCACGGGTGAGCTCGGTCACGGTCGTGGACGCCGACGCGCGGGCCGCCCGTGCGATCGTCCCCGACTACCAGCTCTCGCTCGCGATCGGCAAGGAGGGGCAGAACGCCCGCCTCGCCGCGAAGCTGACGGGCTGGCGCATCGACATCCGGTCGGACGAGGCGCCGGGCGGCGACGAGGCCGGCACGCCCGACGACGCCGCCTGAGACCGCCGGGAGGGTCGAGTTTGCCCGATTTTGGTCGAGTATTGGTCGAGTGCCGTGAACAGGCGCGCTAGACTGCAGGGGACCGGGTCGCGAACCCTGGACTCCGTGCGCTCACGCACCACCACCCCGTCCCCGACGGGACCGGTGCGGACCTGCGTCGGTTGCCGGGCCCGCGACCTGCGGTCGGAGCTCCTGAGGCTGGTGCTCCCGACGTCGGGCGACCGTTCAGCGGTCGTCGTGGACGTCCGGGGGACCCTGCCGGGGCGGGGAGCATGGATCCATCCGGTCCCCGCCTGCCTGGACCTCGCCGAGCGTCGGCGGGCCGTCGGACGTGCGCTGCGCGCCGATGGCCCCGTGAGCCTGACGCGGGTGCGGGATCATCTGGAGGGTCAGGACCGTTGAGACTTGGTCGGCGTGAGCCGACCGCCGTCGCGACCGGACGCCAACGTCCGGCCGCACCTGAGTTACGTCGACAAGGAAGCGGGTCAGAAGCCGATGGGCACCCGATGAGTCCCCAGCGATGAGTACTCGGTACTAACGACGGTCCTGCCTGTCCCGGTAGGGCCGAGACAGGAGAGATGTGGCGAAGATCCGCGTCCACGAGCTGGCGAAGCAGCTCGGTGTGGAGAGCAAGACCCTGCTGGCCGAGCTGAAGGAGGCAGGCGAGTTCGTCCGTTCGGCGTCCTCGACCCTCGAGGCTCCGGTCGAGCGCATGATGCGCGACCGCGTCCAGGCGGGCGGCGCCTCCGGCGAGAAGTCGAAGTCGGCTGCCAAGCCGGCGCCGAAGGCCGCTCCGGCGAGGCCGCAGTCCGCGGCCCCGGCGCCCGGCCCCCGGTCGACCCCCGCGCCCCAGGCCCCGGCGGCGGAGAAGGCCCCGGCCGCCGAGCAGTCCCCCGCGGCCGAGCAGTCCCCCGCGCCCGAGAAGAGCGCTCCGGCCGCCCCCGCGCAGCCGGCCCCCGCGCAGTCCGCGGCCCCGAAGCCGGGCGGCGCTCCCAAGCCGGCGGCCGCTTCCGCGGCCCCGAAGCCGGGCGCCAAGCCCGGGCAGCAGCGTCAGGGCGGCCGTGAGTCGCGCCCCGGCCGTGAGCCGCGTCCGGGCAACAACCCGTACGCCTCGCAGCAGGGGATGCAGCGTTCCCCGCGTCCGGGCAACAACCCGTACGCGTCCAACCAGGGCATGCCGCGCCAGCAGCGCGGCGAGGGCGGCCAGCCGGCCGCCGAGCGTCCGGGCGGTCCTCGTCCCGGCGGTCCCCGTCCCGCCGCGGCGGCCCCTCGTCCCGGCGGTCCGCGCCCGAACCCCGGCATGATGCCGGGCCGCACGAGCATGCCCCGTCCGGGTGACCGCCCGGCTCCGGGCGCGCGCGGTGGCGGCGGCGGTGGCGGTCGTGGCCGTCCGGGTGGTCCCGGTGGTCGTCCCGGCGGCGGCGGTGCCCCCGCCGGCGGCGGCGCGCGTCCCGGCGGTGCACCGGCCGGTGGCGGCGGTTTCCGCGGTCGCGGTGGTGCCGGTCGTGGCAGCACGCAGGGTGCTTTCGGTCGTGCGGGCGGTCGTCCCGTCCGCGGCCGCAAGTCGAAGCGGGCGAAGCGCCAGGAGTTCGAGCAGATGCAGGCGCCGTCGCTGGGTGGCGTCACCGTCCCCCGCGGCAACGGCCAGACGGTCGTCCGGCTGCGTCACGGCTCCTCGCTCAACGACTTCGCCGACAAGATCGACGCCAACCCGGCGTCGCTCGTGACCGTCCTGTTCCACCTGGGCGAGATGGCGACCGCCACGCAGTCGCTCGACGAGGACACGTTCGCGGCCCTCGGCGCCGAGCTCGGCTACGTCATCGAGATGGTCTCGGCCGAGGAGGAGGACCGCGAGCTGCTCGGGTCCTTCGACATCGACCTGGAGGCCGAGGAGGCCGACGAGTCCGACGAGGACCTCGTGGCGCGGCCGCCGGTCGTGACCGTCATGGGTCACGTCGACCACGGTAAGACGAAGCTCCTCGACGCGATCCGGTCCACCGACGTGGTGGCCGGGGAGGCCGGTGGCATCACCCAGCACATCGGTGCGTACCAGGTGCACGCCGAGCACGAGGGCCTCGACCGGGCGATCACGTTCATCGACACCCCGGGTCACGAGGCGTTCACCGCCATGCGTGCCCGTGGTGCGCAGGTCACGGACATCGCGATCCTCGTGGTGGCCGCCGACGACGGCGTGATGCCGCAGACCATCGAGGCGCTCAACCACGCGCAGGCGGCCGGCGTGCCGATCGTCGTCGCGGTGAACAAGGTGGACAAGGAGGGGGCCAACCCCGCCAAGATCCGCCAGCAGCTCACCGAGTACAACCTGGTGGCCGAGGAGTACGGCGGCGACACGATGTTCGTCGACGTCTCCGCGCTGCGCCGCATGGGCATCGCCGAGCTCCTCGAGGCCGTCCTGCTCACGGCGGACGCGGCCCTCGACCTGCGGGCCAACGCGGACAAGGACGCACGCGGTGTCGCCATCGAGGCGCACCTCGACAAGGGTCGCGGCTCGGTCGCGACCGTCCTGGTCCAGTCCGGCACCCTGCACGTCGGCGACGCGATCGTCGCCGGCACGGCCCACGGCCGTGTCCGCGCCATGCTCGACGAGCACGGCGAGACGCTCACCGAGGCGGGCCCCGCCCGTCCGGTGCAGGTCCTCGGTCTGTCCTCGGTGCCCGGCGCCGGCGACAACTTCCTGGTGGCGCCCGACGAGCGCACCGCCCGGCAGATCGCCGAGAAGCGTCAGGCCGCCGAGCGTGCCGCCCTCCTGGCGAAGCGCCGCAAGCGCATCAGCCTCGAGGACTTCACCAAGGCGCTCGAGCAGGGCAAGGTCGAGACCCTCAACCTGGTCCTCAAGGGCGACGTGTCGGGTGCCGTCGAGGCGCTCGAGGACGCGCTGCTCAAGATCGACGTGGGCGACGAGGTCCAGCTGCGGGTCATCCACCGCGGCGTCGGCTCGATCACCCAGAACGACGTCAACCTGGCCACGGTCGACAACGCCGTGATCCTGGGCTTCAACGTGAAGTTCGGTCCGCGCGTCGAGGACCTGGCGGAGCGCGAGGGCGTCGACGTCAAGTTCTACTCGGTCATCTACCAGGCGATCGACGACATCGAGGCGGCCCTCAAGGGCATGCTCAAGCCGGAGTACGAGGAGGCGCAGCTCGGTACCGCCGAGATCCGCCAGGTCTTCCGGTCCTCGAAGTTCGGCAACATCGCCGGTTCGATCATCCGCTCGGGCACGATCCGACGGAACAGCAAGGCGCGGGTCCTGCGCAACGGCAAGGTCGTCGGGGACAACCTCACGATCGAGTCGCTGCGTCGCGAGAAGGACGACGTCACCGAGGTCCGCGAGGGCTTCGAGTGCGGTATCGGTCTCGGGTCGTTCAACGACGTCACCGAGGGCGACATCATCGAGACCTTCGAGATGCGCGAGATCCCGCGTTCCTGAGAAGGTCAGGGCGACGACGGCGCCCGGCCCGGCCGCAGCGGTCGGGCCGGGCGCCGTCGGCGTGAGGAGAAGGAGGAGCGATGAACGAGAACCCGCGAGCACGCAAGCTCGCCGACCGCATCAAGGAGATCGTCGCGAGCATGCTCGACACGCGGATCAAGGACCCGCGTCTCGGCTTCCTCACGGTGACGGACGTGCGGGTGACCGGCGACCTGCAGCAGGCGTCGGTGTTCTACACGGTGTACGGCGACGACGAGGAGCGGGCGGGCACCGCCGCGGCGCTGGAGAGCGCCAAGGGCGTGATCCGGTCCGAGGTCGGCAAGCAGACGGGGATCCGGCTGACGCCGAGCATCGAGTTCCACCTGGACTCGGTGCCGGACACCGCCGCCCACCTCGACGCGGCGCTGATCGAGGCCCGTCGTCGGGACGCCGAGCTGGCCGCCCTGCGCGAGGGCAAGCAGTTCGCCGGTGACGCCGACCCGTACCGGGCCGACGACGACGACGAGTCCTGACCGACCCTCCCGGAGCCCGGGGTCCACGGCACGCCTCGGCGGCCTGGACCCCGGGCTCCGGGGTGCCCGAGAGGAGCGGCCCGATGGCCGAGCAACGCGGTGAGCGCCGCCCGACGGCAGCCGACGGCCTGCTGGTCGTCGACAAGCCGTCCGGCTGGACGAGCCACGACGTCGTCGCGCGGTGCCGGCGCCTGGCGGGGACCCGCAAGGTGGGGCACGCGGGCACGCTGGACCCGATGGCCACGGGTGTCCTCGTGGTCGGGGTGGGGCGGGCGACGAGGCTGCTGACGTACGTCGTCGGGGCCGACAAGGCGTACGACGCGACGATCCGGCTCGGCGTGAGCACGACGACGGACGACGCCGAGGGCGAGGTCGTCACGGCGGCGGGCGTGGGTGCGGGGGTCGACGCCGCCGCGCTGCACCGCGAGGTCGCCGTCCTCACGGGTGACCTCCTGCAGGTGCCGACGACGGTCAGCGCGATCAAGGTCGACGGGAAGCGTGCGTACGCGCGTGCCCGGGCCGGCGAGGAGGTCGAGCTGGCGGCACGACCGGTGACGGTGAGCACGTTCGACGTGCTCGACGTCCGGGAGGCGTCGGCCGACGGGCTGCCGGTGCTCGACGTGGACGTGCACGTCGTGGTGTCGTCCGGCACGTACGTGCGGGCGCTGGCCCGCGACCTGGGCGCCGCGCTCGGCGTCGGCGGGCACCTGACGGCGCTGCGGCGCACCCGGGTGGGCGGCTTCGACCTCGCGGGCGCGCGCACCCTCGACGAGCTCGCCGCGCAGGCCGACGCCGACGGGACGTTGGCGACGCTGCCGCCGGCGGACGCCGCGCGGGTGACGTTCCCGGTGCGCGAGCTGACGGAGCCGGAGGCCCGGGCGCTCGGCTACGGCCAGTGGGTGCCGGCGTCCGGCACGGCCGGGACGGTCGCCGGGATCGGGCCGGACGGCACGCTCGTGGCGCTCCTGGAGGACGCGACGCGACGCGGCGAGCACCTGGCGCGACCCGTGCTGGTGCTGGCACCGGCCTGACGACGTCGGTGGTCGCCCCGACCCGGGGCTATCCTGGACGGTCGGCGCCGGACGTGGCGTACCCCGAGCGGAGGAGCACGAACCGGTGCAGGTGTTCACGGACATCGACGAGGTCCCCGACGGCTACGGCCCGTCCGTGGTGACGATCGGCAACTTCGACGGCGTCCACCGCGGCCACCAGACGGTGCTGGGCCGCCTCGTGCGTCTCGCCCGGGCCGACGGCCGCACGGCCGTCGCGGTGACGTTCGACCCGCACCCGGCCACCGTGCACCGGCCCGGGGCCGCGCCGGAGCTCCTCACCGGTCTCACGGACCGCCTGGAGCTCATGGCCGCGACCGGCCTCGACGCCGTCCTGGTGGTGCCCTACTCGCTCGACTTCGCCGCGCAGACCCCCCGCGAGTTCGTCACGAGCTATCTCACGGGAGCGCTGGGCGCCCGCAGCGTCGTCGTCGGCCACGACGTGCGGTTCGGGCGGGACAACGCCGGGGACCTCGCGACGATGGTCGAGCTCGGCGGTGAGCACGGCTTCGAGGTCGTGGCGATCGACGACGAGGGCGAGTGCCTGCCCACGGCGGACGGCGCGGGGCAGCGCTGGTCCAGCTCCGCGGCACGCGCGCTGCTCGCCGAGGGCGACGTCGCCCAGGCGGCCGACGTCCTGGGCCGCCGGCACCGCGTGCGCGGCACCGTCGTCCACGGCGACGCGCGCGGCCGCGAGCTCGGCTTCCCGACGGCGAACCTGGGCGCGATCGCGGGGATGGTCCCCGCCAACGGCGTGTACGCGGGCTGGCTGGTGCGTCCGGAGCTGGGCGCCGCGGACGCCGCGCACCCGGACGTGCGGCTGCCGGCGGCGATCTCCATCGGCACCAACCCCACGTTCGACGGGGTCGAGCGGCGCGTCGAGGCGTACGTGCTGGACCGCAGC
This sequence comes from Isoptericola dokdonensis DS-3, assembly GCF_001636295.1. Taxonomy (NCBI): domain Bacteria; kingdom Bacillati; phylum Actinomycetota; class Actinomycetes; order Micrococcales; family Promicromonosporaceae; genus Isoptericola; species Isoptericola dokdonensis. The sequence continues at coordinate 1,096,993 of NZ_CP014209.1, read as the reverse complement.
GACCTCGACCTCTACGACGAGGAGGTCGTGCTGGAGCTGGTCGAGCACCTGCGACCCACGCTGCGGTTCGACGGCGTGGAGCCCCTGGTGGCGCAGATGCACGACGACGTCGCCCGGGCCCGCCGGATCCTGGCCGCCGACGTCGGCTGAGACGACCCGGTGGGCCGGGTGCCGGGAGCGACACGCCCGCACCGGCGACACGCCGTGCGGGTGAAGTTGGTGGCACGAGGTCACGTGTCGGGGCGGTGGCGTTCCCTGTGGGCAGGGCCGGGGTGATCCTGGTCGAGGAACGTCGCGACGCGGCACGCCCCACGAACGACGGCGAGCCGGGCGCCGCACCTGCGTACCGCCGGCCCCGTCGTCCACGTGAGGCCGGACCTCGTGCGCATCCCCCTCGTGCCGGGCGTGAGCTCGGTGCGATCGCCCTTGCGAGAAGGGACGAGCCATGGCGGCTCACGACATCAGCGCCGGCCAGCACACCACCGCCTCACCCACGGACGCGCCCGCACCGGACACCCGCGTCGACCTCAACCGCTCCCCCCGGGGCCGCACCGTGCGCAGGGTGGGCCACGGCGGCCGCGTCGAGCCCCGCACCACGCGGCCGGCATCGCCGGACCCTCGGACCTCCGACGCCCCGTTCCTGCCCGACACGGCGTACTGCGTGCAGGAGGACCACGACACCGGTCGCTTCGACGCGACGACCTCGTTCGACTACCTCTTCCGAAGCCTGCGCGTCAGGTTCCCGGGCGCGCACCTGCCGTCGGGCGGTGCGCAGGTCGAGGCCGACACGGTCGCCGCTCTGGAGGCTCTCGGCACGGCGATGATCGAGGCGCCCGGGCCCGACCCCGCCGGGGACTCGACCGTCCCGGCGGTCTACACCTACTGGGGCCAGTTCATCGACCACGACATCACCCTCAACACGAACGGCGCCGACCTCGGCGCGCTCGCGGCCGGTGACATCGTGGTCGAGCCCTTCACCGTGTTCTCTCCCGGCGACGTGACCGCCGGCCTGCACAACGCCCGCCATCCCAGCCTCGACATCGACAGCATGTACGGCAGCGGTCCGCGGTTCCCGGGCGAGGACGGTGGGCCGACCCGGAGCGAGACCGCCTTCGCGACCGCCGACCCGGCCAAGCTCGCGCTCGGTCGGCTCACGCCGGTGCCGGTGGGCGAACCGATCGACCCCGGCACGGACGACCAGCGGGACCTGCCGAGGTTCTCGGAGCAGGAGGCGACGGCGGCCGGGAACGCCGGGCTGCGCCGGACGGTGAAGATCCCGGACGGTCGCAACGACGAGAACCTCGTCGTCGCGCAGTTCCACGTCGCGCTCATCCGCTTCCACAACGCGGTCGTCGACCACGTCCGCCGCACCCGCCCGTGGCTCGCCGACGACGGGCGAGCCGTCTTCGAGGAGGCCCGCACGCTGGTGCGGCACCACTACCAGTGGCTGGTGCTGCACGACTACCTGCGGACGCTCACCAAGCCGGGAGTGCTCGACCAGGTGCTGCACGAGCACCAGCTCCTGTTCAGGCCGCTGCGCCGCGTCTCGATGCCGCTGGAGTTCGCCGTGGCCGCGTTCCGGTTCGGGCACTCCCAGATCCGCAACGGCTACGACCACAACAAGAACTTCGGCGCGGAGGCGATCGTGGCGCCGTTCGCGTCGCTGGTGGACCTGTTCCGGTTCACCGGGGGCGGCGGCCTGTCACCGGACCCGGACCAGCCGCTCGACGCCCTTCCGTCGAACTGGCCGATCGACTGGTCACGACTCGTCGACAAGGGCGATCCGGTCGGGGCGCACAAGGCCCGCCGGATCGACCCGTTCCTCGCCGACGGGTTGCGCGCCCTGCTCAAGGAAGGATGGAAGGAGGGCTGGGTCGAGGGTCCCGGCGGCACGGTCGTGGACGCCGACGGCCTCACGGTCGACCCGGAGCTCGTCCCGAAGGACCCGAGCGGCGACCCGATCACCCGGCGGATGAGCGACATGCTCAAGCAGCTCGCCCACCGCAACCTCCTGCGCGGCTACATGCTGGCGGTCCCGACGGGGGAGGCGGTGGCGGAGGACCTGGGTCTGACGCCCCTGACCTTCGACCAGCTGACCGGCCGGGCCGCGCTCCCCGCAGGGACGGCCGACGGCCCGGCGCCGGCCCGCGTGGAGGCGATGGAGGCGGCGCTCGAGCCGTTCCGCGGCGGCACGCCGCTGTGGTTCTACGTGCTCCAGGAGGCGAAGGTCCACGGCAACGGCAACTTCCTCGGCGAGGTGGGGAGCCGCATCCTGGCCGAGACGTTCGTCTACCTGCTGCGCCGGGACGACGACTCGTTCCTGCGCACCCCGGACCCGTGGACGCCTGCCGACGGCGTCCGGCTGGAGGACGGGAGCATGATCACCACGCTGCCCGACCTGCTCCGGTTCGCGGGAGTGCTCCGGCAGCCGGACGGGTCGTTCCGCACCGAGCCGGACGGCACGCCCGCCGGCCACGACGGGGACTGAACCTCCGGCGCTGTGGCGTGGGCCACCTCGTGCCGCCCGCCGGATCCCGGCGGGCGGCACGCTGGTAGCATGGACGGTGCCGTAGAACGGCCGCGGATCCAGAGCGCCCGGTGAATTGGTCCCGGAGCACCGCGCAACGACACCGAAGGAGAGCACATGCCGCTCGACTCTGCCACCAAGCAGGCCATCATGACCGAGTACGCGACCCACGAGGGTGACACCGGCTCGCCGGAGGTTCAGGTCGCGATGCTGACCCAGCGCATCAAGGACCTCACCGAGCACCTCAAGGAGCACAAGCACGACCACCACTCGCGTCGTGGCCTGCTCCTGCTGGTCGGCCAGCGTCGCCGCCTGCTCGGCTACCTGCAGAAGGTCGACATCGCACGCTACCGCGCTCTCATCGAGCGCCTCGGCCTGCGCCGCTGACACCACCGCCCAGCCCGGGCCCTCTCGCAGGGTCCGGGCTGGTCTGGTGTGATGTCCTGGTACCACCAACACCGCGCCACCGGGCCGTCGTCCGGTCCTCGGTAGTGGCCTCCCGATCCGCCCGGCTCGCGCCGGGACACGGCTCCGGGGGCCTCGATCGAAGACCGTCGCTCGGACGGGCGGCGCCTTCGAGAACAAGGAGGGCACCCGTGGAGGGACCCGAGATCCAGTTCGCCGAGGCCGTTATCGACAACGGCCGCTTCGGCACCCGCACCGTCCGCTTCGAGACGGGCCGTCTGGCCCGCCAGGCCGCCGGCTCCGTCGCCGCCTACCTGGACGGCGAGACGATGCTGCTGTCGGCCACGACGGCCGGCAAGCACCCCAAGGAGCAGTTCGACTTCTTCCCGCTGACGGTGGACGTCGAGGAGCGCATGTACGCCGCGGGTCGCATCCCCGGCTCGTTCTTCCGTCGTGAGGGCCGCCCCTCGACCGAGGCGATCCTCGCCTGCCGTCTCATCGACCGCCCGCTGCGCCCCCTGTTCGTCAAGGGCCTGCGCAACGAGGTCCAGGTCGTCATCTCCGTCCTGGCGATGCACCCGGACGACGCGTACGACGTCCTGGCGATCAACGCCGCGTCCGCGTCCACGCAGATCTCCGGCCTGCCGTTCTCCGGCCCGGTCGCGGGTGTCCGCATCGCGCTGATCGACGACCAGTGGGTCGCGTTCCCGAAGCACTCCGACCTCGAGCGCGCCGTGTTCAACATGGTCGTGGCGGGTCGCGTCGTGCAGGACGCCGCCGGCAACGCCGACGTGGCCATCGCGATGATCGAGGCCGAGGCCACGGACGACGCCTGGAACCTCATCAAGTCCGAGGGCGCCACCGCGCCCACGGAGGAGGTCGTGGCGCAGGGCATCGAGGCCTCCAAGCCGTTCCTCAAGGCGCTGTGCGACGCCCAGGCCTCGCTGGCCGCCCAGGCGGCGAAGGACGTCAAGGAGTACCCGGTCTTCCTCGACTACCAGGACGACGCGTTCGCCGCCGTCGAGGCCGAGGTCACGTCCACGCTGCGCGACGCGCTCGCGATCGCGGACAAGCAGGACCGCGAGAACCGCCTGGACGAGATCAAGGCGGAGCTGGTCCCCGCCCTCGCCGACCGGTTCGAGGGCCGCGAGAAGGAGCTGTCGGCCGCGTACCGCGCGCTGCAGAAGAAGCTCATCCGCCAGCGCGTCCTCACCGACGGCGTGCGCATCGACGGCCGTGGGCTCGCGGACATCCGCACCCTGTCGGCCGAGGTCGAGGTGCTGCCCCGCGTGCACGGCTCGGCGCTGTTCGAGCGCGGCGAGACCCAGATCATGGGTGTCACCACGCTGAACATGCTCCGCATGGAGCAGCAGATCGACTCGCTCGGGCCGGTCACGCGCAAGCGCTACATGCACAACTACAACTTCCCGCCGTACTCGACCGGTGAGACCGGCCGCGTCGGTTCGCCGAAGCGCCGCGAGATCGGCCACGGTGCGCTCGCCGAGCGCGCGGTGGTGCCGGTGCTGCCGTCGCGCGAGGAGTTCCCCTACGCGATCCGCCAGGTGTCCGAGGCGCTCGGCTCCAACGGTTCGACCTCGATGGGCTCCGTCTGCGCGTCGACGCTGTCGCTGCTCAACGCCGGTGTGCCGCTGCGCGCGCCGGTCGCGGGCATCGCGATGGGCCTCATCTCCGACACGGTCGACGGTGAGACCCGCTACGCGGCGCTCACCGACATCCTCGGTGCCGAGGACGCCTTCGGCGACATGGACTTCAAGGTCGCCGGCACGAGCGAGTTCGTCACGGCGATCCAGCTCGACACCAAGCTGGACGGCATCCCGGCGTCGGTGCTGGCCGCGGCCCTCACCCAGGCCCGCGACGCCCGCCTGACCATCCTGGAGGTCATCGCCGAGGCGATCGACACCCCGGACGAGATGAGCCCCAACGCCCCGCGCGTCATCTCGGTGAAGGTGCCGGTCGACAAGATCGGCGAGGTCATCGGGCCCAAGGGCAAGATGATCAACCAGATCCAGGAGGAGACGGGCGCGGACATCTCCATCGAGGACGACGGCACCGTCTACATCGGTGCCACGGACGGCCCGTCGGCCGAGGCCGCGCGCGCCGCGATCAACGCGATCGCGAACCCGCACGTGCCGGAGGTCGGCGAGCGCTTCGTCGGCACCGTCGTCAAGACGACGTCGTTCGGCGCGTTCATCTCGCTCTCCCCGGGCAAGGACGGTCTGCTGCACATCAGCCAGATCCGCAAGCTCGTGGGTGGCAAGCGCGTCGAGAACGTCGACGACGTGCTGTCCATCGGCCAGAAGGTCCAGGTCGAGATCGGTGAGATCGACCCGCGCGGCAAGCTCTCGCTGGTCGCCGTGACCGAGGACGAGCCGGCCACCGACGACGCTACCGAGCAGCCCGCCGAGGCCTGATCGACCACATGAGCCAGCACCTCCCGCTCGTCGGAGCGGGCCAGCCGGGTGCCGAGCTGACCGCCGGGCAGGACGGTGCGACGATCCGTCGCACCGTCCTGCCCGGCGGCGTCCGTGTGCTCACCGAGGAGATGCCGGGCCTGCGCTCGGCGACGGTGGGCGCATGGGTCGGCGTCGGTTCCCGCGACGAGACCGACGGCCACCACGGCTCCACCCACTTCCTGGAGCACCTGCTCTTCAAGGGCACGTCCCGGCGCACCGCCCTGGACATCGCCGAGGCGTTCGACGCCGTGGGCGGCGAGGCCAACGCCGCGACCGGCAAGGAGCACACCTGCTACTACGCGCGGGTGCTCGACGACGACCTGCCGATGGCGGTCGACGTCATCACCGACATGGTCACCTCGGCGCGCCTCGACGCGGACGAGCTGGAGACCGAGCGCGGGGTGATCCTCGAGGAGCTCGCCATGACCGAGGACGACCCGGGCGAGGTCGTCCACGAGCGGTTCGCGGAGGCCGTGCTGGGCGCCCACGCGCTGGGCCGGCCGATCGGCGGCACGGCCGACACGATCCGTGCCGTGCCGCGGGCCGCCGTGTGGGACCACTACACCTGGCACTACCGCCCCGAGACCCTCGTGGTCGCGGCGGCGGGCGGCGTCGACCACGACCGCCTGGTCGCGCAGGTCGGCGAGGCGCTGGTCGCGGGCGGCTGGGAGCTCGACGTCGCGGGCGTCCCGCGGGCGCGGCGCGCGTCCGAGCCCCAGACCGACGGGCTGCCCACCGAGGGTGTCCGGCTCATCGTGCACCGCCAGGTCGAGCAGGCGAACGTCGTCGTCGGCTCGACGGGCCTGTCCGCCACCGACGACCGCCGGTTCGCGATGACGGTGCTCAACGCCGTGCTCGGCGGCGGCATGTCGTCGCGCCTGTTCCAGGAGATCCGCGAGAAGCGGGGCCTGGCGTACTCGACGTACTCGTTCGCGCAGGGTCACGGCGGGCTCGGCCTGTTCGGGCTCTACGCGGGCTGCGCGCCGGGCAAGGTCGACGAGGTGACCACGATGATGGTCGACGAGCTGGAGCGGATGGCCCACGACGGCATCACGGCTGCCGAGCTCGAGCGGTCCGTCGGCCAGCTGTCGGGCGGCCTCGTGCTGGGCCTGGAGGACTCCGGCTCGCGCATGAGCAGGCTCGGCAAGTCGGAGCTCGTGCACGGCGAGATCATGACGGTCGCCGAGTCGCTCGACCGGATCCGCGCCGTGACCGCCGACGACGTGCGCGACCTGGCCGCCGACCTCGCGTCGCGGCCGCGCAGCATCGTCAAGGTCGGCCCCTTCGACCCTCGAGGAGAGCAGTGAGCAGCATCGCGGTGGCCGTCGTCGGTGCGGCCGGTCGGATGGGCAGCCAGGCGTGCGCGGCCGTCGAGGCCGCGGACGGGCTGGAGCTCGTCGCCCGGATCACGTCGGGCGACGACGTGGGCGCCCGCGTGCGCGAGTCCGGGGCGCAGGTGGCGGTCGACCTCACGGTCCCGTCGGTGACCGAGGCGAACGTGCACGCGATCCTCGACGCCGGGGCGCACGCCGTCGTCGGGACGACCGGCTGGGACGACGCGTCGCGCGGCCGGGTCACGGAGCACCTGGACCGGCTCAACGCCGGCCGCGCGGACGGTCAGGGCGTGCTCATCGCCCCGAACTTCGGGCTGTCCGCGGTGCTGGCGATGACGTTCGCCGCGAAGGCCGCCCGGTACTTCGAGTCGGCCGAGGTGGTCGAGCTGCACCACCCCGACAAGATCGACGCGCCCTCCGGCACGGCCCGGCACACGGCCGCGGCGATCGCCGCGGCCCGGGCCGACGCCGGGCTGGGCCCGTCGCCGGACGCCACCGAGACCGGGTGGGAGGCGCGCGGCGCGGACGTCGACGGCGTGCGCGTCCACGCGGTGCGGCTGCGCGGCCTGGTGGCGCACGAGGAGATCCTCTTCGGCAACGCGGGGGAGCAGCTGACCATCCGGCAGGACTCGTTCGACCGGGCGTCGTTCATGCCGGGCGTGCTGCTCGCCGTGCGCGAGGTCGGGTCGCGGCCGGGCCTGACGGTCGGGCTCGAGAACGTGCTGGACCTGTCGTGACCGACACGCGCCGGCGGCTGCCCCGAGGACTGCTCGGGGCGGTCGTCGTGACCGCCCTGCTGGCGATCTACGTCTGGGCGATCGGTGGGCGCGGGATCGCGATGGTCCGCACCGGCGAACCGGTGCTGGTCGCCATCGGGCTGGCGGTGCTGGTCATCCCGCTGCTGGTGGTCGGTCTGATCGTCCGCGAGTTCGTGCTGGCCGCGCGGGTGCAGCGCATGGCGGACGCCCTGGCCGCGGCGGGCGAGCTGCCCGTCGACGACCTGCCCCGCTCGCCGGGCGGCCGGATCGACCGGTCGGCCGCCGACGACGCGTTCGGCCCGGCGCGCGAGGCGGTCGAGTCCGACCCCGAGAGCTGGCAGGCCTGGTACCACCTGGCGTTCGCCTACGACGCGGCCGGTGACCGGCGGCGGGCGAGAGCGGCGCTGCGCAAGGCGTCCGGGCTCTTCACCGCCTGACCGCGACCCGGTGCGGCTTCCGGGTCCGTTCAGCCCGGGCCGGGGAGCTTCGCCCAGCAGTACAGGGAGTGCCGCACGTCCGCGGCCCGCCAGGCGAGCTCGCCGAGCGCGACGACGGCGGTGGCGAGCCGCTGGGACCCGGGCTCGTCGAGGGCCCGGCCCGCCGCCCACCGACGGGCGGCCTCGGCCAGCTCGTGCGGTGCCGACGCCGCGAGCCGGGCGGACAGCTCGCCGGACACCGCGACGACGAACGGGCCGTCGTCCTGCCCGCCGACGAGGAACCCGTGGCGCGGGTCCGCCGTCACCTCGCCGTACGGGCGGCGGCACACCGCCTCGGCGAGGGAGCCGAGCATGACGAACGGTTCGACGGACGGCATGCGCACGGTGTCGAAGAGGGGCTCGCCGGACCCGCGGGCGGGCGTCGACGGGCCGTCCTCGGTGTGCACGACAGTGGCCGCCAGCGCATCGGTCGGCGCTGCGAAGTAGTCGGTGACGATCGTGGTCGTGTGCCGGCGCTCCTGCCGCACCGCATGGCCGTGGCCCATGTCCCCAGGGTGCCAGGGTCGTGCTTCCGCGTCGTCACCGACTCGTTACCATCGGCGAACGCGCGGCTCACCCGGCCGGGCGGTCGGGCTGCGCGGGGAACGCGCCGCGCGCGACGAGGACCACGCCGAGGGCGACCGTGACGACGCCGGCGCCGACGAGCGAGAGGACGGCGGGACCCGCGGCCGCGACGACGACCGACCCGACGGCGGCTCCCACGCCGATGCCGAGGTTGGCGGTGCTGTTGACGACGGCGCCGACGACGTCGGCGCCCGCCCCCCGGGTGCGCAGCGCCGCCGCCTGGAACGTGGCGGGCAGCGCGCCGAACGCCGCCAGCCAGGCGCAGCTGGCGAGGAGCACCGGCACGACGGCCGGCAGGGTGAGGCCGACGACGACGAGCGAGCCGACGACGACGGCGAGGGTGATGACGGTGAGGTCGCGCGGCCTGCGGTCGAGGAACCGGCCGGCGGCCCAGAGCCCCACCAGCCCGACCGCGCCGAACACGAGCAGCGCGGGCCCCACGAGGCTCTCGCCCAGGCCGGTGGCCAGCAGCAGGAGCGAGATGTACGTGTAGACGGTGTACTGCCCGGCGAAGACGGCGGTGTTGGTCGTGGCGACGGCGACGAGGCGCGTGGTGCCGGCCCGTCGTTCCGGGGACGGCGCGCGACGCCCGGTCGGGGGCGCCACGACGGCGGGGAGCAGCCGCGCGACGAGCAGGGCGGTGACCAGGCAGACCGCGGCGAGCACGGCGAACGACCAGCGCCAGCCCACGGCGTCGCCGAGGGACGTGCCCAGCGGGACGCCCAGGACGAAGCCGAGCGTGCCGCCGCCGGTGACGAGGGTGAGCGCCCGACCGGTGTGCAGCGGGCCCACGAGGCGCGCCGCGTAGGCGATCGACACCGAGAAGAACACGGCGTGGCCGATGCCGCCGAGCGTGCGGGCCGCCGCGACGACCGCGAACGTCGGGGCGAGCGCCACGACGACGTTGCTCGCGACGTACACGCCGAGCGTGGCCAGCAGCAGCCCCTTGCGCGGCAGGCGGCGGGTGGCGAGCGTGAGCGGCACGGCCAGCGCCGCGACGACGAACGCGTAGACGGTGACCAGCAGCCCGGCCGTGGCCTCGCTCACCCCGACGCCGCGGGCGAGCTGGGGGAGCACCCCGACGGGCAGCACCTCGGTGGTGATGGCGACGAAGTTGGCGCCTGCGAGCACGACGATCCCGGCGGCGGCATCCCGCACGGTCCGGTGGTCGGGGGCGGGGGGCTGGGTCACCCCGTCATCCTCACACGCGCCGCGCCGCGGGTCCGGCGCGCGTGCGCTCCGGGGTGGCGCTGCCTAGCATGGCCGCAGGTCGGCCCAGCGCAGGAGGTCCGCATGACGCAGTCCGAGGTACCGTCCGACGCCGCGGCCCCGCCGCCCCGGGAGCCCGCTCCGCCGCCGGAGGAACCGGCCCGCAACCCGTTCCGGCGCGTGTGGTGGCTGCCGGTCGTGCGCGGTCTGAGCTTCGTGGTGCTGGGCCTGCTGCTCATGATCGAGCCGCTGGGCGAGCTCGGGGTGCTGCGGCTGCTGGTCGGGGCGTTCCTCGTGCTGGACGCGGTGCTGCTGTGCGTGCAGTGGCTGGTGCACCGGCACCAGGACGGGTCGTCCTGGTGGCTCGCGCAGGCGGGCGTCAACGTCGTCTTCGGGGCGGCGGTCGCGTTCTGGCCCGACCTGGAGGCGACGCCGCTCTACTACGTGCTCGCGAGCTGGGCGATCGTCCTGGGCGTCACGGCGGTCGTCGGCGGGGTCGCGCTGGTGCGCAACCGCGACCTGGGTTGGCCGTGGATGGTGCTGTTCGGCCTGACGGCCGCGCTGTTCGGAGTCCTGCTCGTCACCCGGCCCCTGGAGTCGTTCGACGTGCTGCGGCTGGTGACGATCGTCTTCGCGCTGTTCGCGTTCGTCGCGGGGGCGATCCACCTGGTCTCGGGGTTCGCGGTGCGGTCCGTGGCCCGGGAGCTGCAGGGGCTGCGGCGCGAGGCGGAGCGGGCCGGGGTGGTCGTCACCGGCGGGTCCGTGCTCGGGGCGGCGAACCCGCAGGTGGGGCCGGCCTCCGCGACCGGTCCCGTGCCCGCCGCGGGCGCTACGGTCGCCGTCGCCGGGGGAACGGTGGCCGCGCCGGAGGCGGCGGGTTCGCCGTCGGCGGCGACCCCGCCCACGACCTCCGGCGAGGACGGGTCCGGGCGGGAGCGCGGCACCGTGTGACGCCGCGCCCCGGCCCGGGTGGGGATCACCCCGCCGCGGGGGCGGGCGACCCCGGCGTCAGGCCGTGGCCGAACCGGAACAACGGGTCCTCGGTGTCGAACGGCACGTCCGCACGCGACGCGACGACGGCGGCGGACGACCGGGGCAGGTCGAAGGGGAGCCGACCCTCGGGGGCGACCCGGCCGGTGAGGGCGTCGTGCAGGGCCGCGGTGGAGGCCCCGAAGTCCACGACCAGCGTGCCGCGCGCGCCGAGCGCGCCCAGGAGCGGCGCGAGGATCGCCGGACGGTCGAGGTAGACGTCGACGACGGTCGGCACCGCGGCGGCGACCTCGGCGACGTGCTCGACCACCTCGGCGGGGAAGTCGAGCGAGCCGGCGTGGAAGAAGCTCTCGAAACCGGGCCCGCGCTCCTCGAAGGGTGCCTTGAGGCGCAGGATCGCCACGTCGGCCTCGGCGGGGCTCGGGACCAGGGTCGCGCCCGGCAGGGTGTCCGCCTCGGCGCCCTCGACGTAGACCCGCAGGCCCGGTGCGAGCGGCAGGGCCGCCGGCCCGGCGCTCGCGGTGGCCAGCACCGTCACGGCGCGGGACTGCGCCCGGCGCCCGGCGGCGACGAGGTCGGGGTGCCCCACGACGCGCTCGGCGGCGTCGACGTCGACGGTGCGGGCCTCGTCGAACAGGCCGAGCACGAACTTCTCGCGCAGCAGCCGCGCCACGGACGCGTCGATCCGGGACTCGGCGACCCGGCCGGTGCGGACGAGCTCGACGACGAGCTCCGGGCAGGCCTCCCCGCCGATCTGGTCGGCGCCCGCGTCGAGGATCCGGGCGAGCCGGTCGAGCGGGCTCAGGTGCTCGACGCCCCACGCGCGGGCGGGGAACGGCCGGCCGAGGATCTCGGCGTCGTTGACCAGGCCCCAGTCGGTGCAGACGATGCCGTCGAACCCGAGCTGCTCGCGCAGCATCCCGGTGACGACCTGGCGGTTGAAGCCGAACCCGACGGGCTCGATCTCCTCGCCGTCGACCACGAGGTCCACCGGCATGCCGTAGTACGGCATCATCTGCCGGGTGCCGGCGGCCAGGAGCTCGACGAAGGGTGCCAGGTGCTCGGCGAAGCGCCCGCCGGGGTACACCTGCTCGCGCCCGTAGGCGAAGTGCGGGTCCTCGCCGTCGAGCTGCGGACCGCCGCCCGGGAAGTGCTTCGTCATGGTGGAGACGGACGCCGCGCCGAACGTGCCGTCCAGGCCCGCCTCGCGGGCGACGTCGCCGCCGGCCTGGAAGCCGCGCACGTAGGCGGCGCCCATCGTGCCGGTGAGGGCGGCGTCCTCCCCGAAGGTGCCGTTGGCGCGCGCCCAGCGCGGTTCGGTGGCGAGGTCCACCTGCGGGTGCAGCGCGGTGCGGATCCCGACGGCGAGGTACTCGCGCCGGGCGGCGTCGGCGTGCTCCTCGACGAGGCGCTCGTCGCGCGTGGCGGCGAGGCCGAGCGTCTCGGGCCACTGGGAGAACGGTCCGGACAGCAGGGCCGTGCCGGGGTTGTCGGTGAACGCGTGGCGCGGGTCGGACGACACGGTCACGGGGATACCGAGCCGCGTGGTGGCGGCGAGGTCCTGGAGCCGGTTGTGCCAGGCGGCGAGCTCGCGTGCGGTGGCCGGGGCGGCCAGCACGTTGAAGTGCGTCAGGTGGCGGTCGAGCAGCATGTCGGTGGTGGAGGGCACGCCCATCGCCGACGGGCCCTCGGCGAGGGCGCCGTCCGGGCCCACCTCGATCATGGTGTGGAAGAGCTGGCCGGCCTTCTCGGCGAGCGTCATGCGCGCCAGGAGGTCCGCGACGCGCTCGTCGACGGGGCGCGCGGGGTCCCGGTAGGCGGCGTCGTCGGGCACGGCGTCGAGGGCGGTGGGCCCGAGGTCGGTGGTCGTCATCAGCGGACTCCCTTGATGCGGTGGACGAGGACGGCGCCGGAGAGGGCGACGAGCGCCCCGAACAGGTACCAGGTGGTGTAGCCGCCGAGGCCCGCGGCGGTGCCGAGGCCGATGACGGCGGGTGCCATGGCGGGGGCGATGGACTGGGGGAGGGCGTTGGCCATGTTGAGCACGCCGAGGTCCTTGGCGGCGTCCTCCGGGTTCGGCAGCACCTGGGTGGCGAGGGCCTGGTCGACCGAGAGGAAGGCGCCGGCGCCGAGGCCGATGATCCCCTGGGCGACGACCAGCACGGGGATCGACGGCGCGAGGGCCAGGAGCAGCAGGCCGACGACCATGACGAGGCCGGCGGCGGTGACGAACGGCTTGCGGCGGCCGATGCGGTCGGAGAGCAGGCCGCCGAGCGGGCTGGAGACGACCATCGCGACGGTCGACACGAGGTTGGCGGTGAGGATGACGCCCGTGGCCTCCTGCTCCGCGAGGCCGAAGTCGGAGGTCAGGTAGTACGGCAGGTAGGTGGCGATGCCGGCGTAGCCGAACATGACGAGGAACTTGGTCAGCCAGGTCCAGCCGAAGTCCGGGTTGCGCCGGGGGTCGAACACGAAGGAGCCGAAGAACTCCTTGACGCCGAACTTCTCCGCCGGGGGGACGGTGCGGACCTTGTCGTCGAGCACGAGGCAGAACACGACGGCCAGGACGACGGCCACTCCGGCGGGGATCGCGAAGCGCAGGACGTCGGAGGCGATCGCGTTGGCGACGACCGACCCGGCGAGGATGGACAGCGGGGTGCCCACGCCGATGAGGCCGGAGACCTTGCCGCGCCCGGCGGGCTCGACCTGGTCGTGCAGCGTCGCGACGACGGCGGACAGCGCCGCGTTGAGGCCGGCCTGGGCGAGGCACCAGCCGACGAGCACGACGGGCACCGACGTGGTGACACCGATGAGCACGAGCGCGGCGGCGCCGACGAGCGTGCCCCCGAGGATGAACGGGCGTCGCTTGCCCCAGCGGGCGGTGGATCGGTCGGAGAGGCGACCGAACAGGGGGTTCGCGAAGAGGGCGAACGCGGCGCCGGCACCGAGGACCAGGCCGAGGCTCGCCACGGCGTTCTCGGGGTCGATGTGCTGGATCTTGAACGCCATCGCCACCATCACGGGGGTGAAGAGGGCGAAGTAGACGCCGAACGCGGCGGTGCTCACGCCGACGACGTAGCGCGCCGGCGTCCGCGTGGGGGCGCCGGTGGTGCTCGGGGTGGTGGGCGACAGGCTCATCAGGTCTCCGGTGAGGTGAGGCGCGCAGCTCTGCGCGACCGACCAATACCTACCGAGTGGTAGGTAGCGAAAGGTTACCAAGTGGTAGGTCTCACGCCAACCCTGCACGTCAACGGCCCCCGACCGGGCCCGGTGGGGCGACAATGGGGGGCATGACCGCCACGACCGACGCCGCCCGGCGCGGCTACGCCAAGGGGCGCGCGAAGCGCGAGGAGATCCTCCAGGCCGCGATCGGCCTGTTCGCCGAGACCGGCTACCACGGCGCCTCCCTGCGGGAGATCGCCGGACGCGTGGGGATCTCCCACCCCGGGCTCCTGCACCACTTCCCGACCAAGGCCGCCCTGCTGGAGGCCGTGCTCGAGCACCGCGACGCCGTGGACCGTGCCGACATCGAGGACGACCGCGAGCAGGGGAGGTCGGTGCCGGAGTCGCTCGTCCGCCTGGTCCGGCGCAACGCCCTGCGCCGTCCGATCGTCGAGGTCTTCGCCGTCCTGGCGGCGGAGGCGACGTCGCCCGACCACCCGGCGCACGAGTACTTCGCGCGGCGCTATGCCACCACGCTGGCGGACTCGAGGGCCGACCTGGAGCGGGCCGCGGCCGAGGGGCGGCTGCGACCGGGGGTGGAGCCCGCCGCCGCGGCGCGCGCGATCGTGGCGCTCATGGACGGGCTGCAGGTGCAGTGGCTGTACTCGCTGGACCGCCCGAAGGGGGACCGTGTCGACATGGCCGCCGACCTGGAGGCCTTCCTGGCCATGGTCTACACCGACAGGGGCCGGGACACCGCCTGAGCGGGACGCACGACGGCCGCCGCCCCGAGAGGGGGCGGCGGCCGTCGTGCGTGGGCGCGGGGCGGGTGCGGTCAGCGGCCCGCGCCGGCGGCCTCGACCAGGTGCTCGAGCCCGGCGCGGTCCAGCCCCGCCATGCCGAAGTCCGCGATGACGGCCAGCGGCATGTCCGTGGCCATCGAGAGCAGACCGGGGTCGACCGGGTTCGCCTCCAGGGCCGCCCGGAGCTCGCCGCCCACCACCGGGTGGGCGAGGGCCTCGCCGAAGGTCGACAGCTCGTGGAGCGGGAGCGTCACGTCCTCGCCCTCGACCTGCACCCGGACCTCGCCGCGCAGGTCGCGGGACGACGCCCCCACCGCGACGACGAACTCGCCGCCCTCGACCACCCAGCGGCGCAGCACCGGGTGCCAGTAGGACAGGTCGCGGGCGTCGATGTCGAACGTCACGACCTCGTTCGCGCCCGGGGCCAGGTCGACCTTGGCGAACGCCTTGAGCTCGCGGACCGGGCGCTGGACCTGGGACTCGGGGTCGCCCACGTACACCTGCACGACCTCGGCGCCGGCGCGGGCGCCGGTGTTGGTGATCCGGGCGCGGACGCGGACGCCCGCCTGCGCTCCCGCACCGGTGACCTCGGCCACGACGTCGCCGTAGGTGAAGGTGGTGTACGACAGCCCGTGCCCGAACGGGTAGGCGACCTCGGCGCGACGCGCGTCGTACCAGCGGTAGCCGACCAGCAGCCCCTCGCCGTAGCGGACGTGGCCGAGCTCGCCCGGGAAGCTGCCGAAGGACGGGTTGTCCTCCAGGCGCAGCGGGATCGTCTCGGTGAGCTTCCCGGACGGGTTCACCGCGCCGGTGAGGACGTCGACGACGCCCGAGCCGCCGGCCTGGCCACCGAGCCAGCCCGCGACGACCGCCGCGACGTCGTCCTGCCACGGCGACACCGAGACGACCGACCCGCCGCTGAGCACCACGACCACGCGGGGGTTCGCCGCGGCGACGGCGCGCAGCAGGGCCACCTGGTCGGCGGGCAGGTCCATGTGGTCGCGGTCGTAGCCCTCGGACTCGTACGCGGCGGGCAGGCCCAGGAACACCACGACGGTCCCCGCGGCGCGGGCGACCTCGACGGCCTCGGCGACGAGCGCCTCGGCGGGCCGCTCGTCGGCGGGCCCCTCGGCCACCGTGTAGCCGGGGGCGAACGGCACCTCGCCGTGGGCCCCGCGCAGGGCGGTGAGGGCGTCGTCGAGGCGGGTGGGCTTCACCTGCGAGGACCCGGCCCCCTGGTAGCGGGGGGTCCGGGCGAGCTCGCCGACGACGGCGACGTCACCGGCGAGGGGGAGCAGCGGGGAGCCGTCGACGGGGTCGTTGCGCAGCAGCACGGTGCCGGCGGCGGCGGCCTCGCGGGCGAGGGCGTGGTGGGCGTCGACGTCGACGGTGCGGGCGTCGGTGGAGGTCAGGGCGGGCAGCGACCGGGCCACGAGGTGCAGGACGCGGCGTGCGGCCCGGTCGACCACGGCCTCGTCGAGCTCGCCGGCGCGCACCGCCGCGACCACCTCGGCGTCGGTGCGCCCGCCGCTGGCGGGCATCTCGAGGTCGAGCCCGGCGGCGACGCCGGCGACGCGCTCGCGCACGGCGCCCCAGTCGGACACGACCAGGCCCTCGAAGCCCCACTCGTCGCGCAGGACGCTGGTCAGGAGCCAGTCGTGCTGGGAGGCGTAGACGCCGTTGACCTTGTTGTAGGCGCACATCACGGTCCACGGCTGGGCCTGGGTGACCACGCGCTCGAACGCGGGCAGGTAGATCTCCCGCAGGGTGCGCTCGTCGACGTCCGCCGAGACGCGCATGCGGTCGGCCTCCTGGTTGTTGGCCGCGAAGTGCTTGAGGGACGTGCCGACCCCCTGGGACTGGATGCCCTGGACGAGCGCCGCCCCGAGGTCCCCCGCGACGACGGGGTCCTCGGAGACGTACTCGAAGTTGCGGCCGCACAGCGGGGACCGCTTGATGTTCACGCCGGGGCCGAGCAGCACCGCCACGTCGTGGGCCCGGGTCTCGCGGCCCAGCGCCTCGCCGACCCGGCGCAGCAGCCCGGGGTCCCAGCTCGAGCCGAGGGCGGTGGCGGTGGGGAAGCAGGTGGCGGGCACGCTGCCGCCGAGACCGAGGTGGTCGGCGCTCGCCTCCTGCTTGCGCAGCCCGTGGGGGCCGTCGGTGACCATGACGGCCGGGACGACGACCGTGCCGTCGCGCTCGACGGCCTGGGTGTGCCAGAAGTCCTGCCCGGAGAGCAGGGAGGCCTTCTCCTCGAGGGTGAGGTCGGCGAGCACGCGCTCGACGTCGAGGGTCGAGGTGAGGGTCGGGGGGGTCTCCTGCAGGGCGGTCATGGGTGCACTTCCTCGCGTCGGGGTCTTCCGACGACGAGCCTAGCTCAATTCTTACCGGATGGTAGGTAAGTGTCGGGCCGGGCCCGGGCAGCGCGGCTCACGGCCCGCGTCAGATCGTCGCGGACCAGCGCCGCTCGACGACGTCCCGCACCCCGGTCGCGAGCGCCCGCTCGGTGCCGTCCGGGCCGAGCCCGGACTCGCCGAGGAAGCGCTCGCGGGCCACGTCGCCCTCCAGGACCCAGGTCACGACGTCCTCCGCACCGTCGGTGCGCAGCCGGTCGACGGCCGCGGCGAGCAGGCGCGAGCCGTGGCCGGACCGGCGCTCGGCGGGGTCGACCTCGAGGGCGAGGAGCTGGCCGGGCCCGACGGCGGCGAAGCCCACCAGGCGGTTCCCGTCGAGGGCGACCAGCACGGCGAAGCCGGGTCCCGGTGGCGCGGTGATCGCGTCGTGCCAGCGCGTCCGCATGACGTCGACGTCGAGCAGGTCGGTCGCGCCGCCGAGCGTCCCGGCGTGGGTCGCGCGCCAGGCGTCGACCTGGACGCGGGTGACGGCGTCCTCGTCGCCGGGGACGGCGGGCCGGACGGAGACGTCGGCCGTCTCGCGGAACAGTGCCATGCGCCCACCCTAGGGGCAGCGGGTCAGGCCCCGGTGCGCGGTGCCGGGTCCGGGCGGCCGGTCGGGGGCCGGACCTGTCCGGCGAGGGCCAGGCTCAGGACGACGGCGCCGGTGATGGCGAGCAGCGCGGTGCGCACGCCGACCGTGTCCGCCAGCAGGCCGAGCAGGGGCGGCGCGGCGAGCATCGCGACGGTCGAGAACGACGACGCGACGGCCACCCGGGCCGCGGCGTGCACGGGGTCGTCGGACGCGGCGGAGATCGCGATCGGGTTGGCCAGCGCGGCGCCGCACCCCCACGCGACGATGCCGAGCCAGGCCAGCGGCAGGGTCGGCGCGAGCCCGAACAGCAGCAGCCCGACCAGGGCGGAGGCGCCCGACGCGCGCAGGACGGCCACCCGGCCGAACCGGTCGATGAGCCCGGTGCCGGCGAAGCGGACCACGGTCATCGCGCCCACGAAGGTGCCGTACGCCACCGCGCCGAGGGACTCGCGCGCGTCGAACCCGTCGACGACCGCCAGGGCCAGCCAGGTCCCGGCCGAACCCTCCGACAACGAGGCCGCGAGCAGCACGAGGCCTACCAACAGGGTCCGCGGCTCGCGCCACGCCCCCAGCGCACCGCGGGCGCCGGCGCCCCGGTGGGCCTGCGGCCCGGAACCGGTCCGCTCGGGTCCGAGGGCCGTGGCCGGCACCACGAGCAGCAGCCGGGCCACGGTGACGACACCGGTGACGACGGCGAGCTGGACCGCGACCGGTGTGCCGGTCCACGCGAACGCGGCCGCCACGAGCGCCCCGGCGGCGGCGCCGACGGAGAACGCGGCGTGGAAGTGGGGGAGGACGGCGCGGCCGACGGCGCGCTCCACGGCGGCGGCGTTGATGTTGATGGGGACGTTGACGAGCGCTCCGCAGATGCCGTTCACGCAGGCGCCGACCGCGAAGAGCGCGACCTCGCCGGTGAGGGTCGCGGCGGCGAGCAGCCCGAACCCGAGGACGTTGCCCGCCGTGGCGACGACGAGGGTGGTGCGGCTGCCGAGCCGGGCCACGACGACGCCGGTCACGGTGACGGCGGCCAGGGTGCCGGCGCCGCCGACCACCAGCAGCGCGCCGAGCTCTCCCGCGGTGAGCCCGAGGTCGGCGCGGATCGACGGCAGCCGGCTCATCCAGGACGTCCCGAGGACGCCGAACAAGGCGAACTGCGCCATGAGCGCCCAGCGGGCGCGCGCGACCACCGTCAGCCCCAGCCGAGGGCGCGCAGGCCGGCCGCGGTGGCCGCGGCGAGCACGACGACGAGCAGGAACGGCGCCCGCAGGGCGAGCGCGACGGCCGCGACCGCGAGGGCGGGCACGCGGGCGTCGACGACGACGGCCTGGCCGTCGGCGAAGGTCTGGACGACGACGAGCGAGACGAGCAGCGCGACGGTGACGAGCGTGGAGGTGCGCTGCACCCGTTCGGTGGCGAGCCAGTGCTGCGGCACGAGGTGGCCGGCGAGCTTGAGGCCGAACGCGAGCAGCGACGACACCAGCACGCAGACCCAGAGCACGGTGGGGGTCATCGGGCACCTCCGGTGGCTGTCCGACCGGCCCTCGGGGGACCGCTGGTGGCGAGACCGACGACGATCGCGACCGCGGCGGCGGCCAGGACGGGGATGCCGGCCGGGGTGAGGGGGACCAGCGCGAGCGAGACGGCGGCGGCCAGCGCTGCGACGCCCTGGGCACGCCGCCCGGCGAGCCGCGGCCAGACCAGCGCGAGGAACGCGGCGGCCGCCGCGGCGTCGAGGCCCCAGGCGCGCGGGTCGCCGAGGGCGTCCCCGGCGAGCGCCCCGACGAGCGTGAACACGTTCCACAGCACGAAGACCCCGAGGCCGGTCACCCAGAACCCGGCCCGGGTGGCGCGGGGGTCGCGCTGGCCGACGGCGACGGCGGTCGACTCGTCGATGGTGAGCTGGGCGGCGGCGAGCCGCCGCCACCCGCGCACGTCGAGGAGGGGGGCGACGACGGCGCCGTACAGCATGTTGCGCGCGCCCAGCAGGGTGGAGGTGGCGATCGCGGCGACGGGCGACCCTCCGGCGGCGACCACGCCGATCAGGGCGAACTGCGAGCCGCCGGAGAACAGCAGGAGGCTGAGCGCGGCGGTCTGGGCGACGGACAGGCCGGCGACGACGGCGAGAGCGCCGAAGGAGACGCCGTACAGGCCGGTGGCGACGGCGACCGAGAGGCCCTGGCGCACGGCGGCGGAGACCTCGGGGGAGCGGGGCGGTGACACGGGCCCCAGGAAACCATGAGGTCGCCGCCGCGGCGGAACCGTCTCGTCAGAGGGCGACGTACACGGTCTCCAGGTACTCCTCGAGCCCTGCCGCGCCGCCCTCGCGCCCCAGCCCGGACTGCTTGACGCCGCCGAACGGTGCGGACGCGTCCGACACCATGCCGCGGTTGATCCCGATCATCCCGGCCTCGATCTCGTGGGTGGCGCGCAGGGCGAGCCCCACGTCGCGGGTGTATGCGTAGGCCGCCAGCCCGAAGGGGGTGTCGTTGGCGAGCGTGAACGCCTCGTCGACGTCGTCGAACGCGACGACGGGGGCGACCGGCCCGAAGATCTCCTCGGTCACGCAGCGGGCGTCGGCCGGCGTCCCGGCCAGCACGGTCGGCAGGTAGAAGTGTCCGCGGCCCTCGGGTCGCCGCCCGCCGGCGAGCACCCGGGCCCCGCGGCCGGTGGCGTCGTCGACCAGCTCGGCGACCTTGTCGACGGCGGCGGCGTCGATGAGCGGACCGACGTCGTGACCGTCCGCGCCGGGGCCCACGCTCAGCGCGGTGAAGCGGTCGGCGAGCCGGGCGGCGAACTCCTCGGCCAGGGACGAGTGCACGAGGAACCGGTTGGCGCCGACGCACGACTGCCCGCCGTTGCGCAGCTTCGCGACGACGGCGCCGTCGACGGCGGCGTCGAGGTCGGCGTCGGCGAACACCACGAAGGGCGCGTTGCCGCCGAGCTCCATCGAGCAGTTCAGCACCTGGGCGGCGGCCTGCTCCAGCAGGCGGCGGCCGACCTCGGTGGAGCCGGTGAAGGACAGCTTGCGCAGGCGCGGGTCGTCGATCAGCGGACCGGTCACCCTGCGCGCGGACGAGGTGGGCACCACGTTGATCACCCCGGCGGGCAGGCCCCGGCGCTCGAGCTGGGCGCGGACGATCTCGGCGACCGCCATCGTGGTCAGCGGCGTGAGCTGCGCCGGCTTGACCACCACGGGACAGCCCGCCGCCAGCGCGGGGCCGATCTTGCGGGTCGCCATGGCGATGGGGAAGTTCCACGGGGTGATCAGGAGCGCGGGGCCGACGGGACGGCGCTGCACCAGCTGCTGGTTCGCGCCCGCGGGCGCGGTGCGCGACAGGCCCGGGGCGCGGACCGCCTCCTCGGCGAACCAGCGGAGGAACTCGGCGCCGTAGGTGACCTCCGCCCGCGACTCCGCCAGCGGCTTGCCCCCCTCGGCGGTGATGAGCGCCGCGAGCTCGTCGGTCCGCTCGACGACGTCCTCGTAGCAGGCCCGCAGGAGCTCCGAGCGGTCGCGGGGGGCGGTCGCCGCCCAGGCGGGGGCGGCGGCGTGGGCCGCGGCGAGCGCGGCCTCGCCGTCCTCGGCCGTGCCGTCGGCGACGGTCGTCAGGACCTCCTCGGTGGCCGGGTCGGTGACCTCGAAGGTGGCCCCGCCCGCGGCGGGGCGCCACCGCCCGTCGACCAGGACCTGGGTGGGCACGTCACGGACCGGGGCGGGAAGCGTCGTCGCAGTCATACCGGTCAGTATGTAGCGTGCGCGCGGGCCTGACCAGGGGGCCGCGCCGGGCGTCCCGACGACGCACGTCACGGCGTCCCGCGGGCCGTCGTGACGGTACGGTTGTCCCATGACGCTGCCCCTGACCCCCGCGCGCCCGTTCGGCGCCGTCCTCACCGCGATGGTGACGCCGATGGCGGACACCGGGAAGGTCGACCTGGACGCGGCCGCGAGGCTCGCGGTGCGGCTCGTGGACGAGGGCAACGACGGTCTGGTGCTGTCCGGGACGACGGGCGAGGCCCCAGCCACGCACGCCCCGGAGAAGGCCGACCTGGTGCGCGCCGTCGTGGACGCGGTCGGGGACCGCGCGGTCGTCCTGACCGGTGCCGGGTCGAACGACACCGCGCACGCGGTACGCATGGCCGAGCAGGGTGCCGAGGCCGGCGCCGACGGCCTCCTGGTCGTCTCCCCCTACTACTCCCGCCCGACGCAGGAGGGCCTCTACCGGCACTTCGCCGCCGTCGCGGACGCCACCGACCTGCCCGTCATGCTCTACGACGTCCCCGGCCGCTCCGGCGTGCGCATCGGCGTCGACACCTACCAGCGCATCGCCGAGCACCCGCGCGTCGTGGCCACCAAGGACGCCACCGGCGACGTCGCGTCCGCCGCCGCGCTGCAGACGGCGACCGGGCTCGCCTGGTACTCCGGCGACGATGCCCTGCTGCTGCCGTTCCTGGCGCACGGTGCCGTCGGCATCGTGTCGGTGAGCGCGCACGTCGTCGCCCCCGCCTTCGCCGCGGCCGTCCGCCTGTTCGACGCCGGCGACCACGCCGCCGCGCTGCAGGCCTTCCTCCCGACGCTGCCCGTCATCGCCGCCCTCAACGGCGCCGGTGCACAGGCGGTCATGACCAAGGCGGCGCTCGAGACCCTCGGCGTCCTGCCCAACCGTGAGCTGCGGCTGCCCAACGTGGCCGCCTCCGACGACGACGTGGCGCTCGTGCGCGCCGCCCTCATCGCCGCCGGCGTGACAGACGCCGGCACCACGCCCTGACAACACCACCAGGCCAGGAGGCCACGTGAGCCACCCTCACCCCGAACTCTCCCTCCCCCCGAAGCTGCCCGCCGGCGGTCTGCGGATCGTCGCGCTCGGCGGCCTCGGCGAGGTCGGCCGCAACATGGCCGTCCTCGAGCACGAGGGCCGTCTGCTGATCATCGACTGCGGGGTGCTGTTCCCCGAGGACCACCAGCCCGGCGTCGACCTGATCCTGCCGGACTTCGAGTACATCGCCGACCGCCTCGACGACATCGACGGCATCGTCCTCACCCACGGCCACGAGGACCACATCGGCGCCGTGCCGTACCTGCTGCGCCTGCGCCGCGACATCCCGCTGTACGGCTCGCAGCTCACCCTCGCGTTCGTCGACGCCAAGCTCAAGGAGCACCGCATCCGGCCCGTGCTGCGGGTCGTCCGCGAGGGCGACACCGCCCAGGTCGGCGTGTTCTCCTGCGAGTTCGTCGCGGTCAACCACTCGATCCCGGACGCCCTCGCCGTCGCCGTCACCACGGCCGCCGGCACGGTGCTGCACACCGGCGACTTCAAGATGGACCAGCTGCCGCTCGACGGCCGCGTCACCGACCTGCGTGCCTTCGCCCGCCTCGGCGAGAAGGGCGTCGACCTGTTCATGGTCGACTCCACCAACGCCGAGGTCCCCGGCTTCGTCACCAACGAGGTCGAGATCGGCCCCGTGCTGGACAACGTGTTCGCGCAGGCGGAGAAGCGCATCGTCGTCGCGTCGTTCTCCTCCCACGTGCACCGCGTGCAGCAGGTGCTCAACGCCGCCCACGCGCACGGCCGCAAGGTCGCGCTCGCCGGACGCTCGATGATCCGCAACATGGGCATCGCCGCCGAGCTCGGCTACCTCGACGTCCCTCCGGGCGTCCTCATCGACATGAAGAAGGCCGACCAGGTCCCGGACCACGAGCTCGTGTACATGTGCACCGGCTCGCAGGGCGAGCCGATGGCCGCGCTGAGCCGCATGGCCAACGGCGACCACCGCGTCCGCATCGGGCACGGCGACACGATCATCCTCGCCAGCTCGCTCATCCCGGGTAACGAGAACTCCGTGTTCCGCGTCATCAACGGCCTCACCCGGCTCGGCGCGCGCGTCGTCCACTCGGGCAACGCGAAGGTGCACGTCTCCGGCCACGCCAGCGCCGGCGAGCTGCTCTACTGCTACAACATCCTGCGCCCCAAGAACGTCATGCCCGTGCACGGCGAGGTGCGCCACCTCGTCGCCAACGCGGCGCTCGCGGTGCGCACCGGCGTCCCGGCCGACCGGGTGGTGCTGGCCGAGGACGGCGTCGTCGTCGACCTGGTCGACGGCAAGGCGTCGGTCGTCGGCGCCGTGCCCTGCGGCTACGTGTACGTCGACGGCTCGTCGGTGGGCGAGGTCACCGAGAACGAGCTCAAGGACCGCCGCACGCTCGGCGAGGAGGGCTTCGTCTCGGTGTTCGCCGTCGTGTCGACCGCCACCGGCAAGGTGCTCGCGGGCCCGCAGATCCTCGTCCGCGGCATGGCCGAGGACGCGGCGGTGTTCGACGAGATCCGGCCCGAGGTCGTGCGCGCCCTGGAGGACTCCGTCGCCGGCGGCGCCACGGACACCTACCAGCTCCAGCAGGTCATGCGCCGCGTCATCGGGCAGTGGGTCAACCGCCGCCTGCGTCGCCGGCCGATGATCGTGCCGGTCGTCGTGGAGGCCTGACACCGGACGAACCGCCCGGACAGGGCTTTCCGGACAGGGGTCGTGCCAGCTAGCCTGGCGCGGCCCCTGTGCCGTCCCCACCGGAGGACCCGTGCTGTGGTGGTTCCCCTACCAGGTGGTGCGGGACGTCCGCACGGCCGCCCAGGGGACGCAGGCCCGCGGGACCGGCCTGTGGTGGGCGTGCTGGCTCGTCCTGCTGGTGTCGACGAACCAGTCCGCCATGACGGCCCTGGGGTGGTCCGTCTCGCGCGACCCTGGTCAGCTGCCGCTGTTCGAGGCCGTCGCGACCGTCGCCACGGTCGCGGCGGCCGTCCTGTGGGCGCGGATCGTGCTCGGGGTGACGCGGTCGTTGACCGCGCGCACGACACCCGCGGACTGACCTCCCGCGTCAGCCCGAGGCGGCGGTGGCGGGGGTGAGGAGAGCGGGCCCCACCGCGCCGGCGGCCGCGGCGTAGCGGGCGGCGCGTTCCGCCTCGGTGCCGGGGAGCTGGCCCGCGAGCTCCAGCGAGACGAGCCCGTGCACCAGGCCCCACAGGCCGACCGCGACGGACCCGACGCCGTCCGCTCCCGGGCCGAGGTGGTCCTGGTCGGGCGGGCCGGCGGGCTTCCCGGCGTCGTGCGGCGGGCCGTCCTGTGCCCTGACGTCCGCGACGAGGCGGGCCACGGCGTCGCGCAGGACGACGAAGGTCGGCTGCTCGACGGGCGGGGGAGCGGTGTCCCCGGGGCGGACCCCGCGGTCGAACATGACCCGGTAGTAGTGCGGGTCGGCCAGGGCGCTGCGCCGGTAGGCGGCGCCGAGGGCGCGCAGGTCGGCGGCCGGGTCGTCGGTACGGGGCACGGCGGCGAGGTGTCCGGCGAACCGGCGGAACCCCTCGCCGCTGACGGCGGCGAGGAGCTCCTCGCGCGAGCCGAACAAGGTGTAGACGGCCGACGCGCTGGTGCCCGCGGCCGCCGCGACCGCGCGGACGGTCAGCCCGCGCTCGCCGTCGCGGGAGACGGCCTCGGAGGCGAGGTCGAGCAGCCGGGTGCGCAGGGCGTCGTCGTGGAGGCGGGGTCGGGCCACGCCACGAGCCTAAACCTCTTGACGGGTGTTTGCGAACGCTGTTTGATAACACTGTTCGTAAACATCGGAGGTCATCGTGATCGAGCTGTCCGACGCCGCCCGCGTCACCGCGGGGATCGTCGTCCTGTCCGTCGTCGCCATCGAGTCCGGCGGGGCCTTCCTCGTCGCCGTCGTCACCGGCCGGGCGCCCGCCACCGCGTTCCAGACGTCCTTCTACCGCGCCGGGCACGCGCACGCCGGCGTGCTGGTGATCCTCGGGCTCGTGTGCCTGCTGCTCGCCGGGGCGACCGCGCTGACCGGGTTCTGGTGGTGGCTCGCCGCCACCGGGGTGCTCGTCTCGGCGGTCGTCCTGCCCGCCGGGTTCTTCCTGTCCGCCCTCGGTGCGGGGCGCGAACGACCCAACCGGGCGGTCGTCCTGCTCCCCGTGGGAGCCGTCGTGCTCGCCGCCGGGCTCGTCGCGCTCGGGGTCGGTCTGCTCACGGCGTGAGGTGCGCCACCACGGACACGCGCCCGTGACCTGCCGTCGCGGCGAGGGGCGCGCGGGTACCGTGAGAACATCATGGCGACGCGCAGCCCCGCCCGGCGGACGCCCGGCACCACGAGCCGGACCGGAACGTCGGCCCGGACCACGACGGCGCGCACCCCCGGGGTGGCAGCGCCGGCCCGGCGCGCCCCGGCCAAGCGGTCGTCGGCGTCGTCCGGCGGGCGTCGCACGTCGGCCAAGGGGCGGACGCCCGCCCGCGGGCAGGCGCGCCGACCGGCATGGCCCGTCCGGGTCGTGCGGGGCGCCTACCTGGGCGTCGCGCACGGGCTCGGGGCCGCCACCCGCACGATCACCAAGGGAGCGAGAGACCTGGAACCCGAGCACCGCCGAGACGGCGTCGCCTTCTTCCTCATCGCCCTCGCGCTCGTCGTCGCGGCGCGCGAGTGGTGGGGCATCCCCGGCGTGTTCGGCACCGCCGTCCACGCTGTCGTCGCCGGGACCTTCGGGATCGCGGGCGTCGCCCTGCCCGTGCTGCTGATCTGGATCGGCGTGCGCATCATGCGGCACCCGGAACGCGGGGGCGCCAACTCGCGGGTCGCGATCGGCGTGAGCCTCCTGGTGATCTCCGTCTGCTCGCTGGTGGCCATCGCCGAGGACACCCCGTCGCCGCGCGACGGGTTCGCCGCCGTCCAGGACGCCGGCGGCATCATCGGCTACCTCGCCGCCACCCCCGTCGTCATCGGCGTCACGCAGTGGGTCGCCGTCCCGCTGTTCCTGCTGCTCGGCGTCTTCGGCCTCCTCGTGGTCACCGCCACCCCGGTGCACCGCATCCCCGAGCGGCTGCGCGGGCTCTACGACCGGCTGACCGGCAACCACCACCCGGACGAGGGCGACGACACGCTCGAGCTCGCCGACGGCGTCTCCGCCCACGACGGCGACGAGGCTCCGAAGCGGCGCCGCAAGAAGCGCGCCCCGCGGGAGAGCAAGGCGGCCCGGGAGGCGCGCGAGGCCGCCGAGCTGGACGCCTACGTCGGCGACGAGGCGTTCGAGAAGGCCGCCACCCTCGAGCGGACGGGGTCGCCCGCGACGGGGTCGCAGCGCAAGGTCGACCGCGCCGCCGCGACCCAGCGCGTCCCCGCCGCGGCCGAGGCCGACGTGCCCGCCCCGCCCCGCGCCGTCGTCGCACCCGAGCCCAGCCCGGCCCCGCGGGGGCGCGCCGAGCAGCCCATGCTGTCCGGCGACACGGTGTACGTGCTCCCCGACGAGGGTGCCCTCGTCGCCGGCGCACCGCACAAGACGCGGTCCGCGGTCAACGACCGCGTGGTGGAGTCCCTCGAGGAGGTCTTCGAGCAGTTCGGGGTCGACGCCAAGGTCACCGGCTTCACCCGCGGCCCCACGGTCACGCGCTACGAGGTCGAGGTCGGCCCGAAGGTCAAGGTCGAGCGCATCACCTCGCTGTCCAACAACATCGCCTACGCCGTCGCCAGCGCCGACGTGCGCATCCTGTCGCCCATCCCCGGCAAGTCCGCGATCGGCATCGAGATCCCCAACTCCGACCGCGAGACCGTCGTGCTGGGCGACGTCCTGCGCTCGTCCGCGGCCCGGCGCACCGAGCACCCCATGGTCATGGGCGTCGGCAAGGACGTCGAGGGCGGCTACGTCGTGGCCAACCTCGCCAAGATGCCGCACATCCTCGTCGCCGGCGCCACCGGCGCGGGCAAGTCGAGCTTCATCAACTCGATGATCACGTCGATCCTCATGCGGTCCACGCCCGAGGACGTCCGGCTCATCCTCGTCGACCCCAAGCGGGTCGAGCTGACGATCTACGAGGGCATCCCGCACCTCATCACGCCGATCATCACCAACCCGAAGAAGGCCGCCGAGGCCCTCGAGTGGGTCGTGCGGGAGATGGACGCTCGCTACGACGACCTCTCCGCCTTCGGCTTCAAGCACATCGACGACTTCAACGCGGCGGTGCGCTCGGGGAAGGTCACGCCGCCCCCCGGCTCCGAGCGCAAGGTCGCCCCGTACCCGTACCTGCTGGTCGTCATCGACGAGCTCGCCGACCTCATGATGGTCGCCCCGCGCGACGTCGAGGCCTCCATCCAGCGCATCACCCAGCTCGCCCGCGCCGCCGGGATCCACCTGGTCCTCGCCACGCAGCGACCCTCGGTCGACGTCGTCACCGGTCTCATCAAGGCCAACGTGCCGTCGCGCCTCGCGTTCGCGACGTCGTCGCTCGCGGACTCGCGCGTCGTCCTCGACCAGCCCGGCGCCGAGAAGCTCATCGGCCAGGGCGACGCCCTGTTCCTGCCGATGGGTGCCGCCAAGCCGATGCGCGTCCAGGGCGCCTGGGTGACGGAGTCCGAGGTCCACACCGTCGTCGAGCACGTCAAGGGCCAGCTCAAGCCGACCTACCGCAAGGACGTCACCGCGCCCGCCGCCGCGAAGAAGCAGATCGACGAGGACATCGGCGACGACCTCGACCTGCTGCTCCAGGCGGCCGAGCTCGTCGTGTCCACGCAGTTCGGGTCGACGTCGATGCTGCAGCGCAAGCTGCGCGTCGGGTTCGCCAAGGCGGGACGTCTGATGGACCTGCTGGAGTCCCGCGAGATCGTCGGGCCGTCGGAGGGCTCGAAGGCCCGGGAGGTGCTCGTCCAGCCGGACGACCTGCCGGGCGCGCTCGCGATCATCCGCGGCGAGACGCCCGAGGCCTACGACCAGGAGTCCGACGACGGCGACGGCGACCGGTACGCCGACGGCACCGACACCGGGCGGCCGCCCGTCGCGACGGACTACCACGACGGCGCGGACACCGACGCCGAGAACCCGGTGCGCTGACCCTGGGGGCGCCCCCGGGGGCGCCTCCGGGGTGGCGCGGCCGCCGGTGCCGGCTCAGTCCGTGCGCTCGACCACCTCGGGCTCGGGCCCGCTCGGCTCCGGGGCCGTCGTCCGCTCCTCGGCCGCGTCCCCGACGGCGGCGACGACGCGGTCCTGGCGGGCGTCCAGCTCCTCGGCGGACAGGCCCGTGCCGGACGCACCGTCGAGCACGTCGGGCAGGGTGTGCACGCGATGACCGGCGCCGATGTCGACGGTGGTGCCCGTCCAGGTCACGTCCGTCACCCGGGCGGGACGCCCCGGACGGTCCTGGGTGACGTCGGCCACGAGGAGCACCCCGTTGCTGGTCCGGGCGTCGCAGCAGTCCGCGCTCTGGTTCGACAGCAGGTTGCCGAGCCCGTAGGCGACCCACATGCCGTCGCCCTGCGGCCCGCCGTCGACCTGCTCGATGCGCTGCGGGACGTGCGCGTGGTGCCCGATGACGAGGTCGACCGCGCCGGACCCTGCGAGGGCGGCCACGACGTCGACCTGCTGGTCGGTGAGGTCCTCGGTGTACTCCACGCCCGCGTGGAGGCTGACCAGGACGAGGTCGGCGCCGTCGCGGCGCGCCCTCTCGGCCTGGGCGACGAGCCGGTCCGCGTCGATGAGCGTCACCGCCCAGGGAGCCTGGGACGGCATCGGCAGGCCGTTGAGCCCGTAGGTCGCCGAGAGCTGCGCCACGGTGATCGTGCGGCCGGCGCGCTCGAGCTCGAAGAGCTGCGGAGCCCGCTTCTCCGCCTTCGACCGGGCGGTGCCCACGTGCCCCATCCCGGCGTCGTCGAACGCGTCCAGCGTCGCGACGACCCCGTCGTAGCCGCGGTCGACGGAGTGGTTGGACGCCGTGGAGCAGCCGTCCCAGCCCTGCTCGGCGAGGGCCGGGACGAGCTCGACGGGAGCCGCGAACATCGGGTAGCCGCTCGGGGCGGTGCCCGGCGGGGCCACCGGTACCTCCATGTGGCACAGGGCGAGGTCCGCGCCGGACACCCAGCGGTCGAGGCCGTCCAGCAGGGCGGCGAAGTCCTCGCCGCCGTCGGCCGACGCCACGACCGGGCCGTGGGGGAGGAGGTCGCCCGCCGCCAGCACCGTGAACGCGGCCGGCGGGGCCGGGTCGGGCGGGGCGACCTTGGCCGCCGTGATCCCGGCCGCGGCGGTGACCGTCCCGGCGGGCGCCGGGTCCCCGGCGGCGAGCTGGCACGCGGCGAGCGTGCCGAAGAACGCCGCGGACGCCACGCACACGGCGACCGTCCCGCGGCGCGTGCTGCGTCTGGGTCTGGCGTGCGTCGGCCGTCGTCGGGGGGCGCTCACGGCCCGAGCGTACCGTCGGCGGCGACTGCGTCGTCGTCGCGGACCGCACAGTAGGCTGGCCGGATGACCGATGCCGCCCCCTCGCCGTGGAACATCGCGAACTACGTGACGATGGCGCGCATCGCGCTCGTCCCGGTGTTCGCCGCGGTGCTCCTCATCGACGACGGCGACTCCCTGCTCTGGCGGCTGGTCGCCACGGGGATCTTCCTGCTCGCCGCCCTGAGCGACCGGGTCGACGGCCACCTGGCCCGTTCGCGCGGCCTCGTCACCGACCTCGGCAAGCTCCTCGACCCCATCGCCGACAAGGCGCTGACCGGGACCGCGCTCGTGCTGCTGTGGTGGCCGCTCGGGGAGCTGCCGTGGTGGGTGCCCGCCGTGATCCTCGTGCGCGAGCTGGGCATCACCGTGATGCGGATGGCGATGCTGCGCTACACCGTCATGCCGGCCTCGCGGGGCGGCAAGATCAAGACCGTCCTGCAGATCGCCGCCATCAGCATCTTCCTGCTGCCGCTCGACCAGCTGCCCGGGGCAGTGACCGTCATGGCCTGGGTCGTCATGGTCGCGGCGATCGTCGTCACCCTCGTCACCGGGGTCGACTACGTCGTGCAGGCGGTCCGGCTGCGTCGCCGCGCCACCGGCGCATGACGTCGCGCGCGCTGGTCGACGCCCTGCGAGGCCGGGGCTGGACGCTCGCGGTCGCCGAGTCGCTCACCGGCGGCCTCGTGACGGCACGCGTCGTCGACGTCCCCGGGGCCTCCGACGTCCTGCGGGCCGGCGTCGTGGCCTACGCCACGGACCTCAAGACCACCCTGCTGGACGTCGACGCCGGGCTCCTCGCCGACCGGGGTGCGGTGGACCCCGACGTGGCCCTCGCGATGGCGGCCGGCGTGCGGGTGCGCACCGGGGCGGACGTCGGCCTGGCCACGACCGGCGTCGCCGGTCCCGGTCCGCAGGACGGGGTGCCTGCCGGGACCGTCCACGTGGCGGTCGTGGCCCCGACCGGGTCGAGGGTGCGGACGCTGTCCTGCGCCGGCGACCGTCAGGCCGTGCGCTCCGCCGCCGTCGCCGCCGTGCTGGAGCTCGCCCGGCAGGTCGTCGACGACGCCGCCTCGTGAAGGACCGGTGCGGACCGGGCGCGGGTCCTGGGTGGGGCGGAGCACCGGGAACACGGACCCCCCGTCGTGCGTTGCGCAGGGTGTGATCGCGAACAGGCCTCGAACCCGTATCGATGCGCGCCCCGCTCGACGTACCCCGCTCGGGTCGCGGTACGGTAGTGCCACCCCCGGCCCGGGGGCGGTCGACGAAGGAAGGGGGCGCGAGATGATCGTCCTGCGACGAGAGATCGGCGACGTGCTGCGTGACGCGCGGCAGCGTCAGGGACGCACCCTGCGCGAGGTGTCGTCGGCTGCGAGGGTCTCGCTCGGCTACCTCTCCGAGGTCGAGCGCGGGCAGAAGGAAGCCTCCTCGGAGCTCCTCGCGTCCATCTGCGAGGCGCTCGACGTGCCGCTGTCCCTGGTGCTGCGTGAGGTGAGCGACCGGATCGCGGTCGCGGAGGGTCTGCAGATCCCCGACACGATCCCGGCCGACGTCCTCGCGGGCATGTACGCCCGCGGCGGCTCGCCGCGCGGAGACCTCACGCCGGTCGGCTGACCGGGTCCGCCCGGCCGTCGGCGCCCTGCGGGGCCTGGCACGCCGGGCACCAGAACACCGGCCGCTCGTAGGGCGGCTCGTTCGCCTGCCCCACCTGGATCGGGGTCCCGCAGCGCACGCACGGGGCTCCGAGCCTGCCGTGCACCGCGCGGGGCACCTGCCCGAGCCCGCGCTCGCTCCCGATCCGCACGCTCGTGCCGAGCAGCCGTCGGGCCGTGCGCAGCAGCTGCTCCGCCGTACCGCGGTCGAGCGCGCCCGCAGGGGTCCACGGCCAGCGGCGCACCGCGAACAGGGTCTCGGCCGTCCAGATCGTGCCCAGGCCCGCCACCACCGACTGGTCGAGCAGCACGTCGCACACCGGCCTGTCGCCCTGCTCGGCGAGCAGCGCGAGGCCCCGCGCCAGGCCGTCCTGCTCGAAGTCGTCGGCGAGGACGTCCGGACCGAGCCGCGCCAGCAGGCGTGGTTCGTCGCGCGTGCGCAGCACGTCGAGCATCCCGAGCCGCCAGCCGACGCAGGTCCACCGGTCGGTGCCGAGCACCGCGCGCACGAGATGGTGGCGCGGGACGGGGGCCGAGGCCGGCGTGATCCGCCACTCGCCCTCCATCCGCAGGTGCGTGTGCAGCGTGCGGCCGTCGTCGAACCGCGTGAGCAGGTGCTTGCCGTACGCCACGCAGGACACGACGGTGCGCCCGGTCAGCGTGGTCGTCGCCGCACCCGGCCAGCGCAGGTCGGCACGCGCCAGCGGCCGCCCGGCCAGCGCCCGTTCCAGACGCGCGGCCGTCAGCCGCAGCACGTCACCCTCCGGCACGGCACCTCCTCGTCCCCGGCCCCACCCAGCCTAGCGACCCACCCGCAGACCCTGCGGGGTCACCACGAACCCGGCGTCCAGCAGCGCGGACACCAGCGGACCTCGCCCGGGCACCGCGTCCAGCGCGGCGACGCCGTCGAGGGCGCGCAGCGTCACCCGGCCGAGCCGGTCCCCGCGCGCCTGGTCGACGAGGCACGCGGCCGCCGCCGCGAGGAGGGGCTCGTCCGCGGTGAACGTCAGCACGGTGCGCCCGCCCCGCTCCAGGTACAGCACCAGCGCGCCGTCGACGAGCACGACGACCGCGCCGGCCTTGCGCCCCGGGCGGTGCGCGGCGCTCTGGTCGTCGGGCGGCGCCGGCCACGGCAGCGCCGCGCCGTACGGGTTCGCGGGATCCGTCGCGGCGAGCAGCAGGGTGCGGTGCGCGGCGTCCGGGTCGGTGCGGACCCGGTCCCGTTCGGCCGCGTCCGCACGCAGCCGGTCCACGGCCCCGGGCAGCGCGAACTGGGCCCCGCCGAGCCGCTCCACGAAGTACCCGCGGCGGACGGCGCCGCGCTCCTCCAGGGCGCCGAGCACGCGGTACACGTCGCGGAACCGGCTCGTGACGCCCTCCGACGGCGCCATCGCGCGGGTCAGCACCCCGTGCCGGTCGAGCAGCACCTGGGTCAGCGCGTGCGCCGCCGCGGTCGCGTCGGGCTCACGGGAGGGCAGCGCCGACCAGCGTCCACCCCCGCTGCGCGGCACCACCGGCCGGGTGCCGGCGAACCGGGAGCGCCGCAGCGGCCGCGCTCGGCCGCCCGGTGCCGGGGCCCGGTGCGCCCGCCCCCGGCTCCCGAGGCGTTCGCGCAGGGCACCGACGCCGTCGTTCGTGACCAGCCCCGCCCACACCAGGTCCCACAGCACCTCGAGCACCTCGTCCGCACCGTGCCCCGTCACCTCGGCGAGCGGGCCCAGGAAGTACCCGCCCGACCCTGTCAGGTGATCGAGCACGGCGCGGTGCAGCGCGGAGTCGAGCGGCCCGTCCTGGTCGAGCTCCGTGGGCGCCGTCAAGGTCAGGGGGGCGTCCTCGGCGAGGTGCAGGCTGACCCAGCCGTCCCCGGCTCCCGCCGTGGCCGGGGGGCGGTGCCCGGCCCACAGCACCTCGCCGGTCGTCGTCAGCTCGTCCAGCAGCCCGGGGGAGTAGCCGGTCACCCGGGCCGGGAGCACCAGCGTCTCCAGCGCGGAGGCCGGCACCGCCGCCCCGGCGAGCTGCTCCACGGCCCGCAGCAGTCCGTCCGTCCCGCGCAGCGCACCCGTGCCGACCTCCTGCCACCGGGGCAGGAACAGGCCCAGCGCCTCGGGCTCCACCGGCTCCACCTCGGAGCGCAGCGCCGCCAGCGAACGGCGGCGCAGCACCTGGAGCACGCCGGTGTCGCAGTACTCGTCGCCGGTACCGCCCAGCACCTCCGGACGCAGCGCACCACGCACCAGCACCCCGGCGTCGACGAGGATCGCCAGCGCACGGGCGACCACCGCCTGCCCGAGCCCGAACCGGTGCGCGACCTCCGTCGCGGTGAACGGACCGTGCGTGCGGGCGTGCCGACGCACCAGGTCTCCGAGCGGGTCCGCGACACCGTCGAGCACCTCGTCGGGGAGGCCCGCGGGGAGCTCCACGCCGAGGGCGTCGCGCAGCCGCCCCGCGTCGTCGACGACCGCCCACTGCTCGACGCCGCCGCGCCGGAAGCGCAGCACGCGGCGGTCCCGCTCCAGGGCGGCCAGCCAGCCGGGGACGTCGGCGGAGCGCTCCGCCACCGTCCGGGCGACGAGGTCCGCCGGCGCGTGCGGGCCGGTGCGGCGCAGGACGTCCCAGAGGGCCTCCGCGTCCCTGGCCCGCCGGTCGGTGGCCAGCGCCTGGAGCTCGCGCTCGGTCCGGGTCACGGCGTCCGGGTCCAGCAGGTCCGCGAGGTCGGCGGCGCCCTGCTCGCCCAGCAGCTCCGCGAGGAGATCGGGGTCCAGGGTCAGGGCGGCGGCGCGCCGTTCCGCGAGCGGGGCGTCGCCGTCGTAGAGGAACTGCGCCGTGTACCCGAACAGCAGCGAGCGGGCGAACGGTGACGGCTGGGGCGTCGTGACCTCCACGAGGCGCACCCGGCCCGCCGCCAGGTCGGCCATGAGCGTGCGCAGCGCCGCGACGTCGAAGTCGTCCTGGAGGCACTCGCGGGCCGCCTCCAGCATGATCGGGAACTCCGGGTGGCCGGAGGCGACCTGCAGCAGCTGCGCGGCACGCTGACGCTGCTGCCACAGCGGCGCGCGGCGGTCCGGGCGGCGCCGCGGCAGCAGCAGGGCGCGCCCGGCCGCCTCGCGGAACCGCGCCGCGAACAGGATCGACGCGCCGAGCTCCGCGCGCACGGCCGCGTCGACCTCGTCCGGGTCGACCAGCAGCTCTTCGGCGGTGATCTGCGGTTCGGTCACGGCCTGCTCGACGTCCCACGGCGAGTCCCCGGGCAGCCGCAGGACGATCCCGTCGTCGGACGGCATCGCCGCGACGTCCGCGCCGAGGCGCTCGCGCAGGCGGGCCGCGACCACCAGCGCCCACGGCGTGTGGACCCGCGCCCCGTACGGGGAGTGGAGCACGACGCGCCAGTCGCCCAGCTCGTCGCGGAACCGCTCCACGACCAGGGTGCGGTCGTCGGGCACGCGGCCCGTCGCCTCGCGCTGCTCGGTGAGGTAGGCGGCGAGGTTGTCGGCCGCCCACGCGTCGAGGCCCGCCTCGCGCAGGTACGCCGTGCCGGCGGCGGGGTCGGCGGCGAGCGCGGCGTCGGCCTCGCGCCGGAACGCGCCGACGGCGAGGCCCAGCGGGACGGGACGGCCGGGCGCGTCGCCCTTCCAGAACGGGAGCCGGCCGGGCAGCCCGGGGGCCGGGGTGACGAGCACCCGGTCCGGCGTGATGTCCTCGATCCGCCACGTCGACGAGCCGAGCGTGAACGTGTCGCCCACGCGGGACTCGTAGACCATCTCCTCGTCGAGCTCGCCCACCCGCTTGCCGCCCCGGCCGCCGTCGTCGCCCGCGAGGTACACGCCGTACATGCCGCGGTCGGGGATCGTGCCGCCGCTGGTCACGGCGAGACGCTGGGCGCCCGGCCGGGCCGACAGCCGCCCCGTCGCGCGGTCCCACACGATGCGGGGCCGCAGCTCGGCGAACTCCTCGCTGGGGTAGCGCCCGGCCAGCATGTCGAGCACGCCGTGCCAGGTGGCGTCGCCGAGGGTGCGGAACGGGGCGGACCTGCGCACGAGGGCGAGCAGGTCGTCGGCGCCGCGGTCCTCCAGGGCGAGGGTCGCCACGACCTGCTGCGCGAGCACGTCCAGCGGGTTGGACACCACGTGCAGGGGCTCGATGTCTCCCGCGAGCATCCGCTGCGCGACGACGGCGGCCGGGACGAGGTCGCCGCGGTGCGTCGGCAGCACCACCCCCCGGGACACCGCGCCCACCTGGTGCCCGGCCCGGCCGACGCGCTGGAGCCCGCTCGCGACGGACGGCGGGGCGCCCACCTGCACGACGAGGTCGACCGCCCCCATGTCGATGCCCAGCTCGAGGGAGGACGTCGCGACGACGGCGGGCAGGGTGCCGGCCTTGAGCTCGGACTCGGTGCGGGTGCGCTCGGCCCGGCTCATCGACCCGTGGTGCGCGCGGGCCAGGACGGGGGCGTCGTCGGGCACCGCGGACGCCGTCCCCGACTGCCCCGGAGCGGTGGCGGGCTGGTCGGCGCCGGGGTCGGCCGCGCCGAGCCCCTGACGCTCGGCCCAGGTCTCGTTGATCCGCGCCGTCATGCGTTCCGCGGAGCGGCGCGAGTTGGTGAACACGAGCGTCGAGCGCCGTTGCGCGACCAGGTCCACCACGCGGTCGGTGACGTGCGGCCACACGGACGCCTGCCGGGCGGGTGCCGTGGCCGGGCCCGTCAGGTCGTCGGACGCCGCTGGCTCGCCGAGGTCGGTGAGGTCGGGCACCGGGACGGCGACCGACAGGTCCCAGCGCTTGGTGGACGGCGGTGCCACGACGACGACGTCCCGCCCGCCGTCCTGCGGGGTGCGGCCGCCGCCGAGGAACCCGGCGACCGTCTCGACGGGCCGGACCGTGGCCGACAGCCCGATGCGCTGGGCGGGCCGGTCCAACAGCTCGTCGAGGCGCTCGAGGCTGACGGCGAGGTGGGCGCCGCGCTTCGTCCCGGCCAGCGCGTGGATCTCGTCGACCACGACCGTCTCGACGCCCGCCAGCCCCGAGCGCGCCGCCGACGTCAGCACGAGGAACAACGACTCGGGGGTGGTGACGAGCACGTCCGGCGGGCGCGCGGCGAACGACCGGCGCTCGGACGCCGGGGTGTCGCCGGTGCGCATCCCCACCGTCACCTCGGGCGCGGGCTCGCCGCGACGGGCCGCCGCCTGCCGGATCCCCGTCAGCGGCGCGCGCAGGTTGCGCTGCACGTCGGCGGCCAGCGCCTTGAGCGGGGAGACGTACAGGACGCGGCAGCGCCGGGCGGCCTCGACCGGCGGAGCGGTCAGCAGGCGGTCCACGGCCCAGAGGAACGCGGCGAGCGTCTTGCCCGACCCGGTCGGGGCGACCACCAGCGCGTGGTCGCCGGCGCCGACCGCCGCCCAGGCTCCCGCCTGCGCCGCCGTGGGGGCGTCGAACGAGCCGGAGAACCACTCCCGCGTGGCCGCGCTGAAGCCCGCCAGGGGGTCGGTCGAGGTGGCCACCGCCCCATCCTGCACCGATGCACCGACACCGCGCCGGGCGTGCGAAGGTGGACGGGTGCGCTACTCCGACTTCTCCCAGCTCGTCGACGAGGTCTTCGGGTCGGCCTACGGGCGCGTGCTCGTGCGCGAGCAGGTGCTGCCCGCCCTCGGCGACCGCACGCCCGCCGAGGCGCTCGCGGACGGCGCGGAGCCGCGCGACGTGTGGCACGCGCTGTGCGACGCGCTCGACGTGCCGCTCGAGCAGCGGTGGGGCCACGACCGGCACCGGCAGGCACCGCCGCCGCGCTGAGAGTCCGGCGTCGTGGGACCCGCGCGACACGCCCAGCGCGCCACACCTCGATCGAACAGATGTTCGGGTAGGCTCGTCCACAACGACGCGTCGTCGTGACGTCGTCCACAACGGACCGCACGGTCCACGACCTTGTCGGTGGCGGCACGTACGGTCGTCCTCGACATGAGCAGCAGACCCCCGGCGCGCGGCCGCGCCAAGAACGCGAAGGTGACCGACATGCCTGGACCGGAAGACCGCGAGAAGGCCCTCGAGGCCGCGCTCGCCCAGATCGACCGCAACTTCGGCAAGGGCTCGATCATGCGACTCGGCCAGGAGGGGCGCGCCCCGGTCGAGGTCATCCCCACGGGCTCCATCGCGCTGGACGTGGCCCTCGGGATCGGCGGCCTGCCCCGCGGGCGCATCGTCGAGGTCTACGGGCCGGAGTCCTCCGGCAAGACGACCGTCGCGCTGCACGCCGTGGCCAACGCCCAGAGGAACGGCGGCATCGCGGGGTTCATCGACGCCGAGCACGCCCTGGACCCCGAGTACGCCAAGAAGCTCGGCGTGGACACCGACGCCCTGCTCGTCTCCCAGCCCGACACCGGTGAGCAGGCGCTCGAGATCGCCGACATGCTGATCCGCTCGGGCGCCCTGGACATCATCGTCATCGACTCCGTCGCCGCGCTCGTGCCGAAGGCGGAGATCGAGGGCGAGATGGGCGACAGCCACGTCGGCCTCCAGGCCCGTCTGATGTCGCAGGCGCTGCGCAAGATCGCCGGCGCGCTCAGCTCGTCCGGCACCACGGCGATCTTCATCAACCAGCTCCGCGAGAAGATCGGCGTGTTCTTCGGCTCGCCCGAGACCACCACGGGTGGCAAGGCCCTGAAGTTCTACGCCTCGGTGCGCCTCGACATCCGTCGCATCGAGACCCTCAAGGAGGGCACCGACGCGGTCGGCAACCGCACGCGCGTCAAGGTCGTCAAGAACAAGATGGCACCGCCGTTCAAGCAGGCCGAGTTCGACATCCTCTACGGGGTCGGCATCTCCCGCGAGGGCGGCCTGATCGACATGGGCGTGGAGCACGGGTTCGTGCGCAAGTCCGGCTCGTGGTTCACCTACGACGGCGACCAGCTCGGCCAGGGCAAGGAGAACGCGCGCTCGTTCCTGCGGGACAACCCGGACCTGGCGAACGAGCTGGAGAAGAAGATCAAGGAGAAGCTGGGGGTCGGCGCGAAGATCGACACCCCGGCCGACGGCGCCGAGCCCGGTGCGGAGCCGGTGACCGCCGGCCCCGCGGACGAGGCACCCGCCGCGGCCAAGGCGCCGGCCCGCGCGGCGGCGAAGAGCAAGAAGTCGCCGTTCTGACGGTGGTCCGATGAACGAGGACGACCGGGGCGGTCGCGGCGTGGGGAAGCGTCGCGGCCGCCCGTCCGTCGCGGAGCGGCTCGAGTCCGGCGACCTCACGGCCGAGGACGCGATCGAGCTCGCCCGCGAGTCGGTGCTGCGCACCCTGACCGCCGCCCCGAAGAGCCGCTCCGAGCTGGCCCGGGCTCTGGCCCGCAAGGGCTTCCCGGAGCACGTCGTCGAGCCGGTCCTCGACCGGTTCGAGGAGGTCGCGCTCGTCGACGACGCCGCCTACGCGGACATGATCGTGCGCACCCGGCACGCCGAGCGTGGGCAGGCCCGGCGGGCGATCTCGGCCGAGCTGCGTCGGCGGGGGATCGACACCGAGACCGCCGGCGAGGCCCTCTCCCAGATCGACGGCGACGACGAGGCCGAGGCTGCCGCCGTCCTCGCGCGCAAGCACGTGGCCCGCACCCGCGGGCTGGACCGCGACAAGCGGGTCCGGCGGGCCGTCGGCGCGCTGTCCCGCAAGGGCCACAGCCCGGGCGTCGCCTTCGCCGCGGTGTCCGACGCCCTGCGGGCCGAGGGCGACGAGGCCGAGGACGACGAGCTCGGGTTGGTCGACGACTAGGCCGCGCGGAGCTCCGGCACGAGTGTCGAGGCGACGCGCGGGACCCGGCAGGAGGGCCCGACCCAGGCGCGGGTGACGTCCGCCCATGGGCGGGCCCGGGACGAACGGAGGCCGGCACCCTCGGGTACCGGCCTCCGCCGTGCTGTGCCTAGCCCCAGCGTCCGGGGCGGTCGGGGTCGGCGGGCCCGGCGTCCGGACCCTCCTCGACGCCGTGGGGCGGCGCGGCCGCCACGGCGGTGACGCCACCTCCCGCGCCGGCGTCGAGCCCGGCAGCCATCGTGCCGGTGCGGCCCGAGGTGCGGCGGACCGTGCGGCTGAGCCGCTCGGCGAGCTTGGTCAGGCTCCAGTTGATGACGATGAACAGCACCGCCGCCACGGTGAGGGTCTGCAGGATGTTCCCCTCGCCGGAGCCGAGGCGGCGCGCGTGCTGGAGCAGCTCGCTGTACGAGATGATCGCGCCGAGCGCGGAGTCCTTGAGCACGACCACGAGCTGCGAGACCAGCGCCGGGAGCATGGCGACCAGCGCCTGCGGCACCTCGACCGACCGCAGCGACTGCCCGCGCGTGAGGCCGAC
This sequence comes from Isoptericola dokdonensis DS-3, assembly GCF_001636295.1. Lineage (NCBI taxonomy): Bacteria > Bacillati > Actinomycetota > Actinomycetes > Micrococcales > Promicromonosporaceae > Isoptericola > Isoptericola dokdonensis. The sequence goes on along the minus strand of NZ_CP014209.1, from coordinate 1,057,076 downwards.
GGTCAGCGCCGCCTCCCGCTGCCCGCGCGGCAGTCCGTGCACGCCGGATCGGACGAGCTCCGCGACGACCGCGCCGTTGTAGAGCACCAGCGCGATGACGACGCCCCAGTAGGACGAGGCCGGCACCCCGGCGTTCGCGAGCAGCAGCCAGAAGAACACCATCATGAGCAGCACAGGCACGGCGCGGAAGAACTCCACGACGGAGCCGCAGACGATGCGCACGGTCCGCGACGACGCGAGCCGGCCGAGCCCGAACAGCAGGCCGAAGACCATGGCCCCGACGATGGCGGCCGCCGCCGCCCGCAGGGTGAACAGGAGACCGGGCACGTAGTAGTTCAACCATGCATTCGCGTCGACTGCTGCGAGCCACAGATCCGGGTCGAGTTGACCCCAGTCGTCGTTGCCGACAGATGCCAAACGGACGAGGACGAAGACCACCAGGGCCGCGACGACGAGCGCCCCGACCACGTTGCCGAGCAGGATGCGCCGCCGGGCCCGCGGGCCCGGGGCGTCGAAGAGGACGGACTGCGCGCTCATCGGGCCACCGCCAGACGACGGGAGAGGGCGGTGGTCAGCAGGCCTACCGGGGTCACGAGGATCACGTAGCCGATCGCGAAGGTGAAGAAGATGGCGTAGATGTAGTCGGGGCGGAACTCGATCATCGTCTTCATCACCGACGAGGTCTCGGTGGCGACGGAGGCGGCGGCCGCGACGGTGGTGTTCTTGATGAGCGCGATGAGCACGTTGCCGAGCGGGGCGACGGCGCCGCGGAACGCCTGCGGCAGGATGACCAGCCGGGCGGCGGGCAGGAACGACAGCCCGATGGACCGGGCAGCCTCCGCCTGGCCGACGGGGACGGTGTTGACGCCGGAGCGGATGGCCTCGCACACGAACGCCGCGTGGTAGACGGTCAGCGCGATGACGGCCAGCCAGAAGAAGTTGAGGTTGAAGTCGCTCGACAGGGTGACGTTGAGCTGACCCCAGGCGCCCAGCACCATGAACACCATGATGATCGTCAGCGGGGTGTTGCGGAACACGGTGACGTAGGCGCTGCCGGCCCACTGCAGGCTGCTGATCGGCGAGATGCGCAGGAGCGCCAGCAGCGTCCCCAGGACGAGCGAGAACACCGCCGCCCAGAGGGCGAGCTGGATGTTCACCCAGAACGCCCCGAGGACGTCGTACTCGCGGAGGATCTCGAGGTACTCCTGCACGGCAGGGGGGCTCCTTCGGTCGGGGTCGGGCTCGGGGTCGGCCCGAGGGGAGGGCCACGGTGCCCGAGACCGCCGCGCGTGCGGCGGCCCCGGGCACCCGGGTCATGTCAGGCGCAGGGCTCGAACGCCGGCGGGCTGTTGAGGTCCGCGTTCGGCACGTAGCCGGTGCCCTCCGTGGCGGTGTCGAGGGCCTCCTGCCAGGCGCCCTCGTCGATCATCTTGGTGATCGCCTCGTTGATGGCCTCGCACTGGTCGGAGTCCTGCGGCAGGCCGACGCCGTACTTCTCCTCGGAGAAGGTGTTGCCGACGACCTTGACCTGGCCCGCGTTGGAGGGCTGGGCGCCGAGGCCGGCGAGGATGATGTCGTCGGTGGTGACCGCGTCGACCTGGCCGGCGATGAGCGCGGTGACGCACTCGGCGTAGCCCGGCTGCTCGAGCAGGTTCACGCCCTCGGAGTACTCCTCCTTGATGCGCTCGGCCGACGTCGAACCGGTGACGGAGCACAGGTTCTTGCCGTCGAGGGTGTCCGGACCGGTGATGTCGGTGTTGTCGGCGGCGACCAGGAGGTCCTGGCCGGCGACGAAGTACGGGCCCGCGAACGAGACCTGCTCGCGGCGCTCGTCGGTGATCGAGTAGGTCGCGAAGATCATGTCGACCTGGTTCGTGGACAGCAGCGTCTCGCGCTGGGCGGACGGCGCCTCCTCCCAGGTGATCTGGTCCTCGGAGTACCCGAGCTCGTTCGCCACGTACTTGGCGACCTCGACGTCGAAGCCGGAGGGGGTGTCGCCCTCCATGAAGCCGAGGCCGGGCTGGTCGAACTTGATGCCGATGGTGATGCCCTCGTCGCCGCCCTCCCCGTCGCCGGTGCCGCCGTCGTCGGAGCAGGCGGCGAGAGTGAGAGCGGCGGTGGCCGCCAGAGCGAGCGCCCCCGTGGTGCGCGTGCGTCGCATGATGTTCCCTTCGTCGGTCCTACGGTGCTGGGTCAGTGGGTGAGGATCTTGGACAGGAAGTCCTTGGCGCGGTCGCTGCGCGGGTTCGTGAAGAACTCCTCCGGCGTGGCCTGCTCGACGATCATCCCGTCGGCCATGAAGACGACCCGGTCGGCGGCCTTGCGCGCGAACCCCATCTCGTGGGTGACGACGATCATCGTCATGCCGTCGTGCGCGAGACCGACCATGACGTCGAGGACCTCGTTGATCATCTCGGGGTCGAGGGCGGAGGTGGGCTCGTCGAACAGCATGACCTTGGGGTGCATGGCCAGGGAGCGCGCGATGGCGACGCGCTGCTGCTGACCGCCGGAGAGCTGGGCGGGCAGCTTGGCCGCCTGGTTCTTCACGCCGACACGGTCGAGCAGCTCCAGCGCCTCGGCCTCCGCGTCGGCCTTGGACAGCCGGCGGACCTTGCGTGGCCCGAGGGTGACGTTGTCGAGCACGGTCTTGTGCGCGAAGAGGTTGAACGACTGGAAGACCATGCCGACGTCGGCACGCAGCTTGGCGAGCTCGCGGCCCTCGGCGGGCAGCGGCTGGCCGTCGATGCGGATCGTGCCGTCGTCGACGGTCTCCAGCCGGTTGATCGCCCGGCAGAGCGTCGACTTGCCCGACCCGGACGGGCCGATGACCACGAGCACCTCGCCCTGGCGCACGGTGAGGTCGATGTCCCGCAGCACGTGCAGGTCCCCGAAGTGCTTGTTGACGCTCTCGAGCTCGACCAGCGGTGCGCCGAGGTGCGACGTCGGACGGGTCGCTCCGGTGTGATCCATCCTTCGAACCTAACCACTCGTTGTTACGTGGACCAGCACCGAGAGCCCTGCGTCCGCAACGAAACGGTAACGACGCCGGCGGCGCGGGGCGCCGGAGCGGTCGTCCGTGCCCCGGTGCGGGTCGTACCCTAGACGACGATGTCCACCACCCTGCCTACCCCCGTGAGCGATGCCATGCCCGTCGAGACCCCCACCGGTGAGCGCACCTACGTCGTGCGCACCCTCGGCTGCCAGATGAACGTGCACGACTCGGAGCACATGGCGGGCATGCTGGAGCAGGCGGGTTACCGCCGCGCGTCGGCCACCCAGGACGCCGCGGACGAGGCCGACGTGGTCGTCATCAACACCTGCGCGGTCCGGGAGAACGCCGCCACGCGCCTCTACGGGAACCTCGGCCAGCTCGCGAGCGTCAAGGCGGGCCGCCCCGGCATGCAGATCGCGGTCGGCGGCTGCCTCGCGCAGAAGGACCGGGGCGAGATCGTCACGAAGGCGCCGTGGGTCGACGTCGTCTTCGGCACGCACAACCTCGACGCGCTGCCGGTGCTGCTGGAGCGCGCGCGGCACAACGAGGCCGCGCAGGTCGAGATCGCCGAGTCGCTGCAGGTGTTCCCGTCGACGCTGCCGACCCGGCGCGAGTCCGTCTATGCCGGGTGGGTCTCCATCTCGGTGGGCTGCAACAACACGTGCACGTTCTGCATCGTGCCGCACCTGCGCGGCAAGGAGCGCGACCGCCGGCCCGGCGAGATCCTCGCGGAGGTCCGGGCGCTCGTCGACGCCGGCGCGGTCGAGGTGACGCTGCTCGGACAGAACGTCAACAGCTACGGCGTCGAGTTCGGTGACCGCGGCGCGTTCGCCAAGCTCCTGCGCGCGTGCGGCGAGATCGAGGGTCTCGAGCGGGTGCGGTTCACGTCGCCGCACCCCGCCGCCTTCACCGACGACGTCATCGAGGCGATGGCCGCCACCGGCAACGTCATGCCGCAGCTCCACATGCCGCTGCAGTCCGGCTCGGACCGGGTGCTCCGCGCCATGCGCCGCAGCTACCGCTCCGCCAAGTTCCTCGGGATCCTCGACCGGGTGCGCTCCGTCATGCCCGACGCCGCGATCACGACCGACATCATCGTGGGCTTCCCCGGGGAGACGGAGGAGGACTTCGCCGAGACGCTGCGCGTCGTCGAGGCGTCCCGCTTCAGCTCGGCGTTCATGTTCCAGTACTCCCCGCGCCCCGGCACGCCCGCCGCGACGATGGACGGGCACCTGCCCAAGGAGGTCGTCCAGGAGCGGTTCGAGCGCCTGCTCGCCCTCCAGGAGCGCATCAGCGGTGAGGAGTCCGCGGCGCAGGTCGGCCGCACGGTCGAGGTGCTCGTCGCCGAGGGCTCCGGCAAGAAGGACGGCGCCACCCACCGGCTCTCCGGCCGCGCGCGGGACAACCGCCTCGTGCACCTGGCGCTGCCCGCGGGCGTGCTGCCCGACGGCCCGCTCGCCGACCGGCCCGCCGACCTCGCCGACCCGCGCCTCGCCGACGTCCCCGACCCGCGCCTGCCCCGGCCCGGCGACATGGTGACCGTCGAGGTGACCCGCTCGGCGCCGCACCACCTCATCGCGGACTCGGCGGTCGCGGGCGGTACCTACGCGGTGCGCCGCACCCGCTCCGGTGACGCCTGGGTCGCCCGGGAGAAGGCCCGCCTCGGCGGCGCCGACGACGACCACGGGCACGGCGCCCCGGCGCCCGCCGGCCCGCTGGTGCTCGGCATGCCGACCCTGCGCCGCTGAGGCGACCCCGCCGGTACGCCGCCCCGCTCGCGCGCCGACCGGGCGGGACGGCGTCAGGAACCCGAGGAGTCCGTGAGCGTCGAGACGCTCGCGAAGAACTGCGACGTCGTCACCAGCCCGCACGACAACGTCTCGGCGATCTGGTCGTCCGTCGCCCCGTGCTCCAGGTCGACCGAGACCTCGCCGTACAGCGCGAGCCCGTCGTCCTCGGCCCGCACGTAGACCTTCGGCCAGAGGCGCTCGCGGTTCCAGTCGTTGCACGCCTGGAGCACGGCGCTGCGCGACGACTCGGGCAGGTTGCCGGCCCAGCGGCCCCGCACCTGGAGGATCTCCGCGTCCTCGCCCAGGAGCAGGAACCAGAATCGGTTGCCGTCCCACGTGCCGGTGAGGTCGCCGTCGTCGTCCGTGCGGAACCGGTAGCCGCGCCGCACGAGCTCGTCACCGATCCGGTCGGCGCGCAGCGGCTTCGGCAGGGCCGCCGGCGCCCCGTCGCCGCGGGCCCGGCGACGTCCGAGCGGCCGCACGGCCTCGATCGCCCGGCGCCAGTGCGCGTTCACGGCGTCGTCCGCAGCGGGTCGACGAAGTACTGGTCCAGCTGCTCGAAGAACATCGCCCCGGTGGACAGCCCGCAGTGCAGGAGCTGGCCGAGCTGGGTGTCGGACGCGCCGTGCTCGAGGGAGACGGTCACCTCCGCGCACACCACGACGGCGCCGTCGTCCCGTACCCGCGCGTACGTCTTGGGCCAGATGTGGTCGGCGTTCCAGGCGTTGCACAGCTCGAGGATCTCGCCGAGCCGCTCGATGCTGGCCTCCCGGTGCCACTGCCCGCGCACCTGGAGGACCTCGCCCTCGTCGCCGAGGACGAGGAAGTAGAAGAGCCGGCCGTGCCACAGCCCGCCGAGGTCGCCGTCGGAGTCGACGAAGTAGGTGAATCCGCAGGCGTCCATCCAGGCGCTGACCCGCTCCCGGGTGACTGGCGAGGGGCGCGCTCCGGTGACCCGTCCCACACCCCCGGCGAGGAGCACCGCCTCGAGGTCGGTGCTCGACAGATCGACGTCGTCGGCACGCGGACCGGACGTCCGGCTGGTGCGGCGCGACCCGAAGAACCTCACACGCCCACGCTACACGTCCCGCTAGGTTGGCACGGTGACCGTCCGTGCCGTCGTCCTGCCCGCCACACCCCTGCTGGTCCCCGGCGCCGCGGGTGCCGCCATCGCGCTGGGCGCGGTCCGCGACGCCGTGCTGGAGCCGCTGCGCCGCGCCGCCGGTCCGGGCACCGACGCTTCGGCGCCGCAGCGCTGGGGAGTCCTCGCCGACGGTGCGCAGGACCGCCGTGGAGCCCGCCGGGCGTCCCTCGCGGCGGCCGGCATGGCCGACCGGTGGGTGCCGGACCTGCCCGGCCCGCCCGTGGGCGAGCCTGACAGCGCGGTCGCCGGTGTGGCCGCGTCGATCGGTCTCTGGGCCGTCGGCGCCGCGGCGGGCGCGCCGGCGCTCGCCGGCGTCGAGGTCGTCGAGCTCGCCGGGGGCGCGGACCCCGACGCCGTCGCGGCGGCCCTCGACGTGCTCGCGGCGGTCGACGTCCTCGTCGTGGCGGCCACCGGGCCCCGCGGCCCCGGCACGGCGGCCGGACGCGTGCTCGCCGCCCTGGCCGACCGGGGGGACTGGTCGGGGCGCACGGTCGAGGTGCCCGTCGACGGCCCGCACCTGCTCGCGACCTACGCCGTCACCACGTGGGAGGGCGCTGCCCGCTGAGCGCGGCGGCGCGGAGACGTCACGACGCGATCCAGCCCACGCCGGCCAGGACCAGCCAGAACCGCACGGCACGGCCCACCAGCACGGTCGGGACGTACACGGACAGCAGCGGCACCCGCAGGGACCCGGCGACGACGGCGATGATCATCAGGGGCGGGAACCCGACGAGCGACGCCGCCAGCAGCACCCCGACCGTGAGCCACGGCCGACCGGTGACCCGCGCCTGCCACCGGTCGAACGCCTGGCGCCGGCGCGGGTCGGACAGCTTGCGCTGCACCCAGGCGGACTCCGTCGACCGGGCCGCCGCCTCGTACCAGACGACCTTCGCCGCCGTCTGGCCGACCGCGGCGGCCACGGCGAGACCCACCGGGGCGGCCACGGCGGCCGACGTCGTCGCTGCGAGCCCGCCGAGGTACACCTCGATGCTGAGGAACGGCACGAGGCCCGACAGGAAGCCGGCGACCAGGGCGGACAGGAGCAGCACGGGCGCAGCGTAGCGTCCGGCCCGGTACGGAGGACGTACCGTGGGGCCGTGATCGTCGCCGTCGTGGGACCCACGGCCACCGGGAAGTCCGACCTCGCCCTCGACCTGGCCGAGGCGCTGGGCGCGCCCGCCGGGGCGGAGGTCGTCAACGCCGACGCCTACCAGCTCTACCGGGGCATGGACGTCGGCACGGCGAAGGTCCCGCCCGCCGAGCGGCGTGGCGTCGTCCACCACCAGCTCGACGTGCTCGACCCGCCCGAGGAGGCCTCGGTGGCGCGGTACCAGGCCGCGGCGCGGGCCGACGTCGACGCGATCGCCGCCCGCGGGGCGCGGGCCGTCGTCGTCGGCGGTTCCGGGCTGTACGTCCGCGCCCTGCTCGACCACCTGGACTTCCCCGGCACGGACCCCGAGGTGCGCGCGCGGCTGGAGGAGCGCGCCGAGGCCGAGGGGCGCCGTGCGCTGCACGCCGAGCTGGCCCGGCTCGACCCCGCGGCGGCGGAAGCGATCGGGCCGCAGAACACGCGCCGGATCGTGCGGGCCCTGGAGGTCATCGAGGTCACCGGGGCGCCCTACACGGCGAACCTGCCGCGCCAGGAGTACGTGCGCCCCGCCGTGCAGATCGGTCTCGACTGCGGCCGCGCCACGCTCGACACCCGCGTCGAGGGCCGCGTCGCGCGCATGTGGGACGCCGGGCTCGTCGACGAGGTGCGCGCCCTCGCCTCGCCGGCGCAGGGCGGCACCGGGGGAGGGCTCGGCGTGACCGCGGCCCGCGCCGTCGGGTACGCCGAGGTGCTGCGGTGGTTCGCGGGGGAGTGCACCGAGTCCGAGGCCCGCCAGGCCGTCGTGGCGAACACCCGCCGCCTCGCGCGCAAGCAGATGGGGTGGTTCGGGCGGGACCCGCGGGTGCACTGGCTCGACGCGGGGGCCGACGACCTGGCCGAGCAGGCGCTCGCCGTCGTGCGGGCGGCGGACGCCGGCGACCTCCCGGCGCCGGGCAGCGGGCCCGTCCGCCGTAGTCTGGGCTCATGACGGTGCGTTTCACCAAGGGCCACGGCACGCAGAACGACTTCGTGCTGCTCGCGGACACCCGCGGCGACCTCGACCTCACGCCCGAGCAGGTGCGGCTGATCGCCGACCGGCGCGGCGGCGTCGGCGCCGACGGCGTCATCCGGCTCGCCCCGACGGCGGCGCTCGCCCGCTCGGGCGAGGACGTGGCGGACAAGGTCCTCGCCGACGCGCCCGAGGCGATCTGGTTCATGGACTACCGCAACGCCGACGGCACGGTCGCCGAGATGTGCGGCAACGGGGTCCGCGTCTTCGCGGCCTTCGCCGAGTCGCTCGGCCTGGTCGACCTCGACGGCGGGGACGCGCTCGTGCTCGGCACCCGTGGGGGCGTCAAGCGCGTCGTCAAGGAGCCCGGCGGCTGGTACGCCGTCGACATGGGTCCCTGGTACCTGCCCGGCGGGACCGATGCCGCCGCCGCCGGCACGGACGCCCTCGTGCGCGCCGCCGGCTGGGACGCGGCACGCCCGGGCCTGACCGTCGACCTCGGCAACCCGCACACCGTCGTCGCGCTGCCCCGCGTCGAGGACCTCGCCGACCTCGACCTCACCGTCGCGCCCGCGGTGGAGCCCGTCCCGCCGCACGGCACCAACGTCGAGCTCGTCGTGCCGCTCGGCGAGGAGCCCGCCGCCGACGGCGTCGGCACCGTCGGGCGCGTGCGCATGCGCGTCCACGAGCGCGGCGTGGGCGAGACCCGGTCCTGCGGCACGGGAGCCTGCGCGGCCGCGCTCGCGGTGCGCACCTGGGCCGTCGCGGGCGTCGACGACCCGGCCGCCGTGCCGACCACCTGGTTCGTCGAGGTCCCCGGCGGCGAGGTCCGCGTCCGCCTGCTCGACGACGGGCACGTGGAGCTCGCCGGACCGGCCGAGCTCGTGTTCAGCGGCGAGCTCGACCTGACGTGACGACCGAGGCCTGGGAGGTCGCTCTGGCGGCCTCCCGCCTGCTCGGCGTCGACCTGCTCGACCCCACCGATCTCGGAGGCTCGACCCGCTCGAGCGTGCTGCGGTGCCGGGTCCGTCCCGACCGGCTCGGGCACGCGACGGTCGTCGTCAAGCAGTTCCACGGTGACGACGACGGCGGCTACGCCCGAGAGGCGGCGGGGCTGTCGCTTCTCGCGCGGACGCCCGAGCTGCTGGCGCGTGACGACGAGCGTCGGCTGCTCGTCATGACCGACCTCGGTGATCCGCCCACGCTGGCCGACCTGTTGCTGGGCGACGATCGCTCGCGGGCCTGGTCCGGGGCGGCGTCCTGGGCTCGGGCGCTCGGCCGACTGGCCGGCAGCGGCCCGCGGCAGGACCCCGAGGCCCGCGCGCTGCTGGCAGGCCAGGAGTGGGACCTGCGCCGCGACGTCACGGTGGGCGCGAACCGTCTCGGCGAGCTGCTCGACGGTCGCGTGGACGTGGACGCACTGGTGGCCGAGGCGGTCGGTCTCGCGGACCGGTACGCCGTGACCGACCGCCTGGTGCTCGCGCCGTCCGACACCTGCCCCGACAACGCCGTGCTGCGCGACGACGGCTGGTGGTTCCTCGACCTGGAGGGCACCGCCGTCCAGCCCGTGGCGTTCGTGGCGGCGTACGCGATGCTCCCGTTCGCCACGTGCTGGTGCGTGTTCGACCCGCCACCGGACCTGACGGACACCCTCCTGGCCGAGCTGACCGCCGGGCTCGTCGAGCAGGAGACCGGCCTCGTGCCCGACCAGGGGTGGCGCCAGGAAGTCGAGGCAGCCTGCGCGGCCTACGTGCTCGCCATGACCGGGTGGCTCCTGGACTCCACGCTGGCCGGGCGCGAGCACGTGGGCCCGCCCGGGCGCTCACCGTCCTACCGCCAGCTCATGACGTCACGCTGGCGCTGGGCGGCCGTCAACCTCCGCGGCGCCGCGCCCGAGCTCGCCGCTGCCTGCGGACATGCCGCCCGCCGGGCGCTGGAGACCTGGGGGAGCGAGGCCGAGACGACCGGCTACCCCGCCTTCGCCGGCCGGACGGCGTGAACCCGACGCGGCTCAGCGCGTGACGTGCAGCACGCGGAAGCCCTGGGACGACGTCGCGCGGCGGGTGCTCAGGCCGAGCTCGGCGTCGATCCAGCGGGCCAGGGAGTCCGACCCGAGGTTCTTCTGGACGACCATCCACGCCCCGCCCGGCGCTCCGCCGCCTGGGGTGAGGCGCGGCAACCAGTGCCGGAGCATGTCGTGCAGCACCGCCTTGCCCACGCGGATCGGCGGGTTCGACCACAGCGCGGCGAACGTGACGTCGTCGGGGACCTCGTCGGGGGCGCAGGCGCGCACGCGGTCCGCGACGCCGAGCGCGGCGGCGTTGCGTCGCACCAGGTCCAGGGCGCGCCGGTTGACGTCGACCGCCCAGACCGTCGTCGCCGGGTTCTCCAGGGCAGCCGTCAGCGCGAGCGGACCCCAGCCGCAGCCGAGGTCCAGCAGGTCGCCCGCCGGGGGTGCCGGGACATCCTCCAGCAGCACGCGGGTGCCCTTGTCGACGCCACCGGGGGAGAAGATGCCGCCCGCGACCTCCACCTCGAGGGTGCGACCGGCGAGCCGGACCTCGATCCGGCGACGCTCGGCGTCGGAGGCGGGCTCGGCCGTGAAGTAGTGGTCGCTCACCGCTGCATCGTAATTGGCTTCGGACGGGACTCATCGGCGTGGGAAACTTGTTGTACCCACGGACACCGTACGAGAGGAACACCTTGACCCACATCCCCACCGGTCCCGAGCAGCCCGCCACGCAGTCCGACGAGCCCACCGAGCAGACCGTCGCCCCGTCGCGCGACGCGCAGGCGATCGCCGACGACGTCGTGGCGCGGGTCCTCGCCCGGGCGGGGACGGCGCGCTCCGAGGGCGGGACCGTCCACTCCGCGCACGACGGCGACCAGCTCGACCTCGCCGAGCGTGCCGCCCTGCGACGCGTGGCGAACCTGTCGACCGAGCTGGAGGACGTCACCGAGGTCGAGTACCGCCAGCTCCGGCTGGAGAAGGTCGTGCTCGTCGGCACCTACCCCGGCGGCGAGGCAGCCGCCCGCGAGGCCGAGGTGTCGCTGCGCGAGCTGGCGGCGCTCGCCGAGACCGCCGGCTCCCAGGTGCTCGACGGCATCCTGCAGAAGCGCGCGAAGCCCGACCCGGGCACGTTCCTCGGGTCCGGCAAGGCCGCCGACCTCGCGGACGTCGTCGCCGCCACCGGCGCCGACACCGTCGTCGTCGACACCGAGCTCGCGCCCTCCCAGCGCCGTGGGCTCGAGGACATCGTCAAGGTGAAGGTCGTGGACCGCACCGCGCTGATCCTCGACATCTTCGCCCAGCACGCCAAGTCCCGGGAGGGCAAGGCGCAGGTCGAGCTCGCCCAGCTCGAATACCTCCTGCCGCGCCTGCGCGGGTGGGGCGAGTCGATGTCCCGCCAGGCCGGTGGCCAGGTGGGCGGCGCGGGGGCCGGCATGGGCTCGCGCGGCCCCGGTGAGACGAAGATCGAGCTGGACCGTCGCCGCATCCGCAACCGCATGGCCAAGCTGCGGCGCGAGATCGCCGCGATGGCGCCGGCCCGCGAGACCAAGCGGCTCGACCGCAAGCGCAACGCGATCCCCAACGTCGCCATCGCCGGGTACACCAACGCGGGCAAGTCCTCGCTCCTCAACGCGCTGACGGACGCGGGTGTGCTGGTGGAGAACGCCCTGTTCGCCACGCTCGACCCGACCGTGCGGCGCACCCGCACCGACGACGGCCGCGTCTACACCCTGGCCGACACCGTCGGGTTCGTGCGGCACCTGCCCCACCAGCTCGTCGAGGCCTTCCGCTCCACCCTGGAGGAGGTCGGCGACGCCGCGCTGCTGCTGCACGTCGTCGATGCCTCCCACCCGGACCCGGAGGGGCAGATCGCGGCGGTCCGCGAGGTCCTCGCCGACATCCCCGGCGTGGAGGACGTGCCCGAGGTCATCGTCCTCAACAAGGCCGACGTCGCCGACCCGGCCGTGATCGGCCGGGTGCAGCGCCGCGAGCGGCGCACCGTCGTGGTGTCCGCGCACTCGGGCGAGGGCGTCGCCGAGCTGCGTGCGCTCATCGCCGACGAGCTGCCGCGCCCGGCCGTCGAGATCGACCTCGTCGTCCCGTACTCCCGCGGCGACCTCGTGCACCGGGTGCACGAGAACGGCGAGCTCACCGACGAGGAGCACCTCGCCGAGGGCACGCGCCTGCGCGGGCGCGTGGACGCGGCGCTCGCCGCGGAGCTGGAGCAGGTCGCGGTCTGACCCGCCCGGCGGCGTCGGCCCGCGCCCGTAGGATCGTCCGGTGACCTCCACCGACTCCTCCGACGCGCCCGCCGACGACCTGCCGGGGGCGGTCGAGCTGCTGGAGGCCGCCGTCGGTGCCCTCGGCGGCTCGCCCCGCGAGGGGCAGTCGACGATGGCGGCCGAGGTGGCAGCCGCCGTGGAGTCCGGGCGGCACCTGCTCGTCCAGGCCGGCACGGGGACCGGCAAGTCGCTCGGCTACCTCGTGCCCGCCGTGCGGCACGCCGTCGGGGCGGGGGAGCGGGTCGTGGTCTCCACGGCCACCCTGGCGCTGCAGCGCCAGGTCGTCACCCGCGATCTGCCCCTCGTCGTGGAGGCCGTCGGCCCGCGGCTGCCGCGCCAGCCGCACGTCGCGCTGCTCAAGGGCTGGCACAACTACCTGTGCCGGCACAAGGTCGCCGGCGGTTACCCGGACGCCGACGCCACCCTGTTCGACCTCGCCCCCGACCCGGGTCCGGGCGAGGGCTCGGCCGCCGAGCAGCACCCCGCCCCCGGCGGTGGCGACGGCGGGGCCGCCCGGCTGGCGGACCACGTGCGCCGGCTGCACGCCTGGGCCCAGGAGTCCGACACCGGCGACCGCGACGACCTCGTGCCCGGCGTCCCCGACCGGGCCTGGCGGCAGGTGTCGGTGACCTCGCTCGAGTGCCTGGGCCAGCGGTGCCCGCTGGTCGACGACTGCTTCGCCGAGCTCGCGCGCCGGTCCGCGCGGGAGGCCGACGTCGTCGTCACCAACCACGCGATGCTGGGTATCGCCGCCTCGGGCAACCCGAACGTGCTGCCCGAGCACGGCGTGCTGGTCGTCGACGAGGCGCACGAGCTCACCGACCGCATCACGTCCTCGGCGACGGTCGACCTGTCCGGCGGGACCGTCGAGCACGCCGCGCGGCTCGCCCGCCGCCACGGCGGCGTCGGCACCGAGGGCCTCGACGCCGCCGCCCAGACGCTCGCCCAGCTGCTCACGCAGGTGCCCGCCGAGCGGTTCCCCCTCGGGCTGCCCGACGAGCTGCGCTCGACCGTCGGTGTCGTGCGCGACGAGGCCCGCGCGCTGCTGACGGCGCTCAAGCCCGAGGCCAACGCGGAGCCGGACCCCGGCGTGAAGATGGCCCAGTCGGCGGTGCAGCAGCTCTTCGAGGTGACCGAACGGATGACCGCGCAGGACACCTCCGCGGACGTGCTCTGGTGCTCCCGGCCGCCCGCCGACGCCGCCTGGGGCGACGGGATCGCCCGCCTGCACGCCGCGCCCCTCGCGGTGGCCGGGCTGGTGCGCGAGCAGCTCCTCGGGGAGCGGACCGCCGTGCTGACCTCCGCCACGCTCGCCCTCGGCGGCAGCTTCGACCCCGTCGCCCGCTCGCTCGGGCTGGGCACCGCCGCGCAGGACACCTCCTGGCGCGGGATCGACGTGGGCAGCCCGTTCGACTACCCCCGCCAGGGGATCTGCTACGTCGCCAAGCACCTGCCCGCCCCGGGGCGCGAGCCCACCACGCAGGCCCAGCTGGACGAGATCGCCGGGCTGATCGAGGCGGCGGGCGGTCGCACCCTCGGGCTGTTCTCGTCCCGGCGGGCCGCCACCGCGGCGGCCGAGGCGATGCGCGAGCGCCTCGACCTGCCCGTCCTCTGCCAGGGGGACGACCAGCTCCCCAGCCTCGTGCGGACCTTCGCGGACGACCCGGCGACCTCGCTCTTCGGCACGCTGTCGCTCTGGCAGGGCGTCGACGTGCCCGGTGACTCCTGCCGCCTCGTCATCATCGACCGCATCCCGTTCCCCCGCCCCGACGACCCCGTCAAGGCGGCCCGGGCCCGCGCCGTCGAGGAGGCCGGCGGCAACGGGTTCATGCAGGTCGCGGCCCAGCACGCGGCGCTGCTGCTCGCCCAGGGCGCCGGTCGGCTCGTGCGCTCCACCGCCGACCGGGGGGTCGTGGCGGTGCTCGACCCGCGCCTGGTCACGGCCCGGTACGGCACGTTCCTCGTGCGCTCCATGCCGGACTTCTGGCGGACCACCGACCCGGGGGTCGCCCGGGCTGCGCTCCGGAGGCTTGGCGTCTAGGTTGGGGCGCGTGAACGCACCTCGCCGCACGTCCAAGCTGGCCATCGTCGGAGCCGGTGCCGTGGGCTCCACGCTCGCCTACGCCGCCCTCGCCCGCGGGACGGCCCGAACGGTCGCCCTCATGGACGTCGACCGCGCGAAGGTCGAGGCGGAGGTCCTCGACCTGCGCCACGGCGGCATGTTCGTGCCCCAGGCCGAGGTGCTCGGGTCCGACGACGTCGAGGTGGTGCGCGGCGCGGACGTCGTCGTCGTCACCGCGGGTGCCAAGCAGAAGCCCGGTCAGACGCGGCTCGACCTCGCCGAGGCGACCATCGCGCTGACGCGCAAGATCCTGCCGGGACTGGTCGAGGTGGCGCCCGACGCGACGTTCCTCATGGTGACCAACCCGGTGGACGTGGTCACCTACGCCGCGCAGCAGATCTCCGGGCTCCCGCCCGAGCGAGTCTTCGGTTCGGGGACCGTCCTGGACTCGTCGCGCCTGCGGGCCGCGATCGCCGAGCACTGCGGCGTCGCGGTGGGCAACGTCCACGCCTACGTCGGCGGTGAGCACGGAGACTCCGAGATCGCCCTGTGGAGCGCGGCGACCATCGCCGGGGTGCCGCTCTTGGAGTGGCCGAGCCTGCCGGGGAGGCCGCCGCTGGACGCCGCCGCCCGGGAGTCGATCGCCCGGGACGTCGTGGAGTCGGCCTATCGCGTGATCGCAGGCAAGGGCGCCACGAACTACGCGGTGGGTCTCGCCGTGACCCGGATCGTCGAGGCGGTCCTCAACGACGAGCACCGTGTGATGCCGGTCTCGACGCGGATCGACGACTTCTACGGCATCGACGACGTCTGCCTGTCGTTGCCGACCCTGGTGGACTCCCGCGGTGCGACCACCGTGGTGCCGATCCCGCTGTCGGACGCCGAGCTCGTCGGCATGCGGGCCTCGGCGACCAGCGTGAAGGCCGTCCAGCAGCGCTTCGGCCTGTAGCCGGGACCCGGCTGTCGCCGGGACCCGGCGACAGACCGGGTCTCTCAGAGGCTGCGCAGGACCGCGACGACCCGGCCGAGGACCGTCGCCTCGTCGCCGAGGATCGGGTCGTAGGCCGGGTTCTGCGGCATCAGCCAGGTGTGCCCACCGTTCTGCCGGAAGGTCTTGACGGTCGCCTCGCCGTCGATCATGGCGGCGACGATCTCGCCCTGCTCGGCCACGTTCTGGCGACGCACGACCACCCAGTCGCCGTCGCAGATGGCCGCGTCGACCATGGAGTCGCCGCTGACCCGGAGCAGGAACAGCTCGCCGTCGCCCACCACCTGCCGCGGGAGCGCGAAGACGTCCTCGACGACCTGCTCCGCGAGGATCGGGCCGCCGGCCGCGATCCGGCCGACCAGCGGCACGTAGGCCGCGGCGGGCGACGCGCCGCCCTCGTCGGCCACGGGCGCCGCCACCGACAGCGGCGCGGGGCTCGTGGCGGGCGAGTCGACGACCTCCATCGCGCGGGGCCGGTTCGGGTCCCGCCGCAGGTAGCCCTTGCGCTCCAGCGTGGTGAGCTGGTGCTTGACCGACGAGGGGCTGGACAGGCCGACGGCCTCCCCGATCTCGCGCATGGTCGGCGGGTAGCCGCGGGTCTCGACCGACGTCCGGATGGTCTCGAGGACGCCCCGCTGGCGTGGCGTGAGGCGCTGCCCGCCGAGCAGCTCCGACACCGGGGCCACGCCGCCGTCGGCGTCCCGGGTGGTCTCGTCCCGCGTGGTCATGCTGTCTCCCGTCGTGGTGCGTGGTCGCCGGGCCCGCGCCACCGCTCGTCGCCGAGCGGCCCGTCGAATCCGACAAACGTGCCATCGCGCTGGGTCCAGCGTAGGGCAGGACACCGCTCACATCAAACACGTGTTCGAGATCTCTCGACCCGTGTCGCCGTCGCGTGGTACAACGGGAACACCTGTTCGAACGAACAGGTGTACGACGCACAGGTGTTCGACCCGGCCGCCACCGGCCGCGAGGGAGGAGTTCCGATGTCGACGATCACGGCAGGCCCCCACAGCGACCTCGGCCCGCTGGGCCTCGACGGGCTGAGGCTGACGGTCCGGGGGCGGGTCGTCCTCGTGGTCCTGGCGATGCTGGTCGCCGTCGCGGGCGTGCTCGGCGGCACGCAGGCGGTCGCCGGCACGGATCCGGTCCGGGTCGAGGTCGACCTGCACACCGTGGCGCCCGGCGAGACCCTGTGGGACCTCGCCCGCGTACTCGCAGAGCCCGGCCAGGACCTCCGCGAGGTCGTCACCGACCTGAAGGAGCTCAACGGCCTGCGGACCTCGGCGCTGCGGGCCGGTCAGGTCCTCGCCCTCCCGGCCGACTGACCGCCCGGGCACGGCCGATGTTGCACGTCTCCCGCGATCCCGCATACGTTCGTCGCGCAGCCGGGCACGGGTCCGGCACCGACCGCAGGAGACCTCGGATGCACTGCCCGTTCTGCCGCCACGCCGACTCGCGCGTCGTCGACTCCCGTACCTCGGACGACGGGTCGTCGATCCGTCGGCGGCGCCAGTGTCCCTCTTGCGGACGCCGGTTCACGACCGTCGAGACGGCGAGCCTGTCGGTCGTCAAGCGGTCCGGGGCGACCGAGCCGTTCAGCCGGGACAAGGTCGTGTCCGGTGTCCGCAAGGCCTGCCAGGGCAGACCCGTCAGCTCCGACGACCTGGCGCTGCTCGCGCAGAAGGTCGAGGAGACGCTGCGCGGCGCGGGCAGCGCCGAGATCGACGCCTACGAGATCGGCCTCGCCATCCTCGGGCCGCTGCGTGAGCTCGACGAGGTCGCCTACCTGCGTTTCGCCTCGGTCTACCAGGCGTTCGACTCCCTCGAGGACTTCGAGGCAGCGATCACGTCCCTGCGTTCGGAGCGTTCCGAGCGTTCCGAGCGCCCCACTGCTGGGCCGGACGAGGGCGCCGGCAGCTGAAACGTCTGGCACCGGACGCCCGGGCAGGACATGCTGGGCACATGACCGATCAGAAGAAGTCGACCGCACCCGACGACGACACCCGGGCGAAGTTCAAGGAGGCTCTCGCCCGCAAGAACGCGTCGAACCATCGCAGCGCCGAGTCCGACCGCAACACCGGGTCGGTGCACGGTTCGGAGACCTCCGGGCCCGTGCAGCCGATGTTCCGCCGCAAGTCCGGCTGACCGCCGCACGACGAGAGGGGCCCGGACGCATCGCGTCCGGGCCCCTCTGGTCGTCTCGGGCGGGTCAGCCCGCCGCCGGCCCGGGCGGGAACTCGGGACGGTCGAACGCGTCCCGGATGCGCAGCCGCACCGTCGTGGGCATCTCCATGAGCTTCGCCGAGGCGCCGCGCTGGGTGACGTCGGAGATGTCGGTGACCACGTAGCCGAGCTCGCCGCGGGTCGACAGCATCTGCGCCTCGATGTTCGCGCCGTGGTCGGCGAACACCTGGTTCACGGCGGCCAGGACGCCGGGGACGTTGCGGTGCAGCAGGGCGATGCGCCCGACGCCGGTGTGCTCGAGCTGGAGGTTCGGCACGTTGACCGACAGCATGGTCGACCCGGTGAACAGGTAGTCGCGCAGCTTCTTGGCCACGAACTGGCCGATGTTCTGCTGCGCCTCCTCCGTCGAGCCGCCGACGTGCGGGGTGAGGATGACGTTGTCGAGGCCGCGCAGGGGGGAGTCGAAGTGGTCGCCGCGCTTCTTCGGCTCCGACGGGAAGACGTCCACGGCCGCGCCCGACAGGTGGCCGGACAGGATGTGCTCACGCAGGGCGTCGACGTCCACGACGAAGCCGCGGGACAGGTTGAGGAAGATCGCGCCCGGCTTCATCCGGGAGAAGAGCTCCTCGCCGAACAGCCCGGCGTTGCCCGCGCGACCGTCGACGTGGATCGTCACGGTGTCCGCCAGCGCGAGGAGCTCGTCGAGGGTCTCGACGCGGCGGGCGTTGCCGAGCGCCAGCTTCTCGGAGGTGTCGTAGAACACGACGTTCATGCCGAGGTTCTCCGCCAGCACCGACAGCTGCGAACCGATGTTGCCGTAGCCGATGATGCCCAGCGTGCGGCCCCGCACCTCGTGCGAGCCGTCGGCCGTCTTGTCCCAGACGCCCTCGTGGAGCGCCTTGTCGCGCACCGTGAGGCGTCGGGTCAGCGCGATGATCTCCGCGACCGCGAGCTCCACGACCGACCGGGTGTTGGAGAACGGCGCGTTGAACACGGCGACGCCGTGGGACGCCGCGGCCTCGAGGTCGATCTGGTTCGTGCCGATGGAGAACGTCCCCACGGCGAGCAGGCCGGGCAGGGACTCCACGACGCGGCGGGTCACCTGCGTCTTGGAGCGGATGCCGAGGATCTGGTAGTCGGCGAGCGTCTCGATGAGCTCGTCCTCGTCGAGCGCGCCGGGACGCGACTCGACCTCGATCCCTGCATCGCGCAGGATCTCGACGGCGTCGGGGTGGATGTTCTCGAGGAGTAGGGCACGCAGCACGCCCCTATGGTGCGCCCCGGCGGGGCCGGGCGACAAACGCGTCTCACCCCTCGTGCACGAGCCCGGCCGGCAGCTCGTGGGCGTGCACCACGACGAGCCGCTGCGTGGGGCGGGTCATCGCGACGTAGAGGTCGCCCCACCGGCCCCCGGCGCCCTGCGCGCCCACGATGTCCCGCGGCTCGACGAGGACGACGGCGTCGTACTCCAGGCCCTTCGTGTCCCGCGGCGTCACCACGGTGACCTGGGCGTCCTCGGGGCGCTGCACGGCGAGCCGGGCGGCCTCTTCGGAACCCAGCACGGCGGGCAGCAGGTCCGCCAGGGCGGCGCGGAGGCCGGGGACCGTCCCCGCGGCAGCGACGACCGCCACCCGGCCGGCGCCGTCCGGCCCGACGTGCTCCTTGGCGAGGTCGGCGGCGGCGCGGGCGGCGGCGTCGACGGGGTCGGTGCTCGGTGCCAGCACGAGGGCGCCGGGCAGGTCGCGCGCCGCGGTCAGCGGGGAGGTCGGCAGTCCGGCGGCGTCGGCGACCCGCTGGGCGGCGTCGGCGACGGCGGCGGGCGTGCGGTAGCTCACCGTGAGCTCCGCGATGCGCCAGTGCCCGCCCAGCACGGCGTCGAGCGCCCGGTCCCAGGAACGCGCGCCGGCCGCCGACGACGTCTGGGCGACGTCGCCGACGATGGTGAGCGACCGCGTCGGCACGCGGCGCACGATCGCGTGCCACGCCATCGGGCTGAGCTCCTGGGCCTCGTCGACCACGACGTGCCCGTACGTCCAGGTGCGGTCGGCGGACGCCCGCTCGGCCGTGGTGAGCAGGGGCCCGGACTCCGCGAACCGGGACGCGAGGGTCTCGGCGTCGACGAGCCCGCCGCCGGCGCCGGAGGACTCCAGGACACGGCGGGCGTACTCCACCTCGGCGACGCGGGCCGCCTCCCGGGCGCGGGCCTCGGCCTTCGCCACGGAGTCGTCCTCGCCGAGCAGCTCGGCGGCCTCGTCGAGGATGGGCACGTCGGCCTCGGTCCAGGGGAAGCCGGGGGCCCGGTGCAGCAGGAGCCGTTCGGCGGCGGAGAGCTCGGGGGCGGCCTGGGCGAGCCGGTGGGGCTTCGCCCAGAGGTCCGAGACCAGCTTCTCCGCGGAGATCGGGAACCAGGCGAGGTTGAGGGCGACCCGCACGTCACGGTCGGAGCGCAGGTCTTCCAGCAGCACGGCGACGTCGTGGTCGGAGAGCTCGGCGTCCGTCCGGGTGCGGTACTGGTCGACGAGCCGGTTGAGCATCTCGCGCACGAACGTGGGGCGTGCCTCGTTGTGGGGCTTGTGCGTCCGGCGGGCGCGGGCGATGGCGTCGCGCACGTCCCGGCGGCGGATGCGCAGGTCCACGCCGTCGACCCGCACGGGCACGTCGGCGGCGGGGACCCGCTCGCGGGCGCGGACGGCGCGCCGCACGGCGTCGCGCCACAGCAGGCGGCCCTTGACCTCGGCGGCCGCGCCGTCCTCGACGGCGTCCGCCCGGAGCCCGGGCACGAGCTCCGCGACGGTGGTCGCGACCACGCCGGTCTCGCCGAGGGAGGGCAGCACCTGGTCGATGTACCGCAGGAACGCACGGCTGGGCCCGACGAGGAGCACGCCGCTGCGCTCCAGCAGGCGCCGGTGCGCGTAGAGCAGGTAGGCGGCACGGTGCAGCGCGACGGCCGTCTTGCCGGTGCCGGGGCCACCCTGGACGACGAGCGCCCCCGCCAGCTCGTCGCGCACGATGCGGTCCTGCTCGGCCTGGATGGTCGCGACGATGTCACCCATGCGGCCGGTGCGGCGCTGCGCGAGCGAGGCCAGCAGCGCGCCCTCGCCGGAGAGCGTGGTGGCGTCGATCCCGTCGGTGACGGCGTCCAGGTCGAGCAGCTCGTCCTCGATGCCCGTGACCGTGCGGCCCGCGGTGACCACGTGCCGCCGCCGCCGGACGCCGTCGGGCTGCACGGCCGTCGCCCGGTAGAACGGCTGCGCGGCCGGCGCCCGCCAGTCCGTGAGGAGGCTGCGGTGCTCGTCGTCCGTGAGGCCGATGCGGCCCACGTAGCGCTGCTCGCCGTCGTCGAGGTCGAGCCGCCCGAACGCGAGGCGGTCCTCGACCGCGTCGAGGCGGGCCGCCCGGTCGGAGTACAGCGTCGCGAAGGCGTCCCGCTCGCTGCGGTTCTGCGGTGATCCCGACGGCCCGGACCGACGGACGTCGGCCAGTCGTGCGCGCGCGCTCGCGCGCAGCGTGTCCAGTCGTGCGTACAGGCGGTCGACGACCTCCTGCTCGCGCGCCAGCTCGTCCTGCCTGCCCGCCACGCGTCCCCCTCCGGTGCTCTGTGTGCGGCCGACCATCTTTCCACGTCCGGGCCCCGGGCGGAAAAGCAGCCCGCGCCGCGCCGCGTCCGCGCCCGACGGGCGGACCGGGTCGGGGCATAGGATCGGCCGCATGAGCAGCGGCGACGACGGGAACGAGGAACGCGCCGGACCGTTCGGTCCCGACCTGCCCGCCGTCCCGCGCGTCCTGCTCGTCGAGGACGACGACGGCGACGCGTTCCTCGTCGGGGAGCTGCTGACCGACGCGGAGATCGTCGTCGAGCTGCTGCGGGCGCGCACCGTCGCGCAGGCCGCCGCGGAGCTCGAGAGCGGTGCCGTGGTCGACTGCCTGCTGGTGGACCTGGGGCTGCCGGACGCCGTGGGGCTCGCCGCGGTGGAGGCGTTGCGCCGTTCGTCGCAGCGGCACGCGGTCCCTCCGGCCCTGGTCGTCCTCACCGGTCACTCCAGCGTGGACCGGGGCGTGGAGGCGGTCGCCGCGGGCGCCGACGACTACCTCGTCAAGGGCGAGACCGGTCCGGACCTGC
This sequence comes from Isoptericola dokdonensis DS-3, assembly GCF_001636295.1. Taxonomy (NCBI): domain Bacteria; kingdom Bacillati; phylum Actinomycetota; class Actinomycetes; order Micrococcales; family Promicromonosporaceae; genus Isoptericola; species Isoptericola dokdonensis. Next base: position 1,035,404 of record NZ_CP014209.1, on the reverse strand, counting down.
TCGGCCGCTCGCTGCGCTACGCGCTCCAGCGCCGCCGCTCCCTGGCCGAGCAGCGCGCCCTGTACCGCAGCAAGGTGCGGGCCGCGGAGACGGCACGGCTGGAGCGGGCGCTGCTGCCCCAGCCGCTGGTCGACGACCCGACCGTGTCGATCATGGTCGGCTACCTGCCCGGCGGGGGCGGCCTGCTGGGCGGCGACTTCTTCGACACGGTCCAGCGCGAGGACGGCTCGGTGCTGTCGGTGGTCGGCGACGTCGCGGGGCACGGCCCGGACGAGGCGGCGCTCGGCGCCACCCTGCGCACGGCCTGGCGCACCCTCGTGCTGACGGGCACCTCGCCGCGCGACGTCCTCGGGCACCTGGAACGGGTGCTCCTCACCGAGCGGTCCCGGCCCGACATCTTCGTCACCCTCTGCCAGGTCGCGGTGAGCGCCGACCGGCGCGTCGTGGACGTCTACCTCGCCGGGCACCCGGCGCCGATGCTCGTCACCGGTCCCGTCGGGGCGGTGCGGTGCGACTCGCTGGTCCCGACCGGCCGCGGCCGGGCCCTCGGCATCCCGGTGCCGGGCGGCTGGACGGCGCAGCGCGTCCCCATGGACGGCCCGTTCGCCGTCGTGATGTACACCGACGGGCTCGTCGAGGCCGCCCTGCGGACCACCGGGCCGGCACCCGTCGGTCGGCACGGCGCCGAGCGTCTCGGCGTCGACGGGCTGGAGGGGATCGTCCAGGACGAGCTCGACCGGGACGGCTTCGTCGGGTTCGTCGAGCGGGTGCTGCTCGGGGTGCGGGACCTGCACGGCGGCCCGCTCGTGGACGACGCCGCCATGCTCGTCGTCGGCTGGACGGGGGCCGAGGACGTCGTCGGCGAGCGGTCGGCTATGCTCGCCGACTCCGCGGAGTGGGTCCGGTGAGGGCCGCGGACCGCTCGCCCCTGGACCGGGTACGACGCCGGCTCGGCGCGGCCGCGGTCGTGCTCGTCCTGCTGGTGCTGATGTCCGTGGTGGCGACCCTCGGCTCGCTGCGCCTGCTCACGGCGAACGCGGACTACGACGCGCTGGAGGCGGCGCGGCTGTGGAACGAGGCGCTGCTGGTCGTGGTCTCGGTGCTCGGCCTCGCGATGGCCGTGCTCGGGGTGCACGTGTGGCGGCTGCTGCGCCGCGAGATCTCGGTGCCGCTGGCCCGGCTCACGCAGGAGGTGCGCGCCGCCAGCACGGGCGACCACGAGCACGAGATCCCCGCCGTCGGGGCGGGGGAGGTGGCGTCCCTGTCGCAGGACGTCGAGCGCATGCGCCGCGAGCTCGTCGCGCAGGTCGAGGATGCGCGCGCCGCCCACCAGGAGGTCGAGGCGGCGCACGCCCGGCTCCGCCACCAGGCCGCCGAGCTGGAGCGCTCGAACCGCGACCTGGAGCAGTTCGCGTACGTCGCCTCGCACGACCTCCAGGAGCCGCTGCGCAAGGTGGCGAGCTTCACCCAGCTGCTCCAGAAGCGCTACGGCGACCAGCTCGACGACCGGGCGGACCAGTACATCGCCTTCGCCGTCGACGGCGCGCACCGCATGCAACGCCTCATCCAGGACCTGTTGAGCTTCTCGCGGGTGGGGCGCTCCGGCCGGGAGCCGGGACCCGTCCCGCTGGAGGACGTGCTCGCCGGCGTGCTGCACGACCTCTCCGAGCGGGTCGCGGAGCGCGGCGCGGTGATCACGCACGACCCGTTGCCGGTCGTCACGGGCGACCGCGGCCTGCTGTCGATGCTCCTGGCCAACGTCGTGGGCAACGCGCTGAAGTTCGCGCACCCGGAGCGGCCCCCGGAGGTGCACCTGACCGCGGTCCGCACGCAGGGACGGTCGGGCCCGGAGTGGGAGCTGTCCTGTGCAGACAACGGCATCGGCATCGACCCGCAGTACGCGGAGCGGGTCTTCGTGATCTTCCAGCGCCTGCACCCCAAGGAGGTGTACACCGGCACCGGGATCGGGCTGGCCCTGGTCAAGCGGGTGGTGGAGCACCACGGGGGGCGGGTGTGGGTGGTCCCGTCGACGGGCCCCGGCACCACCGTCCGGTGGACGCTCCCGGCCGCATAGGGTGTGGCCATGACCGCAGATCAGCAGGCCGGCATCGAGGTCCTTCTGGTGGAGGACGACCCGGGCGACGTCCTCATGACCAGGGAGGCGTTCGCCGAGCACAAGGTGGCCAACCGGCTGTGGGTGGTCTCGGACGGCGTCAGCGCCCTGGAGTTCCTGCGGCGCCAGGGGGAGCACGCGGACCGCCCGACGCCGGACCTCATCCTGCTCGACCTCAACCTGCCGCGGATGGACGGTCGCGAGGTGCTGGCCGAGGTCAAGCAGGACCCCGAGCTGCGCCACATCCCCGTGGTCGTCCTGACGACGTCGGAGGCGGAGGAGGACGTGCTGCGGTCGTACTCGCTGCACGCCAACGCCTACGTCACCAAGCCGGTGGACTTCGAGCGCTTCATCCGGGTCGTGCAGCAGATCGACGACTTCTTCGTCTCGGTGGTGCGGCTGCCGCACCGCTGACCGCGGACCGGGATGATCCGCGGGCCCGGCATGGTTGTGCCGACCACGGGGCGACCGCCCCGGGCGGTGCGAACGAGGAGGAACGGTGCTGGACCCCCAGGGGATCATCGAGGTCGACGGCGAGGCGGTGGAGCGCACGCTGGGCGGGTGGCCTGCCGGGCCGGGCCCCGTGCTGGTGCACGCGCTGCGCGGGTTCGTCGACGCCGGTAGCGCCGGTGAGATCGCGGCGGACCACCTCCTGGACCGGTTCACCGCGACACGTCTGGCGACGTTCGACGCGGACCGGCTCGTCGACTACCGCTCGTTGCGCCCGGTGATGACCTTCGACTCCGACCGCTGGGTGTCCTACGACGCGCCGTCGCTCGTGGTGGACCACCTCGCGGACGCCGAGGGCACCGGGTTCCTGCTGCTGCACGGCACCGAGCCGGACCTCCAGTGGGAGCGGGCCGTGGCGGGCGTGCGCTCGCTCGTGGAGCAGCTCGGCGTGTCGCTGACCATCGGCCTGCACGGCATCCCGATGGGTGTCCCGCACACGCGGCCGCTGTCGCTGACCGCGCACGCGACGCGGGAGGGCCTCGTGGAGGACTACACCTCGTTCTTCGGCCGGGTGCAGGTGCCGGGCTCGTTCGCGGCGCTGCTGGAGCACCGGCTCGGTGCCACCGAGCACGACGCGATGGGCATCACGGTGCACGTGCCGCACTACCTGGCGCAGTCCCGCTACGTGCCGGCCGCCGTCGTGGGGCTGGAGCACGTGGAGAAGGCGACCGGGCTGGCGCTGGACACGGGCCTGCTCGAGGAACGGGCGGAGCGCAACCGCACGGAGGTCGCCGAGCTCGTCGCGGAGAACGAGGAGGTCGCCGCGGTGGTGCAGCGCCTCGAGGAGCAGTACGACACGTTCACGCGGACCGTGGGCCGTCCGGACCTGCTCGCGCAGTCCGGTCCGCTGCCCACCGCGGAAGAGCTGGGTGCGGAGTTCGAGCGTTTCCTGGCCCAGCGCGAGGACGACTGAGCCGTCCCGGGTCGCGCCGCCTCCGTGCATCGGGACGTGGCGCGTGCCACACTGGCGCCGTCGCATCGGCGTGACCCGCACGGATCAGCGTCGACGTCCCGCCGCGACGGCGAGGAGGCGCCCGGTCTCCTCGCGCACCGTACGGAGCACCGAAGGATCAGCATGGCGCAGGGTTCAGTGAAGTGGTTCAACTCCGAGAAGGGCTTCGGGTTCATCGCCCAGGACGGCGGCGGCGCCGACGTCTTCGTCCACTACTCGGCCATCCAGTCGCAGGGCTACCGCACCCTCGAGGAGGGTCAGGCCGTCGAGTTCGAGATCACGCAGGGCCCCAAGGGTCCGCAGGCGGAGCAGGTCGTCCCGCTCTGACGTGAGCAGTGCCGCAGGCCGTCCCCGGGGCTCCCGGGGGCGGCCTGCGGCGTGTCAGTCGAGGGGTCGGGCCGTGCCCACGAACCGCGCCAGCTCGGGTCCGGCGAGGACGGTGACCGGCACGGCCAGGGAGCGCATCGCCCGGCCGAGCCGGGTGTCGCGCAGGTCGACCCGGTCGTCGTCGGAGGGGTCGTGCCCGTCCGCGGGCGTCGGCGTGACCCCGGCGAGGACGACGTTGCCGTAGCGGCGCCCCTTGAGCACCCCGGGCTCGGCGAGGACGGCGAGCCGGCCCTCGGCCACCGTGTCCGGTCCCAGCGCGGCGGCGAAGGACGCCGCCTCCTGCCGCACCGTGCTCAGCGGCGGACGGTCGGCGCAGTTGGCCAGGACCAGCCCCCCCGGCCGGACGGCGGTCGCGCAGGCGGTCGCGAACGCGGTGCCCGTGAGGTGCGGGGGCGTCGTGTCGCCGTCGAAGGCGTCCCGGACGACGACGTCGGCCCGGCCCGGTGGCAGGGTGGCCAGGACGGCGGCGGCGTCCCCCGCGCGCAGGCGCAGGGCGGGGGAGCGGGGGAGGTCGAACCAGGTGCGGACGAGCTCCAGGAGGCGGGCGTCGACGTCGACGCCGAGCTGGCGCGACCCGGGACGGGCGTGCTCGACCTGTCGGGGCAGCGCACACCCCGCGGCGCCCAGGTGGACGGCGCGGACGGGTCCTGCGGGCAACAGGTCGATCACGGCGGCCATCTGCTGGAGGTACTCGAAGGCGAGGAACCCGGGGTCGTCGAGGTCGAGGCACGAGCTCGGCACGCCGTTGACGTGCAGGGTCAGGCGGCGGGGGTGGTCGGGGTCGGGCTCGACGCGGGCGGTCCCGGTGTCGACGGCGACCTCCCCGACGGGCAGTGTCGGTGCCGGCGGGGAGGATCGGTCCTGACGGGTGGTGCGAGCGCGGCGGGCCATGGGCCCATCCTCTCGCGACGACGCCTTGACAGGCGTCGAACAGGTGTTCGAAGATGGACCGGCGGGGTCGTCGGGTCCCGAGGCAGGAGGTATGACATGCCGTACCGAGGTGGCGTCCCGGTGCCCGAGCGGGTCGAGCGACTGCTGGCGCGTGCCGACGCCGAGCTCGCGGCGGCGGTGCAGGCGGGCGACCCGGGCGACCGGTTCGTGCACGCCCACCTGGCTGCCCTGCGATCGGCCGCCGCGGTGGTGGCCCTCCACGACGGCGCGGTGCCCCGGGGGCGCGCGCGCTCGGTGTGGGAGCTGCTCACCCGGGTCGAGCCGGAGCTCGCCGCCTGGAGCGTCTACTTCGCGTCCGGTGCCCGGCTCCGGTCGGCCGTGGACGCGGGCCGGGCCGCCGACGTCCCCCTCGCCCGGGCGGACGAGCTCCTCGCCTGCGCCGAGGACTTCCGCGACGAGGTCGGGATGCGCGTCGACCCGCAGGCCGGCTTCGCGGTGCGGTCCCCGGCGGGCGTCGTGGCCGCGGCGAGGTTCGCGGCCTCATGAGCCGTGGCCCCCGGGCCGAGTCGGCCCGACGCGACTGGGGCTCGGACGAGGAGGGAGCCGGCGTCCTCCACGTGGACATGGACGCGTTCTTCGCGTCGGTGGAGCTCGCCCGTCGGCCCGAGCTGCAGGGGCTGCCGGTCATCGTGGGCGGGCGCGAGCGTGGCGTCGTGCTCGCCGCGACCTACGAGGCCCGCGCGTTCGGCGTCCGCTCGGCGATGCCGATGTCGCACGCGCTGGCGCGGTGCCCGCAGGCGGTCGTGGTCCCGCCGGACCACTCCGCCTACCGCGACGTGTCCCGCGGCGTGATGGAGATCCTCGGCGAGGTGACGGCCGTGGTGGAGCAGGTCTCCGTCGACGAGGCGTTCCTCGACGTGACCGGTGCGCGGCGCCGGCTGGGCCTGCCGAGCGAGATCGGGGCCGCGCTGCGCGAGCGGGTGCACGCCGAGCACGGGATCACCTGCTCGGTCGGGATCGGTCGGAACAAGCTGGTCGCCAAGCTCGCCTCCACGCACGCCAAGCCGGACGGCCTGCTGCTCGTGCCGCGCGACGCGACCGTGGCGTTCCTGCGCTCCCTGCCCGTCGGCGCGCTGTGGGGGGTGGGTGACAAGACCGAGCAGGTGCTCGCGCGCTGGGGCATCACGACGGTCGCCCAGCTCGGCGACACCGACGTCGACGTGCTGCGGGCCGCGGTCGGGCCCGTCACGGGAGCGCACCTGCACGACCTCGCCTGGGGCCGGGACCCCCGCCCGGTCGTCGCGGGCCGGGCGGAACGGTCCGTGGGCGCGGAGTCCACCTTCGAGCAGGACGTGCGCGACCTCGACGAGGTCGCGCGGCGGCTGCGGGCGCTGAGCGACCGGGTCGCCGGCAGGATGCGACGGCACGGGGTGGTCGCGCGCACGGTCGCCCTCAAGGTGCGCACCAGCGACTTCCGGACCCTCACCAGGTCCCGGACCTTGCCGGTGCCCACCGACGTCGCCCAGGAGCTGTGGTCGACGGCCCGGGACCTGCTGGGCGGCGTCGACCTGCGGGGGCTGCCCGTGCGTCTCGTCGGTGTCCGTGCGGAGAACCTGCGCGAACGCGCCGAGACGGTCACCCAGCCGAGCATCTTCGACGTCGACGACCCGCGTCCGACGGCTCGTCGGGACGCCGAGGTGGCCGTCGACGCCGTCCGGGAACGCTTCGGGCACACGGCGATCGGGATGGGGGCGTCCTCACCCCCGCCCTCGACTACCGCAGGAGGCGTCGCGGGCCTATCCTAGGAGGACGTCAGTTGCCACAGCGAGATCGGGGGGCCCGATGCCTCTGTCGGAGTACGAACAGCGCGTGCTGGAGCAGATGGAGCGCGCGCTGGAGAGCGACGACCCCCGGCTCGCCACCACCCTGCAGCGGTCGCGTCGTCGCTCGCCGCTGCGATTCGTCCTCGCCGGACTCGGCGTGGTGCTCGGGCTGCTCCTCCTCGTGGTCGGGGTCTCGGCGAACCAGACCTGGCTCGGCGTGGTGGGCTTCGTCCTGATGTTCGCCGGCGTCGCGACCGTGTTCGCCGCCCCGCGCGCCAAGGGACCGCAGGGCACCGTGCGCGCCGACGGCAGCGTCGCCCCGCACACCCCGTCGTCCCGCACCGCCCGCCCCGCCAAGGCCAAGAGCGGCGGCGGCTTCATGGCCCGTCTCGAGGAGCGCTGGGACCGCCGCCGGGACCAGGGCCGCTGACCTCCACCGCACGAACGGCCGCCACGCCTCGCGTGGCGGCCGTTCGCGTCCCTGGGCACCCGCCCCTGGTCGCGTTCCCGGGCAGCCCGTCCCTGCTCGTGGCCGCCGGCACCCGGCGGGGGCTCAGCGCCCGGGGCGGAGGCGGTCGACCCACCGGGAGGCGCGGCCGCCCGCGGTCTGCTCGGTGAGCCCGTCCACGACCGTGTCCGCCACCTCGCCCAGGTCGACCGGTGCGGCGGCATCGTCCCGCGAGGGCGCGTAGCGGGCCTCCTCGACGGCGGCGCTGAGCCGGTCGAGCCCGTGACGGACGTCCGCCGACGGCTCCTGGCCACGGGCCGCGACCACGGCGTCGACGACCGCCTGGGGCGCCTGGCGGGGGGTGGTGGCCGGTGGCAGGCGGATCCCGTCCCGGGCGAGCGACCGCACGACCCGGTTCCACGCCTGCTCGGCGTCGACGGGCCCCTCGGTGCGCCGACGCCGGGCGAGGAGCACGGTCAGCGCGACGGCCACGACCACGGCGGTCACGGCCCCGGCGACGACCCACGGCCACGGGTCGGACCGCGTCGCCGCGGGGGCCGGCGCCACGGCCGCTCCCGTCGGGGTCGGGGCGGTCGCCGCCTGCGTCGGCGGGACCTCCGCCTGCGCGGTCGGCACCTCCTGCGGTGCCGTGGTGGGCGCGTCGTCGGTGCTCACGGGGTCGGTGTACTGCGGGGGCGGGCCCGTCTGGACCGACGGTGTCGGCTCGAACCTCACCCAGCCGACGCCCTCGAAGTAGAGCTCCGGCCACGCGTGCGAGTCCTGCCCCGTGACCTCGAACACCGCGAGGCCGGAGTCCTCCTGCGCACCCTCGGGGCTCGCGCCGGAGCCGCCGTCGGGCGCCTGCGGCGACCCGGTCGCACCGCCCGGCTCCTCGACCCGATCGCCGGGGAGGAACCCGACCCCGAGGCGGGCGGGGATCCCGAGGGTGCGGGCCATCATGGTCATCGTGGTCGCGAACTGCACGCAGTATCCGGTCCGGTGCTGCAGGAAGTCCCAGACCGGGTCGCCGGTTCCGCCGCGGGGGAGCTGGGTGGAGTAGGTGAACCGCGCCGGGTCGCGCAGCCACTGCTGGAGCGCGACCGCTCGGTCGTAGGCGGTGTCGGCGTCGCCGACCACCTCGAGGGCGATCTCGGCGACGTCCTCGGCGTGCTCGGTGCCGGGGACCTCCAGGTAGGCGTCCACGGCGGTGCCGGCGCCGGCGCCGCGCAGCTGCTCGGGGCCGAGGTCGCGGGGGCGGACGGTCAGCGCGTAGGTGTCCGACCTGTCGGTGCGGTCCCCGACGACCTCGTCGCGCACCGGGTCGTAGCCCCACGTGCCGTCCGTCGTGACGGTCCGGGGCTCGACCGCGACGGGGAGCTGGTCCTCGCGCAGCGAGCCCACCGTGATCGCCACGTCCTGGGCGCCGTCGAGCGCACGCCGGTCCACGTCGTCGGGCCAGAGCAGGTCGTCCGGGGCGAACGCCTCGCCGGGACGCTCGTCGCCACGCTGCCACCGGCGACCGTCGAACGCGGACGCGGTGTACGTGCGCAGCGGCCCGACGCCGTCCTCGGGCGCGGTGTAGGTCAGCACGACCTCGCCCGAGCGCTCCGTGAGGCTGCCGAGCACGTCGAGGTCCTCGGCGAGCTGGATGGCGTCGCCGGACGTGGTGAAGCTCTGGTACCAGGCGCCGGCGTACCCCGGCAGGGCGGACGACGCGCTCGCGACGACGCCGGCGACGAGCGCGACGACGACGGCCGTCGCGGACGTCAGAACCGCGCGGGAGCGCTCGGCGCGTCGCACCGCGCCCGGCGGGCGGGTCGTCGGTGCCGTGCGGGGCACGGGGACGGTCAGCAGCAGCAGGAGCGCGGAGACCACGACGACGAACACCGTGCGGGGCACGTCGCCGACGAGGACGAGCGGCGGGGCCCACAGGGCGAGCAGGGGGAGCCCGGCGGCGGCGTGCCAGTGCAGTCCGCCGACGAGGGCGTCGGCGAGCACGAGGACGGTGAGGGTGCCGCCCACCACGATGAGCGCCATGGGCAGGGTGCCGGGCACGGGCGCGACCTCGCCCCGGACGATCTCCCCGGCCTCGCCGAGCCGGGCGACGACGCGGGAGAGGTGCTCGGGACCGACGAGCAGGTCGGGGTCGGAGGTGGGGGAGCCGTAGCGGGACAGCAGGAACCAGGCGGCGACGACGATCGCGACGAGCGTCGGCACGACGGACCCGCCGCCCGTCTCGCCCCGCCGGCGCGCGCGGGAGTCGAGCAGGCCGCGCACGACCGCCGCGGCGGCCGCGACGAGCGCCACACCGAGGAGACCCTCGCGGACCCAGGGTCCGGGCAGCACGAGCGTGGTCAGCGCGAGCATGGACGCGCCGACGGCGACCGCGACGAGGACGGTGACGGCGACGAGCCGGGCGACGGGGCCCGAGTGCGGGGGGATCATGCGACCCGTTCGGTGAGGGCGGACCAGGCGAGCACCGGGTCGGTGCCGGGCGGGCAGGTGGCGACGCGCCATCCGGCGGAGCGCAGCGCGTCGGCGGTGGGGTCGACGTCGTGGCGCATGCCGGTGCCGCGGGGCTCGACGAGCACGGCCCAGCAGACGCCGTCGGCGCCGAGGGAGGCGAGGGCGTGCCGGCCGCCCTGGTCCTGGGGGCCGATCACGGCGACGGTGATCTCGGACTGCGAGCGGTCGGCCCGCACCGCCCGCACCGTGCGCGTCAGGGCCTGCACGGCCTCACCGCCCGCTCCGACGAGGTCGACGGTGGCGTCGAGCAGGCGGGTGCGGCCGGCGCGGGCGCCGGAGGTGTGCTCGGTGCGCTCCGGGGCGGACGTGGTCGCCACCAGGCGGGTGGGGTGCCCCGCCTCGAGGAACGAGATGGCGACGGAGGCTGCCAGCGACACGGCCCACTCGCCGTCCTCGACGACCTGGTGCGACGGCGGGCGGGCGCCGGGGCGGTCGTCCGCCGCGGGGGCGAGGAGCGCCCGGTCCAGCAGCACGGTGACCGGCCGGAAGCCGGCGCCCTCGTCGGCGCGGACCATGAGGTGGCCCTGCCGGGCGGACGCCGCCCAGTGCACCCGGCGCGGGTCGTCGCCCGCCACGTACTCCCGCAGCACGGTGTCGTCGGTGGCGGACAGCCGGGCGCCGGTCGCGGCACGGTCGACGTCGCCGAGGGCGGGTGCCCGCACGGCCAGGGCGGAGGTGCGGGGCCACACCGCGACCCGGGTGGTGCCGCCGAGCGGCTGCGTGGTGCGGACGAGCCCGAACACGTCGGTCCGGGTGGTCAGGACGGGCCCCAGGCCCCACCGCCCGCGGCGCACCGGCGCGAGCTCGTAGGTCACGTCGATGCGGTCGGGGGCGGACCGGACGCGGGCGCGGATGCCGGTCGCCCCGGCGAGCTCGTGCGCGGCCTGCTCGGACAGCCGCAGGCGGGCGAGCCGCTCGAACGCGACCCCGGTGCGGTGCCGGACGGCCACGGTCAGGGAGGTCGTCGCGGGCCGTCCCGCGACGACGGGGTGCGGATCCACCGTGCGCGTCACGTCGAGCGCGCCGCGCCCGGAGTCGAGGTGCTGCCCGGCGAGCGACGCCCACGCGGCCCCGACCACCAGGATCCCGGCGGCGCCGAGCCCGACGAGGTCGGGCAGGTCGAGGACGACGCCCATCGCGGCCAGCACCGCACCGGCCCCGAGCAGGGCGCCCCCGCGTCCGGTGGGGCGGACGGCGGCGAGCCGTCGCAGCGGGGTGAGGGCCCGCGGTCTCATGCCCGTCGGCCGCCCGCGCCCGGGGGCTGCGCGACGGCGGGGCCGGCCGGGACGGGGGTGCGGGCCAGGACGTCCTCGACGACCTCGACCTCGGAGCGCCCGTTCAGGCGCGACTCGGTCGACAGCACGAGGCGGTGGGCGAGGACAGGGACGGCCAGGGTCTGGACGTCGTCGGGCAGGACGTGCTGGCGTCCCGTCATCGCCGCGTGCGCGCGGGCGACGCGCAGCAGCTGCAGGGACGCGCGAGGGGACGCGCCGAGCCGGAGCCCGTCGTGCCCGCGGGTCGCCGCGACGAGGTCCACGACGTACTGCTTGACGGCGTCCGAGGCGTGCACGGCGCGCACCCACCCGGCGAGCCGGATCATCGTGTCGGCGGTGGTGACGGGCTCGAGCCGGTCGATCGGGTCGGACGACGTGTGCGAGTCGAGCATCATCAGCTCGGCGGCGGCGGAGGGATACCCCACGGAGAGGCGGGCCGTGAACCGGTCCCGCTGCGCCTCGGGCAGGGGATAGGTGCCCTCCATCTCGACGGGGTTCTGCGTGGCGACCACGAGGAACGGCCGGGGCAGGGTGTGGGTGGTGCCGTCGACCGTGACCTGGCCCTCCTCCATGCACTCCAGCAGCGCCGACTGCGTCTTGGGGGACGCGCGGTTGATCTCGTCGCCGATGACCACGTTGCTGAAGACGGGGCCCGGGCGGAACTCGAACTCCCCGGTGGTGGAGCGGTAGACGTTCACGCCGGTGAGGTCGCTGGGAAGCAGGTCCGGGGTGAACTGCACGCGGCCGACGCGGCAGTCGATCGCCCGGGCCACCGCCTTGGCGAGGGTGGTCTTGCCGACGCCGGGGACGTCCTCCACGAGCAGGTGGCCCCCGGCGAGCAGTACCGCCACGGTGAGCCGGGCGAGGTCGGGGCGGCCGTGCACCACGGACTCGATGGCGTGCCGGACCCGGTCGGTGGTCGCGACGAGCTCACCGAGGCCGTCGCGCAGCAGGTCGCGCGGGTCGCCGGGGGTGGGGGTGCCGGGCGCCGTGTCCCGCACGGTGCCGGGGGCGTGGTCGGGCTGCATCGATGCGTGCCTCCGCAGGTGACAGGACGGTACGCGTGCAGCCTAGTGCGTCACGTCACACCGTGCGTGCGGCCGCCCTGCCGGACCCCGGCGACGCCGCGCCCTCCACCTCGCTCCACCCGGGTCACGCGGCGTGGACCTGCGGCGTCGGCCCGCCCGAGGTGAAGAACACGTGCACGGGGGGTGATTCCCCGCGCTCGGTGGAGGAAAGTGGAGTAGCGTGGAGCGTGCGGGAGCCCGAGGGGAGGTGCGGACCGTGGCAGGAGTCGTGGGGGACCAGTTCCCCGGCAGCGGACTGCTGCTCGGCACGTACACCCCTCGGCTCGACGAGAAGGGGCGGCTCATCCTGCCCGCGAAGTTCCGTGGCCGGTTGTCCGACGGCCTCGTGATGACGCGGGGCCAGGAGCGGTGCCTGTTCCTCCTCCCCATGGACGAGTTCTCACGGATGTACGAGCAGGTCCGGCAGGCGCCGGTCACCAGCCGGCAGGCACGCGACTACCTGCGCGTGCTCCTGTCGGGGGCGAGCGACGAGGTGCCGGACAAGCAGGGTCGGGTCTCCGTCCCGCCGGCGCTGCGCGCCTACGCCGGTCTGGACCGGGACGTCGCGGTGATCGGCGCGGGCACCCGGGTCGAGGTCTGGGACGCCCGTGCCTGGGAGGCCTACCTCGCCGAGCAGGAGGCCTCCTACGCCGAGGTGGCGGAGGAGATCTTCCCGGACCTGCAGTTCTGACCACAACCGAACAACGGCCGGCCCGTCCGACGAGGCCTCCTCCCGCAAGGGTCTGGCGCACTTCCCCGGCGTCAGAACGGAGCGGAGGGAGACCTGGCCGGGCGGTCCGGACGGACCGTGACCGAGCACCGGTCGGCGATCGTCCGCCGACCACCACGTCCACCAGGGAGGGGGAACCCGTGAGCACCGACGACGAACGGCCCACGCAGGACCGGCACCTGCCCGTCCTGATGCAGCGGTGCGTCGACCTGCTGGCCCCCGCGCTGGCCGCACCGGGCAGCGTCCTGGTGGACTGCACGCTCGGGATGGGCGGCCACACCGAGGCCGTGCTCGAGCAGGTGCCCACCGCCCGGGTCCTCGGCATCGACCGCGACCTCCAGGCGCTCGCCCTGGCCTCGGCGCGCCTCGAGCGGTTCGGCGACCGGTTCGTGCCGGTGCACGCCGTGTACGACGAGATCACCGACGTCGTCGAGGAGCACGCGGACGGCGCCGTCCAGGGCGTCCTCATGGACCTCGGGGTGTCGTCGCTGCAGCTCGACGAGTCGGAGCGCGGCTTCTCCTACGCCCAGGACGCGCCGCTGGACATGCGGATGGACCAGTCGCGCGGCATCACGGCGGCCGACGTCCTCAACACCTACGACGAGCGCGACCTCGTGCGGATCCTGCGCGAGTACGGCGAGGAGCGGTTCGCACCCCGGGTCGCCCGGGCGATCGTGCGACGTCGGGAGACGCAGCCGTGGGAGCGGACGGCGGAGCTCGCCGACGCCGTCCGCGCCGCGATCCCGGCGGCGACGCGCAAGACCGGCGGGAACCCGTCCAAGCGGACCTTCCAGGCGCTGCGCATCGAGGTGAACGGCGAGCTGGAGGTCCTGGAGCGGGCCGTCCCCGCCGCCGTCGAGGCGCTCGCGGTCGACGGGCGCATCGTCGTGGAGTCGTACCAGTCGCTGGAGGACCGCATCGTCAAGCGGGCCATCGCCCGCGGGACCACCTCGAGCGCTCCCGCGGGCCTGCCCGTGGAGCCGGAGACGCACCGCCCCTACCTGGAGGCCCTCACCCGGGGTGCCGAGGAGGCCGACGCGGCCGAGCTCGAGCGCAACCCGCGGTCGGCGTCCGTCCGCCTGCGCGCGGCCCGCCGGCTGCGCCCCACCCCCGACCACCTGCTCGGCACCTCCTGGAAGGAACAGCGATGAGCGCCCTGCGAGCTCCCGCCGTCCTGCCCGCCCGTCGCGGCGAGCCCACCCCGCGCCGCGCCCCGCTGCGCGCCCTCGACGGCGGGGCCGGTCGTCGTCTCGACGCCGTGCGCGCACCGCTCCAGGCGACGTCGGGCGTCCCGTTCATGGTCCTGTGCGCCCTCGTGCTGGCCGGTGCCCTGCTCGCCGCCCTGCTGCTCAACACGCACATGGCGCGGGGGTCGTACGAGATGTCGCGGCTGCAGCGCGAGGCCGGCCTGGTCGCGCAGGACGTGCAGGAGGTCCAGGCGGACCTGCGGTCGGCCGAGGCGTCGCTCCCCGACCAGGCGGCCCGCCTGGGCATGGTGCCTGCCGAGGACGTGACGATGTTCTCCGTCGTCGACGGCAAGATCGTCCCGGAGCCGGTGGAGGAGCCCTGAGCGCGACACGCCCGACCGGGCCCCGCGGATCGGGGTCCGGTCGGGCGCACGATCGGGGGGTGAGCAACCAGTCCCCGCGCCGTCCGTCGTCGACGAGCCGCAGCGCCGGTGGTCCCGGCACCTCCCGGGCGGCCGGGGCCGGTCGCCCGTCCGCGACGTCGCCGAACGCGCGGTCGTCCGGCAGGTCCGGGTCGGGCACGGGCCGGACGACGAGCTCCCGCGGCCAGGGCACCCCGCGGAAGGCCGCAGGCCAGGGCAGCACGCCCGCGCGCACGACGTCGCGCAAGCCGGCCCGGTCGAGCCGGAAGCGGGTCGCGCCCCCGGCGCGCACCCCCCGCGCCCGAACGCCCCGCAAGCCCGGCGACCCGGCCCGCCGGCAGCGCTGGCTGATCGTGCTCGCAGCGATCGTCGTGACCGTGTTCGTCGGCCGGCTGGTGTGGGTGCAGGTGATCCAGGGTCCGGCGCTGGCGTCCACCGCGCAGCAGGCGCGCCTGGCCACCCAGGTCACCCTCGCGCACCGCGGGGACATCCTCGACTCCGACGGCACGGTGCTCGCGACCTCGGTGGACCGGTACACGGTGATCGCCGACCAGCAGGCCATCCAGGGGTTCCGCGCCAACGGGCGGCACGACGCCGACGGCGAGCCCGTCCAGGACGGTGCGCTCGGCATCGCGCAGCTCCTGGCCCCCGTGCTCGACAAGGAGAAGGCCACCCTGGCCGCCCGCCTCAACGGGGAGGACCGGTACGTGATCCTCGCCCGCGACGTCGTGCCGGAGGTGCAGCGCGCCGTGTCCGCCCTCGAGCTCCAGGCGTACGTGCGCACGGACCTCACCTCGGAACGGACCTACCCGGCGGGGACGGTCGCCGGGCCCCTGCTCGGCTACGTCAACAGCGACCAGGACGGGCTCGGCGGCATCGAGGCGGCGTGGGACGACGTGCTGGCGGGCACGGACGGCTCGCACACCTACGAGCGCGGCCGCGACGGCGCACAGATCCCGGTCTCGGAGATCGAGTCGACGCCCGCGGTGCCGGGCCAGGACGTGATGCTCACCGTCGACTCGGACGTCCAGTGGAAGGCCGAGGAGCTGCTCGACCAGGCGGTGAGCGAGACGGGTGCGTCGTACGCCATCGCCGTGGTGCAGGACCTCAGGACGGGCGACGTCGTGACGATGGCGGACTCCGGCGACGTCGACCCCAACGACCGTTCCACCGACCAGGTGGCGCAGGGCTCCCGCGCCGTCAACGTGGTCTTCGAGCCGGGGTCCACCGGCAAGGTCGTGGCGATGGCGGCGGCGCTCGAGGGCGGCTACTGGGAGCCCACCGACCAGTTCGAGGTGCCCGACACCTACACGGTGGACGGGGAGACGTTCCGCGACTCGCACCCGCACCCCGTCGAGAACTGGACGCTGGCGGGGATCTTCGCGCAGTCCTCCAACACTGGCACCGTGATGATGGGCCAGGAGATCCCGTTCGCGGTGCGCTACGACTACCTGCGCAAGTTCGGGTTCGGCCAGCGGACCGCCCTCGGCCTGCCCGGCGAGAGCGCCGGCCTGCTCCCCCCGAGGACATCGACGAGGTCGAGAACCGGACGCCCTACACGATCCTGTTCGGCCAGGGCGTCGCGGTGAGCGCGATGCAGGCCACGCAGGTGTTCTCCACGGTGGCCAACGGCGGGGTGCAGATGCCGGCGTCGATGGTCGCCGCCACCCGCAGCACCACGGGGGAGACGACCCCGGTGGAGTCCGACGAGGGCACCAGGGTGGTCTCCGAGGAGACCGCCGCCCGGCTGATGCGGATGATGGAGTCGGCCACGAGCGCCGAGGGCACGGGTTCGGCCGCGCAGGTGCCCGGCTACCGGGTGGCGGGCAAGACGGGCACCGCGCAGATGTTCGAGGGCGGCGGGACCACGTACGTCGCGTCGTACATCGGGGTGGCCCCGGCCGACGACCCGCGCTACACGGTGTCCGTCTTCCTCAAGAGCCCGCGGTCGTCCATCTACGGCGGCGTGGTCGCCGCTCCCGTCTTCAGCGAGCTCATGGGCTACACGCTGCGCAAGGCCGGCGTGCCGCCGTCGGACGAGCCGTTCAAGCCCTTCCCGACGACCTGGTGACGCGGGCGCAGCAGGTAGGTTCTACCCCGTGACATCCCCGACCGCACGCATCCGTCCCGCGGCGCCCGTCCCGCGTCCGCTGGCCGACCTCGCCGCCGCCTTCGGGCTGGCCCCCACCCGTCCGCTGCCGGCGCAGGCGCAGGTCAGCGCCGTGGCGAGCGACAACCGGGTCGTGGCCGCCGGGGACCTCTTCGTGGCGCTGCCGGGTGCCCGGTCGCACGGCGCGGACTTCGCGGCGGACGCCGTCGGGCGGGGCGCGGCCGCCGTGCTCACCGACGCCGAGGGTGCCGGGCGGCTCGCGGACCTGGACGTCCCCGTGCTGGTCGTCGACGACCCCCGCCGGGTCCTGGGACCCGTGGCGGCGTGGGTGCACGGCGCGCCCGCCGAGCAGCTCGTGACGTTCGGCATCACCGGCACGAACGGCAAGACGACGACCTCGTACCAGGTCGACCACCTCCTGCGCGCGCTGGGTCGCCGGGGCGGGCTCGTCGGGACGGTGGAGACCCGCGCCGGCGACCAGGTGCTGCCCAGCCGGCTGACCACGCCGGAGGCCGCGGACCTGCAGGCCCTCCTGGCGGCGATGCGCGAGCACGGCGTGGACGCGCTGACGATGGAGGTGTCGTCCCACGCGATCGCGATGCGCCGCGTCGACGGCGTCGTCTACGACGTCGCGGGCTTCACCAACCTCAGCCAGGACCACCTGGACTTCCACGGCGACCTGGACGCCTACTTCGCGGCCAAGGCCGAGCTGTTCACCCCGGAGCGGTCCCGTCGCGGCGTCGTCGTCGTCGACGACGCCTGGGGCGAGCGTCTCGCCGCCACCGCGACCGTGCCCGTCGAGACGGTCCGGACGCTGCCTGCCGCGCCGGGCGCCCCGGCCGCCGACTGGACCGTGCACGACGTGGCGCCCGCCGGGACCGGCTCGGCCTTCACGCTGCGCCACACGGACGGTCGCACGCTGCGCACCGCCACCTCGCTGCCCGGCGGCTTCAACGTCGCCAACGCCGCGCTCGCGGCCGTCATGGTCCTCGCCTCCGGCGTGCCGCTGGCCGAGGTCACCGCCGCCCTGGCGGCCGCGGACGGGCTGAGCGCCCGCGTGCCGGGCCGCATGGAGGTCGTCGCCCCCGGCGACGCCCGCGACCCGCGCGTCGTCGTCGACTTCGCCCACAACACCGACGCCCTGGAGCTGGCGCTCGCCGCGCTGCGCCCGACGACGGCGGGCCGGCTCGTCGTCGTGTTCGGCGCGACGGGCGACCGTGACCCGGGCAAGCGCGGCGCGATGGGTGCCGCCGCCGTCGCGGGGGCCGACGTCGTCGTCGTGACGGACGACGACCCGCACGACGAGGACGCGGCCGCCGTGCGCGCCGCCGTGCTCGCCGGCGCGCGCGACGCCGTCGGGGCCGCCCGGGCCGCCGGTCGCGCACCGGAGCTGGTCGAGGTGGCCCCCCGCGCGGACGCGATCCGCCGGGCCGTCCTCGACGCGGCGCCGGGCGACACGGTGCTGGTCGCCGGGCGCGGCCACGAGACCATCCAGGAGGTCGGCGGGGTCGACCTCGAGCTGGACGACCGCGTGGAGGCGCGCGCCGCGGTGCGCGCCCGCGCAGAGAGGAACACCTCCGCATGATCGAGCTGACCGCGGCCGAGGTCGCCGCAGCCACCGACGGGACGCTGCACGGCGCCGACGGCGCCGTCGTCACCGGACCGGTGGTCGTCGACTCCCGGCAGGTCGCACCCGGCGCGCTGTTCGTCGCGCTGCCCGGGGAGCACGTCGACGGCCACGACTTCGCGGCGGGCGCGGTGGCGGCCGGTGCCGCGCTCGTGCTGGCCGCCCGCCCGCTGGACGGCGTGCCGACCGTCGTGGTCGCCGACGTCCAGGTCGCGCTCGGGGAGCTGGCCCGTGAGGTGCTGGCCCGCGTCCGCGCCGCCGGCGACGTGCGCGTCGTCGCCGTGACCGGGTCCATGGGCAAGACGACCACGAAGGACCTGCTCGGCCAGCTCCTCACCCCCGAGGTGGGCGAGGACGCGATCATCGTCCCGACCGGCTCGTTCAACAACGAGATCGGGCTGCCGCTGACGGTGCTGCGCGCGACCGCCGCGACCCGGCTGCTGGTCCTCGAGATGGGCGCCGACCGGCCCGGCAACATCGCCGAGCTGACGCGGCTCGCCCCGCCGGACGTCGGCGTCGTGCTCGCCGTGGGCACCGCCCACCTCGGGCACTTCGGCGACGTGGAGACCATCGCCCGCACCAAGGGCGAGATGGCCGAGGGGGTGCTGCCCGGCGGCACGGTCGTGCTCAACGTGGACGACTCCCGCGTCGCGGCCATGGCGGCCCGCGCGGCCGACGGCACCGAGGTCGTCACGTTCGGCACGATCTCCGCCGCCGCCGTGCGCGCCGTCGACGTCACGGTCGACGGCGGCCGTGCCGCGTTCATCCTGACGCACGGCGACGACGCGGCGCCGGTGCGCCTGCGGCTGGTCGGCGCGCACCACGTGACGAACGCGCTCGCGGCCGCCACGGCCGCCCTGCGTCTGGGTGTGGCGCTCGACGACGTGGCCGCCCGGCTCGCCGACGCCACGCCGCTGAGCCCGCACCGCATGGCCGTCACCGAGCGGCCCGACGGGGTGACGGTCGTCGACGACGCCTACAACGCGAACCCGGACTCGGTGCGGGCCGCGCTGCGCACGCTCGCCGTGATGGCCGGCCGCACCCGCCGGTCCGTCGCCGTGCTCGGTGAGATGCTGGAGCTGGGGGAGACGTCCCGGGTCGAGCACGACGCCGTCGGCCGGCTCGCGGTGCGGCTCAACGTCAAGCTCCTCGTCGTCGTCGGCGAGGGCGCGTACCACGTCCACGAGGGAGCCCAGCAGGAGGGGTCCTGGGGGGAGGAGTCGCTCTTCGTGCCCGACCTCGACACCGCGCGGGCGGTCCTGGCCGACGAGCTGCGCGAGGGCGACGTCGTCCTCGTCAAGGCGTCCCACGGCTCGGGCCTGTGGCGCCTGGCCGACGAGCTGGTGGAGGCCGGCGCATGATCGCGATCCTCGCGGCGGCCGGGGTGTCGCTGCTCGTGGCCCTGCTGGGCACGCCCCTGTTCATCCGGTTCCTCGTGCACCGCAACTACGGGCAGTTCGTCCGCCAGGACGGGCCGACGGCGCACTTCACCAAGCGCGGCACGCCCACCATGGGCGGCGTCGTCATCATCGCCGCGACCCTGCTGGGCGTGGCGGCCTCCATGATCTTCGCGGGCCGCGCGCCGAGCGCGACCGTGCTGCTGGCGCTGTACCTCATGACCGGCCTCGGCGTCGTCGGGTTCCTCGACGACTTCACGAAGATCCGCAAGCAGCGCTCGCTCGGCCTCACGGCCCGCGCCAAGATCGTCGGCCAGGGCTTCGTCGGCATCTCCTTCGCCGTGCTCGCCCTGCAGTTCCCCAACGAGAACTCCCGCACCCCGGCGTCGACGAAGATCTCGGTGCTGCGCGACACCAACCTCGACCTGGCGTTCGCCGGCGCGACGATCGGCCTCATCCTCTTCGTGCTCTGGGCCAACTTCCTCATCACGGCCTGGTCGAACGCCGTGAACCTCACCGACGGCCTCGACGGCCTGGCGACCGGCTCCTCGCTGGTCGTGTTCGGCGCGTACGTGCTCGTCGGCGTGTGGCAGCTCAACCAGTCCTGCCAGCGCCTCGCCGCGGCCGGGCCAGGCTGCTACGAGGTCCGCGACCCGCAGGACGTCGCGATCGTCGCGGCCGCCGTCATGGGCGCCTGCGTCGGGTTCCTCTGGTGGAACGCCAGCCCCGCGAAGATCTTCATGGGCGACACCGGCTCGCTCGCGCTCGGCGGCGCGCTCGCCGCCCTGTCGATCCTGTCGCGCACCGAGATCCTCGCCGCCGTCATCGGCGGCCTCTTCGTCATCATCGTGCTCAGCGACGTCATCCAGATCGGCTCGTTCAAGCTCACCGGCAAGCGCGTGTTCAAGATGGCGCCGCTGCACCACCACTTCGAGCTCTCCGGCTGGGGCGAGGTCACCATCGTCATCCGGTTCTGGCTCGTCGCCGGGTTCTTCGCCGCCCTCGGCATGGGGGCGTTCTACGCCGAGTGGGTCGTCAGTTGACGTCGGTCCGCGACGACGGCGGGTCGCGTGCCGGGTTCCTCGCCGGGACCCGGGTCGTGGTCGCCGGGCTGGGCGTCACCGGGCGGGCGGTCGTGGCCGCCGTGACCGGGCGCGCGGCGTCCGTCGTCACGGTCGACGCGCACGCCGACGCCGCCGACGTCTCGGGCCCGGACGCCGTCGACCCCGACGTGCTTCGCAAGGTCCTGGCCGCGGCCGACCTCGTCGTCGCCTCGCCGGGCTGGCCCCCGTCGGCGCCGCTGCTCGTGGCCGCCGCGGATGCCGGCGTCCCCGTGTGGAGCGAGGTCGAGCTCGCCTGGCGGCTGCGCGCCGGGGCGCCGTGGCTCGCGGTGACCGGCACCAACGGCAAGACCACCACGGTGCGGATGCTCGCCTCGATCCTCGAGGCCGCCGGACTGCGCACGGCGGCCGTCGGCAACGTCGGCACCCCCGTGCTCGAGGCCGCGCAGGACCCGACGCTCGACGTGCTCGCGGTCGAGCTGTCGAGCTTCCAGCTGCACTTCACGCACACCATGGCCGTCCAGGCGGGCGCCGTGCTCAACGTCGCCCCCGACCATCTGGACTGGCACGGCGGCCTCGACGCCTACGCCGCCGCCAAGGGTCGTCTCTACACGGGGGCCGAGGTGGCGTGCGTGTACAACGTCGCCGACCCGCGCACCGAGGACCTCGTGCGGGCCGCGGACGTCGCCGAGGGGGCGCTCGCCGTCGGCTTCACCCTCGGGGCGCCGGGCCCCGGCCAGGTGGGCGTCGTCGAGGACGTCCTCGTGGACCGCGCGTTCCACGCGCCGCAGGGATCGCGCGAGCGCCTGCGCACCGCCGCGGAGCTCGGCACCTTGGCCGACCTCGCGCACCTCGGCCCGCACGGCGCCCCGCCGCACGTCGTGGCCAACGCGCTCGCCGCCGCCGCGCTCGCGCGGGCCCACGGGGTCGACGCCCGCGCGGTGCGGGACGGCCTGCGCGCGTTCCGGCCCGACGCCCACCGGGTCGCCACCGTGCGGACCCTCGACGACGTCACCTGGATCGACGACTCCAAGGCCACCAACGCCCACGCCGCGGCGGCGTCGCTCGCGTCCTGCGCGCCGGGCACCGTGGTGTGGGTGGCGGGCGGGCTCGCCAAGGGTGCCCGCTTCGACGACCTCGTCGCGTCCCGCGCCGACCGGCTGCGCGCCGCCGTCGTCATCGGCACCGATCCCGCGCCGTTCACGGACGCTCTTGACCGACACGCGCCCGAGGTCCCCGTCGTCGTGGTCGACCCCGGCGACACTGGCACGGTGATGCGCCGGGCGGTGGCCGCGGCCCGTGACCTCGCCCGACCGGGCGACACGGTGCTCCTGGCTCCGGCGGGCGCGTCGATGGACCAGTTCACGTCGTACGCGGACCGCGGCCGGGCGTTCGCCCGGGCCGTGCAGGACCTGCCCTAGGAGGAACCCGGATGGTCGCCACGGCCCCCGCGCGGCGGACGGCGGAGCGTCCGTGGCTCGGCCAGTGGAACTCCGCGGCGACCAGCTACTACCTGCTGCTCGGTGCGACGACGCTGCTGCTCGTCATCGGTGTCGTCATGGTGTTCTCCAGCTCGACGGTCACGTCGATCGCGGCGCAGGAGGCGCCCTGGGCAGAGGGCCTGCAGCAGGCGAAGTTCGCGCTCATCGGCCTGCCCCTGATGCTGCTCGCGATGCGCCTGCCGGTGCGCTGGTACAAGCGGCTGGCCTGGCCCGCTCTGATCGTGGCGGTCGCCCTGCAGTCGCTCACCCTGGTGTCCGCCCTGGCCCGCAGCGCGGGCGGCAACGTCGGCTGGGTCGACCTCGGCGGCGGCGTCACGTTCCAGCCCGCCGAGGTCGGCAAGCTCGCCCTGGCGGTGTGGCTCGGGTTCGTACTGGGGCGCAAGCAGCACCTGCTGGGCTCCTGGGGCCACACCTTCGTGCCGGCGGTGCCGGGCGCCCTGGTCCTCGTCGGGCTCGTCCTCGCGGGCAACGACCTCGGCACGGTGCTCGTCATGGCGGGGCTCGTGGCCGGCGCGCTGTGGGTCGCCGGGGCCCCGACGAAGCTGTTCGCGCTGGGAGCCGCCGCGGCGGCGTTCGTCGTCGTGTTCTTCTTCGTCCGCGGCAACACGAACCGCGTCGGGCGCATCATGGCGACGTACGGTGGGTGCACCGACCAGCAGGGGGAGTGCTACCAGTCGCTGCACGGCCTGTACGGCCTC
This sequence comes from Isoptericola dokdonensis DS-3, assembly GCF_001636295.1. NCBI lineage: Bacteria > Bacillati > Actinomycetota > Actinomycetes > Micrococcales > Promicromonosporaceae > Isoptericola > Isoptericola dokdonensis. Next base: position 1,012,679 of record NZ_CP014209.1, on the reverse strand, counting down.
GGCACCGGTGGGGTGTTCGGCGTCGGGCTCGGCGCGTCCCGGGAGAAGTGGCGCTACCTGCCCGAGGCGCACAACGACTTCATCTACGCCATCATCGGCGAGGAGCTGGGGCTGCTCGGCACCCTCGTCGTGCTCGCCCTGTTCGTCGTGCTCGGGGTCGCGATGGCGCGCGTCGTGCGGCGCCACCCGGACCCGTTCGTCAAGATCACGACGGCCGCGGTCGCGTGCTGGATCGTCGGCCAGGCGTTCGTCAACATCGGTGTCGTCGTCGGTCTGCTGCCCGTGATCGGGGTGCCGCTGCCGCTGGTGTCCGCGGGCGGGTCGGCGCTGGTCACGGTCATGGTCGCGCTCGGCATGGTGATGCGGTTCGCCCGCGACGAGCCCGGTGCCGCGCAGGCGTTCGCCGCGCGTCGGGGCGTGCTGCGACGGTCCCTCACGGTGGTGGGACGGTCCCGCCGGGCCGGGTAGGGTCTGGGGGCGTGAATCCTTCCGATGTGCGGTCCGTCGTGCTCGCCGGCGGGGGTACCGCCGGCCATGTGAACCCCCTGCTCGCCGTCGCCGACGAGCTGCGCCGGCGTGAGCCCGCCACGCGGCTCCTCGTCCTGGGGACCGCCGCCGGCCTGGAGGCCGACCTGGTGCCCGCCCGCGGCTACGAGCTCCGGCAGATCCCGCGCGTGCCCCTGCCGCGCCGCCCGTCCACCGACCTGCTGCGCCTGCCGGGACGCCTCACCGAGGCGGTGCGGGCCGCGGAGGCGGCGATCGACGAGATCGGCGCGCAGGCGGTCGTGGGGTTCGGGGGCTACGTCTCCACGCCCGCGTACCTGGCGGCCCGCCGCCGCGGCGTGCCCGTCGTGATCCACGAGGCCAACGCCCGCCCGGGCCTGGCGAACCGGCTGGGCTCGCGCTGGGCCGCCGCCGTGGGCACCACGTTCCCCGGCACCACCCTGGCCGGCGCGACCTGCGTGGGCCTGCCCCTGCGTGCCGAGATCGCCGACCTCGTCGGGCGGCGTGAGGCCGACCCCGCCGGGGCCCGGGCCCAGGCCGCAGCCCGTCTCGGGCTCGACCCCGCCCTGCCGACCCTGCTGGTCACCGGCGGGTCGTCCGGGGCGTTGAGCGTCAACCGGGCCGTCGTCGGCGCCGCGGGCGAGCTCCTCGCCGCCGGGGTCCAGGTGCTGCACCTGACCGGGCGCGGCAAGGCCGACGAGGTGCGCGCGGCGATCGGCGCGCTCGACGAGTCGATCGACACCACCCGGTACCACGTGCGCGAGTACCTGTCCGAGATGCACGAGGCCCTGGCCGCGTGCGACCTCGTCGTCGCGCGCTCCGGTGCCGGGACCGTGTGCGAGCTGGCGGCGCTCGGCCTGCCCGCCGTCTACGTGCCGCTGCCGGTGGGCAACGGCGAGCAGCGCCTCAACGCGACGGGTCTGGTCGAGGCGGGCGGCGGGCTCCTCGTCGACGACGTCGACCTGACCCCGCGCTGGGTCGCCACCCAGGTCCCCGTGCTGCTGCGCGACACCGCCCGCCTCACCGCCATGGCGACCGCCGCGCGCGGTGCCGGGGTCCGCGACGCCGCCGCCCGCATGGCCGACATGGTGGGCGGCGCGGCCGGGTGGACCGCGTGAGCCCCGAGCTCGCCGCGCTCGGGCGCGTGCACCTCGTCGGGGTCGGCGGGGCGGGCGTGTCCGTCGTCGCCCGGCTGCTCGCCGCACGCGGCGTGCCCGTGCAGGGCTCCGACGCCGCCGACGGTCCCGCGCTCGCCGCGCTGCGGGCCGACGGCCTGACGGTGTGGGTCGGGCACGACGCCGCCCACGTCGTCGGACCCGACGGCGCCGCGCTGGTCGACACGCTCGTGGTGTCGTCCGCCGTGCGCGCGACGAACCCGGAGCTCGCCGCCGCGCGGGCGGCCGGGATCACGGTCCTGCACCGTTCCGAGGCGCTGGCCCGGCTCATGGCGGGCACCCGGGCCGTCGCGGTCGCCGGCGCCCACGGCAAGACCACCACCTCGGCCATGGTGGCCACCGTCCTCGGGGCGGCCGGGCTGGACGCCTCCTACGCCATCGGCGGCACCGTCCGCGTGCGCGACGGCGAGCAGGTCGTCGCGCTGCCCGGCGGGCACGCCGGGACCGCCGACGTCCTCGTCGCCGAGGCCGACGAGTCCGACGGCTCGTTCCTCAACTACGCCCCGACGGTGGCCGTGGTGACCAACGTCGAGGCCGACCACCTCGACCACTACGGCACCCAGGAGGCGTTCGAGCAGGCCTTCGCCGACTTCGCGGGCCGCATCGTGCCCGGCGGTCACCTCGTGGCCTGCGCCGACGACCCCGGGTCCGCGCGGCTCGCGCAGCGGCACCGCGCCGCGGGCGGGTCCGTCGTCACCTACGGGACGGCGCCGGGCGCGGACGTCGTCGTGCGCGACGTGGAGGTCGGCCCGGGCACCGTGCGCGCCGTCGTCGCCGGCGGTCCGCTCGGGGACGACGAGCACGTCCTGGCGCTCGAGCTGCCCGGCCGGCACAACGCCCTCAACGCCACGGCCGCGGTCGTGACCGCCGTGCTGCTCGGCGTGGGGCCGCGGGAGGCCGTGGCAGGGGCGCACGAGTTCGTCGGCACCGGCCGCCGGTTCGAGCCCAAGGGCGAGGTCGGCGGGGTCCGCGTCTTCGACAGCTACGACCACCACCCCACCGAGGTCGACGCGCTCCTGCGCGCCGCCCGCCCGGCCGCGGGGGAGGGCCGCCTGCTGGTGCTCTTCCAGCCGCACCTGTACTCGCGCACGAGGGCGTTCGCCGACCGGTTCGCCGACGCGCTGGCCCTCGCCGACGAGGTCGTCGTCACGGGTGTCTACCGGGCCCGCGAGGACGTCGACCCCACCGTGGACGCGCGCACCATCACCGACCGCCGGGAACGCACCGGCACCGGTGGGCTGCTGCGCCCGGTCGAGGACCGCCTCGAGGCGGCGCACCTGGTCGCCGCGCTCGCGCAGCCCGGCGACGTCCTGATCACCGTGGGTGCGGGCGACGTCACCGAGCTCGGGCCGGTCGTGCTCGCCGACCTCGCGACCCGGTTCGGCGTGGCGGACCCGGCGGCGAGGCCGCCCGGCGCCACCATGGGGTGATGCGTCCTCCTCCTCGTCCGCGCACCCCGCCGCGACCGTCGCCGGGGTCCTCGGGCACCGGGTCGGGACGGTCGGCGGCCTCGGCGCGTTCCGCGGCGTCGGGGTCGTCCGCGGCGTCCGCACGGTCGGCGTCCTCGGCCCGGTCGGCGTCGTCCCCGGCCGCACCGGGCGGGGGGCGACGCGCGCCCGCGGCGCGCCCCGCGGTGTCGCGCACGCAGGCGCCTCCCGCCCCGGGCGGGGCCCGGGTGTCCACGGCGATGACGGACCGGCTCGCCGAGCGCTCGGCCATGCGCCGGTACCGGTCGTGGCGCACGGTCCTGGCGGCGGTGCTCGTCGTGGGTCTGCTCGGCGGCGCGGTGTGGGCCGCGGGCTGGTCCGACCTGCTCGCGCTCGACCCGGCCGAGGTGTCGGTCACGGGGGAGGGGAGCACGGTCGACGCCGACGCCGTGCGGGACGTGGCGCTCGCCGCGTCGGGGACCCCGCTGCCGCGCGTGGACACGGCGGCGATGCACACCGAGATCCTCGGCCTGCGCGGTGTCAAGGACGTCGAGGTGCGCAGGGCCTGGCCGAGCGGTCTGACGGTGACGCTCACGGCCCGGGTGCCCGTGGCGGCGGTGCCCGACGGCGACCGGTACGTCGTCCTGGACGCCGAGGGCGTGCTGGTCGGCAGCCGGTCGTCGGCGCCGCGTCGGCTGCCCGTGGTGTCGGTCCCGCTGGACGGCGACCCGGACGTGCTGTCCGCGGCGCTGGCGGTCGTGGCGGTGCTGCCGCCGAAGCTCGCGGAGCAGGTCGAGCAGGTGGGGGCGACCACGCAGGACGACGTCGAGACGGTGCTGCGGGACGGGACCACCGTGCGCTGGGGCGGCCAGGAGCGGCTGGAGCTCAAGGTGGAGGTGGTCCGGTCCTTGCGGAAGCTCGCCGACGGCGCCGACGTGATCGACGTGTCGTCCCCGGACCTGCCGGTGACGCGGTGACGCCGTCGCGAGGTGGTGCGGCCCGCAGCGCGGCCCGCTCGCGGCGTCCGCACGCGACACGCCGTGGCACGTGCGGCCGGTGCACGGGTGCGCGACCTACCGTCGTCTCAGCAGCAACCTGACATAACTCTAACCCTCAACTATAACCTGAGGGTTTGGCACGGGCCCGGACCGGAGCCCGCGCAGACGTGGTCAGGACCCGGACGACCCGAGAGGCAACCGACGTGGCAACTCCGCAGAACTACCTGGCAGTGATCAAGGTGGTCGGCATCGGCGGTGGCGGCGTGAACGCCGTCAACCGCATGATCGAGGTCGGCCTCAAGGGTGTCGAGTTCATCGCCATCAACACCGACGCGCAGGCCCTGCTGATGTCGGACGCCGACGTCAAGCTCGACGTGGGCCGCGAGCTCACCCGCGGCCTGGGGGCCGGCGCCGACCCCGAGGTCGGTCGCAAGGCCGCCGAGGACCACGCCGAGGAGATCGAGGACGTCCTGCGCGGCGCCGACATGGTCTTCGTCACCGCGGGCGAGGGCGGCGGCACGGGCACCGGCGGCGCGCCGGTCGTGGCGCGCATCGCCCGCGCGCTCGGTGCGCTCACCGTCGGCGTCGTGACGCGACCGTTCACCTTCGAGGGGCGTCGTCGCTCGGTGCAGGCCGAGCAGGGGATCGAGCAGCTCCGCGAGGAGGTCGACACCCTCATCGTCATCCCCAACGACCGCCTGCTGTCGATGTCCGACAAGAGCGTCTCCGCCATCGCGGCGTTCCACTCGGCCGACCAGGTGCTGCACTCCGGCGTCCAGGGCATCACCGACCTGATCACGACCCCGGGCCTGATCAACCTCGACTTCGCCGACGTCAAGTCGGTCATGCAGGGCGCCGGGTCCGCCCTCATGGGCATCGGGTCCGCCCGGGGCGAGGACCGCGCCGTCCAGGCCGCCGAGCTCGCGATCTCCTCGCCGCTGCTGGAGGCCTCCATCGACGGCGCTCACGGCGTGCTGCTCTCCATCCAGGGCGGGTCCGACCTCGGCCTCTTCGAGGTCCACGAGGCCGCCCGCCTCGTCCAGGAGGCCGCGCACCCCGAGGCGAACATCATCTTCGGCACGGTCATCGACGACGCCCTCGGCGACGAGGTGCGGGTCACCGTGATCGCCGCCGGGTTCGACGGCGGCGTGCCGAAGCAGCGCGAGGACTCGCGCGCCCTCGGCCAGGTCACCGGCGCCGGCACCCGCCCGGCGGTCCCGGCCGCCCCGGCAGGCGCCGTGCCGTCCGTCGCGACCCCGACCGGTGCGTCCCCGGCGACCGCGCCGGTACCCGCCGCCGAGCCCGCGCACGCCCGCCCGCGCCCGATCCCCGCCGGCCCTGACGACGTCCCGGCCAGCCTCGAGCCCGTCGGTGCCGCGCAGCGGCCCGCGTTCACGGTCGTCGAGGACGGCGTCGGTGAGGGCGTGACCGTCGAGCGTCCGGTCGAGGTGCCGCGCGTCGCCGAGCGTTCGCGCCCGGCCGAGGACCTCGACGTCCCCGACTTCCTCAAGTGACGTCGGCGGCGTGGGCGCAGGAGGCGTTGTTGCCGGAGGACCTGGGTGCCGGGCTGCTGAGGGTGGACCTCGGCGACGGCGTGCTGGCCGGGTTCACCACCCGGCACGGCGGCGTCTCGCCCGCGCCGTGGGCGTCGCTGGACCTGTCGGCCTCCACCGGTGACGAGCCCGCCCGGGTGCGTCGCAACCGGGACCTGCTGGCCGGGTGGGTCGGCGCGCCGGTGGCGTTCGCCACGCAGGTGCACGGCGACGGCGTGATCGAGCTCGACCCGCGCGACCGGGAACGCTGGGAGCAGGACCCGCCCGACTCGGCGGGCGAGGCCGACGGCCTCGTCACCGCGGACGGCGGCCCCGGGCTCGGCGTGCTCGTCGCGGACTGCGTGCCGGTGGTGCTCGCCGACCCGGTGGCACGGGTGGCGGGCGTCGCGCACGCGGGGCGCAAGGGCGTCGTCGCGGGCGTCGTCGACCGCGTCGTGGACCGCATGCTCGCCCGCGGGGCTCGCACCGGCGACCTGCGTGCCGCCGTCGGCCCGGCCGTCTGCGGGGACTGCTACGAGGTGCCCGAGGCGATGCGGGACGAGGTCACCGCCGTGGCCCCGGCCGCGTGGGCGACCACCGCCGCCGGCACGCCCGGCCTGGACCTCCCTGCGGCGGTCCTGGCCGCGCTGACGGCCCGGGACGTCCGGGCGGTCCGGGTCGAACGGTGCACCCTGACCGACGCCGACCTCTTCTCGCACCGACGCGCGACCGCCGCCGGCACCGTCACCGGGAGGCAGGCCGGTGTCGTCGTCCTCGTCTGACCTCGGCGTGTCGTGCCGCGCCTACCGCTTCGACGTCGCTACCGTCAAGTCACTGACGTACCGACGAACGGAGCAGGGCGATGGGCGGAGCGCTTCGCAAGACGATGCTGTACCTGGGGCTGGCCGACGACCAGCGCCCCGACGGGGAGTACCTCGAGGAGTACGACGAGGAGCTGGAGCCGGTGCGTGACGACGACTACCAGGCCGAGGTGACGCCGCTGCACCGCGACGGCGCCGCGGAGGCGTACGTCGGCGGCGACCTGCGCCGCATCACCACGATCCACCCCCGGTCGTACAACGACGCCCGCCTGATCGGCGAGGCGTTCCGCGGCGGCACGCCGGTGATCATGAACCTGTCGGACATGGACGACGCGGACGCCAAGCGGCTCGTCGACTTCTCCGCCGGGCTCATCTTCGGCCTGCACGGCGCCATCGAGCGGGTCACCAACAAGGTGTTCCTCCTCTCGCCCGAGCACGTCGAGATCACCGGGGAGGAGAACGTCCCCAAGGCGCGCCCCGAGGTGCGCACCGGCGCGTTCTACAACCAGAGTTGACCCGCTCGGGAGAGCTCCCGACGAACCTCACGACGCGCGGCCCGGGCACGCCCCCCGGGTCGCGCGTCGTGCGTCCGGTAGGTTGCCCTCGTGAGCGTCATCTTCAGCCTCGTCGCCCTGGTCCTGCTGCTCTTCCTGGTGTGCCTCGTGATCCGCCTGGTCTTCGACTGGGTGCAGGTCTTCGCGCGCGACTGGCGCCCCCGCGGCGTCGTGCTCCTGCTCGCCGAGGCCGTGTACACCGTGACCGACCCGCCGCTGCGGGCGCTGCGCAAGGTGATCCCGCCCCTGACCCTGGGCAGCATCCGCCTCGACCTGGCGTTCCTCGTGCTCTTCCTCGCGACGTCGATCCTGCTGCAGGTCGCGAACAGCCTGGCGTTCCGCTTCTGAGCCACTGACCTGCGTCGACGCCGCCGCGCGGCGACGGCCGACCGGTCCGGACCGTCCCCGAGGGGCGTCGTGACGTCCCGGTGGACCCGTGTGAAGACCCCGTGTGCGGGGCCGCGCCCGGAGGGCCGCCTTGGCGGGCGTCCGCTACGGTGGGCTTCCACGGACGCTCCGGGTCCGTGCACTGGACCGCGCAACGGCAACGAGGTGACACGATGGCACTGCTCACGGCAGAGGACATCCTCAACAAGAAGTTCTCGGCGACGAAGTTCCGCGAGGGCTACGACGTCGAGGAGGTCGACGACTTCCTCGACGAGGTCGTGCGCACCCTGACGTCGGTGCAGGAGGAGAACGACGACCTGCGCTCCAAGCTCGCCGCGGCGGAGCGCCGGGTGGCCGAGCTCAGCCGCAGCGACGCCGCGCAGCAGTCGGAGAAGGTGGAGGCGCCCGCGCCGGCCCCCGTGGTCGCGCCCGTCGCCGCCGACAAGGCGCACCCCGAGCCGGAGTCCGCCACGGGCATGCTCCAGCTCGCGCAGAAGCTGCACGACGACTACGTCCGCTCCGGTCAGGAGGAGGGCGACCGGCTCATCTCCGAGGCGAAGGCCGAGGGCACGCGGATCGTTCGCGAGGCGGAGGAGACGAGCCACCGCACCCTGTCCCAGCTCGAGCAGGAGCGCTCGCTGCTGGAGCGCAAGATCGACGAGCTGCGTCTCTTCGAGCGCGACTACCGCACCCGCCTGAAGAGCTTCCTGCAGAACCTCCTGGGCGACCTCGACGCACGTGGCTCGGCGCTGCCGCCGCAGCGTCAGAACGCCGCCGCGGGGCGTTCGCAGGACCTCTGAGCACACCCGGAGCGCTCCACCGCACGACCCGGCCCGCACGACCCGCGCCCTGGCGGCGCGTGCTGTTGTGCGGGCCGTGCCGTGCCCTTACGCTGCGGTGACCCCACGAACGAAGGGCTGCGAATGGCCAAGATCTCCACCACCCAGCGGTCGACGATCCGCGAGGAGTTCCCGAACCTCGCGCGGGACGTCAAGGACTTCCCGGTGCGCGACGGCGAGGAGCCGTGGACGCTGGCGGAGGTCACCGAGCTCGTGGTGCTCCTGCTGGACGACAAGGCTCGCTACACCGAGGAGCTCGCGGCCGCGGACGCGGAGCTGAGCGACCTGCTCCGCAACTCGGGCGACGGCGCCGGGGACGACCAGGCCGACTACGGTTCGAGCGCGCTGGAGCGGGAGCAGGAGCTCACGCTGGTCAACAACCTGCGCGACCTGCTCGCGCAGACGTCCCACGCGCTGGAGCGGATCCGCAAGGGCACCTACGCCACCTGCGAGATCACCGGCGCGCCCATCGGCAAGGCACGCCTGCAGGCGTTCCCCCGCGCCACCCTGTCGGTCGAGGCGAAGGCGCGCGAGGAGCGACGCTAGCGCCGTAGACTCGGGCCCGATGTCCACGACGCCCGCCGGGGCCGACCCGGTTCCCGAGATCCCTGACGAGCCCGTCCACGAGGCGACGTCCCCCGCTGCGGCCCCGGCCGTCGACGAGGCGGACGTCGCCCGTCGGCGTCGCCGCCTGACGACCTGGGCGTTCGCCCTGGCCGCCACGGTGCTGGTGGTCGACCAGCTGACGAAGTGGTGGGCGCTGTCGGCGCTCACCGTCGGCGAGCGGATCGACCTGCTCGGCGACCTGCTGGGCCTGACCCTCGTGTTCAACGACGGCGCGGCCCTGTCCATCGGTTCGGGCGGCTACACGTGGGCCCTGACGATCGTCGTCGTGGCCGTGGTGGTCGTCATCGTGCGGGCCATGCGCCGGATCGGTTCGCGGGGCTGGGCCGTCGCGCTGGGGCTGCTGCTCGGCGGTGCCCTCGGCAACCTGGTGGACCGGTTCTTCCGCGAGCCCGGCTTCGCCCGCGGCGAGGTGGTCGACATGATCGCCTACGCGAACTTCTTCGTCGGCAACGTCGCGGACGTCGCGATCGTCGTGGCGGCGGGGATGATCATCGTCCTGTCGTTCCGCGGGATCGGCCTGGACGGCACCCGGCAGGCCGAGGACGAGTCCTGATGGCCCTGCGCACCCTGCCCGTCCCCGACGGGCTGGCGGGCGAGCGGGTCGACGTGGCCCTCGCCCGGATGCTCGGCTTCTCGCGCACGCAGGCCGCGGAGCTCGCGGCGGCAGGTGCGGTGCGCGTCGACGGTCGGGAGGTCGGCAAGTCGGAGCGGCTGGTGGCCGACGCCTGGCTCGAGGTCGACGTGCCCGACGCCCCGGCCGCCGGCGTCGAGGTCGTGGCCGAGCCGGTCGAGGGCATGGGCATCGCCTACGAGGACGACGACGTGGTCGTGGTCGACAAGCCGGTCGGCGTGGCGGCGCACCCGTCGCCGGGCTGGACCGGCCCCACCGTCGTCGGGGCCCTGGTCGCCGCCGGCTACCGCATCTCGACGTCGGGCGCCGCCGAGCGGCAGGGGATCGTCCACCGGCTCGACGTCGGGACCTCCGGTCTCATGGTCGTCGCCAAGAGCGAGGTCGCGTACTCGAACCTCAAGCGGGCGTTCAAGGAGCGCACGGTCGACAAGGTCTACCACGCGCTCGCGCAGGGCCACCCGGAGCCCACGACGGGCACGATCGACGCGCCGATCGGCCGCCACCCGGGCCACGACTACCGGTTCGCGGTCGTGGCGGACGGCAAGCCGTCGGTGACGCACTACGAGGTCCTGGAGATGCTGCCCGCCGCCTCCCTGGTGGAGGTGCACCTGGAGACGGGCCGCACCCACCAGATCCGGGTGCACTTCTCGGCGCTGCGCCACCCTCTCGTGGGGGACCTCACGTACGGCGCCGACCCGGTGCTCGCCTCCCGGGTGGACCTGTCGCGGCAGTGGCTGCACGCCGTCCGCCTGGGGTTCGCGCACCCGGTCACCGGCCGCGACGTCGTGGTGACGTCGGAGTACCCCGACGACCTCTCCCACGCGCTGGCCGTCGTCCGGGACGCCTACCGCTGACCTCCGGGCGGGCCGTGGTGCGGTGCGCCCGAGGCCCGCGTCCGGGCGGGCAGGGGTGTCCCCGTCGGCGTGAACCTCACCACGGTGAGGCGTGGCCGAGGCGTCGGTGGCGGGACCTAGACTCGCTGGCATGCCGGACGCCGCAGCACCCACCGGACCGCAGGACGACTTCGTCCACCTCCACGTGCACACCGAGTACTCGATGCTCGACGGTGCGGCGCGCATGAACGAGCTGTTCACCGAGGTGGACCGGCTGGGTCAGCGGGCGATCGCCATCACCGACCACGGCTACCTGTTCGGGGCGTTCGACTTCTGGTCCACCGCCCAGAAGTTCGGCGTGAAGCCGATCATCGGCGTCGAGGCCTACGTCACGCCCGGCACGAGCCGCCACGACCGCACCAAGGTGCTGTGGGGCGAGCAGCACCAGCGCCGCGACGACGTCTCCGCCGGTGGCGCCTACACCCACATGACGATGTGGGCCAAGGACAACACGGGCATGCACAACCTGTTCCGCGCGGCGTCGCTCGCGTCGCTGGACGGGCAGATGGGCAAGTGGCCGCGCATGGACCGCGAGCTGCTGGAGACCTACTCCCCGGGCCTCATGGCCACGACGGGCTGCCCGTCGGGCGAGGTGCAGACGCGCCTGCGCCTGGGGCAGTGGGACGAGGCGGTCCGGGCGGCCACCGAGCTGCAGGACATCTTCGGCAAGGACGACTTCTACGTCGAGCTGATGGACCACGACATCGAGATCGAGCGCCGGGTCACCAAGGACCTGCTGCGGCTCGCCGAGCACATCGGTGCGCCGCTGCTCGCGACGAACGACCTGCACTACACCAAGCAGGAGGACTCCCACGCGCACGAGGTGCTGCTGGCGGTGAACTCCGGATCCACCCTCGACGAGCCGACGTACGACCAGGGCGGCAGCCGGTTCGCGTTCAGCGGGAACTCGTTCTACGTGCGCTCGGGCGCGGAGATGCGCCGCATCTTCGGCGAGCTGCCGGAGGCCTGCGACAACACGCTCCTCGTCGCCGAGAAGTCCGAGGTGTCCTTCGACACCGGCGCGAACTACATGCCGAACTTCCCCGTCCCCGCCGGTGAGGACGAGATCTCCTGGTTCGTCAAGGAGGTCGAGAAGGGCCTGCACGTGCGGTACCCGGCCGGCGTGCCGGACGACGTGCGCAAGCAGGCGAGCTACGAGACCGAGGTCATCATCCAGATGGGCTTCCCGGGGTACTTCCTCGTGGTCGCCGACTTCATCAACTGGGCCAAGGAGCAGGGCATCCGCGTGGGGCCGGGCCGTGGGTCCGCCGCCGGGTCGATGGTCTCCTACGTCATGGGCATCACCGAGCTCGACCCGCTGGAGCACGGGCTCATCTTCGAGCGGTTCCTCAACCCGGAGCGCGTGTCGATGCCCGACGTCGACGTCGACTTCGACGAGCGTCGGCGCGCCGAGGTCATCCGCTACGTCACCGAGAAGTACGGCGACGACCGCGTCGCGATGATCGTCACCTACGGCTCCATCAAGGCGAAGCAGGCCCTCAAGGACGCCTCGCGGGTCCTCGGCTTCCCGTTCGCGATGGGGGAGAAGCTCACCAAGGCGATGCCGCCGGCGGTGATGGGCAAGGACATCCCGCTGTCGGGGATCTTCGACCCGAAGCACCCGCGCTACGCGGAGGCGGCGGAGTTCCGCCAGGTGCACGACACCGACCCGGAGGCGCAGCGGGTCGTGGAGACGGCGCGCGGCATCGAGGGCCTCAAGCGCCAGTGGGGCGTGCACGCGGCGGGCGTCATCATGTCGAGCGCGCCGCTCATCGACGTCATCCCCATCATGCGCCGCCCGCAGGACGGCGCCGTCATCACGCAGTTCGACTACCCCACGTCCGAGGGCCTCGGCCTGATCAAGATGGACTTCCTGGGCCTGCGGAACCTGACGATCCTCGACGACGCGCTCGAGAACATCGTCATGAACGGCAAGGACCCGGTCGAGATCGAGACCGTGCCGCTCGACGACCCGGCGACGTACGGCCTGCTGGCCCGCGGCGAGACCCTGGGCGTGTTCCAGCTCGACGGCGGCCCCATGCGCTCCCTGCTGCGCCAGATGCGCCCGGACAAGTTCGACGACCTCTCCGCCGTCATCGCGCTGTACCGCCCGGGCCCGATGGGCATGAACTCGCACGTCAACTACGCCCTGCGCAAGAACGGGCTGCAGAAGATCGAGCCCATCCACCGCGAGCTGGCCGAGCCGCTCGCGGAGGTCCTCGACGAGACGTACGGCCTCATCGTCTACCAGGAGCAGGTGCAGCGCGCCGCGCAGATCCTCGCCGGGTACACGCTCGGCCAGGCCGACCTGCTGCGCCGCGCGATGGGCAAGAAGAAGCCCGAGGTGCTGGCCAAGGAGTTCGTGAACTTCGAGGCGGGCTGCAAGGAGCGCGGCTACTCCGACGCCGCGATCAAGGCCGTGTGGGACGTGCTCGTCCCGTTCGCCGGGTACGCCTTCAACAAGGCGCACTCCGCCGGCTACGGCCTGGTCGCGTACTGGACGGCGTACCTCAAGGCGCTGTTCCCCACCGAGTACATGGCAGGTCTGCTGCAGTCGGTGCGGGACGACAAGGACAAGATGGCGCTCTACCTGGGCGAGTGCCGTCGGATGAAGATCACGGTGCTGCCGCCGGACGTCAACGACTCCGCGGCGAAGTTCACGGCCGTCGGCCGGGACATCCGCTTCGGCCTGACGGCGATCCGCAACGTCGGCGCGAACGTCGTCGACGCGATCATCGCGGCCCGGGAGGAGAAGGGCGCCTTCACGTCGTTCACCGACTTCCTCGACAAGGTCCCGGCCGTCGTCTGCAACAAGCGGACCATCGAGTCGCTCATCAAGGCGGGCGCCTTCGACTCGCTCGGGCACCCGCGCCGCGCCCTGCTCGTGGTGCACGAGCAGGCCGTGGACGCCGTCATCTCGGTCAAGCGCAAGGAGGCCGAGGGGCAGTTCGACCTCTTCGCGGACTTCGGCGGCGCCGCGGACGACGCCGTGACGTTCTCCGTCGAGGTGCCGGACCTGCCGGACTGGGACAAGAAGCAGCGGCTCGCGTTCGAGCGGGAGATGCTCGGCCTCTACGTGTCCGACCATCCGCTGTCCGGCCTGGAGCACGTGCTCGCGCGCGCCGCGGACACCTCGATCGCCGCTCTCAACGCCGACGAGACCCGCGCCGACGGCTCCATGGTGACCGTCGCCGGTCTGCTCACCTCGGTGCAGCGCCGCATGAGCAAGAACGGCAACCCGTGGGCGGCCGTGACCATCGAGGACCTCGAGGGCGCCGTCGAGGTGATGTTCTTCGGCGAGACCTACCTCGCGTACTCGACCGTGCTGGCCGAGGACCAGGTCGTCACCCTCAAGGGTCGCGTGCGGCGCCGCGACGACCAGATGCAGCTCCAGGCGCAGGAGGTGACGTTGCCCGACACCTCCGCCGTCGCCGACGCGCCCGTGCTCGTCACCGTGCCGCACACGCGCTGCGTCGAGCCCGTCATGGTGCGGCTGCGCGAGGTGCTCGTCTCCCACCCCGGGCCCGCGGAGGTGCACGTGCACGTCGCCGAGCCCGGCAAGCGGACCGTGGTCCGCGCCGCCGACACGCTGCGGGTCGAGAAGAGCCCCGCGCTGTTCGGCGACCTCAAGGCGCTCCTCGGCCCGGCGTGCCTGTCGTGACCCGCGCCGAGGATGCCGCCGCGGCCGGGGCGCCGGCGACCGGAGGGCCGGGCCGGGCGTCCTGGGACGACGGCAGCGCCGCCGACCAGTTCCGCGTGATCCCCGCCGCCTACCTGTTCCTGCGGCGCGAGGGGCAGGTGCTGCTCCAGCTCCGCGCCCCCGACGTGTACATGGGCGGGCACTGGGCCGCTGGCGCCGCCGGGCACGTGGAGGCGGGGGAGTCGGCGCTCGCGGCCGTGGTGCGCGAGGCGCGCGAGGAGCTCGGCGTCGTCGTCGACCCCGCCGACGTCGTGCCGCTGACCGTGCAGCACCGCGGGATCCCGCACGGCCCGGCCCTGGAGCAGCGCGTCGACTTCTTCTTCGCCGCCACCCGCTGGACCGGCACCCCCGCGCTCCAGGAGGCCGACAAGGCGGACGACCTGCGCTGGTTCCCGCTGGTGCGGCTGCCCGCCCCCGTCGTCCCGCACGAGGCGGTCGTCCTGCGCGACCTGCACGACGGCGTCGTGACGCCGTACCGGTCCTTCGGGTTCTGACACCACCGGCCCCACGCAAGCTCTCGACGGGCCGGTCGGTCCGCGCCGCCGCGTAGGCTCGCCCTCGTGATGCGCCTCAACCCCGAGCAGCTCGTGTTCGTCACCGAGCGGCACCTGGCCACCCTGACCACCCACCGTGCCGACGGTACGGCGCACGTCGTGCCGGTGGCCTACACGTGGGACGCCGAGCAGGGGGTGCTGCGGATCACGACGCGCCGCACGTCGGTCAAGGCGGCGAACGCCCGGCGACGCGGCCCCGACGGCGAGCCGCCCCGGGTGGCGGTGTGCCAGGTCGACGGCGGCCGGTGGCTCACCCTCGAGGGGACGATCGAGGTCGTCGAGGACGCCGACGAGGTCGCCGACGCCGTGCGCCGGTACGCCAAGCGCTACCGGCCGCTCGAGCACGACCCGCGGCGCGTCGTGCTGCGGGTCACGGTCGACCGCACGATGTCGTCGGCGTACATGCGCTCCTGACAGGCACGGCGCCGACGGGCTCGGCGCGCCCCGACGGGTCAGGCCACGACCGCGGTCTCGTCGCCCTCGGGGGTCGCGACGGTCACGCGGGCGCCGCGCTGCAGCTGACGTCCGCGCCGCGTCTCGACCTCGCCGTCGACGCGCACGTCGCCGTCGGCCACGAGGTCCCGGGCGTGCGTGCCCGACTCGGCGAGGCCGGCGAGCTTGAGGAACTGGCCGAGCCGGATGACGTCGTCGCGGATCTCGACCTCGATCGGGGTGTCCATGCGTTCATTGTCCGGGACGCCGGACCCGGGGCGCGACCGCCGACCTAGACTGGACGGGTGATCCAGCGCATCGACCTTCGGGGTCAGTCCCTGTCCCGTGCCGACCTGCTCGGGGTGCTGCCGCGTCCGGAGCTGGGCGTCGAGGAGGCGACGGGCGTCGTCGCCCCGATCCTCGCCGACGTCCGTGCCCGCGGCGCCGCCGCCCTGCGCGACCTGGCCGAGCGGTTCGACGGCGTGCGCCCGGAGCACGTGCGGGTCCCGGCGGCCGCGCTCACCGACGCGCTGGCGACCCTCGACCCGACGGTCCGGGCGGGTCTGGAGGAGGCGATCGCGCGCGTGCGGACGGTGCACGCCGCGCAGCGGCCCACGGAGCACACGACCGTGCTCGCGGACGGCGCGGAGGTCCGCCAGCGGTGGATCCCCGTGCAGCGGGTCGGCCTCTACGCGCCGGGCGGCCTGGCCGTGTACCCGTCGTCGGTGATCATGAACGTCGTCGCGGCCCAGGAGGCCGGCGTGCCGGCGCTCGCCGTCGCGTCCCCGCCGCAGCGGGACTCGGCCGGGCTGCCGCACCCGACGATCCTCGCGGCCTGCGCCCTGCTCGGTGTCGACGAGGTCTACGCGGTCGGTGGCGCCCAGGCGGTCGCGATGTTCGCGTACGGCGCGGCGGGCAGCGAGCCGGCCGACGGCGACGTGCTGTGCGAGCCGGTCGACGTCATCACCGGCCCGGGCAACGTCTACGTCGCGGCGGCCAAGCGCCTCGTGCGGGGCGTCGTCGGGATCGACGCGGAGGCCGGGCCGACGGAGATCGCGGTGCTCGCCGACGACACGGCGGACGCCGACCACGTGGCCCTCGACCTCATCAGCCAGGCCGAGCACGACCCGCTGGCCGGGTCCGTGCTGGTGACCCCGTCGGTCGAGCTGGCCGGGTCCGTCGAGGCGCGCCTGGTCGACATGGCGTCCGCCACGAAGCACGCGGCGCGCGTCACCACGGCGCTCGGCGGGTCGCAGTCCGCGGTCGTGCTCGTCGACGACCTCGACCAGGGCCTCGCGGTCGTGGACGCCTACGGCGCCGAGCACCTGGAGATCCAGACGGCCGACGCGGCGGCGCTCGCCGAACGCGTGACGTCGGCCGGGGCGATCTTCGTCGGGCCGTACTCGCCGGTGTCGTTGGGGGACTACATGGCCGGGTCGAACCACGTCCTGCCCACCGGCGGCACGGCTCGTTTCGCGAGCGGCCTCGGGGTGCACGCCTTCCTCAGGTCGGTGCAGGTGATCGAGTACAGCCGGGACGCGCTCGCCGAGCTGGCCGACCGCATCGTCGCCGTCGCGGACGACGAGGACCTGCCCGCGCACGGCGAGGCGGTCCGTGGCCGCTTCTGACGTGCGGCTCCCGCTCGACGCGGGTCGGTGCGTGCTGCGCACCGGCCTGCCCGCGGACGGGCCCGTGCTGCGTGAGTGGTTGCGGCCGCACCACGACTGGCACCGCTGGGACGGGCCCTACTTCCCGCGCCCCACGGACGTCGAGGCGGAGGCGTTCGCGGCACGGGTCGCCACGCAGGCGGCGGACGACGGCCAGGGGCTGCCGCCGCACCGGGCGGTCGTCGCCGACCCGGTGACCGACCTCCTGCTGGGCACCGTGAGCTGGTACTGGGAGTCCGAGGCGACGCAGTGGGCCCGGGCGGGGATCGTGCTGTACGACCCGGCGGTGCGCGGACGGGGGATCGGGCGGGCCGCGCTGGCGGCCTGGACGGACCTGCTGTTCGCCCGGACGGACTGGGTGCGCCTCGACCTGGCGACCTGGTCGGGGAACCACGCGATGACGGCGGTGGCCGGCGCGCTGGGGTTCGTCGAGGAGGCGAGGTTCCGGCGGGCGCGCGTCGTCGACGGCGTGCGCCACGACGCGGTCGTCCACGGCGTCCTGCGCGAGGAGTGGCTCCGCGCAGAATAGTGTGCCAAGCGATCGTCGGGCACCCGACGTCGCGTCGGTGGTCCGTGGGAGCATGGACCCCATGCCCGCCCCGCCCCGCCTCGACCCGCTGGTGGTCGGCGGCATCGTCGGCGCGACGACGTTCCGCCGGGCGCAGGGCTACCAGCGTGCCGGACTGGTGCGGTCGTGGCGCTGGGACGCCGACGAGCTCGTGCTGCGGGGGACCGTCGAGGGCAGCACGGACCGGCCGTACACCTGCCGCGTCTGGTTCACCGTCGACGGCGGCCGGTACGCCTTCGAGGACTCCGCCTGCACGTGCCCGGTGGGGATCGACTGCAAGCACGTCGGGGCCGTCCTGCTGGAGGTCGCCTCGCGCGGCGTGAGCGGCCCGGACGGCGACGACGGCGAGGACGGCTGGCGCGGTCACCTGGCGGCCCTGTCCCGTGCCGGCGTCCCGGGCGGCGCCGCCGAGGGCGGCGTGCTGCCGGTGGCGCTGCGGTTCCGGCTCGACGGCGCGTTCGGCGACACCGCCCCGGGCCTGTCCGTGCGGCCGGTCGCACCGGCCCGCGACGGATGGAAGGTCGCGCCCGAGGTGTCGTGGGACGCCCTCGCCCGCGGCCTGTACGCGTTCGCCGACACGCGGGCGACGCCGCTGCCCGAGGTGCGCCGCTGGTTCGCGGACCTCGGCGCCGTGCTCGGCGGGGGGCAGACCTCGTCCCGGGAGGCGTGGCGGCCCCTGGCGCGCGGCGGGCGGGCGGTGTGGCCGCTGCTCGCCGAGGCCGCCGACCTGGGCGTCCCGCTGGTGGGCCACGGCGTGCGCGACGAGGTCCGGCTCGCCCGGGCCGCGGCCGTCCGCTGGGAGGTCGGTGCCCACGACGCCGGCGTGCGTCTGACCCCGCGGGTCGGCTTCGACGGGCTCGACGCCGAGGCCGGCTCTCCGCTCGGGTGCGTGGGAGACACGGGGTTCTACGCCGTCGACGGTGGTGACGGCCGGACGGTCCTGCACCTCGGCCCGGCGGCCCGGCGGACCGCCGACGGCGTCGCCGAGCTGCTCGCCGCCGGTCCGCTCGACGTCCCCGCCGACGACGTCGGCGAGCTGTACGCCGAGCACCTGCCGGCCCTGCGTCGCCTGGCGCGGGTCGTGACGGACGGCAGCGTCGACCTGCCCGCGCCGCCCCGCCCGGTGCTGGTCGCCACCGCCCGGTACGCGTCGCCGCAGGAGGCCGAGCTCACCTGGGCGTGGGAGTACCCCCGCGCCGACGGGGTACGGGTGGTGCCGGTCGGCGGGGGAGCCCACGACCTGACCCGGGACGGCGACGTCGAGACGGAGATCCGCGACAAGGCCGTCGCGGCCGTCCGCGCCGTGCCGGGGTTCGCCGACTTCGACACCGACCGGCAGCAGTGGCGCGGGCTCGACGCCCTCGACCTCGCCCACGACGCGCTGCCCGCCCTCGCCGCCGTCCCGGACGTCCGCCTGGAGACGAGCGACGTCCCGGACTACCTGCACCTCGACGGCGAGCCGCGCGTCGTCGTCGACGGTGCGCCGTCCGGCGGGTCCGACTGGCTGGACCTGGGGATCTCGGTGACCGTCGCGGGCAAGGACATCCCCTTCGCGCGGCTGTTCACCGCGCTGGCGACGGGGAAGAAGCGGCTGCTGCTGGTCGACGGGTCCTGGCTGCGCCTCGACCAGCCGGTGCTGAACCGCCTGCGGGACCTCATCGCCGACTCCGCCGACCTGGCCGACCGCCCGGGCGAGCTGCGCATGAGCCGCTACGACGCCGACCTGTGGCGGGCCGTCGAGGACGTCGCGGACGCCGTCGACGTCGACGACCGCTGGCGGCGCACGCTGGCCGGCCTGCAGGCGTTCGCCGCGGGCACCGAGGAGGCGGTCCCGACGCCGCTGCCCGCCGGCCTGCACGCCGACCTGCGCCCCTACCAGCGGCAGGCGTTCGAGTGGCTGACGTTCCTGTGGCGGCACGACCTCGGCGGGATCCTCGCCGACGACATGGGCCTCGGCAAGACGCTCGAGGCGTTGACGTTCCTCGCGCACGCCCGCGCCGAGCAGCCCGACGCCCCGCCGTTCCTCGTGGTCGCCCCGGCGTCGGTCGTGGCGAACTGGGTGCTGGAGGCGGCCCGGTTCACGCCAGGGCTGAAGGTCGTCGCGGCGGGGACCACCTCCGCCAAGCGGAAGACCTCGCTCGCCGACCTCGCCGCCGGGGCCGACGTCGTCGTCACCTCCTACGCCGTGCACCGTCTCGACCCGGCGTACACCCAGCTGGCCTGGTCCGGCCTGCTGCTCGACGAGGCGCAGTTCGCGAAGAACCCCCGCACCCGCGCGAACCGGGTGGCCCGCGCCACGGACGCGCCGTTCAAGCTCGCCGTCACCGGCACGCCGCTGGAGAACGACCTCACCGAGCTTTGGGCGATCCTCGCCGTCGTCGCGCCCGGCCTGTACCCGTCGCTCGCGAGGTTCCGGCTCGAGACCGTGCGCCCCGTGGCCGCGGCGGCGTCCGACGACGACCCGGCCGTCGTCGCGGCGGGCAACCGTGCCCTCGGACGGCTCAAGCGACGCATCCGCCCCCTCATGCTCCGCCGCACCAAGGAGCAGGTCGCCCCGGAGCTGCCGGAGCGCACCGAGCAGGTGCTGCGGGTCCCGCTCACCGCGGACCACCGCAAGATCTACGACACGCACCTCCAGCGCGAGCGGCAGCGGCTGCTCGGGCTGCTGGAGGACTTCGAGGCCAACCGGGTCGCGATCTTCCGGTCCCTGACGACGCTGCGGCGCCTCGCGCTCGACGCGTCGCTCGTCGACGACGCCTACGCCCGGACCGGCTCGGCGAAGCTCGACCTGCTCACCGAGCAGCTCCCCGAGATCGCGGCCGAGGGGCACCGGGTGCTGGTGTTCAGCCAGTTCACGTCGTTCCTGCGGCGCGTCGCCGATCGTCTCGACGCCGCCGGGCTCGGGTACGCCTACCTCGACGGGTCGACGCGGAACCGCGCCGACGTCATCGCCGGGTTCAAGGCGGGTGACGCCCCGGTGTTCCTCATCAGCCTCAAGGCGGGCGGGTTCGGGCTCAACCTCACCGAGGCCGACTACGTCTACCTGCTCGACCCGTGGTGGAACCCGCAGGCCGAGGCCCAGGCCGTCGACCGCACCCACCGCATCGGCCAGACCCGCCACGTCGTGGTCACCCGTCTGGTCGCGGCGGACACCATCGAGGAGAAGGTCATGGCGCTCGCCGCGCGCAAGGCCGCGCTGTTCGACGCGGTGGTCGACGACGACGCCGGGACCTTCGCGGGTGCGCTCGCCGCCGAGGACGTCCGGGGACTCCTCGACGGCTGAGCTTCCCGCCTCAGCGCACGCCGAGCACGAACGGGTGCACGCCGGCCGCACCGGCCTGGCGCAGCAGCCGTGCGGCCACCGTCAGGGTCCAGCCGGACTCGGTCCAGTCGTCGACGAGGAGCACCCGGCGGCCGGGCAGGCCGGCGAGCGCGCCCTCGCCGAGCTCGAGGCGCAGACGCCGGGCGACCCCGGCGAGCCGCTGGGCGGAGTTGACGTCGTGCCGGCCCGGCTCCTCGGAGCCGGGGACCGGACCGACGGCCCCGATGAGCGGGACGCCCAGGTAGGAGGCCAGCCCGTTCGCCAGGTGGTAGGTGAGCTGGGGCCGGGTCACCGACCGCACGGCGACGACCCCCTCGACGAGGAGCGGCGCCTCGCCGTCCTCGGGGGCCTCGCCGCGGATCGCCGACCAGTCGTCCAGCACGCGGGCCGCGGCGGTGCGCAGCGCGGCCGGCGTCTCCCCGTCCGGGGTCCGCGGGGCGAAGAGCTCGCGCACCGGCCCCGACCAGCCGAGGCCGTCGAAGCGCGCGACGGCCCGGCCGACCTCGGCCCGCTCGCCGTCGGGGATCTTGCCCTTGAGGTCGAGGCCGAGCGTCGCGAGACCGGAGGGCCACATCTTGCGGGGCTCCACCTCGACACCGGGGCGGTCCATCTCCTCGCGGGCGCTGGCCACGGTCTCGGCGTCCGGGGGCGGCGGGAGGGTCACGCCGCCGCAGCGGTCGCAGCGCCCGCACGTCCACCCGTCCGGCAGCGCCGGGTCGTCGAGCTGGGCGCGCAGGAACCGCATGCGGCAGCCGTCGGTCGCGACGTAGTCGCGCATGGCCTGCTGCTCGGCGTGCCGGGTCTCCTCGACGCGACCGTAGCGGGCGGCGTCGTAGACCCACGGCTCGCCCGTGGCGACCCACCCGCCCTGGACGCGGCGCACGGCACCGTCGACGTCCAGCACCTTGAGCATCGTCTCCAACCGGGACCGCTTGAGGTCGACGTACGTCTCCAGCGTGGCGGTCGACATGGTCTCGCCGGTCTGCGTCAGCGCTGCGAGGGTGGCGCGCACCTGGTCCTCGGCGGGGAACGCCTGCGACCCGAACCACTCCCAGATCGCGGTGTCCTCGTGCCCGGGCAGCAGCACCACGACGGCGTCGTCCACGCCGCGACCGGCGCGACCCACCTGCTGGTAGTAGGCGATGGGCGACGACGGCGCGCCGAGGTGCACGACGAACGCCAGGTCCGGCTTGTCGAACCCCATCCCGAGGGCCGACGTCGCGACCAGCGCCTTGACGCGGTTCTCCTTGAGGTCCTCCTCCAGCTGCTCGCGCTGCGTCGGGTCGGTGCGGCCGGTGTACGAGGCGACGGCGAGGCCGGCGGTCCGCAGCTGCGCGGCGACCTCCTCCGCGGCCGACACGGTGAGGCAGTAGACGATGCCGGACCCGTCGATCTCCTGCAGCGCCTCCACGAGCCACGCCACGCGGGTCGGCTGGTCGCGCAGCTCGAGGACGGCCAGGTGCAGCGACTCCCGGTCGAGGGCGCCGCGGAGCACGAGCACGTCGTCGTTCGTGGCCAGGGCGACGGCCTCGCCCCCCACACCCTCGCCGGGCACCGCGAGCTGCTCGGCGACGTCCCGGGTGACGCGCTCGTTCGCGGTGGCCGTGGTGGCCAGCACCGGGATGCCGGGCGGCAGGTCGGCCAGGAGGGTGCGGATGCGCCGGTAGTCGGGGCGGAAGTCGTGGCCCCAGTCGGAGATGCAGTGCGCCTCGTCGACGACGACGAGTCCCGCGTCGGCGGCGAGCCGCGGCAGCACCTCGTCGCGGAACGCCGGGTTGTTCAGCCGCTCGGGGGAGCAGAGCAGCACGTCCACCTCGCCCGCCGCGATCCGGGCGTGGATCGCGTCCCACTCGGTGACGTTGGCGGAGTTGATCGTGACGGCGCGGATCCCGGCGCGCGAGGCGGCGGCGATCTGGTCGCGCATGAGCGCCAGCAGCGGCGAGACGATGACCGTCGGACCCGCACCGCGGGCCCGCAGCAGGCTGGTCGCGACGAAGTACACCGCCGACTTGCCCCAGCCGGTGCGCTGCACGACGAGCGCACGGCGGTGGAACGCGACCAGCGCCTCGATCGCCCGCCACTGGTCGTCGCGCAGCTCGACGTCGTCGCGGCCGACCAGGCCGCGCAGGGCGACGGTGGCCTGCTCGCGCAGGGTCCCGCCCTCGCCGCCGGCGGTGTCCATGAGGCCGCGCAGCATCGCGAGCTTCGCCCGGCGCGTCGCGTCGGCGCGGTCGTCTCGGGGCGCCGCCTGCTGCGCACCCGACGGCGAGCCGGCCGCCGGACGCGCCGGTGCGACCGGGGCGTCCTCGACGACCGGGCCGGGCACGTCCTCCGGCGGCGGCGGGGGGACGTCGTCGTCCGGCGGGACGTCCGCGTCGGTCCAGGTGGGCTCGAGGTCCGCGTACGGGTCGTCGGAAGAGGTCACCGGGCGATCGTAGGCGCTGCCGGGGACACGGCGCAGGCGCTCTCCACAGGTCAGCGCGCCTGCTCGCGGAGCAGCGCCACCGTCGCCCCCACGACGGCCGCGACCTCGGCGACCGCGGCGATCAGCTCGTTCGTCCCGAAGAAGGTCGCGGAGATGCCGAGCAGCCCGAAGGCGGCGGACCCGACGAACGCCAGGAGGGTCGCGACCCCGAACCCGATCGCCCCGACGAGCGGCAGCCAGTGCGGCCACGTCACCAGCAGCACGGACAGCACGAGGCCGCCCACCGCGTTGAGCAGGAACAGCGGGCCCACCAGCGCGATGTCGCGGTAGCCGTCGAACCACAGGACGAGGTGCACGATCGCCGAGACGAGCACGCCCGCCGCCGACACCGCCCGCCAGACCCGCGCCGGGCGCGGCGCGCCCGCGCCGGTCGCTGGCCGCCTCGGGGCATCTGCATCCATGATGGACATGCTGCCACCGCAGCGTGCCGTCCGTCGTCCGCAGCCCCGCCGAGGAGCCCCCATGACCGACACCGCCGCCACCGTCCTGACCACCTCCTGCTGCTCCCGCCGCGACCTGCTGCGAGGGGTCACCGCGACCACCGGCGCGGTCGTGGTGGGCGGTGCCCTCGTGGCGTGCTCCGAGGGCACCGATCCCGGGGCGTCGGTCGACGAGGCGTCGGGCGCGGCGGGCCAGGTCGTCGTGGCGCTGGCCGACGTGCCCGTCGGCGGCGCGGTGTCCGGCCAGGTCGGCGGCGTGGAGGTGCTGGTCACCCAGCCCGTCGAGGGGGAGGTGCACGTGTTCAGCGCGGTGTGCACCCACCAGGGGTGCACGGTGCTCCCGGGCGACGGCGTCCTGGAGTGCCCGTGCCACCGGTCGACCTTCGCCCTGACCGACGCGGCCGTCCAGTCCGGCCCCGCTCCCGAACCGCTCGGCGAGGTGCCCGTCGAGGTCGTCGACGGGGACGTCGTCGTCGCCTGAGCCCCGTGCCGTCGGGCCGGCTCCCTCACCCCGTCGTCGCGGGCGTGCCGGACCGTGAGGCTGCTCACCCTGCGGGGCCCGGCAGGTGGCCGGGCGTGGCCTGCGCCCGCGGTTCGCACCCGCGCGCGGTGCCCGGCCTGCGGACGACCGACGACGACGGCCCACGGGGTTCGTAGACTGGGCGGGTGATCACCCCCGACGCTCCGGCGCTGCCGCTGCGCCCCGAGCTCGCCGACGAGGTGCCCTACGGCGCCCCGCAGCTCGACGTGCCCGTGCGGCTCAACGTCAACGAGAACCCGTACGCCCCCTCCGACGCCGTCGTCGCCACGATCTCCCGGTACGTCGCGGACGCCGCGCGCGAGCTCAACCGCTACCCCGACCGTGACTTCTCGGCCCTGCGCGCCGACCTCGCCGACTACCTGGCCGTCGAGTCCGGGGTCCGCCTCGACCCGGCGCAGGTGTGGGCGGCCAACGGCTCCAACGAGGTCATGCTGCACCTGCTGCAGGCGTTCGGCGGGCCGGGGCGCACCGCGCTGTCCTTCGCCCCGACCTACTCCATGTACCCGGAGTACGCGCGCGACACGCACACCCGCTGGGTCACCGGCCGCCGCGCCGAGGACTTCACCCTGGACCCCGCGCACGCCGTCGCCACCATCGAGGCCGAGCGGCCGTCGGTGATCCTGCTCGCCAGCCCCAACAACCCCACCGGCACGGCGCTGCCGCCGAGCACCGTCGAGGCCGTCCTGGAGGCCGCGGCACGGATCCCGGCCGTGGTCGTCGTCGACGAGGCGTACGCCGAGTTCCGGCGCGAGGGCGTGCCCTCCGCGCTCGAGCTGCTCGACGCGCACCCCCACCTGGCCGTCACCCGCACCATGTCCAAGGCGTTCGCCGCCGCCGGGCTGCGGCTCGGCTACCTCGCCGCGTCCGCCGCGCTCGTCGACGCGCTGCGCGTCGTACGCCTCCCCTACCACCTGTCCGCCGTCACGCAGGCGGCCGCCCGCGCCGCGCTCGCGCACCGCGACGAGCTGCTCGGCCAGGTCGCCGACCTGCGCGCCGAGCGCGACGACCTGGTGACGTGGCTGCGCGACCAGCAGGTCGGCGGACGCCCGCTCCAGGTCGCCGACACCGACGCCAACTTCGTGCTGTTCGGCACCTTCGCCGACCGGCACGCCGTCTGGCAGGGCCTGCTGGACCGTGGCGTCCTCATCCGCGAGACCGGCCCCGACGGCTGGTTGCGGGTCTCGGTCGGAACACCCGCCGAGACCCGGTCGTTCCAGGACGCGTTGACCGACGTCGTCGCCGAGACCGCCCAGAAGGAGCAGTGATGGCAGGCCGTACCGCACGCATCGAGCGCGCCACGAGCGAGTCCACCGTCGTCGTCGAGCTGGACCTCGACGGCACCGGCCGCACCGACATCTCGACCTCGGTGCCGTTCTACGACCACATGCTCACCGCCCTGGGCAAGCACTCGCTCATCGACCTCACGGTCCGGGCCACCGGCGACACCCACATCGACGCCCACCACACCGTCGAGGACACCGCGATCGTCCTCGGTCAGGCCCTCAAGCAGGCGCTCGGCGACAAGCAGGGCATCTCCCGGTTCGGCGACGCCCTCGTGCCGCTCGACGAGGCGCTCGCCCAGGCCGTCGTCGACGTCTCCGGCCGGCCCTACCTCGTCCACACCGGCGAGCCCGCAGGGCAGGAGTACCACCTGATCGGCGGCCACTTCACGGGCTCGCTGACCCGGCACGTGCTCGAGTCGATCGCCCACCACGCCGACATCTGCCTCCACGTGCGCGTGCTCGCGGGCCGCGACCCGCACCACGTCGTGGAGGCCCAGTTCAAGGCTCTCGCCCGCGCGCTGCGAGCCGCCGTCGCCCTCGACCCCCGCGTCGAGGGCATCCCGTCCACCAAGGGAGCGCTGTAGGGTGACCGACCCCGCGAACGACCAGCCGGACCTGCCCGAGGCGCCCGCCGACCTCCAGGTCCCGGACGACCTCTCGGCACTCACCGGGTCCGCCGAGCCGGACCTCGCCGCCCTCATCACGCAGGTCGCGGACGCCGAGGCGCTCGCGGCCGCCTGCGCGCTGGCGGAGATCGACGTGGACGCCGTCCCGACGCCCGTGGGCGCCCTCGCCGTCCTGCGCGACCGCTCGGAGGGTCTGCCCCAGCGGGCCGCCGCGCAGATCTCCCAGGTGGTCAAGGGTGTCCCGCTCATCCTCGTCACCCGCCGGGGCGAGCAGCTCAGCTGCCACCGCTGGGCGGACGGTGTCGACGAGGGCGAGCTCCCGCCGGGCCTCGTGCTCGGTGGCGCGCCCGAGGCGCTGGAGGACCTCGTCACGGGTCACCTGACCGTCGCGGACCTCCCCGGGGTCGTGCCGTCGGCCGGCATCGGACGGCTCAAGGCGGTGCGGATGCTCTCCGCCGTCTCGCGGCGCGCGCGGAAGAAGAAGTGATGAGCACCGACGTCCCCGAGCTGCTGCCGTCGGGCGGCGCGGCCGCGGACCTCAACCCGCGGCCCGTGCCGCTGCCGCGCGTCGACGGTCGCCCCCGCGTCGTCGTCCTCGACTACGGGTTCGGCAACGTGCGCTCCGCCGTGCGGGCGCTGGAGCGCGTCGGCGCGGACGTCGAGCTGACGGCCGACCGGGACGCCGCGGCCGAGGCGCACGGGCTCGTCGTGCCCGGCGTCGGCGCGTTCGCCGCGTGCATGGAGGGGCTGCGTGCGGTGCGCGGCGACCAGGTCGTCGACCGCCGCCTCGCCGGCGGCCGCCCGGTGCTGGGCATCTGCGTCGGCATGCAGGTCATGTTCGACGCGGGCGTCGAGCACGGCGTGCGCGCCGAGGGCCTGGGGGAGTGGCGCGGCGTCGTCGAGCACCTCGACGCCCCGGTCGTCCCCCACATGGGCTGGTCGGGCGTCGACGCCGCCTCGGGCTCCACCCTGTTCCGCGGCGTCGAGGACGAGCGGTTCTACTTCGTGCACTCCTACGGCGCGCAGACCTTCGCCCAGGGCCACGACGAGGCCGCCGACCCCCGCTACACGCCGCCGCGCGTCACGTGGGCGGAGCACGGGCCCGACGGCGGCGCCGTCCGGTTCGTGGCCGCCGTCGAGGACGGCCCGCTGTCCGCCACGCAGTTCCACCCCGAGAAGTCCGGCGACGCCGGCGCCACCCTGCTCGAGAACTGGGTGCGCTCCCTGTGAGCGCCCCCGCCGACACCGACTGGAGTACCCCGCTGATGACCGAACGCCTCGTGCTGCTGCCCGCCGTCGACGTCGCCGACGGGCAGGCCGTGCGCCTCGTCCAGGGCGAGGCCGGCTCGGAGACCTCGTACGGCGACCCCCTGTCGGCGGCGCTGGACTGGCAGTCCGGCGGTGCGGAGTGGATCCACCTCGTGGACCTCGACGCCGCGTTCGGCCGCGGCTCCAACGCCGAGCTGCTCGCGCGCGTCGTGGCGGACCTCGACGTCCAGGTCGAGCTGTCCGGGGGCATCCGGGACGACGCCTCGCTCGAGCGGGCGCTCGCCACCGGCGCGCGCCGGGTCAACATCGGGACCGCCGCGCTGGAGGACCCGGAGTGGACCGCCCGGATCATCGCCGAGCACGGCGACGCCGTCGCCGTCGGTCTGGACGTGCGCGGCACGACGCTCGCCGCCCGCGGCTGGACGAAGGAGGGCGGCGATCTCTGGGAGGTGCTGGCCCGCCTCGACGAGGCCGGGTGCGCCCGCTACGTCGTCACCGACGTGACGAAGGACGGCACGCTGCGCGGCCCGAACGTCGAGCTCCTGCGCGAGGTCGCCGCCCGCACGCCCGCGAAGGTCGTCGCGTCCGGCGGCATCTCGTCGCTCGCCGACCTGGAGGTGCTGCGCACCCTGGTCGCCGACGGCGTCGAGGGTGCCGTCGTGGGCAAGGCGCTCTACGCGGGCGCGTTCACGCTGCCGGAGGCGCTCGACGTGGCGGGCCGGCCGTGAGGTCGATCCAGCCCACCAGCCAGTTCGCCGGCGACGACGGCTCGGCGGACGCCGAGCTCGTCCGGCTCCTCGACGGGTTCCGTACCGGGACGACGCCGCTGCGGGACGTCGTCGCGCGGCTCGCCGCGACGCGGGTGCTCGTGCCCGTGCTCGCCGAGGTCGAGCAGACCGCGACGGTCGAGCACGCCGGGTCCGCCCTGGAGGTCGACAAGGAGGCGTCCGCGGGCGTCGTGGCGCTCGAGGCGCCCGACGGACGCCGGGCCCTGCCGGTCTTCAGCTCCGTGGCCGCGATGCAGGCGTGGCGTCGCGATGCCCGGCCGGTGCCCGTCGAGGCGACCCGCGCCGCGCTGTCCGCCGTCGCGGAGAAGTGGGCGCTGCTCGTGCTCGACCCGGCCGGCCCCGTGACCGTGCTGGTCCCGCGGCCCGCCGTGTGGGCGCTCGCCCAGGGGCAGACCTGGCGGCCCGCGCTCGTGCCGACGGCCGACGGCCTGACCGTCGACGCCGACGTCGCCCGGGCGATCGCCGACGCCGCAGCGCCCGTGCAGCACGTGGTGCGCGCCCACGCCGAACCCGGCCGCACGGCCGAGGTCGCCGTCGTCCTCGCCCTCGACCCCGGTCTGGACCGGGCCGGGCTGGACACCGTGCTGGGTCAGGTCAACGCCCGGCTCGCCGCCGCGAAGGTCGTCGCCGACCGTGTCGACTCCCTGGAGCTGCGGATCGGGGCCGCCCGCTGAGCGACCCGCTCAGCAGGGCGGCAGGTCCGTGAACGCCGCGGAGTCGGCGAGCAGGTCCCGCAGCGTGGAGGCCGGCACCACGAGGGAGCGGCCGTCGGAGGTCTTCGCGTACACGACCCCGATGACCTCGCCGCCGTCGTCGAGGACGGCCGACCCCGACGACCCGGGCTCCACGACGGCGTCGGTGACGAGCACCTCGCCGAGGTTCTCGTGCAGGGGGTCGGTGGTGCTGCCGACCACCTGCCCGGTGGTGACGGTCAGGCGCCCGCCCGACGGGTAGCCGACGACCGTCACCTCGTCGCCCGTGACCGGGTCCTGGGCCGACACGTCGGGGAAGGACGGCAGGGGGTCCTGCGTGCGCACCAGCGCGAGGTCGGCCAGCTCGGCCGCGCTCGCGGCGGCGACGTCGATGTCCCGCCCGTCGTAGGTGCTGACCTGCAAGGACTCGTTGCCCGCCACGACGTGCCGGTTGGTGATGAGGGTGTGCTCGTCGATCGCGAACCCCGACCCCGTCGACAGGGCGTCGCAGCCGACGTTGCGCACCCGCACGGCCATGCGCTGCACGGTGTCGAAGCCGTCGGGGGACAGGTTCTCGGTGGCCCCGTCCTCGAACTCGGGAGCGGCGGCGCTGGGCACGATGTCGTCCGGGACGGGCGGAGGCATCTCGGGCAGCGCGGAGCAGGCCGCCAGGGCGAGCAGGGCGGCGGCCGTGGCGCCCGACCGCGTCATCCGCGCCGCGGCCCTCACTGCGCGAGCTCCTGCTGGAGCCGGGTGTTGGCCTCGTTCGCCTCGTCGCACAGGGCCTGGACGTCGCCGGCGAACCGGTCGAGGTCGGCCGGGTCGTAGGCGTCACGGTTGCCGAGGTAGCCGATGAGCTGGGACTGCGCGGCGGTGCAGTGCCCCAGCGCGGTGGCGACTCCGCCCGCCGCCTCGCTCACGCGCCGCTGGTAGTCGAGGTACTGCTCGGCGACGACCTGCTCGTCGCCGAGCTGGGCCTTCTCGTCGGCGAGCTCGGTGATGCGGGCCGTCGCGGTGGCGAGCTGGTCCCGGGTGACGGCGAGGTCGGTGCGGGTGCCCTCGAGCTCGACCTCCAGGCCGGCCACCTGCTCGGCGTGGTCGCGGGCCTTGCCCTCCCAGGCCGCGGAGTGCCCCTGCCACGCGTCGGTGCTGCGCCACAGGAAGGCCGCCAGGACCAGCGCCGCGACGAGGGCGACGGCGAGGACCCCGGCCAGGACGGCCGCCCGGCGCCCCGGCCGACGCCGCCCGGCGGGGGCGGGTGCCGCGTCGACGGACGCGGGCGCCGGGGTCGGCGTCGGCTCGGCCATGTCAGACGACGGAGCCGGTGTACTTCTCGCCCGGTCCCTCGCCCGGGGCGTCGGGGATGACGGACGCCTCGCGGAACGCGAGCTGCAGGGAGCGCAGCCCGTCGCGCAGGGAGCGGGCATGCTGGTTGCCGATGTCCGGCGCGGACGCCGTGACGAGCGCGGCGAGGGCGGTGATCAGCTTGCGGGCCTCGTCGAGGTCGAGGTGGTCCCGGGCGTCGGCGTCGTCCGCGAGGCCGCACTTCACGGCGGCGGCGCTCATGAGGTGCACGGCGGCGGTGGTGATGACCTCGACGGCGGCGACGTCCGCGATGTCGCGGGTGGCGGCGTTCGCGTCGCCGGGTTCGGTGGTGGCGGAGCTCATGGGACCATCTTGGCACCTCGCGCGTGCGGGAGGACCTGGCCGGCGGCGGACCGTGCGCGTGACGGACCTGACACCGGATCGACCCCGCGACGCCTGCCGGCCCGCAGCGGGTCCGTGCTAGCCTGGGGAACTGACCGACCCGACCGCCTGGCGGACGGGTGTCGCAAGTGGAGATCATCCCACCCGAGTCCCGACGGGCGCAGCGCGCCGACAGGGGCCGGGTCCGGTCGGACGGCGTCCTTCGTCGTCCTTGTCGCACGACGGCCCCGGCCGACGTGCGCCCGGTAGTGATGGCCTCCGTCTTGCACCCAGGACGGGGGCCTTCCTCGTTTCTCGGCGGTCTCACCACGAGTTCAAGGAGCACCACCATCAGCGAGCCTCGCATCAACGACCGGATCCGCGTTCCCGAGGTCCGGCTCATCGGCCCGGGCGGGGAACAGGTCGGCGTGGTCGCCACGGGAGTCGCCCTGAAGCTTGCCCAGGACGCCGACCTCGACCTGGTCGAGGTCGCCCCGGACGCCCGTCCGCCGGTCTGCAAGCTCATGGACTTCGGGAAGTTCAAGTACGAGTCGGACATGAAGGCGCGCGAGGCGCGCCGGAAGCAGGCGAACACCCTGCTCAAGGAGATCCGGTTCCGCCTGAAGATCGACCCGCACGACTACGAGACCAAGAAGGGCCACGTCGTGCGCTTCCTGTCGGCGGGCGACAAGGTCAAGGTCATGATCATGTTCCGTGGTCGTGAGCAGTCCCGCCCGGAGATGGGCGTGCGCCTGCTGCAGCGCCTCGCGGACGACGTCTCGGAGCTCGGCTTCGTGGAGTCGATGCCGAAGCAGGACGGTCGCAACATGACGATGGTCCTGGGCCCGGTGAAGAAGAAGGCCGAGGCCAAGGTCGAGCAGCGCCAGCGCTCCGCCGAGGTCAACGCCCAGCGCAAGACGAAGTCCGAGGTCAAGGCCGAGGCCCGCGCCCGTACGGACGAGCCCGCGGACGAGGTCACGAGCGACGACGTGACCGAGCCGGTGACCGACGCCGTGGCAGAGCCCGCCGTCGAGGTCGAGGCCGTCGAGCCCGCGGCCGTCGAGCCGGAGCCCGCGGCCGTCGAGCCGGAGCCCGCGCCGGAGGCCGCGCCCGAGCCCGCCGTCGAGGAGAAGCCCGCCCCGGCTCCCCGCGCCAAGGCCCCGGCCGCCAAGGCTCCGGCCGCCGCCGCCGCGCCGGCCGCCGCCGCTCCGGCCGCGCGTCCCGCCACGCCGCGCGCGGCGACCCCGCGCCCGGCGACCCCGCGGCCCGCGCCGCGACCGGCACCCCGCCCGGGCCCCCGGGCCTGAGGCCACAGCCCATCTGACACCGGGTCGGCGCACCGGCCACGGTCAGCACCACGTCCCCGCCCCCCACGGGCGGGCGACCGACATGAGGAGAGACGGCAGTCATGCCGAAGAACAAGACGCACTCCGGCGCCAAGAAGCGCTTCCGGGTCACCGGCAAGGGGAAGGTCATGCGCGAGCAGGCCAACCGCCGCCACCTGCTCGAGCACAAGTCGACCCGTCGCACCCGCCGCCTCGCTGTCGACCAGGAGGTCGCGCCGGCGGACGTCAAGAAGATCAAGAAGCTGCTCGGCAAGTGAGTCTTCCGGCGGGTCCGACCCGCCGAGGCCACCGACCGACCCGAACTGCAAGGAGCATCACGTGGCACGCGTGAAGCGGGCTGTCAACGCCCACAAGAAGCGCCGTACGACCCTCGAGCGCGCCGCCGGTTACCGCGGCCAGCGTTCGCGCCTGTACCGGAAGGCCAAGGAGCAGGTCACCCACTCCTTCGTCTACTCGTACCGCGACCGGAAGGCCAAGAAGGGCGACTTCCGCAAGCTGTGGATCCAGCGCATCAACGCTGCGGCCCGCGCGCAGGGTCTGACCTACAACCGCCTCATCCAGGGCCTCAAGGCCGCTGAGGTCGAGGTCGACCGCCGTCTCCTCGCGGAGCTGGCCGTCAACGACATCGCCGCGTTCAACGCGCTGGTCCAGGTCGCGAAGGACGCCCTCCCCGAGGACGTCAACGCGCCCAAGGCTGCCTGAGCAGCCGCGTCGCACCCCCGGACGCCCGGACACCCCTGACCTCGATGCACCGCATCCCCGACCTCACGCTCGCCAACCCGCGGGCGGACCGGGTCAAGCAGGTCAGGGCGCTGTCCGGGCGTCCTGCGCGTTCCAAGCACGGTCAGCTGCTCGTCGAGGGCCCGCAGGGCGTCCGTGAAGCCGTGCGGCACGCCGCCGCCGACGTCCGGGACGTCTACCTCACCGAGCCTGCCGCGGCGCGCTACGACGAGATCCTCGACGCCGCGCTCGATGCGGGGCTGCGGGTCCACGTCGGCACGCCCGAGGTGCTGGACGCCATGAGCCCGGACGCCCAGGGCGTCCTGGCGGTGGTCCGGGCCCGGTCGTGGGCGCTGGCGGACACGGTCGACGAGCTGTCCGCCGCCCGGCGGGCCGCGGGCCGGCCCCTGCTCGTCGCCGTGCTGGCCACGGTGCGGGACCCGGGCAACGCCGGCACCGTGATCCGCGCCGCGGACGCCGCCGGCGCGGACGTCGTGGTGCTCGCCGGCGAGAGCGTCGACGTGCACAACCCCAAGGTGGTGCGCTCCACCGCCGGGTCCCTGTTCCACCTGCCGGTGGTGACGGGCCCGTCGCTGGCCGACACGGTGGCGGCCCTCCGGGCCGCCGGTTGCACGGTGCTGGCCGCCGACGGCGTGGGTGACCACGACCTCGACGACCTCCTCGACGTGGCGGGTCCGGCCGCCGTCCGCCCGGCGGGGACGCCCGACCTCGCCGCGTCCACCGCGTGGGTGTTCGGCAACGAGGCCTGGGGTCTGCCCGCGACCGACCGGGCGCTGGCGGACGCCGTCGTGCGCGTCCCGATCCGGGGCCGCGCGGAGTCGCTCAACCTGGCGACCGCGGCCACCGTCTGCCTGTACGCCTCCGGCCGCGCCCAGCGCTGACGGAGCCGGCCGCTAGCATCCCGGCGTGCGTCTCTTCACGGCGGTCTACCCGTCCCCGGAGTCCCTGGACCATCTCGACGGCGCCCTCGGTGGCGTCGGCGGTGCGGCCGTCGCCGATCCCGGCGCGGGGCTGCGCTGGGTGCCGCGCGAGCAGCGGCACGTGACCCTCGCGTTCCACGGCGACGTCCCCGACGGCGCGGTCGACGGCTACGTCGACACCCTCGCCGAGGCCGTCGCGGGCGTTCGGTCCTTCGACCTCGCCCTGGCGGGCAGCGGCACCTTCGGGGGTCGGACGCTGTGGGTCGGCCTCGGCGGTGACGTCCACGCGCTGCGCTCCCTCGCCCGGCACACCGACGAGGTGGCGGACGAGACCGGCGTCCCCGGCGCGGACCGCGCGTCCGGGCGTCCGCACCTCACCGTCGCGCGAGCGTCCGCGTCCGTCGTGGGCGCGGACCGCGCCCGGGAGCGTCGACGTCGGCGCCGGGGGGAGCCGGAGGGTGTGCCGACGTCGCCGTTCGGCCGGTGGTCGCGCGCCCTGTCGGTGTACCGCGGGCCGCTGTGGACGGTCGGCGAGGTCCTGGTCGTCTCGTCACGGCTCGGTGAGGGGCGTGCGGGTGGTCCTGCCCACGCGGTGGTGGCCCGCGTCCCCCTGCGAGGCCACCTAGACTGAGCCTGCCGCCCCACCGACCTCCAGGAAGGCTCGCATGTCCGCGCCCGCACCACTTCCCGACCCGCTGGACGTCACCGCGCTCGACGCCGCCGTCGACGCCGCGCTGGCCGACGTCGCCGCGGCGTCGGACCTCGACGCCCTCAAGGACGTCCGTACCCGTCACACCGGTGACCGCAGCGCCCTGGCGCTCGCCAACCGGGCGATCGGCGCGCTGCCCGGTCCGGACAAGGCGCAGGCGGGCAAGAACGTCGGCCCGCGCCGGGCGCGGCTGAACCAGGCGTTCGCGGCCCGGCAGGCCGAGCTCGAGGCGGAGCGCGACGCCCGGGTCCTTCAGACCGAGACGGTCGACGTGACGCTCCCCGTGCACCGGGCGCCCCAGGGCGCGCGGCACCCGATCGAGCTCGTCCAGGAGCGTGTCGCGGACTTCTTCGTGGGCCTCGGCTGGGAGATCGCCGACGGCCCGGAGGTCGAGGCGGAGTGGTTCAACTTCGACGCCCTGAACTTCGGCCCGGACCACCCGGCGCGGCAGATGCAGGACACGTTCTACGCGCAGTCGCCGTCCGGCGAGCCGAACAACCTGGTGCTGCGCACGCACACCTCGCCGGTCCAGGCGCGCTCGATGCTGGCGCGCGGCGTGCCCCTGTACGTCGCGGTCCCGGGCAAGACCTTCCGCACGGACGCCCTCGACGCGACCCACACCCCGGTGTTCCACCAGGTCGAGGGTCTGGCGGTCGACAAGGGCCTGACGATGGCGAACCTCGTGGGGACGCTCGACGCGTTCGCCCGGGCGATGTTCGGCCCGGAGGCCCGGACGCGGCTGCGGCCGGCGTTCTTCCCGTTCACGGAGCCGAGCGCCGAGATGGACCTGTGGTTCCCGCAGAAGAAGGGCGGCGCGGGCTGGATCGAGTGGGGCGGCTGCGGCATGGTCCACCCGAACGTCCTGCGCGCCGCCGGGGTGGACCCCGAGGAGTACTCGGGCTTCGCCTTCGGGATGGGGATCGAGCGCACGCTGATGCTGCGCCACTCCATCGCTGACATGCACGACATGGTGGAGGGCGACGTGCGCTTCTCCACGCAGTTCGGGACGGAGATCTGATGCCCCGCATCGTTGCTGACTGGCTGGCCGACCACGTCGAGCTGCCGGCGGACCTGACCACGGAGCAGCTCGCCGCCGACCTCGTGCGGGTCGGGCTGGAGGAGGAGGAGATCCACGCGGCGGCCGTCACCGGCCCGCTGGTGGTGGGTCGCGTCCTGGCGATGACGCCCGAGCCGCAGAAGAACGGCAAGACGATCAACTGGTGCCTGGTCGACGTCGGCCCGGAGCACAACGCGACGCAGATCAAGGGCGTCGACGACGCCGACGTCCCGCCCGGCGGGGCGCGCGGCGTCGTGTGCGGCGCGCACAACTTCGGTGTGGGCGACCTGGTCGTGGTCTCCCTGCCGGGCACGGTGCTGCCCGGCGGCTTCGCCATCGCGGCCCGCAAGACGTACGGCCACACCTCGGACGGCATGATCTGCTCGGTGCGCGAGCTCGGCATCGGCGACGACCACGACGGCATCCTCGTGCTGACGCGGGCCGGGTTCGCGGAGGCCGACCTCACCCCCGGGCAGTCGGCCACGGAGCTCCTCGGTCTCGGCGACGAGGTCCTGGAGATCAACGTGACCCCGGACCGCGGGTACGCGTTCAGCTACCGCGGGGTGGCGCGCGAGTACGCGCACTCCACGGGCGCCGCGTTCACGGACAAGGGCCTGCCCACGGGTGCGGAGCCCACCGCGACCCCCGACGGGTTCGTCGTCGAGGTGGACGACGCCGCTCCGATCGACGGTCGCGTCGGCTGCGACCGGTTCGTCACGCGGGTCGTGCGCGGGATCGACCCGTCGGCGCCCACCCCCGCGTGGATGAAGCGTCGCCTGGAGGGGTCGGGCATGCGCTCGATCTCGCTGGCCGTCGACGTCACCAACTACGTGATGCTGGACCTCGGGCAGCCGCTGCACGCCTACGACCTGGCGGCGGTCGCCGCGCCGGTCGTGGTGCGGCGCGCGGCGCCGGGGGAGCGACTGACGACGCTCGACGACGTCGACCGCGCGCTGGACGCCCAGGACCTGCTCATCACGGACTCCCCGGACGGCGCCCGCGGCTCGCGCGTGCTGGGCCTCGCGGGCGTCATGGGCGGCGAGTCGTCGGAGGTCTCGGCCTCGACGACGGACGTGCTGGTGGAGGCGGCGCACTTCGACCCGGTGAGCGTGGCGCGCACGGCGCGCCGCCACAAGCTGCCCTCGGAGGCGGCCAAGCGGTTCGAGCGCGGCGTCGACCCGCGGCTGCCCGCGGTGGCGGCGCAGCGTGTCGTCGAGCTCCTCGTGGAGCTCGCGGGCGGCACGGCGGACCCGGCGGTGAGCGACCTCGACACCACGACGGCGCCCACGCCGATCGCGTTCGACGTGACGCTCCCGTCCCGCACCGCCGGTGTGCCGTACACGCGCGAGCAGGTCGTCGGCACCCTCGCGGAGATCGGCTGCACGGTGACCGGCGCGGGGGAGGTCGTCGAGGTGACGCCGCCGTCGTGGCGTCCCGACCTGGTCGAGCCGGCGACGCTGGTCGAGGAGGTCGTCCGCATCGTCGGCTACGACCAGATCCCGTCGGTGCTCCCGGCCGCGCCCGGTGGCCGTGGTCTGACGCCGGAGCAGCGCACCCGCCGCTCGGTGGCGCGCGCGCTGGCCGACGCCGGGCTGGTGGAGGTGCTGTCGTACCCGTTCATGGGCCCGGCGGACCTCGACGTGCTGGGTCTGCCCGCCGACGACCCGCGGCGCACCGCGCTGCGGCTGGCGAACCCGATCGCCGACGACCGCCCGTCGATGCGCACGAGCGTGCTCGTCACCCTGCTGGAGACGGCGCGCCGCAACGTGGCCCGCGGCCTGGACGACGTCGCCGTCTTCGAGCTCGGCCTGGTGACGCACCCGGCGCCGGACGCCCCGGCGGCCCCGCAGCTCCCGGTGGGCGTGCGTCCGAGCGAGGCCGACCTGGCCGCGCTCGACGCCGCCGTCCCGCCCCAGCCGCGCCAGGTGGCCGGGGTGCTCTCGGGGAACCGCGTGCCCGCCGGCTGGTGGGGCGCGGGCCGCCCGACCGACTGGACGGACGCGCTGTCCGCCGCACGGACCGTGGCCGAGGTGGCACGCACCGAGGTCGTCGTCGCGAACGACCCGACCCGGATGCCCTGGCACCCCGGTCGCTGCGCGCGCCTCGAGCTGACGGACGGCCGCGTCGTCGGGCACGCCGGGGAGCTGCACCCGAAGGTCGTCGAGGCGCTGGGCCTGCCCGCGCGGACGGCGGCGTTCGAGCTCGACCTGTCGCTGCTGGTCGAGGCGGCCGACGGTGAGCCGGTGGCGGCCCGTCCCGTGTCGGCGTTCCCGGCCGCGAAGGAGGACTTCGCGTTCGTCGTGGACGCCGGGGTGCCCGCTGCGGAGGTCGAGGCGGCCGTGGTGGCCGGTGCCGGTGAGCTGCTGGAGGACGTCCGCCTGTTCGACGTCTTCACCGGCCCGCAGGTGGGCGAGGGCAAGAAGTCGCTCGCGTACTCGCTGCGCCTGCGCGCGGCGGACCGCACGCTGTCCG
Organism: Isoptericola dokdonensis DS-3; assembly: GCF_001636295.1. Taxonomy (NCBI): domain Bacteria; kingdom Bacillati; phylum Actinomycetota; class Actinomycetes; order Micrococcales; family Promicromonosporaceae; genus Isoptericola; species Isoptericola dokdonensis. The sequence goes on along the minus strand of NZ_CP014209.1, from coordinate 974,993 downwards.
CCGACGACGTGCGTGCCGTGCGCGACGGTGTCGTGAAGTCCGCCGCCGAGCAGGTGGGGGCGGTCCTGCGTGGCTGACCCCGACGCCACCGGTGACGGTGTCGTGCGGCCCGCCCGCACGGCGCTGGTCACCGGCGCGACCCGCGGCATCGGCCGTGCGGTCGCGCTCGGCCTGGCGCGCGCGGGTCTCGACGTGGCGCTGCTGGCCCGTGACGAGGCCCTGCTCGCCGAGGTCGCGGACGAGGTCCGCGCGCTCGGGCGCCGCGCCGTCGTGCTGCCCTGCGACGTCACCGACGTCGCGGGTGTCGCGGCCGCCGTGCGTCGCGCGGAGGCTCCGGTCGCCGACGGCGGGCTCGGCGGCGTCGACCTGCTGGTGAACAACGCCGGTCGCATCGACGCCGAGGTCCCCGCCTGGGAGGCCGACGTCGACGAGTGGTGGCAGGTCGTGGAGACGAACGTCCGCGGCCCCTTCCTCCTCGTCCGGAACGTCGTGCCGGGCATGCTGGCCCGCAGCGGTGGGCGGGTGATCGACCTCAACAGCGGGTCGGGCTCGCACGACATGACCGTGTCGAGCGCCTACAACCTGTCCAAGACGGCCCTCATGCGGCTCGGGCACCACCTGCACGCCGCGGGCGGTGCGCAGGGCCTGCGGACCCTCGAGCTGGCGCCCGGCGTCGTCACGACCGACATGACGGCCTCCATGCGGATGCACGAGGGTCGCACCGAGTGGACGCCCGTCGAGCGGACGGTCGACGTGGCCGTCGCCTTCGCCCGGGGTGAGCTCGACGTGTGCTCAGGCTGGTTCGTGCGGGTGTCCGACGACACCCCGGACTCCCTGCGGGCGCTCGCCGCGACCGCGGGCGAGGTGGCGGCGCCCCGCCGCCTGCGCGTGCTGCCCGCCGGCGACGCCGACCCGATGACGGACGTCCTCACCGGGCGCTGAAGCCGCTCGCACGACGCACGGGGTGCCCGGTCCTCGAAGGTCCGGGCACCCCGTCGTGACGGTGGGGCGGTCCTCGTCAGCGTCGCTCGTCGCGCCAGGCGACCCACTGCGCGGCGGTGGTCAGGTCGTAGTCGGGGCCGTTGACGCCGATCGTGAGGAGCGTGGCTCCGGCGGCGAGGATCTCCTCGCCGGTCTCGGCGGGCGGGCCGTCGACGCCGATCGACCGCTCGACGAGGCGCGCCGTGTCACGGCCGACGTCGGCGCCGTGGTCGTCGAGGATCGCGGACTTGCGGCGCAGCGTCCCGGCGTCGCCGAACGAGTGCCAGATGTCGGCGTGCTCGGCGACGAGCCGCAGCATCTTCTTCTCCCCGCCGCCGCCGATGAGCAGCGGGATGTCCCGCGTGGGCGCGGGGTTGCCGATCGCGGCGCGCCGCCGGATCCGCGGGAGGGCCTCGGCCAGCGCCGCGATGCGCGAGCCCGCGGTGCCGAAGTCGTAGCCGAAGTTGTCGTAGTCCTTCTCGTTCCAGCCCGCGCCGATCCCGAGGATCAGGCGGCCGCCGGAGATGTGGTCGACCGTGCGCGCCATGTCGCCCAGCAGGTCGGGGTTGCGGTACCCGTTGCCGGTGACCAGCGCGCCGATCTCGACGCGTTCGGTCTGCTCCGCCCACGCCCCGAGCATGGTCCAGCACTCGAAGTGCTTGCCGTCGAGGTCGCCGGTGAGCGGGTAGAAGTGGTCCCAGTTGAAGACGACGTCGACACCGAGGTCCTCGGCCCGCAGGACGGCGTCACGGATGCCGGAGTAGTCGGCGTGCTGGGGCTGGAGCTGGACGGCGATGCGCACGGGGCGCGCGTCGGGGGAGGTCATGCTGACCAACCTAATGCGTGCGCCGGGCAACGGTGAAGACCCGGCGGAAGGTGAGCGGGGTGCCGTGGGACGTGCGCGGGTAGGCCGCGGCGAGCTCGGCCCCGAGGTCGACCCGGAACCGGGCGCGCAGGTCGGTGCCGTGCGCGGCGTCGTGCGTGGAGAGCGCGTGCAGCACCGGCTGGGCGCCCGTGGCGGAGATCCAGCGCAGGACGGGATGGGTGCCGTCGTCGGTGTCGGGCAGGACGTGCGTGTACGTGGTCTCCCAGACGTCGACGTCCCAGCCGGGGCGTGCCAGGTCGGCGAGGTGGTCGGCCGGGTCGCCGACGGCACGCCGCTCGACGGTGCCGACGACGTCCGCGAACGGCCTCCGCGAGGCGACGGTGCGCAGGAGGACGTGGCTGGGGGCGTCGTGGTTGCCCGGCACGGAGAACGCGAAGGCGTGCCGGGCACGGTCGGCGAGGTGCGGCAGCAGCGTGCGGTAGCCGGGCACCCACTGGAGGGTCGCGTTGGACACGACGAGGTCGGCGTCGTCGGTGACGCCGCCCGCAGCGTGGTCGCGGACGTCGCCGCGCAGGTAGGTGCCGTCGGGGTCGTCGGCGCGGGCGCGGTCGATCATCGCGGGGGAGGAGTCGACCCCGACCACCCGCACCCCGGGCCAGCGGGCGCGCAGGACGCCGGTGAGGTGGCCCGGCCCGCACCCGAGGTCGACGGCGGTGGTGACGTCGTCCGGGACGCGGGCGAGGAGCTCGGTGAACGGCCGGGACCGTTCGTCGACGTAGCGCAGGTAGTGCTCGGGGGACCAGTCGCCCATCACATCTCCTTCGATATCAAGTATCTTGACATCAAGATAGATGCTGGCGGCCGACGTGTCGACCGCCGTCACGGTGCGGCCCGCCGTCAGGGGAGCAGCAGCACCTTGCCCGTCGTGCGGCGCCCTTCGAGGGCGCGGTGCGCCTCGGCCGCCTCGGCGAGCGGGAAGGTGGCCCCGACGCGCACGTCGAGGTCGCCGTCGGCGGCGGCCCGGAACACCTCGCGGGCCCGCCACTCGAGCTCCGCCGGGGTCGCCGTGTAGTGCGCGAGCGTCGGCCGGGTGACGTAGAGCGACCCGGCGGCGTTGAGGCGTTGCAGGTCGAACGGCGGCACCTGCCCGGACGCCCCGCCGAACAGCACGAGCGTGCCGCGCCGGCGCAGGGAGGCCAGGGATGCGTCGAACGTCGCGGCTCCGACGCCGTCGTAGACGACGTGCACGCCCGCGCCGTCGGTGAGGTCGCGCACGAGAGCGGGCAGCTCGGTGGCGAGGTCGTCCAGGCGGGCGTAGTCGATGGTGTGCGCGGCCCCGGCCGCGGACGACAGGGCGGCCTTCTCGGGCGTGGAGACGGTGGTGATCACCCGGGCGCCGCGGGCGACGGCGAGCTGGGTGAGCAGCAGCCCGACGCCCCCGGCGCCGGCGTGCAGCAGGACGTCGTGGCCCTGGCCGACCTCGAACGTCGAGGCCACGAGGTAGTGGGCGGTCATGCCCTGCAGGGGGAGCGCGGCGGCGGTGGTCAGGTCCAGGCCGTCGGGGACGTGGACGGCGTCGGCGGCGGGCACGACGGCGAGCTCCGCGTACGACCCGGGGGCGGCGTCCCAGGCGACGCGGTCTCCGACGACGAACCCGCGCGCCTCGGCTCCGACGGCCTCCACGACACCTGCGCCCTCGGAGCCCACCACGTGCGGGAAGCTCATCGGGTACACCCCGGCGCGGCGGTAGGTGTCGATGAAGTTCACCCCGGCGGCGGCGACCCGCACGAGCAGGTCGGTCGGACCTGGGGCGGGATCGGGCAGCTCGGTGGACGACAGGACCTCGGGACCACCCGCGCTGCGGGCCACGACGGCGTGCATGTCTCCGAGACTAACCGGCCGCGAGGGCCCGCGACCGCCTGTCGGAATAGATTCCGAAGACCTCGCATATGTATGTATAGTGGCGCCCATGGCCAGCACACAGCAGCGACTGCGCGTCGCCGTCGCCGGGGCGTCCGGCTACGCCGGCGGTGAGTTGCTCCGGATCGCCGCGCGTCACCCGCACCTCGAGATCGGCGCGCTGACCGCGCACTCGAACGCCGGCAGCCGCCTCGGCGAGCTGCAGCCGCACCTGCGCGGCCTCGCCGACCGCGTGCTCGAGCCCACCACGGCCGAGGCGCTCGCGGGCCACGACGTGGTCGTCCTCGGCCTGCCCCACGGCGCGTCCGGCGAGATCGCCGCCCAGCTGCCCGACGACGTCCTCGTCCTCGACCTGGGCGCCGACCACCGCCTGGCCTCCGCCGCCGACTGGGAGGCGTTCTACGGCTCCGCGCACGCCGGGACCTGGCCGTACGGTCTGCCCGAGCTGATCCGCACCGCCGCCGACGGCTCCGTCACGACCCAGCGCGACCGCCTGGCCGGCGCCCGCCGGATCGCCGTGCCCGGCTGCAACGTCACCGCCGTCACCCTCGCGCTCCAGCCGGGGGTCGCCGCCGGCCTCGTCAGCCCCCGGGACGTCGTCGCGGTGCTCGCCAACGGGTACTCCGGCGCGGGCAAGGCCCTCAAGCCGCACCTGCTGGCCGCGGAAGGTCTCGGGTCGGCCGCGCCGTACGCCGTCGGCGGCACCCACCGGCACATCCCCGAGATCGCGCAGAACCTGCGCGTCGCGGGCGCCGACGACGTGTCGATCAGCTTCACCCCGACGCTCGTGCCGATGTCCCGCGGCATCCTCGCCACCGTGACCGCCCGCCTCGCGCCGGGCCGCGAGGCCGCGAGCGCCGCCGACGTCCGCGCGGTGTGGGAGCAGGCGTACGCCGACGAGCCGTTCGTCGACCTGCTGCCCGCGGGGCAGTGGCCGTCGACGGCCGCCACGCTCGGCGCCAACACGGCGCTCGTGCAGGTGGCGCTGGACGCGGCCGCCGGCCGCGTCGTCGTGGTCACCGCGCTCGACAACCTCGTCAAGGGCACCGCCGGTCAGGCCGTGCAGGCGATGAACCTCGCCCTCGGCCTGCCGGAGACGGCGGGCCTCGTCACCGAAGGAGTGGCTCCGTGAGCATCACCACCCCTCGCGGGTTCCGGGCGGCCGGTGTCGCCGCGGGCCTGAAGTCCACGGGTGCGCGCGACGTCGCGCTCGTCGTCAACGACGGCCCGCTGGCGTCCGCCGCGGCCGTGCTGACGTCGAACCGCGTGCAGGCCGCGCCCGTCGTGTGGACCCGGCAGGCCGTCTCCGACGGCGCCGCCCGCGCCGTCGTGCTGAACTCCGGCGGCGCCAACGCCTGCACGGGCCCGGAGGGCTTCGCGGACACGCACCGCACGGCCGAGCACGTCGCCGCGGTGCTCTCGGCCGGTGCCGCGACCCCCGAGGACGAGGTCGGGGCCGGCGACGTGCTCGTGTGCAGCACGGGCCTCATCGGCCTTCGTCTCGACATGGACGGCCTGCTGGGAGGCGTGGACGCCGCGGCCGGAGCGCTGGACCCCGACGGCGGGGACGACGCCGCCCACGCCATCATGACCACCGACTCCGTCGCCAAGCAGGCCGCCGCGCAGCGCGACGGCTGGAGCGTCGGCGGGATGGCCAAGGGCGCGGGGATGCTCGCGCCGGGCCTGGCCACCATGCTGTCGGTCGTCACCACCGACGCCGTCGTCGACGCCGCGACCGCCGACGCCGCGCTGCGCGCCGCCACCCGCACCACGTTCGACCGGGTCGACTCCGACGGCTGCATGTCGACCAACGACACCGTGATCCTGCTCGCGAGCGGGGCGTCCGGGGTCGAGGTCACACTCGCCGAGCTCACGTCGGCCGTCACCGACGTCTGCGCCTCCCTCGCCCGCCAGCTCGTCGCGGACGCCGAGGGCGCGAGCCACGACATCGCGGTCACCGTGCGCGGCGCGAGCACCGAGGACGCCGCGCTCGCCTGCGCCCGGGCCGTCACCCGCTCCAACCTGTTCAAGGCCGCCGTCTTCGGCAACGACCCGAACTGGGGCCGGGTGCTCGCCGCCGTCGGCACCGTGCCGCCCGACGTCGCGCCCTACGACCCGCTCTCGCTCGACGTCGCCATCAACGGCGTGCAGGTGTGCCGGGCCGGGGGCGTCGGCGAGCCGCGCGAGCTCGTCGACCTCGCCTCGCACCGCGACGTGCACGTGGACGTCGACCTGCACGCCGGCGATTCCGAGGTCACGCTCTGGACCAACGACCTCACGCACGACTACGTCCACGAGAACAGCGCGTACTCCTCATGAGCGACCGGACGCCGGACACCGGCATCGACCCCGACTTCACGTTCGACACCCGCACCGACCTGCGCCCGGACCAGAAGGCCGAGGTGCTCATCGAGGCCCTGCCCTGGTTGCAGGAGTTCGCGGGCGCGCTGGTCGTCGTCAAGTACGGCGGCAACGCGATGATCGACGACACGCTCAAGGCGGCGTTCGCGGAGGACATGGTGTTCCTGCGCCAGGTCGGCCTGCGGCCGGTCGTGGTGCACGGCGGGGGCCCGCAGATCTCCGCGATGCTCGGCCGGGTCGGCATCGAGTCCGAGTTCCGGGGCGGCCTGCGCGTCACCACCCCCGAGGCGATGGACGTCGTGCGGATGGTCCTGGTCGGCCAGGTGCAGCGCGAGCTCGTCGGGCTGCTCAACGCCCACGCACCCCGCGCCGTCGGCCTGTCGGGGGAGGACGCCGGGCTGTTCGGCGCGGTGCGTCGCCAGGCCGTCGTGGACGGCGAGCCCGTCGACGTGGGCCTCGTCGGCGACGTCGTGCAGGTCAACCCGTCGGCGGTGCTCGACCTCCTCGCCGCCGGCCGCATCCCCGTGGTGTCGACGGTCGCGCCCGACGTCGACGACCCCACCCAGGTGCTCAACGTCAACGCCGACACCGCGGCCGCGGCGCTCGCGGTGGCGCTGGGGGCGAAGAAGCTCATCGTCCTCACCGACGTCGAGGGCCTGTACACGAGCTGGCCGGACCGCACCTCGCTGGTGGAGCAGATCTCCGCGGGCGACCTCGCGCAGCTCCTGCCGAGCCTGAGCGCGGGGATGGTGCCCAAGATGGAGGCGTGCCTGCGGGCCGTGCAGGGCGGGGTGCCGCGCGCCTCCGTCATCGACGGCCGCCAGGCGCACTCGGTGCTGCTGGAGGTCTTCACGACCCGCGGCAACGGCACGATGGTGGTCCCGGACGGTGACGTCCCGGACGGCCCGCACCACGACCACGGCTCGACGGAGGCGAACGCATGACCGACGTGACGACCCGCACCGAGCTGACCTCGGACGGGTGGACCGAGGCGTACACCCGCTCGGTGATGGACACGTTCGGCCCGCCGCAGCGCATCCTCGTGCGCGGCGAGGGGGCCTACGTGTGGGACGCCGACGGCAAGCGGTACCTCGACCTGCTCGCCGGGATCGCGGTCAACGCCCTCGGGCACGCCCACCCGACCCTGACGGCGGCGATCAGCGCCCAGCTCGGGACGCTCGGGCACGTGTCGAACTTCTTCGGCACGCCCACCCAGATCACCCTGGCCGAGCGGCTGCTCCAGCTCGCCGAGGCGCCCGACGGCTCCCGCGTGTTCTTCACGAACTCCGGCACGGAGGCCAACGAGGCGGCGTTCAAGATGGTCCGCCGCACCGGCCGGCCGCGCGTCCTCGCCCTGGAGGGCGGGTTCCACGGCCGCACCATGGGTGCGCTGGCCCTCACGGCGAAGGCCGCCTACCGGGAGCCGTTCGAGCCGCTGCCCGGCGGGGTCGAGCACCTGCCGTTCGGCGACACCGACGCGCTCGTCGAGGCGTTCTCGCCCGAGGCCGTCGCCGCGCGCGGCGAGGTCGCCGGGTTCGTCGTCGAGCCGATCCAGGGCGAGGCCGGGGTGCGTGAGCTGCCGGCCGGCTACCTGGCGCTGGCGCGGCGGCTCACCGCCGACGCGGGCGCCCTGCTCGTCCTCGACGAGGTGCAGACCGGCATCGGCCGCACGGGCCGCTGGTTCGCCCACCAGCACCCGGAGCTCGGGGGCGGGATCGTGCCCGACGTCGTCACGCTCGCCAAGGGGCTCGGAGGCGGGTTCCCCGTGGGTGCCGTCGTCGCGTACGGGGAGTCGGCGACGCTGCTCGGCCGCGGTCAGCACGGCACCACGTTCGGCGGCAACCCCGTGGCCGCCGCCGCGGCGCTGGCCACGCTCGGTGTCATCGAGCGCGACCGGCTGCTCGCCCACGTCGTCGAGGTCGGCGAGACGCTGCGCCGCGCGATCGAGGCCGGTGGGAACCCGCTGGTGGCCGAGGTCCGCGGCCGGGGCCTGCTGCTCGCCGTGCGACTCGACCGGCCCGTCGCCGCCGAGGTCGCCCGCGCCGCGCTGGAGGCCGGGTTCGTCGTCAACGCCGTCGCGCCCGACGCGATCCGCCTCGCCCCGCCGCTGGTCCTCACCACCGACCAGGCCCTCGACGCCGCACGCTTCTTCGCCGGCGTCACCGTCCCCGACCCGGAGCACTGACATGCCTCGCCACTTCCTGCGCGACGACGACCTCTCCCCGGCCGAGCAGCGCGAGGTCCTCGAGCTCGCCTGGGCGTTCGGCGAGGACCGCTTCCTGCGCGCCCCGCTGTCCGGGCCGCGAGCCGTCGCCCTCGTCTTCGACAAGCCGACCCTGCGCACCCAGGTCTCGTTCTCCGTCGGGGTCGCCGAGCTCGGCGGCTTCCCGCTCGTCGTGGACGGCCGTCTCGCCCAGGTGGGCGTGCGCGAGTCCGTCGCCGACGTCACGCGGGTCCTGGACCGGCAGGTCGCCGCGGTCGTGTGGCGCACGTTCGGCCAGGACCGCATCGAGGAGATGGCCGCGGTCTCCCGCGTCCCCGTGGTCAACGCCCTCACCGACGACTTCCACCCGTGCCAGATCCTCGCGGACCTGCTCACCGTCGCCCAGCACCACGGGGGTCTCGGCGCGCTCGCCGGGCAGCGCTTCACCTACGTCGGGGACGCCGCGAACAACATGGGCGCCTCGTACCTCCTGGGTTGCGCGACCGCCGGCATGCACGTCACCGTCGCAGGCCCCGACGGCTATCTCCCGCCCGACCACGTCGTCGCGCGGGCGCAGGAGATCGCCGCGACCACCGGCGGGTCGGTCACCGTCACCACCGACGCGCGGGCCGCCGTCGCCGGCGCCGACGTCGTCGCGGCGGACACCTGGGTGTCGATGGGCGACGAGGACGAGGCCGCCGACCGGCTCGCCGCGCTGGCCGACCACCAGGTCGACGCCGCGCTCATGGCGCTCGCCGCCCCCGACGCGATCTTCCTGCACTGCCTGCCCGCCTACCGCGGCAAGGAGGTCACCGCCGAGGTGATCGACGGTCCGCAGTCCGTCGTCTGGGACGAGGCGGAGAACCGGCTGCACGCCCAGAAGGCCGTCCTGACGTTCCTGCTGGAGCACCGATGAGCGCTCCCGCCGCCGGTGCGCCGTCGACCAAGGCGGCCCGGCACGCCCGCATCGTCGAGATCGTGCGCCGCACCGCCATCCACTCCCAGGCCGAGCTCGCCCGCGCGCTCGCCGACGAGGGCGTCACCGTCACCCAGGGCACCCTGTCGCGCGACCTCGTCGAGCTGCGCGCCGAGAAGGTGCGCAGCGCCGCCGGTGCCCTCGTCTACGCCGTGCCCGGCGAGGGCGGCGACCGCAGCGTGCAGGCCGCCGGCGTCGGCGGGCTCGAGGCCGGGTACGTGGCCGCGCGGCTCGCCCGGCTCTGCGCCGACCTGCTCGTCTCCGCCGAGGCGTCAGGCAACCAGGTCGTCCTGCGCACACCGCCCGGGGCCGCGAACTATCTCGCCTCCGCCATCGACCACTCCGTCTTCCCCGGGGTCCTCGGCTGTCTCGCCGGGGACGACACGATCCTCGTGATCTCCCGCGACCCCGCCGGCGGCGAGGACCTCGCCCGCCGCTTCCTCGAGCTCACGGCGTCCCACGACGCCTGAGCCTGCAAGACTCGACCCCGTACCGCACCACAAGGAAGAAGAACCTCATGACTGATCGCGTCGTGCTCGCCTACTCGGGCGGCCTGGACACCTCCGTCGCCATCGGGTGGATCGCCGAGGCGACCGGTGCCGAGGTCGTCGCCGTCGCCGTCGACGTCGGCCAGGGCGGCGAGGACATGAACGTCATCCGCCAGCGTGCCCTGGACTGCGGCGCCGTCGAGGCCTACGTGGCCGACGCCCGCGACGAGTTCGCCGCCGAGTACTGCATGCCCGCCCTGCAGGCCAACGGCCTCTACCTCGACCGCTACCCGCTGGTCTCCGCGATCTCGCGCCCCGTCATCGTCAAGCACATGGTGCGCGCGGCCCGCCAGTTCGGTGCGACCACCGTGGCGCACGGCTGCACCGGCAAGGGCAACGACCAGGTCCGCTTCGAGGTGGCGACGACGTCGCTCGCCCCGGACCTCAAGACCATCGCGCCGGTGCGCGACCTCGCCCTCACCCGCGAGAAGGCGATCGACTACGCCGAGAAGCACGACCTGCCGATCGCGACCACGAAGAAGAACCCGTTCTCCATCGATCAGAACGTGTGGGGCCGCGCGGTCGAGACCGGCTTCCTCGAGGACATCTGGAACGAGCCCACCAAGGACGTCTACTCCTACACCGACGACCCGACGTTCCCGCCGGTCGCCGACGAGGTCGTCGTCACGTTCGACCAGGGCGTCCCCGTCGCGCTCGACGGCGTGCCCGTCACGCCGCTGCAGGCCATCCAGGAGATGAACCGACGCGCCGGCGCCCAGGGCGTGGGCCGCATCGACATCGTCGAGGACCGCCTGGTCGGCATCAAGTCCCGCGAGGTCTACGAGGCGCCCGGCGCGATCGCCCTCATCGCCGCCCACCAGGAGCTCGAGAACGTCACCCTCGAGCGCGAGCAGGCCCGTTTCAAGCGCGGCGTCGAGCAGCGCTGGACCGAGCTCGTGTACGACGGCATGTGGTTCAGCCCCCTGAAGAAGAACCTCGACACGTTCATCGCCGACACCCAGAAGTACGTGTCCGGCGAGGTTCGCCTCGTGCTGCACGGTGGTCGTGCCACCGTCACCGGCCGCCGCTCCGAGGCCGCGCTGTACGACTTCAACCTGGCCACCTACGACGAGGGCGACACGTTCGACCAGTCGCACGCCAAGGGCTTCATCGAGATCTACGGCCTCGCCGCCAAGCAGGCCGCGGCCCGCGACGAGAAGTTCGGCAACGGCGTGGACTTCGGGGTCGGGTCGTTCTGATGTCCGACCTCGAGAAGCGGGCCGGCGCCGACGCGCCGGCCGAGACGCCCTCCGTCAGCCTGTGGGGCGGCCGGTTCGCCGGCGGCCCGTCGCCCGAGCTGCAGGCGCTGTCGCAGTCGACGCACTTCGACTGGCGTCTCGCCGCCTACGACATCGCCGGCTCCCGCGCCCACGCCCGCGTCCTGCACGCCGCGGGCCTGCTCGACGAGGGAGAGCTGGCGGGCATGCTCGACGCCCTCGACCGGCTCGAGCAGGACGTCGCCGCGGGGGAGTTCCTGCCCCAGCTCGCCGACGAGGACGTGCACACCGCCCTCGAGCGCGGACTCATGGAGCGGGCCGGGGACGCCCTCGGCGGCAAGCTGCGCGCCGGGCGCTCCCGCAACGACCAGATCGCCACCCAGGTCCGCCTCTACCTGCGTGAGAACGCCCGCACCATCGCCGTCCACCTGCTGACGGTCGTCGACGAGCTCCTCACGCAGGCCGAGGCCGCCGGGGACGCCGTCATGCCGGGGCGCACCCACCTGCAGCACGCCCAGCCCGTGCTGCTGGCGCACCACCTGCTCGCCCACGCGTGGCCGCTGCTGCGCGACGTCGACCGCCTCGTCGACTGGGACGTCCGGGCCGCCCGGTCGCCGTACGGGTCGGGGGCGCTCGCAGGCTCCTCGCTCGGGCTCGACCCCGCGGCGGTCGCCGCCGACCTCGGCTTCGACGGCCCGGTGGAGAACTCCATCGACGGCACCGCCTCGCGCGACGTCGTGGCGGAGTTCGCGTTCGTCGCCGCCATGATCGGCATCGACCTGTCGCGGATCTCCGAGGAGATCATCCTGTGGAACACCAAGGAGTTCGGGTTCGTCCGGCTCGACGACGCGTGGTCCACCGGGTCGAGCATCATGCCGCAGAAGAAGAACCCCGACATCGCCGAGCTCGCGCGCGGCAAGTCGGGGCGTCTCGTCGGTGACCTCACCGGCCTGCTCACGACGCTCAAGGGCCTGCCGCTGGCGTACAACCGGGACCTCCAGGAGGACAAGGAGCCGGTGTTCGACCAGGTCGACACGCTCACCGTCCTGCTGCCCGCGTTCGCCGGGATGATCCGTACCCTCACGTTCGACACGGACCGGATGGCCGAGCTCGCCCCGCAGGGGTTCGCGCTCGCGACGGACATCGCCGAGTGGCTGGTGCGGCAGGGCGTCCCGTTCCGGGTCGCGCACGAGGTCGCCGGCGCGTGCGTGCGCGTCTGCGAGGAGCGCGGCATCGAGCTGTGGGACCTTTCCGACGACGACCTCGCCGCGATCTCCGAGCACCTCACCCCTCAGGTGCGAGCCGTGCTCACGGTGGAGGGCTCGGTCGCGTCGCGCGACGGCGTGGGCGGCACGGCACCGGTGCGCGTCACCGAGCAGCTCGAGGCCGCCAAGGAGCGCTCCACGGAGTTCCGCTTCTGGGCCGAGGGCTGAGTGACCGTCGGCGCCGACGTGCTGGCCGGTCTCGTGCGCCGCGTGCACGAGTCGCCGGCACGCCTGCCGGGGCCGGGTGCGTCGCCGGTGTGGCGACGCACCCGGCTCGTGTGCGTCGACGGCCCGGCGGGCTCGGGCAAGTCGACGCTCGGCACGCAGCTCGCCGTCGAGCTCGCCTCTCAGGTCGTCCACATGGACGACCTGTACGAGGGCTGGGACGACGGTCCCGACGGGGGTGCGGCGAACCTCGGTGCGCAGGTGCTCGCACCCCTGGCCGCGGGCCGCGCGGGGGAGTACCGGCGCTACGACTGGGTCGCCGGCCGCTGGGCCGAGCGCCACGCCGTCGAGCCCGCGCCGTTCCTCGTCGTCGAGGGCTGCGGCGCCGCGGCGCGCCAGGTCGACCCGTGGGCGGCGCTGCGGGTCTGGGTCGAGGCGGACGACACCGAGCGGCTGCGCCGCGGGCTCGAGCGCGACGGCGAGCACGCGCGGGATCACTGGCTGCTCTGGATGGACGACGAGGCCAGGCACTACGCTGCGGAACAGACGCGCGCCCGGGCCGACGTCCGCCTCGACGGCTTCGGACGGCTGGTCCCGGCGGGCAGCGACTGACGGAGGCGCGATGAGCACGTCGACCGACGGCCACGTCCAGGCCGTGCCGTGGCAGGTGCCCGGCCCCTCCTGGTACGCGCGCGACGTCCACCTGGTCGCGCGTGACCTCCTCGGTGCCTATCTCGAGCGGCGGCACCCCGACGGCGACGTCACGCTGCGCATCACCGAGGTGGAGGCGTACGGCGGTGTCGACGACCCGGCCTCGCACGCGTTCCGCGGCCCCACGGCCCGCAACCGTTCCATGTTCGGTAGGCCGGGCCGGCTCTACGTCTATCGGCACCTCGGGCTGCACCACTGCGTGAACGTCGTCTGCGGCCCGTCGGGCGAGGCGGCCGCCGTGCTGCTGCGCGCGGGGGAGGTCGTCGAGGGCGCGGGCCTCGCTCGGCGCCGCCGCGAGGAGATCGGCCGCTGCGACTCGGACCGCCAGATCGCTCGTGGCCCAGCCCGGCTCGCCGTCGCCCTCGACCTCGTGCTCGACCACGACTCGACCGACGTCACCGACCCCGACGGCGCGCTCGTGCTGCACCTGCCCGTCGACCCGCTGCCACGCACGGTGGCGACCGGGGCGCGGGTGGGGGTGGCGGGCGAGGGTGCCGACCCGGCGCGGTTCGCCTGGCGCTCCTGGCTGGTGGACGAGCCGACGGTGTCGGCCTACCGACCCGTCACGGGTCGCCTGCGCTGAACGAGCCTGCCGGAGTCCGGGAGGATTTTCCTGTGCGTCAGCGGGCCGCAGGTCGGGCAGACTAGGCACGCTGCGGTCCGGCCGGACCGCACGAACCCATCGAAGGAGCACACGGTGACCCACGTTCTCGACGAGCTGCACTGGCGTGGCCTGGTGGCGCAGTCCACCGACGAGGCCGCGCTGCGCGACGCGCTCTCGGCGGGCCCGGTCACCTATTACTGCGGCTTCGACCCGACGGCGCCGAGCCTGCACCACGGGCACCTCGTCCAGCTCGTGGTGCTGCGCCATCTCCAGCAGGCCGGCCATCGTGCGGTCGCCCTGGTGGGCGGGGCGACGGGCCTCATCGGTGACCCTCGGCAGTCGGGCGAACGCGTGCTCAACACCAAGGAGACGGTCGCCGACTGGACCGAGCGTCTCAAGGCGCAGGTCTCCCGGTTCCTCGACTTCGAGGGAGAGAACCCGGCGGTCCTGGTGAACAACCTCGACTGGACCGCAGGGATGACGGCGATCGACTTCCTGCGCGACGTCGGCAAGCACTACCGGCTCGGCACCATGCTCGCCAAGGACACGGTGGCTCGCCGCCTCAACTCGGACGAGGGCATCAGCTTCACCGAGTTCAGCTACCAGATCCTGCAGGGCATCGACTTCCTCGAGCTCTTCCGACGTCACGGGGTCACCCTGCAGACCGGCGGCAATGACCAGTGGGGCAACCTGTTGTCGGGGGTCGACCTGATCCGCAAGACCGAGGGCGGGTCGGTGCACGTCATGACGACACCGCTCATCACCAAGGCCGACGGCACGAAGTTCGGCAAGACCGAGGGCGGCGCCGTCTGGCTGGCACCGGACATGATGAGCCCGTACGCGTTCTACCAGTACTGGCTCAACGCGTCGGACGCCGACGTCGTCTCCTGGCTGAAGATCTTCACCTTCCGCTCCCGCGAGGAGATCGAGGCGCTGGCGGCCGCGGTGCAGGAGCGCCCGGGCGCCCGGGAGGCGCAGCGGACGCTCGCGGCCGACGTCACGACCCTGGTGCACGGGCAGGACGCGACCGACGCCGTCGTCGCGGCGAGCCAGGCGCTGTTCGGCCGTGGTGAGCTCACCGAGCTCGACGAGGCGACCCTGGCAGCGGCGACGGACGAGCTGCCCCGCGCGCAGGTCGAGCCCGGCACGCCGGTGCTGGACGCGCTGGTCGCGTCCGGGCTCGTCGCGTCGAAGGCGGCCGGTCGGCGCGCGATCGCCGAGGGCGGCGCGTACGTCAACAACGTCAAGGTGGACGGCGAGGAGGCCGTGCTGTCGGCGGCGGACCTGCTGCACGGTCGGTTCGCGGTGCTGCGGCGCGGCAAGAAGACCCTCGCGGTCGCCGTGGCCGACTGATCAGGCCGGCTGCTGCTGCCGCAAACACGCCCTGACCTGCGGATTTGTCCGTGGGTCAGGGCGTGTGTAGTGTTCTGGTCGTTCGCCCGGCAGGGAGGAACGGACAGCGCAGGCCGGTCAACCGGCCGACGGATGGACGGTCCCGCGGGTGTTCCACCCAGACTTCGGTTCAGGTACAGTTGTGTGCCCTGGACGCTGGCAGGGTCTTCTCGATCATCGCACTGAACACCGTGCGGTTTGACCGGGCGGAGCGAAGCCGGTAAGGTTGAAGGGTTGCCCCGGACGGGGTTCGGACTGAGGTTCGGATCGTCGGATGGTGTGTGTCGGTTGTTTGAGAACTCAACAGTGTGCTTGATAGTCAATGCCAAATTTATTGAACCTTCATTGGTTCCTTTGGATCGGACATCTAGGTTTTATGCTAGCTGTCTGGCCAGTATCGATTGGCATCGCGGGCTCTTCGGGGTTCGTGGTGTTTTTCTCTCTTTTACGGAGAGTTTGATCCTGGCTCAGGACGAACGCTGGCGGCGTGCTTAACACATGCAAGTCGAACGGTGAAGCCCAGCTTGCTGGGTGGATCAGTGGCGAACGGGTGAGTAACACGTGAGCAACCTGCCCTCCACTTCGGGATAAGCCTTGGAAACGGGGTCTAATACCGGATATGAGTGCCTGCTGCATGGTGGGTGCTGGAAAGTTTTTCGGTGGGGGATGGGCTCGCGGCCTATCAGCTTGTTGGTGGGGTAATGGCCTACCAAGGCGTCGACGGGTAGCCGGCCTGAGAGGGCGACCGGCCACACTGGGACTGAGACACGGCCCAGACTCCTACGGGAGGCAGCAGTGGGGAATATTGCACAATGGGCGAAAGCCTGATGCAGCGACGCCGCGTGAGGGATGACGGCCTTCGGGTTGTAAACCTCTTTCAGCAGGGAAGAAGCGCAAGTGACGGTACCTGCAGAAGAAGCGCCGGCTAACTACGTGCCAGCAGCCGCGGTAATACGTAGGGCGCAAGCGTTGTCCGGAATTATTGGGCGTAAAGAGCTCGTAGGCGGTTTGTCGCGTCTGGTGTGAAAACCTCAGGCTCAACCTGGGGCGTGCATCGGGTACGGGCAGACTAGAGTGCGGTAGGGGAGACTGGAATTCCTGGTGTAGCGGTGGAATGCGCAGATATCAGGAGGAACACCGATGGCGAAGGCAGGTCTCTGGGCCGCAACTGACGCTGAGGAGCGAAAGCATGGGGAGCGAACAGGATTAGATACCCTGGTAGTCCATGCCGTAAACGTTGGGCACTAGGTGTGGGGCT
The DNA here is from genome assembly GCF_001636295.1 of Isoptericola dokdonensis DS-3. Lineage (NCBI taxonomy): Bacteria > Bacillati > Actinomycetota > Actinomycetes > Micrococcales > Promicromonosporaceae > Isoptericola > Isoptericola dokdonensis. The sequence continues at coordinate 958,566 of NZ_CP014209.1, read as the reverse complement.
CATTCCACGAGTTCCGTGCCGCAGCTAACGCATTAAGTGCCCCGCCTGGGGAGTACGGCCGCAAGGCTAAAACTCAAAGGAATTGACGGGGGCCCGCACAAGCGGCGGAGCATGCGGATTAATTCGATGCAACGCGAAGAACCTTACCAAGGCTTGACATGCACCGGAAACACTCAGAGATGGGTGCCCCGCAAGGTCGGTGCACAGGTGGTGCATGGTTGTCGTCAGCTCGTGTCGTGAGATGTTGGGTTAAGTCCCGCAACGAGCGCAACCCTCGTCCCATGTTGCCAGCGGGTTATGCCGGGGACTCATGGGAGACTGCCGGGGTCAACTCGGAGGAAGGCGGGGATGACGTCAAATCATCATGCCCCTTATGTCTTGGGCTTCACGCATGCTACAATGGCCGGTACAGAGGGCTGCGATACCGTAAGGTGGAGCGAATCCCAAAAAGCCGGTCTCAGTTCGGATTGGGGTCTGCAACTCGACCCCATGAAGTCGGAGTCGCTAGTAATCGCAGATCAGCAACGCTGCGGTGAATACGTTCCCGGGCCTTGTACACACCGCCCGTCAAGTCACGAAAGTTGGTAACACCCGAAGCCCATGGCCCAACCCTTTGGGGGGAGTGGTCGAAGGTGGGACCGGCGATTGGGACTAAGTCGTAACAAGGTAGCCGTACCGGAAGGTGCGGCTGGATCACCTCCTTTCTAAGGAGCACGTGGCCCTGGTGGTCGCACCGGTGTTGCTCGCCCGTTCGGGTGGGTGCTGGTGGGATCGTTCAGCTGGGGTCCATGCAGGCTGCTCGAGGCGCCGTTCGTGCGTCTGGTGGCTGCTCTGGGTGGAACATTGACCGTACGGTCCCGTTCGTGGGCCGGCTCGCGAGTACGCCGCTGCGCTGCCCTTCGGGGTGGGTGGGTGGTTGGAAAGTCGGGTCGGTGTCGTGAGTGGGGTCGGGAGAGCACACTGTTGGGTCCTGAGGCAACCGGCCATGGGTCGGGGGTTTCACGACGCGGGTCGTCGGTGGGTGTCATACCGCCTGGCTGCTGCAGGGTCTTCGCACCGGAAGGTGTGGGGCTTCTGGTGGTGGTGGGGTTGGTGGCGTCCGCGCCGGCGGGTTCGTCCGTTGCTTGAGAACTGCACAGTGGACGCGAGCATCCCAGATGTTCAAAGACGCATCACTTCCTCTTGCGAGGTGGTGAGGCGTTTTCTTGGATTTCTGTAGCATATTTGTAGTGTGTGCCGAAGTTTTTAAGGGCACACGGTGGATGCCTTGGCACTAGGAGCCGAAGAAGGACGTGGTAGCCTGCGATAAGCCTCGGGGAGTTGGCAAACGAGCTGTGATCCGAGGGTGTCCGAATGGGGGAACCCGGCCAGGGTCATGCCTGGTCACCCTCGCCTGAATATATAGGGCGAGTGGAGGGAACGCCGGGAAGTGAAACATCTCAGTACCGGCAGGAAGAGATATTCCGTGAGTAGTGGCGAGCGAAAGCGGATGAGGCCAAACCGTGCGCGTGTCAAGCTGTCAGGCGTTGCGCGTACGGGGTTGTGGGACCTTCTGGAGGAATCTGACAGTTCTTCAGCCAGTAAGAAAGCCGTGTCATAGTCGAACCGCATTGAAAGGCGGACCGTAGAGGGTGTGAGTCCCGTAGACGAAATGGTGCGGCCTGGTGGAGGGGATCCCAAGTAGCACGGGGCCCGAGAAATCTCGTGTGAATCTGGCAAGACCACTTGCTAAGCCTAAATACTACCTAGTGACCGATAGCGGACAAGTACCGTGAGGGAAAGGTGAAAAGTACCCCGGGAGGGGAGTGAAATAGTACCTGAAACCGTGTGCCTACAATCCGTCGGAGCCTCCCTAGCAGGGGTGACGGCGTGCCTTTTGAAGAATGAGCCTGCGAGTTAGTGCTCGGTGGCGAGGTTAACCCGTGTGGGGAAGCCGTAGCGAAAGCGAGTCCGAACAGGGCGATTCAGTCGCCGGGTCTAGACCCGAAGCGAAGTGATCTAGCCATGGGCAGGTTGAAGCGCCGGTAAGACGGCGTGGAGGACCGAACCCACTTAGGTTGAAAACTGAGGGGATGACCTGTGGTTAGGGGTGAAAGGCCAATCAAACTTCGTGATAGCTGGTTCTCCCCGAAATGCATTTAGGTGCAGCGTCACGTGTTCCTTACCGGAGGTAGAGCTACTGGATGGCCGATGGGCCCCACCAGGTTACTGACGTCAACCAAACTCCGAATGCCGGTAAGCCAGAGCGTGGCAGTGAGACTGCGGGGGATAAGCTTCGTAGTCGAGAGGGAAACAGCCCAGACCACCGGCTAAGGCCCCTAAGCGTGTGCTCAGTGGGAAAGGATGTGGAGTTGCACAGACAACCAGGAGGTTGGCTTAGAAGCAGCCACCCTTGAAAGAGTGCGTAATAGCTCACTGGTCAAGTGATTCCGCGCCGACAATGTAGCGGGGCTCAAGTACACCGCCGAAGCCGTGGCACTCACACTTTGCCCAGCACAGACTTGATCTGTGTTCAGGCGTGTGGGTGGGTAGGGGAGCGTCGTGTGGGCAGTGAAGCCGCGGAGTGATCCAGCGGTGGAGACCACACGAGTGAGAATGCAGGCATGAGTAGCGAATGACGGGTGAGAAACCCGTCCGCCGAATGACCAAGGGTTCCAGGGCCAGGTTAATCCGCCCTGGGTAAGTCGGGACCTAAGGCGAGGCCGACAGGCGTAGTCGATGGACAAGGAGTTGATATTCTCCTACCGGCGAAGAACCGCCCATACCGAGCCCGGTGATGCTAAACGCCCCAAGGGCAGCACAGTGGTCTTCGGACCACACCGCTGCCGGCGGCGCGTGACCCGAACCGGTAGTAGGTAAGCGTATTAACAGGGGTGACGCAGGAAGGTAGCCCGGCGTGGCGATGGTAGACCACGTCCAAGGCCGTAGCCCGCTTCGTAGGCAAATCCGCGAAGCACCAGGGTGAGAGCTGACAGTGACCGCGTATGCGGGAAACGGGTGATCCTATGCTGCCAAGAAAAGCCTCGACGCGAGGTTCTAGCCGCCCGTACCCCAAACCGACTCAGGTGGTCAGGTAGAGAATACCAAGGCGATCGAGATAATCGTGGTTAAGGAACTCGGCAAAATGCCCCCGTAACTTCGGGAGAAGGGGGGCCTGATCCGTCAACACCCTAGCGGTGGGACGCGGTGAGGGCCGCAGAGACCAGGGAGAAGCGACTGTTTACTAAAAACACAGGTCCGTGCTAAGTCGCAAGACGATGTATACGGACTGACGCCTGCCCGGTGCTGGAAGGTTAAGAGGACGGGTCAGCTTCGGCGAAGCCCAGAATTTAAGCCCCAGTAAACGGCGGTGGTAACTATAACCATCCTAAGGTAGCGAAATTCCTTGTCGGGTAAGTTCCGACCTGCACGAATGGCGTAACGACTTCTCCGCTGTCTCAACCGCGAACTCGGCGAAATTGCACTACGAGTAAAGATGCTCGTTACGCGCAGCAGGACGGAAAGACCCCGGGACCTTTACTATAGCTTGGTATTGGTGTTCGGTGCGGTTTGTGTAGGATAGGTGGGAGACTATGAAACCCGCGCGCCAGCGCGAGTGGAGTCGCCGTTGAAATACCACTCTGACCGCATCGACCATCTAACCTCGGTCCGTGATCCGGACCAGGGACAGTGCCTGGTGGGTAGTTTAACTGGGGCGGTTGCCTCCCAAAATGTAACGGAGGCGCTCAAAGGTTCCCTCAGCCTGGTTGGCAATCAGGTGTCGAGTGCAAGTGCACAAGGGAGCTTGACTGTGAGACCGACAGGTCGAGCAGGGACGAAAGTCGGAACTAGTGATCCGGCGGTGGCTTGTGGAAGCGCCGTCGCTCAACGGATAAAAGGTACCCCGGGGATAACAGGCTGATCTTCCCCAAGAGTCCATATCGACGGGATGGTTTGGCACCTCGATGTCGGCTCGTCGCATCCTGGGGCTGGAGTAGGTCCCAAGGGTTGGGCTGTTCGCCCATTAAAGCGGCACGCGAGCTGGGTTTAGAACGTCGTGAGACAGTTCGGTCCCTATCCGCTGCGCGCGCAGGAAACTTGAGAAGGGCTGTCCCTAGTACGAGAGGACCGGGACGGACGAACCTCTGGTATGCCAGTTGTTCCGCCAGGAGCACCGCTGGTTCGCTACGTTCGGAAGGGATAACCGCTGAAAGCATCTAAGCGGGAAGCCTGCTTCAAGATGAGGTTTCCAACAGAATCTTTCTGTGAAGGCACCCAGCTAGACCACTGGGTAGATAGGCCGGAAGTGGAAGACAGGACCAAAGACTGTCGCAGCTGACCGGTACTAATCAGCCAACAACTTCACACACACTCCTTGCATGCACGCGTCCACTGTGCGGTTCCCGAGAAACGGGCACCACCCACACCACCCCCTCAGACCAAGGGGACCGGTGTGGAACCCGAACAACTCGACAACGTTACGGCGGTCACAGCGTAGGGGAAACGCCCGGTCCCATCCCGAACCCGGAAGCTCAGCCCTACAGCGCCGATGGTACTGCCCTGGAGACGGGGTGGGAGAGTAGGACGCCGCCGGACACCCTTCACAAACAGGCCCCCCAACCACCAGGTTGGGGGGCCTGCTTGCACCCCCACACCACCACGGGCTCAGAACCCGGGACAACCCCACAGCGCGCCGTCCGGGCAGCAGCCGTGGGATGATCGTTCGTCGGTTCTGACGAGAGGAAGACATGAACGACACGTCGCGACACGACAGCTCCCGCGAAGACGGACGAGAGCCGCGCAGGCCCCGCACCGGAAGCGGCGAGCGTGGCCGCGACGGCGGACCCGCGCGCCACACCGGAGGTTCCCGATCCGGCGGTGCCGGCAAGGGGAACGACAGGCGTGGCGGCACCACCGAACGTCGTTCGTCGGGTGCGGGTTACCAGCGTGACGACCGTCGGGACCGTTCGTCGGGTGGCCAGCGGGAGGACCGTAGGTCTTCCGGTGGCGGCTACCAGCGCAACAGCGACGACCGTCGTCCGTCGGGTTCGGACTACAGCCGTGATGACCGTGGTGGTCGTCCGTCGGGTTCGGCCTACAGTCGTGATGACCGTGGTGGTCGTCCGTCGGGTTCGGGCTACAGTCGTGATGACCGTGGTGGTCGTCCGTCGGGTTCGGGCTACAGCCGTGATGACCGTGGTGGTCGTCCGTCGGGCTCCGGGTACAACCGCGACGACCGTCGTCCGTCGGGCTCCGGGTACAACCGCGACGACCGCAGGCCTTCTGGTGGTGGCTACCAGCGCAGCAGCGACGACCGCCGTCCGTCGGGCTCCGGGTACAACCGCGACGACCGCAGGCCTTCTGGTGGTGGCTACCAGCGCAGCAGCGACGACCGCCGTCCGTCGGGTTCGGGCTACAGCCGTGATGACCGTGGTGGTCGTCCGTCGGGTTCGGTCTACAGCCGTGATGACCGTGGTGGTCGTCCGTCGGGCTCCGGCTACAACCGCGACGACCGCGGCGACCGTCCGGCGGGGAACCGTCGGGACGACCAGCGCGGGGGACGGCCGGACTCTCGTGGTCGCAGCGATCGTGGGGGCTATGCCGGACGGCCGTCGAACGGTCCGCGTCGGAACGACGGGGACGACCGGCGGGGTGGCGGGTTCGGCGGGCGCCGTGAGGCAGGCCGTCCGGAGGCCGATCAGCCGGTGCGTTCGAACGCCCCGGAGCTGCCGGAGGACGTCAGCATGCGGCAGCTCGACAAGGAGGCGCGGGAGCGTCTGCGGGGTCTGAGCAAGGACAACGCCGAGTGGGTGGGGTCGCACCTGGTGATGGCAGGTCGGCTGATTGACGCCGACCCGGAGCTCGCGTACGAGCACGCCCAGGCAGCGGTGAGCCGTGGCGGCCGGGTGGACGTGGTGCGTGAGGCCGCCGGCCTGACCGCGTACCGGACCGGCCGGTACGCGGAGGCGCTGCGTGAGCTGCGGACGGTCCGGCGGCTGAACGGCTCGTCGGAGCACCTGCCGATCATGGCGGACTGCGAGCGTGGCCTGGGCCGTCCCGAGCGGGCGGTGGCCCTCGCGGCGTCGGACGAGGCGCGGTCGCTGGACGGCGACGGCCGGACCGAGCTCGCGATCGTGGTGTCGGGTGCGCGCAGCGACCTCGGGGAGCACGACGCCGCGCTGGCGGTCCTCGACCGGATCGCCCCTGCGGAGCGTCAGGGTGACCTGGGAGTTCGTGTCGTGCAGGCCCGGGCCGTCGCGCTCGAGGCGGCCGGACGTGAGTCCGAGGCTGCGGCGCTGCTGGCCCGTGTCGATCCTGCGGCGCTGGCGCGGGTGAACGGCGTCGTGGAGGACGACGAGGAGGTCGTCGTCTTCGACGCCTTCGACGAGGACGCGGACGACGCGGACGAGGCGGAGGCCGACGCTGAGGACGGCTCGGTGGTCACGGCACAGGACGACGCCGAGGAGATCGCCGATGTCGAGGTGGCCGACGACGAGGTGGCTGAGTCCGAGGAGCCCGACGACGAGTCGGCAGCCGAGGGCGACACGGACTCCGCCGAACCCGCCCCTGGGGAGGGCGCCGCCGAGGACCAGCGATGACGGCCGGACTGCTCGGGAGCACGCAGCCGCTCGCGGAGTGCCACGACCTCGCGCTGGTCGACCTCGACGGTGTGGCCTACCACGGCCACCTGCCGATCGAGCACGCCTCCGACAGCCTGGCCGGGGCCCGGCAGCGCGGGCTGCGCCTGCTGTTCGTGACGAACAACGCCTCGCGTGAGCCGGAGGACGTCGCGGCGCAGCTCTCGGGCCTGGACATCCCGACGACGCCGGACGAGGTCATGACGGCCGCCCAGGCCTGCGCCGCGCTGCTGCGCACCCGGTTGGAGCCCGGAGCCTCGGTCCTGGTGGTGGGGGGCCGGGGGCTGGTGACGGCCGTCGAGCAGGCCGGGTTCCGGCTGGCCTCCGGGGCGGACGACGCCCCGGACGCCGTCGCGCAAGGCTTCGCGCCGGAGCTGGGCTGGAGCGACCTCGCGGAGGCGGCGTACGCCGTCGCCGGAGGCGCCTGGTACGTGGCGAGCAACCGGGACCTGTCGCTGCCGACGGCGCGCGGGTTCGCGCCCGGCAACGGCGCCCTGGTCGGTGCCGTGGTCGCGGCCACCGGGGTGGAGCCGGACAGCGCGGGCAAGCCCGCGCCGACGATGTACCGGCTGGCGGTCGACCGGGTCGGTGCACAGCGACCCCTGGTGATCGGTGACCGGCTGGACACCGATCTCGCGGGCGCGCGCGCGGGCGGCTACCCGGGTCTGCACGTCCTGACGGGCGTGTCGGGCGCACGGGACGCGGTGCTGGCGGAGCCGGGCCTGCGGCCCCACTACGTGGGTGCCGACCTGCGGTCGCTGCTCGAGCCGCACCCGGAGCCCGAGCAGGCCGGCGACGGCTGGTGGCGGTGCGGTGCGCGCGCGGCTCGGGTCGTGGACGGCGTGCTCGAGGTGGACCGCCAGGGCCCGCAGGGGATCGACGTGGTCCGTGCCGCGTGCTCCGCGGCGTGGACGGCCGCCGACGCCGGTGAAGCCGTCGCCGCGTCCGGGGTGCCGCAGCTCACGGCCTGACCACGGCCTGTGCGGCGCCGCCGGGCGGGGCCCCGCAGGCGGTAGCGTTGATCCGACCGACCCAGGAGAGGACATGTCCCAGGACGCCGACGAGGCACCCCAGCGCACTCCCGACACCGCGGGGCCGCTCGCGATGCTGCACGACCTGGACGCCGTCCCGACGGCGGAGCACGTCGCGCGGTTCGAGGAGGTGGAGCGCGCCCTGCGCGCCCGGATCGACGACCCCGGGACGGACGACGCCGCGCCGGGGACGGAGGGCTGATGGGTGAGCGTGCTGACGTCGAGCTGGTGCGACGCGGCCTGGCCCGTTCCCGGCGCCAGGCCGGCGAGCTCGTCACCGCAGGTCGGGTGAGCGTCGACGGCGTCGTCCTGGTCAAGCCATCGGTGCAGGTCGCCGAGGCGGCGCTGCTGGCGGTGGAACCGGATCCGCAGGACCCTGGCTGGGCGTCCCGGGCGGGCGGCAAGCTCGCCGGCGCGCTGGACGCACTGGAGGCTCACGAGACGGGCCGACGCCTCGCCGACCGCGTGCCGGGAGCGCGCTGCCTCGACCTGGGGGCGTCCACGGGTGGGTTCACCGACGTGCTGCTGCGACGCGGCGCGACGTCCGTGGTCGCGCTGGACGTGGGCCACGGCCAGCTGGTGCCCGCGCTGCGCGACGACGAGCGGGTGACGGTGGTGGAAGGCTTCAACGTCCGCGACCTCACCGCGGGCGACCTCGACCCCGCCCCCGACGTCGTCGTCGGCGACCTCTCCTTCATCTCGCTGGTCCTCGTCGTCCCCGCGCTCGCGCGGTCCGTGTCGCCCGGCACCGACGTCCTGCTGCTGGTCAAGCCGCAGTTCGAGGTGGGCCGGGAGCGGTTGGGCGCGGGCGGGGTGGTGCGCGACCCGGCACAGCAGGCGGGGTCGGTCGTGGCGGTGGCCGCCGCGGGCGCCGAGCACGGTCTGCGGCCGCTGGCCGTGGTGCCGAGCGCGCTGCCGGGCCCGTCGGGCAACCGTGAGTTCTTCTGCTGGTTCGTGCGGGACGAGGGTGCGGTGCCGGTCGACGACCCCGTGCTGCGGGAGGCTGCCGTCACGGCGGTCGCCTGGCAGCCGGGCGGCGTGCCCCCTGTCCTGGAGGTGGCTACGGCCCGGGAAGGTGGTGCTCGATGAGTCGACGCGTCCTCATCGTGACGCACGGCGGACGACCGCAGGCGGTCGCGGCGACGGCCGAGGCGGTCGCGGAGCTGAGGTCCGCCGGGTTCGAGGTGACGCTCCACGACGACGACCTCGCGGCGTCGTTCGGCGATCCCGCGATGGAGGCACGCACGCGTGAGGGCGTCACGGAGTCCGAGGTCGTCATGGTGCTCGGCGGCGACGGCACGATCCTGCGTGCCGCGGAGCTGACGCACGGCACGGACGTGCCGCTGCTCGGCGTCAACCTCGGGCACGTCGGATTTCTCGCGGAGTCCGAGCGGGACAACCTGCACGACGCGGTGCGTCGCGTCGCCGACCGGGACTACGTCGTCGAGGAGCGGCACGTCGTCGACGTGCTCGTGCACCGACCCGACCGGGACGAGCCGGAGACCGGGTGGGCGCTCAACGAGGCCACCGTGGAGAAGGCGAGCCGCGAGCGGATGCTCGAGGTGGGGATCGCCGTCGACGGACGTCCGTTGAGCTCGTTCGGCTGCGACGGCGTCGTGATCTCCACGGCGACGGGCTCGACGGCGCACGCGTTCTCCGCGGGCGGCCCGGTGATGTGGCCGGACGTCGACGCCGTCCTGGTGGTCCCGCTCGCCGCGCACGCCCTGTTCGCGCGCCCGCTGGTCATCGGGCCGACGTCGGAGCTCGCCGTGCAGGTGCTGGACCGCAGCCCGGTGCCCGGCGTGCTGACGTGCGACGGACGCCGGAGCATCGACCTGCCCGCGGGGTCGCTCATCCAGGTGCGCCGTGGCGCGGAGCCGCTGCGGTTCGCCCGACTCACCCACGCGCCGTTCACGGACCGGTTGGTGTCCAAGTTCTCCCTGCCGGTGATCGGCTGGCGGGAGGCCGCGGACGAGGCGGCCGCGCGACGGGACGCCGACGCCCAGCACCGTCGAGAGGAGTGGTGACGTGCTCGAGGAGATCGCCATCGAGGACCTGGGGGTCATCCGCGCCGCCCGGGTGCCGCTGTCCGCGGGACTGACCGTCATCACCGGCGAGACCGGTGCCGGCAAGACCATGGTGCTCACCGGCCTCGGGCTGCTCATGGGCGGCAAGGCGGACCCCGGCACCGTGCGCCCGGGCGCCGACCGCGCCGTCGTCGAGGGACGGCTCGACCTGAGCCGGCACCCGCAGGTCGCGGGTCGCGTCGACGAGGCGGGCGGTGCGACGGACGACGACGGCACGGTCGTCGTCGTGCGCACGGTGGCCGCAGGCCGGTCGCGGGCGCACCTCGGGGGCCGGGGCGTGCCGCAGGGCGTGCTCGCCGAGATCGCGGACGAGCTCGTCACGGTGCACGGGCAGGCGGACCAGCTCCGGCTGCGCACCCCGGGCAAGCAGCGCGAGGCGCTGGACCGGTTCGCCGGCAGCGACCACGCGGCGACGCTGGAGGCGTACCGGACGGCCTGGACCGAGCGGACGGGCCTGCAGCACGAGATCGACGACCTCACGGCGCGGGCGGCCGAGCGCGCGCGGGAGGCGGAGCTGCTGCGCCTCGGGCTGGCGGAGATCGAGCGGGTCGACCCGCAGCCCGGGGAGGACGTCCAGCTGACCGCCCTGGTGGCGCGCCTGGGCAACGCCGAGGCGCTGCGGCAGGGCGCCCAGGAGGCCCACGACGCCGTCGTCGGCGACGACGTCGAGACCGAGGGGTCCGCCGTGCACGCGGTGGAGCGCGCCCGCCGCGCCCTCGAGGCCGCGGCCGCCGACGACCCGGCCCTCGCCGACCAGGCGACGCGGCTCGCGGAGGCCGGCTACCTGCTGGCGGACGTCGCGACCGAGCTGTCGTCCTACGTCGCGGACCTGCAGGCCGACCCTGCCGCGCTGGAGACCGCGCACACGCGCCTCGCCGCGCTCGGCTCGCTGACCCGCAGCTACGGCACGACGGTCGACGACGTCCTGCAGTGGTCGTCCGACGCGGGGCTGCGCCTGCTCGACCTCGACGACGGCGGCGACCGCGTGCGGGGCATGCAGGAGCGCGTCGAGGAGCTGGACACGGAGCTGGCGGCGCTCGCGGAGCGCATCACCGCCACCCGGCAGGAGGCCGCCGGCAGGCTCGCCGCGTCCGTCACCGCGGAGCTCGCGGGCCTGGCGATGTCCGGGGCGCGCCTCGAGGTCGAGGTCACCGCGACGGACGCGGGCCCGTCGGGCGCCGACCAGGTGACGTTCCTGCTGGTGCCGCACCCCGGCGCCCCGCCCCGCCCGCTGGGCAAGGGTGCCTCGGGCGGCGAGCTGTCCCGCGTGATGCTCGCCGTCGAGGTGGCGCTCGCCACCGCGGCCGGGGACACGGTGCTGCCCACGTTCGTCTTCGACGAGGTCGACGCCGGGGTCGGGGGGCGCGCCGCCGTCGAGGTGGGCCGCCGCCTCGCCGTCCTGGCGCGCACCACGCAGGTGGTGGTCGTCACGCACCTGGCGCAGGTCGCGGCGTTCGCCGACACCCACCTCGTGGTGACGAAGTCCACCGCGTCGGACGACGACACGACCGTGACCGGCGTCCGGCCCGTGACCGACGACGACCGGGTGCGCGAGCTGGCCCGGATGCTGTCCGGCCAGGAGGAGTCGGAGTCCGCGCGGCGGCACGCCCTCGAGCTTCTCGAGTCCTCGGCCGTGGGACGATAGGTGACGATGAGACCTCTTCTCCGCAGGGCCGAGCGCAGCCCGGACACCAGCGCCGACGTCACCGGGCCCGGTGGTCCGGCGCGCGTCGGCGCGCGCACCAAGGACCTCACCAAGCGGCTGAAGCCCGGTGACGTGGCCGTGATCGACCACGCCGACATCGACCGGGTCGCCGCAGACGCTCTCGTCACCGCGGCACCGGTGGCCGTGCTCAACGCCGCCCGGTCCACCACGGGCCGCTACCCGAACGCCGGCCCGGACATCCTCGTGCAGGCCGGCATCGTGCTGGTCGACGACATCGGGCCGGAGATCATGGCCGTCCCCGACGGCACCCGCGTGGTGATCGACGGCGGCGACGTCGTCGTGGACGGCGCGGTCGTCGCCTCCGGCAAGCGGCAGACCCCCGAGACGGTCACGCTGGAGCAGGCGGACGCCCGGGTCGGCCTGTCGGACGAGATCGAGCGGTTCGCGGAGAACACGCTGTCGTACCTGCGCCGTGAGCGCGACCTCCTCCTGGACGGCGTCGGTGTGCCCGACGTCCGCACGGGCTTCGAGGGGCGTCACGTGCTCATCGTGGTGCGCGGCTACCACTACCGCGAGGACCTCGCGATGCTGCGGTCGTACATCGCGGAGAACCGGCCCGTGCTGGTCGGCGTCGACGGCGGCGCGGACGCGATCCTCGACGCCGGCCTGCGCCCTGACATGATCGTCGGCGACATGGACTCCGTCACCGACAAGGCGCTCGCCTGCGGTGCGGAGATCGTCGTCCACGCCTACCGCGACGGCAACGCCCCCGGCCTGGAGCGGGTCCGCTCGCTCGGCGTCGAGCCCGTCGTGTTCCCCGCCACGGGTACCAGCGAGGACATCGCCATGCTGCTCGCCGACGACAAGGGCGCCGAGCTGATCGTCGCCGTCGGCACGCACGCCACCCTGGTCGAGTTCCTCGACAAGGGCCGTGCCGGGATGGCCAGCACGTTCCTCACCCGACTGCGCGTGGGCGGCAAGCTCGTCGACGCCAAGGGTGTCTCGCGTCTCTACCGGACGCGGATCTCGAACCTGCAGCTGACGCTCCTGTCCGCCGCGGGCGTCGCGGCGGTCATCGCCGCGCTGTGGTCCACCTCCGCAGGCCAGACCGCCTTCGGTCTCGTCGGGGCGCAGATCGACGACATCGTCTCGTGGGTGGGTAGTCTCTTCGGCGGCTGACCCCGACGACCCTCACCCGAACCAAGGAGCACCCGCACGCCGTGATCGACTTCCGGTACCACCTCGTCTCGCTGATCTCCGTCTTCCTGGCGCTCGCGGTCGGCATCATCCTGGGCGCCGGCCCTCTGCAGAACGCCATCGGCGACCAGCTCACCGACCAGGTGGAGGCGCTGCGGGTCGAGCGCACCGCCCTGCGCGACTCCCTGACGGAGGCGCAGGTCACCCTCGACGAGCAGAGCGCGTACGCGCTCGCCGCGGGCGCCGAGCTCGTCGAGGGCTCGTTGCAGGACGTGCGCGTCGCGGTCGTGGACGTCGGCAAGGTGTCGGGGACCCGCGAGGCGGAGGTCGTGTCCCAGCTCGAGGCCGCCGGTGCCCGGGTCGTGGCGCAGTCGTCGATGACGGAGGCGTGGACGTCGGCCGGGGACGCGGTGCTGCGCGGCACCGTGGCCGACGGTCAGCGCGGCCAGCTCGACGGCATGGTCGAGGACGACGCGACGACCGCGCAGGTGCTCGGCACGGTCCTGGGCGTGGCGCTGACCGAGGCGGACGGCGAGGGGTCGGAGAGCCGCAGCACCCGGGCCGTCGAGCTCTACCAGCTGCTGTCGCAGGTGGGTCTGGTCGACTCGCGGTTCGCGCCGTCGGCGCCCGCGGAGGCCGTGCTGCTGCTGTCGGCCGGCATCGAGGAGGAGGGCGTCGAGTCGACGGAGTCGTCGGAGGTCCCGGAGGACGTCGACGAGGTCGGCGCGGTGCTCGCGATGCAGGCGGCGGCGGGCACCGTCGTGGTGGCGGGCCCGACGGTGGCCGAGGGCGACCTGGTCTCGGCCCTGCGCTCCGACGAGGCCGCGACGGGGGTGCTGAGCACCGTCAGCGGCCTGGAGCAGGAGGTCATGCGGCTCAACGTCCCGCTGGCGCTGGCCGCGCAGTACGTGGGCGAGGTCGGGCAGTACGGGTTCGAGGACGACGCGGTCGTCGTGCCCCCGGCCGTGGACCTCGCCGACCGGGCCGCGACCGGGACGGACGGCACCGACGGCGAGGGCTCCTGATGGGCGTGCTGCGCACGGGCCTCGCGGCCGTGGTCGGCGCCGCCACGACGGCTGTCGTCCGGCGCGGGCTCGCCGGCTCGGTGCCCGGCGGCGTGGAGCGGTGGACCCGCACGAACCATCGTGGGGAGCCCGTCTCGATGCTCGAGGGACCTGCGGTGGCCGCGGGCCTGGTCGCCGGCACGCTGGTCGGGCCGGGCGCCGGTAGGGCGCGGGCTGCCACCGCCCTCGCCACGTCGGCGGCGGGCGCGTTCGGCGTGGTGGACGACCTCGCGGAGGACACGACCACCCGGACGAAGGGGCTGCGCGGTCACCTCGGTGCACTGGCTCAGGGCCGCCTGACCACGGGCGGGCTGAAAGTCCTCGGTATCGGGGCCTCCGCGCTGCTCGCCGCGGCCGTCGGCACGCCGCGGCGGGGGAGCGTCGCCGGGCACGTGACGGACGTCGTCGTCAACGGCGCGCTCGTGGCCGGGACGGCGAACCTCGTCAACCTGCTCGACCTGCGTCCGGGGCGCGCCCTCAAGGCGTCGGCGCTGCTCTCCCTGCCGGTCGTCGCGGCGCCCGGAGCGGCGGGGACCGGCGCGCTGCTCGGCACGGCGGCGGTCGCCGCCCCGGCCGACCTGGGGGAGCGGGACATGCTCGGCGACGGCGGCGCCAACGCCCTGGGTGCGTGGGTCGGCGCCCGGTGGGCGCTCGGTGCTCCCCGCGCCGCCCGGGTCGTGGCTCTCGGCGGCGTCGTCGCCCTCACGCTCGCCTCGGAGAAGGTGAGCTTCTCCGCCGTCGTCGAGCGCACGGGATGGCTGCGCAGGATCGACGCGATCGGTCGCCGGCCCGCCGAGCCGGCGACACCCGTCGCGCCGGCCGTGGAGCCGGACCCGACGCCGGGCGCGGGCCCGACCGGGTGAGCGGGACCGGCGGGCGCCGCGCCGCCACGACGCTCGCCGGGGCGGCGGCCCTCATCACCGTCGTCACGCTCGCCAGCCGGGTCGTCGGGTTCGGGCGATGGCTCGCCCAGGCGAAGTACCTCGGCACCGGTGGTGTGGACGCGCCGTTCAACGCCGCGAACCTGCTGCCGAACGTCCTGTTCGAGGTCGCCGCGGGCGGTGCGCTGGCCGGGGCCGTCGTGCCGCTGCTGTCCGGCTACCTGGTGCGCGGCGACCGCGAGAAGGCGTCGCGCACGGCGTCGGCGCTGCTCGGCTGGACGCTGGTCGTGCTCGTGCCGCTCGCCGGTGTCATGGCGCTGCTCGCGGACCCGATCGCCGGCCTGCTCCGGCTCTCCGACCCCGTCGACACCGCGGTCGCCGCGGACTTCCTGCGGGTGTTCGCCGTGCAGGTCCCGCTGTACGGGCTGGCGGTCGTGCTCGGCGGGATGCTCCAGGCGCACAACCGGTTCTTCTGGCCGGCGTTCGCCCCGCTGGTGTCCAGCCTCGTCGTCATCGGCGTCTACGCCCGGTTCGGTGCGCTCGCCGACGGCAACCAGCAGGATGTCGCCGAGCTGACGTCGCAGGCCCTGGGCTGGCTGGCCTGGGGCACGACGGCGGGCGTGGCGTTCCTGGCGCTGCCGCTGGTCGTCCCGGTGCTGCGCACCGGGCTGCGGCTGCGCCCGACGCTCCGGTTCCCCGACGGCGAGGGACGGCGCGCGGCGCGGCTGGCCTCGGCCGGGCTGGGGGCGCTGGTCGCCCAGCAGCTCGCCCTGCTCGCCACCATGACCGCCGCCAACGAGGCGGGCGGCCCCGGGGCCTGGACGATCTTCCTCTACGCCCAGCAGGTGTACTTCCTGCCCTACGCCGTGCTCGCGTTCCCCATCGCGACGAGCGCGTTCCCGCGGTTCTCCGAGCTCGCCGCGCAGCGGCTCCACGACGACCTGGGCCGCCTGGTGTCCTCTACGACGCGGGTCCTCGTCGTGGTCTCGGCCGCGGGTGCGGCCGCCCTGGTGGCCGCCGCCCCGCTCGTCGAGAACGTCTTCGACCTCGTCATCGAGCACGGCGATGCGGACGGGCTGGCCGGGACGCTCACGTGGATGGCCCCCGGGCTGGTCGGCTATGCCCTCATCCTGCAGCTCTCCCGCGTGCTGTACGCCGTGGACGGCGGTCGGCCCGCCGTCGTCGCGACGGTGCTCGGCTGGGGCGTTGCCGCGCTCGGTGCGTGGCTCGCCGTCCCGATGTTCGCCGGGGCGGACCCCGCGACCGGCAGCACGCAGGAGGACGTGCTGGCCTGGCTCGGCGGAGCCACCACCGTCGGCATGGTGGTCGCCGGCGTCGGGCTCCTGGCCGCGGTCCGGTCCCGTCTGGGGCGCGGCGCGCTCGACCGGGTCTGGCGGACGCTCGCCGTCGTCGTGGTCGCCGGCGGGGTCGGTGCCGTCCTCGGGCGCTGGGCGGTGCCGGTGACGGACCGCACGGTCGCCGCTGGACCGGCCGGCGGCAACCCGGTGAGCACACCGTTCGACCCCGCCGCGGCGGCCGTCGACGTCGGGCTCGGGCTGCTCGCGGGACTCGTCGCCGTCGTGGTGGTGCTGCTCGTCGCCGGTGCGACGGACCGGGACGTGCGCTCCCGGTTGGCGTCGACGGGCCGTCGGATGCTGCGCCGCTGACCGCGGGACCGGCGCGCTGCGGCGCGGGGCCGCCGTGCGCGCCGTGTGCCCCACGGCACGGCGCCGGAGGGCGGTTCCGGCACGCCGAGGGGGGAGACCTCGGATAGCATGGAGTTCCGTGGCTGACACCCAGAACCGAACCTCGTCCCGTTCCCACCGCGCCGGTGCCACGCACCAGACGCGCCACATCTTCGTGACGGGCGGTGTGGCCTCCTCGCTCGGCAAGGGCCTGACGGCGTCGTCCCTCGGCCGCCTGCTCCGCTCCCGCGGCCTGCGCGTCACGATGCAGAAGCTCGACCCGTACCTCAACGTGGACCCGGGCACGATGAACCCGTTCCAGCACGGCGAGGTGTTCGTCACCGCCGACGGCGCCGAGACGGACCTGGACATCGGCCACTACGAGCGGTTCCTCGACGTCGAGCTGCCCGCGTCGTCGAACGTCACCACCGGCCAGGTCTACTCCCGCGTCATCGCCAAGGAGCGCCGCGGCGAGTACCTCGGCGACACCGTGCAGGTCATCCCGCACATCACCGACGAGATCAAGGCGCGCATGCGCGACCAGGCCGGGCCCGAGGTCGACGTGATCATCACCGAGATCGGCGGCACCGTCGGCGACATCGAGTCGCAGCCGTTCCTCGAGGCGGCCCGCCAGGTGCGCCACGAGCTCGGCCGGGACGACTGCTTCTTCCTGCACGTCTCGCTCGTGCCGTACATCGGTCCGTCGGGCGAGCTGAAGACCAAGCCGACGCAGCACTCCGTCGCCGCGCTGCGCTCCATCGGCATCCAGCCGGACGCGATCGTGCTCCGCTCCGACCGCGTGGTGCCGGAGGGCATCAAGCGCAAGATCGCGCTCATGTGCGACGTCGACAACGAGGCCGTCGTGAACGCCGCCGACGCGCCGAGCATCTACGACATCCCGCGGGTGCTGCACTCCGAGGGCCTCGACGCGTACGTGGTGCGTCGCCTGGACCTGCCGTTCCACGACGTCGAGTGGGGTGGCTGGAACCGCCTGCTCGAGCGCGTGCACGAGCCGGAGCACAACGTCGAGATCGCGCTGGTCGGCAAGTACATCGACCTGCCCGACGCCTACCTGTCGGTGACCGAGGCCCTGCGCGCGGGCGGGTTCGACAACGACACGCGCGTCGCGATCCGCTGGATCGCCGCCGACGACTGCCAGACCCCCGAGGGCGCCCAGGAGGCGCTGTCCGGGGTCGACGCGATCCTCGTGCCGGGCGGGTTCGGCGTGCGCGGCATCGACGGCAAGGTCGGCGCCCTGCGGTGGGCGCGCGAGAACCTCGTGCCGACGCTCGGCATCTGCCTGGGCCTGCAGTCGATGGTCATCGAGTACGCCCGCAACGTGCTGGGCCTCGCGGACGCGTCGTCCACGGAGTTCGACGCCGACTCGGCCAACCCCGTCATCGCGACGATGGCGGAGCAGCTCGCGATCGTGGGCGGCGACGGCGACCTGGGCGGCACCATGCGCCTCGGCGCGTACACCGCGAGCCTCGCCGACGACTCGGTCGTCGCGAAGACGTACGGCGCCACCGAGGTCTCCGAGCGGCACCGGCACCGCTACGAGGTGAACAACCAGTACCGCGACCGCCTCGAGGAGGCCGGCCTGCGCATCTCCGGCACGTCGCCGGACGGCAACCTGGTGGAGTTCGTCGAGCTGCCGTCCGACGTCCACCCGTACTACGTGAGCACCCAGGCGCACCCGGAGTTCATGTCGCGCCCCACGGGCTCGCACCCGCTGTTCAAGGGCCTCGTCGCCGCGGCGCTGGTCCGCCAGGGCGTCGGCGCGTGACGGCGGGGCCCGCGACCGACGGCGTCGGGGACCGGGTCGAGCCGCGGCGGGTGACCGACCGGGAGGTCCTGCACTCCGGTGCGATCTTCGACCTCGTGCGCGACCGGGTGGACCTCGGGGACGCCGGGACGGTGTCCCGCGAGTACCTCGACCACCCGGGAGCGGTGGCCGTGGTCGTGCTGGACGACGAGGACCGGGTGCTCCTGCTGCGCCAGTACCGGCACCCGGTGCGGACCCTCATGTGGGAGATCCCGGCCGGGCTGCTCGACGTCGTGGGGGAGCCTGCGGTGGACGCCGCGGCGCGCGAGCTCGCCGAGGAGGCGGACCTCACGGCTTCCCGCTGGGACGTGCTGGTCGACTTCGCCACCACCCCGGGGGCGAGCAACGAAGCGCTGCGCGTCTTCCTCGCCCGCGGTGTGGCGGAGGTCCCCGAGGGGGAGCGGCACGAGCGCTCCGGCGAAGAGGCGGAGATCGTCACCCGCTGGGTGCCGCTCGACGAGGCGGTCGCCCTGACGCTGGCCGGCGAGATCCACAACCCTGCCACCGTGGTCGGCCTGCTGGCCGCCGCCGCGAGCCGGGCGGGCGGCTGGTCGTCGCTGCGCACGGTGGACGCCCCGTGGCCGCACCGGCGGGGCACGCTGCCCGACTGACCGATCGGTGGCGAGAGCCCACGGCCGCTCGTCCGGACACAGAAGGCCGGTCCCTCATCGAGGGACCGGCCTTCTGGCGTGCGCGTCTCAGGCGCGGGTGCGCAGCCGCAGGACGGTGCGAGCGGTGGCCCAGACGAGCACCCCGGCGCCGAGCATGTGCACGGCCACGAGGATCTCCGGCAGGCCGGTGAAGTACTGGACGTAGCCGACCAGCCCCTGGGAGAGCGTGACGACGACCAGCAGCCAGGCGGCGCGGCGGGCCCCGCCGAGCGCGTCGACGTCGGCGCCCTCGCGTCGCGGCAGCCGGTGCAGCATGACCAGGAGCGCGACGAGGACGGCGACGAAGAGCCAGACCGTCGCGGAGTGCGCCCGCGTCATGAGGTACGGGTCGAGCGCGAGGCGGTAGCCGACCGTGGTGTCGCCGGAGTGGGGGCCGGCGCCGGTGACGAGCACCCCGAGGATCACGACGGCCGCCATGAGGGCGGTGAGCAGCCACCCGGCGACGCGGAGGGCGCGTGGCCCGACCGGGACGGGAGGACCGTCGCCCTCGCCGTGCCGGTGCAGCAGGTACGCGCTGAACCAGACGAGCGCCGCGGAGACCCCGAAGTGCAGCGAGACCCAGCCGGGGTGCAGGTGGAGCAGGACGACGACGCCACCGATGAGGGCCTGCGCCACCACCCCGGCGATCGGCACGAAGCCGAGGGCGCGGTACTCCGGGGAGCGCCGACGGTCGGTCCACACGAGCACCAGCACGGCGACGGCGACGGCGGCCAGCACGAACGTCAGGAGCCGGTTGCCGAACTCGATGTACGGGTGGATGCTCGTCGCCTCGTGCAGCACGGGGGTGAAGCTGCCGGGCTCGCAGTGCGGCCAGGTGGAGCACCCGAGGCCGGAGTCGGTGAGGCGGACGGCGCCGCCGGTGACGATGATGCCGATCTGCGCGACGACGTTCGCCACCAGCACTCCGCGGGTCCACCCGCGGAAGCGGGCGAACCGGTCGGGGGCGTCGGCGGGGTCGGACGTGATGCGCACGGGCTCGGCGGGGGCGGGGGTGCTCACGGGTCCACGGTAGTGCCCGCCGTCACGCGCTCCCGGCGGCCCCGGGGGCCGAGGGCTGTGAGATTGGCCCCGCCGGCGGCCGCGCGCGAGGGCGCGGTGCGGGCTGCGAGGGGGTCAGTGCCAGCGGAACAGGCGGCTCGCCCCGGCCCCGAAGGCGGCGGTCCAGGCGAGCAGCACCATGACGCTCAGCGGGGGCACGCCCGTGCCCAGCAGGGCACCGCGCAGGCCCTCGCCGAGCGCCCCCGAGGGCAGGAACGCGGCGACGTGCGCCAGGACGCCGGGCAGCTCCGACGGCGGCACGATCAGCCCGCCGCCCACGACCAGCAGGACCAGCACGAGGTTCGCCACCGCGAGGACGCCCTCGGCGCGCAGGGTCCCGGCGAGCAGCAGCGCCAGGGCCGTGAACGCGGCCGTGCCGAGCAGGAGCAGCGCGGCCGCGGGCAGGATCCCGCCGGGCGCGGGCTGCCACCCGAGCGTGAGCGCGACGACCGTGACGACGGCGACCTGGACGACCTCGACCGCGAGCACGCCGAGCACCTTCCCGGCGAGCAGCCCACCGCGGCCGAGCGGTGTCGTGGCGAGCAGGCGCAGCACGCCGTTGCGGCGGTCGAAAGCCGTCGCGATGGACTGCGAGGTGAACGCGGTGGTGACGCAGGCCAGCGCGAGGACCCCCGGGGTGACGAAGTCGACGCGGGTCGCGCCGCCGGTGTCGAGCTCGACGAACGACGTGCGCACCAGGCCGACGAGCAGCATCACCGGCACGACGATCGTGACGAGCAGCTGCTCGCCGTTGCGCAGGATCGCCCGTGTCTCGAAGGACGCCTGGGCGGCGACCCGGCGGTACGCGGGCGCGGCGCCGGGGGACGGTGTCGCGGGGGCGGGGGCAGGCGTCGTCATCGCAGGTGCCGTCCGGTGAGGTCGAGGAACACGTCTTCGAGCGTGCGCCGCCCGACGCCCAGGCGCCGGACCAGGACGTCCTGGGCGGCGAGGCCCGCGGCGACCGCGGCGACGGCCGCGGGGGACGTGGGCCCGGACACCTGGTAGGTGCCGGGGTCGGTGCGGGTCACCTGCCAGGTCGTGCCGGGCAGCGCCGCCGTCAGGTCCGCCGTCAGCGTCGCGACGTCGAGGTCGTCCGTGGCGTCGAGTCGCACGGTGGGTGCCGGTCCGTCGGCGTCCGCCGCGAGGAGCTCGGGGACCGATCCGGAGGCGATGACGCGGCCGTGGTCGACGACGTGCACCCGGTCCGCGAGGTCCTCCGCCTCGTCCATGAGGTGCGTCGTCAGGACGACGGCGACGCCGTCCGCGCGCAGCTCGCGCACGAGCTCCCACACGGCGTGCCGCGACTGCGGGTCCATCCCGGCGCTCGGCTCGTCGAGGAAGACCACCTCGGGGCGGCCGACGACCGCCGCGGCCAGCGCGAGGCGCTGCCGCTGCCCGCCGGACAGTCGCCGCACGGTGGTGCGGGCGAACGCGTGCAGCCCGAGGCGCTCGGCGAGCTCGCCGACGTCGCGCGGGGCCGCGTACATCGACGCGACGTGCCGGAGCATCTCCAGGGCGCGCACGCCCGTCGGCAGCCCGCCGTCCTGGAGCATGACGCCGACCCGGGGTCGCAGGGCCACGGCGTCGGCGACGGGGTCCAGCCCGAGCACCCGCACGGAGCCGCCGTCGGGGGAGCGCAGCCCCTCGCAGCACTCGACGGTGGTCGTCTTGCCCGCCCCGTTCGGCCCGAGCACCGCGGTCACCGCACCGGCGGACGCGTGCAGGTCGAGGCCGTCGACGACGTCCCGGCCCCCGTAGGTCTTGCGCAGCCGGTGCACGACGACGGCAGCCTCGACTGGCGGGACGGTGGTGGGCACCCGAGGATTCTACGAGTCGAGCAGAGCGGGAGAGACGATGACCTACTACACGTTCGCACAGCCGGCCGACCTGGCCCGGATGGCACGGCGCCTCTGGTACTGGCCGGTGATCCGCGGTGTCCTGGCCGTGGTCTTCGGCCTCCTGGCCGTGTTCCTCCCCGACAAGACCCCCGGGCTGCTCGTGCAGGTCTTCGGAGCGTTCGTCATCGTCGACGGCATCGTGAGCCTGGTCGACGGCCTGCGCCGCCGCGGTTCGCAGGCGGGCTCGGTGAACACGGGCATCGGCGTCGTGGCGATCGTGTTCGGTGCCGTCATGCTGTTCCTGCCCGGCGTCACCCTCGCGCTGGTGCTCGCCCTCATCGCCATCTGGGCGATGCTGTTCGGGCTCCTGCAGATCTTCGCGGCGTTCGCGCTGCGCAGCCGCGGCGGCGGGTCGTGGGTGTGGAGCCTGGTGTCCGGCCTGCTCTTCGTGGCGCTCGCCGTCGTCTGCCTGGTGCGGCCCAGCGAGACCATCGAGTTCATGTCGGTCGTGGTGGGGCTGTTCGCGGTCGCGATCGGCGTGATGCTGGTGGCGCTCGGGCTGAAGATGCGGGCGCTGGGCAAGCAGGCGCCGCCGGACGCCGACCACGACGTCATCGAGGGCGAGGTCGTCGGGGAGTGACGGGGGGATGACGCGGGTGTGAAACCTCTGTGACGTACGTCGCAGGCGGTGCCGTGACCAGCGGCTCCGTGCCTTCGGTGAGGCATGCCTTGCTTGACAAGGGCGATTACGCAACAAGGATGTTGCCTATATCGATGACGTCGGCCGGGTCGCTCCCGGCCGGTCCCGAGGGCGAACCGGAGGTGAGCACGTGGCACCCGCACCTGCACCCGTCGGCGTGCCGCCGACCGCGGCGGACACCGAGGGGACGCGCCGCCGCGTGCTCGAGCTCGTCGCCAGCGAGGGCCCCGTCTCGGCGTCCGAGCTGGCCGCCCGGCTGCAGCTCACCTCCGCCGCCGTCCGGCGCCACCTCGCCTGCCTCGAGCAGGACGGCACCGTCGCGGTGCGCGACGCCGGCCGCAACGACCGGCGTCGGGGCCGCCCCGCGCGCCGGTACGTCGTCTCCACCACCGGTCAGTCCGAGCTCGGCGGCGAGGACGTCGAGCTCGCCACCCAGGCGATGCGCTTCCTGCGGCAGACGGCCGGGGACGAGGCGGTCGCCGCGTTCGCGGCCGAGCGCAACGAGGCCGTGGTGCGCCGGTACGCCCCGCGCCTGACCGGAACCGACCCGCACGCCCGCGCCGAGCAGCTCGCCGAGCTGCTGGCCGCCGACGGCTACGCCGCCTCCGTGCGGCCCGTCGTCGGCCCCCAGGTGCCCGTCGTGCAGCTGTGCCAGGGCCACTGCCCGGTGCAGCACGCCGCCGAGGACTTCCCCGAGCTGTGCGAGGCCGAGGCGAACGCCTTCGCCCGGCTGCTCGGGACCCACGTCCAGCGGCTCGCCACCCTCGCAGGCGGCGCGCACGCCTGCGTCACCAACGTCCCGCTTGCTCCCCCCACCCCCGCCGGCCGCACCCGCGGTACGCAGGAAGGATCACGATGAGCGCTCCCACGCAGGACGCCGCCCAGGCGGCTCCGGA
This sequence comes from Isoptericola dokdonensis DS-3, assembly GCF_001636295.1. NCBI lineage: Bacteria > Bacillati > Actinomycetota > Actinomycetes > Micrococcales > Promicromonosporaceae > Isoptericola > Isoptericola dokdonensis. The sequence goes on along the minus strand of NZ_CP014209.1, from coordinate 935,370 downwards.
GCAGCGCAGCGACGAGGAGATCATCGCCTCGATCGGTGCCTACGAGTACGGCTGGCGCGACAGCGACGCCGCCGGCGAGTCCGCGAAGCGCGGCCTCAACGAGGACGTCGTCAAGAACATCTCCGCGCTCAAGAAGGAGCCCGAGTGGATGCTCAAGGCGCGCCTCAAGGCGCTGCGGCTGTTCGACAAGAAGCCCATGCCGAGCTGGGGCGCCGACCTCACCGGCATCGACTTCGACCGCATCAAGTACTTCGTGCGCTCGACGGAGAAGCAGGCCGCGAGCTGGGAGGACCTCCCCGAGGACATCCGCGCGACCTACGACCGTCTCGGCATCCCCGAGGCGGAGAAGCAGCGCCTGGTCGCCGGCGTCGCCGCCCAGTACGAGTCCGAGGTCGTCTACCACCAGATCCGCGAGGACCTGGAGGCCCAGGGCGTCATCTTCGTCGACACCGACACCGGGCTGCGCGAGTACCCCGAGCTGTTCGAGGAGTACTTCGGCACCGTCATCCCCGCCGGTGACAACAAGTTCTCCGCGCTGAACTCGGCCGTCTGGTCGGGCGGCTCGTTCGTCTACGTCCCGCCGGGCGTGCACGTCGAGATCCCGCTGCAGGCCTACTTCCGCATCAACACGGAGAACATGGGCCAGTTCGAGCGGACGCTGATCATCGCCGACGAGGGCTCCTACGTGCACTACGTCGAGGGCTGCACCGCGCCGATCTACTCGTCGGACTCGCTGCACTCCGCGGTCGTCGAGATCATCGTCAAGAAGAACGCCCGCGTGCGGTACACGACCATCCAGAACTGGTCGAACAACGTGTACAACCTCGTCACCAAGCGCGCGACGGCCGAGGCCGGCGCGACCATGGAGTGGGTCGACGGCAACATCGGCTCCAAGGTGACGATGAAGTACCCGGCGATCTACCTGCTCGGCGAGCACGCCAAGGGCGAGACGCTGTCCATCGCCTTCGCGGGCGAGGGCCAGCACCAGGACGCCGGCGCCAAGATGGTGCACGCCGCACCGCACACGTCGAGCTCCATCGTCTCCAAGTCGGTGGCCCGCGGCGGTGGCCGCACGTCGTACCGCGGCCTGGTGCAGGTGCTCGAGGGCGCCTCGCACTCCGCGTCCACCGTGCTGTGCGACGCCCTGCTGGTCGACCAGATCTCCCGGTCCGACACCTACCCGTACGTCGACGTCCGCGAGGACGACGTGTCCATGGGGCACGAGGCGACGGTGTCCAAGGTGAGCGCGGACCAGCTGTTCTACCTCATGTCCCGAGGCATGGACGAGACCGAGGCCATGGCGATGATCGTGCGCGGGTTCGTCGAGCCCATCGCGCGCGAGCTGCCCATGGAGTACGCCCTCGAGCTCAACCGCCTCATCGAGCTGCAGATGGAAGGGTCCGTCGGCTGAAATGACCGCAACCACAGATCTCACGACGGACCACTCGCGCGCCGTCGCCGACGGCGCCCACTCCCACGGCGTGGTGCCCGCCGGCTCGCGCGCGGAGCGCGTCACCTCCTTCGACCTCGCGGACATCCCGGTCCCGTCCGGTCGTGAGGAGGAGTGGCGCTTCTCCCCGGTGGCCCGCCTCCAGCCGCTGTTCGCCGAGACGCTCGGCGCCGACGGCGTGACCGTCTCCGTCGACGCCGCCCCCGAGGTGAAGGTCGAGACCGTCGGTCGCGACGACGCCCGCCTCGGCCGCGCCGGCAAGCCCGGCGACCGCGCCGCCGTCACCGCGTGGAACGCGATCGCGCAGGCGACCGTCGTCACGGTGCCCGCCGAGGCCGTCGCCTCGACCGTCACGTCCGTGCGCGTCGACGGCGTGTCCGACGAGGCCACCGCCAGCCACCTGCTCGTCGAGGCCGAGCGGCACGCCGAGGCGGTCGTCGTCATCGACCACCGCGGCCGGGCGCTGCTCGACCAGACCGTCGAGATCGTCGTCGGCGACGGCGCGCAGCTCACGGTCGTGTCCGTCCAGGACTGGGCCGACGGCGCCGTGCACGCGTCGTCGCACCGCGCGATCATCGGCCGCGACGCCAAGCTCAAGCACGTCGTGGTGACGTTCGGCGGCGACGTCGTGCGCCTCACCCCGGACGCGACCTTCACCGCCGAGGGCGGCGAGGTCGAGATGGTCGGCCTGTACTTCGCGGACGCCGACCAGCACCAGGAGCACCGCCTGTTCGTCGACCACGCCGTGCCGCGCTGCAAGTCGCGCGTCACCTACAAGGGCGCCCTGCAGGGTGCCGGCGCGCACACGGTGTGGGTGGGCGACGTCCTCATCCAGGCCGAGGCCGAGGCGACGGACACCTACGAGCTCAACCGCAACCTGGTGCTCTCCGACGGTGCGCGCGCGGACTCCGTGCCGAACCTGGAGATCGAGACCGGCGAGATCGAGGGCGCGGGCCACGCGTCGGCGACCGGCCGGTTCGACGACGAGCAGCTCTTCTACCTCATGGCCCGCGGCATCCCCGAGGCCGACGCGCGTCGCCTCGTCGTGCGCGGCTTCTTCGCCGAGCTGATCGAGGAGATCGGTGTGCCCTCCGTGCAGGAGCGGCTCCTGGCCTCCATCGAGGCCGAGCTCGAGAAGTCGATGAGCGTCATCACCGGCGTGCCCGCGGCGGAGGCCTGATCCATGGCCCTGCAGATCGCCTGCACGACCGACGACCTGGGACCGGAGGAGGCCAAGCTCGTCGAGCTCGTCGGCGCCGCCGGGACCGTGCCGGTCGCGGTCGTGCGTGACGCCGACGGCGAGTTCCACGCCATCAGCGACGTCTGCTCCCACGGGGCCGTGTCGCTGTCCGACGGCGAGGTCGAGGGCTGCCTGGTGGAGTGCTGGCTGCACGGTTCGCAGTTCGACCTGCGCACCGGCCGCCCGCTCCAGCTCCCCGCGATCAAGCCCGTGCCCGTCTACCCGGTCAGCGTCGAGGACGGCAACGTGCTCGTCGACGTCGACGCGACCGTCGCCGTGGCGTCCTGACACCCCTTTCTGTGAAGCGAACCTGGAGAACCACCTGATGTCCACCCTGGAGATCCGCGACCTGCACGTCAGCGTCGAGACCAAGGAAGGGCCGAAGCCGATCCTGCGCGGCGTCGACCTGACCATCAACTCGGGCGAGACCCACGCCATCATGGGCCCCAACGGCTCCGGCAAGTCGACCCTCGCCTCGGCCCTCGCCGGCCACCCCAAGTACGAGGTCACCTCGGGCACCGTCACCCTGGACGGCGAGGACGTCCTGGCGATGAGCGTCGACGAGCGCGCCCGCGCCGGGCTCTTCCTGGCCATGCAGTACCCCGTCGAGGTGCCGGGCGTGTCGGTCGCGAACTTCCTGCGCACCGCCAAGACCGCCATCTCCGGCGAGGCCCCGGCCCTGCGGCACTGGGGCAAGGAGGTCAAGGGTGCGATGGAGAACCTGCGCATGGACCCGGCCTTCGCCGAGCGCTCCGTGAACGAGGGCTTCTCCGGCGGTGAGAAGAAGCGCCACGAGATCCTCCAGATGGAGCTCTTCAAGCCGCACTTCGCGATCCTCGACGAGACCGACTCCGGCCTCGACGTCGACGCGCTGCGCATCGTGTCCGAGGGCGTCAACCGCGCCAAGGACACCACCGACGTCGGCGTGCTGCTCATCACGCACTACACGCGCATCCTGCGCTACATCACCCCCGACTTCGTGCACGTCTTCGTCGACGGCAAGATCGCCGAGGAGGGCGGCCCCGAGCTCGCCGAGCGGCTCGAGGACGAGGGCTACGACCGCTACCTGGCCTCCGCCCAGGCCTGAGCGGAGCCGTCATGACCACCACCGGAACCGTGCTCCCGACGGCACGCTTCACCGCGCGCGAGCTCGCCGCGGTGCGGGCGGACTTCCCGCTGCTCGGGCGCACGGTCCGGGGTGGTCGGCCGCTGGTCTACCTGGACTCGGCGGCCACCTCGCAGAAGCCGAACGTCGTCCTGGAGGCGGAGGTCGACTTCTACGAGCAGCGCAACGCGGCCGTGCACCGCGGCGCGCACCAGGTCGCCGAGGAGGCGACCGAGGCGTTCGAGCAGGCGCGTGACGCCGTCGCCGCGTTCGTCGGCGCCGACCCTGGTGAGATCGTCTGGACGTCCGGCGCGACCGCCGCGATCAACCTCGTCACGTACGCGCTGTCCAACGCGTCGCTGGGGCGCGGGGGAGCGGGCGCCGAGCGGCTGCGGCTCGTCCCTGGCGACGAGATCGTCGTCACCGAGGCCGAGCACCACGCCAACCTCGTGCCCTGGCAGGAGCTGTGCGCCCGCACCGGCGCCGTGCTGCGCTGGATCGGCGTGGACGACGACGGCCGCCTCGACGTCGACGCCCTCGACCGGGTCGTCACCGACCGGACGCGCGTCATCGCCTTCGGGCACGTCTCGAACGTGACCGGCGCGATCGCCCCCGTCGAGACGTTCGTCGCGGCGGCCCGCCGGGTCGGCGCGCTCACGGTGCTCGACGCGTGCCAGTCGGTGCCGCACCTGCCCGTCGACCTGCACGCCCTCGGCGTCGACTACGCCGCGTTCAGCGCGCACAAGATGGTCGGCCCCACCGGCGTCGGCGCCCTCTACGGGCGGCGCGAGCTGCTGGAGGCCATGCCGCCCGTCACCACCGGCGGGTCGATGGTCGAGGTCGTCACCATGGACGCGACCACCTACGCGCCGCCGCCGCAGCGCTTCGAGGCCGGCACCCAGATGGTCGCCCAGGCCGTCGGCATGGGCGTCGCCGCGCAGTGGCTCGGCGAGCTCGGCATGGACAAGGTCGCCGCCCACGAGACGGAGATCGCCGCCGAGCTGCTGAAGATCGCCGACGTCCCCGGCGTGCGGGTCATCGGTCCCACCGACCTGCGCGACCGGATCGCCGTGGTGTCGTTCGTCGTCGACGGGGTGCACGCCCACGACGTCGGCCAGGTGCTCGACGACCGCGGGGTCGCCGTGCGGGTCGGTCACCACTGCGCCCAGCCCCTGCATCGCCGGTTCGGCGTCGCGGCCACCGCCCGCGCGTCCGCGTCGGTCTACACCAGCGTCGAGGACGTCGTCGCGTTCCGGGAAGCGTTGGAGGGCGTGCGAACGTTCTTCGGTGTGGACTGAGAAGACGAAGAGGCACCGGACGCTCGGTCAGGAGACCGGGGAAGGAAGACCGTGAGCTCGCTCGAGCAGATGTACCAGCAGGTGATCCTCGATCACGCCAAGCGCCCGCACGGGCGCGGGCTGACCGAGGTGGCGCCCGGCCACCTGGCGGGGGAGTCCCACCAGGTCAACCCGACCTGCGGCGACGAGATCACCCTGCGCGTCGACGTCGAGCCCGGCCCCGACGGCAGCCGGCTCGCCGCCGTCACCTGGGAGGGCCAGGGCTGCTCCATCTCGCAGGCGTCCGCGTCCGTCATGACCACGCTCGTGCAGGGCCAGGACCTTGCCGAGATCGCCCGCCTCGACGCCCTCTTCCACGACCTCATGGCCTCGCGCGGCAAGGGCCTGGCCGACGATGCGGCGCTCGACGCCCTCGGCGACGCCGACGCCTTCACCGGCGTCTCGCAGTACCCCGCCCGCATCAAGTGCGCGCTGCTCGGCTGGGCCGCGCTGAAGGACTCCCTGGTGCGCAGCGGCGCACCCGACCACCGAACCGGAGGAACCGATGACTGAGAACACGACCGAGCCGGCGCCCGCGCCGACCACGGCCGCCGACGTCGAGGAGGCCCTGCGCGACGTCATCGACCCCGAGCTCGGGATCAACGTCGTCGACCTCGGCCTCATCTACGGCATCGAGCTCGACCAGAACCAGCACGCCGTCATCGACATGACGCTCACCTCCGCGGCCTGCCCGCTGACCGACGTCATCGAGGACCAGGCCGCCCAGGCCCTCGAGGGCATCGTCACCGGCCAGCGCATCAACTGGGTGTGGATGCCGCCGTGGGGCCCGGAGAAGATCACCGACGACGGTCGCGAGCAGCTCCGCATGCTGGGCTTCAACGTCTGATCTGGCTCAGCACCCGGTCTTCCGGAGCCACGCCCCTCCCGGGGCGTGGCTCCGCTGCTTCCCCGGGCCGGCGGTGTCACCGCCAGGAGGGTGACCCGTCGTGCTGGTGCGCCCGGAGCACGGCGGCGACGGTGGGCCAGCGGTTCGACCGGCGCACGAGCACGACGTCGGCGCGCGCGCCGGGGACGAGCGCGCCACGATCGTGCAGCCCGGCAGCGCGCGCGGGCCCTGAGGTGACGAGCCGGACGGCGCCGGGCAGGTCGGTGAGCCCTTCGCGCACGAGCACCTCGACCGCCATGAGCAGGGACGACGGCACGTAGTCGGAGGCCAGCGCGTCGACCAGGCCGTGCGCGACCAGCTCGCGGGCCGAGACGTTGGCGGTGTGTGACGAGCCGCGCACCGCGTTGGGTCCGCCCGCGACCACGGACAGCCCGTGCTCGCGGGCGGCGCGCGCCGCCTCGAGCGTGGTGGGGAACTCCGCGACGGTGCCTCCGCGTGCGACGAGGTCCTCGACGTCCGCGCGGGTCTGCGGGTCGTGCCCGGCGAGCCGGATCCTGCCCGCCCGAGCCCAGTCGCCGAGCCGCCGCAGGGCCGCGGTCGCGACGTCCGAGCGTTCCTCGCGCAGCGCCCGCCAGGACGTCACGTGCGATCGCGCGTCGGCGGCCGCCATCCCCTCGCGCTCCACGAGGTAGCGCTCCATCGTGGCGGGGTCGGCGTACTGCCCGATGCCGGGGGTGTGGTCCTCGTGGGAGACGAGCGGCGGGACGTCGCCGTCGTCGTCGGCCAGCGCCGACTCGAGGTCGGCGAGGCCGGTGGCGCACCGGACGTCGACCCGGAACAGGACCCGGGCACCCTCCGCCGTCGCCACCGGGTCGCGCAGCGCCGCCAGCACCGGTCCCGGCCCGGGGGCTCCTGCCGCGAGCCCGACCGGGGTGCGCTCCCCGAAGGGCACGCCGTGGAAGGCGGTCAGCACGCCGCCGGCGGCCAGCCTGTCGGTGGCGGTGCGGACGGCGAGGTCCAGCGGCAGAGCGGCCCCGGGCCGCGGCCGCCGCTCGTGCCCGAGGACGTCGGTGTGCACGTCGACCAGCGCCGGGAGGCACCAGGCGCCGCCACCGTCGAGGTCGGCCCGGAAGCCGTGCGGCCGCTCGCCCACCTCGACGATCCGGCCGTCCTGCACGACGACCCGGCAGTCGTCGACCACGCGGTCGGGCAGGACCCCGTGCACGCCGGCGAGCGTCCACTCGCCCGGCGGGGCGGCGATCGGCCAGGGCGGGCGGTGCGCGGCGGGCGACGTGGTGAGCATGGCGCGCATCTTGTCCGGACGACCTGGCCGGACGGTTAACGAGGTTTCACCGGGCGTTCATCGCCCGGGGGAAGTTCCTTCTTTGCCTGCTCACAGACTCCTCTCGGCGCCGGATCCGGCGTCCACGTGGAGACCGAGCACCGGAGACGACACATGTTGAACACCAGGACCACTCTTGCCGCCGTCTCGCTCGCCGGCGCCGCAGCCCTCGTGCTGTCCGGCTGCGGGGCGCTGGGCTCGGCGTCCGCCGACGGCGGCACCACCGCCGAGGGATTCCCCGAGGTGCTGCGGCTCGGCGCCATCCCGGCGGAGAACTCGACGAACCTCGCCGAGGGCTACGCGCCGATCATCGCGATGCTCGAGGAGGAGACGGGCGCGCAGGTCGAGGTCAGCCAGGCCTCCGACTACGCCGGCGTCATCGAGGGACTCATCGCCGACAAGGTCGACCTCGCCTTCCTCGGGTCCTTCGGGTACGTGCTCGCCACCCACAACGACGCCGCGATCACCCCGCTGGCGGCCGTCATCGCGGAGCCGGGCGCCGAGCCCGGCTACTACTCCCTCGGCATCACCCAGGGGGACAACGACGCCGTGGACGGGCTGGAGGACTTCGCCGGCAAGACCGTCTGCTTCGTCGACCCGGGCTCGACGTCCGGCTTCCTCTACCCGAGCGCCGGCCTGATCGACGCCGGGGTCATCGAGTCCGGCACCGAGGCGGACGTCGCCGCCGGCGTCCAGCCCGTGTACGCGGGAGGCCACGACGCCTCCGCCCTGGCCGTCGCCTCCGGCGACTGCGAGGTCGGGTTCGCCATGCAGTCGATGGTCGAGGACACCCTGCCCGACGCCGGCGACATCGCGGACGGCGACCTCAAGGAGGTCTGGCGGTCCGCGACGATCTCGGGATCCCTGTTCGTCGGGAACGACGCGCTCGGCGCGGACGTCAACGAGCAGCTCGCGACCCTGCTCACCGAGAAGGCGAACGCCGACTACCTGCTCGAGCACGGCTACTGCGACGGCGACTGCCTGCTCACCGACGAGGACGCGTGGGGCTTCGTGCCCGCCGAGGACGCCGACTACGACGGCACCCGCGAGGTCTGCACCATCACCAAGTCGGACAAGTGCGAGGAGTGAGCGGCGTGCCCACCGCCGACGAGCCGCTGGTGCGGGTCCGCGGGCTCCGCAAGGAGTTCGACGGGACGACGGCGCTCGCGGGCGTCGACCTCGACGTCGCGGCGGGCGAGCTCGTCGTGCTGCTCGGGCTGTCCGGCTCCGGCAAGTCGACGCTGCTGCGCTGCCTCAACGGTCTGCACCGCGCGAGCGACGGGGAGGTCACGGTGGCGGGGACGCGGGTGGACCGGGCGTCGGCCCGTGAGCTGCGGCACCTGCGCACACAGGTCGGGTTCGTCTTCCAGCAGTTCAACCTCGTCGGTCGGCTGTCCTGCCTGGAGAACGTGCTCGTCGGCGGTCTGGGCAGGGTGCGCGGCCCGCGCTACGGGGTGACGACCTACCCGCGCCGGATGCGCGCGGAGGCCTTGGAGCACATCGAGCGTGTCGGCCTGGCCGACCAGGCGTTCCAGCGCGCGGACACGCTGTCCGGCGGGCAGCAGCAGCGGGTCGCCCTGGCCCGGACGCTCATGCAGCGCCCGCAGCTGGTGCTCGCCGACGAGCCCGTCGCCTCGCTCGACCCGGAGAACGCCGGCACGGTGATGGACCTGCTGGTGCGGGTCTGCGCCGAGGAGGGGCTGACCGTGCTGTGCACGCTCCACCAGGTGGACCTGGCGCTCGGCTGGGCGCACCGCCTGGTGGGCCTGCGCCAGGGCGTCAAGGTCCTCGACCGGCCCGTCGCCGGGCTGACCAAGGACGAGGCGATGGCGATCTACCGGCGGGTCGAGCCCGCGGGGGTGGCGGCGTGACCGGGACCCCCGTCGTCGCCCGCCCGAAGAGTCCGACGGGCGGCGCTGACGCCGCGGGACCGAGCGGTTCGCGGCCCGGCGCCGTCCGCCCACCGGCGGACCCGCGGGCCCGCGTGATCCGCTGGCTGGCGGGTCTCGGGGTCCTGCTGACCCTGGTGGCCTCGTCGGCGATCGGCCTCGACCTGCCGACGCTCGTCGCCGGCGCCGGAGACGTGGCGAACCTGCTCGGTCGGATGGTGCCGCCCACGCTCGCGGACCCCGCGCGCATCGCGACCCTCGCCCTCGACACCGTGCTCATGGCGTTCCTCGGCACGGTGCTCGCCACCGTGCTGTCCGTGCCGCTGGCCTTCCTCGCGGCACGCAACACGACACCGCACCCCGCGGTGGCCGCCGTCGCGCGCGGCATCATCACCTTCTGCCGCGCCGTGCCGGACCTGGTGTTCGCGGTGCTGTTCGTCCGGGCGCTCGGCCTCGGTGTGCTGCCCGGCGTCCTCGCCCTCGCGCTGCACTCGATCGGGATGCTCGGCAAGCTGTTCGCCGACGCCATCGAGTCCTCCGACGCCGGGCCGCGCGAAGCCGTGCGCAGCATCGGGGTGGGCCCCGTCCGGGAGCTGCTCAACGGCGTCGTGCCGCAGGTGGTCCCCGCGTGGGTGTCGGCGTTCGTGTACCGCGTCGACATCAACCTGCGCACCTCCGTGGTGCTGGGCTTCGTCGGGGCCGGCGGCATCGGGTTCGCGCTGCAGGACGCGCTGCGCGGCCTCGTCTACCCCAAGGCGATGGGCATCGTCCTGGTGATCCTCGCGCTCGTGGCGGGCATGGAGCTGCTCTCCGTCGCGATCCGGCGCACGCTGCTCGCCCCGAAGAATCCCCGGTACGGCCGGGACCGTGCCGTGCGGTTCGCCGTCGGCGGCGCCGCGGCCGCGCTGCTCGTCGCGTCGTTCGTGCGGCTCGACATCGACCCGGCGGCCCTCGTCACCTCCGTGCCCGACCTGCTCGCCGTGGCGGGGCGCACCTTCCCGCCGGACCTCACCACGCTCGGCCCGGCGCTCTGGGAGGCCCTGCTCCAGACGCTCGCCATCGGCCTGTCGGCCACCGGCATCGGCGTGCTGCTGTCCCTGCCGCTCGGGCTGCTCGCCGCGCGCAACGTGGCGCCGCACCCGCTCGCGTACGGCGCTGCACGCACGGTGATCCTCGTCGTGCGCGCCATCCCGGAGCTCATTCTCGCCGTCGTCTTCGTCGCGGCGGTCGGGCTCGGACCGGTCGCCGGGGCGGTCGCGCTCGGGATCGGCTCGATCGGGTTCCTCGGCAAGCTCGTCGCCGACGCCGTCGAGGAGATCCAGCCCGGCCCGGCCGAGGCCGTGCGATCCGTCGGTGGCGGCTGGTGGAAGGTGCTGTTCTCGGCCGTGCTGCCCCAGGGCATGCCCTCGATCGTCGGGTCGGGCATGTACCTGCTGGACGTCAACATCCGCACGTCGACGATCCTCGGGATCGTCGGCGCCGGCGGTGTCGGCTTCCTCCTCTTCGAGGCCGTCCGCACCCTCCACTTCCAGGTGGCGGGCGGGATCGTCCTCCTCGTGTTCATCGTCGTCCTGCTCATCGAGAGGCTCTCCGGGTGGATCCGCGCTCAGCTGACCTGACCACCGTCGCGCTCTGGGAGGGCGGCGACGCCGTCCGTCTGGTCGACGTCCCGCTGCCCGTGCTCGGGCCTGGCGAGGTGCTCGTGCGCGTGCTCCTGGCCACCGTGTGCGGCAGCGACCGCCACACCGTGTCGGGCCGCCGCACGTCCCCCTGCCCGTCGGTGCTCGGCCACGAGGCGGTGGGCGAGATCGTCGAGATCGGCGCCGGTGGCGCGGCAGGCGACGACGGCGGTGCGCTCGCGGCCGGGGACCGCGTCGTGTGGGGCGTCACCGTGGCGTGCGGCGCCTGCGACCGCTGCCGGGCCGGACGCACGGCCAAGTGCCGATCGGTACGCAAGGTGGGGCACGAGCCGTTCGACTCGGCGTGGCCGCTGTCCGGCACGTACGCCCGCCACCTGGTGCTGCCCGCCGGTGCGACGGTCGCCCGGGTGCCGACGACGGTGCCCGACACGCTCGCCGCGCCCGCAGGGTGCGCCACCGCGACCGTGATGGCCGCGGTCGAGGCTGCCGGCCCGCTGGCCGGGCGACGGGTCCTCGTCAGCGGTGCCGGCATGCTCGGTCTGGCCGCCGTCGTCGCCGCGCGTGACGCCGGTGCGGCGGCCGTCGTCGTGAGCGACCCCGATGCCGCCCGCCGGGATCTCGCCGCGCGCTTCGGCGCCACCGCGACCCCGGGGACCGACGACGCGGTCGCTCCGGTCGACGTCGCGGTCGAGCTCTCCGGGGCGAGCGCGGCGGTCGCCCGGTGCCTCGACGCCCTCGACGTCGGCGGGCGGCTGGTGCTCGTCGGTTCCGTCGCGCCGGGGCCGGCCGTGCCGCTCGACCCGGAGCGGATCGTGCGGGGCTGGCACACCGTGACCGGGGTGCACAACTACGAGCCGCGGCACCTGCGGGCGGCGCTGGAGCTGCTGGACCGTACCCGCGACGTGGTGCCCTGGACCGACCTCGTGGCCCCCGCCGCGCGGCTCGCCGACCTGGCCGGGCTGCTCACCGGCCCGGCGGGCACGGCGCCGCGCGCGGCGGTGGCACCGTGACCCGCTCGGTGCGGACGCGCCCCTCAGGAGCTCCGCGCGCTCCCCAGCTCCAGGACGACCCGCACGGCGTCGGCCCGCACCCAGCGCTCGGTGAACAGCAGGGCGTGGCCGGTGGCGCCGTCCCGCGCGACGCTCACCATGAGCCAGGCGGGATCGCCCGGCCGGCACCCCAGCCCGTCGACGGCGACCTCCGGGGCGGGCTCCACGCTGGCGCGGGTCCAGGCGCGTTCCGGGCGCGCGCCGGCCGAGTCCCGCAGGATCGCGTCGAGGGACTCCTCGAGCCGCAAGGCAGCGGGCAGCTCGGGCACGAGGTCGGCGGTGAGCCACTCCACGCCCCAGGCGGCGGGCATCTCGTCGATGTGCGAGCGGCGGACCAGCCGGAACCCCGGGGTACCGGGCTCGGTCTCGAGCTCGGTCGCGACGGCGGCCGGCAACGGGACGGCGTCGCACGCGAGGACGACGGTCCGTGGCGACGCACCCGCCTCCCGCAGCGTCCTGCTCCACGACGGGGCGAGGCCGGGTGCGACCAGGTAGTCGACCCGGCGGCGCGTGAAGGTGCCCAGACCCTGGATGCGGCTGACGAGCATCCGTCGTTCCAGCTCGACGAGCGCGGCCCGCGCGGCCGCGCGACCGACGCCGAAGCGCCTCCCGACCTCTGCCTCGGAGGCCACCCGTGTCCCCGACGGCAGGCCGGCGAGCTCGTCGGCGAGCACCCGCACGATGCGTGCCGACGGCGACGCCGGGCCGTTCTCTGCGCTCACGCGCGGACCGTACCGGTCCCAGGTGGCCGTGCGGTGAACGACCCGACCGCCCAGCGCCACCACCCCGAGGAAGGCCTCCGATGACCGGTCCCGCACCGACCCCCGTCCCGTCCGTCGGCACGCGGTCCGCCACCGGCCGCCACGTGGTCGTCGTGGGCGCCGGCGTGGTGGGCCTGGGCGTGGCTGCCGAGGCCCACCGCCGGGGCCACCGGGTGACCGTCGTCGAGCAGGCGGCGGGCGTGACCGGCTCGTCGGTGCAGAACTTCGGGCACGTCTGCACCACGGCGCAGGCCGGGGACGCGCGTCGGTACGCGCTCGCCGCCCGGGAGCGGTGGATCGCGCTCGGCTCCGCGGCCGGGTTCGACGTCGCGGCGGTCGGCACCCACGTGGTGGCGCGCAGCGCGGCCGAGCTGCGGCTGCTCGGCGAGCTGGCCGCCGAGCGCGGCGAGGAGGAGGTCCGTCTCCTGGACGTCGCGGAGGTCCGGGCGGTGGCCCCGATGCGGGCCGACGACGTGGTCGGGGGCGCGCACCTGCACCTCGACCTGCTCGTCGACCCGCGCGCGGCGGCACCCGCGCTCGCCCGCTGGCTCGCCTCCCAGGGCGTGGCGTTCCGCTGGCGCACCGCCGTGCGGGGCGTCGCCCCCGGCCGGGTCGAGACCACGCGGGGCGTCGTCGAGGGGGACGTCGTCGTGGTCGCCGTCCACCACGACCTCGACCGCCTGCTGCCGGATCTCGCGGAGGAGGTCGGGCTGCGGCGCTGCCGGCTGCACATGCTGCGGGTGCGGCCCGGCACGCCGCACGGCCTGGCCGCGCCCCTGCTCACCGGCTGGTCGATGGTGCGGTACGCCGCCTTCGCCGTGTGCCCGTCGGCCGCCGACGTCGCGGCCGAGCTCGCCGCCGCCGACCCGGACGGCGCCCGGTGGGACGTGAACCTCATGGCGACGCCGCAGGGCGGGACCCTGATCCTCGGGGACACCCACCTGCGCGCCACCGACGCCCCCGTGTTCCAGGACGAGGAGGGTTTCGACCTGCTGCTGCGCCTGGGCCGCGACCTGCTCGGCCGCGACGACCTGCGGGTGCTCGAGCGCTGGCAGGGCACGTACGCCACGGCCCCGGGACGTGAGTTCCTCGTCGCCGAGCCGGCACCCGGCGTGCACGTCGCGGTCGTCACCACCGGGATCGGCATGACCACCGGCCTCGGGCTCGCCGTCGACGTCCTCGACCGCGCAGGTCTCACCGACTGACCACCCCTGCACCCCGAGCCCGCGCTCGGGTCTGGACCGCACCACCGACCGGAAGGACCACCTCATGATCGACCTCGCCGCCCTGGACATCGCCGGCACCACCGTGGAGGAGGGCGGCGCCGTCTACCGCGCGCTGCACGACGCCGTGCGCCGGCACGGCAGCGCCGCCGACGTCGCGGACGTCGCCCGCTGGATGGGGGCGGACAAGCGCACCGCGATCCGCGCCCTGCTGGAGCTCGGGGGGGACACGTCGGCCGTCGAGCCGGCGTTCGTCGACTTCGAGAAGCTGTTGCGCGAGGCCTACGACACGACGCCGCCGGCGCCGATGCCGGGTGTCCTCGACGCGTTCACCGCGCTGCGGGACCATGGCGTCCGCATCGTCCTGACCACGGGCTTCTCCGCGGACGTCACCGGGCTGCTGCTCGACCGCCTCGGTTGGGCCGACGGCCTGCTGGACGCCGTGGTGACCACCGACGACGTCCCTTCCGGGCGTCCGGCACCGTACATGGTGCACCGGGCGATGGAGCGCACCGGCGTCACCGACGTCGCCCGGGTGCTGACCGTCGGCGACACCGTGCTGGACCTGGAGGCCGGCACGAACGCCGGGGCCGGCCTGGTCGTGGGGGTCCTCAGCGGCGGCGTGCCCCGCGCGGTTCTCGAGGCGGCCCCGCACACGCACGTGGTGGACAGCGTGGCGGACGTGCCCGCGCTGCTGCGGGGCTGAGTGCGGCTCGGCCGGAGCGGCCGGCCGGCGGCATCGCGGGGGCGTCGCGACCGCGGCGTCCCCGCGAGGGTCCGGGCCGCGGCCGCGCGTGCTTGACACCGGCGAGGGGGGCCCCTAGATTCACGCTTGAATCGTTTCAAGCATCGTCGCCGGCGATGCCGATCGGGGGAGTGCCAGATGGTCAGGTTCGAGGACGTCACGACCCGGTTGGAGGGCCTCGCGATCGAGGTCCCGTCGTGGGCGTACGGCAACAGCGGGACGCGGTTCAAGGTGTTCTCCACCCCGGGCACGCCGCGCACGGTCGAGGAGAAGATCGACGACGCGGCGCAGGTGCACCGGTTCACCGGGGCGGCCCCCACGGTGGCGCTGCACATCCCATGGGACGAGGTCGACGACTACGCGGCGCTGCGCCGCCACGCCGCCGACCAGGGCGTCGGGCTCGGCACGATCAACTCGAACACGTTCCAGGACGACGCGTACAAGTTCGGCTCCCTGACCGCCGCCGACCCGGCCGCCCGCCGCCAGGCGATCGACCACCACCTGCGGTGCCTCGAGATCATGGGCGCCACGGGCTCGCGCGACCTCAAGATCTGGCTGGCCGACGGCTCGAACTACCCGGGACAGAACGACCTGCGCCGGCGCCAGGACACCCTGGCGGAGTCCCTCGCGGAGATCTACGCCCAGCTCGGCGACGAGCAGCGGCTGGTGCTGGAGTACAAGTTCTTCGAGCCGGCCTTCTACGCGACCGACGTCCCGGACTGGGGCACCTCGTACGCGCAGGTCGCCGCCCTGGGCGAGCGCGCCGTCGTCTGCCTCGACACGGGCCACCACGCGCCCGGCACCAACATCGAGTTCATCGTCATGCAGCTCCTGCGGCTCGGCAGGCTCGGCGCGTTCGACTTCAACTCGCGGTTCTACGCCGACGACGACCTCATCGTCGGCGCCGCCGACCCGTTCCAGCTCTTCCGGATCCTCTTCGAGGTCGTCCGCGGCGGCGGGCTCGACCCGGCGGCGGGGGTCGCGTTCATGCTCGACCAGTGCCACAACGTCGAGGACAAGATCCCCGGCCAGATCCGCTCGGTGCTGAACGTGCAGGAGATGGCGGCGCGCGCGCTGCTCGTGGACACCGACGCGCTGGCGGCCGCCCAGGCGGCGAACGACGTCCTCGGCGCGAACGCCGTCCTCATGGACGCCTTCTACACCGACGTGCGCCCGCACCTGGCCGCATGGCGCGAGTCGCGGGGGCTGCCCGCCGACCCGATGGCGGCGTTCGCCGCGTCGGGCTACCAGCACCGGATCGCGGCCGACCGCGTCGGCGGCACCCAGGCCGGCTGGGGCGCCTGAGCGCCCTCGACACCCCACACCGAACAGGACCTGAGATGACACACCCCACCGTCGCCGAGCTCGTCGCCCGCAGCAACCGGCTGGGCGCCGACCCGCGGAACACCAACTACGCCGGCGGCAACACGTCCGCCCAGGGCACGGACGTCGACCCCGTCACCGGCGAGCCCGTCGAGCTGCTGTGGGTCAAGGGGTCCGGGGGCGACCTCGGCACCCTCACCGAGCAGGGCCTGGCCGTGCTGCGGCTCGACCGCCTGCGCGCCCTCGTCGCCGTCTACCCGGGCGTCGACCGCGAGGACGAGATGGTCGCCGCGTTCGACTTCTGCCTGCACGGCAAGGGCGGCGCCGCACCGAGCATCGACACGGCCATGCACGGGCTCGTGGACGCCGCGCACGTGGACCACCTGCACCCGGA
The DNA here is from genome assembly GCF_001636295.1 of Isoptericola dokdonensis DS-3. Lineage (NCBI taxonomy): Bacteria > Bacillati > Actinomycetota > Actinomycetes > Micrococcales > Promicromonosporaceae > Isoptericola > Isoptericola dokdonensis. The sequence goes on along the minus strand of NZ_CP014209.1, from coordinate 919,025 downwards.
CGCCGGGATCGCCATCGCGACGGCGGCCGACGGCCCCGCGCTGACGACGGCGATCTTCGGCGACAAGGTCGTCTGGGTGCCCTGGCGCCGGCCCGGCTTCCAGCTCGGGCTCGACATCGCGGCCGTCAAGGCGCAGAACCCGCAGGCGGTCGGCACGATCCTCGGCGGCCACGGGATCACCGCGTGGGGCGACACGTCCGCCGAGGCCGAGGCGAACTCACGGTGGATCATCGAGACCGCCGCCGCCCACATCGCCGAGCACGGCAGCCAGGACCCGTTCGGCGGCGCGCGCGCCGGCTTCGAGGCCGTGCCGGACGACGAGCGCCGCGCCCGCGCGGCCGCGCTCGCGCCGACGATCCGCGGCCTGGCCTCCACCGACCGGCCGATGGTCGGCCACTTCACGGACGCCGACGTCGTGCTCGACTTCCTCGCGTCCGCCAAGGCGCCGGCGCTCGCGGCGCTGGGCACCAGCTGCCCCGACCACTTCCTGCGCACCAAGGTCAAGCCGATGCTGCTCGACCTGCCTGCCACGGCGACCACCGCCGAGCAGATCGCCCGCCTGCGCGAGCTGCACGCCGAGTACCGCGCCGACTACCAGGCGTACTACGACGCCCACGCCACGCCCGACAGCCCGGCGATGCGCGGCGCCGACCCCCTCATCGTGCTGGTTCCCGGCGTCGGCATGTTCTCCTACGGGGCGAACAAGCAGACCGCGCGCGTCGCCGGCGAGTTCTACGTCAACGCGATCAACGTGATGCGCGGCGCCGAGGCGCTGTCCACCTACACGCCGATCTCCGACGCCGAGAAGTTCCGGATCGAGTACTGGTCGCTGGAGGAGGCCAAGCTGGCGCGCATGCCGAGGCCGAAGAGCCACCAGGGGCGCATCGCGTTCGTCACCGGCGCGGCGTCCGGCATCGGCAAGGCGATCGCCACCCGGCTCGCCGCAGAGGGCGCCTGCGTCGTCGTCGCCGACCTCGACCTGGCCAAGGCCCAGGCGGCCGCGGCCGAGCTGGGCTCCACCGACGTCGCGATCGGCGTCGCCGCGAACGTCGCCGACGCCGCCGCGGTGCAGGCCGCGATCGACGCGACCGTCCTCGCGTTCGGCGGCATCGACCTCGTCGTCAACAACGCCGGCCTGTCCCTGTCGAAGCCGCTGCTGGAGACCACCGAGGCGGACTGGGACCTCCAGCACGACGTCATGGCCAAGGGGTCGTTCCTCGTGGCGAAGACCGCCGCCCGGGCGCTCGTCGACCAGCAGATGGGCGGCGACGTCGTCTACATCTCCTCGAAGAACAGCGTCTTCGCCGGCCCGAACAACATCGCCTACTCGGCGACCAAGGCCGACCAGGCCCACCAGGTCCGGCTGCTGGCGGTCGAGCTCGGCGAGCACGGCGTGCGCGTCAACGGGATCAACCCCGACGGCGTCGTGCGCGGCTCCGGCATCTTCGCCTCCGGCTGGGGCGCGAACCGCGCCGCGACCTACGGCGTCGCCGAGGAGGACCTCGGCCAGTTCTACGCGAACCGCACCATCCTCAAGCGTGAGGTCGTCCCCGAGAACGTCGCCGACGCCGTGTACGTCCTCACCGGCCCCGAGCTGTCCCGCACGACCGGCCTGCACGTGCCCGTCGACTCGGGCGTCGCCGCGGCGTTCCTGCGATGACGGCCGGCGTGGTCGCCGCGGTCGACCTCGGGGCGACCAGCGGTCGCGTGGTGATCGGCCGCGTAGGCGGCGGCACGCTCGACGTCCAGGACGTCCACCGGTTCCCCAACCGGCCCGTGCGGACCCGGGACGGCCTGCACTGGGACGTCCTGGACCTGTACCGCAACGTCCTCGAGGGGCTGCGCAAGGCGTTCGACGTCGAGCCGGGGATCGTCAGCATCGGCATCGACTCCTGGGCCGTGGACTACGGGCTGCTGCGCGGCGACCGGCTGCTCGGCGACCCCTACCACTACCGCGACGAGCGCACCGCGCGCGGCGTCGCCGCCGTGGACGACGTCGTCGGGCGCGCCGAGCTGTACGCCGCCAACGGGCTGCAGTTCCTGCCGTTCAACACGCTCTACCAGCTCGCGGTCGACCGGGACGAGGGGATGCTCGACGTCGCCACGTCGATGCTGCTCGTGCCCGACCTCCTCGCGTTCTGGCTCACCGGCGAGCGGCGGGCCGAGCGCACCAACGCCTCGACCACCGGGCTGCTCGACGTCACCACGGGCGACTGGGACGACGCGCTCGTCGCCCGGCTCGGCCTGCCGCGCGCCCTGTTCGCGCCGGTCGTCGAGCCGGGGGAGCGGATCGGGACCCTCACGGCCGACGTGGCGGCGGTAGTCGGGGGCCGGCCGGTACCGGTCGTGGCCGTCGGGTCGCACGACACGGCGTCGGCCGTCGTCGCGGTGCCGCTGCCGGGTCCCGGGTCGGCGTACATCTGCTCGGGGACCTGGTCGCTGATCGGCACCGAGACCGACGCGCCCGTCCTGACGCCCGAGAGCCGCGCCGCGAACTTCACGAACGAGGGCGGCGTCGACGGCCGCACCCGCTACCTGCGCAACGTCATGGGGATGTGGCTCGTCAACGAGTGCGTCGCCGCCTGGCAGGCCGCCGGTCACCCGGCCGACCTGCCCGCGCTCCTCGACGAGGCCGCGACGATCGACGACCCCGTCGTGCTCGACGTCGAGGACCCGTCGCTCGTGCCCGCGGGCGACATGCCGGCGCGGCTCGTCGCCCTCGCGCCCGGCCTCGCCGGAGCGTCGCCCGCCCGCGTGCTGCGCTCGATCGTCGAGAGCCTCGCCGTCGCCTACGCCCGCACCCTCGATGCGCTCGAGACGCTCACCGGGGACAGCCTCGACACCGTCAACGTCGTGGGCGGCGCCAGCCTCAACCGGCTGCTCTGCCAGCGGCTCGCCGACCTCTCCGGACGGGTCGTGCTCGCCGGCCCCGTCGAGGCGACCGCCACCGGCAACCTCCTCGTGCAGGCACGGGCCGCCGGCCTGCTCGACGGCACCCTGGAGGACCTGCGCGCCCTCGTCGCCCGTACCCACCCGCCCCGGCGGCACGACCCGCGTCGCTGAGAGCACGCGCCCGCGGTCCGGCGCCCACCAGGTGTCGGGTGCGAGCCCCGCAGGTCAGTGTCCGCTGCCGGTGACGACCTTGCGCCGTTCCGACTCGTGGACGCCACCCTTCTTGTCCAGGGTCGCGCAGGCCTCCTCGATGTCCCGTGCAAGGGTGTCGACGTGTTCGCGGCTGAGCGTCTGCTTGACGAGAGCCCGCATGATCGTGACGTCCTGCGCGTCGGGCGGCAAGGTGTACGCCGGGACCATCCAGCCGCGTTCGGCGGACAGCTGCCAGGCGATGTCGAACTCGTCGTACGCCTGGGGTTCCGCGAGGCGGAACGCGACCAGCGGCAGCTGCTCCTCGTCGGCCCCGATCAGCTCGAAGCGACCCATGGCCTGCAGCTTCTCTGCCAGGACACGGGCGTTGAGCTGCATGTTGCGCATGACATAGGTGTATCCGTGGCGGCCGTACCGCACCAGGTTGTAGTACTGCGCGAGGACCATCGCGGAGCCCGTGGAGAAGTTCAGGGTGAACGTCGCGTCGGTCTTGCCGAGGTAGTTCTCCTCGAAGACGAGCTCCGGCGCGAGGTCGGACCGTTCGCGGAAGATCAGCCAGCCGATGCCGGGGTAGACGAGCCCGAACTTGTGGCCGGACACGTTGATGGACCGGACCTGCTCGAGGCGGAAGTCCCACGGCGAGTCGGGGTAGAGGAACGGCCACACGAAGCCGCCGCTCGCGGCGTCGACGTGCAGGGGGACGTCGATCCCGCGCTCCTGCTTGAGCCGCACGAGGAGCTGGTCGATGCCGACGACGTCGTCCTTGTGCCCGGTGAACGTGGTGCCGAGGACGGCGGCCACCCCGATCGTGTTCTCGTCGACGTGCGGTGCGACGTCCTCCGGGCCGATCGTGTACTTGCCGGGCTTCAACGGGACGATCCGGGGTTCGACGTCGAAGTACCGGCAGAACTTCTCCCACACGACGTGGACGTCGCCGCCGAACACGAGGTTCGGGCTGGACGTCGACGCACCGGCGGACTCGCGGCGCTTGCGCCAGTTCCACTTCAGCGACAGCGCGCCCAGCATGATCGCCTCCGAGGACCCCTGCGTGCGGGCCCCCGTCGTCTCCCCGGGGGCGTGGAACAGGTCGGCGAGCATGCGGATGCACCGCTGCTCGATCTCCGCCGTCCGGGGGTACTCCGCGTGGTCGATGAAGTTCCGGTGCAGGTTCGCGGCGATCACCCGCTGCGCCTCGGGCTCCATCCAGGTGGTCACGAACGTCGCCAGGTTGCGGGCCGGGTCGCCCTCCAGGGCCAGGTCCTCCCCGACCAGCCGCATCGCGTCGACGGCGGACATGCCGCCGGTGGGAAAGCTGCTGGTCGGCACCTCCTCGATGGCGAAGCGGTTGCCGAACATCTCTGCGTCGTCGTCGTGCGGCAGGGTCCCCATGGTCTGCTCCTCCGCCCGGTCCTCGGCACAGGGTGTGCCCGACGTGCGTGGAGCCAGTCACTCCGGATCTGGACCCAGCGGTCGCCGCCGTGTTCTCGAGCTCCTCCGAGTGTCGACCCGTTCGCCGTCGGACGCCTATCGACGCGATGCTGCCGAACGACGTGGTGCCCGGCTTCACGGCGGCTGCCCGGCTGTCGACGTCCGAGGTGCCGTCGACACCTGGTCACGACCCGCGTCGCTGAGGGACGTCGCGCAGGACGTGGTGGCCGCGGCTAGCGTGGCCGCATGCCGTCGTCGGACAGCCCGGAACGAGGGCCGCTGAGCTGGTCGTGGTCGCGCCTCGGGCTGGGTGTCGCGTACGCGGCGCCGGCGACCGTCGTGGCCTTCGACGACCCGGCGCGGGGGCTCGCGCTGGCGGTCGGCGTGCTGCCGGCGGCTGCGGTCGGCCTGCCGGCGAGCCGGCGGCGTCGGGCCGGTGTGGTCGGGGTGGGTGCGCTGGCCGGCGTCTCGATGGTGATCGGCTCCGTCGTCGCGCCCTACCCGGTCGTCGCCGTGCTGACGGTGTTCGCGCTGTGCGTCGCCGTCGCGGCCGCCGTCGCCGTGCCGGGCCGACGCCTCGCCCCGCTGGCGATGGCGCTGGGGCTGCCGCTGGTGGGGGCGGGGCTGTCGTTCGACTCGGTGGGGTCGGCGGCAGGCATGGCTCTGCTGATGCTCGCGGGCTCGGTGTACGCCTGGCTCGTGTCCCTCGCCTGGCCGGAGCGGGACGTGCCGCAGCCGCCGGCCCGGCCCGTGCCGGCGCGGCGCGCGATGCTGGTCTACGGGGTGCAGATCGGCGTCGCGGGCGCGGTGGCGGCCGCGATCGGCCTGGCCCTCGGCCTCGACCACCCGGGCTGGGCCTGCACGACGGCGCTGCTCGTGAGCCGTCCACGCCTGCGGGACGCGCACGTGCGGGAGGTCGGGCGGTCGCTGAGCGTCCTGGCCGGGTCGCTGCTGGCCTGCGTGATCGCGCTCGCGGGACCGAGCGACGGCGTCCGGGCGCTGCTCGTGGTGGTCGCCCTCGCCGGGGCCGCCGCGACCGCGGGCAGCCGCTGGTACGTCATGCCCTTCTTCTCGACCTTGCTCGTGCTGTCCCTGCTGCTGGTCGGCGACGAGACCCACGCCGGGCACTGGTTCGCCGAACGGGTCGGCGAGACGCTCCTCGGGGTCGCCCTCGCGCTGGCCGCCGCCTGGACGGTGCCCCGCGTCGCCGCCACGGTGGCCACAGCCCGGAGGGTTCGCCGCGGCTGACGGGCCACGGGACGTGCCCCGGCGTGCGGCGGTGGGGACCGCTCCTCGCGCGCCCTCGACCGTCCTTTGGCATCGTGACCTCATCGGACGAGGTGCGGGGGAGGATCGCGGTGGAGGATGCACGACCGGTCCGGGTGCTCGTCGTCGAGGACGACCCGGACGCCGCGATCTACGTGGCCACGGTGCTGCGGCGGACGGGCGGCATGGAGACGGCGGTGGTCGAGGACGGCGTGTCGGCGCTGGCGCGGCTGCGGGCCGAGCGTTTCGACCTGCTGGTGACCGACATCGAGCTGCCGGGCATGTCGGGTCTCGAGGTCGTCCGGGCGATCCGTGCCGAGGGGTCACGCCTGCCGGTCATCGTCATGACGGCGTACGCGAGCGTCGACTACGCGGTCGAGGCCCTGCGCGACGACGCCGACGAGTTCCTCGTGAAGCCGCTCGACTCCGCCAGGCTGGTGGACCGGGCGCGGACGCTCGTCGAGAGAGCCCGCCAGGCCGGCACCCCGACGCCCCGCGAACGCGTGCTCGCGGTCGGCGCTCACCCCGACGACGTGGAGATCGGCGCCGGGGCCACGCTGGCCGCGCACCGCGCGATCGGCGACGACGTCACCGTGCTCACCCTGTCCCGCGGCGCGGTCGGCGGGCAGCCGTCGGCGCGGGAGCACGAGTCGCGGGCGGCCGCCGCCGTCATCGGTGCCGACCTGGTGCTGCTCGACTTCGAGGACACCCGGATGGAGCCGCTCGCGGCGGTCATCCGGGCGATCGAGGAGGTCGTCGCCGACGTCGACCCGACCATCGTGTACACCCACACCGCCAACGACCGCCACCAGGACCACCGGGCCGTCCACCAGGGCGTCGAGGTCGCGGCACGGCGCGTCCCCACGGTGCTGTGCTACCAGAGCCCCTCGGCCACGATCGACTTCAAGCCCGCCCGCTTCTCGCCCGTCGACGAGCACATCGAGACGAAGCTGCGGATGCTCGCCGCCTTCGCGTCGCAGGCGCACCGCGACTACATGCAGCCCGAGTCGGTGCGGGCGACCGCCCGCTACTGGTCGAGGTTCGGCGTCGGCACCTACGCCGAGCCGATGGAGGCGCTGCGTGCCGTCGGGCGCCTCGGGCTGCTGGTCGGCGACCATGCGGGCGTGCACGGCCAGAGCCCGCTCCACTGACGGAAGGACGCACGATGACGCGAGTGCTGGTGACCGGTGCGGGAGGACCCGCCGGGGTGGCCGTGATCCGTTCGCTGCTGGCCCGGGGCGACGTCGCGGTGCACGCCGCCGACATGGACCGGTGGGCCAGCGGGATCTACCTCGTCGAGGCGGACCGGCGCCGGCTCGTCCCGCCCGGACTGGCGGACGGGTTCGTCGACGAGGTCGTGGCGCTGTGCGACCGGGACCGTGTCGAGGTGCTGTTCGCCACCGTCGACGTCGAGCTGCCGCGGCTGGCGGCGGCGCGCGACCGGCTGGCGGACGTCGGCACCGTCCTGGCCTCGCCGTCCCTGGAGACCCTCGAGACGGCGCTCGACAAGCTCGCGCTGGCCCGGGCGTGCGCACCGCACCTGCGCGTGCCCCGCACGGAGCTGCTCGGCACGCAGGGCGCCGACGAGGGGTGGACCTTCCCGGTGATCGTCAAGCCGCGCCGCGGCGCCGGTTCGCGGGGGGTACGGCTCGTCACCGACCATGCCGAGCTGGTCGCGACCAGCGCCGCCGAGGACCTGCTCGTCCAGGAGCTGCTGCCCGGCGACGAGTACTCCGTGGACGTGCTGGCGGACCTGGACGGCCACGTCGTGGCGGCCGTGCCGCGGGCCCGCCTGCGCGTCGACTCCGGCGTGTCCGTGGCCGGCGTGACGGTGCACGACGAGGAGCTGATCGCGACCGCCGCGGAGGTCGCCCGCGTCATCGGCCTGACGACCGTCGCCAACGTCCAGCTCAAGCGCGACGCCGACGGCGTGCCCGCCCTGCTGGAGGTGAACCCGCGGTTCCCGGGCGCCATGCCCCTGACCGTCGCGTCCGGGGTCGACATGCCGTCGATCACGCTCGACGCCGTGCTCGGGCGGCCGGTCCCTGCCCGCCTCGACTTCCGCGAGGTCGCGAACGTCCGGTTCCTGGAGGACAGGTTCCTCCCGCTCGACGAGGTCCTGCCCGCCCTCGAGGCAGCGGCCGGCCCGGGGGAGCGGTGACGGACGCCGGCACCGCCGCCCGCGGTGGCGTCGACCTGCGGGGCGACCACCACGTGCACTCCACCTTCTCGGACGACGCGCACAGCACCCCGGCGGAGAACCTCGCCGCCGCGACCCGACGAGGCCTGACCCGGATCCGCATGGTGGAGCACGTCCGGGTCGCCGCGACCCACGTGCCGGACTTCCTCGCCGCCGTCGCCGCGCTCGACGTCCCCGACGGGCTGACGGTCCGCACCGGCATCGAGGCGAAGATCCTCGACACCGCCGGAACCGTGGACGCGCCCGCCGACGTCCTGGCCGCCGTCGGCACCCGCGCAGGTCCCGGCCGGGTGCTCCTCGCGGACCACCAGCTCCCCGCACCCGACGGACCCTGGTCACCCTCTGCCACGCGGGAGCGCCTCGCGGCCGGCCTGGACCCGGCCGACGTCGTCGGGCATCTCGTGACCGCCTACGTGAACGCCCTCGCCGCCTCCGGGCCGGCGCAGCTCGCGCACCCGTTCTCCGTCCTGCCCAAGGTCGGGCTGGACGAGTCCCACGTCGACGACGACCACCTCACGGCCCTCGTCGCCGCGCTGCTCGCGGCCGACGGCGTCGTCGAGATCAACGAGAAGTGGCGGTGCCCCGGCGACCGGGTCGTCGCCGAGCTGCGCGCCGCGGGCGTCCCGCTCGTCGCGTCGACCGACGCCCACCACGCCGGGGACGTCGGTGCCTACCGGTGGCTCGCGGGGGAGCCGTGACGGACGTCCTGCTCCAGGTCCTGGAGGTCCTCTGCGTCGCGGCGGTCGCCCTGGGGGCCGTGCCGGTCGTCGTCGGCGTCTACCAGTACCTGCTCGTGCCGGTCCATGCCGTGACGAACCACTGGCCGCGGTCGGCGCCCTACCTGCCGCGCGTCGTCGTGGTGCTGCCGGCCTGGAACGAGGGCGCCGTGCTGGAGCCGTCCCTCGAGCGGCTCATGCACCTCGAGTACCCCCCGGACCGGTTGCGCGTGCTCGTCGTCGACGACGCCAGCACCGACGACACCCCCGACGTCGCCCGGGCGATGGCCGCCCGCTACCCGGGACGCATCCGGCACCTGCGCCGCGAGCAGGGCGGGCAGGGCAAGGCGCACACCCTCAACCACGGCATCCGCCAGGCGCTCGCGGACGACTGGATGGAGGCGCTGCTCGTCATGGACGCCGACGTCATCTTCGCGCCGGAGTCCCTGCGCCGGATGACCCGGCACCTGGCCGACCCCGAGATCGGTGCCGTGACGGGCTACATCGCCGAGGGCAGCCGGCGTCCCGCCGCGGTGGCCCGGTTCGTCGGGTTCGAGTACGTCGCCGCGCAGGCGGCCGCGCGCCGCGCGCAGAACGTGCTCGGGGCGATGGCCTGCCTGGCGGGCGGCGCCCAGCTCCACTCGCGGGTCAACCTGGAGGCGATCGGCGGGGAGATCGACACCACCACGCTCGCGGAGGACACCTGCACGACGTTCCTCACCCAGCTCGGCGGGCGTCGCGTCGTGTTCGACCCCACGGTCCACGTGCTCGCCGAGGAACCGGCGTCGATCCGGGCCCTGTGGAAGCAGCGGCTGCGGTGGGCCCGCGGGAACGTGCAGATCACGTCCCGGTTCCGCAAGGTCTGGTTCCGGCCCTCGCGCGACCACCGGCTGGGGTCGGTCTCGTTCGGGGTCGTCTGGTTCTCGGTGTTCGGCCTGCCGGTCGCGGCCGTGCTCGCCTCGGTGGGTCTGGTCGTGCTCCATGCGGTGAACGACGTCGCCGCCCTGGAGCTCTTCACCTGGCTCTGGTGGCTCGCCGTCGTGGCCTACGTCTACGTCACCCTGCTCACCCTCATGCTGGACCACCGCACCGCCCGGCGCGCGTGGTTCGAGGGCCTCGCCTTCCCGGGCCTCGGCGCGATCGTGGTCATGGTGGCGGCCTGGCGTCCGAACACCTGGCTCGAGCTCGTCGGGATCGACGTGACCCAGGAGACCCGCACGGTGCTGCTGTACGTGCTGTACGCCTGGCCCCTGGTGGCGATGATGCTCGCCTGGCTGCTCAAGCTCCTGGACGGCGTCGTGCGGTGGCGGTGGGTGACGAGCCTGCTGCTGTACGTCGTCGGGTTCGGACCCCTGCTGTGCGCCGTCACGCTCGACTCCTACCTCAAGGAGGCGCAGGGCGCGGCGGCGACCTGGGACAAGACCGAGAAGACGGGAAGGGTGATGGGATGACGCCACGCCACGCCGCGACGGACGAGCCTCCCGACGACCGGTCGGACTGGTGGGCCACGCTCGACGACGACGCGCTGCGCGACGAGACGGAGACGAACCGGCGCCGTGAGCGGTGGCTCCTCCTGGCCGCCCCTCTCGCGATGGCCGGAGCCGCCGTGGTCCTCGTGCTGCACGGCGGGCCCACGGCGACGTGAACACCGGCGACGCCCCCTGGATCCCGCGCCTCCAGGTCGCGCACCTCCCGCTCAACAGCGTGCTGCAGCGGCAGGTCGCGTTCGCGGCGATCTTCGGGATCTCGGTGGCGGTGCTCCCGGTGGTGATCGCCCACCTCGACGAACCGGTGCTCGTCGTGGCCGCGGTCCTCGTGGAGGTGGCGGTGCTGATGGCGGCGGCGTTCCTGCCCTGGGGGCGCTGGGCGCCCGCCGCGCAGGACCTGCTGCCGGTCACGTCCGTCGGGGCGCTGCTGCTCCTGCAGCGGGGGACGTCGGGCGAGCTGCTCTACTTCTCCATCCTCGTCCTGCTGCCCGTGACCACCCTCGCCTGGACGAGCGGACGGCGCGGGGTCCTGCTCGGGACGGCGCTGGCGACGATCAGCGTCCTGGTGCCCGCGGTGTGGATCGAGGACTTCGCGAGCACGGGGGTCACGGTGTACCGGGGCATCCTCGTGCCGCTCGTCGCGTTCGTCCTCGCCGTCTTCGTGTCCGACGCCGCACAGGGTCTGCGCGCCCGTGCTGCGGCGCAGAGCGCGCTGGCCGACCAGCTGCGGACGTCCCGCGACCTCATGGCCGGGCTCGTGGAGGCCGCCACCGAGCAGGCCATCGTGGGCACCGACGTGACCGGCACGGTCGAGGTCTTCAACAAGGGGGCCGAACACCTCAGCGGCCGGGCGGCACAGGACATGATCGGGCGCCCGCTCCTCGAGCTCGGTGTCTCCGCCGAGCTCGACGCGGTGGCGCTCGAGCAGGGCCACCGGATCCCGCCCGGCCCCGAGGGCGACCCGCAGCGGTGGTCGGTCCTGGTGGGCAGCGCGGCGCACGGCCTGGCGTTCCAGCACGACTGGACGCTCGTCGGCCGGGAGCGCACGCGGGTGGTGCGGCTGACGGTCACGCGGCGCACGCCCCTGCCGGGCGACGAGGAGCAGGGCTATCTGTTCGTGGCGACCGACGTCACCGCCGAGCGCGAGTCGGAACGGGCCAAGGACGAGTTCCTCGGTTACGTCAGCCACGAGCTGCGCACCCCGATCTCGTCGGTCCTCGGCTACCTGGAGCTGCTCCGGCTCGACGACGACGACCTCTCCGCCGAGCAGCGCGGCTACCTCGAGGTGATCGAACGCAACGCGCAGCGGCTGCTGCACCTCGTCGAGGACCTCCTGCTGCGTGCCCAGGTCGACGCGGGTGGCTTCGTGGTGCGCCAGGAGCCCACCGACCTCGCCGACGTCCTGGCGGCCGCCGTGCGCTCCGCCGTCCCGTTCGCGATCTCGCAGGACCTGGCGCTGGTCGACTCCACGCCGGGCCCGGTGGCGTTGTCGGCCGATCCGGTGCGACTGGGGCAGATGGTCGACAACCTGCTGTCCAACGCCCTGAAGTTCACCCCGGCGGGCGGGCGCGTGGAGGTCCGCGCGGTACGAAGCCAGGCGCCCGACGGCGCGCCGCAGGCGGTGCTGACCGTGCAGGACGACGGCGTCGGCATCCCCGCGGACGAGGTGCACCGGCTCACCGACCGCTTCTTCCGCGCGACGACGGCGACCAGGCGCCGGGTCCCCGGCGTCGGGCTCGGGCTGTCCATCACCCAGGCCATCGTCGACGCGCACGACGGGGAGCTGGCGATCAGCAGCGTCGAAGGGGCGGGCACGACGTTCACCGTGACCCTGCCGGCCGGCACCGCTCCGGCGGCCGAGCCGGTGTGACCCGTCACTCGTCGAGCCAGGCCTGGACCTGCGCGTCGTCGGGCATGCGGGCGTCGCCGATGACGTGCGGGACGACGCGGGAGAAGTAGTCGGTGACGGGCCCGTCGGACTCGCGCACCAGACATCCGGCCGCGACGCCGCCGATCACCCACGACCCGAGCACGACGCGGTTGCCGTCGAAGTCGGGCAGAGGGACGTACTGCTGGTAGACCAGCGGCTGGTCGCCGTACGCGCCGTCGTTGACCTGGCGCACGTCGTCGGCGTGCACGTGCACGTTGTCGCCCTCGCGGCCCCACAGCGGCTTGGCGACCCACTGGGTCAGGCCCCGCGGCTCGCCCAGGTAGGCAGGCAGCAGGTTCGGGTGCCCGGGGAACAGGTCCCACAGCACGGGCAGGATCGCCTTGGTGGACAGCAGGAGCTTCCACGCGGGCTCCAGCCACTGCACGGGGCGGGCCTCCCGGCCGGCGAGCACGTGCGCGCCGAACGGCTCGTGGAGCATGTCCTCCCACGGGTAGAGCTTGAACGCCGCACGGACCGGCAGGCCGAAGTCGTCGACGAACTGCCGGGCGTCCGCGGCGTCGTCCCAGCCGAGCCCCTGGATCGGGTGGCCGTACGTGCGCACCCCGGCGAGCGCGGCGGTGTCCCGCAGGTAGGTGGTCGTCATCTCCTCCTCGCCGGACTCGTCGACGTCCGAGTGCAGGAAGTGCACGCCGTCGGGGTACCGGCCGGACTCCTCGGAGTCCGTCCACCAGCGCACGAGCCGGTCGTGCAGCGAGTTCCACTGGTCCCGGTACGGGAAGACGTCCTCCAGCCAGCCCCACTGCGCCACCGCGGTCTCGACCAGCCCGGTCGGTGTGTCGCCGTTGATCTCCAGCATCTTCGCCGCGCCGACGCCGTCGTAGACGAGGTCGAACCGGGCGTACACCGACGGGTCGCCCCGGTCGAGCGACGCCTTCGCGAGCGCCAGCGCGCCGGACGGCAGGCCCAGGTCGGCGTCGGTGTAGCGGCGCGTCATCTCCCGCGCCGCCTCCAGGCACATCCCGTACAGCTCGTCGGTGGCGGACTCCAGACGCTCCACCTCGGCCATCGAGAAGTCGTACCAGGCGGACTCGTTCCAGTACGGCACGTCCGTCGCGGTGCCGTCCGGCCCGTCGACCGGGGTGACGGGGAAGACGAGGCCCTGCGACTCGACCTTCTCCCGCCAGCCCAGGCGCGGGGTGATCTCGTGGCGACGCATCAGGCGATCGAGGCGACCACGACGAGGGCGACCGCGACGATGACGCCGGCGCTGACGCCGGCCAGCGGCACGACCGGGCCGGGCACGGTGACCTCCTCGCCGAGCGTCCCCGGCGTGACGGCGTCGACGAGCCGCCACGCGAGGGCCTGGAGCAGCACGCCGACGAGGCTGAACGCCAGCGTCCAGGCCAGCGCCACCCCGAACGCGGACTCGGCGTTCGTCCAGATCGCGGTGAAGATGATGAGGCCCTGCGCCACCATCCACGTCGCCGACACGAGGGCCGCGGAGTGCGAGGTGTGCAGGTGCTCGCCCAGCTTGCCGGGGGTGAGGACGTCCAGCACCTTCCAGGACGCGATGAGCACGAGGGTGCCGACGACGCAGTACGCGGCGCCGTAGGACAGGGCGGAGAGCAGGTCGATCACGTCGAGCCTTTCGAGGGGACGGGCAGGGAGAGGAGGTCAGGAGCCGATCTTGCCGCTGCCGCCGAAGCCGCCGCGGGAGACGGTGCCGCCGTCGGACGAGACCCCGCCCTTGGCCGTGGTGCCGGTGAGGGTCTTCGAGTCGTACGTGCCGCCCGTCGTCGCGTACGACGTCCCGACCGCGGGGGCACGGGACCCGGAGCGCACGTAGTACCAGTAGTGCCCGCCGCCGGAGCTGCTGGAGACGTAGTCGTCGTCGTCCTCGTCGCAGAGGTCGTCGTCGACCCGGAGCTGGGTCTCCGGGTCGACGCAGATCGCCCGGTTGTCGGCGGCGGGGGCGCAGCCGGTGAGCGAGGCGGCCACGACCGTCGTCAGGCCGAGGGCGACGGACCGGCTGCGCATCCGCCGGGTGGACGAGGTCACAGGGCTTCCTCCAGGGAGGTCGGGGCAGGGCGGCGTCCCCGCAGCAGCGGGACACCGAGCAGGACGGACAGGGCGACCACCAGCAGCGACACGCCGCTGAGGTCGACGACGGAGACGACGAGCACGCCGGCGAAGACGACGGCGGCCAGCCCTGGCACGACGACGCGCCACAGCGGGCGGACGGCGTCGTCGGCCCACGGGTAGCGCAGGGTGGCGACGGTGGTGACGAGGTAGTAGCCGGAGACGAGCACCGCGGTGGCGGCGACGGAGTCGTACAGGACGTCCTCCGACAGGCAGACGAGCAGCACGTACAGGCCGACCGACGCGGCCGTGAACACCCAGGTGGCGGTCGAGGGCGTGCCGAACCGGGAGACGTCGGCGAGGCGGGGGGAGCCGACGCCGTCGCGACCCATCGCGAGCATGGTGCGGGTCGTGGGGAGCACGGTGGTCTGCGCGGAGGCCAGGCCCGAGACGAGCACGGCGGCGAGCAGCACGTGCCCGCCGGTGGTGCCCATGAGGTCACCGGCCAGGACGACGAAGAAGTCGTCGTCGGCGACCTCGGCGAGCCGCTCGGTGCCCGCCCAGGTGACCGCCGCCCACGTGACGACGACGTACAGCACGACGAGCACCGCGTTGGCGGTGAGCGCGGCCCACCCGGGCGTCTCGCGAGGGTCGTCGGACTCCTCGTTCGTGGAGAACGACGAGTCCCAGCCCCAGTAGAGGAACACCGCGGCGAGGAACGCGGCGCTCCAGCCCGACACGCCCCCGACGCCCGTGGCCTGCCACGTGGGCCAGGTGAGCCGTTCGGCCTCGGCGAGCGCCGTACCCGCGAACCACAGCAGCGCCACGAGCTCGACGCCGACGAGCACGGCCTGGAGCCGGGCCGCGAGCTGGATCCCGCGGTAGGCGAGCCACGCCATGACGACGATCCCCGCGGAGCCGACCACGGCCCGCGCCGGCGTGGAGCCGACCAGGTCGTCCGCGCCGAGCAGCACGAACGCGTAGTCGGCGGCCACCAGCGCCAGGTTCGCCATGACGAGCAGGCAGGCGGCGATCGTCAGCCAGCCGGACAGCGCGCCCGTGCGCGGGCCGATCGCGCGCTGCGCCCACGCGTAGGCGGTGCCGCAGTCCGGCTGGGCCCGGTTGAGCTCGCGGAAGCAGAGCGCCACCAGGACGACCGGGACGGCAGAGAGCAGCAGGGCCGTGGGGGCGGCGGTGCCGACGGCGGCGGCCAGGACCCCCACCGTGACGGCGAGGGAGTACGCGGGCGCCGTCGAGGCGATCCCGAAGACCGACGAGTCGAACCGGGAGACGGCGCCGGCCCGCAGCCCGGGACGAGAGGTCTCGACGGGGGTCGCGACGCTCACCGGTCCGCACCGCTCGCCGGGCGGTGCGCCTCCTCCACCGACTCCGGCACCGGGATCTGCAGGCGCTCGCAGACGAGGACGAGCATGTCGCGCACGTCGTCGACGTCGTCCTTGAGCTCCTCCTGCTCCTCGTGGGAGAACAGGTGCGGGTCCTGGACGAGGCGGGCCGCGAGGCGGGCCGTCGCGATCGCCACGAGGGCGACGCTGGAGACCATGAGCCACATCGCCAGCGCGCGGCCGGGCGCCGTGGTGGGGGAGAGGTCGCCGTACCCGGTGGTCGTCGCGGTCGTCACCGCCCAGTACAGGCCCTCCAGGTAGTCGGTGCGCTCCAGGAGCGCGAAGCCGCCCGCGCACACCGCCACGTTGACCACGATGGCCGTCACGACCCTGCGGCCGGAGTCGCACAACCACGACACGGCTCCGGTCAGCTGCTGGAACACGACAGGCCCCTCCTGCTGGGATTCATCACCAGCGGGACATTCCGGACCGGCGCGGTCCGGAGCATAGGGGCGGCGGGCCGGGGGTGTCCAACCTCTCCCGAGGCGTGGGAGGGCGCGGCGGTCTTGTTCCAGGGGCGCGTGCCCCGGTCGCGGGACAGCGCGGGCTACGTGCCGTCGGTGGACCGGACCCGGCGCAGGTAGCGGCGGTCGTCGTTGGCGAAGGCGTAGTAGTACCCGATGAGCAGCCCGCCGCCGAGGAAGTTCCCCGCGAGCACGATCGCGAGGTTCCCCAGCGCGAGGCCGACGTCGATCCCGTGCGTCAGGCCCACGATCGTGAAGAGCGCCGTGTTGGCGACCGAGTGCTCGAACCCGACGAACGCGAAGACGAAGACGCTCATGACCATCACGAGCACCTTGGTGATGTCCTCCTTGATGAGCCCGTTGTACACGAGCAGCATGGCGAGGTTGATCATGAAGTTGCACAGCACGGCCCGCACGAACAGGTCGGACCAGCCGGCGAGCCCCTCGCCGAGGTAGGCGAGCTTGTGGTCGACGGAGGCCTGCATCTGCTCGCCCACGGCGCCGTCGACGAGGGTGGAGGCGAGCAGGGCCAGGGCGATCGCGAGGCCGCCCAGGGCGTTGCCCAGGTAGCACAGCGCCAGCACGCGGACGCCCCGCCACCGGGTGATCCGCCGGTGGTAGCGCCCGATCGACACGATCATCATGTTCGACGTCAGCAGCTCGGACTTGCTGTAGTAGATGAACACCAGCGCGAAGCCGAAGACCAACGCGCCGACCATGGTCCCCAGCCCGGCCAGGGACCCGTCGCCGATGCCGGCGAACGCGGCGACGACCGTGTAGTTCGTGACGTACATGATCCCGATGACGATCCCGGCCATCGCGGCGCGCATGAGGTAGACGTGTGCCAGCCGGCCGCTCATCGTCGTCTTCGTCTCGAGCGCGTCGAGCACCGTGGAGATGAACTGCCTGCCAGGGAACAGCCCGCCCTGATCCGTCATGGCCACAGGCTCGCACGTGACGGGCGTCGCTGCCCCGGCGGCCCGCCGAGCCGTAGACTGGCCGACGGTCCCCACCCCGCTCCCGAAGGACACCCCTGCCTTGATCACCGCCCACGGCGTCGAGCTGCGCATCGGCGCCCGCGTCCTGCTCCACGAGGCCACGTTCCGCGTGGCCTCCGGCGACCGCATCGGCCTGGTGGGCCGGAACGGTGCCGGCAAGACCACGCTGACCAAGACGCTCGCGGGGGAGACCCTGCCCACCGGCGGCAAGATCACGCGCGGCAACGAGATCGGCTACCTGCCGCAGGACCCGCGCACCGGCGACCTCGACGTGCTCGCCCGCGACCGCGTGCTGTCGGCCCGCGGGCTCGACCACATCGTCACGCAGATGCGCGAGGCCGAGAAGAACATGGCCAGCGAGGACCCGGCCGTCCAGGCCGCGGCGATGGAGCGGTACCCGAAGCTGGAGACGAGGTTCCTCGCCGCGGGCGGGTACGCCGCGGAGTCCGAGGCGGCCGTCATCACGACCAACCTCGGCCTCGACGAGCGCGTCCTCGGTCAGCCGCTCGGCACGCTCTCGGGCGGTCAGCGCCGCCGCATCGAGCTCGCGCGCATCCTGTTCTCGGGCGTGCAGACGCTCCTGCTGGACGAGCCCACCAACCACCTCGACGCCGACTCCATCACCTGGCTGCGGGACTACCTCAAGGCCTACGAGGGCGGCTTCGTCGTCATCTCCCACGACGTGGAGCTGCTGCGCGCCACCGTCAACAAGGTGTTCCACCTGGACGCCAACCGCGGCGAGCTCGACCAGTACAACCTCCGCTGGGACGCGTACCTCGAGCAGCGCGAGCAGGACGAGCGCCGCCGTCGTCGCGAGCGCGCGAACGCCGAGAAGAAGGCCGGGGCGCTCCTCGCGCAGGCCGACAAGATGCGCGCCAAGGCCACCAAGGCGACCGCCGCGCAGAACATGATGAAGCGCGCCGAGCGCATGCTCGCCGGCGTCGAGGGGGAGCGGCGCAGCGACAAGGTCGCCGCCCTGCGGTTCCCGAAGCCCGCGCCCTGCGGCCGCACGCCCCTCACCGCGACCGAGCTGTCCAAGAGCTACGGCTCGCAGGAGGTCTTCGCGGGGGTGGACCTCGCGATCGACCGCGGGTCGCGGGTCGTGATCCTCGGCCTCAACGGTGCCGGCAAGACGACGCTGCTGCGCATCCTCGGCGGCGTCGAGGCCCCCGACACCGGCGAGGTCGTGCCCGGGCACGGCCTGAAGATCGGCTACTACGCCCAGGAGCACGACACCCTCGACATGGACGCCACCGTCGTGGAGAACCTGCGGCACGCCGCGCCGGACCTCACCGACACCCAGGTGCGGTCCGTGCTGGGTTCCTTCCTGTTCAGCGGCGACGACGCCGACAAGCCCGCGCACGTGCTGTCCGGCGGGGAGAAGACCCGCCTCGCGCTCGCCACCCTGGTGGTCTCCGCCGCGAACGTGCTGCTCCTCGACGAGCCGACGAACAACCTCGACCCGGCGTCGCGCGCCGAGATCCTCGGCGCGCTCGACACCTACGAGGGCGCCGTCGTCATGGTCACCCACGACGACGGCGCGGTCGAGGCGCTGCACCCGGAGCGCGTCCTGCTGCTGCCCGACGGCGACGAGGACCTGTGGTCGGACGACTACGCCGAGCTCATCTCCCTCGCCTGAGTCGGAGGCGCAGCCGACGGTGGGCGTGAGGGACGAGCGTCCGCCGACGGCGGAGTCGCAGGCTCAGGCGAGAGCAAGGACTGACTGAGCCGGAGGCGCAGCCGCAGGCTCAGGCGAGAGAGGTCCGGGCCTGACGGCCCAGCGCTGACTCGCGCCGACCCGCGCTGACTCGCGAGTCAGCGCGGGTGGGCGGAGTCGACGAGGGCGTCCTCGAACTCCTCGTCGACCTTGCGGCGCCGGGTGCGCGGCGGCCGGGAACCGCCGAGCGGGTCGTCGTCGGCCAGGAGCTGCCCGGCGGTGACGGTGGCGGCGCGGGTCTCGCGACGCCACAGCACGACGTACCCCCCGACGGCCCCGATGGCGAAGATGGCCCACTGGAAGGCGTAGCTGAGGTGGGAGCCGGGGTCGGTGTCCGGTGCGGGCAGCGGCACGAGCGCGGTGTCGGCCGCGGGGTCCTCGGTGCGGAGCTGGCCGTACGCGCCGACGGTCGCGCCCGCGGCCCGCGCCTCGCCGGTGGCGCCGACGGCGAGGACCTGCTCGGTGTTGATCGCGGCGACGGTCGCCTGGTTGGCGTCGTGGTCGGAGGCGGGCTCGTCGGCGCGCAGCGTGACGGTGACCGCGACCTCGCCCGTGGGCGGGTCGGGCACGGCGGCGGGCTCGCTCGCGTCGGCCCCGAGGGGCACGAAGCCGCGGTCGACGACGAGCACGACGTCCTGCCCGTCGAGCTGGGTGCGCAGCGGCACCAGCAGGTGGAAGCCGGGGGTGCTGTTGACGGGCCGGTTGCGCAGCAGCACGGTGTCCTGGGGGACGTACTCGCCGACGACGACGGCGGGTCGCCACACGTCGTCGGGCGCGAGGACGTCGCCCGGGCCGCCGAGGACGTCGTCCAGGGGCACGGGGTCGGAGGTGTAGTTGGCCTCGACGAGCGCGATCTGCGCCTCGCGGTCGGTGTAGCGGTGCCACTGCCAGAACGCGGCGGTCACGCACAGGGCCGCGAGCACGACGGCGCCGAGGCCGAGCGTGACCCACTGGCGGCGGGTCCTCGTCACGCGCGCTCCAGCTCGTCGACGCCGACGGTCCGCTTCCAGAAGCTGCGGGCGCCGAGGAACTGCTCGAGGTGCTCGCGGTGGTCGTCGCACGCGAGCCAGACCTTGCGCCGGTCGGGGGTGTGGAGCTTCGGGTTGTTCCACAGCAGCCCCCAGCGCGCGTCGGCGCGGCAGCCCTTGGCGGAGCAGACGAGCGCGTCGGCGGCGACGGGGTCGGCGCCGAGGCCGAGCACGTCCATCAGTGGTCCTCCGGGGAGTCGTCGTGGTCGATCACGCGGTGGTCGGTCCCCGGTGGCCTCGTGGGGGCGGGACCGATCTCGCGGGGCATCTCGGGCGGGACGGCGTCGACCTCGTGGCTGGTGCGGTCACGACCGGCGTTGGCGAGGATGACGGCCGTGTACGGAAGGACCACCGCCCCGGCGACGCACACCCACATCAGCCAGCTGCCACGGGTGAACACGACGGCCAGGTAGATCAGCACGATACGCACACCCATCTGGACCAGGTACTGGCGCATCCGACGCCACTGGTCCTCGGCGAGCGCCGTCGGGGCGCTCGTGATCGAGTGCACCTCGGACGGGTCGTGCGTGCCCATACGTCGAAGTCTACGTCCGCACCGAGGGCCTCAGGTCTTTGGAGGTTTCCGACAATCGAGCCTCCGGACGTGTGCCGCGCCCCCAGCGGGGTCGGCGGCCCCGCGCGGGGTACGGTCGCTGAGGTGCACCGACGTGCGCCCGGGCCGCAGGTCCGTCGTCGAGAGGAGCAGCCCGTGGCAGCAGCAGCATCCGGTGGTCGCGTCGTCGTCGTGACCGGTGCGGCACGAGGCATCGGCCGGTCGATCGCGGAGCGGTTCGTGGCGGCGGGGGACACCGTGGCCACGATCTACCGGGGCGGAGAGCTGCCGGAGGGCGTCCACGGGTTCGTCGCCGACGTCACGGACACCGCGGCGGTCGACGCGGCGTTCTCGGACATCGAGTCCACGCTCGGTCCCGTCACCGTGCTCGTCGCGAACGCCGGCATGACCCGCGACCAGCTCCTCATGCGGATGACGGACGAGGAGTTCGAGCAGGTCGTCGACGTCAACCTGACCGGTACGTTCCGCTGCGTGCGCCGCGCCTCCAAGGGCATGATCCGGGCCCGCTCGGGACGCATCGTGCTGGTCGGGTCGGTCGTCGGCCTCTACGGCGGCCCCGGCCAGGTGAACTACTCCTCGACGAAGGCGGCCCTGGTCGGCATGGCCCGCTCGGTCACCCGCGAGCTCGGCTCGCGCGGCATCACCGCGAACGTCGTGGCGCCCGGGTTCGTCGAGACCGACATGACGGCGGCCCTGCCCGAGGACACGCAGAAGAAGTACCTGGCGTCCATCCCGGCCGCCCGCTTCGCGTCGACCGACGAGGTCGCCGGGGTCGTGCAGTTCCTCGCCTCGGACGCCGCCGGGTACATCTCGGGCGCCGTCATCCCGGTCGACGGTGGCCTCGGCATGGGGCACTGACCGACGAACTGTCCAACGGGCGCCCTGCCCGTTACGCTCCACCCAGAACTTCACTGAAAGGTCACCATGGCTCTGCTCGACGGCAAGAAGCTGCTCATCACGGGCGTCCTGACGGACAGCTCCATCGCGTTCCACGCCGCGCGGCTCGCGCAGGAGGAGGGCGCCGAGGTCGTGCTGACGTCGTTCGGCCGCCAGATGAAGCTGACGCAGGCGTTCGCGAAGCGGCTGCCGGTGGAGGCCCCCGTCGTCCGGCTCGACGTGACCGACGACGACGACCTGGCCTCGCTGGCCGACCAGGTGCGCGAGCACACCGACCGTCTCGACGGCGTCGTGCACTCCATCGGGTTCGCGCCGCAGTCGGTCATGGGCGGCAACTTCCTCGACGCCGGCTGGGAGGACGTGGCCACCGCGCTGCAGGTCTCGACCTACTCGTACAAGTCGCTCATCACGGCGGCCCAGCCGCTGATGACCTCCGGCGGCGCGTACGTCGGCCTGACGTTCGACGCGCAGTTCGCCTGGCCCGTCTACGACTGGATGGGCGTCGCGAAGGCCGGCCTGGAGTCCGCGAACCGCTACGTGGCCCGCGACCTGGGCCCGCACGGCATCCGCGCGAACCTCGTGTCCGCCGGCCCGATCCGTACCACCGCCGCGAAGTCGATCCCGGGCTTCGCGACGATGGAGGACAACTGGCCGCAGCGCGCGCCGCTGGGCTGGGACCAGACGACCGCCGAGCCCGCGGCCCGCGCCGTCGTGGCCCTGCTGTCCGACTGGTTCCCGGCGACCACGGGCGAGATCGTCCACGTCGACGGCGGCGTGCACGCGATGGGGCAGTGAGCACCCACCCATGAAGCAGCCCAAGCACGCGGACGGCGCCTCGATCCCGGGGCGTCGTCTCGTGCTGCTCCGGCACGCCAAGGCGGAGCCCTCCTCGGACTCCCTGCCGGACCACGACCGGCCGCTGGCGCTCAACGGGCGCAAGCAGGCGAGCCGCGTCGGGATGGCGCTGACGGCGGCGGGTCTCGTCCCGGAGCTGGTCCTGGTGTCGTCGGCGCTGCGCACCCGTCAGACGTGGGAGCTGGCCAGGGGCCACCTCGGCGGGGGCGGGGGCAAGGTGAAGGCCGTCGTGCGCGACGAGCTGTACGTGGCGAGCGTCGCGGACGTGCTGGACCTCGTGCGCGACGTCGACCCGTCGGTCAAGACGCTGCTCGTCGTCGGGCACGAGCCCACGATGGCCGCGACCGCCGCCTGGGTCGCCGACAAGGGCTCGGACGAGGGGGCGCTCGCCCAGGTGCGCGTCGGGGTGCCGACGGCCACGTACTCGGTGCTGCACGCGGTCAAGCAGCCCTGGCCCGAGTGGGGCCGGCGCAGCGCCAGCCTCGTGCGGGTGGGCCGCCCGAGCTGAGGCCGGGCCGGCCCACCGCTCAGGCGGTGCGGCCGTCGACCTCGTCGACGACCCGCAGCACCTCGTCGAGCCGGGGCCCGTCGATGCCGTACGGCGCCTGCTCGCGCACGAGCGGCTTGGCCGCGAAGGCGATCCCGATCCCGGCGGCCCCGATCATGTCGAGGTCGTTGGCGCCGTCGCCGACGGCGACGGTGGCGTCCATCGGCAGGCCGAGCTCGTCGGCCCACTCCCGCAGGGTGGCCTCCTTGAAGGCGCGGTCCACGACCGGCCCGACCGTGCGGCCGGTGAGGACGCCGTCGGAGACCTCGAGCCGGTTCGCGCGCCAGCGGGTGATGCCGTGCGCGGCGGCCAGCGGTTCGAGGATCTCGGCGAAGCCGCCGGAGACCAGCCCGAACTCCCAGCCGCGCCGCTGCACCTCCGTGACCAGCTCGGCGGCGCCGGGCATGAGGACGACGGCGTCGCGCACGGCGTCCAGCACGCTCACCGGCAGCCCGGCGAGCGTCGCGACCCGCTCCCGCAGGGACGCGGCGAAGTCGAGCTCGCCGCGCATGGCGCGCTCCGTGACGGCGGCGACCTCCTCGCGGGTGCCGGCGTGCTCGGCGATGAGCTCGATGACCTCCTGGGTGAGGAAGGTCGAGTCGACGTCGGTGACGACGAGTCGCCGAGGGTGCTGCGGGTCGTGCGGGGCGGACGGGGTCGCGGCGGGAGCGCGGTCAGGCAACGTGGGTACCCTTCGGGACGACGGTGATCCCCGACGGGGTGACGGTGAACCCGCGGGCCCGGTCCTCCTCGTGGTCGACGCCGATCCGGGCACGCTCGTCCACCACCACGAACTTGTCGAGGATGGCGCGGTGGACCTGGGCGTGCCGGTGCACCTGGACGTCGTCCATCACGACGGAGTCGGTGACGGTCGCCCAGGAGTGCAGGTGCACGCCCGGGGACAGGATGGACCCCGCGACGGTCGCCCCGGAGACGAGGACACCAGGTGAGACGATCGAGTCTGCCGCGTGCCCGAGCCGCCCGGGCCCGGCGTGCACGAACTTCGCCGGCGGAAGCCCGGTGTACCCGGTGAGCAGCGGCCAGTCGGAGTTGTAGAGGTTGAACACCGGCTGGACGGCGATGAGGTCCTTGTTCGCGTCGAAGTAGGCGTCGATGGTCCCGACGTCGCGCCAGTAGTCCCGGTCGCGGTCGGTGGAGCCGGGTACGTCGTTGCGGATGAAGTCGTACACCCCGGCGGTGCCGTCGGCCACGAACGCCGGGATGATGTCGCCGCCCATGTCGTGGCGGGAGTCGGGGTCGCTCGCGTCCTTCGTCACGGCCTCGACGAGGGCGTCGGTGTCGAAGACGTAGTTGCCCATCGAGGCCAGGACCTCGGTGGGGGAGTCCGGCAGCCCGACCGGGTTCACCGGCTTCTCCAGGAACTCCCGGATGCGCGTGGGGTCGCTCGGGTCGATGTCGATCACGCCGAACTGGTCGGCCATCGCGATGGGCTGCCGGATCGCCGCGACGGTGGCCCGGGCGCCGGACTCCACGTGCGCCTCGACCATCTGCGAGAAGTCCATGCGGTAGACGTGGTCCGCACCGACCACGACGACGATGTCGGGCCGCTCGTCGTCGATGATGTTGAGGCACTGGTAGATCGCGTCGGCGGAGCCGAGGTACCAGTGCTTGCCCACGCGCTGCTGCGCCGGCACGGACGACACGTAGTTGCCGAGCAGCGACGACATGCGCCACGTCTTGGAGATGTGCCGGTCCAGCGAGTGCGACTTGTACTGGGTCAGCACGATGACGTGCAGGTAGTGGGAGTTGATGATGTTGGACAGCGCGAAGTCGACCAGCCGGTAGATCCCGCCGAAGGGGACCGCGGGCTTCGCGCGCTGCGCGGTGAGCGGCATGAGCCGCTTGCCCTCCCCGCCGGCGAGGACGATGGCCAGGACGCGGGGGTGTGACGACGCCATGCCCAGAACCCTAGGGGCTCCGGCGACCGCATGCCGCACGACGCGGCGAAGGGCGCTACCTTGACGTGCGTGAGCACCCTGCCCCGGATCGACCTGCTGACCCGCGAGTTCCCGCCGCACGTGTACGGGGGAGCGGGTGTCCACGTCGCCGAGCTGTCCGCCGTGCTGCGCGCGCACGCCGACGTGCGGGTGCGTTGCTTCGACGGACCGCGACCGGGGGTCGCCGACGTCACCGGCTACGACGAGCCCGCGACCCTGGCGGGGGCGAACGCGGCGCTGCGCACCCTCGGGGTGGACCTGGCGATGGCGGACGACGTCGCCGGCGCGGACGTCGTGCACTCGCACACCTGGTACGCGAACATGGCCGGTCACCTCGCGGGGCTGCTGCACGGGGTGCCGCACGTCGTCACGGCGCACTCCCTGGAGCCGCTGCGGCCCTGGAAGGCGGAGCAGCTCGGTGGCGGGTACGCGGTGTCGAGCTGGGCGGAGCGCACGGCGTACCTCGGTGCGGCGGGCGTGGTCGCGGTGTCGGCCGGGATGCGTGCCGACATCCTGCGCTGCTACCCGGAGCTCGATCCCGCTCGGGTGCACGTGGTGCACAACGGGATCGACCTCGACGGGTGGGTGCGGCCCGCGGACGACGACGTCGCCCGGGTCGCCGCCGCGCACGGGATCGACCCGCAGCGTCCCGCCGTGGTGTTCGTCGGCCGGATCACCCGACAGAAGGGGCTGCCGCACTTCCTGCGCGCCGCCGCGCTGCTGCCGCCGGAGGTCCAGGTGGTGCTGTGCGCCGGCGCGCCGGACACCCCCGAGATCATGGCCGAGGTCCGTGGGCTGGTCGACGACCTCCGCACGGTCCGCGGCGGCGGGCAGGAGGCGGGCGTGGTGTGGATCGAGCAGATGCTTCCGCGGCCCGACCTGTGTGCGGTGCTCGCGGCGTCCACGGTGTTCGTCTGCCCGTCGGTGTACGAGCCGCTCGGCATCGTCAACCTCGAGGCGATGGCCGTCGGGCTGCCGGTGGTCGCCTCCGCGACGGGCGGCATCCCGGAGGTCGTCGACGACGGGGTCACCGGTCGCCTGGTCCCGATCGAGCAGGTCACCGACGGCACGGGCACACCCGTGGACCCGGCCCGGTACGAGCAGGACCTGGCCGACGCGCTGACCGCCGTCGTCGCCGACCCGGGCCGTGCCGCCGCGATGGGGGCCGCGGGGCGCCGTCGGGCCGCCGACCACTTCGCCTGGGCCGCGATCGCCGAGCGCACCATGGACGTGTACGCCGCGGTGCTGCGCGGCTGAGCCCCGGGGCCGGTCGGGTCAGGCCGGCGTCCGCCGCGACGAGCGGGCCGCGGCGACGAGGTCGCGGGCGCGGGCGTCGGGCAGGTAGCAGCGCACGAGCGCGACGCCGACCAGCGGCAGGGTGGCGGGCTCGGGCACGACGAGGCTCAGGGGGACGTCCCGGGGCTGGAACTTCTGCTTGAACCGGTGCAGGGAGTCGAACCCGTAGAGGGGTTCGAGGGTCGAGGCGAGCTGGTCCAGCACGGCACCGATGCCACCCTCGGGCGCGTCCTGGCCGTGCGCGAGCGGGCTGCCGGACAGGGACGCCTCGGTGGCGCCCTCGTCGCGGAACGTCGTCAGGGCGGACGCGATGAGCAGCTCCATCGTGTACCGGAAGGAGTCGGGTGCGCGGCGCATCACGTCGAGCGTCCAGCCGACGACCTGCCCGCCGGGCGCGTGCACCGGCAACCAGCTCGTCACCCCGTGCACCCGGCCGTCGGCGTCGACGGCGAGCCCGACGCGCACGGCCGGGTCGAGCGCCTCGCGCACCCCGCCGAGCGTGAACGCCATCTCGGGCAGGTCGCTGTCACCGAGCCACGCCGCGGAGATGGCCCGCACCTGCTCCAGGACCTCCGGCGGCTCCTGCGCGAGCGTGACGAGCCGGTGCGTGACGCCCTGCTTCGCCGCCTGGTTCAGCGCGGTGCGGACGTCCTGCCACTTCTTGCCGCGGAACTCCAGGCCCGGCAGGTCGATCACGGCCTCCTGGGCGACCGTCACGACGGTCCACCCGCGGTCGGTGGCGAGGGCGGTGAGCTCCGGACCCGCGGTGAAGAAGCAGGCGCCCAGCCCGGCGTCGCGGGTGGCCTCCACGAACGCGTCGACGAGCTCTGCCCGACCGATCGGGCCGTCCCCGACCGGGTCGGTGAGCGCGACCGCCACACCGGTGTGCACCTGGTGGGCGACGTAGCCGTCCGTGTCGCCCGGCGACCAGCGTTCGTTCCCCTCCCAGGTCGTCATCCAGGAGAGCCGCTGGCCGGCTCCGAGCCGCGTGAGCGTCTCCCGGGCGGCGTCCTGGTCGAGCCCGGCCGCGGCGTCGAGGCGGGCGCGTCGCCGGTTCCGGAACGCCGCCCGGCGGGCCACGAGCAGCACCAGCGCACCGCCGTCGAGCAGCAGCATGAGCACGAGCAGCGGCAGGTCGTGGCGGTCGGCGAGGGCGGCGCCGACGGTCGCCAGCACCTCCAGCAGCACCGACACCGTGGTCAGGACCACGGCGATCCGCCACCACGACCGGCGCCCGCGCAGCAGGCCGAGCGCGAGGACGAGGTCGACGGTGATGGACACGAGGCCGGCCGGCCAGCCCTCGCCGCCGAAGGTGCCCAGCGGGCCGCCGGCCGGGGACGCGAACGTGCCGAGCAGCACGAGCAGCGCCGAGATCGCGAAGAAGCCGGCGGCGTTCACCCGCGCCCGCTGGACCCGGCCCGTGGAGGTGCGCCGGTCGAGGCGTGCGCCCAGGAGGGGCCGGGCCAGCGCGAGCCCGGCGAGCCAGCCGATGACGTGCTCGACGTCGGCGATGCCGCCCCAGACGACCAGGGCGGCCAGGACGTACACGGTGATCAGGGCCGACACCCGGAACCGCCACGGCTGCGTCAGGCTGAGCGCCGTGACCGTCGCCGCGCCGACGACGCCCGCGCTGAAGCCGACGTCGAGCACCGACGCGGTGCGCTCGGCCCAGTCCCACCCGGTGCGGGTGAGCAGCGCCAGCCCGCCCGCGGTGCCGACCACGCCCACGAGCTGCGTGGTGATCGCGGCGACCGCGGCCCGTCGGGTCCCGAGCCGCAGCTCGGACCAGCCGACCAGCAGCAGGAACACCCCGGCGACGGCGAGGTACTCGGCGGGCAGCAGCGCGAAGAACGACCCCGTCACCGGCGTCCACCACCGGCCCTCGGCGAACGCCGGGGCGCCGAACGCGACGTGCTCGAACCAGGGGTGGTCCTCGAACGGGCTCCACAGCGCGCCGGTGACGACTCCGAGCACCAGCATGGCCGCGACCACCGCGAGCGTGAAGGGGACCCGGCGGACGACCGCCGTCACGCGGTGCCGTGGTCCGGCGGTCCGGTCCGTCGTGTCCTGCTCGGTCACGGTCATGCGTGCCTCCGGCGTCCGTCGCGTCGTCGAGGTCGAACCTAGTGCGGACCGTGCCGTAGCGCGCGTCGTCGCCGGTCGTGGGCTCCGAGCGGTCCACCGGGGCTACCATCGGTGCGCCCGCCGCGCCGTCCGGCCGTGCGGGCCCCACGTCGGAAGGACCCGCACCATGGCTCGGAACAGGGGAGTCGCCGTCGTCACGGGCGCGAGCTCGGGGATCGGCGCGGCCACGGCCCGCGCGCTGGCCGACGCCGGGTACGACGTGGTGCTCGGGGCGCGGCGCGCCGACCTCCTGGCGGACGTCGCGCAGCAGTGCGGCGGGCGGGCGATCCCCCTGGACGTCACCGACGACGCGTCGGTGGCGGCGTTCGCCGCGCAGGTCGAGCGCTGCGACCTGCTGGTCAACAACGCGGGCGGCGCGCTCGGCACGGACTCCGTCGCCGACGCGGACCTCGACGACTGGCGACGGATGCACGAGGTCAACGTGCTGGGCACGCTGCGGGTGACCAAGGCGCTGCTGCCGAAGCTCGTCGCCTCGGGGGACGGGCAGGTCGTCACCATCGGCTCGATCGCCGCCCGCGAGCCGTACCAGGGTGGAGCCGGGTACAACGCCGCCAAGCACGCCGTGGCCGCGATGACCCGGGTGCTGCGCCTGGAGCTGCTCGGGCAGCCGGTCCGCGTCTGCGAGATCGACCCCGGCATGGTGCACACCGACTTCTCGCTCGTGCGCTTCAAGGGCGACCAGGAGCGCGCCGACGCCGTGTACGCGGGCGTCGAGCCGCTGCTCGCCGAGGACGTCGCCGACGCCGTCGCGTGGGTCGCGACGCGCCCGTCGCGGGTCAACATCGACCAGCTCCTCATGCTCGCCCGGGACCAGACGTCCGCCCAGGTCGTGCACCGCCGGGCGCAGTAGGCCGCGTCGGGCGGTCGGCCTCCGCGGGACCGGTCAGCGGACCGCCGCGTACGTGGCGGCGCCGAGCGCCCGGCGGGCCGTGCGCTGCACCTCGCGCAGGGCCGTCGAGCGCTGGTCGACCTGCCACAGGTTGACCGCCCCGCCGTCGTCGGCGGTGGCGAGGTCGACGATGGCCAGCAGGCGCCAGGCGAGCTGCAGGACGCGCGCCCGGCGGCCCTCGAGGTCCGGCACCGGCCAGCCCGCCGTCGTCGAGTGCCGCACCGTCTCGATGGCGTCCGCGGCGTCGTCGCGCCAGCGCGCGACGTCGAGCGTGTCGAGGGCCTCCGTCGCCGTGACCAGGCTGGTGCGCAGCTCGCGCTCGGCCTCCGCGAGCGAGCCGACGGCGCCCGCCACGAGCGTCGACCACGGCGGCACCGGCGTCACCTCCCACGTGACGAGGTGCCCCGGCTCGAGGTCGCTGCCGAACGTGGTCACGCGGGGCACGGCCGCCCACGCGCCGTCCGGGGTGGCCAGCAGGACGCACTCGCCCGCGTCCACCGCCGCCTCCCCGACGGCGGCCGGGACCCCGGTCGGGTCGCCGGGCGCGGGCAGCAGGGCGCACACCTCGCGCGGGCCCGACGAGAACGCGGCCACCAGCTCGGCCAGGGTCGCGCCGTCGTCCGACCCCGGCAGGCCGACGACGTCGTGCGGCTCGTCGTCGTCCGTCACCGACCGCACGGCGAGGCCGTGCGACGCGCCCGTGGCCTGGAGCCACAGCGCGAGCACGACGCTCCGGGGCAGTGCCGTGAACTGGGTCATCACCCCGCACGATAGACGGCGCGGGGCGCGGGGCGCGCGCCGGGCCGGGTGCTGGACGGTGTGCCGGCGATGGTGGCGACCGCACCGCGGCGCTCCGGTAGGGTCGGGCACCATGAGCGCCGTTCTCGACCTGCAGGGTGTCAGCGTGCGACGGGGTCCGGCGACCCTGGTCGACTCGATCGACTGGAAGGTCGCCGAGGGGGAGCGCTGGATCGTCCTGGGCCCCAACGGCGCCGGCAAGACGACGCTGCTCGACATCCTTGCCGCCCGAGCGTTCCCCTCGGCCGGCACCGTGGACCTGCTGGGCGAACGCCTGGGCAAGGTCAACGTCTTCGAGCTGCGCCCCCGCATCGGGTTCGCGTCCGCGGCGCTCGCGGAGCGCATCCCGCGCGACGAGACGGTGCGCAACGTCGTGCTGACCGCCGCCTACGGGGTGACGGGCCGCTGGCGCGAGGAGTACGAGGAGCTCGACGAGTCGCGGGCCGACGACCTGCTCGCGGCGTTCGACGTCGCCGGGCTGGCGGACCGCCTGTACGGCACGCTCAGCGAGGGCGAGCGCAAGCGCGTCCAGATCGCGCGTGCCCTCATGACCGACCCCGAGGTGCTGCTGCTCGACGAGCCCGCGGCGGGGCTGGACCTCGCCGGGCGGGAGGAGCTCGTGGGCGCGCTGGCCGAGCTCGCGGGCGACCCGGCGTCGCCGGTGCTCGTCGTGGTGACCCACCACGTCGAGGAGATCCCGCCGGGCTTCACCCACCTGCTGCTCCTCGGCGACGGGACGATCGAGGCCGCCGGCCCGATCGAGGAGGTCCTCACCGCCGAGAACCTGTCCCGCGCCTTCGGCATGGATCTGCTCGTCGCCCACGGCGGCGGGCGCTGGCTGGCCCGCGCCGCACGACCCGCGGGGCGCTGAACCCTCCCGGCCCGCCTGGATCTTTGGTATTTTCTTGACCAAAGAGACGGCGTGGTCGGAGGGGGATCATGGACTCCTGGTTGTGGTGGGTCGGCGGGGCGCTCGTCCTGGCCGTGATCGAGATGCTGACGCTCGACCTGGTGTTCATCATGCTGGCCGGGGGAGCGCTGGCCGGGGGCGTGACCGCCGCCGCCGGCGGCCCACCCTGGTTGCAGTTCGTCGTGGCCTGCGTCGTGGCGGTGCTGCTGCTCGCGGTGCTGCGGCCCTGGCTGCTCTCCAACCTGCGTCGGCGCGAGCCGCTGGTCGAGACCAACGCCGCCGCGCAGGTCGGCCGGCTCGCCGTCGTGCTGGCCGAGGTGACCGAGACCGGCGGGCGGGTCAAGCTCGCCGGTGAGGTGTGGTCGGCGCGGCTGCCCGACGACGGGATCCCGAACAGCACCGGTCGCCTCGCCCCGGGCACCGAGGTGCGCGTCGTCGCGATCGACGGCGCGACCGCGGTCGTGCAGTCCGTCGCCACGGCGACGGGGCCGGCCACCGACGACGGCGGCCGGCTCGTCTGACCTTCCTGCGCACCATGTTCTGACAACCGAGAGAGGTACTCGTGGAACCAGCGACCATCATCGGATGGGTCGTCCTGCTCGCGTTCGTGGTCTTCGTGGTCACGGCCCTGTTCAAGATGGTGCGGGTGGTCCCGCAGGCCACAGCGCTCATCATCGAGCGGCTGGGCCGGTACAACAAGACGTTCGACCCGGGCCTGCACTGGCTCTTCCCGTTCGTCGACAAGGTCCGCGCGGGGGTCGACCTGCGCGAGCAGGTCGTGTCGTTCCCGCCGCAGCCCGTCATCACGTCGGACAACCTCGTGGTGAGCATCGACACCGTCATCTACTTCCAGGTGACCGAGCCGAAGTCCGCGGTGTACGAGATCGCGAACTACATCACCGGCATCGAGCAGCTCACCGTCACCACGCTGCGGAACGTCGTCGGGTCGATGGACCTCGAGCAGACGCTGACCAGCCGTGACCAGATCAACGGCCAGCTCCGTGGCGTGCTCGACGAGGCGACAGGGCGTTGGGGCGTGCGCGTCAACCGTGTGGAGCTCAAGTCGATCGACCCGCCGGCGTCGGTCCAGGGTGCGATGGAGCAGCAGATGCGCGCCGAGCGCGACCGCCGCGCCACGATCCTCACCGCCGAGGGTGTCAAGCAGTCGCAGATCCTCACGGCCGAGGGCGAGAAGCAGTCCCAGATCCTGCGGGCCGAGGGTGACGCGCAGTCGCAGATCCTGCGGGCCGAGGGTGAGGCGCGCGCGATCCTCCAGGTGTTCGGCGCCATCCACGAGGGCGACGCCGACCCGAAGCTGCTGGCCTACCAGTACCTCCAGATGCTCCCGGAGATCGCGAACGGGACGGCGTCGAAGCTGTGGGTCGTGCCGACGGAGTTCACCGCAGCGCTGGGCTCCATCGCCAAGGGGTTCGGCGGCACGCCGGGCACCCCGGGCATCCCGGCCGAGCCGACGGGCGACGACAGCGGCGACGGCGGCACGCGGGCCGGGCTGTCGGCCGCGCTGGCGAGCTCCGGGCTGCAGGACCCGGGCGAGGCGCTGGCCGAGGCGCGCCGCCAGGCGGAGGCCGCCACGGCGGACGCCACGAGCTCGGGCACCCGCTCGGGAATGCCGTTCGACCCGTCGGTCGAGCGGGGGCAGCGCCCGCAGGGGGAGACGCACCAGGCGCCGCCCCCGCCGCAGGCGCAGCCGCGGACGCTCGGC
The DNA here is from genome assembly GCF_001636295.1 of Isoptericola dokdonensis DS-3. Classification (NCBI taxonomy): domain Bacteria; kingdom Bacillati; phylum Actinomycetota; class Actinomycetes; order Micrococcales; family Promicromonosporaceae; genus Isoptericola; species Isoptericola dokdonensis. Next base: position 886,654 of record NZ_CP014209.1, on the reverse strand, counting down.
GAGGGCGAGACCCCGCCCGCGCCTCCGCAGCCGTAGCACCCGACCGCCGTCGCGGTCCCGCGCAGGGCCGTCGTCCACCCGGACGGCGGCCCTGCCGTGTGTGCGGACCGTCCGCGGGTTGCGGAGTGAGTGCTCACTCATTTAACCTCGACGGCATGACCACGCCGCCTGCCACCCGGGCGACACCGATGACCCCCGCCGACCGCCGCGCCGCGATCGTGGACGCCGTGCTGCCGCTCGTCGCCGCACGCGGCGCCGAGGTGACCAGCCGCGACCTGGCCGCGGCCGCCGGGGTCGCGGAGGGCACCCTGTTCCGGGCGTTCGGCGACAAGCGGACCCTCGTCGGCGCCGTCGCGTACGAAGGACTGCACCGTGCCTCCGGTCCCGAGGCCACCCGCGCCGAGCTCGCGGGCATCGACCCGGCCGACCCGCTCGAGGACCGGCTCACCGCCGCGATCGAGCTCGGCCGGGCCCGGATGGCCGAGGTCGTGCGGTGGATGAGCGTCCTGCGGTCCCTGCACGAGCGGGCGGGCGACGCCCCCGACCCGACGTCCGCGCAGGCCACGGAGCTCCGTGCCCGGCTGCTCGGGCAGCGCGAGCTGCAGCGCAACGTCACCGTGCACGGCCTGCAGGACCTCCTGCGTCCCGACGCGCACCGGCTGCGCGTGCCGGTCGACGTCGCCGTCGCGGTGCTCGAGGCCTCGATCGCCGGCACCCACGGCCGCATCGACCGGCTGACCCCCGCACCACCCGCCCGCGTGGTGGCCGACGTCCTCGTGCACGGGCTCGTGTCCGACGACCGCCGCCCGTCCGCGCCGGACGGCCGCCCTGCTCCTGCCGACGCGCCCGCGCACGGCAGCGGAACCCCCCACCCCGAGGAGCCCTGATGCTCGTCTCCCTGGCGCGGAGCTACCTGCGCCCCTACACGGGCGCGGTGTGGCTCCTGGTGGCCCTCCAGCTGCTGGCCACCCTTGCCTCGCTCTACCTGCCGGCCCTCAACGCCGACATCGTCGACCAGGGCGTGACCCGGGGCGACACGGCCTACATCATGCAGGTCGGCGGCTGGATGCTGGTCGTCAGCCTCGGCCAGGTGGTGTGCGCGATCGGGGCCGTCCTCGTGGGCGCCCGCACCGCGACCGCGCTCGGCCGCGACGTGCGCCGGGACCTGTTCGACGCCGTGCAGGGGTTCTCGGCCCGCGAGCTCGGGCAGTTCGGCGCGCCGTCCCTCATCACCCGCACCACCAACGACGTCCAGCAGGTCCAGATGACCGTCCTCATGACGTTCACGATCATCGTCATGGCCCCGATCATGCTGGTCGGGGGCGTCATCATGGCGCTCCAGGAGGACGTCGCGCTCTCCGGGCTGCTGCTGGTCGTGGTGCCGGTGCTCGGGATCGCCGTCGGGCTGCTGCTGTGGCGGATGGTGCCGTACTTCCGGGCGATGCAGAAGCGCATCGACGCCATCAACGGGGTCCTGCGCGAGCAGATCACCGGCCTGCGGGTCGTGCGGGCGTTCGTGCGGGAGCGCCGGGAGGTCGCGCGGTTCGGGGCGACGAACACCGAGCTGTACGACACGTCGCTGGCGGCGGGCAAGCTCATGGCGCTGGCCTTCCCGATGGTCATGCTCATCATGAACGCGTCCAGCGTCGCGGTGCTGTGGTTCGGCGGTCGTCGGGTCGACGCCGGCCAGCTGATGGTGGGCGAGCTCATGGCGTTCCTCAGCTACATCATGTACATCCTCATGGCGGTCATGATGAGCACGATGATGGTCATGATGGTGCCGCGCGCGGCGGTCGCCGCGGGCCGCATCAGCGACGTGCTCGGCACCCAGACCTCCGTGACCGAGCCCTCGTCGCCGGTCGCCCTGACGTCCCTCGCCGACGGGGAGGGGCCGCGCGGCGAGGTGCGGTTCGACGCCGTCGAGTTCCGGTACCCGGGCGCGGACGAGCCGGTGCTGCACGAGCTCTCGTTCACGGCGCGGCCGGGTGCGGTCACCGCGATCATCGGCTCCACCGGCGCGGGCAAGTCGACCCTGCTCAACCTGGTGCCGCGCCTGTTCGACGTCACCGGGGGTCGGGTGCTCCTCGACGGCGTCGACGTGCGCGACCTCGCCTCCGGCGACCTCGGCTCCCTGCTCGGGCTCGTCCCGCAGAAGGCCTACCTGTTCAGCGGCACCGTCGCGGACAACCTGCGGTACGGCAAGCCCGACGCCACCGAGCCGGAGATGTGGGAGGCGCTGGAGGTCGCCCAGGCCGCCGACTTCGTACGGGCGCTGCCCGAGGGTCTCGAGGCGCCGGTCGCGCAGGGCGGCACCACGTTCTCCGGCGGGCAGCGCCAGCGCCTGGCCATCGCCCGCGCGATCGTGCGCCGGCCCCGCGTCTACCTGTTCGACGACTCGTTCTCCGCGCTCGACTACGCGACCGACGCCCGACTGCGCGCAGCGCTCCGACCACGGACCGGGGACGCGGCGGTGATCGTCGTCGCGCAGCGCGTCGCGACCATCCGCGACGCCGACCAGATCGTCGTCCTCGACCACGGCCGCGTCGTCGGCCGCGGCACCCACGCCGAGCTCCTGGCCGGCAACGAGACGTATCAGGAGATCGTCTCGTCGCAGATGTCCCTCGAGGAGGCGGCGTGAGCACCGACCGCAAGGCACCTCCCGCACCGGCCCGCCCCGCCGGGCGCCCCGGCGGCCCGATGGGCGCGGCCGGGGCCCCCGTGGCCAAGGCCCTCGACTTCAAGGGCTCCCTGCGCCGGTTCGCCGTCGTCATGCGCCCCGAGCGGGCACGCGTCGTCTGGCTGACGCTGTGCGGCATCGTCTCGGTCGCCCTCACCGTCGTCGGCCCGAAGATCCTCGGCGACGCCACCGACGTGATCTTCGCGGGGGTCGTCGGCCGAGGCCTGCCGGAGGGTGCGACCATGGCGCAGGTCGTCGACGGGCTGCGCGCCGCGGGCGACGACACCCAGGCCGACATGCTCGCGTCGATGGACGGGGTGGTGCCCGGCCAGGGTGTCGACTTCTCCCGCCTGGGCGAGATCCTGCTGTGGGTGCTCGCGATCTACGTCGGTGCGTTCCTGTTCGGCTGGCTCCAGTCGCGCATCATGACCGTCGCCGTGCAGAACACGATGCGGCGGCTGCGCGACGACGTCGAGGCGAAGCTGCACCGCATCCCGCTGAGCCACGTCGACAAGCAGGCCCGCGGCGAGATCCTGTCCCGCGTCACCAACGACATCGACAACGTCGCCCAGACGACCACGCAGACGCTCGCGCAGCTCGTGACCTCGCTGCTCACCGTCGTGGGCGTGCTCGCGATGATGTTCTGGATCTCCTGGGTGCTGGCGCTCGTCGCGCTCGTCACCGTGCCGCTGTCGGTGATCCTCACCATGCAGATCGCCAAGCGCTCGCAGCCGCAGTTCGTCGCCCAGTGGGCAGCCACAGGCAGGCTCAACGCGCACGTGGAGGAGATGTTCACCGGGCACGCCCTGGTCAAGGTGTACGGCCACCAGGCCGCCGCCGCGGAGAAGTTCGCGACCGAGAACGACGCGCTCTACGAGGCGTCCCGCAAGTCCCAGTTCATCTCCGGCACCATGCAGCCGTCGATGGGGTTCCTCGCGAACCTCAACTACGTGCTCGTGGCGGTCATCGGCGGTCTGCGGGTCGCGTCGGGGCAGCTGTCCATCGGCGACGTGCAGGCGTTCATCCAGTACTCGCGCCAGTTCACGCAGCCGCTGACGCAGATCGCGTCGATGATGAACCTCCTGCAGTCCGGCGTCGCGTCGGCCGAGCGGGTGTTCGAGCTCCTCGACGCCCCGGAGCAGGACCCCGACCCCGCCGACCCCGAGCAGCTCGGCACCGTGCAGGGCCGGGTCGCGTTCGAGGACGTGTCGTTCTCCTACGTCCCCGACGAGCCGCTCATCGAGCACCTCGACCTCGTCGCGGAGCCCGGTCGGACCGTCGCGATCGTCGGCCCGACCGGCGCCGGCAAGACCACCCTGGTCAACCTCCTCATGCGGTTCTACGAGGTCGACGGCGGGCGCATCACCCTCGACGGCGTCGACACGCGGGCCCTCACCCGCGACGACCTGCGCTCGCGCATCGGCATGGTGCTGCAGGACACGTGGCTGTTCAAGGGCACCATCGAGGAGAACCTGCGGTACGGCGTGCGCGACGGTGCCGAGGTCGGCGAGGAGGAGTTCCTCGCGGCGACGCGTGCCACCCACGTCGACCCGTTCGTGCGCACCCTGCCCGACGGCTACGACACCGTGCTCGACGACGAGGCCACCGCGCTGTCGGCGGGGGAGAAGCAGCTCCTCACCATCGCGCGGGCGTTCCTCGCCGACCCGGAGATCCTCGTCCTCGACGAGGCCACCAGCTCGGTCGACACCCGCACCGAGGTGCTCGTGCAGCAGGCGATGAACGCGTTGCGCGTCGGACGGACGTCCTTCGTCATCGCGCACCGGCTCTCCACGATCCGCGACGCCGACCTCATCGTCGTCATGGAGCACGGCCGCATCGTCGAGCAGGGCGACCACGAGACGCTCCTCGCGGCGGGCGGCGCCTACGCCCGGCTGTACGCCAGCCAGTTCGCCGCCCCCCTGACGGACGACGACGAGGACGGTGACTGAGCGGGCCGGTCCGTGGGAGGGTGTCCGCGATGAGCGCGCACCCGCCCCACCACGCCGCCCCGCCCACCGGCCGGACCCCGACGGTCCGCGCCGGTGGGTCGGGGGCCGCGACGACCGGCTCCCGTGACGACGACCACCACGACCGGAGGCCACGTGACGGGCGTCGGCGCAGCGTCACGGTCGTCGTGCTCGCCGTCGTCGCGGTGCTGCTCGCCCTCGTCGCCGTCGGTGCGCTGCTGCCCGGCGTGCCGGGCCTCGGGCATCTCGGGGCGCAGGCGTCCGCGTGGGCGGTCTGGCTCGCCGTGGCAGGGCTGGTCGTCACCCTGCTCGGAGCCGTCGCGCTGCTGCGGCACGGTTCGGTCGCGCGGGTCGTGGTGGTGTGCGCCGGGCTGGTCGCGGCCGTGTGCTCGGTCGTCGTGGTCACCGTGCAGCTGCGCGTCGCGCAGGAGCACGAGGTCGCCGTCGACATCGCCGAGATGTTCCGGGTGTCGCAGGACCGCCGCGCCCACGACGTCGACGTGACCTACGGCGAGCAGGACGGCGTCCCCCTCGGCCTGTCGCTGTGGCTGCCCGACGGCGGGACCGGCACGTCGGCCGCCGCCGCGCCGGTCGTGGTGCTGGTGCACGGCGGCGGCTGGACCGGCGGGCACCGCGCACAGGCGGGCACCGCCGCGCACGCCACCTGGTTCGCCGACCAGGGCTACCTGGTGGCGAGCGTCGACTACCCGCTCGCCACCGCCACCACCCCCCGCTGGGACACCGCCGAGGCCCAGGTCGCCTGCGCGCTCGTCTGGCTCGGGCAGCACGCCGCCGACCACGGGGGAGACCCCGGCCGGGTGCTCCTCGCCGGGGACTCCGCCGGCGGCAACCTCGCCCTCGACGTCGCCTACCGCGGCGCCGCCGGCACCCTGGCGCCCGCCTGCGAGGGTCCCGTCCCGCCCGTCACCGCCGTCAGCGCCCTGTACCCCGTCGCCTCGCCGGTGGCGTTCCACGACAACCCCGACCCGCTGCTCGGCGCCGACGCCCGCCGCTACGCCGAGACGTACACCGGTGGCACCCCCGACGAGGTGCCCGATCGGTACGCGAGCATCTGGCCCGCCGTCCACGTCACCGACGTCTCCCCGCCCACCCTGATGGTGCACGGCGCCGCCGACCACCTCGTGCCCGCCGCCGGGACGCAGCAGCTCGGCGACGTGCTGCGCACCCACGGCGTGACCCACGACGTCGTCCTCGTGCCTGCCGCCGACCACGTGTTCGACCGTGCCCCCGGCGGCGTCGGCACGCAGGTGTGGCGCGAGCTCACCGCCCGGCTCGTCCCGGCGTCCTGACCCCGGCACCGCCCGGCGTGCCCGGTGCGCCTGGGAGAATCACCGGGTGAACCATCCCGCCCTCGTCCGTGTCACCGACCCCGCCGACCCGCGCCTGCACGACTACACCGGCCTCACCGACGTCAAACTGCGCACCGTCCGCGAGCCCGCCGAGGGGCTGTTCATGGCGGAGTCGTCCAACGTCATCCGCCGCGCCCTCGCCGCCGGGCACCGGCCCCGGTCCTTCCTCATGGCCGACCGCTGGCTGGAGTCGATGGCCGACGTGCTCGCCGAGCACCCCGAGGCCCCCGTCTACGTCGCCGACGAGCCCGTGCTGGAGCAGATCACCGGCTTCCACCTGCACCGCGGGGCGCTCGCGGCCATGCACCGCCCCGTCCTGCCCGACGTCGCCGAGCTCCTGGGTGCCGCTCGCGACGGCGCCGGGGCGCGCCGCGTCGCCGTGCTGGAGGACATCGTCGACCACACGAACGTCGGGGCCATCTTCCGCAGCGCCGCCGCGCTGGGCGTCGACGCGGTGCTGGTGACGCCGCGCTGCGCGGACCCGCTCTACCGGCGGTCGGTGCGCGTCTCGATGGGCACGGTGTTCCAGGTGCCGTGGACGCGGATCCCGGACTGGCCGGTCGCCTCGGACGCCGGGCACGTCGGTGGCGCGGACCTGCTGCGCGGTCTCGGGTTCGCCGTCGCGGCCCTCGCGCTGAGCGACGACGCGGTCAGCCTCGACGACCTCGCCGCCGACCCGCCCGAGCGGCTCGCGCTGGTGCTCGGCGCCGAGGGCGACGGCCTCAAGCCGCGCACCGTCGCGGCTGCGGACGTCGTGGTGAAGATCCCCATGGCCGGGGCGGTGGACTCCCTCAACGTGGCCGCCGCGTCGGCCGTGGCGTTCTGGGCGACGCGTACGGCCTGACCGGCGTCGTGCCGATGTCACCGAACGTGCACACGTCGGAGAGGTGAACGATCATGCACCCGCGGCCGTGGGCGCCGCCGCCCGATCACCCCGCGACGCGCACCCAGGCGCACCCGCGCACGGAGACGGTCGCGCCGGCGGGGCGCTCGACCACGACGGCGAGCACCTGCTCGCAGGATGCGCAGCGCACGACGGTGCCCATGGCGGTGCGGTACACGACGGCGGTGGCCAGCACAGCGGTGGCGCCGCACCCGGCGCAGCGGGCGGTGGCGGTGGTGGCGTCGCCGGCGAGCACGGCAGCGAGGGGACCGGCGGCGGCGTTGCCGTCCAGAGGGAGGGGTCGCGGGAGCGTCATGAGGTGCCTCCGAAGCGTTCGGTCCGCACCCGCGCCGCCGGGTGGCCGAGCCCGGTGAGCATGGTGGCGGCGTGCTCGACGAACCCGGTGGGGCCGCAGACGAACACGGCCGGTGCGTCGTCGGGACCGAAGCCGGTGGCGTCGAGGTCGGCAGCGCCGAGCCTGCCCGCCGGCCGGTCGCCGTCGGCCTCGCGGGTGACGACGCGACGCACGGTCACCCCGTCGCCGGGGTCGCTCAGCTCGTCGGCGAACATCACGTCGGCGCGCGTCCGCACGGACAGCACGAGCAGGAACGGCGTGCCGCTCCCCGCAGCGGCACGGGCGCGCAGCATCGCGACCAGGGGCACGACGCCGGACCCGCCGGCGACGAGCAGCACGGGGGAGGGATCCGCCGGGTCCCAGACGAAATAGCCGCCGAGCGGCCCGCGGACCTCCATCACGTCGCCGGGACGGGCGACCTCGACGAGGTAGGGCGACACCTCGCCGTCCGGCACGGCGGCGACGGCGAGCTCGACCCGCTCGTCGGTGCCGGTCGCGGCCAGCGAGTACGACCGGGACGCCTGGTAGCCGTCGGGAGCGGTGAGCCGCACGTCGACGTGCTGGCCGGGCCGCGCACCCTGGAAGCCGGGGACGGCCAGGACGAGCGTGCGCGACGCCGCGGTGAGCGCCCGGGTGCCGACCACCGTCGCGGCGAGCCAGGGGGTCACGCGTACCGCTGCTCGAGCCAGGGGTCGCCGTAGGCGTGGTACCCGTTGACCTCCCAGAACCCGAGGTCCTCGGTCGTCATGAGCTCCAGCTCGCGCACCCACTTCGCGCTCTTCCAGAAGTACAGGTGCGGCACCAGCAGCCGGGCCGGGCCGCCGTGCACCGGGTCCAGGGGCTCCCCCTCGAACTCGTAGGCGATCCACGCCCTGCCGTCGGTGAGGTCCTCCAGCGGCACGTTGGTGGTGTACCCGCCGAAGGAGTGCGCCATGACGAAGTCCGCGGAGGTCTCGACGTCGGCCAGCAGCGTGTCCACGGAGACGCCGCGCCAGGTGGTGCCGAGCTTCGACCAGTGCGTCACGCAGTGGATGTCGGTGGTGACGTCCTCGGCCGGCAGCGCGAGCAGGGCCGACCAGTCCCAGCGCCGTGTCTCACCGGTCTCGGTCCGGACCTCCAGCGACCAGCGGTCCTCGTCGACGTTCGGCGTCGGCCCCGTGGACAGCACCGGGAAGTCGTCCGTGACGTACTGCCCCGGTGGGACGTCCGGGTCGACCTCGCGGCGCCCGCCGAACCCGCGTGTGACGATCCCCATCGCGCACCCCTGTCGGTCGTGGTGCTCCGATCAGATCAGGTGGCCGGGGGAGCCGCCAGCGGGAGGACGCCGCCGGGCGCGTCCGGTGCGGTCGGGACGGCGCACACGTCGCCCTCGCAGAGCGCCGCGTCGCCGCCGACGACGACGAACGGCGAGGCTGCGGCGGTGGGTGCTGCCGCCGGGGCCGGGTCGAGGCCGTCGGTCGTGGGGACGGTCCCGGTCACGCGACCTGCTCCGTGGCCTGGCGCAGCGCGCTCGCGAACACCTCGGGAGGCTGCGCGCCGGACACGGCGAGCCGGCCGTCGAGCACGAAGAACGGCACGCCGCGGATCCCGTAGGCGGCGGCCTGCGCGACGTCCTGCTCGACGTCGGCGGTGTAGTCGTCGCCGGTCAGCGCGGCGCGGACCTCGGTGGCGTCGAGCCCGACCTCGGCCGCGAGGTCGACGAGCTCGTCGAGGCGACCGACGTGGCGGCCCTGTGTGAAGTAGGCGGCCAGCAGCCGCTCCTTCATCTCGCCCTGGAGGCCGTGGGCCTTGGCCAGGTGCAGCAGCCGGTGGGCGAGCAGGGTGTTGGCCGGGTGCAGCGCCTCGTAGTCGAAGTCGAGCCCGACCTCGCGGGCGAGGCCCGTGGTGCGGGCCTCCATGCCGCGGGCGGTGTCGACGTCGACGCCCATCTTCGCGGCGAGCATCTCGGCGTGGGTGCCGGAGACGTCGGTGGGCATGTCGGGGGAGAGCTGGAACGAGCGGTACGTCACCTCGACGTCGACGTCGCTCGCGGCGACGGCGGACTCGAAGTTCCGCTTGCCGACGTAGCAGAAGGGGCAGGCGATGTCCGACCAGATGTCGACGTGAACCGTGGGCATGCCCGCGTCAACCGTGCCCCGGTGGGACGTGTTCCCAGGTGACCGGTGTGGCGTGGGTCACGGTGGTTGCCAACCACCCTCCTGGCGAGGTTAGGCTTGCCTGCATGACGCAGACGGCCACCGCTGAGACCACGAGCGTGACGACGCCCTACAAGATGTTCGACGTCGAGGTCTCGCGGGTCACCCGGCTCTGCCCGTCCTTCGTCCGGATCACGTTCACCGGCCAGGACCTCGACCGGTTCGCCGACAACGGCCGCGACCAGCGCATCAAGTTCCTCCTGCCCGCCCCCTGCGGCGGCTGGGAGTACCTCGACCGCCAGAACCCCGACTGGTTCACGACGTGGCGCGAGCTGCCCGAGGAGCGTCGCAACCCGCTGCGCACCTACACGGTGCGCGCGGTGCGGCCGGACCTGCGCGAGGTCGACGTCGACATCGTGCTGCACGGCGACACCGGCCCCGCGTCACGCTGGGCCAACGGTGCCCGCCCCGGCTCGCCGCTCGTGATCATCGGGCCCGACGCCGCGCACGACGGCCCGCACGGCGGGCTCGAGTTCAACCCGCCGGCCACCAGCCACGCGTTGCTCCTCGCCGGTGACGAGACGGCGGTGCCGGCCATCGCCTCCATCTGCGAGTCGCTGCCCGACGACGCCGTGGGCGAGGTCTTCCTCGAGGTCCCGCACGCCGAGGACCGCTGGACCCTCGTCGCACCCGCGGGCGTCCGTGTCACCTGGCTCGCCCGCGAGGACCGCGAGCACGGCGACCTGCTCGTGCCCGCCGTCCAGGGTGCCGCCGACCGCATGCTGGCCCTCGGCGTCCGCGCGTCCGTCGACGAGGTGCCCGGCGTGCCGGCCCCCGCGATCACGGCCGCCGGCGTCGACCTGGACGGCGAGCTCGCCGACGTCGACATCGACACCGACGTCCTGTGGGAGGTCCCGGTGGACGCCGACGGCCGCCCGCTCGTCCAGGACACGACGCTGTACGCGTGGTTCGCGGGGGAGGCGGGCGTCATCAAGACGCTGCGCCGCCACCTGGTGACGCACCGCGGCGTCGACCGCAAGTCCGTGGCCTTCATGGGCTACTGGCGCCGCGGCCGCGCCGAGTGCTGATCAGCCCCTGACGACCCCGAGGTCCGCGACGACCTCGACCCCGGGCAGCTCGCACAGCAGCGGTCCCGGCATCAGCACCTTCGAGCGGCGCAGGCCCGAACCCATCAGCGCGAGGGAGCCCGGCGCGCGGAACCGCTCGTCCACGAGCACCCGCCAGCCCGCCGGCAGGCCGAGCGGGGTGATGCCGCCGTACTCCATCCCGGTCTCGCGGGTGGCGCGCTCCATCGGCAGGAACGACGCCTTGCGGACGTCGAGGAGCTTGCGCACGCGCGTGTTGACGTCCGCCGCCGTGGTCGCGGGGACGACGCACGCGGCGACGCGTTCGACCTCCCCACGGCGCCCCGCGACGACGACGCAGTTGGCCGACGCCTCGGGCGGCAGCCCGTGCACGGTGTTGAGGGTGGCGGTGTCCGCGTGGTCGGGGTCGATCTCGGCCACCGCGACGCTCGTCGCGGCCCGGTCGTCGACGCCGGCCCACGCGGTCAGCACCGCCGCGACCGGGTCCGCCAGCAGGTCGGGGCGCCCGACCGCGGGCACCCAGTCGAGGTCGCCCAGGGTGGGCAGGAGCGCGGCGGTCGGGTCGTTCATCGCTGGTACGTCCCGGTGAGGGTGGCCCGGGCGAGGGTGTGGAAGTAGACGTTGAACGCGGCGTGCACGTTCGTGTTGTCGGTCGACAGGCCGAGGGAGTCGACGTCGAGCGCGTGCACCGCGAACACGTAGCGGTGCGCGTGGTCCCCGGGCGGCGGACCGGCACCCTCGAAGCCCTCCTGGCCGCCGTCGGAGGTGAGCTGGAACGCTCCGGCCGGGAGGAGCGCGCCGTCCGCGGACCCGGCGCCGCGCGGCAGCGAGGTCACGTCCGCGGGCACGTCCAGCAGGTGCCAGTGCCAGTAGCCCGAGGGCGTCGGCGCGTCGGGGTCGAAGCAGCTCACGACGAACGACCGCGTGTCGGCAGGGAAGCCGGACCAGGACAGCTCGGGGGAGGTGTTGCCGCCGTCCACGGCGTGCTCGGCCGACATCGCCGCCCCGTCGGTGAGGTCGGGGCTGGTCAGGGTGAACGTCGCCGGGACGGGGAGCAGGGAGTACGGGTCCGGGGGGATCGGGCGCGTGAAGTCCATGGCCCCACCCTGCCGCGACCTCCTCGCGGGGGCAACGTGGGTGCCGGGCCGGTTCCGCCCGGTCGGCGGTCCCGCGCGACGCCGAGCGGTGCTAGAGTCGGCATCACAAACCGACCAGACGGTACGCCAGGCGGTGGTGGCGACCGGGACGACGACGTTCGACGGGGTGACGGGTGCGCAGGTTCGAGGACAAGGTCACGATCATCACCGGCGGCAGCCGCGGCATCGGCTATGCCGTGGCCGAGCGGATCGTCGCCGAGGGCGGACGGGTCGTGCTCACGGGGCGCAAGGCCGACAGCCTCGCCGCGGCCGTCGCGCAGCTGGGGGAGGATCATGCCTCCGCCGTCGCCGGCAAGGCCGACGACCCGGCGCACCGCGACGAGGTGCTCGCCCACACCCTCGAGCGGCACGGCCGACTCGACCACCTGGTCAACAACGCGGGCATCAACCCCGCCTGGGGGCCCGCGCTGGAGACCGAGCCGTCCGTGATCCGCAAGATCATCGACGTCAACGTCGTCGCCGCCCTGGAGTGGACGCGCGACGCCGTCGCGGCCGGGCTGGCGGACTCCGTCGTGAACACGGCGTCGATCGCCGGCACCACCGCGAGCCCGAACATCGCGTTCTACGGCGTCTCCAAGGCGGCGCTCATCAACCTGACCGCACAGCTCGCCCACGAGCTCGCCCCGCGCCTGCGGGTCAACGCCGTGGCCCCCGCCGTCGTGCGGACCCGCCTCGCCGAGGCGCTCTACGTCGACCGTGAGGAGGAGGTGGCCGCCGGGTACCCCCTCCGGCGGCTCGGCGAGCCCGCGGACGTCGCCGGCCCCGTCGCGTTCCTGCTGTCGTCGGACGCGGCGTGGATCACCGGCCAGACACTCCGGATCGACGGTGGCGCGTCGATCCTGCCGCTCGGGTGAAGGATGTCCTCATGAAGACCACCCCCGTCGCCGACGCCGTGCTGAAGGCTGCCCTGGACCTCTTCGCGAGCCAGGGCTACGCCACCACCAGCGTCCAGCAGATCGTCGAGGCCGCCGGCGTCACCAAGGGCGCCATGTACCACTACTTCCAGTCGAAGGACGACCTGCTCTTCGCCATCTACGACCGGATCCTCACGCTCCAGAAGCGCCGCCTCGACGAGATCGTCGCGCAGGGCGGCGCGACCCTCGACGTCATCCGGGCCGTCTGCGTCGACGTCGTCGAGACGTCCATCGACCTCATGCCCGAGGGCACGGTGTTCTTCCGGAGCATGCACATGCTGACCCCGGCGCGGAACCAGGAGGTGACCCGTCGTCGGCGCGAGTACCACGACGAGTTCGCGGCGCTCGTGGCCCGCGCGCAGGCCGAGGGCGTGGTGCGCACGGACGTCCCGCGGCCCGTGCTCATCGCCCACTTCTACTCCGACGTGCACTACCTGTCGTACTGGTACTCGCCGTCGGGACCAGAGTCCAAGACCGAGGTGGCGAGCCAGCTCGCCGACCTCTTCCTGCGAAGCATCACCGTGGAGGACGGATGACCCGCACCACCCGCGCCTGGCGCGTGCACCGCACCGGCGAACCCACCGAGGTGATGAGCCTCGACGACGTCGAGGTCCCGCCGCCCGGGCCCGGCGAGGCGTCCGTCCGCGTCCTGGCCGTCGCGGTGAACTTCCCCGACGTGCTCCTGGCGCGCGGGCAGTACCAGGTCCGCCCCGAGCCGCCGTTCGTGCCGGGCATCGAGCTGTGCGGCGAGGTCACGGCCGTCGGCGCCGGGGTCGACCGCGTCGCCGTCGGCGACCGGGTCGTCGGGTCCCACATCGGCGTGCTCGCCGAGGAGGTCGTCCTCCCCGCCGCCCTGCTGCACCCCGCGCCCGCCCCGCTCGACGACGCGCAGGCCGCCGCGCTGACGGTCGCCTACCAGACCGCGTGGTTCGGCCTGCACCGTCGCGCCGGGCTCGCCGCCGGGGAGACCCTGCTCGTGCACGCCGCCGCGGGTGGCGTGGGCACGGCGGCCTGCCAGCTCGGCCGGGCGGCGGGCGCCCGGGTGATCGGGGTGGTCGGCAGCGACGCCAAGGCCGCCGTCGCCCGTGCCGCCGGCGCGGAGCACGTCCTGCTGCGTTCCGACGACGTCGCCGCCGCGGTCAAGGAGATCACCGGCGGCCACGGTGCCGACGTCGTGTTCGACCCCGTGGGCGGGGCCTCGTTCGAGGCGTCCACGAAGTGCGTCGCGTTCGAGGGGCGGATCGTCGTCGTCGGGTTCGCCAGCGGCCAGATCCCGCCGGTGCGCGCCAACCACGCCCTGGTGAAGAACTACTCCGTCGTCGGCCTGCACTGGGGCCTGTACGCGCAGCGCGACCCCGCGCTCGTCGACACCGCGCACGCCGAGCTCGTCCGGCTCGCCGCCGACGGGGTGATCCGTCCGGTCGTCGCCGACGTCGTGCCGTTCGACAAGGCCCCCGAGGCGGTCGAGCTGCTCGCGACCGGCGCCACCACGGGCCGCCTCGTCGTGCAGGTCGCGTCGTGACCGCGGCGGCCACCACCCTGTTCGACCTCTCCGGCCGTGTCGCCCTGGTCACCGGCGGGGCACGCGGCATCGGTGCCGCGTACGTGCGCGCGCTGCACGACGCCGGTGCGCGCGTCGTCGTCGCCGACCTGCTGGAGGACGAGGGGAGCGCGCTCGCCGCCGACCTCGGCGACCGGGTGCGGTTCGCCCGCCTGGACGTCACCGACGAGGACGGCTGGGCCGCCGTCGTGGCGGACGTCGTGGCCGGTTGGGGCGGCCTGGACGTGCTCGTCAACAACGCGGGCATCGCGAACGCCGGGCCGATCGAGCACTACCCCCGGGCCAAGTGGGACGCCGTCATCGCCGTCAACCTCACCGGCGTCTACCTCGGCTGCCGTGCCGTCGTCGCGGCCCTGCGGGCCCGGGGCGGCGGGTCCATCGTCAACATCTCGTCCGTCGAGGGCATGCGGGGCAGCACCCACCTGCACGGGTACGTCGCGTCCAAGTTCGGCGTGCGCGGGCTGACGAAGTCGCTCGCCGTCGAGCTCGGTGCGGACGGCATCCGGGTGAACTCGGTCCACCCCGGATTCGTCGAGACCGACATGACCGCCCGGATCGACCCGAGCGGCCTGCCGATCCCGCTGCGCCGGGGCGGCCGGCCCGACGATCTGACGGGCACCCTCCTCTACCTGGCGAGCGACGCGTCCGCCTACGTCACGGGCGCCGAGCTCGTCGTCGACGGCGGGATGATCAACGGCGTCGGCCACCTCTGAGCCCGGTGGCGACCGGGCCGGCGCTCACCGGGCGGCCGCCTTGATCACCGAGACCACCGTGAGCGGGCGAGTCATCATCACCACGTGCGAGCTGCGGACCTCGATCGTCGTCGAGCCCGCCCGGGCGGCCATCGCGCGCTCGGCCTCCGGGGGGATGATGCGGTCCTCCGTGGCGACCACGTACCAGCTCGGGATCGTCCGCCACGCCGGTTCGCCGGACGGCGAGACCAGGGCGGCGAGGGCACCGGGGCGCTGGGTGCCGGCCATCGTGGCGGCCAGGCGACGCGGGAGGTCCTGGGCGAAGAGGCGCGGGTACCACGCGGGGTCGATGTACGCGTCGTAGTCGCCGACCGCGGCGCCGGGGAACGGACGCAGGACGAGGTGGTCGATCACGTCGGAGTGCCCGCCGCCCAGGGAGTTCGCGGCGGCCACCGACTCGCCCTCGTCGAGGGCGTAGGCCGCCACGTAGACCAGCGACCGCACCTGGTCGTTGCCGGTCGCCGCGTCGGTGATGACGGCGCCGCCGTACGAGTGCCCGACCAGGACGACGGGGCCCTCGATCGTGCCGAGGAACAGTCGCAGGTACTCCGCGTCGTGGTCGATGCCGCGCAAGGGGTTGGAGAACGCGACGACCGGGTAGCCGTCCGCCTGGAGCCTCTCGGCGACCACGGTCCAGCCGCTGGAGTCGGCGAACGCCCCGTGGACCAGGACGACGGTGGGCCGTGCACGGTCGTGCCGCCCGGCGGCGGCGTCCGTGGCGGGACCGGCGGACGCGGTGAGCGGCGCGAGGCCGAGGACGACCAGCACGGCGAGCACGATCGCGACGAGGCGGCGTGACCGGTGGGCGAGCGTTGACATGGTGGCTCCTTCGACGGTGGGCAGGTCCGTTCCAGGGTCGGCCTGCGGGGCGGACCCGGGACCACGTGCTCCGCGTAGTCCGAGGCCCAGTCACGAACGTGCAACATCTCCCAGACCGACATACCGGCCAGTCGGTTTATGCGCTACGGTGGTCCCACGTCCGACACGAAGAGGTGCCGATGTCCGCTCACGTCCCCCGTCTCGAGGTCTCCGGCCTGACGGTCGCCTTCGGTGGCCTCACCGCGCTCGACGACGTCAGCTTCACGGTCGACGACGGCCGCACCGTCGCCCTCATCGGCCCCAACGGGGCCGGCAAGACGACCGTGTTCAACGCCGTCTGCGCGCTCGTCCGACCCGCCGCCGGGCAGATCCGCGTCGGCGGGCGCCCGGCGCCCGCCGGCCCCACCGGGCTCGCCGACCTCGGGGTCGCGCGCACGCTCCAGGGGCTCGGGCTGTTCGACGCGATGACCGCCCTGGAGAACGTGCTCGTGCCCCTCGCCCGGCGCCGACGGCAGCACGCCGACGACGTCGACGCGGCTCTGGGCACCCTCGACCGTCTCGGTCTCGCCGCGCACGCGCACACCCCCGTCGCGGCCCTGCCCTACCCCGAGCGCAAGCGTGTCGCCCTCGCCCGCGCGCTCGTCGTCCGGCCGCGGCTGCTGCTGCTCGACGAACCCGCGGGCGGGCTCGGCGCCGAGGACATCGGCGAGCTGGACCGCGTCGTGCGGGAGCTCGCCGGACAGGGCTGCTCGGTGCTCCTCGTCGAGCACCACGTCGACTTCGTCATGGGCCTCGCCGACCAGGTCGTCGTCCTCGACTTCGGACGGGTCGTCGCCTGCGGCACGCCCGACGAGGTCCGCAACGACCCTGCGGTCGAGGCGGCCTACCTGGGGCTGGAGGCCGCGGTATGAGCGCGAGCAGCAACGGCACGACCGCGCCGGCCGAGCCCACCACCACGACCCGGACCCTCCTCGCCGTCGACGGCCTCGTCGTCGGGTACGCCGGGGCACCCGTCCTCGACGGCCTGACGATCGAGGTCGCCGCCGGCGACGTCGTCGCCCTGCTCGGCGCCAACGGCGCGGGCAAGACGACCCTGCTGCGGGCCGTGTCCGGGCTCGTCCCGCTCCGCGGCGGCCGCGTCGTCCTCGACGCCGAGGACCTCACCGGGCTCGCCGTCGAGGACCGGGCCCGCCGCGGGCTCGCGCAGGTCCCCGAGGGGCGCAGCGTCGTGGCCGAGCTCACCGTCGAGGAGAACCTCCAGCTCGGGGCGCTCTGGCGCATCCCGGGACGACGGGCGCGACGCGCCGCCGTCGACGAGCTCTACGACGAGCTCGAGCCGCTGGCCCGCCGTCGGCAGGCCTACGGCCACCAGCTCTCGGGCGGCGAGCGCCAGATGCTCGCCCTCGCCCGCGCGCTCGTGTCCCGGCCGCGCGTCCTGCTGCTCGACGAACCCTCCCTCGGGCTCGCGCCACGGGTCGTCGCCCAGCTCCTGGGGACGCTGCGCGAGGCCGCACGCCGCACCGGGCTGACCGTCCTGCTCGCCGAGCAGAACGTCACCAGCGCCCTGTCCATCGCCGACCGCGGCATCGTGCTCGGCCTCGGGGAGGTCGTCGCCGACGCCCCGGCCGCGCAGCTCGCCGCCGACCCGGCCCTCCGCCACGCCTACCTGGGGTTCTGATGGACCGTCTCGCCTTCCTCCTTGCCACCGGCATCGCCCGCGGCCTCGTCGTCGCCCTCTTCGCGCTCTCGCTCGTCATCATCTGGCGCGCCGCGCGCATCGTGAACTTCGCCCAGGCCGCCATGGCCGTCGTCGCCGTCTTCGTCGGCCTTGCCGTCACGAACCTCACCGGGTCGTTCTGGCTCGGGCTCGTCGTCGCGACCGCCACCGGCGCGGCCGTCGGGTACGCCGTCGAACGGTGGCTGATCCGGCTCGTCCCGGCCACCACGCCGCTGCCCGGCATGATCGTCGCCATCGGGCTGGTCATGGTGCTGCAGTCCGCGATCGGGATCGCGTTCGGGCCGCGGCACCGCCCCGTCCAGGCGCCCCTGTCCGAGCAGCCGTTCGTCGTGGGCGGCGTCCCCGTCCTGTCGCCCTACGACCTGTTCGTCCTGCTCGTGGCGCTCGGCGTCGTCGTCGCCCTCGCGGTGCTGTTCAACGCCACCGGGCTGGGCCTGCAGATGCGGGCCTCGGCCATGGCGCCCGAGGTGTCGCGGCTCCTCGGCGTCCGCGTGCCCCGCATGGTGACGCTCGGCTGGATGCTGTCGGCGGCCGTCGCCGCCCTGGCCGTCATGCTGCTCGTGCCCACCGAGCTGGGGCTCAACGCCCACAGCGGCGACGTCCTGTTCGTCCACGCGTTCACGGTCGCGGTCCTCGGTGGCCTCGACTCGCCGGTCGGCGCGCTCGTCGGCGGCGTCGTCGTCGGCGTGCTCGTCAGCCTCGTCACCGGGTTCCTCGGGGCGGGGTTCGCGCCGATCGCCGTGCTCGTCCTGCTCACCGGGGTGCTGCTCGTGCGGCCCGGGGGGATCTTCGCCGCCAAGGAGGCCCGCACCGCATGACCACCGACCGACAGCGGACCCGCGCCGTGCTCCTGCGCGCCGCCGTGTGCACCCTCCTGGCGGTGGGCGCGACCTTCGTGCTCGACGACTACCGCAACTACCAGCTCGCCGTCGTCGCGGCCGTCTTCTGCGCCACCGCCGGCCTGACCCTCCTGGTCGGGCTGACCGGGCAGCTCTCCCTGGGCCACGCCGTCCTCATGGCCGCCGGTGGCTACGGGTACGCCCTCACGGCGACCCCCGCCGCCGACGCCGGGCTGGGCGGACCCGCCCGGTTCGCGCTCGGCATCGCCGGGGCCCTGGTGCTGGCCGGCGCCGTCGGCCTCCTGCTCGGCCTCGCCGGTGCCCGCCTCAAGGGCCCCTACCTGGCCGGGCTCACCCTCGCGCTCGTCATCGCCCTGCCCGCCATCACGACCCAGGTGCCCGTCCTCGGCGGTGCCGCCGGGGTCGGCGCACCGTTCGAGGGCGTCCCCGACGGCCTGCGGGGCGTCGTCGGGGTCGAGCAGTGGCACGCCTGGATCGCCGTGCTCGTCGCCGCCGTCGCCGTCACGCCCCTGGCGCTGCTGCGCTCCGGGCGGGCCGGGCTGCGGATGCGCGCCGTGCACGGCGACGAGACCGCCGCCCGCCTCGCCGGGATCTCGCCCGCCCGGGTCAAGACCGGCGCGTTCGTCGCCGGCGCGCTCTCCGCCGGGCTCGGCGGTGCCGTCCTGGCCGTCGTCACCCAGAGCGTCAGCCCCGGTGCCTACGACCTCGCCTACTCCCTGCTGCTGCTCGTCGCCGTCGTCGTCGGCGGTCTCGGCAGCATCGGCGGCGCCGCCGTCGGAGCCGCGCTCGTCGTCCTCGTGCCCTGGCTCATCGACACGGTCGTGACCGGTGTCGGGCTGCCCGCGGACCTCGAGCAGCGGCTGGCCGGCAACGCGGCGGTCCTCGTCTTCGGTGCGCTGCTCGTCGCGGTCACCGTCGTGTGGCCGGGAGGGCTGTCCCACGCCCTCGGCGGCCGCGTCAGCTCCCTCACCCACCGGCTCCGGCCGGGCCGGAAAGTCCCGCGAACGCTCACAGAGAGGTGACCTCCATGCGGACCACCACCACCCGACGCACCCGTGCGCGCGCCATCGCCGCCCTCGGCGCGGCCGCGCTCGTCCTCCCGCTCGCCGCCTGCGGCGGCACGGACGAGGCCTCGCCCGGCGTCAGCGCCGAGACCATCACCATCGGCACCCACCAGCCCTTGTCCGGGCCCGCCGCCGCCGGCTACTCGTCGATCTCCGCCGCCACCCAGGCCTACTTCGACCACGTCAACGCCCAGGGCGGCGTGCACGGCCGGCAGATCGAGTACCTCGTCAAGAACGACGGCTACAACCCCGCCACCACCCAGACCGTCGTCCGCGAGCTCGTCCAGCAGGACGAGGTGTTCGCCATCCTCAACGGGCTCGGCACCCCGACCCACTCCGCGGTCCTGGACTTCCTCAACCAGAACGAGGTGCCCGACCTGTTCGTCTCCTCCGGGTCGACCGCCTGGAACGACCCCGAGGAGTACCCCTACACCTTCGGGTACAACGCGGACTACCACGTCGAGGGCTCCGCGCTCGGCCAGTACGCCGCCGACGAGCACGCCGACAGCTCCGTCTGCGTCCTGGGCCAGGACGACGACTACGGCGAGACGTTCCTCGAGGGGGTCCAGATCGCCCTCGGCGAGGACGGCGTCACCGCCACCGAGACGTACGACACGTCCAACCAGGACGTCACCGCACAGATCGGCGCCCTCCAGGCCGCCGGCTGCGAGGTCGTCATGCTCGCCACCGTCAACGGGTTCACTGCGCTCGCGGTCGGCACCGCCGCCCAGATGGGCTTCATGCCCACGTGGATGGCGGCGTCCGCCGGCGGCGACTACCCGACCCTGACCGGGTTCCTCGGCGAGGCCGCCCCGCAGCTCCTCCAGGGGTTCGTGTCCGTCAACTACCTGCCCTTCAGCCCCGACAGCGACTGGGTCGAGCTCTTCACCTCGATCAACGAGGAGTACAACGACGGCGCCCCGTTCGACGGGAACACCGTCTTCGGGATGAGCGTCGGGTACGCGTTCGTCGAGGCGCTCACCCGGGCAGGGGAGGACCCCACCCGCGAGTCGCTGGTCGAGGCGCTCGAGTCCGGTGAGGTGACCGGCAACGGCATCGCCCCGCTGGCCTACTCGGCCGACGACCACGGCGGCTACGACACCGTCGGGATCACCACCGTCGTCGACGGCGTCCAGGACTTCGTCGGCACCACCTACCGCCTCGACGGCGACACCGTGTCCACCGCCGAGCCGTCCGCTCCGCCCGTCGAGGGGGAGGGTGTCCCGGCCGAGTGACGATCTGCCGCCCGGCGGACCCGCCGGGCGGACCGGTCCGACGGGACCCGCTGCTCCATCCCCCCGGAGCGTCGGGTCCCGTCGTCGTCCCCCGGAGGCGACGCGACGAGTCAGCGCTGGTGAGCACGGGTCAGCACGGGTGGCGCCGAGTCAGCGCAAGAAAGCGCGAGTCAGCACGGTGTGGCGCGAGTCAGCACAAGCGAACGCGAGTCAGCGCGGGATCCGGGAGGATCCTGCGCTGACTCGCGTTGTCGTGCGCTGACTCGCGTTCTCTTGCGCTGACTGGCGCCTTCTTGCGCTGACTGGAGTCGGCTCGTCGCTCAGCGGCGCAGCTGCGCGCGGCCGAGCGAGGCGAGGTGCACCTCGTCGGGGCCGTCGGCGATCCGCAGCGAGCGGATCCCGGCGAACATCTCCGCGAGCGGCTGGTCGCCGGAGACCCCGGCGGCGCCGAAGAGCTGGACGACGCGGTCGAGGATGCGCTGCACGGCACGCGGGACGGCGATCTTGATCGCCTGGATCTCGGTCATGGCGGCCCGGTTGCCGGCGGTGTCCATGAGCCACGCGGTCTTGAGGACGAGCAGCCGCAGGGCCTCGATCTCGACGCGGGCCTCGGCGACCCACTCGCGCACGACGCCCTGCTGGGCGAGGGGCACGCCGAACGTCGACCGGTCGTGCGCACGGTCGACGGCGAGCGCGAGCGCCCGCTCGGCGGTGCCGAGGGCGCGCATGCAGTGGTGGATGCGGCCCGGTCCGAGCCGCGCCTGGGCGATCGCGAAGCCGTCGCCCTCCTGACCGAGGAGGTGCGACGCGGGGACGCGGACGTCGTCGAACACGATCTCGGCGTGCCCGCCGTGGTCGCGGTCGTCGTAGCCGAAGACGGTCAGCGGGCGCACGACGCGCACGCCCGGGGTGTCACGGGGGACGAGCACCATCGACTGCTGACGGTGCCGGTCGGCGTCGGGGTCGGTCTTGCCCATGACGACGAGCAGCGTGCAGTCGGGGCTCATCGCGCCGGTCGACCACCACTTGCGGCCCGTGACGACGTACTCGTCGCCGTCGCGGCGGATGCGGGTGCCGATCTGGGAGGCGTCGGAGGACGCGACGTCCGGCTCGGTCATGGAGAAGGCGGAGCGGATGCGGGCGTCCAGCAGCGGTGCGAGCCAGCGCTCCTGCTGCGCCGGGGTGCCGAACTCGGCGAGGAGCTCCATGTTGCCGGTGTCGGGGGCGGCGCAGTTCATGGCCACGGGGGCGAGACGCGGGCTCCAGCCGGTCAGCTCGGCCAGCGGGGCGTACTGGAGGTTCGTCAGGCCGGCCCCTCGTGCGGAGGGCAGGAACAGGTTCCACAGCCCTTCGGCCCTGGCCTTGGCGCGCAGCTCGTCGACGACGGGCCGGAAGGTCCAGTCGTCGGGTGTGGCGGCGAGCTGGGCGTCCAGGACGGGTTCGGCGGGCAGGACGTGGTCGTGGACGAAGGTCCGGACCTGCTCGGTGAGCTCGGCGGTGCGGGCGTCGGGGGCGAAGTCCATTCAGGCGCTCCTGGGTCGGGCGGTCGCGCGGGCGAGCCCGTCGGCCGCGAGGGGGGCGACGAGGTCGCCGATGGCGTCGAAGCCGTCGCCGACGGTCTCGCCGGCGCGGTAGCGGAAGTGGATCCCCTCGAGGATCACGGCGAGCTTGTAGGCCGCGAAGGCGCGGTACCACCACAGGTCGGGCACCACCGTGCCGGTGCGGGCCGCGTAGGTGTCGACGATCTCGTCGAAGGTGGGGTAGCCGGCGTCGGGGACGACGGCGGACACGACGGTGTCGTGGCCGGTGAGGTCCCGGATGTCCCAGTAGAGGCCGAGCAGGCCGAGGTCGACGAGGGGGTCGCCGAGGGTGGCCATCTCCCAGTCGAGGACGGCGGCGACGTGCGGGTGGTCGGCGGTCCCGGCGACGAGGGCGTTGTCGAGGCGGTAGTCGCCGTGCACGATGCCGGTGCGGGACGTCGTCGGCAGCCCGGCCCCGAGGCGTTGCTGGAGGGCGTCGAGCTCGGGCAGGTCGCGGGAGCGGGAGGCGTCGTACTGGCGGCGCCAGGTGGTGAGCTGCCGGTCGAGGTAGCCCTGGGGGCGCCCGAAGTCGCCCAGCCCGACGGCGTCGGGGTCGACGGCGTGCAGGTCGGCGAGGGTCGTCGCGAGCGCGATGCCGAGGCGGTGGAGCCCGGCGGGGGTGTACGACGCGTTCTGCGCGGGCCGCGCCAGGACGGTCCCGGCGACGTGCTCCATGACGAAGAACGTGGTGCCGGTGACCTCCTGGGCCGTGGTGTCGTCGACGACGTCGACGACGGCGGGCACCGGGACGTCGCTGAGCCCGAGCGCGGAGATGACGCGGTGCTCCCGGCGCATGTCGTGGGCGCTGGACAGCACGTGGCCGAGCGGCGGGCGGCGCAGCACGAGCGGTCGGCGGGCGCCGTCGACGCGGTAGGTGAGGTTGCTGCGCCCCCCGGTGATGACCTCGGCGGTCAGGGGGGAGCCCGGGTGGGGGGCGAGCTCCGGGTGCTCGCGTGTCAACCAGGCGGACAGCCCCGCTCGGTCCAGGCCGGGCACGTCGGTCATCGGTGACCTCATCTCTCGCTCGGACCCGGCCTCGACGCCGGGCTCCAGGCAGCATACCGCGCGGTCGGTATGTCGGCGAACGTGTCGACGCGGGCGTGCGTCGCCCTGACGATCTTGTGCGGACCGATGAGTCCCGCCGACGGGCGCGGTCCGTCCAGGTGCCGACAGTGCGCGGAGGAGGTGACGTGTGACGTCCCACGACGACGGCCGAAGGGTTCGCATCGGCGCGGCCGACGGCGAGGCCCTCGGTCCGGAACGGTTCGCCGAGCAGGACGGTGTGCGCCTGTGCTACCAGGCCGTCGGCGCCCCGGCGTGGCCGACGATGATCCTGATCGGCGGGATGGGTGCCTCGATGGACTGGTGGCCCACGGACCTCTGCGTCGCGCTGGCCGACGGCGGGCGGCGGGTCGTGCGCTACGACCACCGCGACACCGGGCGGTCGACGACGGGGGCGCCCGGCGACCCCGGGTACACGGCCCGCGACCTGGCCGAGGACCCGTTGCGCGTCCTGGACGCCCTGCAGGTCGACCGGGCCCACCTGGTCGGGCTGTCGATGGGCGGCGGCATCGCCCAGGAGCTGGCGGTCGAGCACCCCGGGCGCGTCGCGTCGCTCACGCTGATCTCGACGTCCGCCGCGCTCGACCGGTCGGACGGCACACCGCTCCCCGGACCGGCACCCGGGTTGGCGGACCTCTGGGGCGGCCCGGGTCCCGGTCCCGGGGAGGCCGCGGCCGTGGAGGCGGCGGTCCGCGAGGACCGCCTGCTCACGGCGGGCGGGCGCTTCGACGAGCAGCGCACGCGCGCGATCGCGCGTCGCGCCGTGCACCGGAGCATCGACCCGGCGGCGTCCGCGAACCACGCGACCCTGGCACCGGGGCCGCCCGTCCGAGGAGCCCTGGCCGACATCGGGGCGCCGACGCTCGTGGTCCACGGGGACCGTGACCCGCTCTTCCCCGGGCACGGGGAACGGCTCGCCGCCGAGATCCCCGGGGCGCGGCTGCTCGTCCTGGCCCGGACAGGTCACCAGGTCCCGCCGCCGCACACCTGGGGGCGGCTGCTCCCCGCGGTCCTGGAGCACACGGCGTGACCTCGCCGTACGATCGCCGGATGAGCGTGCCCACGCAGTGGCTGCTGGAGTCGGACCCGGCACTGCGCTGGCAGGTCGAGCGCGACCTGCTGGGGCTGGACGACGCCGCCTGGCGGGCGACGAGGGCGCGCGTCGCGACCGAGGGCTTCGGCGCCCGGCTCCTCGCGCATCAGGATCCCGACGGCCGGTGGGCGCGAGGCGCGTTCTTCCCGGGTGGCCAGGAGTGGTTCGCGGTCCAGGGCGAGGTGCCGCAGCCGTGGACCGCGACCACCTGGTCGCTGAGCTCGCTGCGCGAGTGGGGCCTGGACCCCGTGGTGCTGCTCGAGCGGGACACCCCGGGCCTCCTGGCCCGCCACTGCCGTTGGGAGTACGACGACCTGCCCTACTGGGAGGGCGAGGTCGACTGCTGCATCAACGCCTTCACGCTCGCCAACGGCGACTGGCTCGGCGTCGACGTCGGCGCGATCCTGGAGCGGCTCGTCGGGCCGGCGGGGGGCCGGATGCCCGACGGCGGGTGGAACTGCTCGTGGGTCGACGGCGCGCAGGTGTCGTCGTTCTGGTCCACGCTCAACGTGGTGTCCGGCCTGCTGGACCACGAGCAGCTCGTGGGCGGCGACGCCCGCGCCCGGGAGGCGCGTCGTGCGGGCGAGGAGTACCTGCTGGCCCGGCGGCTGATGTACCGGCTGTCGACCGGTGAGGTCGTGGGGCCCTGGGTGCGCCGGTTCGAGTACCCGTACCGCGGCGACTACAGCGTGCTGCGAGCCCTGGACCACTTCCGCCGCGCCGCCGCCCACGACGGCACGGCGCCCGACGGGCGTCTCGCCGACGCCGTCGACGTGGTCCGCGGGGCGCGCCGCGACGACGGCACCTGGGCCCGCGAGCACCGGCACGCGGGCGACGTCTGGTTCGAGGTCGACGTCCCGGTGGGGGAGCCGTCGCCGTGGCTGACCCTCACCGGCACCCTGGCGCTGCGGTGGTGGGACGCGCGCTGATCAGCCGACGGGTGCGCCGAGGTGCTCCTCGACGGCCGCCCGGATCGCCGTCGGCACCGGCACCGGCCGCTGCGTGGCCGCGTCGACGAACACGTGGGTGAAGCGGCCGTGCGCGAGCGGCTCGTCGTCGCCGGCCCGCACGATCGGCAGGTCCCAGGTGATGCTGGTCGTGCCCACCCGGGCGACCCCCACGAGGACCTCCAGGTCGTCGGGGTAGGAGGCGGGGGCGCGGAACTCGCAGGACGACGCGACGCAGTACCCGCGGACGTCGCCGGCGGGGTCGAGGCCTGCTTCGCGGATCATCCACGTGTTCACCGCGGTGTCCATCGCCTGGTAGTAGACGGTGTTGTTGACGTGCCCGTACTGGTCGTTGTCGTTCCAGCGCAGGGCGAACGGGTGGCGGGGGCGGGGCATCGGGGTCCTCTCGGGTCGGGCGGGTGGACGGTGGACGGGCGGCCGACCGGTGCGTCACGGCGCCGCCGCACCCGGCCGGGTCAGACGCGCAGCAGGTGGCGGAACGCCGACCCGGCGGCGTCGGGGCTCGGGTCCTCGCCGGCGATGAGGTCGGCGTAGGTGAAGGACTCGGACACCCGCACGAGCAGGTAGGCCAGGGCGTGCGGGTCGATGGCGCCGTCGAACGGCAGGGGCCCGAGGTGGGCGCGCACGAGGTGCTCGACGGTCGCGACGTACCGGTGCTGGACGGGGCTCGCCGTGGTGGTGAGCAGCCGCAGGGCGCGGGCCGGCTCCCGGGCGAGGAAGTCGCGGAAGTAGTCCGCGCGGATGAGGTCGGTGGCGAAGCGGGTCAGCAGGGTCGCGACGTGCTCGGCGCCCTCGTGGCCGGCGTCGGCCGCGGCGCGGCGCGCCTGGACGAGCGTGGGCACGGCCAGCGACCAGAGGACCTCGGCCAGCAGCGCGTCGCGGTTGCCGACCCAGCGGAAGACCGACGTCCGGTCGACGCCGAGCTCGGTCGCGAGGCCACCCATGTCGATCCGACGCCCCGCGACGAAGGTCTCGCGGGCGTGCTCGAACGCGCGCAGCGCGTCGGGGTGCACCCCGGGGGCCAGGCGGTTCGAGAGCCTCGTGGGAGCGGCCCGGAGGCCGACGTCGGCGATCTCGCCGGTCGCGGTGAGCATGAACGCAGCCTAGCGCCGAAGGCCTCGGGTGGTGCAACATAATCGAGAATGATGCACACTGGCATCACGAGATCGACGACGATCGGAGCGACATGACTCTCACCACCCCGCCGGCTCCCGCACCCGCGGTACCCGACCGGCTGGACGCCGACTTCTACGGCTTCCAGGACCTGCTGACGCCCGTCGAGCAGGACGCCGTGGCGCGCGTCCGGGACTTCATGGAGCGCGAGGTGCGGCCCCTGGCCGACGACTACTGGGAACGGGCCGAGTGCCCCGTCCACCTGTTCAAGCCGTTCGCCGAGCTCGGCTCCGTCGGCGCCGCCTGGGACGAGACGTCCCGGTTCGAGAACTCGGCGGTCTTCCGCGGCTGGGTCGGCATGGAGCTGGCCCGCGTGGACTCCTCGTTCTGCACGTTCATCGGGGTCTCCAGCGGGCTCGCGATGAGCTCGATCGGCCTCGGCGGATCGCCCGAGCAGCGGGCGCAGTGGCTCCCGCCCATGGCCGACGGCGACGTCATCGGGGCGTTCGGGCTCACCGAGCCGCTGTCCGGCTCCGACACCGCCCGCGGACTGCGCACCACCGCGACCCGCCACGGCGACACCTGGGTGCTCAACGGAGCGAAGCGATGGATCGGCAACGCCACCTTCGCCGACGTCGTCGTGATCTGGGCGAAGGACACCGCCGACGACCAGGTCAAGGGCTTCCTCGTGCGCCAGGGCACCCCGGGCTTCACCGCCACCAAGATCGAGCGCAAGCAGTCGCTGCGCATCGTGCAGAACGCCGACATCTCGTTGGAGAACGTCGAGGTCGCCGAGGCGGACCGCCTGCAGCGGATCGACAGCTTCCGCGACCTCGCGAACGTGCTCCGGGTGACGCGGGACGGGGTCTCCTGGCAGGCCCTCGGCACGATGATCGGCGCCTACGAGGCCGCCGTGACGTACACCAAGGAGCGCGAGCAGTTCGGCCACCCGATCGCCTCCTACCAGCTCGTCCAGGACAAGCTCGCCACGGCGCTCGGCAACATCACCGCCAGCATCGGCCTGTGCGTCCGGGTCGCTCAGATGCAGGACGAGGGCACCCAGCGCGACCAGCACGCCGCGCTCGCCAAGGCGTTCGTCACCACGCGCATGCGGGAGACCGTCGCGCTCGCCCGTGAGGTCTGCGGCGGCAACGGCATCACCCTCGACACCGGCGTGGCCCGCTACTTCGCCGACGCCGAGGCCGTCTACACCTTCGAGGGCACGCGCGACATGAACCACCTCATCGTCGGCCGCTCCATCACCGGCCACGCGGCCTTCGTGTGACGCGGAACCGAAGACACGCGCGACACGAACTCGTCTGAGAGAGGACTTTTCATCATGACCGAGGCCTACATCGTGGCCACCGCCCGTTCGCCGATCGGGCGGGCCTACAAGGGCTTGCTGCGCGACCTGCGCGCCGACGACCTCGCCGCCCGGATGGTGGAGGCGGCGCTCGCCCAGGTGCCCGCCCTCGACCCGGCGCGCATCGACGACCTGATCCTCGGCTGCGGCCTGCCCGGTGGCGAGCAGGGGATGAACATGGGACGGATCGTCGCCGTCCTGCTCGGGCTCGACGGCGTCCCGGGCACCACCGTGACCCGGTACTGCTCGTCCAGCGTCCAGTCCACCCGGATGGCCTTCCACGCCATCAAGGCGGGGGAGGGGGACGTCTTCGTCTCCGCGGGCGCCGAGTCCGTCAGCCGCATGGTCAAGGGCTCGTCGGACTACATCGTGGGGCAGGAACTGGAGAACCCCCGGTTCGCCGACGCGACCGAACGCACCGCCAAGCGCGCCGTCGGCGGCGCCGAGGCGTGGCGTGACCCGCGCGCTGACGGTCTGCTGCCCGACGCGTACATCGCCATGGGGCAGACGGCGGAGAACCTCGCCTCCGTGCACGGCATCACCCGCGCCGAGCAGGACGCGTTCGCCGCGCGCTCCCAGCAGCGCGCCGTCCAGGCGGTCGCGGACGGGTTCTGGTCCCGCGAGATCACGCCGGTGACGCTGCCGGACGGGACGGTCGTGGCCGCCGACGACGGCCCGCGGGCCGGGACGACGGTCGAGAAGCTGGCCGCGCTGGAGCCGGTGTTCCGTCCGGACGGCACCGTGACGGCGGGCAACGCGTGCCCTCTCAACGACGGCGCCGCGGCGCTGGTGATCGTCTCGGACCGGGTCGTCGAGGAGCTCGGCCTGCAGCCCCTGGCCCGCATCGTCTCGACCGGCGTGACGGGGCTGTCGCCCGAGATCATGGGTCTCGGCCCGGTGGAGGCGAGCCGGCAGGCGCTGGCCCGCGCGGGGCTGTCGATCGACGACATGGACCTCGTGGAGATCAACGAGGCGTTCGCCGCGCAGGTCCTGCCGTCGGCGCGCGAGCTGGGCGTCGACGAGGACCGGCTGAACGTGCACGGCGGCGCCATCGCCGTCGGGCACCCGTTCGGCATGACCGGCGCGCGGATCACCACCACGCTCCTCAACGGGCTGGAGGCCACCGGCGGCCGGTTCGGGCTGGAGACCATGTGCGTGGGCGGCGGTCAGGGCATGGCGATGGTGCTCGAGCGCGTCTGAGCCAGCCCTGTCGACCATGCGGTGAGCACCGCCGAGCATGCGACGGGGGCCCGTCCGGTGATCCGGACGGGCCCCCGTCGCATGCTCGACGCAGAGGGTCAGGGCTGCGGGACGTAGAGCGCCAGGGTCTGGGCGACCAGCGCCGGCCGCTCGGCGCCCTCCAGCTCGACGGTGACCGTCGAGGCGAGCCGGACGCCCTGCCCGGTGGGCTCGGCGCCGGTGATCTCGACCGTGGCGCGGACCCGCCCGCCGGCGGGGACCGGCGTGAGGAACCGGACCTTGTCGAGGCCGTAGTTGACGGCCATCGCCGTGCGCCCCACCTCGACCAGCTCGCCGGTGAGCCGGGGCAGCAGCGACAGAGTGAGGTACCCGTGCGCGATGGTGCCGCCGAACGGCCCGGCGGCGGCACGCTCGGCGTCGAGGTGGATCCACTGGTGGTCCTCGGTGGCGTCCGCGAACGCGGTGATGCGCGGCTGCTCGACGGTGAACCACTCGCCCGTGGCCTTCTCCCCGACAGCGCCCGCGAGCGCCGCCGGGCTCTCGACGACGATCGGCGCGCTCATGCCGTGGCCCTCTGGCACGACCGCTGCGGTGCCTCGCTGCGGTGCTCCTCGTCCCTCGGGGTCCCTGCGCGGGGGCTCCTCGCGCTCATGCGCGCGGCCCGCCCGCCACGTAGAGGACCTGCCCGCTGGTGAACCCGGCCTCCTCGGAGCAGAAGAACGACGCCGCGGCGGCGATGTCCTGAGGCTGCCCGACGCGGCCGACCGGTACCTCGGCGGCCATGTGCGCCAGGAAGTCCTCCAGGGGTACGCCGACGCGGCGGGCCGTCTCGGCGATCATCTCCGTGGCGATGACGCCCGGCGCGATGGCGTTGGCGGTGATCCCGAACTTGCCGAGCTCGATGGCGAGCGTCTTGGTGAAGCCCTGCATGCCGGCCTTGGCGGCGGCGTAGTTGGCCTGCCCGCGGTTGCCGAGCGCCGACGTGCTGGACAGGTTGACGATGCGCCCGAACCCGGCCTCGACCATGCCGCCCTGGACGGCGCGCGTCATGAGGAACGCACCGCGCAGGTGCACCCCGAGCACGGCATCCCAGTCGTCGGCGGACATCTTGAACAGCAGGTTGTCGCGCAGGATGCCGGCGTTGTTGACGAGGATCGTCGGGGCGCCGAGCTCGGCGTCCACGCGGGCGACGGCGTCGGCGACGGACTGCTCGTCGGCGACGTCCACGCCGACGCCGATCGCGCGGTGCCCGTCGGCGACGAGCTTCGCGGCGGTCTCGGCCGCGACGTCCTCCAGGAGGTCGAGCACGGCCACGGCGTGGCCGTCGGCGGCCAGCCGGGCGGCGACGGCGGCGCCGATGCCGCGGGCGCCGCCGGTGACGACCGCGACGCGGGAGATGGTGGCTGTCATGTGAGGTTCCTCTCGTCGAAGGTGATGAGCTGGCGCAGCTCCTCGCCGGCGGCGAGGCGGTCCAGCGCCCGGGGCAGCTCGTCCAGCCCGATGCGGGCCGAGACGAGCCGTTCCAGCGGCAGTCGGCCTGCTCGCCAGAGTTCCACGTATCGGGGGATGTCGCGGTTCGGCACGGCCGACCCGAGGTAGGAGCCGACGACGGTGCGGGCCTGCGCGGTGAGGCTCAGCGGGGCGATCGTCGCGGTGTCTTCGGGGGCGGGCAGGCCGACGGTGACCGTCGTCCCGCCGGGGGCGGTGAGGGCGTACGCGGTCTCGAAGGCGCGGCCCGACCCGGCGGCCTCGACGACGACGGGGGCCCGCACGGTGTCGTCGGCGAGGGCGTCGGCGGGGGTGAGGGCGCGGGCGGCGCCGAGCTCCCGGGCGAGGTCGAGCTTGCCGGGCACGGTGTCGACGCCGGTCACCTCGTGCCCGAGCGCGCGGGCCACGAGCAGGGCGGCCATCCCGACGCCGCCGAGCCCGACGACGACGACGGGCTCACCGGGGGCGGGGCGCCCCGCGTTGAGCACGGCCCCGCCCCCGGTGAGCACGGCGCAGCCGAGCAGGGCGGCGACGTCGGCGGGGACGTCGTCGGGCACGGGCACGACGGAGGTGGCCGAGACGACGGCGTGGGTCGCGAACGCGCTGACGCCGAGGTGGTGGTGGACGTCGGCGCCGTCGCGGTGCAGGCGGCGTGCCCCGCCGACGAGCTCCCCGGCGGCGTTCGCCGCGGAGCCGACGCTGCACGGCAGCCGGCCGTCGGTGGCGCAGGCGGCGCACGTCCCGCAGCGGGGCAGGAACGTCATGACGACGCGGGTGCCGACGGCGATCCCGCTGCAGGCGCCGACGTCGGCCCCGACGGCCTCCACGATCCCGGCGGCCTCGTGCCCGAGGAGCATCGGGGTGGGGCGCACCCGGTTGCCGTCGACGACGGACAGGTCGGAGTGGCACAGGCCCGCGGCCTCGATCCGGACGGCGATCTCGCCGGGACCCGGGGGGTCGAGGTCGAGCGGTCCGATGGTGAACGGCCTCGAGGCGCTCCAGGGTGCGGGTGCGCCGCAGCGCTCGAGCACGGCGCCGGTGATCTGCACGGTCACGACCTCCTCGTCGTCGGTGTCCTGCCAGCATACCGACTGTACGGTATGTGATCCACGACCGGCGACGTCGCCCTCGCGAAAGCCTCCGCGCGACCCGCGCGACGCGCCTCTCGTGGCCCTCACCAGCGCGGTTGACACCCCTCCGCCGCGGGCGTGTACTAGAGGTGTTCGAACATGCGTTCGAAGCGCTGCGGTCCTGCCGACAGCTCGACCGCCGGGAGGGGGCAGCATGAGCGTCGCCGTCGAGGCGCCGGGGGCCAGGCCCGCCGCGGACGCCGCCCGGGCACGGGCGCTCGCCGCGCTGGCCGCCGGTGAGCAGGGCAGGCGCCGTGGGGCGCTCGTCGTGCCGGCGGACCAGGCCCCGCCGCGCACCACCCTGCCCGTCCACCCCGCGCTGGCCCCGCTGCTGCCCGGCGGGGTCCTGCCGCTGGGCGGCGTGCTCGCCGTCCAGGGATCCACCAGCCTGCTCCTCGGGCTCCTCGCCGTCCCGTCCCGCGGCGGCTCCTGGACCGCCCTCGTCGGTGCCCCCGCCGTCGGGCTCCTCGCCGCCGCCGACGCCGGCCTCGACCTGGAGCGCACCGTCGTCGTCCCCGCGCCCGGACCGGACACCCCCGCCGTGCTGGCCGCGCTCCTCGACGGCATGGACGTCGTCGTGGTCGGGCCCGGCGCCGCCCTCGCGGACGCCGACCGCCGTCGTCTCGCCGCACGCGCCCGGCAGCGCGACGTCGTGCTCGTGGCCACGCAGCGCTGGCCCGGCGCGCACGTCGTCCTCGACGCCCGGGGCGGCACCTGGACCGGCACCGACGCCGGTGCGGGCTGGCTGCGCCGGCGCACCCTGCGTGTGCTGCGCACCGGCCGAGGTGCCGTCGCGCGCCCCGTGGAGATCGACGTCGAGGTCCCCCTCGGTGCCGTCGACCACCTCCCGCCGCCGCCGGGCGGGGGAGCGGCGGCACCGGGCGGACGACACCTGCGGGCGGCCTGAGGTCCGATGAGCACCACCCGCACCGCCGTGCTCTGGGTCCCCGACTGGCCGGTCGTGGCCGCGCTCACCACCGCCGGGCTCGACGCCCACGTGCCCGCCGCCGTCCTCGGTGCCCGCTCCGGCGGCGGCACCCGGGCCGGGCGCAGCGTCGTCGCGACCACCGCCGTCGCCCGCACCGCCGGGGTGCGGCGCGGCATGCGTCGCCGTCAGGCGCAGGAGACCTGCCCCGACCTCGTGCTGCTGGACGTCGACGACGCCCGTGACGCCCGCGCGTTCGAACCGGTCGCGCTCGCCGTGGAGACCGTCGTCGCCGGGCTGGAGGTCGCCCGGCCCGGCCTGCTGCTCCTGCCCGCCGCGGGCGCCGCCCGCTACCACGGCTCGGAGCGGGCGCTGGCCGAACGGCTCGTCGCCGCGGTCGCCGAGGCGGGCCACGAGTGCCAGGTGGGGGTGGCCGACGGCCTGCTCGCCGCCGTCCTCGCCGCCCGCTCCGATGCCGTCGTGCCGCCGGGGGAGTCCGCCGCCGCCCTCGCGGGCCGTCCCGTCGACGACCTCGTGCACGCCGTCTGCGACCCGGGGGTCGTGACAGCGGTGCGCGACGCCGCCGGGCTGTGGCGGCGGCTCGGGCTGCACACCCTCGGCGACCTCGCCGCGCTGCCGCCCGCGAGCGTCGCCGCCCGCTTCGGCGACCTCGGCACGTGGGCGCACCGGCTGGCCCGCGGCCTCGACGAGCGCCCGCCCGCCCGTCGGCGCCCCGAGGCCGACCTCGCCGTCGCGACCGACCTCGACCCGCCCGCGGACCGGGTCGACGTCGCAGCGTTCGCCGCCCGCCGCCTCGCCGAGGAGCTGCACGCCCTGCTGCTCGGCCACGGGCTGGCCTGCTCCCGCCTGCGGATCACCGCCCGCACCACGGAGGGCGAGCTCGAACGCCTGTGGCGCACCGACGCCGTCGCCGGCGGGCTCGACGCCGCCCGCCTCACCGACCGCGTGCGCTGGCAGCTCGAGGGCTGGCTCACCGACGCGGCCCTGCGCCGCACCGGCACCGGCGACTCCCCGCACGTCGCCCCGCTGGTGCACCTGGCGCTCGCCGCGGAGGACGTCGCCCCCGCCGGGACGCACCAGCCGAGCCTGTGGGGTCCCGACGCCGGGGGAGACACCCGCGCGCACCAGGCGGTCGACCGGGTCCAGGGCCTGCTCGGCGGGCAGGGCGTGCTCGCCGTGCGGCTCCAGGGCGGCCGGGACGCCCGCAGCCGGGTCGCGCTCGTGCCCTTCGGGGAGGAGGCCGACCCCGGCCGGCCCGCCGACCGGCCGTGGCCCGGCGCGCTGCCCAGCCCGGCGCCCGCCACCGTGCTGCCCGAGCCGCTGCCCGCCCGTGTCCTGGACGCCGCCGGGCACGACGTCGTCGTCGACGCCCGCCTCGCCGCCAGCGGCTCGCCCGCCACCGTGCGCTGGGAGCACGGCTCCGGCACCGTCACCGACTGGGCCGGGCCCTGGCCGCTCGCCGAGCGCTGGTGGCACGGCGGTGGCACGCGGCGCGTGCACCTGCAGGTGGTGCTCGACGACGGCCGCGGGCTGCTGCTCGCCCAGACCGCGGGCACCTGGACGGTGGAGGCCTGCTATGACTGACCTGCCCGCTCGGTACGCCGAGCTGCACGCGCACTCGGCGTTCAGCTTCCTCGACGGCGCCAGCCACCCGGCCGAGCTCGCCGCCGAGGCGTCCCGGCTGGGCCTGGAGGCGCTCGCCCTGACCGACCACGACGGCCTGTACGGGGTGGTGCGGTTCGCCGAGGCGGCCCGTGCCGTCGGGCTGCCCACGGTGTTCGGCGCGGAGCTGCACCTGCCCGCCCCCGTGCCCGGCGGTGCCCCGGTGCTCGACGAGCCCACCGGAGTCCCGGACCCGCGCGCCACCCACCTGCTCGTCCTGGCCCGCGGTGCGGACGGCTACCGGAACCTGTCCCGTGCCATCGCCACCGCCCACCTGGAGGCGGGGGTCAAGGGCAAGGCCCGTTACGACCTCGAGCGCCTCGGGCAGGAAGCTGCCGGGCAGTGGCTGGTCCTGTCCGGCTGCCGCAAGGGCGCCGTACGTCGCGCCCTCGACGCCGGGGGCCCCGACCCGCTGCGGGCCGCGCGCGCCGAGCTCGACCGCCTGGTCGCCGTGTTCGGGCGGGACAACGTGGCGGTCGAGGTCACCGCCACCGGCGACCCGCGCGACGGCGACCGCCATGCCGCCCTCGCGGCGCTCGCCCGGGACGCACGCCTGCCGCTGGTCGCGACCACCGCCGCGCACTACGCCCGGCCCCGCGACGCCGACCTCGCCGCGGCGCTCGCCGCCGTGCGCGCCCGCTCCTCGCTGGACGACCACGACGGCTGGCTGCCCGGTGCCCCGACGGCGCACCTGCGCTCGGCAGCCGAGATGGCGCGCCTGCACCACCGCCACCCGCACGCCGTCACCACCGCGGCCGACCTCGCCGCGGACTGCGCGTTCGACCTGCACCTCGTCGCGCCGCACCTGCCGCCCTACCCGGTGCCCGCCGGGCATGACGAGGCGAGCTGGCTGGCCGAGCTGGTGCGCCGTGGTGCCACGCAGCGGTACGGCTCGCGGGACGCGGAACGGGTGCCGGGAGCGTGGGCACAGCTCGATCACGAGCTGCGCGTCATCACCGACCTCGGGTTCGCCGGCTACTTCCTCGTCGTCTACGACCTCGTGGAGTTCTGCCGGCGCGAGGGCATCCTGTGCCAGGGGCGGGGCAGCGCCGCGAACTCCGCGGTCTGCTACGCGCTCGGCATCACCGCCGTCGACGCCGTGACCCACGGCCTGCTGTTCGAGCGGTTCCTCGCCCCGGAACGGGACGGCCCGCCGGACATCGACGTCGACATCGAGTCGGTGCGCCGCGAGGAGGTCATCCAGCACGTCTACGCCCGGTTCGGCCGCACCCACGCCGCGCAGGTCGCGAACGTCATCTCCTACCGGCCGCGCTCCGCCGTGCGTGACGCCGCCCGCGCGCTCGGCTACGACGTCGGGCAGGCCGACGCGTGGAGCAAGTCCATCGAGCGCTGGGGGTCGTTGCGCGGCCCCGACCCGGTGAGCCCGGCCGCGGACCGCGCCGCGGGCGCCGTGCGCGCCGCCGAGGGGGCTCCGGACGGCGGGGCCGGTGCGGGGGCAGGGGGCCAGGTGCCCGTGACCCGCCGGGAGCTCAAGGAGGCGCACGTCGCAGAGCTCTGGGAGGGGCGCACCGTCGACCCGCTGGCCGCCGACGCGGAGGGCCGGGACGCGCTGAGGCGGGCGGACGACGCGCACGACGTCGTGCCGCGGCACGCGCCGCCGCCGGCGGAGCAGGAGGGCGAGATCCCCGCCGCGGTGGTGGACCTGGCCGACCGGTTCCTGCGGCTGCCGCGGCACCTGGGCATCCACTCGGGCGGCATGGTGATGTGCGACCGGCCCGTCATCGAGGTGTGCCCGGTGGAGTGGGCACGGATGGAGGGCCGCACCGTGCTGCAGTGGGACAAGGAGGACTGCGCGGACGCCGGGCTGGTGAAGTTCGACCTGCTGGGCCTCGGGATGCTCACCGCCATCCGGTACGCGTTCACCTCCGTGCGGGACACCGGCGGGCCGGAGCTGGCGCTGCACACCCTGCCGCCGGAGGACCCGCGCGTGTACGACCTGCTGTGCGCCGCCGACACCGTCGGGGTGTTCCAGGTCGAGTCGCGCGCCCAGATGGCGACGCTGCCGCGGCTGCGGCCCCGCTGCTTCTACGACGTCGTCGTGGAGGTCGCGCTCATCCGGCCCGGCCCCATCCAGGGCCAGTCCGTGCACCCGTACATCGAGCGGTCGCGCGGCCGGCAGCCGGTCACCTACCTGCACCCGCTGCTGGAGCCGTCGCTGAAGCGCACCCTCGGCGTGCCGCTGTTCCAGGAGCAGCTCATGCAGATGGCGATCGACGTGGCGGGCTTCAGCCCGGCCGAGTCGGACCGGCTGCGCCGGGCGATGGGGTCCAAGCGGTCCGTGGAGCGCATGGAGGCGCTGCGCGGGCGGCTGTACGCCGGGATGACGGAGCGCGGCGTGCCGCCGGACGTCCAGGAGCAGATCTACGACAAGCTCAAGGCGTTCGCCGACTTCGGGTTCCCCGAGTCGCACGCCTACTCGTTCGCGTTCCTCGTCTACGCCTCCGCCTGGCTCAAGGTGCACGCCCCCGAGGCGTTCTACGCCGGGCTGCTCGCCGCCCAGCCGATGGGGTTCTACTCCCCGGCGTCCCTCGTGGCCGACGCCCGCCGCCACGGGGTGCGCGTGCTGCGCCCGGACGTCAACGCGTCGGGTGCCCTGGCCGGCGTCGAGCGGACGACCGGGACCGCGGGCCCTGCCGCCGAGCATTCCCTCACGGCGGCCGACCATGCGGTGCCGGACCGTCCGGGGCAGCGGACGGTCCGCCAGGGCATGGTCGGCGGGGAGGGGGACGACGAGGGCGGTGTCGGGCTGGTCCCGCTGGACGTCGACACCGGTCTGGCCGTCCGGCTCGGCCTGGGAGCGGTGCGCGGCCTCGGGTCCGACGTCGCCGACGCGATGGTCGCCGCGCGTGCCGAGGGCGGGCCGTTCCGCGACCTGCACGACCTGGTCCGCCGCGTCGACCTGTCCACCGCACGGCTGGAGGCGCTCGCCACCGCGGGCGCCCTGGGATCCCTCGGCGTCACCCGCCGCGAAGGCCTGTGGGCGGCCGGGGCGCTCGGTCAGGAGGGCCCCGACACGCTGGCGGGCGTCAGCGTCGGGGTGGCCGCGCCGCCGCTGCCCGGCATGGACCCGCTCGAGGTCGACGTCGCCGACGCGTGGGCGACCGGCGTCACCCCGGACTCCACGTCCCCGCTGGAGCACGTCCGCCCCGGCCTGGACCACCAGGGCGTGCTCACCGTCGAGGCCGCCACCCGGGCGGAGGCCGGTCGCCGGGTCGCCGTCGGGGGCGTCGTCACCCACCGGCAACGACCCGGCACCGCCGGGGGAGTGACGTTCCTGTCGCTGGAGGACGAGACCGGGCTGCTCAACGTCATCTGCTCGCCCGGGCTGTGGCGCCGCTTCCGCACCGTGGCGCGCGGCGCCCCCGCCCTCGTCGTGCGGGGGCGGGTCGAGCGGTCCGACGGGTCGGTCAACCTGCTCGCCGAGCATCTCGCCGTGCTGCGCCTGCCGCTCGCGACCCGGTCGCGGGACTTCCGCTGACCTCGTCCGCCCGACGGCGCTCGCGGCGGCCGCGCGCGATCTCGGTCCCCAGGGCGTCGAGCGGCTGGGCGAACGGGTCGGTGAAGGCCGCCAGCCACGCGCGGGCCGCGTCGATCCCGGCGGGTTCGACGGCGTACAGGCGGCGGGTGCCGTCGGGTCGCACCCGGACCAGACCGGCCTCGCGCAGCACCCGCAGGTGCTGGGAGACGGCGGGCTGGGAGATGGTCGTCGTGGCCCGGACGGCGGCGACGAGCCCGCCGACGGGGGCCTCGCCGACCTCGTGCAGCAGCATCAGCAGCCGCCGCCGCACCGGGTCGCCGAGCGCGGCGAACACGGCGTCCGGCGTTCCGACGGGCGTCCCGCCCGCCGCCGACGGGGTCACATCACGCCTCGGGGACGGTGGTGTAGAAAGCGACAGTCCGCTCGGCCGCGGCGTGGGCGTCGGTGGCGTCGTCGCCGTCGGCCACGGCCGCCTCGGCCCAGCCGGCCGCCGCCGCGCCGACGAAGGCCTTGCCCTCGGCAGAGACGCTCCAGGCCTCGGCCTGGGCGGGGTCCATCGACTCCCCGGAGCCGAGGTGCAGGCCGAGGCCCATGAGGGACATGTCCCAGCCGACGCCGACGGCGCCCGGCCCGAACTGCTCCCAGAACTCCGGCTCGACGGGCGACTCGTGGACGAGCTGCAGCATCGTGCCGCCGTCGAAGGGATGCAGCGTGACGGTCACCCACGAGACGCCGCCCCCGAACTCCCAGGTGACCGCGAACGCCTCGGGCGCCTGGCAGCGCTCGACGGTCCCGCCCGCGTTCCCCTCGAGCTGGTACCGCCCGCCCTCGGCGAGGTCGCCGCTGATCGGCATGAACCAGCGCGGGATCCGCTCGGGGTCGGTCACCGCTGCCCAGACGTCGCCGCGGGCGGCGGTGTAGCTGCGGCGGGCGACGGCGATCTTCGTGGGGGTGCCGTCCCGCTCACCGCTGCGGACCTCGCGGGTGACGAGGCCGGCCGTGGCGACGGGGTCGATGTCGATGCTCATGACCTACTCCTTAAGTTGGTG
Organism: Isoptericola dokdonensis DS-3; assembly: GCF_001636295.1. Taxonomy (NCBI): domain Bacteria; kingdom Bacillati; phylum Actinomycetota; class Actinomycetes; order Micrococcales; family Promicromonosporaceae; genus Isoptericola; species Isoptericola dokdonensis. The sequence goes on along the minus strand of NZ_CP014209.1, from coordinate 847,908 downwards.
CTTATATACAAGCACGGCTCGACGCTCGTGTCGACCGCCCCCACGTCTCGCCGGCCCAAGCCGTCACGGCCGGGTGTCGGTCGTCGTGCCTACCCTCGTCGCATGGCCTACCGGATCGAACCTGCCACCAGCGCACGGTTCGACGACGTCGTCACCCTGCTCAACCCGCGCGGTCGCGCGGAGGCGTGCTGGTGCCTGCACTGGCGCCAGCCGCCCGGCCTGCCCGTCGGCGGGCGCGAGCAGCACCTGCGCGAGCTCTGCGCGCACGAGCCGCCCGGGTTGCTCGCCTACCTCGACGAGCCGGACGGCGGCGGCGCCCGTGCCGACGGACCGGGGCCGGTCGACACCGACCGGGCCGTCGACGGGTCGACCGTCGTCGGGTGGGTCGGTCTGGCACCCCGGAGCGCCGCCGTCGCCCTGCAACGCTCCCGGGTGCTGCCCGTCGGGGAACCCGAGGAGTGGCCGACGACGTGGGTGGTGCGGTGCTTCGTCGTCCGCGTCGGACACCGGGGCCGTGGCGTCGCCCGGGCGCTGCTACGCGGTGCCGTCGAGCACGCCCGCTCCCGCGGCGGGCGCGTCGTCGAGGGGTTTCCTGTCGAGCCGGAGGCCGACCGGCGGGTGCCCGTCAGCGCGGCGTTCGTCGGCACCGTCCCGCTCTTCGAGTCCGAGGGGTTCGAGACCGTGGGCGGGACCCTCGCCACCAGCGGGCGCCTGCCCCGCTGGCACCTGCGCCGCGACCTCAGCAGCTCCTGAGGTCGACGGCGGCCCTGGATACCGTGAGGAACCGCGCGGCCGCCGACGTCGGCGCTGCGGTTCCTCGCAGCTCGCGTCGTCGATGCCGGAGGAAGCGCCGCGCGGTGTCACCAGGCCTGGGCGAACACCTCCGCGAACAGGGCGTCGACGTCGACCTCCAGCCCGCGCGCAGAGAACCAGGCGCCGATGTTCCGGCAGTCGCGGTGCAGCAGCTCGCCGCCGAACGGGTTCGCCACGAGGTCGACGACCTGCGGCAGGTCGATGACGACGAGCCGCTCACCGTCGGCGAGCACGTTGTACGGCGACAGGTCGCCGTGCGCCCAGCCGAGCCGCGCCAGGACGCCCATCGCGGTGCGGAGCTGCTCGTACCAGTCGGCGAGGAGGTCGGGCTCCGGGCGGCACTGGGCGAGGCGCGGCGCAGCCACGGCGGCACCCGAGTCGTCGATGTGACCGACGAACTCCAGCAGCAGCTCGGTGCCGTCGATCTGCACCGGGTACGGGACCGGCGCTCCCGCCTCCCACAGGGCGCACAGCGTCGCGAACTCGGCGTCCGCCCACTGCGTCGCCCGCACGGCACGGCCCCAGGCCGACGAGCGGTCCTGGGCGGCGCGCTGGTCACGGCTGCGGCGCTCGCGCCGCCCCTCGGTGTAGGTGCCGGCGCGATGGAACTGGCGGTGCTCGGTGTCGCGGTACCGCTTGGCGGCGAGCAGCACCGAGCGGTCCGGGTCGTCGGGCACGGCGCGCTCCACGAGGAAGACGTCGGCCTCCTTGCCGGTCTTGAGGACGCCGAGCTCGGTGTCGAGCGCGGCGGCAGCGGTCACGACCCAGTCGGGGTGGGGCTGCGGTCCGCGCTGACCCTTGGCGATGCTCGGCCAGGTCGACCACCGCTGGTCGGGGTCGGGTTCGACGGCGTCCGTGCCGGTGTCGAGGGTGAGGATCTGACGGTCGGGGGTGTGCTGAGGCACGATCGGGCTCCAAGGCAGGGGGAGGAGCCGCGTCGGCTCCTCAGAGGAGGGGGGTCGTCGCCCGTCCCGTGGGGAGGGCGTGCGTGACGAAGACGTCCATCTCGTCGCCCTCCTTCCTTGCGCCGACGCGCCCGGTGCGCGTCTCCGGGGTCGATCCTGCGCCCGCGCCCGGACCGCGGTCCAGCGAATTACGGCCGAGCCCTGCGCGGGCCGGACCTGCGCGCCGTCGGAGGGGGACCGCCGACGTGCCGCGCGCCGGATACCGTGCCCCCATGAGGCTCGAGGCCGTCGCCGACGGCGTGCTGGTCGCGGTGAGCCGCCGGCTCGCGACCACCACGACGCTCGTCCTGGGCGGCCCGGGTCCGACCGGGCGGTGCGGCCTGCTGGTCGACCCGGCGTGGGAGCCCGACGAGCTGGAGGGCCTCGCGCGCGAGGTCCGGCACCTCGGCGCCGCCGTCGTCGCGGGGTTCGCGACGCACGCCCACCACGACCACCTGCTCTGGCATCCCGCGCTGGGTGACGTGCCGCGCTGGGCGACGGCGACGACGGCGGCGACGGCCGGGCGGGAGCGGCGACGTCTGCTCGCCGAGGCGCGGCTCGACGCCGAGCGGTACGGCGGGGCGGACCATCCGCCCGCGGTGCTCGCCCAGCTGGGGCGGGTGCGAGGGCTCGCGCCCGGAGCAGATCGCCTCCCCGACGGCGCGGGTGCGCTGCCCGACGTCGAGGTGGTCGAGCACGGCGCCCACGCGCCCGGTCACGCCGCGCTGTGGCTGCCGGGCGCGCGCGTGCTGCTCGCGGGCGACCTGCTGAGCGACGTCGAGGTGCCGCTGCCGTTCGACGAGATCAGCGGTCGCGGCGACCTGGCGGGGTACCGGGCCGGGCTGGACAGGATCGCCCCGTACGTGGCCCGAGCCGCGGTGCTGGTGCCGGGGCACGGCGTGCCCACGCGGAGGCCGTCCGCACGAATCGATGCCGACCTGCGCTACCTCGACGCCGTCGGGGCCGGGCGCCCGCCGGACGACCCGCGACTGGCCGACCCGGCCGTCGCGGCGGAGCACGCCCGCACGGTGGCGCGGGTGCGGGCGGACGGGTGACGTCGGTCGGGTCGGGGTGCGGTCAGCCGACGGCGCCGGCGACGAGGGCGGTCGCGCTCTCCCACACGCCGAGGGTGTCGAAGCCCATCTGGTCGAGCATCGCCCAGGCGACACCCACCAGGGCGTAGATGCTCACCGGGGTCATGAGCACCCACTCGCGCCACGACCCGGCGTCGCCGAGGATCGGCAGCGACAGGTTGCCCTTCGGGCTCCACATGTCGTCGAACGGCAGCCAGCGGTGCCGACGGACCCAGCGCGGCGAGCGGAACCGCAGCGGCCAGAGCAGCGGCACCCCCCGCGTGGTGAGGAAGTCGCCGAGGATGTGCACGGCGCAGCCGAGGCCGACGCAGAACGGCATCCAGTACCACTCCTCGGGCGCGAAGACCGCGACGAACGCGGCGAGCGCGATCGACAGGCTCCACGTCCACCAGCGCTGCTGCCCGGTCAGCTTGAGGGCACGCACCGCGAACGCGATGAGCAGCACGGCCATGATGCCGGGGCCGACGAGGACGTCGCCGAACGTCTCGGTGTGGAACGACAGCTTGCCGACCAGCCAGGCGATGGCTGTGAACGCGGCGATGCCGAGGATCGAGTGGGTGCCGTTGCGGTGCCCGCCCGACAGTCCGGACACGAGCTTGGTGATCGCCTCGGACACCGGGGGCAGCGAGTGCGAGATGGTGCCGTTGTGGTGGTCGGCGTCCGGCAGGAGGGCGGCGCCCGCGCAGACCAGCGCGCCGGTCATCACCCCCACCTCGGACACCGGGTACCAGCCGAACGCGATCGGGGTCGTGGAGGTGACCGCCACCCAGGCGGCCGCCCCGGAGGCGGCGTGGTGCCCACCCATCATGGCGCGTGTGCTCCTTCGTCCGGTCTGCGACCCGGTGACCGATTGGTCCGGGTCGCGGAGCACGCTACACGCCGCCGCCGACGCCCCGCGCCGTCGCCCGCGCCAGCACCCCGGCGACGTCGGGCGGCCGCCAGCCGGACGGCTTGAGGATCTTGCCGTCCGCCCGGCGCAGGGCGGTGCCGTCGGGGCCGAGCTTCGCCAGGTTCGACGCGTGGACCTCGGCGAACACCTCGTCGCCGGGGATGCCGCACTCGAGCTCGAGGCCGTGCAGCACGTAGCGCAGGTCGACGGTCGCGTCGGCCGTCGCGACGAGGTCCGCACCGTCGGTGGGGGAGCCCGCGACGTCCTCGACGGCCCGTTCGACGACGGCGCGCGCGACGGGCCCGAGGATCGCCCCGGTGAGCTCGGCGAACTCCTCGGCCACCAGGCGGTACCGCATGCGCAGCCGGTCGTCGGGCAGCGTCAGGTCCGGCGGACCGTCGCCGACCGGCACGTCGAACGCCGTGTGGAACTCCCGGACCAGCTCACGTTCGTCGACCATGCGCACACTGTCGCACCCGCGCAGCGTCTCGGTGCGGGCCTCCGCGGCGCGTGTCGCCGCCCGGCGGCGGGGATCAGAGGTCGATGACGACCTTCACGTCGTCCGGCCGGGCCTCGAACGCCTCGGTCGCACGTTCCAGGGGCACCCGGCGGGTGATCAGCCGCCCGAGCCAGTCGGCGTCGGCGGCGGCGAGGACGTCGGCGCCCGCGCGGTAGTGGGACATGTTGGCGTTGACGGACCCCACGACGACGTCGTTCTCCAGCACCAGGGAGCGGTTCGTGGCCCCGGCATCGATCGGGACGTGCCGCCCGGCCGACGACACCCCGGTCAGCACGGTGATGCCGTACGGCCTGGTCGAGGTCAAGGAGTCGACCACGACAGAGGGGGCGCCCGTGCACTCGATGATGATCCCCGCTCCCACGTGGTCGGCCACCGCCGGCAGGGGGCCGGTGTGGTACGTCGCCCCGAGGTCGCGCACCAGGGTCGGCTTGGGTCCGGCGGTGACGCGGTCGAGCACGTGGACGTCGAGTCCGCGCTGCACCCCGATGAGCGCCGCCAGCAGGCCGATGGGCCCGGCGCCGGTGACGACGACCGTCCGCGGGTCGAACCAGGCGCGCGCGCCGATCCTGTCGACCTGGTCCCACGCCTTGGCGACCACCGTGGTGGGCTCCAGCAGCACGCCGACCTCCGCGAGCGACGGGTCGAGACGCACGGCATGGTCGGGCTCGATCGTCCACCGTTGCGAGGCGAAGCCGTCGACCTCCTTGATGCCGTGCTCGGTGAACAGCCCGTTGCGGCACATGTCCCACTCGCCGTGGGCGCACGCGCCGCAGGGCACGGGGTCCGGGCGGCGGACGACCCCGACGACCAGGTCACCGGGGGAGTAGCCGGAGCCGGCGGGCGCCTCGCGCACCCGACCGAGGGACTCGTGCCCGATGATCAGGCGTTCGTGCCCGGGCGGCGCGGCACCGTACTCGCCGGCGGCGATCTCCTTGTCCGTCCCGCACACGCCGACGGCGATCCCGTCGACGAGCAGAAGGTCGGTGCTCGCGGAGCGGTCCTTGACGTCCGTGACGGCCAGCGAGCCGGCCTGCCCGGGGACGACGGTCAGTGCACGCACGATGTCCTCCTCACTGGCCGGGATGCTCGTGCATCCCGGCGGTGTCGGTGCCCGGGCCCCGGATGCCGGACAGGATGCGGGCGGAGTTGACCAGGCCCACGTGGCTGAAGGCCTGCGGGACGTTGCCGAGCTGCCGACCGGTGCGCACGTCGTACTCCTCGGCGAGCAGCCCGAGATCGTTGCGCAAGGACAGCAGCCGGTCGAAGAGGGCGCGTGCCTCGGCGTCGCGGCCGATGCCGTGCAGGGCGTCGACGAGCCAGAAGCTGCAGACCAGGAAGGTGCCCTCGTCCCCGGGGAGTCCGTCGACCCGGTCGTCGGCGTGCGTGTGGTAGCGCAGCAGGAGGCCGTCGTGGCTCAGCTCGCGCTGCACGGCGTCGACCGTGCCCACCACCCGGTGGTCGTCCCACGGGAGGAACCCGACGCGGGGCAGGAGCAGCAGCGAGGCGTCGAGCCCCTCGGAGCCGTAGAACTGGGTGAAGGTGTTGCGCTCGGCGTCGTAGCCGCGGGTCAGGACGTCGGTGCGGATCTCGTCGCGCAGCGCGCGCCACCGGTCCACCGGCCCGTCGAGGCCGAACCGCTCGACGCCGCGGACCATCGCGCTCACGCCGGCCCACGCCATCACCCGGGAGTGGACGAAAGGTCGACGAGGCCCGCGCACCTCCCACAGGCCGTTGTCGTCGTCGTCCCAGTGGCCCTCGAGGAAGTCCAGCAGCGACTTCTGCAGGTTCCAGGTGTCGACGTCCTCGGCGAGCTCGTCGGACCGGGCCAGGTGCAGCGCGACGAGGGTCTCGCCCCACACGTCGAGCTGGAGCTGGGAGGCCGCGCCGTTGCCGATCCGCACCGGCGCGCTGCCCTCGTAGCCGGGCAGCCAGTCCAGCGTCGACTCGGGCAGACGACGTCGGCCGTCGAGCCCGTACATGATGCGCAGCTGCGTGGGGTCGCCGGCCACGGCACGCAGCAGCCACTCCCGCCACGCCTTCGCCTCGTCCGTGTGCCCGGTGCCGAGCAGGGCGAGCAGGGTGAACGAGGCGTCCCGCAACCAGCAGTACCGGTAGTCCCAGTTCCGCACGCCGCCGATCGTCTCGGGCAGCGACGTCGTCGCCGCGGCGGCGATGCCCCCGGTCGGCGCGTACGTGAGCGACTTGAGCGTGACGAGTGAACGACGCACCGCGTCGGGCCACTCGCCGCGGTAGCGGGTCCGCCCTACCCAGTCCTCCCAGTGGTCGACCGTCGCGGCCAGCGCGCGCTCCGGGTCCACGGGTTCCGGCTCGGGCTCGTGCGAGCGATGATGGGTGAGGACGAACGCCACCCGGTCGCCGGCGGACACCTCGAAGCGCGAGTGCACGGCGCCGTCCTCGACGGACACCTCCTGCGGGACAGGCGTGGACAGGCTCAGCGCGTCCGGGCCGGCGACCGCGCCGACGGTGCCGTGCAGGTGGCTGCCGAGCAGGGTGTCACCGCGGTCCGTCAGCCAGGGGCGAACGTGCCCGTAGTCGAAACGGGGGACCATCTCGGACCGCATGGCCACCCGCCCGGAGACGCCCTCGACGATCCGGACGAGGTCCGGTGTGCGGCCCCGCGGCGGCATCAGATCGATGATGCGGACGTGACCCTCGGGCGTGTCCCACTCGGACTCGAGCACGAGCGTCTCACCGCGGTAGCGGCGGCGGGTGCACGGGCCGCCCTGCGCCGGAGCGATCCGCCAGAAGCCGTGCCGCTCGTCACCCAGCAGGGCGGCGAAGCAGGCGGGATCGTCGATGTCGGGCAGGCACAGCCATTCGACGGACCCGTCGCGCCCCACCAGCGCCACGGTCCGCAGGTCGCCGACGATCCCGTAGTCCTCGATGCGCTGCCTCATCGCGCCTCACGCTAGGTCGTGACCGTGACCTGCGCCACCGCCCATCGGTTTGGAGTTCGCCACCCCTGGCGTGCTATGTTTTTCCAGCACCGAGCGAGGCAGCAACGCCTCGCCACGGTCCACCTGTCCGGGTGGCGGAATGGCAGACGCGCTAGCTTGAGGTGCTAGTGCCCTTTATCGGGCGTGGGGGTTCAAGTCCCCCTCCGGACACTCGTGGAGACAGCGACGACGAAGGCCTCCCGGGTCCACAACCGGGAGGCTTTCTGTTGTTCCCGGGACTGCTGCACGTAGAGGTGACGTTGATGATGGAGGCGTCCGCGTCGTCCGAGCGTCGAGTCAGCGCAGTTCGATGAAATTGTTGCCGGTCTCGACCATCTCAACCACCTGTCCGAGCAATGGCTGGAACCACTCGAGGAGTCCGCGTCGTGTGGTGTTCCCGATCCGAACCCAGACGATGACTGGCGCCGGGCTACGGACCGCGGTCATGTCGGCGAAGTCTTCGTCCTTCGTGACGATCACGGCCTGGTTGTCCAGCGCGTATCGCCACAGGTCGCCGTCGGATGCGTCGGCCGGGCCGACATCGATGACGTGCTCGGCCTGATGGCCTTGTTCGATCAGCATCCGCGCGAGCGCAGGGGGAAGTTGTGCGTCGATGAGGACCGCACGACGCTACGAGGCGATCAGGACGGCGTGGTCAGCCTGAGCCGCTGCGTACTCAAGGCACGCCTTGATGTCGTCTGCAGTCAGGTACGGATAGTTCTGGAGAATCTCTGATTCGGCCGCGCCGGCGGCGAGCAGCGAGAGCACGTCGGTCACGCGCATGCGGGTGCCCCGCACGCGCGGGCGCCCGTGGACGACCTCCGGATCGATGACGATGCGCTCCAGCCGAGACATCGCCCTCAAACTGGGGTTCGTCCTCGGCCGTCATGGGGAATCGCGGGGAACTTCATCGATGAGTGACCTCGATGTGGCAAGGGTCCGCATCGTCCGGGCGTGTGGACCCGTGGGCGCTGTTTCCGTCGGGAACAGCGAAGGACCAGCCAGCGCCCCGTGAGAGCCGTCGGCGACCGCGTGTGCCTAGGTCAACCACCATCGGGCACGCTGCTAGCCTCCGGGCGTGCCTGATCCCGCCGCGACCACCGTGCCTGTCTCGTTCCGTGCGGCGACCCGCGACGACCTGCCCCGCGTGGTGGAGCTCATCGCCGACGACCCGGTGGCCGCGGCCCGCACGGGTGCGTTCGGGCCCGCGCACGTCGCCGCGTTCGAGGCGATCGAGGCCAGCCCGAACGACGAGCTCGTCGTCGCCGCCCTCGACGGCGAGGTCGTCGGGTGCATGCAGCTGACGTTCGTCCCGGGGATCTCTCGCCAGGGCGCGACGCGGCTGCTCGTGGAGGCGGTCCGGGTGGACGCGCGGCTCCGTGGCCGGGGCGTGGGCCGTGCGCTCATGGAGCACGCGCACGCCCGGGGACGTGCGCGGGGCTGCGCGCTCGCACAGCTCACCTCCGACAAGGAACGGCCGGACGCCCACCGCTTCTACCGCTCGCTCGGGTACGCACCGTCGCACGAGGGCTTCAAGCTGTCCCTGTGACGTCACGCTGCGCGACGAGCGCGGCGAGCGCCGCGCGGGTCTTCGTCTCCTGCGGGGCGCCCAGGTCGATGCCGCGGGAGGCGAGGAACACCTTGGTCTCGGCGGCGGCGTGGAAGGCCCCGGCGGGTGTGGTCTTGGTCGAGAGCTCGAGGATGCGGGTCCCGTCGGGCAGGAACCACAGCTCGGCGACCATGCGGCGCTGCTGCCCCTCGGGGGCGAACCGGGCCTTGAGCAGGGTGAGGGGTCCGAGGACGACGAGGTCGTCGAGCCCGGTGCCGGCGGGGAGCCGTTCCTCCAGCAGGGAGCGCTGGTCCCGGTCGAGGATCTTCGACAGCGTGCCGAAGTCGTCGAGCAGCGCCCGGACCCTGCGGTCGCTCACCTCGGTGGTCAGGGAGCAGGAGCAGGTGAACCCGGCGGGGGAGGCGTCGAGCTCGACCTTGAAGCCGGGTCGGCGGCGCAGGTGCTCGGGTGCCTCGGTCGGCAGCAGCGGGCGCAGCTTGACGGTGACGTCGCCGGCCTTGGCCTGGGTGCGGCGGGCCCGCACGACGACTCCGGCGGCGGCGAGCCGCAGGTCGAGGGTGTCGACGAACGCGACCTGCCGGATCTGCGCGTCGAGCACGTCGATCCCGAGGGCGGCGACGACGCGCCGGTGCTCGGCGTCGGGGACCGTCAGCTTGAGCTCGACGGCGTCGACGTCGGGCAGCATCCCGAGCACCTGCGCGAGCTGGTCGGCGTCGTACGCGGGCATCGTCGTCATCGCGTCACCTCCGGACGGGCCGTCCTCCGGGGCGGGGCGACCTGGTTCGATGGTGCGCGCGGACGCCCCCGCTCACCCGCCGGGAAGCGGGTGAACGGCACCGACCTCAGGTGAGCACGACGAGCTCGGCGGTGGCACGGGTCATGGCGACGTACCGGTCGACGGCGCCGGTGACGCCGTCGCCCCACGACGCGGGGTCGATCAGGACGACGAGGTCGAACTCGAGGCCCTTGGTCAGCTCGGGGGTGAGGCGGTGCACGCGTGGCCGGTCCGGCGCGGTGCCGGGGTCCGCCGCGACGACGCACACCGTGCCGTCCGCGTGGTCGTCGAGCCAGGCGTCGACGACGTGCTCGAGGTCGCGGGCGGACCCGTGGCGGACGGCGGTGCCGGTGCTGCGCACGGACGTGGGCACGTTGGCGTCGGGGATCGCCGCGCGGACGACGGGCCCGGCGACGGCCATGATCTCGGCAGGGGTGCGGTAGCTGATCGTCAGGGTGGCCTGGGCGACGTCCCGCACCCCGACGCGTGCCAGCCGCTGCGCCCAGGTCTCGGTGAAACCGTGACGGGCCTGCGCCCGGTCGCCGACGACGGTGAGGCTGCCGGACGGACAGCGGGCGAGGATCGTGCGCCACTGCGCGTCGGTGAGCTCCTGCGCCTCGTCGACGACGACGTGCGAGAACGGCCCCGCCCAGGCGTCGGCGGCGGTCCCCGCGACGACGGCGGGCTCGTCGAGCGCGGTGCGCAGGTCCTGCCCGCGCAGCATGGACATGACCCCGAGGTCGGAGTCGTCGGTGGCGAGCAGGTGCTCGACGACGTCGTCCATGCGGGCACGTTCGGCGGCGCGCTCGGCCTCGTGGCGCCGGCGCTCGCGCACGGCGCGAGGGTCCCCGACGCGCCGGCGTGCGGCGTCCAGGAGCGGCAGGTCGGCCGTCGTCCAGGCGTGCGGGTCGTCCCGCCGGAGCAGGTCCGCCTCCTCCGCGGTGAGCCACGGCGCGCACCGGCGCAGGTACGCGGGCACGGTCCACAGGTCGCCGACGACGTCCGCCGGGTCGAGCAGGGGCCAGGCGCGGTCGAGGGCGCGGACGAGCTCGGCGCTGCCCTCCAGGGCGCGGCGCAGTCCCGTCGTCGGGTCCTCGCCGGCCAGGCCGTAGGCGTCGAACTGGTCGTCGTCACCGTCGGACCCGCGTTCGGCGCCGTCGTCCCGCTCCTGGTCGCGACCCCAGCCCTCGTCGTCGAACGCCGACGCCCGCCCGCCGTCGAGGGCGTCGGTCGCCTGGTCGACCAGCAGGTCGAGCAGCGCGGACCAGATCTCGTCCCGGGCGTCGTCGTGGGGTGTGCCCGGGTCGGGGGCGGCGAAGGCCTCGGCCCAGTCCCGCGGCGTCACCACGACGTCCGCCCACGGCGTCTCGACGAGCAGGGTGCTGGTCGGTGGGTTCTCGTGCAGCGCGACGGCGGGGTCGAGGGCGTCGACCATGCGGGCGTCACCCTTGAGCGCCGCGACCCGTGGGTCGGGCTCGGGTCGCGCCGTCGCACCCTCGGGCACCAGGTCGGTGGGCGTGCCCAGCCGTACCCCGTCCTCCCCGAGGCTCGGCAGGACGTCCGCGACGTAGGCGAGGTAGCCGTCGTGCGGCCCGACGACGAGCACGCCGCCGTGCCGGCCCCCGACGGCCGGGTCGGCGTGCAGCAGGTACGCGGCCCGGTGCAGGGCCACGACCGTCTTGCCCGTGCCGGGGCCGCCGTCCACGACGAGCGCGCCGCGCGCGGGCGCCCGCACGACGGCGTCCTGGTCCGCGGCGAGGGTGCCCAGCACGTCCCGCATCTGCTCCGTCCGGCTGGTGGCGAGGCTGCCGAAGAACGCCGAGTCGTCGTCGGGGGCCAGACCGGTGGTGTCGCCGTCGAGGGTCAGCACCTCGTCCCAGTAGTCGACGACCCGGCGGTCCGCCCAGCGGTACCGGCGGCGGCTCGACAGACCGCGCGGGTCGGCGTGCGTGGCGCGGAAGAACGGCTCGGCGGCCGCCGAGCGCCAGTCGACGAGCAGGGTGCGCCCGTCCGCGGCGGTCAGGCCGAGGCGCCCCACGTACACGGGGTCGCCGCCGTCGGCCGGGACCATGCGGCCCAGGCAGAGGTCGACGCCGTACCGCTCCAGCAGCCGCAGCCGGCCGGACAGCCGGTGCACCTCCTGGTCACGGTCGAACGCGGCCTGTCCGCGCCCCGCCGGCAGTCGGCGGGCGGCGTCGAGACGGTCGCGGACGTCGTCCGCCGTCGCGGCCAGGTGCGTGGCGATCGCGGTGAGGTGCTTCTCGTCGGCCGCGACGAGCGCGGGGTCGGCCTGGGCTGCCCGGGCGGCGGGCAGGGCGAACAGGGGCAGGGTCTGCGGGGGCATCGGGCTCCGTCCTCGGGACTGCGGACCGAGGCTGCGGGGCAGGTCGTGCAGCCGGTCCGAAGACTCGATGGTGCGCCCCCAGGGGGGCCTTGCGGCAAGACCCCCCGTGCGCTATACCTTGAGAAAGGCAGGGAGTGGTCTCCCTGCCTTTCGTGCGTCCGGGGCCGGCGCGCGCATCGCGGCCACGGCGCTCAGGCCGGACGCACGACCAACGGGTCGGCGGTCCCGGGCGCGACGTCCCGGTCGCAGCGGCGGACCCGGCCGAGCGCGAGCCGGGACCCCCGCCACAGCCCGAACGTGCGGACCGCCGCGAGCCCGTAGGCGCTGCACGTCGGGACGTACCGGCACCGGGCGGCGGTCCGCGACGAGACCAGACCCTGGTAGGCGCGGATCGCGAGCGCACCGAGGTGCCGCGGCAGCGACCACCACCGCAACGGACGAGCCCGGTCCCGGGCGTCGTCCCACCCCACCCCGCCCACGGCCTACGCTCCCGTCATGAGCTACGTCGAGGACCTGTTCTCCCTGGCCGGGCGCACGGCCGTCGTCACCGGAGGCAGCTCCGGCATCGGCCGGGGCATCGCCACCGCGCTGGCCCGGGCGGGTGCCGCCGTCGTGCTCGTCGCCCGGGGCCGCCCGGCCCTGGAGGACACCGCGCGCGAGCTGACCGGCCTCGGCTGCCGCGTCGCCGTCGTGGTCGGCGACCTGTCCACCCGCGTCGGTGCGCAGCAGGCCGCCGACGACGCGGCCGCCCCGTTCGGCGAGCCGGACGTCGTGGTCTCCAGCGCCGGGATCAACCTGCGCCCGCCGATGGCGAGCATCGACGCGGACGTGTGGGACGCCACCATGGCCGTCAACCTGGAGGCGCCGTTCTGGTTCGGGCAGCGGTTCGGGCCCGGCATGGCCGAGCGCGGGTACGGTCGCCTGATCCACGTCAGCTCCCAGCAGGCGCACCGCGCGTTCGTCACCAGCGGCGTCTACGGCGTGTCCAAGGGCGGGCTCGAGTCCCTCGCGCGCTCGCAGGCCGAGGCGTGGTCCGCCCACGGCGTCACCGCCAACACCCTGGTGCCCGGGTTCGTGCTCACCCCCCTCAACCAGCGCCTCCAGGACGATCCGGTGCGCGTCGCGGCGCTCGCGGACCGCACGCTGGTGGGCCGCAACGGTGTGCCGGCCGACTTCGCGGGGGCCGCGGTGTTCCTCGCCGGGGCGGCGTCCGGATACGTCACCGGGCAGTCGATCCACGTCGACGGCGGGTTCTCCGTGCACTGAGCCGGTGGTGGGCACACACTGGCACCACCGGGCGGAGGGAGCGAGGGTGACGAGCGAGGACGGGCGCGTGACGAGGGAGAACGTCCCGCAGTGGCTGCGCACGTCCGCGGGCTGGTCGTGGCGGCTGGTGGCGCTCGTCGTCGGGCTCTCGCTCGTGGTGTACGCCACGGCACAGGTGCAGCTCGTGTTCGTCGCGGTGTTCCTCGCGCTCGTGCTGACGTCCGTGTTCCGACCGCTCGCGAACGTCTACGACCGGGTCATGCCCCGGCCGCTGGCCACCGTGCTGTCCCTGCTGACCGGCTTCGTCGTGTTCGGCGGGCTCATGACGTTCGTGGTGGCGTCGGTGGCCGGGCAGTGGACGGAGCTGGCCGGGCAGTTCGACACCGGCCTGCAGCAGATCCTCGACTTCCTGCAGCACCTGCCCTTCGGCCTGTCCGTCACGGGTGACCAGCTCGACGAGTGGTTCCAGGCGGCCGGGCAGTGGCTGTCCGACAACGCCGACACGCTCGCCTCCCGGGCCGCGGAGAGCGCGGGATCCGTCTTCGAGGCGCTGATGGTCATCGCGCTCGCGATCTTCTGCACGATCTTCTTCGTCAACTCCGGCGGCCGGATGTGGGACTGGTTCGTCCACCAGCTTCCGGCGCGCAACCGGCGCCGGCTCCGGGAGGCGGCGGGCGCCGGCTGGTACACGTTCTCCGGCTTCGCCCGCGGGACCGTCATCATCGCGTTCATCGACGGCATCCTCGCGTTCGTGCTGCTGAGCATCCTGGGCGTGCCGCTCGCGGCGCCGCTCGCGGTGCTCGTGCTCATCGGCGCGTTCATCCCGCTCATCGGTGCACCGCTGGCGATGATCATCGCCGCGGTCGTGGCGCTCGCCGCCGAGGGGATCGTCACGGCCCTCATCGTCACCGTCGGGATCGCCCTCATCGGCCAGCTCGAGGGGCACGTGCTGCAGCCCCTCATCATGGGCAAGCAGGTGTCGCTGCACCCGGTCGTCGTGGCGATCGCCGTGTTCGGCGGGACGGTGCTGTCCGGGATCCTCGGGGCGGTCGTGGCGGTGCCGCTCGTGGCGGTGGTGTGGACGGTCTTCTCGACGTTGCGGGGGGACCCGCCGGTCCCGCTGCTCCGCGCCCACGACAGCTCCGCCTCGCCGGACGACGACGCCGCGGGCGACGCCGGTGCGGCCGCGGAGCAGGAGCCCGCCGGGGACGACGCGCCCGCCGCGGGGGACGCACCGCAAAGGACCTGACGGACCACGGACCGCCTGGCAGGATCCGCCCATGGAGCCGTTCGTCCTGCGCAGCAGCGCCGTCACCCTGTCCGTCCCCACCGGCGCCGACGTCGAGCGCATCGCCGCCGTCTGCGTCGACCCGGAGATCGCCGCGTGGACGGTCGTCCCGTCCCCCTACTCCGTCGAGGACGCCACGGGCTTCGTCTCCGGGTTCGTGCCCGCCGGGTGGGAGCAGGAACGCGACTTCACGTGGGCCGTGCGGGCCCCGGGGTCGGTCGACGGCGCAGTGCTCGGGATGGTCGGCGTGTCCTGCGGCGGCGAGCCGGGGGAGCAGCGGCGCGGCGAGCTGGGCTACTGGACGGCGCCCGACGCCCGCGGTCGCGGTCTCACGACCGCGGCGGCCCGGCTGGTCGTCGACTGGGCGCTCGACCCCGAAGGCCTGGGCCTGACCCGGCTGCAGTGGCAGGCGTTCACGGGCAACTGGGCGTCGCGTCGCGTCGCCTGGAAGCTCGGCTTCCGGTTCGAGGGCACGCTGCGTCGCTACGGCGCGCAGCGCGGCACGCTGCGCGACTCGTGGATGGCGTCGCTGCTGCCCGACGACCCGCGGCAGCCGGCCGAGCCGTGGCCGGACGAGGCGCCCACCGCCGCCGCCTGACCGCGCCCGCCCCGGCCTCGGCGGACCCCCTTCCCTGGTGGACGCCGCCCCGCCCGGGGCACCCTGCGCGGGGCCGTACACTCGTGCGGCCCGCGCTCGGCGGGCGGTGAGCAAGGAGCACGAGGCGATGACGCTGCAACGACACGTCGCCGTGATCGGGGCGGGTCCGTCCGGTCTGGCGACGATGCGGGCGCTGGACCGTGAGGGTCTGGCCTGGACGGGGTACGAGGCCCACGACGACGTCGGCGGCCTGTGGGACATCGACAACCCGCGGTCCACCGTCTACGAGTCGGCGCACCTCATCTCGTCGCGCACGACGACGCAGTTCGCCGAGCTGGCGATGGACTCCGACGTCGACTACCCGAGCCACCGCGAGCTGCTGCGCTACTTCCGCACCTTCGCCGACACCTTCGACCTGCGCCGCCACGTCCGGTTCGCCACGCGGGTGGCGGCCGTCGAGCCGGTCGACGGCGACGCGAGCGGGGCGTCCGGCTGGGACGTGCACGCCGCCGGCCCCGCCGGCCCCGGCGTCGCCCGTTACAGCCACGTCGTCGTCGCCAACGGCACCCTGGCCGAGCCGAACGTCCCCGCCCTGCCCGGGGACTTCGACGGCGAGGTCCTGCACTCCAGCGCCTACAAGAGCGCGGAGGTCTTCGCCGGCAAGCGGGTCCTGGTGGTCGGGGGCGGCAACTCGGGCTGCGACATCGCGGTCGACGCCGTGCACCGCGCCGCGTCCGTCGACCTGTCCGTGCGACGCGGGTACTGGTTCGTGCCCCGCTACCTCCTGGGCCGCCCCACCGACACCCTCAACCAGGGCCGCCCGCTGCCCGCCCGGATCAAGCAGGCCGTGGACTCCCGGCTCCTCACCCTGCTCAATGGCGACCCGCGGCGGTTCGGGTTCCCCGCGCCCGACCACAAGATCTACGAGTCGCACCCCGTCGTGAACTCCCTGGTGCTGCAGCACGCAGGCCAGGGCGACCTGCGCGTCCGCCCCGACCTGGCGGGCGTCGAGGGCCGCACCGTCCGCTTCGCCGACGGTACGGCAGGTGACTACGACCTGATCCTGCTCGCCACCGGCTACCGCCTCGACTACCCGTTCGTCGACCCCGCGCACCTCGCGTGGGGCGGCCCCGGGTCGGGCACGTCGCCGCGGCTGTTCTGCAACGTCGTGCCGCCGTCGGCCAACGGGCTGTTCGTCGTCGGGATGCTGGAGGCGTCCGGCATCGGGTGGCAGGGCCGGGCCGAGCAGGCCGAGCTGGTCGCCCGCTTCCTCGCGGCGGACGCCGCCGGGGTGGACGGCGACGCCGCGGCCGCCGCCCGCGCCGCGCGGTTCCGGGCGCGCCTCGCCGAGCCCTGGCCGGATCTCACCGGCGGATACCGCTACCTCGGGCTGGAACGCATGAGCTACTACGTCAACAAGGACGCCTACCGGCGCACCGTGCGCCGCCTCGCGGCCGACCTCGCACCGCAGGGGGCGGCGTGAACATCGACGACGCCGCCGTCGCGTTCTCCGACGGCAACCTCGTGGTCCTGTCCGTCGTGCTGGGGCTCATCATGCTCGGGATCGCGCTGGACACCGCGCCGTCCGACTTCGCCGTCGTGCGCCGCGCCCCCAAGGCGATGGTCCTCGCGCTCGGCGCGCAGCTCCTGCTGCTGCCCGCCGTCACCCTCGGCCTCACGCTCGCGCTCGACCTGCAGGCGTCGATCGCGCTCGGCCTGATCCTCGTCGCCTGCTGCCCGCCGGGGAACGTCTCCCAGGTGCTCACCTACCGGGCGGGCGGCAACGTCGCGCTGTCCGTGTCGTTCACGGCGGTCGCCAACGCCGTCTACGTGTTCACGATGCCGCTGTCCATCGCGTTCTGGGGCGGCCTGCACCCCACGGCCCGCGACATCCTCGCCGAGGTCAGCCTCGACCCGGCCAAGATGTTCACCGAGATCGCCCTGGTCATCGGCGTGCCCTTCGCCGTCGGCCTCACCGTGCGCGCCCGCTGGCCGCGGGTGGCCGCGCGGCTGCAGAAGCCGGTGCGCTGGTTCAGCCTCGTCGCGCTCGTCGGGTTGATCGTGGCGGCGCTCGCGGGCAACTACCAGATCTTCGTCACGTACATCTCGATGGTGCTGCTGGCGGTGTTCTGCCACGAGGTCGTCGCGCTCGGCACCGGGTACCTCACGGGACGCCTCGGCGGCCTCGGGCCGCGCGAGGTCAAGGCCATGACCTTCGAGACGGGCATCCGCAACGCCGGTCTCGGCCTCGGGCTCGTCTTCACGTTCTTCGACGGCATCGGCGGCATGGCCGTGGTCGCCGGATGGTGGGGGATCTGGGACATCCTGGCGGGGCTCGCGCTCGCCACCGTCTGGGCCCGCCGCACCCGGTCCCGCACCTCGGAGGTGGTCGCATGAGCACGGTCCTGGTCACCGGCGGGTCCGGGTTCCTCGGCTCGCACGCGGTCGCCGCGCTCGCGGCCCGGTCCGACGTCACGACGGTCGTGTCGGCCGACGTCCGGCCCCCCGCCGCCCTGCCCGACGGCGTCACCGCCGTGACGCTCGACGTCACCGACGCGGACGCGGTGCGGCAGGCGGTCGCCGAGCACGGCGTCGACGTGGTCGTGCACCTCGCGGCGATCGTCAACCCGGGCACGCTCGACGAGGCCACCGAGCGTCGCGTGGACGTCGACGGCACCCGGAACGTGCTGGACGCCTGCGTGGCCGCGGGGGTACGACGGGTCGTCGTCTCCTCCTCCGGGGCGGCGTACGGCTACCACGCCGACAACCCGGTGCCGCTGCGGGAGTCCGACGTGCTGCGGGGCAACGACGAGTTCACGTACTCGCGCCACAAGCGCCTCGTCGAGGAGATGCTGGCGCGCTACCGCGACGCGCACCCCGGCCTGGGACAGGTGGTGCTGCGCATCGGCACGATCCTGGGGCCGGGCGTGTCGAACCAGATCACGGCGCTGTGGGACGCCCCGCGGCTCCTGCGCGTGCGGGGGAGCGACAGCCCGTTCGTCTTCGCCTGGGTGGACGACGTGACCGGCGCGATCGTCGCCGGTGCGACCGGTACGGCCACGGGCGCGTTCAACGTCTGCGGCGACGGGCGGATGACGGTGGCGGACATCGCCCGACGCCTCGGGAAGAAGACTCTCGACGTCCCGGCGCCGGTGCTGGCCGGTGCGCTGCGGGTGGGGCGGACGCTGCGGCTGACCGTGCACGGGCCCGAACGCGTCGGGTTCCTGCGGTACCGACCGGTGCTGGACAACGCCCGCCTGGCCGAGGTCCTCGGCTACGTGCCGCGGTTCACCAGCGCCGAGGCCTTCGACGAGTGGCTGCGCGTCCGGTGACGTTCTTCATATCCGTTGCGCGACCACCGCGACGGGTGCGATGGTGGACGGCGTCCCCGCGGGCAGGCCGCAGGTGAGAGGGGACGGGCGAAGGGATCTCGAGGTGACGGGCACGACGGTCGGTCCGACCCCGCGCTGACGCCTGCCCACCCGCACCCGGACCGGTGCATCCCTGGTGGACTGACGCCGTCGGCGCACCCGACCCGTCCTCGAGGAGCACCGTGCCCTCCCACCTCCCCACCCCTGCCGCGGTCGTCCTGCGCGACCTCACCTTCTCCTGGCCCGACGGCGGCACCCCGATCAGCGGAGTGTCCGGCACGTTCGGCACCGGCCGGACCGGTCTCGTCGGTGACAACGGCACCGGCAAGTCCACGCTGCTGCGCCTCGTCGCGGGGCACCTGACACCCACCGCGGGCGTCGTCTCGGTCGCCGGCGAGGTCGCCTACGTCCCGCAGCGCCTCACCCTCGACACGGACGCCACGGTGGCCGACCTGCTCGGCGTGCGGGCCCCGCTCGACGCCGTGCGCGCGATCACCGACGGCGACGTCCGGCCCGAGCTCTTCGACGTCGTCGGCGACGACTGGGACGTCGAGGAGCGTGCCGTCGCCGCGCTCGCTGCGATCGGCCTGCCCAGCTCGCCCGGCGTCCTCGACCGCACCGTCGGCACGCTGTCCGGCGGCGAGGCCGTCCTGGCGGCGGTGACCGGCGTGCGCCTCGGCCGCGCCGACGTCGCCCTGCTCGACGAGCCGACGAACAACCTCGACGGCGCGGCCAGGGAACGGCTCGGCGAGCTCGTGCGCACCTGGCGCGGTGCGCTGGTCGTGGTGTCCCACGACCGCGAGCTGCTGGAACGGATGGACGCCACCGCCGAGCTGCGCGCCGGGTCGCTGTCGACCTACGGCGGCCCCTACTCGGCGTACGAGGAGCGGCTGGCCGTCGAGCAGGACGCCGCCCAGAGGGCCGTCCGCGACGCCGAGCAGACGTGGCGCCGCGAACGCCGCGAGCGGATCAAGGCCGCCGAACGGATCGCGCACTCCGAACGGCAGGGACGGACGGACACCGCGAACCGCAAGTACGTCAAGGCGGTGGTGAACGACCGCCGCAACGCGGCGGAGAAGTCTCAGGGGAACCGGCGGGGTGCGGCGCTCGCCGCGGAGCAGTCGGCGCGCGACGCGGTGGAGCAGGCGCAGCGGACGGTGCGCGACGACGCCCGGATCGTCGTCGACCTGCCCGACCCGCAGGTCCCGGCGGGCCGTCGGATCGCCGTGCTGCGGGGCGCGGGCGGACGGGACGTCGTGCTGGCGGGGCCGCAGCGCGTGGCGCTGACCGGGCCGAACGGCGTCGGCAAGACGACGCTCCTGGAGAGGCTCGTCGACGGGCCGTCGGCGGCGGGCGAGCTCTGCACGGACCGCGTCGGGTACCTGCCGCAGCGCCTCGACGACCTCGACGACGACGCGACGGTGCTCGACGCGGTGCGCTCGGGCGCCCCCGAGGCCACGCCGGGGGAGCTGCGGGGACGGCTGGCGCGGTTCCTCGTGCGCGGCGACCAGGTGGACCGGCCCGTGTCGACGCTGTCCGGCGGGGAGCGGTTCCGGGTGCACCTGGCCCGGCTGCTGCTCGCCGACCCGCCTGCGCAGCTCCTCGTGCTGGACGAGCCGACGAACAACCTCGACCTGGCGGGCGCGGACCGGTTGGTCGAGGCGCTCGTGGGCTACCGCGGCGCGCTGCTCGTCGTCAGCCACGACCGGTCGTTCCTGGACCGGGCCGGGATCGACACGCGGCTGGAGGTGACGGCCGACGGCGTGGTGGCGGGCTGACGCGGCGGGCGCCGGCGAGAGTGCTCCCCGCCGGCGCCCGCCGCGTCGTGCGCCGGCCGGGCCGGGTCAGTCGCAGGCCACCCCGGCGAGCGTGAAGCCCGTGGGGTCCGGGTGGTTCGTCGCGGACGTCGCCGTGCCGTTGAACCCGAACGTCACCGACGCCCCCGGGGCGATCGAGGAGGCCCACGCCGGATGGGTCGCGGTGACCCGGGTGCCGGACTGCGCCACGGTGGCGTTCCAGCCCGGCGCGTCGACCTCCTGACCGCCCGGGTAGTCGAAGGTGACCACCCAGCCCGTGACCGCGGCGTCGGAGGTGTTCGTCACGGTCACCGACCCGGTGTACCCGGGATGGTTGCCCCAGTGGGACGCGGTGTAGTCCGCGGTGCACGCCCCGACCGGGTCCTCGGTCGGGGTGGGCGTCGGGGTGGGTTCCGGCTCACCGTCGTCGGCCTCGGTCGTGAACGTCAGGACCGCCGTCGGCGCCGACGTCGTGTCGGTGTTGTCGTTGCGCGAGCGCACGACCACGGAGTGCTCGGTACCGGGGTCGAGGCCGGTGAGGTCCACCATGGGTGACCCGTGCGTGGAGGCCAGCACCTCGCCGGTGGCGGCGTCGAGCACGTCGTAGCCGGTGACGCAGCCGGCCTCCGCGGCACCCCACATCACGTGCGCGCCCGTCTGCGTGATGCTCGAGGCCATGGCCGCCCCGGGTGCCCCGGGCGCCGCGTCGGGGCAGCCCTCCGGATCGTCCGTGGGGGTCGGCGTCGGGGTCGGGCCCGGGACGTCGCCGTCCAGGCCGGTGACCTCGCCGTCGCCGCCGTCGAAGGCGACGTCGGAGCAGGAGTAGAAGTTCTCGTTGCTGTCCGAGCGCACCCAGTGCGTGAAGACGACGTGCCGACCCGTGCGGTCGGACGGCAGGGTGACGTCCCAGTAGTAGTAGTTCAGCCCGCCGGGGCCGCCCGTCGCGGGCGGGTCGGTGACGGTGTCGATCTTCTCCAGGTCGTCCCAGCCGAGCGGGGCGGTCGGGTCGAAGCCCTCCTTGGTGACGTACACGTCGAACCGGCCCGGGTGCGCCGCCCAGTTGTTGTGCTGGAACTGGTAGGTGTCGCCGGCGGTGACGTGGGTCGTCGGCCAGTCGGTCCGCGGGGCGTTGTACGGCTCGAAGTCGTAGGGGCCGTTGCCGCCGCCGTCGCAGATCCGCCCGTCGGGGATGTACCCGGCCGTGCGGCCCGCACCGTTCGAGTCGAGGTTGCCGAACCAGTTGTACAGCGGTGTCTTGCCGCTGGCGGCGACGGCGTCGACGCAGGCGGGGTTGGACGGCTGGATGTCGCCGCCCGCGGAGGTGCCGTCGACCCAGCAGAAGTACTGCCTGCTGCCGGGGAAGACCTGGGCGCCGTGCGCCTCGGCCGGGGGTGGCGCCGTCGCCACCACGAGGCCAGCTGCGCCCAGGGCCACCACGGCGGCCAGGGCTGCGAGTCGTCGCATGTCGAACTCCTTCGTTCTCACCGGACGGGACCAGTCCACGTTGCCGCACCGTGCCCGCGCTGCCGACGGCGCTAAACGTTTCGCACCGCGCGCGGGCCCGGGGCCACGCACCCGGCGGGCCGACCCCCGCGGTTCGACCTCCCTGCGGGCGACGGTGTTGGATGACGCCATGGCCCTTGCTGCGGAGAACCCGCTCGCCCGCCCGTCCGACCTGCCCTACGAGCTCCCCGACTTCCGGGTGCTCCGGGTCGAGCACCTGGAGCCCGCGCTGCTGGAGGGGCTCGCCGAGCAGCGCGCGGAGATCGACGCGATCGCCACCGACACCGCACCCGCCACGGTCGAGAACACCCTCGACGCGCTGGAGCGCTCGGGCCGCCTGCTGCACCGCGCGGCGCAGGTGCTGTTCAACCTCGTCGGCGCCCACGCCACCCCCGACGTGGAGGACGTCCACGAGCGCGTCGCGCCCCTGCTGGCCGCCCACCACGACGCGATCTACCAGGACGCGCGCCTGCACGCCCGGCTCGCCTCCCTGGCCGCGCGGGTCGAGGCCGGCGAGGTCGCCCTCGACCCCGACCAGGCGTGGCTCCTGCGCACCTGGCGCAAGGACCTGCGCCGCGCCGGTATCGACCTCGCCCCGGTCGAGCAGGAGCGTCTGCGCGAGCTCAACGCGCGCCTGTCCGAGCTGTCGGCCCTCTTCTCCCGTCGCCTGCTCGCGGGGGAGAAGGCGTCCGCCGTCCTCGTCACCGAGCGCGCCGAGCTCGCCGGGCTCTCCGACGACGAGGTCGCCGCCGCCGCGCAGGCCGCCGCCGAGGCCGGCCACCCCGGCGGGTGGCTGATCGTGCTGCAGCTCCCCACCCGTCAGGACGTCGTCGGGGCGCTCGCCGACCCGGCCGTGCGCGAGCGCGTGCAGCAGGCCAGCGAGACCCGCGGCACGCACGGCGACGACCACGACACCCGGGCCACCCTGCTGGAGATCGCCCGGCTGCGCGCCGAGCGCGCCCGCCTGCTCGGCCACCCGCACCATGCCTCCTACGTCGCCGAGGACGCCACCGCGGGCAGCGCCGACGCCGTCGCGCAGATGCTCGCCCGCCTCGCCCCGCCGGCCGTGGCGAACGCCCGCGCCGAGGGCGCCGAGCTCGCCGCGCACCTGCACCGCACCGACCCGGGCGCGGAGCTGCGCGCCGCCGACTGGGCGCACCTCGCCGGGCAGGTCAAGGGGGAGCGGTACGCCCTCGACGACGCCGAGCTGCGCCCCTACCTGGAGCTGGAGCGCGTCGTGCAGCACGGCGTCCTCGAGGCCGCCCGTCGCCTGTACGGGCTCTCCTTCGTCGAGCGCGACGACCTGGTCGGCTACCACCCCGACGTGCGCGTCTACGAGGTGTTCGACGCCACCGAGCCCGGCGAGCCGGACACCGGGCTCGGCCTGTTCCTCGCCGACTGGTACACCCGCCCCACCAAGCGCGGTGGCGCCTGGATGAACACCCTCGTCGACCAGAACCACCTGTTCGGGCAGCGGCCCGTCGTGCTCAACAACCTCAACGTCGTCAAGCCGGAGGCCGGGCGACCCACCCTGCTCTCCTGGGACCAGGTCATCACCCTGTTCCACGAGTTCGGGCACGCGCTGCACGGCCTGCTGTCCGACGTGCGCTACCCGTCGCAGTCCGGCACCGGCGTGCCGCGCGACTTCGTCGAGTTCCCCTCCCAGGTCAACGAGATGTGGGCGTGGGAGCCCGAGATCCTGCGGTCGTACGCCGTGCACCACGTGACCGGCGAGCCGATGCCCGCGGCCTGGGTCGACACCCTGCTCGCCGCCCGCGCCGACGGCGAGGGGTTCGCCACCACCGAGTACCTCGGCGCCGCGCTGCTCGACCAGGCCTGGCACCGGCTCGGCCCCGACGAGGTGCCCACCGACCCCGCCGACGTCGCCACCTTCGAGGCCACCGCTCTCGCAGAGGCCGGGCTCGACTACGCGCCGGTGCCGCCGCGCTACCGCACCGCGTACTTCAACCACGTGTGGGGCTCCGGCTACGCCGCCGCCTACTACAGCTACATCTGGTCGGAGGTGCTCGACGCCGACACTGTCGAGTGGTACCGCGAGAACGGCGGCCTCACGCGTGCCAACGGCGACGCGTTCCGGCGCCTGCTGCTCGCCCGCGGCGGGTCGCAGGACCCGCTCGACTCCTTCCGCGACCTGCGCGGCCGGGACGCCGCGATCGACCCGCTCCTGGCCCGCCGCGGCCTGGGTACGGTGGACGCGTGAGCATCGACCCCGCCCCGCGCACCGAGCAGCACCCCACCGCCGAGGACGAGGTGGTCGGGCTCTGCCAGGACCTCCTGCGGATCGACACCTCGAACTTCGGCGACGGCTCCGGGCCGGGTGAGCGCCAGGCCGCCGAGCTCGTCGCCGAGCTCCTCGCCGAGGTCGGTCTCGAGCCCCGGGTCTTCGAGGCCGCCCCGGGTCGCACCTCGGTCGTGGCGCGCTGGGAGGGCACCGACCCGTCGCGCGGCGCGCTCGTGCTGCACGGCCACACCGACGTCGTGCCCGCGCAGGCCTCGGACTGGACGGTCGACCCGTTCGCCGGCGAGGAGCGCGACGGCCTGCTGTGGGGCCGGGGCGCCGTCGACATGAAGGACATGGACGCGATGATCCTCGCGGTCGTGCGCCAGATGGTCCGTGAGGGCCGGCGTCCCGCGCGGGACGTCGTCATCGGCATGTTCGCCGACGAGGAGGCCGGGGGAGTGCTGGGCGCCCGCTGGCTCGTGGACCACCACCCCGAGCTGTTCGAGGGTGCCACCGAGGCGATCAGCGAGGTCGGCGGGTTCTCCGTCGAGGTCGGCGGACGCCGCGCCTACCTCGTCCAGACGGCGGAGAAGGGCCTGGCCTGGCTGCGGCTCGTCGCGGACGGCCGGGCCGGGCACGGCTCGCAGGTCAACACCGAGAACGCCGTGACCGAGCTCGCCGCCGCCGTGGCGCGCATCGGCCGGCACGCCTGGCCGTACACGCTCACCCCGACGGTCGAGCGCCTGCTGCGCGGTGTCGCCGACCTCACCGGCCTCCCGTTCGACCCCGAGGGCGGCGCCGACCGCGCGCAGGTCGACGCGCTCGTCGCGGCGCTCGGCCCGGCCGCGAAGTTCGTGGGGGCCACCGTGCGGCACACGGCGAACCCCACCCAGCTCGACGCCGGGTACAAGGTGAACGTCATCCCGGGCTCGGCGTCCGCGACGATCGACATGCGGACCCTGCCGGGCCACGAGGCGGAGGCCGCCGCGGCGCTGCGCGAGCTCGCGGGTCCCGGCGTCCGCGTCGAGACGATCCACGCCGACCAGGCGCTCGAGGTGCCCTTCACCGGCGGCCTGGTCGACGCGATGGTCGACGCCCTGCACGCCGAGGACCCGGGTGCCGCCGTGCTGCCCTACACCCTCTCCGGCGGGACGGACAACAAGTCCCTCGCGCGGCTCGGCATCACCGGGTACGGGTTCGCCCCGCTGCGGCTGCCCGCCGACCTCGACTTCGCCGGGATGTTCCACGGCGTCGACGAGCGGGTGCCCACCGACGCGCTGCGGTTCGGCACCCGGGTCCTGGACAGGCTGCTCACGACCTGCTGACGCCGCCGGTGCCGGCCGGTCAGCGCGCGCCCAGCCGCGCCACGAGGTCGCGGGTGCGGTCCACGTACCCGCCGCCGAACAGCACGGCGTGCACCGCCAGCGGGTAGAGCTGGTGCAGGCCCACCCGCTCGCGCCACCCCGGCGCCAGCGGGTGGGCCTCGTCGTACGCGGCCAGGACGACGTCGAGGTGCGGTGCGCCGAACAGGGCGAGCATCGCCAGGTCCGTCTCGCGGTGCCCCCCGTGCGCGGCCGGGTCGATCAGCACGGCCTCGCCGCCGTCGCCGCCCCGCACCCACAGCACGTTGCCCGACCACAGGTCGCCGTGCAGCCGCGCCGGCGGCTCGGCGGGCCCGGCGAGCCGCGGCAGCACCGCGCACACGGTCTCGAACGCCTCCGCGTCGGCCCGGTCGAGGACGCCCCGCGCGCGGCCCTGCGCCACGACGGGTCGCAGCCGTGCCTCGGCGTAGAAGGTCGGCCAGTCGGTCCAGGAGCCGTGCTCCATGGGCAACGGGTCGTCCAGGGGGCCGAAGAACCCGGCGGTCGCGTCCGGGGGGAGCGCCCCGAACGCCGACGCCCCGGCGTCGTGCAGGGCGGCGAGGGCGCGGCCGAACGCACGGGCGGCCGTCGGCGTCGGCGTGGCCGGGTCGAGGCGCTCCAGGTCGAGGTGACCCGGACCGACGTCGAGCACCCGGGCGACCCGGGGACCGCCGTCGACGTCCAACCAGCGCAGCCCGGCCGCCTCCGTCGCGAAGAACCCCGCCGGTGCGTCGTGCCGGGACTTGCGGTACGCGCCCACGGGTCGGTCAGAGCGTGGACGCGGCCCGGATCACCTTGCGGCGCAACCAGACCTTGCGGTGCCCGCCGACGTAGAGCCGCGTGCGGGCCAGCTCCCACCGGCCGTACTCGGCCTCCTCGGTGAGCATCCTGCGAGCGTCCGGGACGGACACGTCCCGGTCGATCGTCACGACGCGGTACTCGTAGTGCCCGTGCCTGCGCCAGCTCGATGCCATCCGTCGCCTCCCGGACAGGTCGTCCTCCGTCTTCGTCTGCCCATTGTGCCCCCGCTACGGCTAACGTCAGAGCATGACCGCTGATCCGCGTGCCGCGTTGGACCGCTTCGTCGCCGCACTCGAGGGCCACCTCCACGCCGTGGAGACCCGACGAGCCGAGGACGACCCCGCCGTCGACGACGCCTACGAGGTGCTCGCCGACGCGTTCGAGGTGTACGAGGACGCCCTCGCCCAGGTGTACACGGAGGTGACGCCGTTCTACCTCGACGACGGGGAGGACGACGACGAGGACGACGAGGACGATGACGACGATGACGACGAGGACGACGAGGACGACGACGGGGACCCGTTGGACGCCGTCGACGCCGGCGCCCGCTGAGGCCGCCGCGGACGGCCGTCCCGTCGACGCCGGGTGACGACGCGGGCTACCAGCGTTCGGGGTAGCCGACCTCGATCGCGGAGACGTCGTCGAGCGCGCCGCGCACCTCCTGCGGCAGGACGAGGTCGAGCGCGCCGAGCGTGCCCTTGAGCTGGGCGGGGGTGCGGGCGCCCACGACCGCCGCCGCGACCGCAGGACGGTCGAGCAGCCAGGCGAGCGCCACCTCCAGCGGGGCTCTCCCGAGGCCGTCGGCGGCCGTCGCGACGGCCTCCACGACGGCCGCGCAGGCGGCGTCCTCCAGGTACTGCGCGACGAACCCGGCCAGATGGTCCGAGGCCGCGCGGGACGTCGCCGGCACCGACCGGCGGTACTTGCCCGTCAGCACGCCCCGTCCGAGGGGCGACCAGGCCAGCACGCCCAGGCCGAGGGCGGCGGCGGCGGGCGCGATCTCACGTTCCAGGCCGCGCTGCAGCAGCGAGTACTCCAGCTCGAGGGCGGCGAGCCCGACGCCGTCGTCGGCGAGCAGCGTCGCGGCGCGCGCCGACGCCCACGCCGGGTGGTTCGACAGGCCGACGTAGCGGGCGCGCCCGCTGGTGACGGCCAGCCGCAGCGCCGAGACGGTCTCCTCCAGCGGGGTGACGGGATCGGGGCACGCCACGAGGAACAGGTCGACGTGGTCGGTGCCGAGGCGGCGCAGGGACGCGTCGAGCTCGCCGAGCAGACCGCCCCGCGAGGCGTCGCGGCGCGCTCCCTGCGCCCCCTGCCGCACCCCCGCCTTGGTGACGATCACCACGTCCTCGCGCTCCACCGTCCCGGCGAGCAGGCCGCCGAGGATCCGCTCGGCGTCGCCGTCCGCGTACGACGCGGCCGTGTCGACGAGGTCGCCGCCCGCGTCGAGGAAGGTCCGCAGCACGTCGCCGGCGTCCACCTCGTCCGTGTCGCGGCCCCAGGTCATCGTGCCGAGGCCGAGCGCGGAGACCCGAAGGCCCGAGGTGCCCACCTGCCGTCGTTCCATGCGGCGGAGCCTACCGGCGCACCGGGCGCGCCGGTCCGGTCCCGCGCCGTGCACGGCCAGGTCACCGGTAGGGTTGCCGCTCGTGAGTCCCCTGGAAGCGATCCTCCTCGGCCTGGTGCAGGGCCTCACCGAGTTCCTGCCCATCTCCTCCAGCGCGCACCTGCGCATCGTCGGGGAGCTGATCGGCGGCGCCGACCCGGGCGCGCTGTTCACGGCGGTGTCGCAGATCGGCACCGAGACGGCCGTCCTGCTGTACTACCGCCGCACCATCCGCGCCGTCTGCGTGGGCTGGTGGACCTCCTTGCGGGGGGACCACGGCTCCGACTGGCGGTCGCGGATGGGCGCTCACGACTCCGACGCCCGGATGGCCTGGTACATCACGCTCGGTTCCGTGCCGATCGTGGTCCTCGGCCTGCTGTTCCAGGACGCCATCGAGACGTCCCTGCGCAACCTGTGGATCACCGTCGTCATGCTGGTGGTCTTCGCCGTCCTGCTGGACGTCGCCGACCGGTTCGGCGCCCGGGAGCGCCAGATCGAGGAGCTCACGCCGAAGCGCGCCATCGGCTTCGGTCTCGCGCAGTCCCTCGCCCTGGTGCCCGGCGTGTCCCGCTCCGGCGGCACCATCACCGCCGGCCTGGCGATGGGCTTCACCCGCAAGGCGGCGGCCGACTACTCGTTCCTGCTCGCCGTCCCGGCGGTGCTCGGGTCCGGCTTCTACCAGATCGCCAAGGCCGCCGCGGGGGACGCGGCGCCGGGGTCCGCGGACGCCGTCGACATCGTGCTGGCGACCCTGGTGGCGTTCGCCGTCGGCTACGTCGTCCTCATCGGCTTCCTCAAGATCATCTCGACGTACTCCTACCGGCCGTTCGTCTACTACCGGTACGGGCTCGCGGCCGTCGTGGTGGTGCTGCTGCTCACCGGCGTGCTGGAGGCGGACTCCGGGGCGCACGTCTGACGCCGGTACCCTGAGGCCGTGCGTTCCTGGCCCCTCCCGCAGATCCCCGAGCTCCCCGCCCCCGTCGACGGGCGCCGTCCCGTCGTGCGGGTGCACGACACCACGACGGGAGAGCTGGTCGACCCGGCCCCGGGGGACACGGCGCGCAGCTACGTGTGCGGCATCACCCCGTACGACGCCACCCACCTCGGTCACGCCGCGACCTACGTCGCGTTCGACCTGCTGCACCGGGCGTGGACCGACGCCGGCAAGACGGTCGTCTACTGCTCCAACGTCACCGACGTCGACGACCCGCTGCTGGAGCGCGCCGAGGCGACCGGCGTCGACTGGCGCGACCTCGCCCGCGACCAGATCGCGCTGTACTGCGAGGACATGACGGCCCTCGGCGTGATCCCGCCGCAGCCGTGGACGGGCGTCGTCGAGCACGTCGACGCCATCGCCGCCGCCGTGGCGCAGATGCTGGCCGACGGCACCGCCTACCGGGTCCCGGTGGAGCCCGGCGCGGGCGGGGCGGACCCGGGCCTCGGCGACGTGTACGCCGACCTCTCGGCCGACCCGGCGTTCGGCACCGTGTCCGGGTACGACGACGCGACGATGGCCACGCTGTTCGCCGAGCGCGGCGGCGACCCGGACCGCGAGGGGAAGAAGAACGCGCTCGACCCGCTGCTGTGGCGGCGCGAGCGTCCCGGCGAGCCCGCCTGGGAGGCGGGCGTGCTCGGCACGGGCCGCCCGGGCTGGCACGTCGAGTGCTCCGTCATCGCCCGCGACGGTCTCGGCCTGCCGTTCGACGTCCAGGGCGGGGGAGCCGACCTCGTCTTCCCGCACCACGAGATGTCCGTCTCGCACGGCCGCGTGCTCGCGGGCCCGCACAGCGCACCGCGCGTCCACGCGCACGCCGCGCTCGTGTCCTACGAGGGCCACAAGATGAGCAAGTCGCGCGGCAACCTGGTGCTCGTGTCGAGGCTGCGCGCGCAGGGCGTCGACCCCATGGCCGTGCGTCTCGGCGTGCTGGCCCACCACTACCGCTGCGAGTGGGAGTGGACCGACGCCGTGCTCGACGCCGGCGTCGCCCGCCTGGAGCGCTGGCGCGCCGCGGTCTCCGGCAACGGCGGCCCGTCCGCCACCGCGCTGCTGGCCGACCTGCGCGCCGCGCTCGCCGACGACCTCGACGCGCCCCGCGCGCTGGCCGCCGTCGACGCCTGGGCGGAACGCTCCCTGGCTCCGGGCCGGGACACCTCCGGCGACGACGAGGGCGCTCCCGGGATCGTCTCCCGCGCCGTCAACACGCTGCTCGGCGTCCGCCTCTGAGCCTGGTTCAGAGCTCCGGCGGACCCGACCGCTTGTCGGTCCCGGCGCCGGGGTCGCGCCGGCGCAGGTAGCGCTCGAACTCGCGGGCGATCGCCTCGCCGGACGCCTCGGGCAGCTCGACGGCGTCCTTCGCCTCCTCCAGCTGCGAGACGTACTCGGCGATCTCCGCGTCCTCGCCCGCGAGCTCGTCCACGCCCGCCTGCCACGCCTCGGCGTCCTCGGGCAGGTCGCCCAGCGGCACGGGAGCGGCCAGCAGCTCCTCGACGCGCGTCAGGATCGCCAGCGTCGCCTTGGGCGAGGGCGGGTTCGCCACGTAGTGCGGCACAGCGGCCCACAGCGACACCGACTGGAAGTCGCGCGCCGTCGCCTCGTGCTGGAGGACCCCGACGATGCCGGTCGGCCCCTCGTAGGTGCTCGGCTCGACGTCGAGCAGCGCCTGCAGGCCGTCGCTCTCGGTCGTGGCGGACATCGGGATCGGGCGCGTGTGGGGGACGTCCGCGAGCAGCGCGCCGAGCGTCACCACGGTGCGCACGTCCAGCTCCTCGGCCGTGTCGAGGATCTCCTGGCAGAACGCCCGCCAGCGGAACGACGGCTCGATGCCGTGCACCAGCACCACCCGTCGCTCGGGCAGCTCCGCCACCGCGATCGTCGTCGTCGGCCACGCGATGATCCGCCGGCCGTCCGGCCCCGGACCGACCATCGGCCGGTTCACCTGGAAGTCGTGGAAGTCCTCGGGGTCCAGCTCGGTGTGCAGCGACGCGCCCCACACCTCCGTGAGGTGCTCGATCGCGGACGAGGCGGCACCCCCGGCGTCGTTCCAGCCCTCGAACGCGGCGATCATGACGGTCTGACGTGCGGCATGGCGGCCGGCCGGCTGCTCCGTGCTCATCTGGTCACCCTATACAGCGGGTGCCCACCCGTCGTCGGACGCGCGGCGCGGCGCTTCCTACGATGGGGGCATGACCTCCGACGCCACCACGCCCCTGCCCGCCGCCGTCCTGTGGGACATGGACGGCACCCTCGTGGACACCGAGCCCTACTGGATCCGGGCCGAGCACGAGCTCGTCGCCGCGCACGGCGGGTCCTGGTCGCACGAGCAGGCGCTCGAGCTCGTCGGCAACCCGCTGACGGTGTCCGCCGAGCTGCTCCAGGCCGCCGGAGTCGACCTGCCCGTCGCGGGGATCGTCGACCACCTCCTCGGCAAGGTGCGCCACCAGGTCGACGCCGAGGTGCCGTGGCGCCCGGGTGCCCGGGAGCTGCTCGCCGCGCTCGGGGCCGCGGGCGTCCCCTGCGCGCTGGTCACCATGAGCTACTCCGTGCTGGCCGACGCCGTGGTCGCGCACGTGCCCGGCGCGTTCACCACGCTCGTCACCGGGGACCAGGTCTCCCGCGGCAAGCCCGACCCCGAGCCCTATCTCGTCGCCGCGGCCCGCCTCGGCGTCGCCGTGGGGGAGTGCGTCGCCATCGAGGACTCGCCCACCGGCATCACCTCGGCGCTGGCCGCCGGGACCCGCACCCTCGGGGTGGAGGCCGTGCTGCCCGTCGAGCCGCGCCCCGGCCTCAGCCGGGCCAAGAGCCTCGTGGACGTCGACCTCGACGTCGTGCGGCGCATCGCCGGCGGCGAGGTCGTCGACCTCCTCTCCTGAGCCGCGCCGGGGTGCGGCGAGAGGTGGGGCCGGGCGCCCGCCCGGCTAGCCTGGGCGGGTGCCTCCCCGTTCCCCCGGCTGGACCGTCGGCCGCATCGTCGGCGCCCCGGTGATCATCACCCGCTCCTGGGTCATCGCCGTCGTGGTCCTCACCGTCCTGTTCGCCCCGAACTTGCGTGCCGTCGCCCCGCGCATGGACCTCGTCGGCGTCGCCGTGGTGTCGTTCTCGTTCGTCGTCCTGCTGTCCGGCTCCGTGTTCTGCCACGAGGCCGCCCACGCGCTCGCCGCGCACGCCCGCGGCCGTCGCGTCGACGAGGTGGCGCTCACCCTCTGGGGCGGGCACACCGCCTACTCCGGCACCGAGCGTCCAGGAGACAACGCCCTGGTCGCGATCGTCGGCCCGCTGACCAACCTGGCGCTCGCGGCGGTCTTCTGGGGGGCGTTCCAGGCCCAGTCGTCGTTGGACGTGCCCGCGCTGCTCCTCTACGCGGGGGCGTTCTCCAACGCGTTCGTCGGGGTGTTCAACCTGCTGCCCGGTCTGCCGCTCGACGGCGGGCAGGTGCTGTCGTCGGCGGTGTGGGCCGCCACCGGGTCCCGTTCGAAGGGTGACCTGGTCGCGGGCTGGGCCGGGCGCGTCGTGGGCGTCGGCGTCGTCGCGGTGGCGCTGCTGTGGCCGCTCACGCAGGGCCGCCAGGCCGACGTGGTCACCGTGATGTGTGCGGCGCTCATCGGCGCGTTCCTCTGGTCCGGGGCCTCCGCCGCGATGCGCAACGGGCAGCGCCGCGACGTCGTCGACCGGATCACCGTGGCCTCGCTCATGACCCCCGCCGTCGTGCTCCCCAGCGGCGCTGCGGTCGTGGACGCCGGTCGGGCCGCGGCCGGGCGCGGCGAGGTCTCCGTCGTCGTGGTCGCCGACGACGGCGCGCCCTCCGGGTGGGTCGACCCGCGCGCCGCGGCCCAGGTCCCGGCCGGGCAGGCCGAGACCGTCGGGATCGAGTCCGTCCTCGTGCCGTTCGGCACCGCGGTTCCCGTCGACGTCGGCGCGAGCGGTGCCGACCTGCTCGACCACCTGGCCCGCACCTCGGGCGGCGTGCGCGTCGTACCCGTCGTCGCGGACGGCCGTGTCGTGGGCGTCCTCGACGTCGCCCGGGTCGCCGCGGCGGTGCGGCCCGACGCCCGCCCGTAGACTGGCCCACCGTGACTTCCTCTCCCGCCACCGGTGCTGACGAGCGGCGCGGCCCGCTGCGCGTCGGCGACAAGGTCCAGCTCACCGACCCCAAGGGTCGGATGCACACGATCACGCTGAACGAGCACGCGACCTTCCACACCCACAAGGGCTACTTCCGCCACGCCGACCTCATCGGCAAGCCCGAGGGGTGGGTCGTCACCAACACGGCCGGCATCGAGTACCTCGTGCTGCGGCCCCTGCTCAGCGACTTCGTGCTGTCGATGCCGCGCGGCGCCGCCGTGGTCTACCCCAAGGACGCGGGGCAGATCGTGCAGATGGCGGACATCTTCCCCGGCGCGCGCGTCGTCGAGGCGGGCGTCGGCTCCGGCGCCCTGACGATGTCGTTGCTGCGCGCCGTCGGCGACGCCGGCGAGCTGCACTCGATCGAGCGGCGTGAGGACTTCGCGGCCATCGCACGCGGCAACGTCGAGACGTTCTTCGGCGGCGAGCACCCGGCGTGGCGGCTGCACATCGGCGACCTCGCCGACCGGGTCGCCGACGTCGTGGAGCCCGGCACCGTGGACCGCGTCGTGCTGGACATGCTCGCGCCGTGGGAGAACGTCGACGCCGTCGCCGGAGCCCTCGCCCCCGGCGGCGTGCTCGTCTGCTACGTCGCCACCGCCACCCAGCTGTCCCGCACGGCGGAGGACCTGCGCGCCGACGGCCGGTTCTCCGAGCCGGTCGCGTGGGAGTCGATGGTCCGCGGCTGGCACCTCGAGGGTCTCGCCGTGCGCCCGCAGCACCGCATGATCGGGCACACCGGGTTCCTCGTCAGCGCCCGCCGTCTCGCCGACGGCGTGGTGCCGCCGGAGCGCAAGCGTCGGCCCGCCAAGGGGGCGCACCCCGGCCCGGCCGAGGAGTGGACCGAGGAGGACCTCGGCGAGCGCCCCGTGTCGGACAAGAAGATCCGCAAGGTGCGGCGCGAGGTCGGGCAGGCCCCCGAGCAGACCGCCTGAGGTCCCAGCAGGTTTCGGTGCGGTCACGGCGAGGTCCTGATCCTGTGAACGTCGTGACCGCACCGTGAAATGACGCACACGTCGTCGGTGTTGACCCGTAAGGTGCTGTGTCCGGGGACGTCTCCTCGTCGGAGGAGTCGACCCGGGCCGTACGAGAGGGGACGCGATGACCGACAACCCTGCCCGCCCGGACGCCGTGGTCACGCCCGCGGGGCGTGACGCCCAGCTGGCCC
The DNA here is from genome assembly GCF_001636295.1 of Isoptericola dokdonensis DS-3. NCBI lineage: Bacteria > Bacillati > Actinomycetota > Actinomycetes > Micrococcales > Promicromonosporaceae > Isoptericola > Isoptericola dokdonensis. The sequence goes on along the minus strand of NZ_CP014209.1, from coordinate 813,883 downwards.
TGCTGGTCGCCAAGAACGAACGCCTCGCCGACGCCCTGCGCGCTGCCCGCGACCAGATCGTCGAGCTGAAGAAGCAGATCGACGACCTCGCCAAGCCTCCGGGCACGTACGCCACGTTCCTCGCCGCCCACGACGACGGGTCGGTCGACGTCATGTCGTCGGGCCGCAAGATGCACCTCCAGGCCAGCCCCAGCCTCGACCTGACCGGCGTGCGCGCGGGCCAGGAGGTCAAGCTCAACGAGGCGATGACGGTCGTGTCCGCCGGCGGCTTCGAGCGCACCGGCGAGCTCGTCACGGTCAAGGAGCTGCTCGGCGAGGACCGGGTCCTGGTCGTCGGCCGCGCCGACGAGGAGCGGGTCGTGCGGCTCGCGGGGTCGCTCGCCGGGGCGCCGCTGCGCGTCGGCGACTCGTTGACGGTCGACGTCCGCAGCGGTTTCGTGTTCGAGATCGTCCCGAAGTCCGAGGTCGAGGAGCTGGTCCTCGAAGAGGTCCCGGACATCGCGTACGAGGACATCGGCGGGCTCGGGCCGCAGATCGAGGCGATCCGGGACGCCGTCGAGCTGCCGTTCTCCCACCCGGACCTGTTCCGCGAGCACGGTCTGCGCCCGCCGAAGGGCGTGCTGCTGTACGGCCCGCCGGGATGCGGCAAGACGCTCATCGCCAAGGCGGTGGCGAGCTCCCTGTCCACCATGGTCTCGGCGGAGCGCGACGGCGAGCCGTCGGCCAAGAGCTACTTCCTCAACGTCAAGGGCCCCGAGCTGCTCAACAAGTACGTCGGCGAGACGGAGCGGCACATCCGGCTGATCTTCGCCCGGGCCCGCGAGAAGGCGTCCCAGGGCATGCCGGTCGTCGTGTTCTTCGACGAGATGGAGTCCCTGTTCCGCACCCGCGGCACCGGGCTGTCGTCCGACGTCGAGACGACGATCGTGCCGCAGCTCCTCGCGGAGATCGACGGCGTGGAGCGGCTCGACAACGTCATCGTCATCGGCGCCTCCAACCGCGAGGACATGATCGACCCGGCGATCCTGCGCCCCGGCCGCCTCGACGTGAAGATCAAGATCGAGCGGCCGGACGCCGAGGGCGCGAAGGAGATCTTCGCGAAGTACCTCACCACCGACCTGCCGATCAACGCCGACGACCTCACGGTGCACGGCGGCGACCGAGGTCTCGCCGTGGACGCGATGATCCGTTCGGTCGTCGAGCGCATGTACGCCGAGGACGAGGACAACCAGTTCCTCGAGGTCACCTACGCCAGCGGCGACAAGGAGACCCTGTACTTCAAGGACTTCAACTCCGGCGCGATGATCCAGAACGTCGTCGACCGGGCGAAGAAGTCCGCGATCAAGGACCTCCTCGCCACGGGCAACCGCGGCATCCGCGTCGAGCACCTGCTGTCGGCGTGCGTCGACGAGTTCCACGAGAACGAGGACCTGCCCAACACCACGAACCCCGACGACTGGGCGCGGATCAGCGGCAAGAAGGGCGAGCGCATCGTCTTCATCCGCACGATCTTCCAGAAGAAGGGCGAGCAGGGCGCACCTCGCACCATCGACACGGTGAGCTCGACCGGTCAGTACCTCTGACGGGCGAACGTCGTCGACCGCGTCGGCCGACGTCAGTCGGCGCGGTAGACGACGATCGCGACGTCGTCGCGAGCCCCGGTGGGCAGCATCCCGCCGAGCAGATGGTCGGGGAGGTCGGCGAGCACCTCGCCCCGGCACGCCTCGCGGGCGACGTCGACGAGGCGGTCGAGGCCGGTGCGGAGGTGCTCGCCGCGACGTTCGACGAGGCCGTCGGTGTACAGCACGACGGTGTCGCCCCGGGACAGCCTGGTGGTCCGTTCGGGCCGGGGGCCGCGGTGCAGGGTGAGCGGCGTGCCCTGCGCGTCCTCGAGCCACGCCGACCGCTCGCAGCCGTCGTGGACGACCAGTCCCGGCAGGTGGCCGGCGCTCGAGTAGGTGAGGGTCCCGGCGGCCCGGTCGACGACCCCGCAGAACACGGTGGTGAACTCGGTGCCGGGCACGGTGCGGGCGAAGTCGTCGAGCAGCTCGAGCGTGCGGGCGGGCCCCGCCCCCGACAGCATGAGCGCACGCCCGGCGCTGCTGAGGCGGCCCATGCTGGTGGCGGCGTCGACGCCGTGGCCGACGCAGTCGCCGACCACCAGCCCGAACCGCCCGTCCGGCAGCTCGACGACGTCGAACCAGTCCCCGCCGACGAAGAGGGTGTCGTCCGCCGGCCGGTAGCGGGTCTCCCAGCGCGACGACGGCGGCGTGTCCGGCACCATGGCGTGCTGCAGGGCGTCGCTGACGGTCCGCATGCGGGCGATCCGGCGGCGGTGCGCGGCGCCCTCGGCGAGTGCGGTGCCGATCGTGGCGGCCACCAGCTCGAGGAAGCCCCGGTGGGCCGCGTCGAGGGGGCGGTGCGGGTTGCCGCGGAGCAGCAGCACCTCGGCGGGGCCGTCCGGTCGGCCGTCGCCCACGGGGGTGGCCAGCAGGTGGTCGTGCCAGACGGCCCGGCCCGTGCGGTGGACCCGGGCGAGCAGCGTGGTCGCCGCGTCCGGTGCGGGCCCGATGGTCGCGACGGGGTCGTCGCCGCGGTAGAGGTGGGCGGCGGTGATGTCCTGGTTGCCGCCCAGGACCTCCGTGACGATGCGGGCCGTGTCGTCGACCTGGTCGCGGTGCCCCTGCAGGGCGGTCGCGAGCCTGCCCAGCAGGGCGAGCCGACGCCGGTCCACCACCTGGTCGGTCGTCTCGGTCGCGATGTCCAGCACGCCGCGGACGACGGCGTCCTCGTCGCGCAGCGGGCTGTACGAGAAGGTGAAGCGGGTCTCCTCGGTGTAGCCGGAGCGTTGCATCCACAGCAGCAGGTCGACGTCCCACGTCGGGGTGCCCGTGGCCAGGACCTCGGTGAACAGCGGGCCGATGTCGGCCCAGACGTGCCCCCACAGCTCGGCCGCCGACGCGCCCATCGCCTGGGGGTGGAGGTCGGTGCCGAGCATCTCGCGGTAGCCGTCGTTGTAGATCATCGTGAGCTCGGGTCCCCAGGTGACCAGCACGGCGAACCGGGTGCTGAAGCACAGCTCGACGGCGCTGCGCAGGGCGGGCGCCCAGGTCGACGGGTCGCCGAGGGGAGTGCGCGACCAGTCGACCCCTCGCGCGAGGTCTGCGCACTCGCCGCCGCGGACGGCGGACTCGAACCAGTCGGACACGGGAGAATCCTAAGTCGCCGTTGACTCGTGTCGCTCCCCGGCGCCCGGAGCCGCCTCGCGCACGGCGCGCGCGGTGCCGCCCGCGGACGACCCGGCAGCACCCGGACCAGGGCGCATAGGGTGGCGTCGTGACCGTGCGACGCGTGATGGGCATCGAGACCGAGTACGGGGTGCTGTCCCCGGGGCGCCCGATGGCCAACCCGATGCTCATGAGCTCCCAGGTCGTGACGACCTACCGTGCGAGCGTGCAGGGGGGGCGCCCCGGCCACCCGCCGGCACGCTGGGACTACGACGACGAGGACCCTCTCGCCGACGCCCGCGGGTTCCACCTGCAGCGGGCCTCCGCGCACCCGTCGCTGCTCACCGACGACCCGGACGCCCCCGCGCCGTCCGGCCCGACGGCGTCGGACGGCCCGACCCAGACGGTGGAGCGTCCCACCACCGAGGAGTACGACGACCCGAGCGCGGCGAACTGCATCCTCACCAACGGGGCGCGACTGTACGTGGACCACGCGCACCCGGAGTACTCGTCGCCCGAGGTGACGAACCCGCGGGACGCGGTGGTGTGGGACGTGGCCGGCGAACGGGTGATGCTCGCCGCCAGCCGGCGCCTCGCGCAGGTGCCGGACGCCGAGGTGGTGCTCTACAAGAACAACGTGGACGGCAAGGGCGCCAGCTACGGCACGCACGAGAACTTCCTCGTCGACCGGCGGCTGTCCTTCGGCACCCTGGTCGACGTCCTCACGCCGTTCCTCGTGACCCGCCAGGTGTTCACCGGGTCGGGCCGGGTGGGGCTCGGCGCGACGGGGGACGAGGCGGGGTTCCAGCTCTCCCAGCGCGCCGACTACATGGAGGCCGAGGTGGGCCTGGAGACCACGCTGCGGCGCCCCATCGTCAACACCCGTGACGAGCCGCACGCGGACCGCGCGCGCTGGCGCCGGCTGCACCTCATCATCGGCGACGCGAACCACCTGGAGGTCGCCACCTTCCTCAAGCTGGGCACCACGTCGCTGGTCCTGTGGGTGGCCGAGCACCTCGACGAGCTCGCCGAGGCGGGGGTGCCCGCGGCCGCCGAGCTCGCGGCGCTGCGCCTGGCCGACCCGGTGGGCGACGTCCGCCGGGTGTCGCGCGACCTCGGGCTGCGCCGCCCGCTGGACCTCGCCGACGGCGGCACCGCCACGGCGCTGGAGGTCCAGGCCGCGTACGCCGACATCGTGGGGCGGGCGCTGGCCGCGCTCGGCACCGACGACGACTCGGTGGAGGTCCTGCAGCGCTGGCGCTCGGTGCTGGACCGTCTCGCCGTCGACCCGGGTGCCTGCGCGCGGGAGGTCGAGTGGGTCGCGAAGCTGCGGCTGCTGGAGCGCATGCGCACGCGCGACGGCCTGGCGTGGGACCACCCGCGCCTGCGGGCGCTGGACCTGCAGTGGTCGGACGTGCGCCCCGAGCGCGGCGTCTACCACCGGCTGCTGACGGCGGGTGCAGTCGAGCGGCTGGTGTCGGAGGACGACGTCGCGCACGCCGTGCACCACCCGCCCACCGACACGCGCGCGTGGTTCCGCGGCGAGGTGATGGAGCGGTACGCCGACGAGGTGTCGGCCGCCAGCTGGGACTCGGTCATCTTCGACGTGCCCGGGACGGCGTCCCTGCAGCGCGTGCCGATGCCCGACCCCCTGCGCGGCACCCGGGCGCACATCGGCCCCCTGCTGGACGCGAGCCCGGACGCGGCCGCCCTGCTGGCGGGTCTGCGCGGCGACACGTGAGCCGGGTGCGCCAACCGGTGCCCGATCGGCATAGGCTGACCACACCCGTACGGGGTACGACGAAGGAGGCGGAACCATGGCCGGTCAGGAACGGATCTCGGGACAGCACGACGACCGCACGCCCGACGACGACGCCCAGGACCCGCCGCCCGCGGCGGCCCCCCAGACCTCGGAGCGCGACGCCGAGGTGGACTCCCTGCTCGAGGAGATCGACGAGGTGCTGGAGTCGAACGCCGAGTCGTTCGTGCGCGGCTTCGTCCAGAAGGGCGGTCAGTGAGTGACGACTGCCGCTGAGGCCGCCGGCCGCCTGCCCGACGCGTTCCTGCGGCCGGGGTCGAGCTCGTTCGTGGAGTTCCTCGCGGACCACGCGCCCGACCTCCTCCCGGGTCGCCGCCCGACGCCGGGCGGGGCGCCGGGCGCAGACCTCGCCCCCCACGCGACCACCATCGTGGCGCTGACGTTCGGCGGGCCGGGGGCGCCGCGCGGCGTCGTCCTGGCGGGCGACCGGCGCGCCACGATGGGTCACCTCATCGCGAGCCGCGAGATCGAGAAGGTCTTCCCGGCGGACGAGTTCTCGGCCGTGGGCATCGCTGGCTCGGCGGGGATCGCCGTGGAGATGGTGCGCCTGTTCCAGCTCGAGCTGGAGCACTACGAGAAGATCGAGGGCTCCCTGCTGTCGCTCGACGGCAAGGCGAACCGGCTGTCGACCATGATCCGCGGGAACCTGCCGCTGGCCATGCAGGGCCTGGCCGTCGTGCCGCTCTTCGCCGGCTACGACCTGGACCGCGGCACCGGCCGGCTGTTCAGCTTCGACGTCACCGGCGGTCGCTACGAGGAGCACGACCACCACTCGGTGGGATCGGGCTCGGTGTTCGCGCGCGGCGCGCTGAAGAAGCTGTGGCGCCCCGGCCTGGACGCCGCGGACGCCGTGGCCGTGGCCGTGGAGGCGCTCTACGACGCCGCCGACGACGACAGCGCCACCGGGGGGCCGGACACCGTCCGGCGCATCTGGCCCGTCGTGGCCACGGTGGACGTGGAGGGCTACCAGCGGGTGGCCGACGACGACCTGGCCGTGGTCGTGGAACGGATCGTCGCGGACCGTCGCGGCGGGGACGCGGGAGGGGTGCGCGCATGAGCATGCCGTTCTACGTCTCGCCCGAGCAGCTGATGAAGGACCGGGCGGACTTCGCCCGCAAGGGCATCGCCCGCGGCCGGTCCGTCGTCGTCCTGGCCCACGACGACGGCATCGCGTTCGCGACGGAGAACCCGTCCCGGGCGCTGCACAAGATCTCGGAGATCTACGACCGCATCGCGTTCGCCGCCGTGGGCAAGTACAACGAGTTCGAGAACCTGCGGGTGGCGGGCGTGCGCTACGCCGACCTGCGCGGGTACTCCTACGACCGAGCGGACGTCACGGCCCGCGGGCTGGCGAACGCGTACGCCCAGACCCTCGGCACGGTGTTCACCACCGAGTCGAAGCCGCTCGAGGTGGAGCTGGTGGTGGCCGAGGTGGGCGCCTCCCCGGCCGAGGACCAGGTGTACCGCCTGTCCTACGACGGGTCCGTGGCCGACGAGCACGGGTTCGTCGTCATGGGCGGGCAGGCCGAGCACCTCACCGCCCGGGTGCGGGACGGCTGGTCGGAGGGCATGGGCCTGGCGGAGGCGCTGCGGCTCGCGGTGCGCACGCTCGGCGCGGTGTCGGCGGACGGCACGGTCGTGCCCGCCGGCGAGGAGCGCGACATCCCGGCCGCCGGCCTGGAGGTCGCCGTGCTGGACCGGCGCCGCCCGCGGCGCGCGTTCCGGCGGCTCCAGGGCGAGGCGCTCGCGGGCCTGCTGGCCGGCGACGAGAACTGAGGGGGACGGCCATGGACCGACGCATCTTCGGGCTGGAGACGGAGTACGGGGTGACGTGCGCGGCCGAGGACGGCCGTGGTCTGAGCGCGGACGAGGTGGCGCGCTACCTGTTCCGCAAGGTCGTCGCGTGGGGCCGGTCGTCGAACGTGTTCCTGCGCAACGGGTCCCGGCTGTACCTCGACGTCGGCTCGCACCCGGAGTACGCGACGGCCGAGTGCGACGACGTCCGCCAGCTCGTGGCGTACGACCGGGGCGGTGAGCGGATCCTCGAGGGCCTGGTCGCGGACGCCCAGCAGCGCCTGGAGCACGAGGGGCTGCCGGGCAAGGTCCACCTGTTCAAGAACAACACGGACTCGGCCGGCAACAGCTACGGCTGCCACGAGAACTACCTGGTGCGCCGGCAGGGCGACTTCTCCCGGCTGAGCGACGTGCTCGTGCCGTTCCTCATCACCCGGCAGGTGCTCACGGGCGCGGGCAAGGTGCTGCCGACCCCGCGCGGAGCGACGTACTGCCTGTCCCAGCGGGCCGACCACATCTGGGAGGCCGTCTCCAGCGCGACGACGCGGTCGCGCCCGATCATCAACACGCGCGACGAGCCGCACGCGGACGCCGAGCACTACCGGCGCCTGCACGTCATCGTCGGCGACTCGTCGATGTCGGAGTCGACGACGATGCTCAAGGTCGGCGCGACCGACCTCGTGCTGCGGCTGGTCGAGGCCGGCGTCCCGGTGCGCGACCTCAGCCTGGAGAACCCGATCCGGGCGATCCGGGAGATCAGCCACGACTCCACCGGGCTGCACCTCGTCCAGCTCGCGAACGGGCGCACCGCGACGGCCGTCGACATCCAGGCCGAGTACTACCAGCGGGTGCGGGAGCACGTGGACGCGCACGTGGACCCCACCCCGCAGGTGAAGCAGGTGCTGGACCTGTGGGAGCGGGGGCTGCGCGCGCTGGAGTCGGGGGACCTCAGCCTGGTGGACCGCGAGCTCGACTGGGTGATCAAGCTGCGGCTCATCGACCGCTACCGGGCCAAGCACGGGCTGGAGCTCGACGACCCGCGGATCGCCCGGCTCGACCTCGCCTACCACGACATCTCCCGCACCGAGGGGCTGTACAACCTGCTCGCCGCCCGCGGCATGGTGGAACGGATCGTCACGGACCTCGAGGTGTTCGAGTCGACGGCCGTCCCGCCGCAGACGACGCGCGCCAAGCTGCGCGGCGACTTCGTCCGGGCCGCCCAGGACGCGCGCCGCGACTACACGGTCGACTGGGTGCACCTCAAGCTCAACGACCAGGCGCAGCGCACGGTGCTGTGCAAGGACCCGTTCCGCAGCGTCGACGAGCGGGTGGAGCGGCTCATCGAGTCGATGTGAGCGCGCAGGTGGTGCCGGTCGGTCGTGGCAGACTGTCCCGGTGCTCCCCACCACCCGTCTCCGCCGCGCCCTCGCGGGCGCCACGGTCGCGGCGGTGCTGCTGGCGGCCGGCTGCTCGTCGTCGGTGTGGTCGCAGGTGACGCCCTCGGCGCCGCCGGAGCAGGTGCCGGTCGAGGTGGTCGGCGCGCAGGGCGCGCCGCCCGAGCTGGACTACCCGCAGCCGTACGCCGTGTCCCGGGCGGGTTCGCGCACCCTGCTGCAGGGCACCGGTGACGTGCTCGAGGACGGTGGCGCGGTGCTGCTGGACATGTACGCCGAGGACGGGCGCGACGGGAGCGTCATCACCTCGACCTTCCAGGACGCGCCGGCCTGGTACGACATGACGCCCGAGGCGCTCGGGCAGAACCTCTACGACTCGCTGCGCGGCAAGCGGGTCGGCGCCCGGGTGCTCCTCGTGGAGGAGGACGACGGCGTCCCGGTCGTCCTCGTCGTGGACGTGCTGCCGACCGTCGCGGCGGGCGAGCCCGTGGAGGTGCCCGAGGGGCTGCCCCAGGTGCTGCGCGAGACCGACGGGTCGCCGCGCGTCGTGGTGCCCGACGCGGACCCGCCGCAGGAGCTCGTCGTGCAGCCGGTGCAGCGCGGCAACGGCCCGCAGGTCTCCGTGGGACAGGTCGTCACCGCCCGCTACGTGGCCGTGCGCTGGAGCGACGGGACGGTGGTCGACTCCAGCTGGGGTGCGGGCGTGGCGCCGCAGTCCGCGACGATCGGGATCGGCCAGCTCGTCGAGGCGTGGGACCAGGGCCTGCTGGAGCAGTCGGTCGGCTCGCGCGTCCTGCTGGTGGCGCCGCCGAACCTGGCGCACGGCGGCACCGGCAACGAGCTCGCCGAGGAGACGATCGTCTACGTCGTCGACGTCCTCGACGCCCGCTACCAGGTGACCGAGGAGGTCCCGCCCGCCGAGGGCGAGGACGGCGGCACCACCGACGAGGCCTCCGGCGGGCGCGAGCCCGCCGGCACCACCGAAGAAGGGTGACCTGCGCATGACCGTGGCTGTCCGTGTGATCCCGTGCCTGGACGTCGACGCCGGCCGGGTGGTCAAGGGCGTGAACTTCGAGAACCTGCGCGACGCCGGGGACCCGGTCGAGCTCGCGGCGCGGTACGACGCCGAGGGCGCGGACGAGGTGACGTTCCTCGACGTGTCGGCGTCGTCCGGGAACCGGGAGACGATGGTGGACGTCGTGCGGCGCACGGCCGACCAGGTGTTCGTCCCGCTGACCGTGGGCGGCGGGGTGCGCTCCACGGACGACGTCGACCGGCTGCTGCGGGCCGGGGCCGACAAGGTGGGTGTCAACACCGCCGCCATCGCCCGCCCGGAGCTGGTCGCGGAGATCGCGGACCGGTTCGGGAACCAGGTCCTCACCCTGTCGGTCGACGCGCGTCGGGTCACGGGCGAGGTGACCACCCCGTCGGGGTACGAGGTCACGACGCACGGCGGCCGCCGCGGCACGGGCATCGACGCCGTGGAGTGGGCGGAGCGCGCGGCCGGGCTGGGCGCGGGGGAGATCCTGCTCAACTCGATGGACGCCGACGGCACGACGGGCGGGTTCGACCTGGAGATGCTCCGTGCCGTGCGCGAGCGGGTGACGGTCCCGCTCATCGCGTCGGGCGGTGCCGGGACCCCCGAGCACTTCGTCGAGGCCGCCCGCGCAGGGGCGGACGCCGTGCTGGCGGCCAGCGTCTTCCACTTCGGCGCGCTGACGGTCGGCCAGGTCAAGGACGCGATGCGCGCGGCGGGCGTCGTCGTCCGCTGACGCTCCGGGGGCCGTGCGGCGACGGGCGGAATCCGGTTGCCCGGGGCGCTAGGATCGATTCGACCCCCCTGGACGGAACGTGAGGACCCCCTGTGCCCGAGGTGCCCGCCGACGACCGCCCGGCCACGCTGAGCGGGTCGCGGCTGCGACGCAGCGCCGCCCTGATGTGGCGCGGCATGCGGACCCGGCCCCGGCTCTACCTGCTGGCGGTGCTGGCCGCCGCCGTGTTCGGTGCGACCACCGTGGCGATCAGCCGCGCCGTCGGCTGGGCCACGGACGCCGTCGTCGTGCCCGCCATCGCCGGCGACGAGGCGGCCCGCGGCGACGTCTGGCTCGCCGGCCTCGTGCTCGTGGGCGTCGCGGTCACCCTCGCGGTCTCGGTCGCCTTCCGCCGGATCTGGGCCGGCTGGGGGTACGTGGGGATCCAGGCGCACCACCGGCGCGCCCTGACCCGCCAGTTCCTGCGGCTGCCGATGTCCTGGCACCGCGCGCACCCGGCCGGGCAGCTCCTGTCCAACGCCAGCGCCGACGTCGAGGCCGCCACCGGCGTGTTCAACCCGCTGCCGTTCGCGCTCGGCGTCGTGGTGATGATCGGCGTCGCCACGGTGATGCTGCTCGCCATCGACCCGTGGCTCGCCGCCGCGGCGCTCGTCGTCATCCCGGCCACCATCGCCGCGAACCTCGTGTTCCAGCGCTACATGGACCCGGCCGCGACCCGCGCGCAGCAGCTGCGCGCCGACGTCGCGGACGTCGCGCACGAGTCCTTCGAGGCGGCGCTGCTGGTCAAGGCCCTCGGCACCGCCGACCGGGAGGAGGCCCGCTTCGCGGAGCGGACCGACGCGCTGCGACAGGCCAACGTGCGCGTCGGCGTCGTGCGGGCGATCTTCGACCCCGTCGTCGAGCTCCTGCCGAACCTCGGCACCCTGCTGGTGCTCGGGGTGGGGGCGTGGCGCGCGTCGACCGGCGCGGTCGACGTCGGCGACGTCGTCACCGCCGCCTACCTCCTCACCCTCATGGCCGTGCCCGTGCGCGCCTTCGGCTGGGTGCTCGGCGAGCTGCCGCGCGGGCTGGTCGGTCACGACCGCATCAGCCGGGTGCTCGACACCCGCGGCGAGCTCGCCGCGGGTGCCGGCACCCTGCCCGGCGGCGAGGAGGGCCTCGCCGTCCGGCTGGAGGGCGTGGGCGTCGACGTGCCGGTGGCGGGTCGCCGGATCACGCTGCTCGACGGCGTCGACCTCGACGTCACGCCCGGCACCACGGTCGCGGTCGTCGGCCCCACCGGTGCCGGTAAGACGACGCTGGTGTCCCTGCTGAGCCGACTGAGCGACCCCACGCGGGGCGTGGTGCGCCTCGACGGCGCGGACGTCCGTGACCTCGCCGACGGCCAGGTGCCCGCGCAGGTCGCGCTCGTCGCGCAGCAGACGTTCGTCTTCGAGGACACGGTGCGGGCCAACGTGACCCTGGCCGACGAGGTCTCGCCCGAGGTCGACGAGCAGGTCTGGCAGGCCCTGCGGCTCGCCCGCGTCGACGACGTCGTGTCCGCGCTGCCCGACGGCCTCGACGCGCCGCTGGGCGAGCGCGGCGCGAACCTGTCCGGCGGGCAGCGGCAGCGCCTGGCCCTGGCCCGCGCGCTCGTGCGGCGCCCGCGCCTGCTCGTGCTCGACGACGCCACCAGCGCCGTCGACCCGCGGGTCGAGCAGGAGATCCTCGCGGGGCTCGCCCACGGCGAGGGCGGCCGGCGGCCGACGACGGTCGTCATGGTCGCCTACCGCATGTCGTCGGTCGCGATGGCCGACGTCGTCGTGCACCTGGAGGCCGGACGCGTCGTCGACGTCGGCACCCACGGCGAGCTGCTCGCCCGCGACGCCGGGTACCGCGCGCTCGCCACCGCCTACGAGGCCGAGACGGAGCGCCGCCGCGAGGAGCGCGCCGACGAGCGGGCCGTCGAGGACCCGGACGCCGCCGTCGAGCCGTCCGTCGCCGACGAGGACCAGGAGGTCGTCCGATGACCGACTCCCGCATCGCCGTCGCCAGCGACCTCGGCGTGCTCGCCACGCTGCGCCGCGGCGTGGCGATCTCCCCGCAGATCGTGCACGGGCTGTGGCTCACCCTCGCGATCGCCGTGGTCGCCGCCGCCGGCCGCGTGGTCGTGCCCCTCACCGTGCAGCGCACCGTCGACGACGGCATCCTCGCCGCCGGCGGCCCCGACGCCGGCCGGATCGCCCTCCTCACGGGCCTCGCCGCGGGCGCGATCGTCGTGGCCGGGATGTGCACGGCCGTGGTCAACGTCCGGCTCTTCCGGTCCACCGAGGCCGGTCTGGCGGGCCTGCGCGTGCGGGCGTTCCGGCACGTGCACGACCTGTCGACCCTCTCCCAGGGCTCGGAACGGCGCGGATCGCTCGTCTCGCGCGTGACCGGCGACGTCGACACGATCTCGCTGTTCGTCCAGTGGGGCGGCATCATGCTGCTCGTCTCCAGCCTGCAGATCGCCGTGGCCACGGTGCTCATGGCCGTCTACTCGCCGGTGCTGACGGTCGTGGTGTGGGTCTGCTTCGTGCCGTTGTTCCTCGTGCTGCGGCACGCCCAGCGGTCGGTCGGCGGCCGCTTCGCCAAGGTCCGCGCGCGGGTCGGCGCGATGCTGGGCGCGGTGTCGGAGGCGGTCGTCGGCGCCGAGACCGTCCGGGCGTACGGAGTCGCCGCGCGGACCGGACGGCGCATCGACGCCGCCGTCGAGGAGACGCGGCTGGCGCAGGGCCGCGCCCAGGTGCTCGTCGCGGCCGTCTTCTCCTCCGGCACGCTCATGGCGAACCTCGTGCTCGCCGTCGTGGTCGTGGCGGGCACCTACCTCGGGATCGGCGGCCATCTCACGGCCGGTGAGCTCGTCGCCTTCCTGTTCCTCGTGCAGCTCTTCACCGGTCCGGTGCAGATGGCCACGGAGATCCTCAACGAGCTCCAGAACGCCGTCGCCGGGTGGCGGCGCGTCATCGCCGTCGTGGACACGCCGCTCGACGTCCCCGACCCGGGGGCCGACGCCGCCGACAGCCCGCGCGGCGACGCCCGGGTCACGCTGCGGGGCGTCCGGTACTCCTACCCCGACGGGCCGGAGGTGCTGCACGGCGTCGACCTGGATCTGCCCGCGCGCCGCAAGATCGCGGTGGTCGGCCGGACCGGGTCGGGCAAGACGACGATCGCGAAGCTGGCCACGCGGCTCATGGACCCGACCGAGGGCAGCGTCGAGCTGGACGGCGTGGACCTGCGCCGCATCCCGCTCGCGCGGCTGCGCGAGCGGGTGGTGCTCGTCCCGCAGGAGGGCTTCCTCTTCGACGGCACCGTGCTCACCAACGCGGCCTACGGCCTGCGCGGTCCCACGGCCGACCCGGCCGACCCCGAGGTGCGGGCCCGCGTCACGGCGGCGTTCGCCGCGCTCGGGCTGGCGGACTGGGTCGCCGGGCTGCCCGGCGGGCTCGACACCGACGTGGGGCAGCGCGGCGAGGCGCTGTCGGCGGGGGAGCGGCAGCTCGTCGCGGTCGCGCGCGCCTACCTCGCGGCGCCCGACCTGCTCGTCCTCGACGAGGCGACCTCCGCCGTCGACCCCGCCACCGAGGTGCGCATCGCGCGTGCCCTGGACACGCTGACCTCCGGCCGCTCGACGATCACCATCGCGCACCGGCTCTCCACGGCCGAGGCGAGCGACCTCGTCGTCGTGGTGGACGACGGCCACGTCGTCGAGGTGGGGCACCACGACGACCTCGCGGCGGCGGACGGCGTGTACGCCCGCATGCACGCGAGCTGGGTGGCCCAGACCCGCTGAGACGGCGTCCGGGGAGCCGACCCGGCGTGAAAGGATGCCTGCGTGCAGAACCAGACCTCGCTCGAGAAGTCCGTCGCCGACCGCCTCAAGCGGGACGAGCACGAGCTCGTCGCCGCGATCGTGCAGCAGCACGACACCGGTGACGTGCTGATGCTCGGCTGGATGGACGACGAGGCCCTGCACCGCACGCTGACCACGGGCCGGGTGACGTTCTGGAGCCGGTCGCGCGGCGAGTACTGGCGCAAGGGGGACACCTCCGGGCACCGTCAGTACGTGCGCTCCGTCGCGATCGACTGCGACGGCGACGCCCTGCTCGTGCGGGTCGACCAGGTGGGCGCCGCGTGCCACACCGGGGCCCGGACCTGCTTCGAGGCCGGCGGCGCGCTGCCCGCCGTCGTCGGCCACCCCGACCCCGAGGAGAACCGGTGACCACCACGCCCGCCACGCCCGCCCCCGCTGCCGTCGCACCGACGTCCGAGCAGCTCGCCTGGGGCGCGACCTGGCCGGGCCTGGAGACGTTCCGCGACCTCGCCCGGGACCGCCGCGTCATCCCGGTCGTGCGCCGGGTGCTGGCCGACGACGTCACCCCGGTGGGTCTGTACCGCACGCTCGCGCAGGGCCGTCCGGGCACGTTCGTGCTCGAGTCGGCCGAGGCGGGCGGCGCGTGGGCGCGCTGGTCGTTCGTGGGCGTGGAGGCGCGCGCGACGCTGCTGTCCGACGGCGGCCGGGCCGTGTGGCGCGGCGACGTGCCCGCGGGCATCCCGACCGAGGGCGACGTCCTGGACGTCCTCGGTGCCGCCCTGGAGGCGCTGCGCAGCGAGCCGATCGACGGGCTGCCCCCGCTGACGGGCGGGTTCGTCGGGGCGATGGGCTGGGACGTCGTGCGGCACTGGGAGCCGACCCTGCCGGCGACCGCGCCCGACGAGCTCGACGTGCCCGAGGTCGCCCTCACCCTGGCGACCGACCTCGTCGCCGTCGACCACCACACGGGCGCCGTGTGGCTCGTGGCGAACGCCGTGAACGGTGACGCCACCGACGAGCGGGTCGACGAGGCGCACGCCGACGCCGTCGCCCGTCTCGACGCGCTGGCCGCACGCCTGGCAAGCCCGACCGCGCCGGTGCGGACCGTGCTCGGCGACGGGCCGGAGCCCGCGCTGGAGTTCCGGTCGACCCGCGCCGAGTTCGAGGACGCGGTGCGGGCCGGGCAGGAGGCCATCCGCGACGGCGAGGTGTTCCAGGTGGTGCTGTCCCAGCGCCTCGACCTCGACTGCCCGGCCGACCCGCTCGACGTCTACCGGGCGCTGCGGACGATCAACCCGAGCCCCTACATGTACTACTTCCAGCTCCGTGACCACCGCGACCGCGACTTCGCCGTCGTCGGGTCCAGCCCGGAGACGCTGGTCAAGGTCGACGCCGGGCACGTCACCACCTACCCGATCGCCGGGTCGCGCCCCCGGGGCGCGACGGTCGAGGAGGACGTCGAGCTCGGCGAGGAGCTCATCGCCGACCCCAAGGAACGCGCGGAGCACCTGATGCTCGTCGACCTGTCGCGCAACGACCTGGTCAAGGTGTGCGAGCCGACCTCCGTAGAGGTCGTCGAGTTCATGGTGACCCGACGCTTCAGCCACATCATGCACCTGTGCTCGACCGTGGTCGGGCGGCTGCGGGACGGGGCGACCGCGCTCGACACACTGCGGGCCACGTTCCCGGCGGGCACCCTGTCGGGCGCGCCGAAGCCGCGCGCGATCGCGCTGATCGACGAGCTCGAGCCCGCGTCGCGGGGGATCTACGGCGGTACCTGCGGGTACCTCGACTTCGGCGGGAACATGGACATGGCCATCGCGATCCGCACGGCGTTCCTGCGCGACGGCCGGGCGTCGGTGCAGGCGGGCGGCGGGATCGTCGCCGACTCGGTGCCGGCCCTGGAGTACGCGGAGTCGCGCAACAAGGCGGCCGCCGCGGTGCGCGCGGTCCAGCTCGCGGCCCGCTTCACCGACCTGGGCGACGCATGAGCCCCGCGATCCGGAGCCGCTCGCGGGCGGTCGTCGCGCTCCTGCTGCTGGGCGGGGCCGCGTTCGCCGTGTCCGCCCCCGTGTGGCTGCGCACCACCGTCGCGACCGCGCTCGAGCCGCAGGTCACGGTGGAGGTCACCGGGACGACGGCGGCGCCTGCCGTCAGCGCGGCGGCGTTCGTCACGCTCGCCTGCGCGCTGGCGACCACCCTCGCCGGCGCGGTGGCGCGTCGCGTCGCGCTGGTGGTCGCGCTGCTGGGCGGCCTGGCCGTCGGTGGCGGGGCGGTGGCGGTGCTGCTCGACCCCGAGGCCCCCGCGGTGGCCGGCGCGGCGGACGCGGCCGGCGTCACGACCCTCACCTCGGCGGTGAGCGTGACGCCGTGGCCGTGGCTGGCCGTCGTCGTCGGTCTCGCGATCGTCCTGGTCTCCGTCGCCGCGCTGCTGGGCGCGTCGTCGTGGCAGGCCTCCGGCGGGCGGCACGAGCGCGCCGGCGCCGCACCGGGCCCCGCCGTCGGCGCCGCACCGGACGCGCAGTCCGACTGGGACGCCCTGTCCGGGGGGACCGACCCCTCGGCGGACCGGTAGTGTTGACCCCGCATCACGTGACCGAGAGGCCGGAGACACCCATGACCGAGAACCGCACCGCCGAGCCGATCTACCTGCCGGAGGCGGTCCCGCCCACCAACCACGGGCACACCGTCGCCGCCTGGACCGCCATGATCGGCGTGATCCTGGGCGCCCTCGTCTCGTCGGTCGGCGTCCTGCCGGGCGTGCCCTTCGTGCTGTTCTGGGTCGGCCTCGCGATCGCCGCGGGCGCCCTCGTCGTCGGTGTCGTCCTGCGCAACATGGGCTACGGCCAGCCCAAGCCGGGCGTGGTGCCCAAGCGCGCCGGCTCCGGTCACTGAGACTCCACCACGACGCCCGCGCCCCGTCCCCGGGGCGCGGGCGTCGTGCTGCGTGGCGGCGGCGTGCGCCGCGTCACGGTGCCGTAACGATCTCCTGACGCGCCGGACGTGATCCGCACCACGTCGCCGACGGTGCGTCTCGCGCCTCGGGCGGTGGTCATCCGCTGGGCGAACCGGGCCTACGATGGCAGGACACGACCGGGGGAGGGGAGACGCATGACAGTCCTGGAGGACATCGTCGCGGGTGTTCGCGAAGACCTTGCCGTGCGCCAGGCGCGCACCTCGCTCGACGAGCTCAAGGAGCGCGCCGCCAAGGTGCCGGGAGCCCTCGAGTGCTGCGGCCGGCTGCTGTCGGAGGACAGGGTCGCCGTCATCGCGGAGGTCAAGCGGTCCAGCCCGTCCAAGGGTGACCTCGCCCCGATCACCGACCCTGCCGCCCTCGCCGCGGAGTACGCGGCCGGTGGCGCGAGCGTCATCTCCGTGCTCACCGAGGAGCGCCGCTTCGGCGGCAGCCTCGCCGACCTCGACGCCGTCCGCGCCCGGGTGGACGTGCCCGTGCTGCGCAAGGACTTCGTCGTCACGCCCTACCAGGTGTGGGAGGCGCGCGCCCACGGCGCCGACGTCGTCCTGCTCATCGTGGCGGCCCTCGAGCAGACCGTGCTCACGTCGCTGATCGAGCGGGTGCACTCCCTCGGCATGACGGCGCTCGTCGAGGCGCACACCGCCGACGAGGTGCGCCGGGCGCTCGACGCCGGCGCGCGGGTGGTGGGCGTCAACGCCCGCGACCTCAAGACCCTCGAGGTCGACCGCGGCACGTTCGCCCGCCTCGCACCCCTCATCCCCGACGACGTCGTGCGTGTGGCCGAGTCCGGCGTGCGCGGGCCGCACGACGTGCTCGAGTACGCTCGCGCCGGCGCCCACGCGGTGCTCGTCGGCGAGGCCCTGGTGACCGACGGCGAGCCGCGACGGTCCGTCGCCGACCTCGTCGCCGCGGGCGCGCACCCCTCGCTGTGGTCGGTGCGGCCCGCCGCGCAGCCCTGACGGCGGCGCCCGCCCCGACCGAACCCCCCGACACCGACCAAGGAGCGACCGTGCCTGACCAGCCCGTGCGCGACGCGCTGACCGAGACGCTGGCGCACCAGGTGGCCGGCCGGCTCGCCGACGTCCAGGGCCCGTACTTCGGGCCGTTCGGCGGCCGCTACGTCCCCGAGGCGCTGATCGCCGCCCTCGACGAGCTCGAGACCGAGTTCCGCAAGGCGCAGGGCGACCCCGCGTTCGCGGCGGAGCTCACACGGCTCCACCGTGACTACACGGGCCGCCCGTCGCCGCTGACCGAGGTGCCCCGGTTCGCCGCGCACGCGGGCGGGGAGCCCGGTGACGTGCGGGTGTTCCTCAAGCGCGAGGACCTCAACCACACCGGTTCGCACAAGATCAACAACGTCCTCGGGCAGGCGCTGCTCGTCCAGCGCATGGGCAAGACCCGCGTGATCGCCGAGACCGGGGCCGGCCAGCACGGCGTCGCCACCGCCACCGCGGCCGCGCTCCTGGGCCTCGAGTGCGTCGTCTACATGGGCGAGGAGGACACCCGCCGTCAGGCGCTGAACGTCGCCCGCATGGAGCTGCTCGGCGCCACGGTCGTGCCCGTCGCCGTCGGCACCCGCACCCTCAAGGACGCCATCAACGAGGCGCTGCGCGACTGGGTGACCAACGTCGAGGACACGCACTACCTGCTCGGCACCGTCACCGGCCCGCACCCGTTCCCCGAGATGGTCCGCGAGTTCCACCGGATCATCGGCGAGGAGGCGCGCGAGCAGGTGCTCGACCGCGTCGGCCGCCTGCCCGACGTCGTCGCCGCGTGCGTCGGCGGCGGCTCGAACGCGCTCGGCCTGTTCAACGCGTTCCTCGACGACGAGGGCGTCGAGCTGTACGGCTTCGAGGCCGGCGGCGAGGGGGTCGACTCCGGTCGGCACGCGGCCCGCTTCTCCGGTGGTGCACCCGGGGTCCTGCACGGCGCGCGGTCGTACCTGCTGCAGGACGACGACGGCCAGACCCGGCCCAGCCACTCGGTCTCGGCGGGCCTGGACTACCCGAGCGTCGGCCCGGCCCACTCGTGGCTGCACGACCTCGGGCGCGCCACGTACGAGCCGGTGACCGACACCGAGGCCATGGACGCCTTCCGCCTGCTCTGCCGCACCGAGGGCATCATCCCCGCCATCGAGTCCGCGCACGCGCTCGCCGGGGCGCTGCGGGTCGGCCGCCGCCTCGTCGCCGAGGGACGCACCGACCAGGTGGTGCTGGTGAACCTCTCCGGACGTGGCGACAAGGACGTGGCCACGGCCGCACGATGGTTCGGCCTGCTGCCGGACGCGGAGGAGGAGCGGTGAGCACCACCACGACCTCGCGCACCGGCGCCCGGCTCGACGCCCTGCGCGCCCAGGGCCGTCCGGCCCTCGTGGGCTACCTGCCCGTCGGCTACCCGGACGTCGCGCGGTCGGTAGAGGCCGTGACGACGATGGTCGACGCCGGCGTGGACGTCGTCGAGATCGGCGTGCCGTACACCGACCCGGTGATGGACGGTCCCGTCATCCAGGCCGCCGCCGAGGCCGCGCTGGCGGCCGGTGCGCGCGTGCGCGACGTGCTGCGGGTGGTCGAGGCGGTCGCGGACCGCTCGGGCGGCAGCGTGCCGACGCTCGTCATGTCGTACTACAACCCGGTGCTGCGCTACGGGGTGGGAGCGTTCGCGCGGGACCTCGCCGCCGCGGGTGGAGCGGGCATGATCACGCCCGACCTCATCCCCGACGAGGCCGGCGAGTGGGTCGCGGCTGCCGACGAGCACGACCTCGACAAGGTCTTCCTCGTCGCGCCGAGCTCCACCCCGGAGCGCCTGCAGCTCACCGCGCGGGCGTCGCGCGGGTTCGTCTACGCCTCCTCGACGATGGGCGTCACGGGCGCCCGCGCGGCCGTGGGGCGACGTGCCGAGCAGCTCGTCGCGGACACCCGCGCCGCGGGCGCCGAGCACGTCTGCGTCGGCATCGGCGTCAGCACCGGTGACCACGCCGCGGAGGTCGGGCGCTACGCGGACGGCGTCATCGTCGGCTCCGCACTGGTGCGCACGCTGCTCGGCGACGACCCGTGGGCCGCCCGCCTGGACGCGCTGGGCCGGGTGACCGCCGAGCTCGCCGACGGCGTGGCACGTGCCCGTACGAGCACCACCGGAGGACCTTCGTGACCACCATCGGCCAGGTCGCCGCGTCGATCCCGAGCCCCGCCGAGTCCGTCTGGTACCTGGGCCCGGTGCCCGTGCGCGCCTACGCGCTGGCGATCCTCGTGGGGATCGTCGTCGCGGCGTGGATGACCATGAAGCGGTGGGAGGCGCGCGGCGGGGACCCCGACGACGTGCTCGACATCGTGTTCTGGGCCGTGCCGTTCGGCATCGTCGGCGGCCGCCTGTACCACGTGATCTCGACCCCCGACCCCTACTTCGGGGAGGGCGGCGACCCGGTCCGTGCCCTGTACATCTGGCAGGGCGGTCTCGGTATCTGGGGCGCGGTCGCGCTCGGTGCCGTCGGCGCGTGGATCGGGTGCCGCCGCAAGGGCGTGCGTCTGAGCTCCTTCGCGGACGCCCTCGCGCCCGGGCTGCTCGTCGCGCAGGCGATCGGACGGCTCGGCAACTGGTTCAACCAGGAGCTCTTCGGCGCGCCGACGACCCTGCCCTGGGGCCTGGAGATCGACCCCGAGGTCATCCAGCGGCTGAACACCGCCACCGGCACCTCGTTCGCCGAGGGCACCCTGTTCCACCCGACGTTCCTCTACGAGATCCTCTGGAACCTCGGCGCGGCCGCCCTGCTGATCTGGCTCGACCGTCGGTACAGACTCGGTCATGGGAGGGTATTCTGGGCCTACGTCGCGCTCTACACCCTCGGCAGGGTGTGGATCGAGATGCTCCGCATCGACACCGCCGAGGTGGTCCTCGGTCTGCGGCTGAACGTGTGGACGTCGATCGTGCTGGGGCTCGCTGCCCTCGTCATGTTCGTCGTCATCGGACGGCTGCGCCCGGGCCGCGAGGACGGTGTGGCGCTCCCGGGTCGCGCACCACGCGACCAGGACGCCGCCGAGGCGGAGACCGAGACCGACGACGCTCCCCGAGGACCGGACGCGTCCGCCCCGGAGGGCGACGACGGCACGACCGCCGAGGGAACGAAGGTCGCCGGGTCCGACCAGGACCCGGCACCGCACGCCTGACGTCGGCGACCCGGGTCACCCACCCGGAGCACCGCGTCGCGCAATCCGACGGGCCGACGACGTCCCGAACCACCATGCAAGAAGCAGACGCGCCCGCGTGCGGGCGCACAGGAGGACGGTGTTGATGACCACGCCGCAGCACTGGGTCGCGCCCCCCTCGGCGCAGGGCCTCTACGACCCCGCGTCCGAGCACGACGCCTGTGGTGTCGCCTTCGTGGCGACCCTGCGAGGGACCCCCGGCCGCGACATCGTCGACGCGGGCCTGACCGCCCTGCTCAACCTCGACCACCGCGGTGCGGTGGGTGCCGAGGAGAACAGCGGCGACGGGGCCGGGATCCTCACCCAGATCCCCGACGCGTTCGTGCGCGACGTCGTCGACGCCGAGCTGCCGCCCGCGGGTCGCTACGCGATCGGCATGGCCTTCCTGCCGCAGGACCCGGCCGAGGCGGACGCCCTGGCGCGCCGCTTCGAGGCGATCGCCGTCGAGGAGAAGCTGGACGTGCTCGCCTGGCGCGACGTGCCCGTGACGGCCGACCTGGTCGGCCCGACCGCCCGGGCGTCGATGCCGACGTTCCGCCAGGTCGTCGTGGCCGACCCCGAGCGGGAGCTCGGCGGCCTCGACCTGGACCGCCGTGCCTACCGGCTGCGCAAGCGTGCCGAGCACGAGCTCGACCTGTTCCTCGCCTCGCTGTCGGCCCGGACGATCACGTACAAGGGCATGCTGACGACGGCGCAGCTCGAGCCGTTCTTCCCGGACCTGTCCGACCCGCGCTACGCGTCGGAGATCGCGCTGGTCCACTCCCGGTTCTCGACGAACACGTTCCCGTCGTGGCCGCTGGCGCAGCCGTTCCGGCTCATCGCGCACAACGGCGAGATCAACACCGTCAAGGGCAACCGCAACTGGATGGCCGCGCGCGAGGGCACCCTCGCCAGCGACGTCCTCGGCGACCTTGCCCCGCTGCTGCCCGTGTGCAGCGAGGGGTCCAGCGACTCGGCGAGCTTCGACGAGGTGCTCGAGCTGCTCCACCTGTCGGGTCGTTCGCTGCCGCACTCGGTGCTCATGATGATCCCCGAGGCGTGGGAGAACCACGCCGAGATGGACCCGGCCCGCCGGGCGTTCTACCAGTACCACGCGAACCTCATCGAGCCGTGGGACGGCCCCGCCTGCCTCACGTTCACCGACGGCACGCTCATCGGCGCGGTCCTCGACCGCAACGGCCTGCGCCCGGGACGCTACTGGGTGACCGAGGACGGCCTGGTCGTGCTCGGCTCCGAGGCGGGCGTCCTGGACATCGACCCCGCCACCGTGGTGCGCAAGGGTCGCCTCGAGCCGGGCCGCATGTTCCTCGTGGACACGGCCCAGGGCCGGATCGTCGAGGACGACGAGGTCAAGTCCCAGCTCGCCGCGCAGCGTCCCTACGCCGAGTGGATCGAGCAGAACTCCATCGCCCTGGAGTCCCTGCCCGAGCGCGAGCACGTCGCGCACTCCCCGGCGTCCGTCCAGCGGCGGCAGCGGGCCTTCGGGTACACCTCCGAGGAGCTCAAGGTCATCCTCACGCCGATGGCCAACACCGGCGCCGAGCCGCTCGGGGCCATGGGCTCCGACACGCCCGTCGCGGTGCTGTCCAGCCGGCCGCGCCTGCTGTTCGACTACTTCACGCAGATGTTCGCGCAGGTGACCAACCCGCCGCTGGACGCGATCCGCGAGGAGCTCGTCACGTCGATCGGCGGCGCGATCGGCCCCGAGCCGAACCTGCTCTCGGACACCCCGGCGCACGCGCGCAAGCTCCTGCTGCCGTTCCCGGTGCTCGACAACGACGAGCTCGCCAAGATCGTCCGCATCGACCGGGACGCCCGGCTCGAGGGCGAGTTCCGCGCCGTCATCGTGCGGGGCCTCTACGACGTCTCCGGCGGCGGCCGTGCGCTGCACGAGCGGCTCGAGGAGATCTTCGCCCAGGTCGACGACGCGATCGCCGACGGCGCCACCCACATCGTGCTGTCGGACCGTGACTCGGACGCCGAGCGCGCGCCCATCCCGTCGCTGCTGCTCACCAGCGCCGTGCACCACCACCTGCTGCGCCGCCAGACCCGCACGCGGATCTCGCTGCTGGTCGAGGCCGGCGACGTGCGCGAGGTGCACCACGTCGCGCTGCTCATCGGCTACGGCGCCGCCGCGGTCAACCCGTACCTGGCGATGGAGACCGTCGAGGACCTGGCCCGCCGCGGCTACCTCGACGTCGCCCCCGAGACGGCCGTGAAGAACCTCATCAAGGCGCTCGGCAAGGGCGTCCTGAAGGTGATGTCCAAGATGGGCATCTCGACGATCATGTCGTACCGCGGCGCACAGGTCTTCGAGGCGGTCGGGCTGTCCCACGAGCTCGTGGAGGACTACTTCACGGGCACGACGAGCCGCCTGGCCGGCATCGGCCTCGACGTGCTCGCGGCCGAGACGGCCGCCCGCCACACCGAGGCGTACCCGGCGTCGGGCAACCACACGCCGCACGAGCGCCTCACCACCGGCGGCGAGTACCAGTGGCGCCGCGACGGCGAGGAGCACCTCTTCGACCCGGAGACCGTGTTCCGCCTCCAGCACGCCACCCGCTCGAAGCGGATGGACATCTTCCGTCAGTACACGCACCGCGTCGACGAGCAGTCGGAGCGGCTCATGACGCTGCGCGGCCTGCTGCGCTTCGCGGAGGGCCGCGAGCCGGTGCCGCTGGACGAGGTCGAGCCGGTCAGCGAGATCCTGAAGCGGTTCAACACCGGCGCCATGTCCTACGGCGCGATCAGCCAGGAGATGCACGAGACCCTCGCGGTCGCGATGAACCAGATCGGCGGACGCTCGAACTCGGGCGAGGGCGGCGAGGACCCGGAGCGGCTCTACGACCCGCAGCGCCGCTCGCGCGTCAAGCAGATCGCCTCGGGGCGCTTCGGCGTCACCAGCGAGTACCTCACGCAGGCCGACGACATCCAGCTCAAGCTCGCCCAGGGCGCCAAGCCCGGCGAGGGCGGCCAGCTGCCCGGGCCGAAGGTCTACCCGTGGGTGGCCCGCACCCGGCACTCGACGCCGGGCGTCGGCCTCATCTCGCCGCCGCCGCACCACGACATCTACTCGATCGAGGACCTCGCGCAGCTCATCCACGACGCCAAGAACGCGAACCCGAGCGCCCGCGTGCACGTCAAGCTCGTCTCCGAGTTCGGCGTCGGCACGGTCGCGACGGGCGTGTCCAAGGCGCACGCGGACGTCGTGCTCATCTCCGGCCACGACGGCGGCACGGGCGCGAGCCCGCTGACGTCGCTCAAGCACGCGGGCACGCCGTGGGAGATCGGCCTGGCCGAGACCCAGCAGACGCTCGTGCTGAACAACCTGCGCGACCGGATCACGGTGCAGGTCGACGGCCAGATGAAGACCGGCCGCGACGTCGTCGTGGCGGCGCTGCTCGGTGCCGAGGAGTTCGGGTTCGCGACGGCGCCGATGGTGGTCTCGGGCTGCATCATGATGCGCGTCTGCCACCTCGACACCTGTCCGGTGGGCGTCGCCACGCAGAACCCGGAGCTCCGGCGCCGGTTCACCGGCACCCCCGAGTTCGTCGTGAACTTCTTCGAGTTCATCGCCACCGAGGTGCGCGAGCACCTCGCCGCGCTCGGCTTCCGGTCGATCGAGGAGGCCGTCGGTCAGGTGCAGGTGCTCGACACCCGCGGCGCCGTCGACCACTGGAAGGCACAGGGCCTCGACCTGGCCCCGGTCCTGGAGCGGATCGAGCCCCCGGCCGGCTCCGCCCTGTTCCGCACCCAGGCGCAGGACCACGGCCTGGACCGTGCGCTCGACCAGCAGCTCATCGCGGCCGCGGGGCCCGCTCTCGAGGACGGGCTGCCCGTCCGCATGGAGTTCCCCGTGCGCAACGTCAACCGGACGGTCGGCACCATGCTCGGCCACGAGGTGACCAAGCGGTACCGCGGCGCGGGCCTCCCGGACGACACGATCGAGGTCGTGCTCACGGGTTCCGCCGGCCAGTCGTTCGCCGCGTTCCTGCCGCGCGGCGTCACGCTGCGCCTCTTCGGCGACGCGAACGACTACGTCGGCAAGGGGCTCTCCGGCGGACGCGTCGTCGTCCGCCCTGACAAGGCCGCCGTGCTCGAGGGCGCCGCGAACGTCATCGCGGGCAACGTCATCGGCTACGGCGCCACGTCGGGCGAGATCCTGCTGCGCGGCCGCGTGGGCGAGCGGTTCGGCGTCCGCAACTCCGGTGCCACGCTGGTCGTCGAGGGCGTGGGGGACCACGGCTGCGAGTACATGACCGGGGGCGAGGTGCTGGTGCTCGGCCCGACCGGACGCAACTTCGGCGCGGGCATGTCCGGCGGCGTCGCCTACGTGCTGGACCTGCGTCCCACGGCGATGAACGGCGCGTCGGTGGGTTCGGGCGAGCTCGTCGTCGGTCCGCTCGCGGACGACGACTGGGCCCGGGTGCGCGAGCTGCTGGAGCGGCACGCCGCCGAGACCGGGTCGACCGTCGCCGCCGCGCTGCTGGACGACGACGGCGCGCGCGCCCGGTTCTCCCGGGTGCTGCCGCCCGCGTGGGCGAACGTCCGCGCTGCACTGGCCGAGGCCGAGGCGGCGGGAACGCCGCTCGGCGAGGGCGAGGACTTCGACCCCACCCTGTGGGAGCGCATCATGGAGGTGGCTCGTGGCTGATCCCCGCGGATTCCTGAAGGTGCGGGAGCGTGAGCTCCCGCCGAACCGCCCCGTCGAGGTGCGGCTGCGCGACTGGAAGGACACCCACGCGCACCGTGCGGAGGGCCAGCCGTTCCTCCAGGAGCAGGCGGGCCGCTGCATGGACTGCGGCATCCCGTTCTGCCACCAGGGCTGCCCGCTGGGCAACCTCATCCCGGAGTGGAACGACCTGGTGCGCCAGGGCCAGTGGGCCGACGCCATCGAGCGCCTGCACGCGACGAACAACTTCCCCGAGTTCACCGGCCGGGTCTGCCCGGCACCGTGCGAGACGAGCTGCGTGCTGGGCATCAACCAGCCCGCGGTGACGATCAAGAACGTCGAGGTCTCGATCATCGACGAGGCGTTCGAGCGCGGCCTGGTGCGCCCGCAGGTGTCGCAGCGGCTCACCGGCAAGACCGTGGCCGTGGTCGGGTCCGGTCCTGCGGGCCTCGCGGCCGCCCAGCAGCTCACCCGCGCCGGGCACACCGTCGTGGTGTACGAGCGGGACGACGCGATCGGCGGTCTGCTGCGGTACGGCATCCCCGACTTCAAGCTCGAGAAGAAGCACATCGACCGTCGGCTGGAGCAGATGACGGCCGAGGGCACCCGGTTCCGGCCGGGGGTGGAGATCGGCAGGAACATCACCTGGGACGCGCTGCGCCGCCGGTTCGACGCCGTCGTGGTGGCGACCGGGGCCACCGTCCCGCGCGACCTGGTGGTCGAGGGCCGCGGTCTCGCCGGGGTGCACTACGCGATGGACTTCCTCACCCCCGCCAACAAGGCGGTCGCGGGGAGCCCGGTCGAGGGTGCGCCGAGCGCCGAGGGCAAGCACGTCATCGTCATCGGCGGCGGCGACACCGGCTCCGACTGCGTGGGCACGTCCCTGCGGCAGGGCGCGGCGAGCGTGACGACGCTGGCGATCGGCAAGCGCCCGCCGAGCGAGCGCCCCGCGAGCCAGCCCTGGCCGACGGACCCGATCCTGTTCGAGGTGTCGACGTCGCACGAGGAGGGCGGCGAGCGCCGCTTCCTGGCCTCGACGGTCGAGCTCGTGGGCGACGCCGAGGGTCGCGTGGTGGCGCTGCGCGTCGCCGAGACGGAGTACCTCCCCGACGGGCGCCGGGCGCCCAAGGCCGGGACCGAGCACGAGATCCCCGCGGACCTCGTGCTGGTCGCGATGGGATTCACCGGTCCGGAGACGGACTCGCTGGTCGCCCAGACGGGCGCCGGCACGACCGATCGGGGCCTCGTGCACCGTGGCGAGGACTACGCGGCCACCGTGCCCGGCGTCTTCGTCGCCGGTGACGCGGGCCGCGGTCAGTCGCTGATCGTGTGGGCCATCGCGGAGGGGCGGGCGACCGCCGCCGCGGTGGACGCATTCCTCCAGGGCTCCACGGAGCTGCCGGCCCCGGTGGGCCCGCGCACCGTCGCCCTGAGAGGATGACATGAGACCCGGGCGCCGTGGGGCGCCCGGGCGCGGTCCCGGTGGCGCCGGGACCGTACGACGACGAGGCTGGAGACATGCGCAGAGCGAAGATCGTGTGCACCATCGGACCCGCGACGGCGTCCCCGGAGAAGCTCCGGGAGCTGGTCGACGCGGGTATGGACGTGGCCCGGATCAACCGGAGCCACGGGGAGAAGTCGGAGCACGAGGCCGTCTACCACGGCGTCCGGGCCGCGGCCCAGGACGCGGGGCGCAACGTCGCCGTGCTGGTGGACCTGCAGGGTCCCAAGATCCGGCTCGGCCGGTTCGCCGGTGACGAGAAGCACTTCCTGAACGAGGGTGACACGTTCACCATCACCACCGAGGACGTCGAGGGGTCGCGCGAGCTCGTCTCCACGACCCACCACGGTCTCCCGCAGGACGCGCGGGTCGGCGACCCGATCCTCATCGACGACGGCAAGGTCCGCGTACGCGTGACCGCCGTGGAGGGCCCCCGGGTCACCACGGTCGTCGAGGTGCCGGGCCCCGTGTCGAACAACAAGGGCCTGAACCTGCCGGGCGTGGCCGTGTCCGTGCCCGCCCTGAGCGACAAGGACACCGATGACCTGCGCTGGGCGCTGCGACTCGGTGCCGACCTCATCGCGCTGTCCTTCGTGCGCAACGCGGCGGACTACGACGACGTCCGCCGCATCATGGACGAGGAGGGGCGGGTCGTCCCCGTCATCGCCAAGATCGAGAAGCCGCAGGCGGTGGACAACCTCGAGGAGGTCGTCGCCGCGTTCGACGGCTTCATGGTGGCCCGTGGCGACCTCGCCGTGGAGATGCCGCTCGAGCAGGTGCCGCTCGTCCAGAAGCGGATCATCGAGCTCGCGCGTCGCAACGCCAAGCCCGTGATCGTCGCCACGCAGGTGCTGGAGTCGATGACCACGAGCCCGCGCCCGACGCGTGCCGAGGCCTCCGACTGCGCCAACGCGGTCCTCGACGGCGCCGACGCGGTCATGCTCTCGGGGGAGACCTCGGTGGGTGACTACCCGATCATCACGGTGCAGACGATGGCCTCGATCATCGAGGCGACCGAGGAGCTCGGCCGGGAGCGCATCGCGCCCCTCGGCTCGACCCCGCACACGCGCGGTGGTGTGATCACCCGCGCGGCCGCCGAGATCGGCGAGACGCTCGGGGTGAAGTACCTCGTGACGTTCACCCAGTCGGGCGACTCGGCGAAGCGCATGTCGCGCCTGCGCTCGGGCATCCCGCACCTGGCGTTCACGCCGGAGGAGTCGGTCCGCAACGTGCTGGCCCTGACGTGGGGCACCACGTCGTACCAGGTGCCCGCCGTCGGCTCGGTCGACGCGATGGTGAGCCAGGTCGACCAGACCCTGCAGGCGAACGGGCTGGCCGAGGTCGGCGACCGGGTCGTCATCGTC
This sequence comes from Isoptericola dokdonensis DS-3, assembly GCF_001636295.1. Lineage (NCBI taxonomy): Bacteria > Bacillati > Actinomycetota > Actinomycetes > Micrococcales > Promicromonosporaceae > Isoptericola > Isoptericola dokdonensis. The sequence goes on along the minus strand of NZ_CP014209.1, from coordinate 785,332 downwards.
TCCGGCGCGCCGGTCGGCGTCCCGGGCACGACGAACTCGATCCTGGTGCACAAGGTGGGTTCGAGCTCGGACGCCCGCTCGGAGTGACGTCCTGACGCCGCAGGGCCCGTCCACGTCTCGTGGGCGGGCCCTGCGGCGTCCTGGGTGCCCCGGGTGGGACTCGAACCCACACTGGATCGGGTTTGAGCCGATTGCCTCTGCCGATTGGGCTACCGGGGCGCGGGGCCCATCGAACCACACCGGCCGGTGCGCCGCCGAACCCGTCCCGGGCGTCGGACGACGGGGCGGCCGGCCGTGCCGACGGTCACAGCACGCGACCGGTCGCGATGCGCGCACCCGGCCTGTCGGGGGACTACGATGACAACCGTGACCGACGAGAAGCTGCCCCTCGACCTGCCCCCGATGATCGACGCTGAGCCGGCTCCGGCACCTGCCGCGCCCGCGAAGCCGTCGCGGCGCGCCGTGGTCGCCGAGGACGAGGCGCTCATCCGGATGGACGTCGTGGAGACGCTCCGCGAGGCAGGGTTCGACGTCGTCGGCGAGGCCGGCGACGGCGAGACCGCCGTGCAGCTGGCCGTGGAGCTCAAGCCGGACGTCGTCGTGATGGACGTCAAGATGCCGGAGCTCGACGGGATCTCGGCGGCCGAGCGGATCGGCAAGGCCCACGCGGCACCCGTCGTCCTGCTGACGGCGTTCTCGCAGACGGAGCTCGTCGAGCGTGCCCGCGACGCGGGGGCCATGGCGTACGTCGTCAAGCCGTTCACGCCGGCCGACCTGCTGCCCGCGGTCGAGATCGCGATCTCGCGGTACCAGCAGATCGGTGCCCTGGAGTCGGAGGTCGCGGACCTCCAGGACCGGTTCGAGACCCGCAAGCGCGTGGACCGCGCGAAGGGGCTGCTCATGACCAAGATGGGTCTGAGCGAGCCGGAGTCCTTCCGCTGGATCCAGAAGACGTCGATGGACCGCCGTCTGACCATGCGCGAGGTCGCCGACGCCGTCATCGAGCAGGTCGGCGGCGCCTGAGACACGTTGTGCGACTCCCTGGGGACCGCTAAGGTCGCCAGGGAGTCGTTATCGTTTCGTGACCCCTCCCGCTCGCCTCCCGGGCGACGGCGGTGCGCGGTCACAGGTTTCGGTAGGGGGTGCGATGCGAGCAGGGATCGAGGTGCGGTCCGCGGTCGAGAGCGACCTGCGGGCCGTCGCCGAGCTGACCGCGACCCACGTCCCGGAGGGCGGTGCGGTCGCGACGGCCGAACCGGGCCGCTTGTGCGAGCACCTCAGCGTGCTGGTCGCGGCGGGCGGCGAGGTCCTGGTGGCCCTCGAGGACGGCGAGACCGTCGGTTTCCTGCTGGCGCGCGTGCTCGGTCCGCGGCTGTTCTCGACCGCCCCGAGCCTCTACGTCGACGCGATCATGGTGGCCCCCGGCGCTCGGCGCCACGGCGTGGGACGTGCGCTGCTCGCCTCCGCCCTGGAGCTCGCCACCACGGCCGGCGCGGAGAACGTGTACTGCGCCCCCGCGCCCGGTGCCCGCGACATGCACCGGTTCCTCGCCCAGCTCGGCTTCGCGCCGGCGGCCGGCCACCGGGTCGTGACGACCGCGGTGCTCGAGCGGCGCCTCACGCAGGACGCGGCACCGCGGCCGACGATCATCCGGCGCGGCGACCCGCGCCGCCGCCGGGACGCGACACGTGCGGCGATCGAGGACCTGGTGGCCCGCCGCCGGCGGGCCCGCGAGGCCGGGCTGCCGACGGGCCCGGTGGACCTGCGGGCCTTCCAGGCCGAGCACGCCGCACAGGCCGAGCGCGCGGCGCAGGCCGAGCAGGACGTCCTCCAGGTCGTCGTCCCGGCAGGGTCGCGGGCGACCGGCGCCGACGCGTCCTGACGACGCCCCCTCAGGGCGTGCCCAGCACCATGCAGGTCAGGCGCGCCGTCGCGACGCGGCGGCCGTCGTCGTCGACCACGACGATCTCGTAGGCCGCCGTCGACCGCCCGAGATGGATCGCCGTCGCGGTGCCGTGCACGGTCCCCTCGCGGACGCCCCGGTGGTGGGTGACGTTCAGCTCGATGCCGACGGCCGCGCGCCCGGTCCCGGCGTGCACCTGGGCCGCGACGGACCCGAGGGTCTCCGCCAGCGTGGCGGTGGCCCCACCGTGCAGCAGGCCGGCCGGCTGGGTGTTGCCCGCGACGGGCATGGTGCCGAGCGTGCGCTCTGCGCCCACCTCGACGAGCTCGATCCCGGTGCGCTCCAGCAGCGTCCCGGCGGCAGCGCGCTGCCAGTCGGCGGTGGTCCGGGGGTGGCCCGGCGTCGTGTCGGTCATGGGCGATAGGTTGGCACCCGTGACGACCTCAGCGCGAACCGAGACCGGTGCGACACCTCGGGCCCGGCTCCTCCTCATCGACGGCCACTCCATGGCGTACCGGGCGTTCTACGCCCTGCCCGACACCCTGGTGACGTCCAGCGGCCAGGTGACGAACGCCGTGTACGGGTTCACGTCGATGCTGACCAACCTGCTGCGGGACGAGGCGCCGACCCACCTCGCCGTCGCGTTCGACGCCGGACGGGTCACGTTCCGCACCGAGCGGTACGTCGAGTACAAGGCGAACCGGGCCGCCACGCCCGACACGTTCCGGGGCCAGGTGCCGCTCATCCAGGAGGTGCTGGAGGCCCTGCACGTCCCGTTCCTCCAGCGGGAGGGGATCGAGGCGGACGACATCCTGGCGACCCTCGCCCGGCAGGGCCGGGAGGCAGGCATGGAGGTCCTCGTCTGCTCCGGGGACCGGGACTCTTTGCAGCTCGTCACCGACGACGTGACCGTCCTGTACCCGAAGAAGGGCGTCTCGGAGCTCGCCCGGATGACACCGGACGCCGTCGTCGAGAAGTACAAGGTGCGCCCCGAGCGCTACCCGGACCTCGCGGCCCTCGTGGGGGAGACCAGCGACAACCTGCCGGGCGTGCCCGGCGTGGGGCCGGGTGTGGCGGCGAGGTGGATCGAGCAGTTCGGCGACCTCGACTCGCTCCTGGCCCGACAGGACGAGGTGACGGGCAAGCGCGGCGAGGCGCTGCGCGACCACGCCGACCAGGTCCGGCTGAACCGGGAGCTCAACGCGCTGCTGACCGACGTGGAGCTGCCGCTGGGCGTGGGTGACCTCGCGCTCGCCGGCTTCGACCGGGAGGCCGTGCACCGGGTCTCGGACACCCTGCAGTTCGGCACGCTGCGCGACCGGCTCCTGGCCGTCGACCCCGCGGCCGGCCCGGACGCCGACGACACCCCCGGCGAGGGCGTCGAGGTGACGGTCCACGACGGCCCGGTCGGCCCGTGGCTGCGCGCCCGTGCGGGGCAGCCGACCGGCCTGGACGTCTCCGGGACGGCCCGCCCGGGGGCGGGGGACGCCTGGCAGCTCGCGCTGGCCGGTGCGAGCCGGGACGGCGCCGCGGAGGGCGTCGTGGTCGACCTCGCCGAGGTCTCCGGCGACGACGAGCGGGCCCTCGCCGCGTGGCTCGCCGACCCCGGCGCGCCCAAGGTGGTGCACGGCGCGAAGGCGGCGTGGCACATGCTCGCCGCGCGCGGGCTTCCGCTGGCCGGCGTCGTGTTCGACACCGAGCTCGCCGCCTACCTGTGCTACCCGGACCAGCGCGGCTACGACCTGACCGACCTGGTGGTCCGCCACCTCGGGCGCGAGCTGACGGTGGCGGACGGCGGTGCCCAGGGCGCCCTGGACCTCGACCTGGACGCCGGCGAGCCGGGCGGTGACGCGGTGGTCCGCGCGGCGTCGGTCGCCGACCTGGCCGGCACGCTCGCCGAGCTCCTGGCCGACCGCGGCGGGGCCGACCTGCTGCGGGACCTCGAGCTGCCGCTCGGTCTGGTGCTGGCAGGGATGGAGGCCACCGGGATCGCGGCGGACACCGCCTTCCTCACCGAGCTCGAGCAGTACTTCGCGACCGGCGTCGCGGACGCCGCGGCGGAGGCCTACGCGATCATCGGGCGGGAGGTGAACCTGGGCAGCCCCAAGCAGCTCCAGGAGGTCCTCTTCGACCAGCTCGGCATGCCGAGGACGAAGAAGATCAAGACCGGCTACACGACCGACGCCGCGTCGCTCCAGGAGCTCTTCGCCAAGACCGAGCACCCGTTCCTCGCGCACCTGCTCGCGCACCGCGACGCCGCGAAGCTGCGCACGACCGTCGAGGGCCTGCTCAAGGCCGTGCAGCCGGACGGCCGGATCCGCACGACGTTCCAGCAGACCATCGCCGCGACGGGGCGGCTCAGTTCGACCGACCCGAACCTGCAGAACATCCCCATCCGCACCGAGGCCGGTCGGCGGATCCGGCGTGCCTTCCGGGTGGGCGACGGCTACGCCGAGCTCCTCACGGCGGACTACAGCCAGATCGAGATGCGGATCATGGCGCACCTGTCGGGCGACGAGGGGCTCATCGCGGCCTTCCGGTCGGGGGAGGACCTCCATCGCTACGTCGGGTCGCGGGTGTTCGACGTCGCTCCGGCGGACGTCACCCCGGAGATGCGGGCCAAGGTCAAGGCGATGAGCTACGGGCTGGCCTACGGGCTGAGCGCCTTCGGCCTGTCCCAGCAGCTCGGCGTCCCCACGGGCGAGGCACAGGGACTCATGGACGACTACTTCACCCGGTTCGGCGGGGTGCGCGACTACCTCACCGGCGTGGTGGAGGAGGCCCGCGCGACCGGCTACACGGCGACGATCCTCGGTCGCCGCCGGTACCTCCCGGACCTCACGAGCGACAACCGCCAGCGCCGCCAGATGGCCGAGCGGATGGCGCTCAACGCCCCGATCCAGGGCAGCGCGGCCGACATCATCAAGCTGGCGATGCTCGGTGTGCAGCGTGAGCTCGACGAGCGCGAGCTGGGCTCGCGGCTGCTGCTGCAGGTCCACGACGAGCTGGTCGTGGAGGTCGCCGAGGGCGAGCGGCAGGTGGTCGAGGAGGTGCTGCGCACCCAGATGGGCGCGGCCGTGGCGCTGGACGTGCCGCTGGACGTGTCGGTCGGCGCGGGGGAGACCTGGCACGACGCCGGGCACTGACGGGTTCGGCGGTCGGGGTCAGTCCTTGGTCGTGACGAAGACGGCGGTCCCGGGCAGGACGGCGCCTCGACCCGGGCTCCACCCGCCCCAGACCTGGCCGTTCCAGGCGGGCCACTCCGGCTCGACGACGTCGCGCAGGCGCAGACCCGCCGCCACCACGTCGCGCACGTGGTCGCCCAGCGTGCGGTGGTACTCGGCGTACTCCACGTGCCCGGCGGGGTCGGACTCGACGTAGGGGCGCCGGTCGAAGTAGGACCGGTGCGCGGTGAGACCGCCCGGGCCGGGGTCGTCGGGGAACGCCCAGCGCACGGGGTGCGTCACGGAGAAGACCCAGCGGCCGCCGGGCCGCAGCACCCGGGCGGCCTCGGCGTGCACCGCGACGGCGTCCGGGACGAACGGGACCGCGCCGTAGGACGTGAACGCCACGTCGAAGGTGGCGTCGGCGAACGGCAGCGCGCGGGCGTCGGCCTCCACCAGCGGCACGGTGTCGGCTCGCCCCGCGTCGATGCGGGCGGCGGCGTCGAGCATGGCCGGCGCGACGTCGGTGGCCACGACCCGTGCGCCCCGGCCCGCCAGCCAGCGGGAGCAGTGCGCCGCACCGGCACCCACCTCGAGCACCCGGGCGCCCCGGACGTCGCCGAGCAGGCCGAGGTCGGCCTCCGTCACCCCCTCGGGCCCCCACCGGAACCCGGCGTCACCGAGGAAGTCGCCGTGGTCGGCGAGGTACTCGGCGGCGTTGTCGTCCCACCATGTGCGGGCGGCCCGGCCACCCTCGTCGTCGGGGACCTCGCGGTACCCGTGTCGTGCGACCGTCACGTGCCCATCGTGACATCCGTCCCGGGAGTGCCGCGCGGGTCGATAGCCTGGTCGGTGACGACATCGGTCGAGGTGAAGGAGCGCAGGGTGCGGGTCGGACTGCTCACGGGAGGCGGGGACGTCCCCGGTCTGAACGCGGCGATCAGGGCGGTGGTCAAGCGCGGCGAGGGGGAGCACGGCCACTCGGTCGTCGGCTTCCGCAACGGCTGGAAGGGGCTCGCCGACGGCGACGTCATGCCGCTCACGCGGCAGCACATCCGCAACGTCCTCGCCTCGGGCGGCACGCTGCTCGGCACGGCGCGGTACCACCCGCACGCCGACGACGGCGGCCTCGACGCGGTCCTGGCCACCCTGGAGGCGGAACGGATCGAGGCCGTCATCTGCATCGGCGGCGACGGGACCCTGCACGCGGCCAGCAAGGTCGCCGAGGCCGGGGTGCGGGTCGTGGCGGTGCCGAAGACGATCGACAACGACGTGTGGGGGACCGACCGGTCGATCGGCTTCGACACGGCGGTGACGATCGCGACCGAGGCGGTGGACCGGATCCACACCACGGCCGAGAGCCACAACCGTGTGATGATCGTCGAGGTGATGGGCCGGCACGCGGGCTGGATCGCCGCGACGGCGGGCATCGCGGGCGGCGCGGAGGTCGTCCTGGCGCCGGAGGAGCCGTTCGACATCGACAGGATCGTGCGGTTCCTCCAGCACCGCCACCGGGCGCACGCCAGCTTCTCGATCGTGGTCGTGGCGGAGGGGGCGGTGCCCGCCCGGGGCACGTCGATGAGCTACGAGACGCAGGTCGGACGCTTCGGCGAGATCGTCGCCGGGGCGATCGGCGAGCGGCTGGGCGCGGAGATCGCCGAGCGCACGGGCTTCGACACCCGGGTCACGGTGCTCGGGCACGTGCAGCGCGGCGGCACGCCGACACCCGCGGACCGGATCCTCGGCTCGCGGTTCGGGGTCGCGGCGATCGACGCGGTGACGGCGGGGGAGTCGGGCGTGATGACCGCGCTGCGGGGCGAGGACGTCGTCCTGGTGCCGCTCGCCGACATCGCGGGCAAGGTCAAGCAGGTGCCGGCCGACCTGTTGGAGACGGCCCGGGCGCTCGCCTGAGGCCGGTGCGGCGGGTCGACGCGGTGTGCCCGACGCCGCGTTGACCCGCCCCTCCCCGGTCGTTAAGATGGCTGGCGGTGCAGTGCGCCCGTGCGCACTCCCGTCGACGGCGTCGGACACCGTCACGAGCGCTCCCGCAGTGCCGAGACACGTGTCCGGCACGACGGCAGCCGTGCGACGCCTGCACCAGACCCTGTCCGTACTACGTCCTGTCCGCACTGGAGCACCCACTCAATGACCATCTCCACCACGAAGTCCGCCCCGCAGGTTGCCGTCAACGACATCGGCACCGAAGAGGACTTCCTCGCAGCCGTCGACGCGACCATCAAGTACTTCAACGATGGCGACATCGTCGAGGGCACGATCGTCAAGGTCGACCGCGACGAGGTCCTCCTCGACATCGGTTACAAGACCGAGGGCGTGATCCCCTCCCGCGAGCTGTCGATCAAGCACGACGTCGACCCCGGCGAGGTCGTCGCCGTCGGCGACGCCGTCGAGGCGCTCGTCCTCCAGAAGGAGGACAAGGAGGGTCGTCTGATCCTGTCCAAGAAGCGCGCCCAGTACGAGCGCGCCTGGGGCACGATCGAGAAGATCAAGGAGGAGGACGGCGTCGTCACCGGCACCGTCATCGAGGTCGTCAAGGGCGGCCTCATCCTCGACATCGGCCTGCGTGGCTTCCTCCCCGCCTCGCTGGTGGAGATGCGCCGCGTCCGCGACCTCGCGCCGTACGTCGGCAAGGAGATCGAGGCGAAGATCATCGAGCTCGACAAGAACCGCAACAACGTGGTCCTGTCGCGCCGTGCCTGGCTCGAGCAGACGCAGTCCGAGGTCCGCTCCACCTTCCTGCAGACGCTGCAGAAGGGCCAGGTGCGCCCCGGTGTCGTCTCCTCGATCGTCAACTTCGGTGCGTTCGTGGACCTCGGCGGCGTCGACGGTCTCGTCCACGTCTCGGAGCTGTCCTGGAAGCACATCGACCACCCGTCCGAGGTCGTCGAGGTCGGCCAGGAGGTCACCGTCGAGGTGCTCGACGTCGACTTCGACCGCGAGCGTGTCTCCCTGTCGCTGAAGGCGACGCAGGAGGACCCGTGGCAGACCTTCGCCCGCACCCACGCCATCGGCCAGGTCGTCCCGGGCAAGGTCACCAAGCTCGTCCCCTTCGGTGCGTTCGTGCGCGTCGAGGACGGCATCGAGGGCCTGGTGCACATCTCGGAGCTGGCCGTGCGCCACGTCGAGCTGCCGGAGCAGGTCGTCACCGTCGGGGCCGAGGTGTTCGTCAAGGTCATCGACATCGACCTCGAGCGTCGTCGCATCTCGCTGTCGCTCAAGCAGGCCAACGAGAGCATGGACCCGGAGTCCGAGGACTTCGACCCCGCGCTCTACGGCATGGCTGCCGAGTACGACGAGAACGGCGAGTACAAGTACCCCGAGGGCTTCGACCCGGAGACCAACGAGTGGCTCGAGGGCTTCGAGACGCAGCGTGAGGCCTGGGAGGCGGAGTACGCCACGGCGCACGCCCGCTGGGAGTCCCACCGCGAGCAGGTCCGTGCGGCGCTGTCGGCCGACGCCGACGCCGCGGCGGACGCCGTCGCCGGCGGCGGTTCGTCGTCCTCCTCGTCCTCGTACTCCTCCGCCCCCGCGGTGCAGGAGGAGGTCGGCGGCACGCTGGCCTCGGACGAGGCTCTCGCGGCGCTCCGCGAGAAGCTCACCGGCAACTGAGCACGCCTCGGCGGGTCGCTGACCCGCCGGTGCCCGACGCAGGCCCGTCGCCCCTCCGGGGGCGGCGGGCCTGCGCCGTTCCCGGAGCGGCCCGGCGGTGCGTGCACGTCCCGACGGGCGCCCGCTCGTGGCGCGGCCGGGCGGACGGCGGCAGGATGGTCCCCATGTTCCGCATCGGTCTGACAGGTGGCATCGCGTCCGGCAAGTCCAGCGCGTCCCGGCGCTTCGCCGAGCTCGGGGCGGTGGTGATCGACCACGACGTCCTGGCCCGCGAGGCGGTGGCGCCCGGCACCGTGGGCCTCGACGAGGTCGTGCAGGCGTTCGGCGACGGCGTGCTGACCGCCGACGGGGCGCTGGACCGCCCCGCCCTGGGGCGCGTCGTGTTCGGGGACGCCGACGCCCTGGCCCGCCTCGAGGGGATCGTCCACCCGCAGGTCCGCCGGTTGTCCGCCGAACGGGAGGCGGCCGCGGCCGCGGCCACGCCCGACGCCGTCGTCGTGCACGACATCCCGCTGCTCGTGGAGACCGGGCAGGTGGGTGCCTTCCACCTGCTCGTGGTCGTCCACGCGCCCGTCGAGGCGCGCGTCGCACGGCTGGTGGACGGGCGCGGCATGACGGACGACGACGCCCGGTCGCGCGTGGCGGCCCAGGCCGGCGACGACGAGCGGCTCGCGGTCGCGGACGTCGTGCTGGACGGCAGCGGGGACGTCGGGCACCTGCACGAGCAGGTCGACGACCTCTGGGTGCGGGTGCGCCAGGAGATCGCCGAGGAGCTCGACGCCGACGAGCTCGAGGCCTGACCGAGCCGACCCGGCCCTCGCAGGCCAGATTCAAAGGGGCCGGAGCGCCTGGCGGCTGAGCTGGATGCCGCGCCGCGTCAGGCGCGGCGACGGACGGCGAGCACCGCCACCGTGCCGAGCCCGACGAGCGTCAGGGCCAGCATCGCCCAGCCTCCGACGTCGGCGCCCGTGCGGGGCAGGTCAGGACCCGCCGTGGGGGCGGGCGAGGTCGGTCCCTCGGTCGGGGCGACCGGCGTCGGTGCCGCCGTGGACGGCGAGGCCGTGGGCGTCGGCGCGGACGGGCTCGGCGTCGGGGAGACCGTGAAGTCGTTCGTCACGGTCACGATCGTGGCCGCCACGTCGCCGTCGGTGACGACGACCGTGTCCGGGTCGATCGAGGTCGTCCAGGTGCCGTTCGCGTCGGTCACGGGGTCCTCGGCGACGGTGCAGGTGGTGCCGACGGGGAGGCCGTCGACGGTCGCCTCGTCACCGTCGACGAGGGTCCACGTGCCGGAGTCGTCGCCGTCGAGGTCCTGCGCGTCGCAGGTCCAGGTCCCGGTGAACTCGTCGGTCGTGCCGCCGGGGTCGCCCGTGACCTCCTTGCGGATCGTGAACCCTCCACGATCGACGGTGAAGGTGTTCGTCACCGTCACGACACCCACGTCGGCGGGGTCGTCGCTGGCGATGACGATCTCGGACGGCGTGACCTCGGCGGTCCAGGTGCCGTTCGGGTCGTCGGGCACGGCCTCCTCGACCGTGCAGAGCGTGCCGACGGGCAGGCCGCCCACCGGGTCGGACGAGGTGCCGGCGGCGACGGTGGCGGTGCCGGAGGTGACGGAACCGTCGGGCGCCGTGCAGGTCCAGGCGACCGTGAACTCGGTCAGCGTGGCCCCGTCGTCGCCCGTGACCTCCTTGGCGATGGTGAACGCCCCCACGGTGCTCGTGAACTCGTTCGTCACCGTCACCACGGTCGCCGAGGCGTCGCCCTCGGCGACGACCACGGTGTCCGGGTCGATCGAGGTCGTCCAGGTGCCGTTCGCGTCGGTCACGGGGTCCTCGGCGACGGTGCAGGTGGTGCCGACGGGGAGGCCGTCGACGGTCGCCTCCTCGCCGTCGGCGAGGGTCCACGTGCCGGAGTCGTCGCCGTCGACGTCCTCCGCGTCGCAGGTCCAGGTCCCCGTGAACTCGTCGGTCGTGCCGCCGGGGTCGCCCGTGACCTCCTTGCGGATCGTGAACCCGCCCCGCACGAGGACGGCCTCGTTGGTCACGGTGACCGTGGCGGCGGTGTCACCTGCGACCGTCAGCGGGTTCGGCTGGATCTGCGGCGCGCCCCAGACGACGCCGTCGACGGTCGGCACGGTCGGCTCGGCGAACGTGACGACGTCGCCCTCGGCCAGGTCGTCCGGCCCGAGGGCGGGAGTGCCGTCGGCCAGGACCTCGACCGTACCGGTGCGGCCGAGGTTCGGGCTGTCGGCCGGCCCGGTGACCTCCCAGGCCACGGTGAAGGTGACGTCCGGCGGCACCGCGTCCGCTCCGTCCCCGGTGATCTCCTTCGTGACGAAGAACGTGCCGGGGATCTCGCGGATGCAGCCCAGGGCGCCGTCGAACGGGTATCCGTGGAGCTCGCTCCCGGAGGTCGCGGTGGCCGTGCCGCTGTGGACGAGGTCGCCCGGGGTGTAGATGCGTCCGTTGGCGCCGGAGAAGCCGATCTGGGTGACCGAGCCCGGGTCGCCGACGAGCACCGACCCGGGGAACTGCGTGGCCCCGCCGAGGACGAGGTCCGTGGTGAAGGGGTAGTTCCACAGGAGGTGCCGGCCCTCGACGAGGGCGCGGGTGTTGAGCTCGTCGCCGACCCCGGCCCCCCAGTAGACGTCCCCGATGAAGTGCGTCACCGTCCCGGCCGCCAGGGTGTTCACCAGGACCGTCTGCGCCGTGGTGGCGCCGACGATGTTGATCTGGACGGGGTTCGCGACCGTCCCGAGCGTCGCGGGCAGGACGAACTCGACCACGTCGGCCGACCCGGTGCTCGTCAGGGTGACGACGTCTCCCGACTGCGCGAACGTCCCGTGCTCCAGGGACAGGCTGCCGCCCTCGTTGAGGATCGTCGTCGCCTCGGTCTCGGTGCTGAGCTCTGCGTAGCACTGCTGGGAGTAGCGGGCCATCTTGCCCTCGGCGCCGAAGAGCTCGGTGTAGCCGTCGTCCACGAGCACCGAGACGTCGCCGTCGAGGACGTTCTGCGTCTCGGTGGCCGGCGGTTCCTGGTTCGCGGTGTCGATGTTGCCGAGGACCCCGTACGTCGTGTCGGCCGCGCCGAACGAGGGGTCGCGGAAGTTCCGGGCGCCGCCCACGTGGATCGTCCCGTAACGGTTGGACCCGTCGGACGTGGTGAGCCCGACGCCGACGGTCGCGGGGTTCCCGGCGGCGTTCGGGTCCTCGCTCGGGTTCGCCACCGTCGCGTCGCCCCCGACGATCAGCATGTCGGCGCGGTGGGCCGGGACCACCCCGGTGCCACCGCCCGCGACGCCGACGTTGTAGCCCTTGAGGAAGTCGGCGTCCCCGGCGACGACCAGGAGGCCCTCGGTCTCCGCGGACCCCAGGCCCGCGGTGAAGTCGCCGCCGACGACGACGTTCGGGGCGTCGTCCGTGCCGGGGAACGACTCGAGGATCGCACCCGGAGGGACGAGCCAGCCGGCGCAGCTGTCGTCCGCGGCCGGGTCGGGCACGCAGGGTCCCCACGCGCCGGGCGTGGCGCCGCCCGGCGCCGGACCCGGCAGGATGCCGCTCGCCGGGGGAAGAAGGTCGGCGGGTGCCGCCTGGGCCGCGGGCGGTTGGCCCGGGGCGACGACGACGCCAGCAGCGGCCAGGACGGCGGCCAGGGCTGCCACGGCCAGGGTGCCGCCGGTGCGGGACCGCCGGCCGGGCGGGCGGGCCCCTGTCGCTGTCGACCTCATCGGACAAACCCCCCTTGCCCCGTGCTCCTGGGTGCACGGTACAAGGGGGGTCCGTCGTCCGCGCGGCAGGGGTGCCACGACCCGCCTCGGGCGGACCGGTCAGCGAGCCGCCAGGCGGCGGCGCCACAGCAGCACGGCGGTGCCGGCGGCGAGCAGCGTGCCGACGACGGCCAGGAGCGCCCCGACCGAGGCGCCGGTCCGGGGCAGCTGCTCGCCACCCGTGACCTTCTCGCCTCCCGTGTCGTCGCCGCCGTCGCCGTCCGCGACGGTCTGGTCCCGGGCGTCTGGCGTCTCGTCGTCGCCGGGGGCCGGGGCGACCGTCACCGGGGCCGCCGACGGTTCGGCGGTCGTGGGCTCGCCCGGCTCGGTGCCGGGTTCCTCGTCCGGTGCTGTGCTCGGTGCGGTGCTCGGTGCCGTGCTGGTGGTCGGCGCGGGGGTGGGCCGCGGCGTCGCGGTCCCGTCCGGCGCGGGGGTGGGCGAGGTCGTCGGTGCGGGCGTCGGCACGGTCGTGCCGGGATCGCAGGTGGTCTCGACGAGGCCCTCCCACGGGAAGTTGTGGTGCTCGAGGCCGCTGCCGCTGCCGGCGCCGCCGAGGTCCAGGTCGCCGCCGACCCACAGGCGCCCGTTGGTGTGCGTGCTCTGGACGACGTCGGCCTGCGGAGCGAGCACGGAACCCACGAGCTGGCTGGGCTGGTCGCCGCCGAGCGCGAGGGACGTGGCGTCGGTGAAGTTCCACAGGACGCGCGGCGCCCACGCGCCGAGCGCGGCCCCGTCGTCGATCCGGTCCGCGACGGTGCCCGCCGCCGTGTGCACGGTGTCCAGGACGCCGTCGGGACCGGCCACGTTCACGACGACCGCCGCGTCGCCGACGTCGGTGAGGACGACGGTGTCGAGGGCGGACGCCTCGGCGGTGGTGAGCGTGAAGACCTGCGGGTCCGACGTGCCGTCTCCCACCAGGGCGGGGAACCCTCCCGCCGTGGTGAGCGTGCCGGTGGCCGGCAGCGCGCCGAGCCGCGCGGAGACCGAGCGCAGGGTGGCGACGTGGTCGGCCGCGGTGCCGGCGGCGGCGGGGTCGCCCGCGCGGACGGTCCCGCCGTTGAGCTCGAGGCGGCCGGTGACCTCCCCGCCGGTGCGGACGTCACCGCCCCCGGTGACGCCGTGGTTCACGTCGAGGGTGGAGCCGGGCCGCACGACGACGTCGCCGCCGGAGACGAGGACGTCGCCGAGCGCGACGACGCCGGAGCCGACGCCGACGCGGCCGAGGTTGAAGTACCCCGCGTCGATCGTGGTCGTCCCCGCCACGACGAGCCGGCCCTCGCTCTCGGCGGCGGCCGGGTGCGCCGTGTAGTCGCCGCCGACGACGACGGCGGTGCCGTCGTCGGACGCGAGGACGTCGTTCTGCAGGCCGCTGCCGGTCGTGGTGCAGGTGGTGAGGCCTGACCCGTCGGCGGTGGCCGCCGCGGCGGGCGCCCCGACGACGGCGGCACCGGCGAGAGCGGTCGACAGCAGGGCGATGCCGGCGAGGGCCGGACGGGCGTGGCGCATGGTTCTCCGCGGGCAGGGGACGTGGGGTGCCACGCGGCCCGGAAAGAGGCGGACGGGCGCGCGTGGCGTGCGTCACCCTAGCGATATAGCAGGAGCATTCACAAATCAGTCCCGGGTGCGCGCACCACGGATGTCGTCGCAGGTCGACGAGGGGTCGTCCTCGGCGGCCCCCCGACGTCGCGTAGCCTCGGTCGCCGAGGAGAGCGAGGTGGCCGTGAAGGTCGTGATGACGGGTTTCGAGCCCTTCGGCGGCGACGCCGTCAACGAGTCCTGGGAAGCGGTGCGCCGGCTCGCGGCCGAACCGGGCGCGCTGCCGCCGGACGTCGAGCTGGTCACCGCGCTGCTGCCCGTCACCTTCGTCGGCGCGCCGTCCGCGCTCGCCGCGCTCGTCGCCGCGCACCGTCCCGACGTCGTCGTCGCCACCGGCCTGGCCGCCGGCACCGACGCGGTCCGGCTGGAACGGGTCGCCGTCAACGTCGCCGACGCCCGCATCCCCGACAACGACGGTACGCAGCCGGTCGACGTGCCGGTCGTGCCGGGGGCCCCGACCGCCTATCTCTCCGGCCTGCCCCTCAAGGCGGCGCTCGTGGAGCTGCGCGCCGCCGGTCTGCCCGCCGTCGTCAGCAACACCGCCGGCACCTACGTGTGCAACGCGGTCTTCTACGCCCTCGCGCACGCCCTCGCGCAGGCTCCCGGTGTCGTCGGCGGGTTCGTGCACGTGCCGCGTGCCGACGCGCTGCCGGTCGCCGATGCCGCGCGGGCGCTCGGCGTCGTCGCGTCCGTCGCGGTCCGCGCGGCGCGGGGCGAGCTGCCCGAGGTGGCCGTCGCCGCGGGCGCCGAGCACTGAGGCCGTCCGGCGCCGAGGGGTGCGGGTGCCTGAGCTCGGCGGGCCGCCGCGGGTGTCGGTGCCGCGACGTACGGTGGGTCCATGCGTCCTGTGACCGACCTGCAGCGAACCGTGGCCCCGTTCGAGGTGGTGTCCGAGTTCCGACCGAGCGGTGACCAGCCCAAGGCCATCGCCCAGCTCACGGAACGGGTCCGGGCGGGGGAGAAGGACGTCGTCCTGCTCGGCGCCACCGGCACGGGCAAGAGCGCGACCACCGCCTGGCTCGTCGAGCAGCTGCAGCGCCCCACCCTCGTCATGGCGCCGAACAAGACGCTCGCCGCGCAGCTGGCCACGGAGTTCCGCGAGCTGCTGCCGAACAACGCCGTCGAGTACTTCGTCTCCTACTACGACTACTACCAGCCCGAGGCGTACATCGCGCAGACGGACACCTACATCGAGAAGGACTCGTCGATCAACGACGAGGTGGAGCGGCTGCGGCACTCGGCGACGTCCAACCTCCTGACGCGGCGCGACACGGTCGTCGTCGCCTCGGTCTCGTGCATCTACGGCCTGGGCACCCCGCAGGAGTACGTGGACCGCATGGTCCGGCTCGACGTGGGGGACGTCGTCGACCGTGACGAGATGCTCCGCCGGTTCGTGCAGATGCAGTACACGCGCAACGACCTGGCATTCACGCGGGGGACGTTCCGCGTGCGGGGCGACACGGTCGAGATCATCCCGGTCTACGAGGAGCTCGCGATCCGGATCGAGATGTTCGGCGACGAGATCGAGGCGATCCAGACGCTGCACCCCCTCACGGGCGACGTGATCCGGGAGGAGAAGAGCGTCCACCTGTTCCCCGCCACGCACTACGTCGCGGGGCCGGAGCGCATGGAGCGCGCGATCTCCGGCATCGAGGCGGAGCTCGAGGAACGGCTGGCCGACCTGGAGCGCCAGAACAAGCTCCTCGAGGCGCAGCGGCTGCGCATGCGCACCACCTACGACATCGAGATGATGCGCACGATCGGCACGTGCAACGGCATCGAGAACTACTCGCGGCACATCGACGGCCGCGACGCCGGGACGGCGCCGCACACCCTCCTGGACTACTTCCCGGAGGACTTCCTGCTCGTCATCGACGAGTCCCACGTGACGGTCCCGCAGATCGGCGCGATGTTCGAGGGCGACATGTCGCGCAAGCGCTCGCTCGTCGACCACGGCTTCCGGCTGCCGAGCGCGATGGACAACCGGCCGCTGCGCTGGGAGGAGTTCGTGGAGCGCATCGGTCAGACGGTCTACCTGTCGGCGACCCCCGGCAGCTACGAGCTCGCCCAGTCCGACGGCGTGGTGGAGCAGATCATCCGACCGACGGGGCTCGTCGACCCCGAGGTGGTGGTCAAGCCGACGACCGGCCAGATCGACGACCTCCTCGGCGAGATCCGTGACCGGGTCGACCGCGACGAGCGGGTGCTCGTGACGACCCTGACGAAGAAGATGGCCGAGGACCTCACCGACTACCTGCTCGGCAAGGACGTCCGGGTGCGCTACCTGCACTCGGAGGTCGACACGCTGCGCCGGGTGGAGCTGCTGCGCGAGCTGCGCCAGGGCGAGTACGACGTCCTGGTCGGCATCAACCTGCTGCGCGAGGGCCTCGACCTGCCGGAGGTGTCGCTGGTGGCGATCCTCGACGCGGACAAGGAGGGCTTCCTCCGTTCGGAGCGCTCCCTCATCCAGACGATCGGCCGCGCGGCCCGCAACGTCACCGGTCAGGTCCACATGTACGCCGACAAGGTCACCCCGGCGATGCGGTTCGCGCTCGACGAGACCGACCGGCGCCGCGAGAAGCAGCAGGCGTACAACCGCGAGCACGGCATCGACCCGCAGCCGCTGCGCAAGAGGATCGCCGACGTCACCGACATGCTCGCGCGCGAGGACATCGACACCGCCGAGCTGCTGGCCGGCGGGTACCGGCGCTCGCCGGGGGAGGGGCGCGGACCGAAGGCGCCGGTGCCCGGCTCGCCCAAGGAGGCGTCGACGTCGGGCAACCGGCTCGCCGGGCTGGCCGCCGACGAGCTCGCCGAGCTCATCCAGGAGCTGAGCGACCAGATGCACGCCGCCGCGGCGGAGCTGCAGTTCGAGGTGGCGGCGCGCCTGCGCGACGAGATCGGCGGGCTGAAGAAGGAGCTGCGCCAGATGCGCGCCGCGACCGCCTGACCGGCGTGCCGACCATCGCCGGTCACCGTCCGGGTGCCGTATGCTGACACCTCGTTGAAGGGGAGTATTCCTCCGCGGTGACGTCGTCATCACGGTCGGCGCAGTCGTCGGCCCGGCGCCATCGGTCCCGCAACCACCAGCCCGCGCACCGTGCGGGTGCGCATGGCGGTGCGTGGCGGAAGAGACCTTCGGTCACAGTGCTGCGTACCGGAGGAGTCTCGCATGGATGTCGCCCCCTGGGTCTGGATCGTCACCGTCGCCGCCATCGTGGCGATGCTCGTCGTCGACTACGTCGGCCACGTGCGCACACCGCACGCCCCCACCCTCAAGGAGTCGGCCTGGTGGTCGCTCGCCTACGTCGCCGTGGCGGTGGCGTTCGGCTTCGTCGTCATGGCGGTCTGGGGGACCACGTACGGCGGTGAGTACTTCGCCGGGTACATCACCGAGAAGTCGCTCAGCGTCGACAACCTGTTCGTCTTCGTCCTGATCATGACGAGCTTCCGCGTCCCGCGGGAGCACCAGCAGCGAGTGCTGCTCATCGGCATCACCATCGCGCTCGTGCTGCGCACCGTGTTCATCCTCGCGGGCGCCGCCCTCATCGCGAACTTCGCGTGGATCTTCTACATCTTCGGCGCCTTCCTCATCTGGACCGCGATCGCGCAGGCCCGTTCGGGCACCGACCACGACGAGGAGTTCCAGGAGAACGGCGTCCTGCGCCTCACGCGCCGCATCTTCCCGACGACCGACGACTACGTCGGCCACCACATGACGACGAAGATCGACGGCAAGCGGTTCATCACGCCGATGCTCATCGTCATGATCGCCATCGGCAGCGCCGACCTGCTCTTCGCCGTCGACTCGATCCCCGCCATCTTCGGCCTCACGCAGGAGACGTTCCTGGTCTTCACCGCGAACGCCTTCTCCCTGCTGGGCCTGCGCCAGCTGTACTTCCTGGTTGACGGGCTGCTGGACCGCCTCGTCTTCCTCAACTACGGCCTGGCCGCCATCCTGGGCTTCATCGGCATCAAGCTGGTGATCCACGCCCTGCACACGAACGAGGTGCCGTTCATCAACGGCGGTGAGCACGTCGAGGCGATCCCCGAGATCTCCACGACGGTGTCGCTCGCCTTCATCGTCGTGGTCCTGACGATCACCACGGTGGCCTCGCTGCTCAAGACACGTCGTGACCACCGCGTGACCGCGGGGGCGGGACCGGAGGACGCGTGACCCACGAGCTGCCCCTCTGGTTCGAGGGGGTCTCGCTCGCGGCCATGGCCGCGATCCTCCTCGCCGACCTCGTCGTCGTCGGTCGGCGGCCGCACGTGCCCTCCATGCGCGAGGCCGGCCTGTGGGTGGCTCTCTACGTGGGTCTGGCGCTCGTGTACGGCCTCGTCGTGTGGGCGGTCGGCGGGATCCAGCCCGCCGGGGAGTTCTACGCGGGCTGGCTCACCGAGTACTCCCTCAGCGTCGACAACCTGTTCGTGTTCGTGATCATCATGAGCAGGTTCGCCGTGCCGCGGGAGCACCAGCAGAAGGTGCTCATGGTGGGCATCATCATCGCGCTGGTGCTCCGCGGGGCGTTCATCCTCGCGGGCGCCGCGCTCATCGAGCAGTTCACCTGGATCTTCTACTTCTTCGGCGCGTTCCTCGTGTACACCGCGATCAAGCTGGTGTCCGGCGGCGACGAGGAGGAGGAGTTCAAGGAGAACGTGGCGATCCGCGGGCTGCGCCGGGTGCTCCCGGTGAGCGACGGCTACGACGGCGCGAAGATCCGTACCGTGGTCGACGGGCGCAGGCTGTGGACGCCGATGCTCGTCGTCTTCGTGGCGATCGGCACCACGGACCTGCTCTTCGCGCTCGACTCGATCCCCGCGATCTTCGGCCTCACCCAGGACCCCTTCATCGTCTTCGCGACCAACCTGTTCGCGCTGATGGGCCTGCGCCAGCTGTACTTCCTGCTGGGCGGTCTCCTGGAACGGCTGGTCTACCTGCCGTTCGCGCTGGCGTTCATCCTCGGGTTCATCGGGGTCAAGCTGGTGCTCGAGGCCCTGCACACGAACGAGGTGCCGTTCATCAACGGTGGCGAGCACGTGGCGTGGGCCCCGGAGATCCCGATCTGGCTCTCGCTCGCCGTGATCATCGGGTCGCTCGCGATCGCGACCGTCGCCAGCCTGCTGAGGACCCGCGGGCGGGTGCGCGCCGGGGCCGGCGCCGAGGAGCCCGCCGACTCCTGACTCAGGAGGCGAAGCCACCGATCACGGGCAGCCACTCGCGGACCGACCGCTCGGCGATCAGGTCGGCGTCGCGGAACGGGTCGGGGTCCAGCGTGTGCAGGGCGTCCTGGGCGTCGTCGGCCTCCACGACGAGCAGGGCGCCAGCGGGCGCGTCGGCCGTGGCGGGCAGCGGCCCCGACACGCGCACGACGCCGCGCGCGTTCAGCTCCCCGAGGAACGTGCGGTGCGCGGGCCGCACGGCGTCGAGCCGGGCAGGGTCGGGGCGGTAGGCGTACGTGACGACGAAGGTGGCCATGGCCGCATCCAAGCACGTCGGAGCCTTGCGGGCGGCGACGTCCGGTGGCCGGTCGACCCGCCACCGCCCGAGGGTGTCGTAGAACACCTGTACGAAGGTCGGTGGCGCGCCGTACGATGCTGCGGTGAGCAACCGCCTCGTCGTCTCCGGTGCCCGCGAGCACAACCTCCGCAACGTCGACCTCGACCTCCCGCGCGACCGCCTGGTCGTGTTCACCGGGCTGTCCGGGTCGGGGAAGTCGTCGCTCGCCTTCGACACGATCTTCGCCGAGGGCCAGCGGCGCTACGTCGAGTCGCTGTCGGCGTACGCCCGCCAGTTCCTCGGCCAGATGGACAAGCCCGACGTCGACTTCATCGAGGGTCTGAGCCCGGCGGTGTCGATCGACCAGAAGTCGACCAACCGCAACCCCCGGTCCACCGTCGGCACGATCACCGAGGTGTACGACTACCTGCGCCTGCTGTTCGCGCGCGCGGGCACGCAGCACTGCCCGGTGTGCGACGAGCCGGTGCGCGCGCAGACCCCGCAGCAGATCGTCGACAAGGTCCTCGAGCTGCCGGAGGGCACGCGGTACCAGGTGCTCGCCCCCGTGGTGCGCGGGCGCAAGGGCGAGTACGCCGAGCTCTTCTCCGAGCTCCAGACGCAGGGCTTCGCCCGGGCACGGGTCGACGGCGAGGTCGTCCAGCTCGCGTCCCCGCCGGCGCTGGAGCGCAAGCTCAAGCACGACATCGAGGTCGTCGTCGACCGCCTGGTGGCGCGCGACGGCGTGCGCCGCCGTCTCACCGACTCGGTCGAGACCGCGCTCCGGCTGGCGGGCGGGCTCGTCATGATCGAGCTGGTGGACGCCGACGTCGACGACCTGGACAGGGTTCGCAAGTACTCCGAGAAGCGCTCCTGCCCGAACGACCACCCGCTGACCCTCGACGAGATCGAGCCCCGCACCTTCTCCTTCAACGCGCCGTACGGCGCCTGCCCGGAGTGCACCGGCATCGGGTTCCGGCTCGAGGTCGACCCCGACCTCGTCGTCCCCGACGAGGAGAAGACGCTGCGCGAGGGTGCCGTGGCGCCGTGGGCGCAGACGTCCTCGGAGTACTTCGAGCGTGTCCTGTCGGCGCTCGCCGACGAGATGAAGTTCTCCCTCGACGTGCCGTGGCGTGCGCTGCCGCAGCGAGCCCGGGACGCGGTGCTGCACGGCCGCAACCACGAGGTGCACGTCAAGTACCGCAACCGATGGGGCCGCGAGCGGCAGTACTCGACCGGCTTCGAGGGCGCGATCACGTTCCTCGAGCGCCGCCACGGGGAGACCGAGTCGGACTGGTCCAAGGATCGCTACGAGGCCTTCATGCGCGAGGTCCCGTGCCCCGTGTGCGAGGGGGCGCGCCTCAAGCCCGAGGTCCTCGCGGTGAAGATCGGCACGAAGTCCATCTGGGACGTCTGCCGCATGCCGATCTCGGGGTCGAAGGAGTACCTGGACGGCCTCGACCTGGGCCCGCGCGAGGCCGCGATCGCCGGCGAGGTGCTCAAGGAGATCCACGCCCGCCTCGGGTTCCTGCTCGACGTCGGTCTGCACTACCTCACGCTGGAACGGGCGGCGGGCACGCTGTCCGGCGGCGAGGCGCAGCGCATCCGTCTGGCGACCCAGATCGGGTCCGGGCTGGTCGGGGTCCTCTACGTCCTCGACGAGCCCAGCATCGGCCTGCACCAGCGGGACAACCGGCGTCTCATCGACACGCTCACGCGACTGCGGGACATGGGCAACACCCTCATCGTCGTCGAGCACGACGAGGACACGATCCGCGCCGCCGACTGGATCGTCGACGTGGGCCCGGGCGCCGGCGAGCACGGCGGACAGGTCGTGCACTCGGGCGACTACGCCGGGCTGCTGGAGGCCGAGGGCTCGATGACGGGCGCGTACCTGTCCGGCCGGCGCAGCATCGCGCTGCCCGCCGCGCGGCGCGCCCCCGACCCGAAGCGTCGCCTCACGGTCGTCGGGGCGCGGGAGAACAACCTGCGCGACATCGACGTGTCCTTCCCGCTCGGTGTGCTCACCGCGGTCACGGGCGTCTCCGGGTCGGGCAAGTCCACCCTGGTCAACTCGATCCTGCACACGGTCCTGGCGAACGAGCTCAACGGTGCCCGCCAGGTCGCCGGGCGGCACACGCGCGTCACCGGCACCGAGCACCTCGACAAGGTGGTGCACGTCGACCAGGGGCCGATCGGCCGCACGCCGCGGTCCAACCCCGCCACCTACACGGGCGTCTGGGACCGGATCCGCAAGATCTTCGCCGAGACCGAGGAGGCGAAGGTCCGTGGCTACGGGCCCGGGCGCTTCTCCTTCAACGTCAAGGGCGGCCGCTGCGAGGCGTGCTCGGGCGACGGCACGCTGAAGATCGAGATGAACTTCCTGCCCGACGTCTACGTGCCCTGCGAGGTCTGCCACGGCGCCCGCTACAACCGCGAGACGCTCGAGGTCCACTTCAAGGGCAAGACGGTCGCCGACGTGCTCGACATGCCGATCGAGGAGGCCGCCGAGTTCTTCGCCGCGTTCCCGGCGATCTCCCGGCACCTGTCCACGCTGGTCGACGTCGGCCTCGGGTACGTCCGCCTCGGTCAGCCCGCCCCGACGCTGTCCGGCGGCGAGGCGCAGCGCGTCAAGCTCGCCAGCGAGCTCCAGAAGCGGTCGACCGGTCGCACGGTGTACGTCCTCGACGAGCCCACCACGGGACTGCACTTCGAGGACATCCGCAAGCTGCTCGGTGTGCTCCAGTCGCTCGTCGAGAAGGGGAACACCGTGCTCGTCATCGAGCACAACCTCGACGTGGTCAAGAGCGCCGACTGGATCGTCGACATGGGGCCGGAGGGCGGCTCCGGCGGCGGCCTGGTCGTCGCGGAGGGCACCCCCGAGCAGGTCGCAGCGGTCGAGGAGAGCCACACCGGGCGCTACCTCGCCCCGCTCCTGGCCGACCACCCGGCCGTCCCGGTCGGCGACCGCGTCGTCGCCGTCGGGCAGCCCCGCCCGGCCGCGGCGAAGAAGACCACGAAGCGGCGGGCCACGAAGCACGACGCCGCCTGACCCCCTACGGTGGGCGCATGGGAGCCCAGCACTCGTTCGAGGTCGCCGTCACCTGGCCCACCAGCACCGTGGCGGCGGGGGACGGCGCCGGCGCCACGACGTCGTACACGGCCTACACGCGCGACCACGACGTCACCGCCCCGGGCCGCCCGGTGCTGCCCGGCAGCGCCGACCCGGCGTTCCGCGGCGACCCCGGCCGGTACAGCCCCGAGGAGCTGTTCGTCGCGAGCCTGTCCCAGTGCCACATGCTGTGGTTCCTGCACCTCGCGGCCGAGGCGGGCGTCGTGGTGCGCGGCTACACCGACGAGGCGACGGGCACGATGCGCGTCGAGGCGCGCGGCGAGGGGCAGTTCACCGACGTGACGCTGCGCCCGCACGTCCTGGTCGACCCGGGCGCCGGGGCGACGGACGAGCGGCTCGCCGAGCTCCACCACCGGGCGCACTCCCTGTGCTTCCTCGCGCGCAGCGTGAACTTCCCCGTGCTGGTCGACCCGGCGCCGCTGCGGACCTCGACGGTCGTCTGAGCCGCCCCGCCGACGAGCGGTCGTGTGGGCGGTCTGACCTAGTCTGTGGCCATGGCCGACCCCGCGACGTACCGCCCCCGACCGGGCGAGATCCCCACCTCGCCGGGCGTCTACCGGTTCCGCGACCCGCACGGCCGGGTCGTCTACGTCGGCAAGGCGAAGAACCTGCGCCAGCGGCTGTCCAGCTACTTCCAGGACGTCGCGAACCTCCATCACCGCACCCAGCAGATGGTCACCACGGCCTCGTCCGTGGAGTGGACGGTGGTCGGCACGGAGGTCGAGGCGCTCGCGCTGGAGTACTCCTGGATCAAGGAGTACGACCCGCGGTTCAACGTGAAGTACCGCGACGACAAGTCGTACCCGTACCTCGCGGTGACGATGGGTGACGAGATCCCGCGCGCCCAGGTGATGCGGGGCACCAAGCGTCGCGGCACCCGCTACTTCGGTCCCTACGGGCACGCCTGGGCGATCCGCGAGACCCTCGACCTGCTGCTGCGCGTGTTCCCGGTGCGCACCTGCTCCTCCGGGGTGTACCGCCGGGCCCAGCAGTCCGGGCGGCCTTGCCTGCTCGGCTACATCGACAAGTGCGCGGCACCCTGCGTGGGGCGCATCAGCCCGGAGGACCACCAGGCGCTCGCGTCGGACCTGTGCGACTTCATGGCGGGGGACACCGGCCGGTTCGTGCGTCGCCTGGAGCGGCAGATGGCCGAGGCGGCCGCCGCGATGGAGTACGAGCAGGCGGCGCGGCTGCGCGACGACCTGGCGGCGCTGCGACGGGTGACGGAGAAGAACGCGGTCGTGCTGTCGGACGACACCGACGCGGACGTGTTCGCGCTCGTCGGCGACGACCTCGAGGCGGCGGTCCAGGTCTTCCACGTGCGCGGCGGCCGCATCCGCGGCCAGCGGGGCTGGGTGGTGGAGAAGGTCGAGGACGTCACGGACGCCGAGCTCGTGGAGCACCTGCTGCAGCAGGTGTACGGCGCGGTCGAGGACGCGGTCGACCCGGACGTCCCGTCCGCGCAGGCGCGCGCCGCGGCACGCGACGCCGTGCCCCGGGAGGTGCTCGTGCCCGTCCTGCCGCCGGACCTGACGGAGGTCACCGCGTGGCTGCGCGGCCTGCGCGGCTCCCAGGTGGACGTGCGGGTCCCGCAGCGGGGCGACAAGCGCGAGCTCGCGGAGACGGTGCGCAAGAACGCGGAGCAGGCGCTCGCGCTGCACCGCACACGGCGGGCCGGCGACCTCACGACCCGCAGCCAGGCGCTCGCGGAGATCCAGGACGCCCTCGGGCTCGACGAGGCGCCGCTGCGGATCGAGTGCTACGACGTCTCCCACACCCAGGGGAGCTACCAGTCCGCGTCCATGGTGGTGTTCGAGGACGGGCTGCCCCGCAAGGGGGAGTACCGCACGTTCTCCGTGCGCGGTCCGGACGGCGACGGCGCGGCGGACGACACCGCGGCGATGCACGAGGTGATCACGCGTCGGTTCCGGCGCTACCTCGCCGACCAGCACGCCCACCCCGCGATGTCCGGCGAGGTGCCGGCCGGCGAGGTGCCGGGCGACGGCGTGCCCGCGGACGACGGCCCCGACGCGGCCGAGCCCGCCCGGCGGCGGTTCGCGTACCCGCCGAACCTGGTCGTCGTCGACGGCGGGCCGCCGCAGGTGGCCGCCGCGGCACGCGCCCTGGCCGAGCTGGGCGTGACGGACGTGGCGCTGTGCGGCCTCGCGAAGCGGCTGGAAGAGGTGTGGGTCCCCGGGGACGACCATCCGGTGATCCTGCAGCGGGCCTCCCAGGGGCTGTACCTGCTCCAGCGGGTCCGTGACGAGGCGCACCGGTTCGCGATCGCGCAGCACCGACGCCGCCGCAGCAAGGGGATGACCGCGTCCGTCCTGGACGGGGTGCCCGGCCTGGGGCCGGCGCGGCAGCAGGCGCTGCTCGCCGAGTTCGGGTCCGTCAAGCGGCTCCGGTCGGCCACCGTCGAGGAGATCGCCCAGGTCAAGGGTGTCGGACCCCACACCGCCCAGGCGGTCGTGGAGGCGCTCGCCGCCGGTGCGGCGTCATGAGCGACCGGGCCGCGTTTGGCATGCTGGGTCCATGAGCGAACCGTCGCCCATCACCGTCCCCGCCGGCATCCCCGCGATCGAGGCGGCCACGCCCGCGCCCGACCGCTCCGACCCCGAGGTCCTCATCATCACCGGGATGTCGGGCGCCGGCCGGTCCCGCGCCGCCGGCGTCCTGGAGGACCTCGACTGGTTCGTCGTGGACAACCTGCCGCCGCTGATGATCGTGCCCCTGGTGGACCTCATGACGCGGGCCGGCTCGTCGGTGGAGCGCCTCGCCGTCGTGGTGGACGTCCGCGGGCGGGAGTACTTCTCCGAGCTCTCCCAGGCGCTCGACCACCTGCAGGCGGGCGGCGCGAGCTACCGCATCCTGTTCCTCGACGCGAGCGACGAGGTGCTCGTGCGGCGGTTCGAGAGCGTCCGGCGCCCGCACCCCCTGCAGGGCGACGGCCGGATCCTCGACGGCATCGGCACCGAGCGGCGCGTGCTGGCGTCGCTCGCCGAGCGGGCGGACGTCGTCATCGACACGTCCGTGCTGAGCGTCCACGACCTCGCCAAGGAGGTCCGCGACGCGATCGTGGGGAGCGCCGCCCACGACGCCCTGCGCGTCAACGTGCTCGCCTTCGGCTTCAAGTACGGGATACCGCTCGACGCGGACCACGTCGTCGACGTCCGGTTCCTCGCCAACCCGTACTGGATCACCGAGCTGCGCCACCTGACGGGCCGCGACGAGGCCGTCCGGCAGTACGTGCTGGAACGACCCGGCGCGCTCGAGTTCGTCGACCGCTACGTGGCCGCGCTGGAGCCCGTCCTGGCGGGCTACCTCGCCGAGGAGAAGCGGTACGTCACGATCGCCGTCGGCTGCACCGGCGGCAAGCACCGGTCGGTGGCGATCGCGGGCGAGATCGCCGAGCGGCTGCGGGTCGCTGGGCAGCAGGTCACGGTGACCGCCCGCGACCTCGGGAAGGAATGACCCTGAGCACGCACGACGGCGCGGGCGCGCGGTCCGGCGCACCGCGGGGCTCCGACCCCTCCGTCGTGGCCCTGGGCGGCGGTCACGGGCTGTCCGCGTCCCTGAGCGCCCTGCGCCTGCTGTCGGACCGCATCGCGGCGGTGGTGACGGTCGCCGACGACGGAGGGTCGTCGGGACGGTTGCGCGACGAGCTCGACGTGCTTCCGCCGGGGGACCTGCGGATGGCACTCGCCGCGCTGTGCGACGACTCCGAGTGGGGCCGCACGTGGAGCGAGCTGCTCCAGCACCGGTTCACCTCCGGCGGCGACCTGGACGGGCACGCGGTGGGCAACCTGCTCATCGTCGCCCTGTGGGAGCGGCTCGGGGACACCGTGCAGGGGCTGGACTGGGTCGGCCGGCTGCTGGGTGCGCGCGGCCGGGTGCTGCCGATGGCATCCGTCCCGCTCGTGGTGGAGGCCGACGTGGCGCACGACGACGGCGGGCGCTCGACCGTCGTGGGCCAGAGCCGGGTGGCGGTCACCGACGGTCGGATCGAGCAGCTGCGGCTCGTGCCCGCCGACCCGCCGGCGTGCCCGGAGGCGGTGCGCGCGGTCCTGGACGCCGACTGGGTGGTCATGGGTCCCGGCTCCTGGTACTCCTCGGTGCTCGTGCACCTGCTCGTGCCGGGGCTGGCCGCCGCGCTGGAGGCGACGACGGCCCGGCGCTGCGTGACCCTCAACCTCAGCGCGGAGCGCGGCGAGACGCACGGGCTGACGCACGCCGAGCACCTGGAGGCCCTCCGCAAGCACGCACCGGGTCTGCGGATCGACGTCGTCCTGGCGGACCCGTCGGGGGTGGACGACCCCGCGGCGCTCGCGGAGGCCGCGGCGGCGCTCGGCGCTCGGCTGGTCCTGCGCCCGGTCCGCCAGCGGGACGGCTCGGCCCGGCACGACCCGTTGCTGCTGGCAGCGGCGTTCCGGGACGTGTTCGAGGGCACGTCCGACGTGCCCTGCTGAGGACGGTCGGACGCCCGCGCGCGTGGCAGGATGACCGCATGGCTCTCACGGCAGAGGTGAAGGACGAGCTCGCGCGCTACACGGTGACCCGGACGTCGTGCCGCAAGGCCGAGGTGTCGGCGATGCTCCGGTTCTCGGGCGGGTTGCACATCATCTCGGGGCGGGTCGTGATCGAGGCGGAGCTGGACTCGGAGGCGGCGGCGGCGCGGCTGCGCCGCGCCATCTCGGACCTCTACGGGCACGCCAGCGAGCTGATCGTCGTGCGGGCCGGCGGCCTGCGCAAGAACGACCGCTACGTGGTGCGCGTGGTGCGCGAGGGCGAGTCGCTGGCCCGGCAGACGGGCCTGCTCGACTCCCGGGGCCGTCCGGTCCGCGGGCTGGCCCCCGAGGTCGTCTCGGGCGGCGTCGACGAGGCGGAGGCGGTGTGGCGGGGCGCGTTCCTCGCCCACGGGTCGCTCACGGAGCCGGGCCGCTCGATGGCGCTGGAGGTCACGTGCCCCGGTCCGGAGGCGGCGCTCGCGCTGGTCGGCGCGGCGCGTCGGCTCGGCGTGCAGGCGAAGTCCCGCGAGGTGCGCGGGGTGGACCGGGTGGTCGTGCGGGACGGTGACGCCATCAGCGCGCTCCTCAAGCGGGTCGGTGCGGTGACTACGCGCGAGGCCTGGGAGGAGCGGCGTGCCCGCCGCGAGGTGCGCGGCACCGCGAACCGGCTCGCCAACTTCGACGACGCGAACCTGCGCCGCTCGGCGCGCGCCGCGGTGGCCGCCGGCGCGCGGGTCGAGCGCGCGTTCGAGATCCTCGGCGACGAGGTGCCGGACCACCTGCGCCAGGCGGGCGAGCTGCGGCTGGCGCACAAGCAGGCCTCCCTGGAGGAGCTGGGGCAGCTCGCCGACCCGCCGCTGTCCAAGGACGCGGTGGCGGGCCGGATCCGCCGCCTGCTGTCGACCGCGGACAAGCGGGCCATGGATCTCGGCGTCCCGGACACCGAGGCCGGCCTGAGCCCGGACCTGCTGGACCTGTGACGCGGTGGGCGGCCCACCTGTCTCACCGAGGGCCGAGGTCTGCGACCGGCAACGGGAGGGTATAGGCTCGGGGGCGTCAGGTGACGACGGTGACCCCTGGACGTGAGGTCCCGGAAGGCATCGTCACGGGCTACCAGGGGACACCGCGAGCATCAGCGCGCCGTGTGCGCGCATGAGATTGGCATCTACCGTGTGCGCCGGGCCAGATCCGGCGCGCCCTGAGGAGGGCTATCGTGACCATTCGCGTCGGTATCAACGGCTTCGGCCGCATCGGACGTAACTTCTACCGGGCTCTGGTCGAGTCCGGTGCGGACATCGAGGTCGTGGGCGTCAACGACCTGACGGACAACAAGACGCTCGCGCACCTGCTCAAGTACGACACCGTGCTGGGCCGGTTCGGCAAGACCGTGGAGTTCGACGAGGACAACATCATCGTCGACGGCTACAAGATCCGTGCGCTCGCCGAGCGCGACCCGGCCAACCTCCCCTGGGGTGAGCTGGGTGCCGACATCGTCATCGAGTCGACGGGCTTCTTCACGGACGCCACCAAGGCCAAGGCGCACATCACCGCCGGTGCCAAGAAGGTCATCATCTCCGCCCCGGCGAAGAACGAGGACGCGACGTTCGTCATGGGCGTGAACAACGACCAGTACGACCCGGCCGCGCACCACATCATCTCGAACGCGTCCTGCACGACGAACTGCCTCGCCCCGCTGGCGAAGGCGCTCAACGACGCGATCGGCATCGAGCGTGGTCTGATGACCACCATCCACGCGTACACCGGTGACCAGAACCTCCAGGACGGCCCGCACGGCGACCTGCGTCGTGCGCGTGCCGCGGCGCAGAACATCGTGCCGACCTCGACCGGTGCGGCCAAGGCCGTCTCGCTCGTGCTCCCGGAGCTCAAGGGCAAGCTCGACGGTTTCGCGATGCGCGTGCCCGTCATCACCGGCTCGGCCACGGACCTCACCTTCGAGGCGCCGAAGGACGTGACGGTCGAGGAGGTCAACGCCGCGGTCAAGGCCGCCGCCGAGGGCCCGCTCAAGGGTGTGCTGGAGTACGTCGAGGACGACATCGTCTCGACGGACATCGTCACCAACCCGCACCAGAGCATCTTCGACGCCAAGCTCACCAAGGTGATCGGCAACCAGGTCAAGGTCGTCTCCTGGTACGACAACGAGTGGGGCTACTCCAACTCGCTCGTCGCGCTGACGGTCTTCGTCGGCGAGAAGCTCTGACGATCCGCACCGCCCCAGCGTGACCACGACGTCCGCGGGTGCGCGGCCCCGCCCGTCCCCGCGACGAGCGGGCCCCGCGCCCCGCGGACGTCGTCGTGCCACCACCTTCCCGACACACCCGAACGACCAGCACGAGGTGAGCTCATGAAGACGATCGACTCTCTCGGGGACCTGCGCGGCAAGCGCGTCCTCGTCCGCTCCGACTTCAACGTGCCGCTGGACGGCACCACCATCACCGACGACGGCCGGATCCGCGCCGCGCTCCCGACGCTCACCCGCCTGGTCGACGCCGGCGCCCGCGTCGTCGTCACCGCCCACCTGGGCCGCCCCAAGGGCTCGCCGGACCCGCAGTACTCGCTCGCGCCGGTCGCCGCGCGCCTCGGCGAGCTGCTCGGCCAGGACGTCGCGCTGGCCTCCGACCTCGTCGGCGAGTCCGCCCGGTCCACCGTCGAGGCGCTGGCCGACGGCCAGGTCGCGCTGCTGGAGAACGTGCGCTTCGACGCCCGCGAGACCTCGAAGGTCGACGCCGAGCGCGAGGAGCTCGCCGGCGAGCTCGCCCGGCTCGCCGACGCCTTCGTCTCCGACGGCTTCGGCGTGGTGCACCGCAAGCAGGCGTCGGTCTACGACGTCGCCAAGGTGCTCCCGTCCGCGGCGGGCGACCTCGTGCTCCAGGAGGTCGAGTCGCTCTCGCGCGCCACGACCGACCCCGAGCGTCCCTACGCGGTCGTGCTCGGCGGCTCGAAGGTCTCCGACAAGCTGGGCGTCATCGCGAACCTGCTGACCAAGGCGGACCGCCTGCTCATCGGCGGCGGCATGGTGTTCACCTTCCTCGCCGCCCAGGGCCACTCGGTCGGCTCCTCGCTGCTCGAGGAGGACCAGATCGACACCGTGCGCGGCTACCTCGCGCAGGCGGAGGCCGGCGGCGTCGAGATCGTGCTCCCGACGGACATCGTCGCGGCGGACTCGTTCGCCGCGGACGCCCCGCACACCACCGTCGCCGCGGACGCGATCCCGGACGGCAAGATGGGCCTCGACATCGGCCCCGACTCCGGCGCGCTCTTCGCGGCGAAGCTGGCTGACGCCCGCACCATCGCCTGGAACGGCCCGATGGGCGTCTTCGAGTTCGACGCCTTCGCCGGCGGTACGCGCGCCGTGGCGCAGGGCATCATCGACGCGACCGCGGCGGGCGGCTTCTCCATCGTCGGTGGCGGCGACTCCGCGGCCGCCGTGCGCCGGCTCGGCTTCGACGAGGCCGGCTTCAGCCACATCTCGACCGGGGGCGGCGCGAGCCTGGAGCTGCTGGAGGGCAAGGAGCTCCCCGGCCTCACCGTCCTGGCCTGAGCATCCCCGCGCACCGCGCACGACCTACCGATCACGAACTGAAGGGCACACCCGTGGCCACGAACCGCACGCCGCTCATGGCGGGCAACTGGAAGATGAACCTGGACCACGCCGAGGCGATCGCCGCGGTCCAGAAGCTGGCGTGGACGCTCAAGGACGCCTCCCACGACTACTCCGCGGTGGAGGTGGCGGTGCTCGCGCCGTTCACCGACCTGCGCTCGGTGCAGACCCTGGTCGACGCCGACAAGCTGGGCGTCCGCTACGGCGCCCAGGACATCTCGCAGCACGAGTCGGGCGCGTACACCGGCGAGGTGTCGGGTGCCATGCTCAAGCGCCTGGGTTGCACCTACGTGGCCGTCGGCCACTCCGAGCGCCGCGAGTACCACCACGAGGACGACGCGCTGGTCAACGCCAAGGTCAAGGCGGCCTTCGGCAAGGGGCTCGTCCCGATCCTCTGCGTCGGCGAGGGCCTCGACGTCCGCAGGGCCGGCGACCAGGTCGCCTACTCGCTGGCCCAGGTGGACGCGGCGCTCGAGGGCGTGCCCGCCGAGCAGGCGAAGGACGTCGTCATCGCCTACGAGCCCGTCTGGGCCATCGGCACCGGCGAGGTCGCGACCCCGCAGGACGCGCAGGAGGTCTGCGGCGCGATCCGCGCCCGGCTCGCCGAGCTGTACGACGCCGAGCTCGCCGCCGGCGTGCGCGTGCTCTACGGCGGTTCGGTGAAGTCCGGCAACGTCGCGCAGATCATGGCCGAGGCGGACGTCGACGGCGCGCTCGTCGGCGGGGCGAGCCTCGACCCCGAGGAGTTCGCGAAGATCGCGCGCTTCCAGTCGCACGTCGCCTGACGTAGCCCCCCGGGGAGCGCTGCTCCTCACCGGCCCCCTGCGGTGGCCCTCTCGTCCCGGGATGAGGGGTTCGCCACAGGGGGTCCTCTTCACCTAGTCTTGACCCCGCCGGGCAACCCCGGCGCCGACAGCCCGCCGTAAGGCGACCGAGAGTCGAGGACACATGTTCGCCGCGTTGATCATCCTCCTGAAGGTTCTGCTGGTCCTCACCAGCGCGTTCCTCATCCTGCTCATCCTCATGCACAAGGGCAAGGGCGGGGGCCTGTCCGACATGTTCGGCGGGGGGATCTCCAGCGCGGCGGGCAGCTCGGGCGTCGCCGAGCGGAACCTCAACAGGATCACGATCGGCATCGCCCTGGTCTGGACGGTGGTCATCGTCCTGCTGGGTCTCGCCACCAAGGTGGGCTGACGGCACCATCCGGATCCGCGCCCGGCCGTCGGTCCGGGCCGAGGTTCGTCCGTGGGAGCACTCCCACTAGATCGAAGGTGAGGACGACACGTGGTATCAGCCGGACATGCCATCCGTGGCTCCCGCGTCGGGGCGGGGCCCCTGGGGGAGCAGGAGCGCGGTGAGGCGGCCCCCCGTCGGACGGTCTCGTACTGGTGCCTCAACGGGCACGAGATCCGACCGAGCTTCGCGCTGCTCGACGAGGTCGAGCCGCCGGAGGTGTGGGACTGCCCGCGCTGCGGGTTCCCCGCCGGTCAGGACCGCGCGAACCCGCCGGCGCCGATCCGCAACGAGCCGTACAAGACGCACCTGGCGTACGTGAAGGAGCGGCGCTCGGAGGAGGACGGTGCGGCTCTCCTGGAGGAGGCGCTCGCCACGTTGCGGGCGCGTCGCCGGGGGTTCGCGACCAGCCGCGCGTGACCGGAGACAAGGAGGGGCGGGCCCGTGCGGGCCCGCCCCTCCTTCGTCGTTCGCGTGTGCTCGCGCGCGCCGTCAGCGGTGCTCGGACGCCGCGGCGGCGTCGAGCAGCCAGAGGGTGCGCCGGTGGCCCACCGCCCGCACCGCGGGCACCTGGGTGACGGGCCCTCCGGAGAGCGCCGCGGCGGCCTGTGCGGCCTTCTCGGCCCCGGCGGCCACGATCCAGACCTCCTGGGCGGCACCGATCGCCGCGAACGTCAGGGTGACCCGCTCGGACGGCGGCTTGGGGGAGCCGTGGACCCCCGCCGTGCTGCCGGGCGCCTCCAGGCCCGCGTGGTGCGGGAACAGGGACGCGACGTGCCCGTCCGGGCCCATGCCGAGCATCAGCACGTCGAACGCGGGCACGGGCTCGCCGGGGACGGCGTGCGCGGCGAGGGTGCGCGCGTACGCGGCCGCCGACTCCTCCGGGGTCGTGACGTCCGCGGGGCCCTCGCCGGGCCCGGGCACCGCGTGCACGTTCGCCGCCGGCAGCCCGTGCTCCGCGACGAGCAGGTCGAGCAGGGCCTCGCGGGCCTGCGTCTCGTTGCGGTCGGGGTCCCCGGCGGGCAGGAACCGTTCGTCGCCCCACCACAGGTGGACGCCGGACCAGTCGACCGCGGTCCGCAGCGGGCTGGCGGCCACCTCGGCGAGCGTGCGGATCCCCACCGTCCCGCCCGTGAGCACCACGTGGACGGGGGAGTGCACCGACTGCGCGTCCAGGACGCGGGTCAGGAGGCGTGCGGCGGTCGCGGCGGCCAGGACGCCGGCGTCGGGGTGGACCACGACGAGCCGGGTGCTCATGCTCCCGCCTCGACGGTCTCGACGCGGCCGAGGCCGCGGCGGAGCACCTGGCCGTAGATCTCGTCCGGGTCGAGCCGGCGGAGCTCCTCGATGAGGGCCTCGGACAGCGCGCGGATCGGGAGCGCCATGTGCCGCTCCGGCTTGCCGGGCTGGCTGATGGTGACGACGCGGCCGTCGGGGCGGTCGAGGACGATCGGCCCCTCCTTGCGCTCCAGCACGACGCGGGTGATGGCGTCCTCGCCGCCGGTGCGCACGACCGTGGCCGGGCACTTGAGCTTGACGCCCAACCACGCCGCGAGCAGGTCGAGGGACGTGTGGCCCGCCTGACCCTCCACCCGCACGGCCGTCACCGCCTCGTACGGCGGCTGGTCGAGGGCTGCCGCGATGAGGCCGCGCCACAGGGTCACGCGTGCCCAGGCGAGGTCGGTGTCGCCCTCGGTGAACGACTCCGCGAGGCGGGCGAGCATCGCCACGGGCTCGTCGGACGTCGTGGAGTCGGTGATGCGGCGTTGCGCCATCGCGCCCAGCGGGTCGGACGCCGGGGCGACGGGGCCGTCCGCCGGCCACCAGACCACGATGGGGGCGTCGGGCAGCAGCAACGGCATGACGAGGGTGTCGGGGTGGTCGCGCAGCGGGTCGGTGCAGCGCAGCACGACGACCTCGGACGCGCCGGCGTCGCCGCCCACGCGGATCTGGGCGTCCACCCGGCCGGTGCTGCTGACCTCGTCCAACGGCGCCACCACGACGACCCGGCACGGGTGCTCGTGGCTCGCCTCGTTGGCGGCGTCGACGGCGGACTCGACGTCCGCCTCGGCCGCGACCACGACGAGGGTGAGGACGCGCCCGAGGGCGACGGCGCCGCCCTCGTCGCGGAGCTGGTCCAGCCGCTTGCTCACCTTGTTGGCGGTGGTGTCCGGCATGTCGATGATCATGGGAGTGCTCCTTCGTGCCGGCGGGTCAGGGTCGGCGCCAGGTGCGGCCGTCGCGGGCCATCATGGCGTCGGCGGACGGCGGACCCCACGAGCCCGACGGGTACGGCTCGGGGCGGCCCTTGCCGGCCCAGTGGTCGATCACCGGGTCGAGGATCTTCCAGGACAGCTCGACCTCCTCGCGCGTGGGGAACAGCGGCGGGTCGCCGAGGAGCACGTCGAGGATGAGCCGCTCGTAGGCCTCCGGGGACGACTCCGTGAAGGAGTGGCCGTAGCCGAAGTCCATCGTGACGTCGCGGACCTCCATCGCGGTGCCCGGCACCTTCGCGCCGAAGCGCAGGGTGACGCCCTCGTCGGGCTGCACCCGGATGACCAGGGCGTTGCTGCCCAGGTCGGAGGTGAGGGAGGTCTCGAAGGGCAGGTGCGGCGCCTTCTTGAAGACGACCGCGACCTCGGTGACGCGCCGGCCCAGCCGCTTGCCGCTGCGCAGGTAGAACGGGACGCCCGCCCAGCGGCGGTTGTCGATGTCCAGTCGCACGGCGGCGTACGTCTCGGTCGTGGAGTCGGGGTTGAAGCCCTCCTCCTCGAGGAACCCGACGACCTGCTCGCCGCCCTGCCACGCCGCCGCGTACTGGCCGCGTGCGGTGTGCCGGGACAGGTCGCGGGGGAGCCGGACGGAGGACAGCACCTTGATCTTCTCGGCGCGCAGCGCGGCGGCGTCGAAGTTCACCGGCTCCTCCATCGCGACGAGCGCGAGGAGCTGGAGCAGGTGGTTCTGGATGACGTCGCGCGCGGCGCCGACGCCGTCGTAGTAGCTGGCGCGGCCGCCGATGCCGATGTCCTCGGCCATCGTGATCTGCACGTGGTCGACGTAGCCGCTGTTCCACAGCGGCTCGAACATCTGGTTCGCGAACCGCAGCGCCAGGATGTTCTGGACGGTCTCCTTGCCCAGGTAGTGGTCGATGCGGAACACCGACTCCGGCTCGAAGACCTGGCTCACGACGCTGTCGAGCTCCTGGGCGGACTCGAGGTCGTGCCCGAAGGGCTTCTCGATGACGACACGGCGCCAGGCGTCCGGCTCCGACCGCGACAGCCCCGAGGCCGAGAGCTGCTCGCACACCAGGGGGAACGCGCTGGGCGGCACCGACAGGTAGAAGGCGTGGTTGCCGCCGGTGCCGCGCTCGGCGTCCAGGGTCTCCACCGTGCGGCGCAGCTCCTCGAACGCCTCGGGGTCGTCGAAGCTGCCCTGCACGAACCGGATGCCCTCGGCGAGCTGCTGCCAGGTCTCCTCGCGGAACGGCGTGCGCGCGTGCTGCTTGACGGCGTCGTGGACGACCTGCGCGAAGTCCTCGTCGGCCCAGTCGCGACGGGCGAAGCCGGTGAGCGCGAAACCCGGGGGCAGGAGCCCCCGGTTGGCGAGGTCGTAGACCGCGGGCATCAGCTTCTTGCGCGACAGGTCGCCGGTGACCCCGAAAATCACGAGGCCGCAGGGGCCGGCGATCCTCGGGAGGCGCAGGTCGAGCGGGTCGCGCAGCGGGTTGTGCTCGGCGGTGATCTTGGCCGGTCTCACGGGTGCCCCGTCTCTCGTGTCTCGTACGTGGGTGGACGTCAGGCGCCGGCGGCGTCCAGGCCGGTCTTGGTCGTCGTGAGGAGCTCGTCCCAGCTGACCTCGAACTTGGTGACGCCCTCGGCCTCGAGCTGCGCGGTGACCTCGTCCAGCGAGACCCCCTGCGCCTCGACCGCGGCGAGGGTCGCGGCGGCCTCCTCGCCGCGGCCGGTCACGGTGTCGCCGGTGATCTCGCCGTGGTCCGCCACGGCGTCGAGCGTCCCCTGCGGCATGGTGTTGACCACGCCCGGGGCGACCAGCTCGGTCACGTACAGGGTGTCGGGGTAGTCGGGGTTCTTCACCCCGGTCGACGCCCAGAGCGGGCGCTGCGGGTGCGCGCCCGCGGCGGCCAGCGCCTGCCACCGGTCGGAGGCGAAGACCTCCGCGTAGGCGGCGTGGGCGAGACGGGCGTTGGCGATCGCGGCGCGGCCGCGCAGCGCGAGGGCCTCCGGCGTGCCTACGTCGGTGAGGGCCGCGTCGACCGCGGCGTCCACCCGGGAGACGAAGAACGAGGCGACCGAGCCGATCGGGGCGAGGTCGTGCCCGGCCGCGCGGGCCTGCTCCAGGCCCGTCACGAACGCGTCCATGACGGCGCGGTAGCGCTCGATCGAGAAGATGAGGGTCACGTTGACGCTGATCCCCTGGGCGAGCGCGGCGGTGATGGCCGGCAGCCCCTCCACGGTCGCGGGGATCTTGATCATGACGTTCGGCCGGTCGACGGTGGCCCACAGGCGCTCGGCGGTCGCCACGGTCGCGGCGGTGTCGCGGGCGAGGCGGGGGTCGACCTCGATGGAGACCCGGCCGTCGACGGTGCCGGTGGCGTCGTACACGGGGCGCAGGACGTCCGCGGCCTGGCGGACGTCGTCGGTGGTGATGCGCTCGACGGCGGCCTCGACGTCGGTGCCGGTCAGCTCCGCCAGGGCGGCGTCGTACGCGTCACCGCCGGACAGCGCGCCCGCGAAGATGGTGGGGTTGGTCGTGACGCCCACGACGCCGCGGGTCGCGACGAGCTCGGCGAGGTTGCCGCTGCGGAGGCGTTCACGGGAGAGGTCGTCGAGCCACACCGAGACACCCGCGCGGGTGAGGTCGTCGATGGGTCCGGGGACGGTGGCCTGCGTCATCAGAAGTCCTCTCGTCGTACCTGGGGTCCCGGCGTGCACCGACACGGGGTCGGCGAGGGAGATCCCGAGGTGGGGCGCCGGGACGTGGGCCCCACCTCGGAATCTACGGCTGGTCAGGCGAGGTCGCCTGCGCCACCCTCGGTCGGGGCGGCGGGACCGCCCGGGGTGTCGCCGCCGCGGGCGGCGGCGATCGACTCCCGCGCGGCGGCCGCGACGGCCTCGGCGGTGATGCCGAACTCGCGGTACAGCGTCTGGTAGTCGGCCGAGGCGCCGTAGTGCTCGAGCGACACGGTGCGCCCGGCGTCGCCGACGATGTCCCGCCAGCCCTGGGCGATGCCCGCCTCGACCGAGACGCGGGCCTTGACCGACGGCGGCAGCACGGACTCGCGGTAGGCGGCGTCCTGCTTGTCGAACCACTCCCGGCTCGGCAGCGACACGACGCGCGCCGCGACGCCCTCGGCGGCGAGCAGGTCGCGCGCCTCGACGGCGAGCTGCACCTCGGAGCCGGTGCCGACGAGGACGACGTCGGGGGTGCCGTCCGTGTCCAGGAGGGTGTAGCCGCCGCGGAGGGTGCCCTCGGCGCCGGCGAAGCCGTCGGTCCCGCGCGGGAACGTCGGGACGTTCTGGCGCGTGAGGATGATGCCGGCCGGGTTCGACGTGTTCTCGAGGATCCCGCGCCAGGCCCAGGCGGTCTCGTTGGCGTCCGCGGGGCGCACGACGTCGAGGCCGGGGATGGCGCGCAGCGCGGCGAGGTGCTCCACCGGCTGGTGGGTGGGGCCGTCCTCGCCGAGGCCGATCGAGTCGTGGGTCCACACGAACGTCGAGGGGATCTCCATGAGCGCGGCGAGACGCACCGACGCGCGCATGTAGTCGGAGAACTGCAGGAACGTGCCGCCGTAGGGGCGGGTCAGCCCGTGCAGGACGATGCCGTTGAGGATCGAGCCCATCGCGTGCTCGCGGATCCCGAAGTGCAGGGTGCGGCCGAACGGGTTGCCCGGGAACTTCTTCGTGGCGTGCTCGACCGGGACGAACGACTCGGCGCCGTCCATCGTGGTGTTGTTCGAGCCGGCGAGGTCGGCGGACCCGCCCCACAGCTCGGGCAGGACGTCGGCGAGGGCGGACAGCACCTTGCCGGACGCCGCGCGGGTGGCGACACCCTTGGCCGAGGCCTCGAACGCGGGCAGGGAGTCGGCCCAGCCCTCGGGCAGCTCGCGGGCCGTCAGGCGCTCCAGCAGGGCGGCGCCCGCGGGGGAGGCGGTCTTCCACGCCGCGAAGGCGGTGTCCCAGGCCTCGCGCTGCGCGGACTGGTGCTGCGCGACGGCGCGGGTGTGGGCCAGGACCTCGTCGTCGATCGCGAAGGTCGCCTCCGGGTCGAGCCCGAGGGCCGTCTTGAGGCCGGCGACCTCGTCCGCACCCATGGCGGAGCCGTGGATGCCGCCGGTGTTCTGCTTGGTGGGCGACGGCCAGCCGATGATGGTCCGCAGGGCGATGATCGACGGCTTGCCGGTCTCGGCACGGGCCGCGTCCAGCGCGGCGGCCAGGCCCTCGACGTCCTCGGCGTAGCCGGTGCCGCCGCCGGTCCAGTCGACGCGCTGGGTGTGCCAGCCGTAGGCCGCGTAGCGGGCCAGGACGTCCTCGGTGAAGGCGATGTCGGTGTCGTCCTCGATCGAGATCTTGTTGTCGTCCCAGATCACGACGAGGTTCCCGAGCTGCTGGTGACCCGCGAGCGACGACGCCTCGGACGTGACGCCCTCCTGCAGGTCGCCGTCGGAGGCGATGACGTACACGTGGTGGTCGAACGGCGAGGTGCCGGGCGCGGCGTCGGGGTCGAGCAGACCCCGCTCGCGGCGCGCAGCGAAGGCCATGCCGACGGCGCTGGCGAGACCCTGGCCGAGCGGGCCGGTCGTGATCTCGACGCCCCGGGTGTGCCGGAACTCGGGGTGACCGGGGGTCTGCGAGCCCCAGGTGCGCAGCGCGGCGATGTCGTCCATCTCCATGCCGTAGCCCGCGAGGAACAGCTGCAGGTACAGGGTGAGGGACGAGTGGCCGGCGGACAGCACGAAGCGGTCGCGCCCGACCCAGTGCGGGTCCGCCGGGTCGTGCCGCATCGTCTTCTGGAACAGCAGGTACGCCGCGGGGGCGAGCGAGATGGCGGTACCGGGGTGGCCGTTGCCGACCTTCTCCACGGCGTCGGCGGCCAGCGCCTTGATGGAGCTGACCGCGCGCGTGTCGAGGTCGTTCCACTCGAGGGGCGTCAGTGCGGGGTCGAACGCGTTCACGAATGCCTCTTTCCTGGCCCGAGGCGTCGCCCCGGGATGCTTGCTGTGCCGGTGCCGGGCGTGGCGGTCCTGCCCGGCGGCGAGGACCCGGGGCCGGGCGCAACGCACAGGACGGCGCGCTCGACGGCACCAGTGCCCTGCGGTGTGCTCCTCCACAGTAGCGGGGAGCGTCCGACGGCGCGTTCACCATCGCAGAACGTCCCACGATGTGAGCGTCGCCACCGGACGCCGCCGGGCCTTTCTCACAGGTCCCGGACCCGGTCGCGGCGGGTGGGAGGTGCGGCGACGTCGTAGCATGGTCCCGCCCCAGTCCGTCCCCGCGATCGGAAGCCAGCACGCGCGTGAGCACACCCCGCAGCACGACGTCCACCCCGTCGGCGACGACCCGCGCCGCCGTGCACCGCACCGACGGCTCGAACCGGGCCGGGTGGCGCGACCGCGTGGGCGCCTACGTGGCCCTGACCAAGCCCCGCATCATCGAGCTGCTCCTGGTCACCACGGTGCCCACGATGATCCTCGCGGAGAACGGGCTGCCCGACCTCTGGCTCGTCGTGAAGACGCTGATCGGCGGCGCGCTCGCCGCGGGCTCGGCCAACGCGTTCAACTGCTACCTCGACCGCGACATCGACTCGGTGATGAACCGCACCAAGCGGCGCCCGCTCGTCACCGGGGAGATCCGGCCGCGCGACGCGCTGATCTTCGCCACGGCGCTCGGGGCCGTCTCGCTCGTGTGGTTCGCGTGGCTGGTCAACCCGGCGGCGGCCTGGCTGACGTTCGGCGCCATCGCGATCTACGTCGTCGGCTACACGATGATCCTCAAGCGGCGCACGCCGCAGAACATCGTGTGGGGCGGCATCGCGGGCTGCATGCCCGTGTTCATCGGGTGGGCGGCGGTCACCGGTTCCCTCGACTGGGCCGCGGTCGCGCTGTTCGGCGTCATCTTCTTCTGGACGCCGCCGCACTACTGGCCGCTGTCGGTGAAGTTCAAGAAGGACTACGCCGCCGCCGGGGTGCCGATGCTCCCCGTGGTCGCCTCCGACCGGCGCGTGGCCGCCGAGATGCTGGGTCACACCATCGCGATGGTGGCCTGCTCGCTCGCACTGGTGCCGCTCGCCGACATGTCGTGGGCCTACACCGCCGCCGCCGCCGGACTGGGTGGCTGGTTCCTCTGGCTCACCGTCTCGATGCTGCGCAAGGCGCAGGGCCGCACCACCAAGGGCCCGGGTGCGATGAAGGTGTTCCACGCCTCCATCACCTACCTGACGCTGCTGTTCGTCGCCGTCGCCGTCGACGTCTTCCTCCCGTTCTGACCGGCGCCACCCGGGCGTCCGCCGCGCCGCGCCGCCGGACCCGGCCGGCGGGCACCGCCCGCCGGGGCATGATGGGCGCGTGAGCGCCACCACCGAGAACGCGTCCGCGCTGGACTCCGCGCTGGGCGACTACCTCGCCCACCTGCGCGTCGAGCGAGGGCTCTCGGCCAACACGACCACCGCGTACCGGCGCGACCTCGCCCGGTACACCGCGTACCTCACCACCCTCGGCCGCACCGACCTCGGGGCGGTCGGCCCCGCCGACGTCGGCGAGTACGTCACCGCCCTGCGCGAGGGGTCCGACGGGGGGCGGGCGCTCTCGGCGGCGTCGGCCGCGCGGGCGCTCGCGGCCGTGCGGGGGCTGCACCGCTTCGCCCAGGCGGAAGGCCTCGCCGTCGACGACCCGTCCGCGCGGGTGACGGCGCCCAGCCAGCACCGGCGGCTGCCGCACGCGCTGAGCGTGGACGCCGTGGCCCGGCTGCTCGAGGCGGCCTCGGCGGGCGACACGCCGGCGGCGCTGCGCGACCGTGCCCTGCTCGAGCTCCTGTACTCCACGGGGGGACGCATCAGCGAGGTCGTCGGCCTCGACGTCGACGACGTCACCCACGAGGACGCCGTCGTGCGGCTGCTCGGCAAAGGCAGCAAGGAGCGCATCGTGCCGGTCGGCTCGTACGCCCGCGACGCCGTCGACGCGTACCGCGTGCGCGCCCGGCCCGTGCTGGTCGCCGACGGCGCCGGCCGCAGCACCCCCGCGCTGTTCCTCAACTCCCGGGGTGCGCGGCTGTCCCGGCAGAGCGCGTGGGCGGTGCTGCAGCGCAGCGCGGAACGGGCCGGGCTCGCCGAGCACGTCTCCCCGCACACGCTGCGGCACTCGTTCGCCACCCACCTGCTGTCCGGCGGCGCCGACGTGCGCGTCGTGCAGGAGCTCCTCGGCCACGCCTCGGTGACGACCACGCAGATCTACACGATGGTCACGCCCGACGCGCTGCGCGAGGTCTACGCCGCCGCGCACCCGCGTGCGCTGTGACGGCGCGCCGTGACCGTCGGCGGGGGCCCGCGCCCGCCTCGCGGCGAAGCCACGCCGCGCCGGGCGAGCACGGCACCGGCACCCGGGCCCGGTGTTAGCGTGACGGACGTGAGCGACGATCCGGGGGGAGCGAGAAGATGACGCAACCGGCGACTGCCGACACGCTGCCCGGGATCCCCGGGCGCGAGGCCACGGCGGACGGGCCCGCGACGGATGTCGTGGGACGCACGCTGCCGCACTACCCGGTGCCCCCGGCGCGCAGCAGCCACGGGCCCGCGCGGATCGTGGCGATGTGCAACCAGAAGGGCG
The DNA here is from genome assembly GCF_001636295.1 of Isoptericola dokdonensis DS-3. Classification (NCBI taxonomy): domain Bacteria; kingdom Bacillati; phylum Actinomycetota; class Actinomycetes; order Micrococcales; family Promicromonosporaceae; genus Isoptericola; species Isoptericola dokdonensis. The sequence continues at coordinate 743,445 of NZ_CP014209.1, read as the reverse complement.
GGGTCGGCAAGACCACCACCACCATCAACCTGGGCGCCGCGCTCGCGGAGTACGGCCGCCGGGTGCTGCTCGTCGACTTCGACCCGCAGGGCGCCGCGTCCGTGGGCGTCGGTGTCAGCCCGCACGAGCTCGACCTCAGCGTCTACAACCTCGTCATGGACCGCGGCGTGGACATCGGCGACGTCGTGCGCACCACGGCGATCGAGGGCCTCGACGTCGTGCCCGCCAACATCGACCTGTCCGCGGCGGAGGTCCAGCTGGTGGGGGAGGTGGCCCGCGAGTCGGTGCTGTCCCGTGCCCTGCGTCCCGCGCTCGACGACTACGACGTCATCCTCGTCGACTGCCAGCCCTCGCTCGGCCTGCTCACCGTCAACGCGCTGACCGCCGCCCACGGCGTGCTCATCCCGCTGGAGTGCGAGTTCTTCGCGCTGCGCGGCGTGGCGCTGCTGGTGGAGACGATCGACAAGGTGCGCGACCGGCTCAACCCCGACCTCGAGGTCGACGGCATCCTGCCCACCATGTACGACTCGCGCACCCTGCACTCGCGCGAGGTGGTGGCCCGTGTGCACGAGGCTTTCGGCGACCGGCTGCTGCACACCGTCATCGGGCGGACCGTGAAGTTCCCCGACGCGTCCGTCGCCGCGGAGCCGATCACCGCGTACGCGCCCACGCACGCCGGCGCGGCCGCCTACCGGCACCTGGCCCGTGAGCTCGTGGGCCGTGGCAGCATCGCCTGACACCGCGGCCCGGGCGGGTGCCTTCCAGGTCCACCTGGACAACTTCGACGGCCCCTTCGACCTGCTCCTGTCGCTCATCACGGCACGACGCCTCGACGTCACCGAGCTGGCGCTGGCGGAGGTGACGGACGACTTCGTCGCCCACATCCGCGCGTCGGAGCAGGCCGCCGCCGCGGCGGCGGACCGCGGCGAGGAGCACCCGTCGTGGGACCTGGGCACCGCCAGCGAGTTCCTCGTGGTCGCCGCGACCCTGCTCGACCTCAAGGCCGCCCGGCTGCTGCCCGGCCTCGTGGAGGAGGACGCCGAGGACCTCGAGCTGCTCGAGGCCCGCGACCTGCTGTTCGCCCGGCTGCTGCAGTACCGCGCGTACAAGGAGGTCTCGGCGGTGCTGGCCGAGCGGCTCGCCACCGAGGGGCGGCGCGTCCCGCGCGGCGTGCCCCTGGAGCCCCACCTCGCCGCGATGCTGCCCGACCTGGTCTGGACCCTCGACGGCGCACGCCTCGCCGCGCTCGCCGCCCGGGCCCTGGAACCCAAGCCGCCGCCCGTCGTCGGTCTCGCCCACCTGCACGCCCCGGCGGTCAGCGTGCGCGAGCAGGCCGAGGTCGTCGTGGCGCACCTGCGCCGCGACCAGATCGCCACGTTCCGGTCCCTCACCGCGGGAGCCGAGCGCCTCGTGGTCGTGGCCCGCTTCCTGGCGCTGCTGGAGCTGTTCCGCGCCGGGCAGGTCGCGTTCGACCAGGTCGTCCCGCTCGGTGAGCTCACCGTGCGCTGGACCGGCGACGCCGGTGACGAGGCGTCCGACGGCGGACGGTCCGTCGAGCTCGAGGCCTTCGAGGAGTTCGAGGGCGCCGTGGAGGGAGTCGCATGAGCCGGCAGTCCGCACCGGAGGTCCGGGAGTCCGTGGCGCCCGAGGACGACTCGACCGCCGCGTCGGCCCGGTCCGCCCGGTCCGCCGCCGAGGTGCCCGACGTCGACGTCGACGACCTGCCCGGCGGCCTGGCGGCCGCCCTGGAGGCGATCCTCATGGTCGCCGAGGCTCCCGTGGCGCTGCCCCGGCTCGCCGCCGCCGTGCAGCGGCCCGCCCCCGTCGTCGCGGACGTCCTCGCCGCGCTCGCCGCCGAGTACCGCGGCGACGAGGGCGCCCGGCCCCGCGGTTTCGAGCTGCGCGAGGGCGCCGAGGGCTGGCGCTTCTACTCCCGCCCGGCGCTCGCGGACGTCGTCGGGCGGTTCGTGCTGGAGGGCCAGTCGTCGCGGTTGAGCCAGGCGGCCCTGGAGACCCTGGCGGTCATCGCGTACCGCCAGCCCGTCACCCGCGGCCAGGTGTCCGCGGTGCGCGGCGTCAACGTCGACGGCGTCGTGCGCACGCTGCTGGCCCGCGGGCTGGTGGCCGAGACGGGGCAGGACCCGACGTCCGGTGCGTCCCTGTTCGGCACGACCGGCGAGTTCCTCGACCGCATGGGCTGGACGTCGCTCGACGAGCTGCCCGCCCTCGCCCCGCACCTGCCCGGCGTGGAGGCGGTCGGCGAGCTGGACGGGCTCGCCGTCGACTGACGTGAGGCGCGGATCACGGCGGCCCGCCCGCCGTGGTGCGGTGGGCGACGGCCGCGCCTGCGACAATGGTCCCCATGCCCACGTCACGCCGCGGCGGGAGCCGCCGCCCCCAGCGCCAGCAGCCCCCCGCCACCCCGCAGATCGACGTCCACGACCCCGACGGGATCCGGTTGCAGAAGGTGCTCGCCCAGGCGGGCCTCGGGTCGCGGCGCGCCTGCGAGGAGCTCATCGCGGCCGCCCGCGTGGAGGTGGACGGCCAGATCGTCACCGAGCTGGGCGTGCGCGTCGACCCCACGAAGGCCGTGGTGCGCGTCGACGGCATGCGGGTCCAGCTCGACCCGACCAAGATCACCCTGGCCGTGAACAAGCCCATCGGCATGGTCTCGACCATGTCGGACCCCGACGGTCGCCCCACGCTGACCGACCTGGTCGCCGACCGCTCCGAGCGGCTGTTCCACGTCGGCCGGCTCGACGCCGACTCCGAGGGCCTGCTGCTGCTCACCAACGACGGCGAGCTCGGCAACCGCCTGGCCCACCCGCGCTACGAGATCGCCAAGACGTACCGCGTGCAGATCGAGGGCCCGGAGTTCTACCCGCGCGTCGGCAAGCAGCTCACCGACGGCGTCGAGCTCGAGGACGGCGTCGCCCGCATGGACTCGGTGCGCGTCGTCGACGCGGTGCCGGGGCGCACCATGCTGGAGGTCGTGCTGCACTCGGGCCGCAACCGCGTCGTGCGCCGCATGCTCGAGGAGGTCGGCTACCCGGTCACCCGCCTGGTGCGCACCCGGATCGGCCCGATCGCCCTGGGCGACCTCAAGTCCGGGCGCACCCGCGTCCTCGGCCGCACGGAGCTCGGCACGCTGATGCGCGCCGTCGACCTCTGACCCCGCACCGTCCCGCCACCACCGAAGTCCCGCCCCGGAGCGTCCCGGGGCACCGAGCAGAATGCGAGCACCTGTGGTCACCATCGCCGTCGACGGCCCCTCCGGGTCCGGCAAGTCCAGCGTCTCCCGGGCCGTCGCGACCCGGCTGGGCCTGGCCTACCTCGACACCGGGGCCATGTACCGGGCCGCCACGCTGTGGTGCGTGCGTTCCGGCGTGGCGCTGGACGACGCGGGCGCGGTCGCCACGGCGGTCGTCGCGATGCCGCTGGAGATGGGTGTCGACCCTGCCGCGCCGACGGTCTGCCTGGACGGCGACGACGTCGCCGAGGCGATCCGCACCACCGAGGTGTCCTCGGTCGTGTCGCAGGTCGCGACCAACCTCGACGTGCGCGCCGAGCTGCGCCGCCGGCAGCGGGCCGTCATCGAGGCGGAGGCCACCGGCGGGTTCTCCGGCGGGCGCGGCGTGGTCGCCGAGGGCCGCGACATCACCACCGTCGTCGCCCCCGACGCCGACGCCCGCGTGCTGCTCACCGCCAGCGAGGAGGCGCGCCTGCGCCGCCGTTCGCTGGAGGTGCACGGCGCCGCCGACGCCGACGCCGTCGAGGCCACGAAGGACCAGGTGCTGCGCCGGGACCGCGACGACGCCACGGTGAGCCAGTTCCTCGTGGCGGCCGACGGTGTCGCCACGGTCGACTCCAGCGACCTGGACCTCGACCAGACGGTCGAGGCCGTCCTCGCGGTCGTCGCGCACGTCACCGCCTGACACCTGCACGCCGCGGGCGTGCTCCGGACGGCCGGGCGTGACGCGACTCTCGTCACGCCCGGCCGGGCCATGGCGTGCCCTCGGTCGCGCACCTGGGACAATGGTCACCATGACCACCCCCGCCGACGGCCCCGACCTCACGCCTGCCGACGCCCTGGACGACGACGTCACCGTGTCGTACGCCGACGACGAGGCCCGCGAGCGGGCGCTGCGCGCCGGCCTGGAGGACTTCGAGCTCGACGAGGCCGACCGTGCCCTGCTGGACGCCGACTGGGACGACCTCGACGCCGAGCCCGCGCCCCAGGCGCTTCCCGTGCTGGCCGTCGTCGGCCGCCCGAACGTCGGCAAGTCGACGCTCGTCAACCGCATCCTCGGCCGCCGCGAGGCCGTCGTCGAGGACACCCCGGGCGTGACGCGCGACCGCGTCAGCTACCCGGCCGAGTGGGCGGGCCGCGACTTCACGCTCGTCGACACCGGCGGCTGGGAGGTCGACGTCGCGGGCATCGAGTCGAAGGTGGCCGAGCAGGCCGAGGTCGCGATCGCGCTCGCCGACGCCGTGGTGTTCGTCGTGGACGCGCAGGTCGGCGCGACGGCGAGCGACGAGCGTGTCGTGGAGCTGCTGCGCCGCGCCGGCAAGCCGGTGGTGCTGTGCGCCAACAAGGTCGACGGTCCCGCGGGCGAGGCGGACGCTTCCTACCTGTGGGCCCTCGGCCTCGGGGAGCCGCGGGCGGTGTCCGCGCTGCACGGCCGCGGCCTGGGCGACATGCTCGACGCCGTCCTCGACGTCCTGCCGGAGCACTCCGCGTTCGGCGAGGTGCGTCCCGACGGTCCGCGGCGCGTGGCGCTGGTCGGGCGTCCCAACGTCGGCAAGTCGTCGCTGCTCAACAAGATCGCCGGGTCGGAGCGCGTCGTGGTCGACGAGATCGCGGGCACCACCCGCGACCCCGTGGACGAGCTGGTCCAGATCAAGGGCATCCCGTACTGGTTCGTGGACACCGCGGGCATCCGCCGACGGGTCCACCAGACGTCCGGCGCGGACTTCTACGCCTCGCTGCGCACGCAGGCCGCGATCGAGAAGGCGGAGGTCGCCGTCGTCCTGGTCGACGCGTCCGTGCCGCTCACCGAGCAGGACACCCGCGTCATCTCGCAGGTCGTCGACGCCGGTCGGGCGCTGGTGCTGGCCTACAACAAGTGGGACCTCATGGACGACGACCGTCGCCCGTACCTGGAGCGGGAGATCGAGCGTGACCTCGTGCAGATCACGTGGGCACCGCGCGTCAACGTCTCGGCCCGCACCGGCTGGCACACCGACAAGCTGGTGCGTGCCCTGCAGACGTCGCTGGAGTCGTGGGACACCCGCATCCCCACCGGCCGCCTCAACGGGTTCCTCGGCGAGCTGGTCGCGGCCCACCCGCACCCGGTGCGCGGCGGCAAGCAGCCCCGCATCCTGTTCGCCACGCAGGCGGCCACGCGTCCGCCGCGGTTCGTCCTCTTCGCGACGGGCTTCCTCGAGGCGGGCTACCGGCGCTTCATCGAGCGCCGCCTGCGCGAGGAGTTCGGCTTCGAGGGCTCGCCGCTGCAGATCAGCGTGCGCGTCCGGGAGAAGCGCCGCCGCTGAGCCCCTGCCGTGCCCGGACCGGGCGTGACACCCGTCTCCTCCCGCGGTGCGCGCCGAGGTGTAGTCTCGACGCGAACGAGCAGATGCTCGCGTGCTCTGGGGTCGGTGAAATTCCGAACCGGCGGTGAAAGTCCGCGACCCGGTCACCTCACGGTGACCGGTTGACCAGGTGGAACTCCTGGACCGACGGTCAAAGTCCGGATGGGAAGACGCACGCGACGGCCTCCGCCCGTCCGCCGACGTCGTGGACCCTCCGCGACGCGGGTGCCGCCGCGCACCCTGCCGGCGGTCGGTCGGCGACGCCGTGCCACGCCCCAGGGTCCGCGACCGGACGACAGGGGCACCGCATGACCTCCGCCGACGTGGCGGCCTCCACCCTCCACCCCGCCGAGCGGGACGCGATGGCGCGCGCTCTGACGCTCGCGGCCACCGACGGCCTCGTGCTGGGCAGCAACCCCCGGGTCGGGTGCGTGCTGCTCGACGCCGACGGCGCGACCCTCGCCGAGGGTTTCCACCGCGGCGCGGGCACCCCGCACGCCGAGGCCGTCGCGCTGACCAACGCGCGGCACGCCGTCGGTCCCGACGCCCTGCGCGGCGCCACCGCCGTCGTGACCCTCGAGCCGTGCGCCCACACCGGTCGCACCGGACCGTGCGCGCACGCGCTGCGGGACGCAGGCGTCGGGCGGGTCGTCTACGCACAGACCGACCCCCACCGGGTCGCCGCGGGCGGGGCCCAGGTGCTGCGCGACGCCGGGATCGACGTCGTCGACGCCGCCGACCTGCTCGACGACGACCTCGCGTCCAGGGTGCGGGACCTCAACCACGCGTGGACGACCGCCGTCACCCTCGGCCGGCCGTACGTCACCTGGAAGGTTGCGACCAGCCTCGACGGACGGACCGCCGCCGCCGACGGCACGTCCCGCTGGATCACCTCGGCCGCCGCCCGGCGCGACGTGCACCGGCTGCGTGCCGGCGTCGACACCGTGCTCGTCGGCACCGGGACCCTGCTCGCCGACGACCCCGCCCTCACCGTCCGCGACGCCGTCGGTGCCCAGCCGCTGCGCGCCGTCATGGGGCTGCGCGACGTGCCCGCCGGCGCGCGTCTCGCTTCCCCCGGCCCCGACGGCTCCCGCGCCCTGCACCTGCGCACCCGTGACCCCCGGGCCGCCCTCGCCGAGCTGTGGGACCACGAACGGCGCCACGTCCTGCTGGAGGGTGGCCGCACCCTCGCCGCCGCGTTCTGGCGGGCCGGGCTCGTCGACGAGGTCGTCGCCTACGTCGCGCCCGTCCTGCTCGGCGCCGGTCCGGCCGCCGTCGCCGACCTCGGCATCACCACCATCACCGGCGCCGCCCGGCTCGACGTCACCGGCGTGACCCTCGTCGCGCCCGACGACGCCGACGCGCCCGGCGACACCACCGTGCGGCTCGCCCTGCGGCCGCGGAAGGAGCAGTAGATGTTCACCGGCATCGTCACCGAGCTCGGCACCGTCGTCGCCCTGGAGCGCACCGCCGACGCCGCCCGGCTCACCGTCCGCTCGCCCGCCGTCCTGGCCGGGGTCCGCCTCGGCGACTCGATCGCCGTCGACGGCTGCTGCCTCACCGTCGCCGCCCACGACGGGGAGACCTGGACCGCCGACCTCATGGCCGAGACCCTCGACCGCACCACCCTCGGCGACCTGCGCCCCGGCGACGTCGTCGACCTCGAGCCCGCGCTCGCCGTCGGCGACCGCCTCGGCGGACACATCGTCCAGGGGCACGTCGACGGCGTCGGCACCGTGCTCGCCCGCACCCCCGGCGAACGCTGGGACGTCGTGGAGATCTCCCTGCCCGCGGACCTCGCCCGGTACGTCGTGGCCAAGGGGTCGATCGCCGTCGACGGCGTCTCCCTCACTGTCGTCGCCGCAGGGGAGGCGTCGTTCACCGTCAGCCTCATCCCCGAGACCCTCGCCCGCACCACCCTGGGCACCCGCGCCGTCGGCGACACCGTCAACCTCGAGACCGACGTCCTCGCCCGCCACGTCGAAAGACTCCTCGCCGCGGGGGTCCTCCCCGCCGCCCAGCCCGTGGAGGTCGCCCGATGAGCACCCAGCCCGACCAGCTCGCCCGCGTCGAGCGCGCGATCGCCGCCGTCGCCGCCGGCCACGCCGTCGTCGTCATGGACGACACCGACCGCGAGAACGAGGGCGACCTCGTCCTCGCCGCCGAGGCCGCCACCCCCGCCCTCATGGGGTTCGTCGTCCGCCACACCAGCGGCCTCGTCTGCGTCGCCGCCGACGGCCCCACCCTCGACCGGCTCGCCCTGCCCCTCATGGTCACCGAGAACCGCGACGCCTACCGCACCGCGTACACCGTCACCGTGGACGCCGCCCACGGCGTCACCACCGGCATCTCCGCCGCCGACCGCGCCCTGACCGCCCGCACACTCGCCGACCCCGCCGCGGGCCCCGCCGACCTCACCCGGCCCGGGCACGTGCTCCCGCTGCGCGCCCACGACGGCGGCGTCCTGGCCCGCCGCGGCCACACCGAGTCCGCGGTCGACCTCGCCCGCCTCGCTGGCCGCGGCAGCGTCGGCGTGCTCGCCGAGCTCGTCCACGACGACGGCACCATGATGCGCCGCCCCGCCCTCGTCGACTTCGCCGCCGAGCACGGGCTCGAGATCATCTCGGTCGCCGACCTCGTCGCCTACCGGCAGGCCACCGAGACCCTCGTGCGGCGCGAGGCCGTCACCCGCCTGCCCACCCGGCACGGCGACCTCACCGCCGTCGGCTACCGCGACGCCCTCACCGGCGTCGAGCACGTCGCCCTCGTCGCCGGAGACCTCGCGGCGCTCGCGGACGGTGAGCCCGTGCTGGCCCGTGTGCACTCCGAGTGCCTCACCGGCGACGCTTTCGGGTCGCTGCGCTGCGACTGCGGGCCCCAGCTCGACGCGTCCCTGCGCGCGGTCGTGGAGGAGGGGCGGGGCGTCGTCGTCTACCTGCGCGGGCACGAGGGGCGTGGCATCGGGCTGGCCGCCAAGCTCACCGCGTACGCCCTGCAGGACGCCGGCCGCGACACCGTCGACGCCAACCTCGACCAGGGGCTGCCCGTCGACGCCCGGGAGTACACCGCCGCCGCGCACGTGCTGCGCGACCTCGGCGTCGGGGCGGTGCGGCTGCTCACCAACAACCCCGACAAGGTGGACGGCCTGCGCGCCGGGGGAGCGGACGTCGTCGCACGCGTCCCTCTCGCCATCCACCCCGCCCCCGACAATGTCGACTACCTGCGCACCAAGCGCGACCGCATGGGCCACGACCTGCCCCACCTCGAACCCGAAGGAGACACCATGACCACCGGACTCACCGAGGTCACCCGATGAGCGGCCACGGGGCGCCCGCCACGCGCGCCGTCGACTCCTCCGGTCTACGCGTCGCCGTCGTCGCCGCCTCCTGGCACGAGACCGTCATGGACGGCCTCCTCGACGGGGCCGCGCGTGCCTGCGCCGACCACGGCGTCACCCCCGACGTGCTGCGCGTGCCCGGCTCGTTCGAGCTGCCCGTCGCCGCCCAGGCCTGCGCCCAGGCCGGCTACGACGCGATCGTCGCGCTCGGCGTCGTCATCCGTGGCGGCACCCCCCACTTCGACTACGTGTGCTCCGCCGCCACGGACGGCCTGAACCGGGTCGCGCTCGACCACACCGTCCCCGTCGGGTTCGGCCTGCTCACCTGCGACGACGACGCCCAGGCCCTCGACCGCGCCGGCCTGGAGGGCTCGCACGAGGACAAGGGGTACGAGGCCGCCGCCGCCGCGCTCGCCACCGCGCACGTCGTCCGGGCCGTCCGGGCCGGGGCGCCGGCGCCCGTCGGGTGAGCCCCGACACACGCCCCCGACCCGGTGCACGAACCACGTCCGGTCTGGGGTAGTATTTCGGTCGGCCCTCCGGGGTCGAACCGGCCAGGTTCTGGTGCTCCGGCACCGGGTCAGGCCGGACGGGCTGTGGCGCAGCTTGGTAGCGCACCTGACTGGGGGTCAGGGGGTCGCAGGTTCAAATCCTGTCAGCCCGACATTGTGATGTCTCAGGACATCGGCAAGGCCCGGACCCACGAATGTGGGTTCGGGCCTTTGTCATGTGTCGGTGGGGGTGGTGCCGCGTGGCTGGTAGTCGCGGGTGAGGTCGATGGTGAGCTCGCGCAGGATCTCGCCGGTGGCGGCGTTGATGATGCGCACGTCGTGGTCGTGGACGAGTAGCAGGACGTGGGTTCCTGCGTGGGGTCGTCCGATGCCGATGTGTCGGAGCTTGCCGGCGATGCGCAGGGTGACGCATCCGGTCTTGTCGATCTTGTCGCGGCGTAGCCGGTCGTGGCTGTCGGTCCGGTTGGTGGGGTGGGGGGCGGCTTTCGGTGTGGCGGTGTAGGCGGTGGCTGGTGTGTGTCGCGCGTCAGACTTAGTGGCAGGGCCCGTTGCTTGCGGGCCTGACCTGTGAGGAGTCTGATCGTTTATGGCAAGACCACCAGCTGTTCCGGCTGAGGAGAAGACCAGGATCGTGTTGTCGGTCCTGGCCGGCGAGGTCACCGTCGCCGAGGCCGCCCGGCGGGCGAAGGTGTCCGAGCAGTCGGTGGGGAACTGGAAGCGTCAGTTCCTCGAGGCCGGCAAGACGGGTCTGGCTGCCGGGAGGTCCGGTCCCTCGACCCGCGAGCAGCAACTCGAGGCCGAGATCGCCGAGCTGACCCAGGCGCTCGGCGAGGCGCATCTGGAGGCCCGGGTGTGGAAGAAGTCCGCGGAGGGCAGGCCGGGCCCTTCGAGGACCTCGAGGTGATCCGCGTCGAGGCGGGCATGCCGACCACGAGGTTCTGCTCCCTGGTCGGCGTGCCCGAGCGGTCGTGGCGATGCTGGCAGGCTCGCGCCCGGGCCGGCACGCCGGTCAAGGGCCCGTGGCCGCGCCCCGTGCGGGAAGGCGCGCGGGAAGCGGCTCGCCGGCACGCTCTCGCCCATCCGGCGTGGGGGCATCGCAAGGTCTGGGCGATGGTGCGTCACGACGGGCACCGGGTCTCCCAGGCCACGGTGCTGCGGTTGCTGCGCGACGAAGGGTTGATCCTGCCCGCGGCCTACCAGCGTGAACGTCGTCAGCTCGCCCAGCGACGCAAGGCCGCGTTCGCGACCGAGCCGACCGGCCCGAACCAGGTGTGGCAGCTGGACTTCTCCGAGTTCGAGACCACGACCGGCGGGACGTGGCGGATCGCGGGCTGCCGGGACTACTGGTCCAAGTACGAGCATCCGTGGCACGTGTCCCCGACCGCGAACCAGCACGACGCGATCGCGGCGATCGAGGCCGCGCTGGCGGACTACGAGACGATGTTCGGCGGCCCGCTGATCGACACTTGCTCACGTGACGCCGACGGGAGCGTGATCCCTGCGGTGACGATCGTGACGGACAACGGCGGCCCGTTCCGCTCGTTCCGGTTCGAAGCGTTCATCATCGCCCACCCCGAGCTGCGGCACGTTCGCACGAGGGTCAAGACCCCCGGACAGAACGGCTCACGCGAACGCGGCCTCCAGTCGTTGAAGTACGAGCGCCTCTACCTCGAGGAGGTCGACGACGTCCTGGCCCTGGTCGCCCACGCCGACGACTACCGAACCGAGTACAACACCGTGCGCCCCCACGAAGCCATCGCCTGGAACCGTCCCGTGGAGGTCCACCTCGGCTACGCCGACCCCCTCATCCCCAACTTTCCCGAGACCCAGAATCTGCCAGCAGCTTGACGCGGGACATGTCGTTCGAGGCAGATGCGGCCGCGCAGTCCACCCGTGCCCGCGTGTCGCAGGTGGCCGGTAGGTTGCGCCGGTGACCCGACAACGTTCTTACGTCGACGAAGATCTCCGTCGAGCGGTCGCGGAGTCGCGATCCTGGCGAGGAGTCCTGGGTTCGCTCGGCCTGGCCGGTACGTCGTCCGGCGCCATTCGATCGGTCCGGGCAAGGGCAGACCACCTCGGGCTCGATTACGGACACTTCGTCGGACAGCGGCGCTGGACGGAGGAGCAGCTCCGAGCCGCCGTGGCCAACGCGACCACGTGGACTCAGGCCGCAGACGGCATCGGGCTCATAGGCCGCGTCGGTGTCGCTACGGCAAAGGGCCACGCCACCAGACTCGGCCTCTCGACCTCGCACCTCGATGTCGGCGCGCCGACTGAGAGCTCGCAGGAGTGGGGGCCCCAGATCACCAATCTCGACCGTGCCGGTCCGCTCCTGGCTGCCGCATGGTTCACGCTGTGTGGCCATGACGTCTCTTGGCCGCTGGAGCCGAGCAGGTACGACCTGATCGTCCACAGGGCCGATGGCCTCCATCGCGTCCAGGTGAAGACGACTACCGTGCGCCAGGGTGCGTCATGGAAGGTCTATCTCTCGACGACGAGTGGAGAAAGGCGCCCGTACGACCCGGACGAGATCGACGAGTTCTTCGTGATCGACGGGGACCTCGACTACTACCTCATTCCTGTCTCGGCCGTCGGAGGGCTCCACGCCATTCACCTCAATGCCTACCAGGGCTTCCTGCTCGAACTGCAGATGGCTACCCGAAGTGCGATGAGTGGACGAAGACCGTCGCCGGACTCGGCGCACCCAGAGGCGTAGAGGCCGTCCAAGTCCGCCGCCCCGAGGGACGAATGGGTGACGCAGTGGATGATCTCCAGTCGAGACGTCTGCAGGTCTGTGCTCGAGTCGCAGGCTTCGTGACAAGGTGGAGCGGCTCCGGTCGACGGTCTCGACCGGAGCCGCCGGGCCACAGGGGTCAGAAGCGGATCCTGCGGAGGTAGTCGTAGCCGACGTCCGCCGTCTGGAGGTACGTCACGTCCGGGGTGTCGTTCTCGACGATGTACTCCTCCACCTGGTGCGCGCGGAAGAACCGCTCGAAGTCGATGAAGCCGGTGCCGAGGTCGGCGTGGCTCGTCTCCTCGGGGCCCGTCGTGTGCCGGTCCTTGACGTGGTACTGACGCACGTCGAGCGGCGACCTGCGGATCGTGCGGAGGGCGAACCGCTGGGCGTCGTCGTTGGAGAGCCCGAGGTTCACGCCGGCGGTCACGACCCAGTAGATGTCGATCTCGAGGTGCACGTACCGGCGGTCGAGGCGCGAGGTCAGGACGTCCCAGGGCGTGATGCCGCCGCCGAGGTCGGTGGTGAACTCGTGCGCGTGGTTGTGGTAGCCGTACGAGAGACCGTACTTCCGCGCGGTCCGGGCCTCGGTGTTCATCTGCTCGGCCCAGGTGGTCCAGTCCGACAGGGAGTCCGAGGCGAGGTACGGCACCACGATGTAGCGCTGGCCGAGCGTGACGGCGTTCTGGAGCTTCTCGTGCAGGGCCGCCCGGGAGTCCGAGATGCCGTCGTGCGACGACGTCGCTCGCACACCGATCTCGCGGTAGAAGGCCCGCAGCTCCCTGGCCGTCCTGCCGAAGTAGCCCAGCGCCTGCTCGATCCGCGGGTAGCCCGTCTGCGCGACGGCGGTGAGCGTCGCGTCGTAGTCGCCGGGCCCCCACGGCTCACCCAGGCCCTCGCGCACGGTCCACAGCTGGAGGCTGATCCGCCCCGGCGGGACCCGGCGGCGCTGGGCCGGCCTCCCGCGCTGGTGCTGCCCGGCGGCCGCCGTACCCGCGGACGCGCCGGTCACGACCAGCCCAGCCGCACCCGCGAGGGCACCCCGCAGCAGCACGCGCCGGGACGGGCTGCTCGGCCCGGGGACGTCCTTGACGTCGAGCGAACGGCGCAACGCCTCGTCGCCGTCGTATCCGTAACACATTTCGACACTCCTCTTCGTTGAGGCATCAGTTCGATGAAGGTGCCCGGCCGTGGCCGGCCGGGCACCTGACGTGCTGTCACTCGGTGGGCACGAGCACCACCTCGTCGCTGCCGGTGAGGCCGGGAGTGCCGTCTGTCCCGGGATCGGTGTACTCGGCGACGAAGACGCCGCGGAGCGTGTCGTTCCCGGGGTCGTGGCCCGACGGCACGGTGGTGACGAGCGAACCGGTGCACCCGGACGCGGTGGACTGCGGGTGGCCGTGCTCGTCGTGGCCGACGATGAAGGTCACCTCCACCTGGTCGCAGTCGACCGGCTGGTCGTCGGTGACCGTGACCTCGTAGGACACGGTGTCGCCGAAGGAGAACTCCTGGCCCGGGACCGGGGTCACGAAGCTCACCTGCGGGGTCTCGTTGCCCACGACGACGTCGATGTCGGCCGAGGCGTGCCGTCCGCGGTCCCGCCCGCCGACGTCGGTGACGGTCAGGGTCGCGCGGAACACGCCCTCCTCGTCGTAGGTGTGGGTGGCGTCAGGCCCGCGCGCGTCGACGTCGCCGTCACCGTCGAAGTCCCACGCGTAGCGGAGGCGGTCGCCGTCCGGGTCCGTGGTTCCCGCGCTGGAGAAGGTGACCGTCAGCGGCGGCAGACCCGTGGTCTCGTCGGCGCTGATGACCGGGATGGGGCTGTGGTTCCCGCGGCGGCCGATGTGGTCGTACCGCGAGAGCTGGGCGTCCGGGTTCTCGGCGAAGTATCCGTCGCCGTACTCGAGGACGTAGAGCGCGCCGTTGGGCCCGAACTCCATGTCCATCGGGTTGTCGAACACGAACGAGGGCAGCACCGGCTCGATGTCCGTCAGGTTGCCCCGGCGGTCGAGGTGCATGGCCTTGACGTAGTCGCGCGTCCACTCGTAGAACAGCGGGATGCCGTCGTAGGACGACGGCCACGCGACCGGTCGGGGCTTCAGGGTGTCCTTGCGGTCGAACTGGTACACCGGGCCGGCCATCGGGCCGATGCCGTCGTCCTCCCCGGCGGTGAGCTCGGGGAACTGCGGGGAGACGTCGTAGGAGTACCAGACGTCCGGCTGACGCACCGGGGGCAGCAGGTTCAGCCCGGTGTTGTACGGGGAGTCGTTGATTGGGCGGGCGCAGTCGAACGGCTCGCCGGACTCTCCGGTCGCGAAGTCGTAGTCGACGTAGGGCAGCTCGGCCGTCGCGCAGAACGGCCAGCCGTAGTTGGCCGCCTTGTCGACGACGGTCCACTTCCCGTGACCCGCCGGACCGCGCTCGGGGTCGGCGACGCCGGCGTCCGGGGAGTAGTCCCCGACGTACACGGCGTCCGTGTCCGGGTCGATCTCGATGCGGAACGGGTTGCGCAGCCCCATCGCGTAGATCTCGGGGCGGGTGCCCGGCGTGCCGGGCCGGAACAGGTTGCCTCGTGGAACCGTGTAGCCTCCGCCGCGCTTCGGCGTGATCCGCAGGAGCTTGCCACGCAGGTCGTCGGTGTTGCCCGCCGTGCGGCGCGCGTCGAACGCGGGGTTCGTGCCAGGGGTGTCGTCGATCGGGGAGTAGCCGTCCGAGGCGAAGGGGTTGGTGTCGTCCCCGGTCGAGAGGACAAGGTTGCCGTCGGAGTCGAACACGATGTCGCCGCCGACGTGGCAGCACATGCCGCGGTCGACGGGGACGTCGATGATCTGCTGCTCCGAGCCGAGGTCGATCTCGTCGTCGCGGTACTGGAACCGTGACAAGCGGATGAGTCCCTCGAACGGCTCGAAGTCCGCGGGCGTCCCCGTCACGGGTGCGTCGCCCTCGTTGACGTCGGCGGTCGCGGGGTCGTCGACCGGGGTGTCCAGCGGTGGCGAGTAGTACATGTAGACCCAGTGGTTGTCCTCGAAGTCCGGGTCGATCGCGATGCTCTGCAGTCCCTCTTCGTCGTGCTGGTAGACGTCGAGCCGGGCGATCACGCGGTTGACGCCGGTGCGCGCGTCGTTGTGCCAGACGTCGCCGGCCCGGGTGACGTGCAGGACGTCGTTGTTGGGCAGGACGGCGAGGTCCATCGGCTCGCCGGGTCGATCGTTGAGCGTGACCTTCTGGAACCTGTTGTCCGGCGGCGGGTCGTCGGCCGTGGTGGTGGCCGCCTGACCGGCGGTGACGAACGTGACTGTCAACAGCGCGGCCGCTGCGCCAGTCGCGACGTTGCGACGAGCAATGCTGCGCACGATGCCTTCTCCTGTCTGGCGGTCGCCCACCGGTGGATCGGGTGGTCGTCGCCGGGGTCGAGTGAGCAGGACGTCTCGATCATGCCGCGCCCGGGAACCGGTCGCGCGACGGAGCGGGCGGTGCGGTGTCAGCGCTGGTCCGGGGATCGTCCGGGGCTGCGCCACCGGCCTTTCGACGGCCCGTCGGGAAGCGGCAGCGTCGCCCGGGAGCGTCCCTGGACGCCGCAGTCTGGAGCGGGTCCATGTTTTGACTCGTTCCAGAAAACAGGGCAGAGTGTCCGTCATGACGACGGCGATCGATGCACTGCAGATGCTGAGGGAGGCATCCCTGCGGGTGACGCGCCCCCGCATCGCGGTGCTCGAGGCCGTGGACCTGCTCCCGCACGCCGACACCGACTCGATCCTCACCGCCGTCCGGCAGGCGCTGCCGGAGGTCTCCCACCAGACCGTCTACGACTCCCTGCGCACCCTGACGACGTCCGGCCTGGTGCGCAGGATCCAGCCCGCCGGCTCCGTCGCGCGGTACGAGACGCGGGTGGGGGACAACCACCACCACGTCGTGTGCCGCTCGTGCGGCGTCGTCGCCGACGTCGACTGCGCCGTCGGCGAGACGGTCTGCCTCGCCCCGTCGGACGACCACGGCTTCCAGATCGACGAGGCCGAGGTCGTGTACTGGGGCCTGTGCCCCGACTGCCGTGCGGCAGCCCCGGCGGCCGCCGTCACGACCACGTCCTGACCCCGCCCTACCTCGCGGGCTCCGCGTTCGCCTGCGAGTGAGCGCGCCCACACGTTCCCCTCCTGCCCATCTGATCAGCACCGGAAGGACTTCCATGACCCACGAGCACCACGGCGTCGTCCCTGTCAGCGATGACCACGAGCCCATCGGCGGCACCGGCGGCGAGGCCACCGAGGCGGCCGGGCAGTGCCCGGTCGTGCACGGCGACCGCGCGCCCCACCCGACCGAGGGCGGCGGCAACCGTGGCTGGTGGCCCAACCAGCTCAACCTGCGCATGCTGGCGAAGAACCCCGCCGTCGGGAACCCCCTCGACGACGGCTTCGACTACCGCGAGGCCTTCCTCGCCCTCGACCTCGCCGCCGTCAAGGCCGACGTCCAGGCCGTCCTGCACGACTCGCAGGACTGGTGGCCCGCCGACTTCGGCAACTACGGCCCCTTCATGATCCGCATGGCCTGGCACTCGGCCGGCACCTACCGCAGCTTCGACGGCCGCGGCGGCGGCGGCGAGGGTCAGCAGCGCTTCGCGCCCCTGAACTCCTGGCCGGACAACGTCAGCCTCGACAAGGCCCGCCGCCTGCTGTGGCCGGTCAAGAAGAAGTACGGCCAGTCCCTGTCGTGGGCGGACCTCATGATCCTCGCCGGCAACGTCGCGCTGGAGGACATGGGTTTCCCGACCTTCGGGTTCGGCGGCGGTCGCGCCGACGTGTGGGAGGCCGACCAGGACGTCTACTGGGGCCCCGAGACCACGTGGCTCGCCGACCAGCGCTACACCGGTGAGCGCGACCTGGAGGAGCCGCTGGCAGCCGTCCAGATGGGCCTCATCTACGTCAACCCCGAGGGCCCGAACGGCAACCCGGACCCGCTGGCCTCCGCCGTGGACGTCAAGGAGACGTTCCGCCGCATGGGCATGGACCTGGAGGAGACCGTCGCGCTCATCGCGGGCGGCCACACCTTCGGCAAGACCCACGGCGCGGCGTCCGACGAGCACCTCGACGCCGACCCCGAGGCCGCCGGTCTCGAGATGCAGGGCCTGGGCTGGAAGAACGCCCACGGCACCGGTGTCGGCGACGACACCACCACGTCCGGGCTGGAGGTCACCTGGACCTATCACCCGACCCGCTGGGACAACGAGTTCTTCCACATCCTGTTCGCCTACGAGTGGGAGCTCATGGAGTCCCCGGCCGGCGCCAAGCAGTGGCGGCCGAAGGACGACGGCGGCGCGGACCTCGTCCCGCTCGCCCACTCCGAGGGTCGTCGTGAGCCGCGCATGCTCACCTCCGACCTCGCGCTGCGCTTCGACCCCGAGCTCGAGGCGATCTCGCGGAAGTTCAAGGACGACCAGCAGGCCTTCACCGACGCGTTCGCCCGCGCCTGGTTCAAGCTGACGCACCGTGACATGGGCCCCAAGGTCCGCTACCTCGGTGCCGAGGTCCCGGCCGAGGACCTGCCCTGGCAGGACCCGCTGCCTGCGCGCACGGCCGCCGACCTGACCGACGCCCAGCTCGCCGCGCTCAAGACGGCGATCGCGGAGTCCGGCCTCACCGTCTCCCAGCTCGTCTCCACCGCGTGGGCCGCGGCGTCGTTGTACCGCGACTCCGACAAGCGCGGCGGCGCCAACGGCGCCCGCATCCGCCTCGAGCCGCAGCGCTCCTGGGCCGTCAACAACCCCGACGAGCTCGGCCGCGTGCTGCCCGTCCTGGAGGCCGTCCAGCGCGACTTCGTCGAGCAGACCGGCGCCGAGGTGTCGCTGGCCGACGTCATCGTCCTCGCCGGCGGTGTCGGCGTCGAGCAGGCGGCCGCAGCGGCCGGCGTCCAGGTCGAGGTGCCCTTCACCCAGGGCCGCGTCGACGCCACGCAGGAGCAGACCGACCTCGACCAGTTCGCCTGGCTCGAGCCCGTCGCCGACGGCTTCCGCAACTACTCCGGCAAGAGCCCGCTGCCGGCGGAGTACAGCCTCGTCGACCGCGCCAACCTGCTCGGCCTCTCCGCCCCGGAGCTGACCGTGCTCATCGGCGGTCTGCGCGTGCTGGGCACCAACTACGACGGCTCCGCCTACGGCGTGTTCACCGACACCCCGGGCGTGCTGTCGAACGACTGGTTCGCGAACCTGCTCGACATGGGCACGGAGTGGAAGGCTCTCGACCCGGGCAAGCACGCCTACGCCGGGTTCGACCGTGCCACCGGCGAGCAGAAGTGGGTCGGCACCCGCTCCGACCTCGTCTTCGGTTCGAACTCCGAGCTCCGCGCGCTCGCCGAGGTCTACGCGTCCGACGACGCGCAGCAGAAGTTCGTCGCGGACTTCGTGGCCGCCTGGGTCAAGGTCATGAACGCCGACCGCTTCGACCTGCGCTACGCCGGGCTGTCCGCGTGACCGCCTGAGCCTCCGGCCACGACGACGCCCGGTACCCCTCCCGGGGTGCCGGGCGTCGTCGTGCCCGGGGAGCGTGCAGCGGCCCGTCGTCCGCGCGGACCGATGAGTCCGGGCGCTCGGCGTCGTCGGAACGGACGACCACCCACCGACGAAGGAGCATCATGACCCCGGACCCGATCCTCGACCACACGTTCACCGCGCCGATCGGCGTCGACGTCAAGGGCGAGGTGTGGTCCTGCGTCGAGGTGCCGGACGCCCGGGAGCTCTTCGGCTCCTTGCGCTCGGTACGGGTGGACGCCACCGTCGACGGGGTGGCGCTGCCGAACGTCGGGCTCATGCCGACGGGCGGCGGAGGGCTGATGCTGTCGCTGAGCGCGAAGGTGCGCAAGGCGCTGGGCAAGGACGTGGGGGACACGGTGACCGTCCATCTGACCCGTCCGTCCTGAACCTGCGACGCCGCGCCGATGACTCCGCCGTCGCCGTCCGGTCCACCCCCTGACGACGACGGGAGGGACGGAACCATGGGAAGCATCGAGATCGAGCTCTTCGTCAGCCTCGACCTGGTGGGGCAGTCACCGGGCGGGCCGGAGGAGGACCCGGCGGGCGGTTTCGCGTACGGCGGCTGGCAGGCGCCCCTGCTGGACGACGTCGCCGGTGCCCAGGTCGCCGCAGCGTACGAGGGCACCGACGCCCTGCTGCTCGGGCGGCGCACTTACGACATCTTCGCCGCCTACTGGCCGCACCAGGACGACGAGTTCGGCCGCTTGTTCGACCGCGTGCCGAAGTACGTGGCGACCCGCGGCGAGCCCGACCTGCCGTGGGCGGGGTCGTCCCGGCTCGACACCGACCTGGTGGCCGAGGTGCACGCCCTGCGGGGCCGGCACGAGCACGTCAAGGTCGTGGGCAGCCTCGACCTGGTGCAGACCCTCCTGCGGGAGAAGCTGTTCGACCGGCTCGACCTGTGGGTGCACCCGATCGTGCTCGGCGCCGGCAAGAAGCTCTTCGACGGCAGCGAGGTCCCGACGAACCTCGAGCTGCTGGAACCGCCCGCACCGAGCCCCCGCGGCACCGTGCTCCTGCGCTACGGGCGGCTCGACGGCGTCCCCGCCACGGGGGACATGACGGCGTAGCGCGCGCCGCTCACGCCGTGGGCGGCGCGGGCTCGTGCATGCCGCCCGCGACGTGCCCGCCGAGGAACCCGCCGGCACCGGCGACGCCCATGCCTGCGACGGACAGCGCGGCGCCCAGCCGGCGGCGGCCGGCATGCCGGGCGAGGAACGAGGTGGCGAACAGGACGTTGCCCACGCCGTTGACGGCGGCGTGCACCGCGGCGACGCGCCGGGCCCGGGTGCCGAGCGCCGGGAAGTCGGCGAGGCCGGCCAGCACGGTCGGGACGGCCGTGAGGAGACCGAGCCCCACGAGCCGTCGCGAGGCGTCGGCATACTTCTCAGGACCCGTGAGGTCGAGCGCGACGGCACTGCTCCACAGTCCCAGCGGCAGGTCGGTGAGCACCGCGTGCAGGGGATGGCCGAGGCTCCGGCCGCGCAGCGCGTGGTGCGCGCGGCCGGCCGGGACGACGGCACCGGACAGCCGGTCGACGACGGCGGCGAGACGGTCCAGGACTGCTGCGGACTCCAGGGACCGCGCGGCGGCCAGGGGTCCGGTGGTGGTGCTCGGGGTGGGTGGCATCGTGGCCTCCGGGTCGGCGCTCACGCACACGCCAGGGCTCGACGTGCGGAGCACTCCCACCGTAGGCCGAGCTCGGCAGGCCGGCACGACGGACCGGGCACCACGGTACCGAGCCGGGTCACGCCGCGCCGTCGGCCGCCCAGGGGTCGAGCACCACCTTGATGCAGCCGTCGTCCTTGCGCTGGAACGTGCGGTACGCGTCCGGGGCCTGCTCCAGGGGGAGCCGGTGCGTGCGCAGGTCGAGCACCCCGAGCGGGTCCGCCGGGTCCTCGACGAGCGGCAGCAGGTCGTCGATCCACCGCCGGACGTTCGCCTGCCCCATGCGCAGGGTGACCTGCTTGTCGAAGAGTTGCATCATCGGCACCGGGTCGACCGCGCCGCCGTACACGCCGGAGATCGACACGGTGCCGCCGCGCCGCACCAGGTCGAACGCGGTGTGCAGGGCGGCGAGCCGGTCGATCCCGGCGCGTTCGGTCAGCGGCGCGGCCATCGCGTCCGGCAGCCGGGAGGCCACCTTGAGCGCGGCCTCGGCGACGGGCGACCCGTGCGCCTCCATGCCGACGGCGTCGACGACGCCGTCCGGCCCGCGCCCCGCGGTCAGGTCGAGGATCGCCGCCCGCAGGTCGCCCACCGCCCCGGGGTCGAGCGTGGTGACGCCGTGGCGCTCGGCCATGGCCCGCCGCGCGGGCACCGGGTCGACGGCGACGACCGTGCCCGCGCCCCGGTGCCGGGCGATGCGGGCGACCATCTGGCCCACCGGCCCCAGGCCGAGCACCACGATGCTGCCGTCCTCGGGGACGTCCGCGTACTCGACGCCCTGCCAGGCCGTGGGCAGGACGTCCGACAGGTAGAGGTAGCGCTCGTCGGGAGCACCGTCGTCCGGCACGCGCACCGGGCCGTAGTCGGCGTGCGGAACCCGCAGGTACTGGGCCTGCCCGCCGGGCACCTGGCCGTACAGCCGGGTGTAGCCGAACAGGGCGGCGCCCTTGTCCTGGGAGCGGACCTGCGTGGTCTCGCACTGGCTCTGCAGGCCGCGCTCGCACATCCAGCAGCGACCGCAGGCGATGGTGAACGGGACGACGACCCGGTCGCCGACCTGCAGGTCGCCCGCGGCCGCACCGACCTCCTCGACGACACCCATCGCCTCGTGGCCGAGGACGTCACCGGGGTCGAGGTACATCCCCAGGACGCTGTAGAGGTGCAGGTCGGATCCGCAGATCGCCGTGGACGTGACCCGGATCACCGCGTCGGTGGGGCGCTCGACGCGCGGGTCGGGGACGTCGTCGACCGCGAGGCGCTCGCGGCCCTGCCAGGTGAGGGCGCGCATCACGGGCGCTCGGATCGGGTCTGGGGTGCACGGGACACGGGGCATCGCTCCTGCCGGTTCGGTCGGCGTGCCACGCTGCTCGAGCACCTCGTCCCACCGTGCCGCCCCGGCCGGGGGAGCGCCAGTCGAGGACGGGGCGAGCGGCCGGCGTGGGACCATTGTCGTCGCACCGCACGACGCTTCCCGGAGGCTGGACGATGGCAGGACACCGGATCTTCGCGATGAGCTTCGCGAGCATCTACCCGCACTACGTGACCAAGGTCGAGCGCAAGGGCCACCCCGTCGCCGAGCTGCACCAGGTCATCACCTGGTTGACGGGCTACGACGACGCCGGGATCGCCCGCGTGGTCGCCGACGAGGTGACGATGGAGGAGTTCTTCGCCGCCGCTCCCCGGTGGAACCCGAACGCGTCCCTCATCACGGGCGTGATCTGCGGCCACCGGGTGGAGGAGATCACCGACCCGCTCATGCAGAAGATCCGGTATCTCGACAAGCTCGTCGACGAGGTCGCGCGTGGCAAGAAGATGACGTCGATCCTGCGGGGCGACACGGAGGTCCCGCAGGCCTCCTGACGTTCCAGGTCAGAGCGTCCCGAGGAGCTCCAGCACCCGCGCGGTCGCGAGGGCGGCGGCCTCGGCGTCGTGGTCGGGGTGGCCCGGCTCGGCGAACAGGTGCCCCGACCCGGGGTAGACGAACAGCTCGCCGCCCGCGACGGCGGAGACGTACTCGTCCTCCGCCTCGGGCTCCCGCCAGGGGTCGTCCGCGGCCACGTGCGCCT
The DNA here is from genome assembly GCF_001636295.1 of Isoptericola dokdonensis DS-3. Taxonomy (NCBI): domain Bacteria; kingdom Bacillati; phylum Actinomycetota; class Actinomycetes; order Micrococcales; family Promicromonosporaceae; genus Isoptericola; species Isoptericola dokdonensis. Next base: position 721,016 of record NZ_CP014209.1, on the reverse strand, counting down.
GCGAGGGGACGTCGTCCGGCCACATGGCGTCCCACCACGACGGGGCGACGGCCCCGGAGAGGAAGAACGCCGCCCGGGCGCCGGGCCGGCGCAGGACGCCCTCGGCGGCGCGGGCGGCGCCCATGGACATCCCGCCGTAGACGATCTGCGCGGGCAGGGTGTCGACGTACGCGGCCGCCTGCTCGGCGAGCACGTCCTCGCCGACGACGCCCGCGTGGGCGACACCGTCCTCGACCGTCCCGAAGGTCAGGCCGTCGAACAGGTCCGGCAGGTGGACGACGTGCCCGCCGCCGCGCAGCGCGTCCGCGAAGGTGCGGACGCCGGCGGTCACGCCGAGGGCGTGGTGGAACAGCACGATCTCGGCCATGCGGGTCAGCGTAGGCAGGCGGCCGGGGCCTCGCCCGGCGGGAACGGGGCGGGCACGACGACGGCGCGGCACCCTGGTCGAGGTGTCGCGCCGTCGTCGTCGGGGTCTCAGCAGGCGCCGAGGTCGCGCCAGACGCCCCACTGGCCGCTCTGCGTCGGGTTCTCGCCGGTCGTCCACCACTTGGCCTCGTAGAGCCGACCCTGGTGGGAGACGCGGTTGCCGCCGACGTAGACCGCCGAGGCCGACCAGGCCGGGGCGGCCGTGCACGTCACCGGAGGGTTCGACGGCGACGGGGTGGGCGTCGGGGTCGGGGTGGGTGTCGGAGTCGGCGTCGGGCTGGGGGTGCTGCCCGGACCGCCGGCGAGGCGCGCGCCGATCGTGTTCGCGAGCTCGTAGCCGTTGGTCTTGTCCCAGTTGATCGACCACGTCATGACGCCGCCGATCTTGCCGTAGGGCGTCGCGGGGCGGAACGTGCCGCAGCCGGTGCCGACCTCCAGGCAGTCCACGGCCCTGACGACGTTCGCGAGCGGCTGGTAGCCGCCACCCGCGGCGCGCGGGACGGCGGGCACGCCGATGCCGACCTGGTCGGGGCGCAGGCCCATCTCGAGCTGGATGCACGACAGCGCGGTGAGGAAGTCGACCGTGGCCTGGGGGTACACCTTCTGGTCGCAACCCATCATGGTGCCGGAGTTGTAGTACTGGGTGTTGACGATCGTGAGGATGTCCTTGATCGCCAGGGTGAGCTGGTAGTAGCCCATGGAGGTCGCCTGGTAGTCGATGGTCTGCGGCGCCATCGTGAGGATCAGGTCGGGACCCGCCTTCGCGGAGAGCTGGTGCAGGGCGTCCGCCATGTGGGTGGCGTCGATGCCGTGCTCGAGGTCGATGTCCACGCCGTCGAACCCGTACTCCTGCATGAGGGCGTACGTGGTGTCGGCGAAGTTCTTCGCCTCGGTCGCGTTGGACACGACGACGTTGCCGCGCTCGCCGCCGACCGAGATGACGACCTTGCGCCCCTGGGCGCGGATCGCGGCGACGTCCGCCTTGAACTGGGCGACGGTGTACCCGCCGAGCTCGGCTGATGCCAGGTTGAACGTGATCCCGCCCGGTGTGCCCGCCTTGTTGTCGGCGAAGGCGACGGCCACCAGGTTGTAGGCCTGCGGGATCTCCGACAGCCGCATCGTCACCGAGCCGTTGTCGAAGTTGTGCCAGTAGCCGGTCAGCCACTGGGTGCCGGTCGCTGCCGGGGCCGCAGCCGGGGCCGCCGCGGGGGCGGCCTGCGGGGCCGGAGCGGCGGTGGCGGGCACGACGGCCAGTGCGCCCGCGGCGGCGAGGGCGACGGCGGCGAGCCCGGTCGCGATCGCGCGCACGGGCCGGGCGGCACGTCCGCCCGGTCGGGGGGAGATCTTCACGGCGGTCCTCCTGGGGTCGGGGGACCGGCGCGGTGCGCCGGTCGACCTCGACGCTAGGAGGCGCGGGGCCGTCGCGACATGAGGGATCACCACCGACCTGCCGGCGCAGGGTACGGGAGAACGCGTACGTCGTCCGGGGGCTCAGCCTGGCAGCACCCGGGGGAGCGCCGTGGGCTGGACGCCCGGCACCAGCCGGTCCATCATGCGCAGCAGGGCCGACGCCTGGTACACCTCGGACCGTCGGAACCTGCCGCCCGAGGGTTCGAGCACGCCGACGTCGACGAGCCGGTCGACGACCGTCCGGGCGGTGACCCCGGAGACGTCGAGGGCCTGCGCGAGGTATCGCGCGGTCACGACCGGCTGCTCCGCCAGCAGGGGGAGCGCCCGGTGCACGCCCGAGTCCGAGCGGAACCCTGCGACGCGGTCCGCCCAGTCCCGCTGGACGGCCTCGGACTCGGCTGCGGTGCGTTCTGCTTCCTCGCACGAGGCGAGCAGGAGGTCGGCGAACCAGGCCACGAACCCGCTGACGGCCTCCCCGCGTGCCGCCGCATCGCCGTGGCGGAACGCGGTGAGCTCCCGGACGTACCCGTCGACGTCCTGGCGCAGGACGACCGACAGGGGGAGCACCCCGTGGTCGAGCAGTCCCGCGCGGGCGAGGTAGCCGTGCACGAGCACCCGACCCGAGCGGCCGTTGCCGTCCTCGTACGGGTGGATCGTCTCGTACTGCGCGTGGAGGATCGCGGCCTTGACCAAGGGGTTGTCCGGGCTGTGGTTGGCGTAGTGCAGCAGGTTCGCCATGAGGGCCGGCACCTCGGCGGGGGGCGGGGCGACGTACGAGGCGGTGAGCTTCGACGAGCCGCCGATCTGGACGTCGACGTCGCGGTACCCGCCGGTGTGGACCCGCGGCGCGATGAGGCGGTGGATGTGGTGGATCGAGGAGTCCACCCACGTCTCGCGCAGGAGCGCGACGCCCTCGCGGACCGAGTCGAGGTTGCCGAGGATGCCGGTGGCCGTCCCGAGGCGCTCGAACTGGTGCCCCGCCAGCCCGGGGTCGCGGTCGCGGAGCTGGGCGACCATGACGTTGCGCGGGGTCTCGTGCAGGCCTTCGACCCACGACGACGAGATCGACTCGCTGCGCAGGAGGGTCGCGTACAGGACGGCGAGGGGCCGCTGGCGGAGACGTTCGCCGACGGCGGCGACGGCGGCCGCCGCGTCCGACACGACCTCCATCGCGGCGGCGTCGACGGAGGTCGCCATCCGTTCGTCGAGGTGGGCCGGGTAGTAGCGCAGGTAGTGCCCGCCGCGGCGGTCCGCGGACCGCCGCGCGGTGAGGTCCGGCGGCTGGTCCTCGCGGACCCAGAGCCGCTGCGCGTCGTTCTCGGACATGCCCACCCTTCGCCGGAGGCGCTCTTGGGTTAAGGCTAGCGCAACATCCTTGCGCGAGAGAGGGTCAGGAGCAGGTGTCGCAGATCCCCGTGGCGGGCAGCGCCATGTAGCAGGTGGGGCACAGCGCCGGAGGTGCCTCGGGCTCCGCGGCCTTGCGCACGCGCGGGGCCGCCGGTGCCTTGGTGGCGCGCGTCGTGGTGCGGCGCGCCGGGGCGGTGGCGGCACGACCGCCCGAGACCTCGAAGCCGCGCTTCGTCAGGAGGGTGCTCACCGCGACCTTGCCGCCGCTCATCTCCTCCGGCAGCGCCGCCCGCCCGGTCGCGTACCGGTGGGCGACCGCGAGGATCGCGGTCGCGTCGTAGGTCTGCCCGTCGTGGGTCAGCGTGACGCCCGGCGTGGGGGTGAACCCGTAGACGCCGAGGAACGCCTGGGCCCCGCGGTCGTCGTGCTCGGCGATCGCTGCGAGCACGTGCTGAGGGGTGACGGAGGAGAAGGTGGCCATGTCGCGAGACTAGGCCACGAACCTGGGCGTCCGGGAGGCTGCGGGCGGTTCCGGCCCCGCCCGGGCTGCGAGGTTCGTCTCAGTCCCGCCGACTCGCGGTCGCGCGGCGTCGGTACCGTCCCGCGGGAGCGGACCGCGGGCCGGGCGGGCACCCTGGGAGGGTGCGACGTGGTGCGACGGTGACGGTCCTGGTCCTGCTCGGGGCGAGCCTGGGCTGCCTCGCGTGCGCACCGCTCGTGCTGCCCGACTCCTACGACGTGGTCCGGCACACCGTCGCCGACGCGACCGCCCAGGGGGTCCCGGGTGGGTGGCTCGCCCGGACCGGTCTGGCGCTGCTCGGCGTGGCCGTGCTGGCGCTCGCGGCGTGGTCCGTGGATCGCTGGTCGAGCGTCGCCCGGGCCGCGCACGGCGTCTACGGCACGGCGGTGGTGCTGCTCGCCGTGTTCGCGCCGCTGGCGTGGGACGGCCGCCCCGGCAGCCAGGTCGAGGCGACCTGGCACGCCGTGCTGGCCGCCGTCGCCGTCGGGGCGTTCGTCGCCGGCGTGGTCGCCGTCCGTGTCGGGCGGGGGACGCCGGCCGGCGCGCCGGGCGTCGTCGACGTGCTCGTCGTCGCGGCCGTCGTGGTGCCGGCCGCCGCCTCCCTGACCATGGCGGCGACCTCCGGGGTCACCGAGCGCCTGCTGTTCGCGGCCGCCTACCTCTGGTACGGCGTCCAGACCGCCCGCCGGCCGGTGGTCGACCGGCCGGCGTGAGCCGTCATGCGCCAGGCGCCGTGCCCGGGTGGCCGCCGAGCCGGTCCGCCGCTGCGACGGCGGTGCGGCCGGGCGGCCGGGCGACGTCGAGCACGAAGCCCGTCTCGTCGGCCTCCAGCGGCTCCAGCGTGGCGAGCTGGGAGTCCAGGAGCGCGGGCGGCATGAAGTGGTCCGCGCGGGCGGCGATCCGTTCGGCGAGCAGGGCGCGGTCCCCGTGCAGGTGCACGAAGGCGACGTCGCCGCCCGCACCTGCTCGCAGCGCGTCGCGGTACGCCCGCCGCAGGGCGGAGCACGCCACCACCACGGGCTCGCCGGCGTCGGCGCCCTGGCTCAGGACGTCGGCGACCCGGGCGAGCCAGGGGAGGCGGTCGGCGTCCGTCAGGGGCGTCCCGGCCGCCATCGTGGCGACGTTGTGTGCGGGGTGGAGGTCGTCGGCGTCCACGAACCGCACGCCGAGGCGTGCGGCCAGCAGGCCCCCGACCGTCGACTTGCCGCACCCTGCGACCCCCATGACGACCGTTCCCCGCCAGGGCGCCTCGCCCGCGCCCGGGACGCGCGCCCCGAGGCCGGTCGTCGGCGCCGTCGTGGCCGCCACGGTCAGTACCCGGCCACGGGGTCGACCACGCCGTCGAGGGTCTCGCCCGCGACGAACCGGCGCAGGTTCTCCTCGACCCGGGCCCGCAGCAGCGGCTCGATCATCTCCCGGGTGTCCGCGGTGTGCGGGGTCACCAGCGCCGTCGGCAGGTCCCACAGGGGGTGGCCGTCCGGCAGCGGCTCGGGGTCGGTGACGTCGAGCGCGGCGCCGCCGAGCCGTCCGGAGGCGAGTGCCGCCACGAGCGCGTCGGTGTCGACGAGACCGCCGCGCGCGATGTTGACGAGCACCGCCCCGGGCCGCATCGCCGCCAGCTCGTCGGCGCCGAGCAGGGCCCGGGTCCGCGTCGTGAGCGCCGCGGCGACCACGACGACGTCGGCGCGCGCCAGCTCGGCGTGCAGCTGGTCCGTGGTGACGGTCCGCTCGGTGCCCGGCACCGGTGCGGCCTGGCGGCGCACGACGACGTTGCGGGTGCCGAACGGCGCCAGCAGGTCGAGGTACGTCCGGGCGATGCCGCCGGCACCGAGGACGAGCACGTCCGCCCCGAACAGCGAGGTCCCCGCGGGGCGGCCCCACGACCGGGCACGGGCGCGCTCGGGCAGGTGCCTCAGCGTGGCGAGCGTCAGGGCGAGGGCGTGCTCGGCGACGGGCCGCGAGAACGCGCCCTTGGCGGACGTCCACGTGATGCCGGGGGAGTCGAGCAGCCCGGCGTCGGCGTAGGAGTCGACCCCGGCCGACGGCAGCTGCACCCAGCGGGTGCCGGGTGCGGCGTCGAGGGCCGAGCGGAGGTCGGCGAGGTCGCCGCCGAACCAGAGCAGCGCCTCGGTGTCCGGGCCCGGCGGGACGAGCCGCCCGCCGGCCGCGGCCACCGAGTCCGCCAACCAGTCCGGGCCCGGCCGGGCGACGCTCACGGCGACGCCGGGCACCGGGGCGCTCATGCGGACACCCGGGCGGTGCCGTCTACGGCGGCCGCGCAGCCCCCGCCGACGACCTCCACCGACCAGCCCGCTCCGATCGGCGAGGTGACGACGACCTCGTCGCCGTCGCGCCGGACCGCGAAGGCGACCGGGCCGCCGTCGGCGTCACGCACCTCGACGGTCCGCGACCAGCCGTCCGCGCCGGGGTTCACGAGCAGCGTGAGCCCGTCGAGGTGGTCGGCGTCGGGCCGCTCCTCGTGGGCGCTCAGCGGGATCACGCCACCGGGACGCACGTACACGGGCAGGGAGTCGAAGTCGTGCTGCTCGCGCACCCAGCGACCGCCGGAGACGCGCTCGCCGGTGAGCAGGCCTGCCCAGCCGCCCTCCGGCAGGTAGAGGTCGACGTCGCCGGCGGCGTCGAACACCGGCGCCACGAGCAGGTCGGACCCGAGCATGTACTGGCGGTCCAGGTGCGGCACGGACGGGTCGTGCGGGAACTCCAGCAGCATGGGCCGCATCATCGGGGTGCCAGCCCGGTGCGCCTCGAGCCCGGTGGCGACCAGGTAGGGGGCGAGCCGGTTCTTGAACCGCGCGAACTTCCGGGTGACGGCCACGGCGCTCGTCGGGTCCGACTCGTCCTCGTCGAACATCCACGGCACCCGGTAGGAGCCGCTGCCGTGCATGCGGCTGTGGCTGGAGAACAGCCCGAACGCCGTCCAGCGCTTGAACACCCCGGCGTCCGGCGTCATCTCGAAGCCGCCGATGTCGTGGCTCCAGTAGCCGAACCCGCTGTATGCGAGAGACAGCCCGCCGCGCAGCGACTCCGCCATCGACACGTACGACGCCGTGGAGTCGCCGCCCCAGTGCACGGGGAACTGCTGGCCGCCCGCGGTCGCCGACCGCGCGAACAGCACGGCCTCGCCCGCCCCGCGCTCCTCGGCGAGCACCTCGTGCACCGCCTCGTTGTACAGGTGCGTGTAGTAGTTGTGCATGCGCTCCGGGTCGGAGCCGTCGAAGTACTCGACGTCGACCGGGATGCGCTCGCCGAAGTCCGTCTTGAACGCGTCGACGCCCTGGCGCACCAGGACGCGCAGCTTGTCCTTGTACCAGGCGGTCGCGTCCGGGTTGGTGAAGTCGACCAGCGCCATGCCGCCCTGCCAGCGGTCCCACTGCCACACCGAGCCGTCGCGCCGCTTGACGAGGTAGCCGGCGGCCATGCCCTCGTCGAACAGCGGCGACTGCTGGGCGATGTACGGGTTGATCCAGACGCACACGCGCAGGTCGCGGTCGTGCAGCCGAGCCAGCATGCCCTCCGGGTCCGGGAACGTGCGCGCGTCCCACTCGAAGTCGCACCAGTTGAACTCGCGCATCCAGAAGCAGTCGAAGTGGAACAGGCTCAGCGGGATGTCCCGCTCCGCCATCCCGTCGATGAACGAGTTCACCGTGGCCTCGTCGTAGTCCGTCGTGAAGCTCGTCGACAGCCACAGCCCGTAGGTCCAGGCCGGGACCTCGGCCGGGCGGCCGGTCAGGGCGGTGTAGCGCTCCAGGATCGTCTTCGGGTCGGGCCCGTGGACGACGAAGTAGTCGAGCGACTCGCCCGGCACGGAGAACTGCACCCGCTCCACGGCCTCGGAGCCGACCTCGAAGGAGACGTGACCGGGGTCGTTGACGAAGACCCCGTACCCGGCGTTCGTCAGGTAGAAGGGCACGTTCTTGTACGCCTGCTCGCTGGACGTGCCGCCGTCGTAGTTCCAGATGTCGATCGTCTGGCCGTTCTTGACCACCGGGCCGAACCGCTCGCCCAGGCCGTAGACGAGCTCGCCCACGCCGAGGTCCAGCTGGTCGAACACGTAGCTGGTGCGGCCCTCGCGGCGCAGCTCGATCGGGCCGTGGTCGACCGCGGCGTCGGGGGCGACGTCGGCCCACGCCGCGGACTTCCCGCTCGACCCGGTCAGGCGGCGGCCGCCCGCGTGGAACGACAGCTCCCAGGACTTCCCGACCGCGAGGCGGACGGACAGGTCTCCGGTGGTCAGGGTGCCCTCGCCGTCGACGACCTTCGCCTCGCCGGTGCCGTCGACGAGGTCGAGCTCGAAGCGGCGCGGTTCCGGGCGGCCCCGGTGGTGCACGTGCTGCACCCGCACCACGTTCTCCATCGGCGACGACACGGTCGTGGTGATCACCGGGTTGTTGAGGGTGTCGCCGCGGTGCCGCACGGCCTTCGTCGGGGCGACCGAGCGCAGGCTCGTCCCGTCCGTGGCGACACGGTCCACCTCGCGGGCGTAGTGGATCGCGACGCCCGGGCGGGCGTGCCAGAAACCGTCGGTGAACTTCATGGGGTGGGGGCCTTCCGGTGGTCGTGGTGCGAGGTGCGGGGTTGCTCAGCGCGGGGCGGCGGTGGAGCCGACGAGCTCGAGCGTGCCCGGCAGGAGGACGTGGAGGGGCGGTGCAGCGGGGTCGGCCAGCCGTTCGACGAGGCCGTGGACGGCGCGGGTGCCGAGCTCGGAGCCGGGGGCGACGACGGCGCTGACCGCGGGGTCCGCCGTGGCGACGTCGGCCGCGGAGGTCGCCAGCGCCAGGACGGACACGTCGTCCGGGACGGCGCGTCCTGCCGCGACCAGCCCGTTGACGAACCCGGACAGCGCCGCCTCGTCGAGCACCATGACGCCCGTGACGTCGGCGTGGTCGGCGGCCAGCGCGGTGGCGGCGCGCCGCCCGGAGCGCGGGTCCTGGCCGGCACGCACCACGAGCGGCTCCAGCCCGCGGCGCGCGGACTCGGCGAGGTAGGCCTGCTCGGTGCGCACGACGGGCCCGTAGCCCGACCAGGCGGGGCCGCCGGGGTCGCCGAGGAGCAGCGCGACGCGGCGGTGCCCGAGGTCGGTGAGGTGGTCCAGCCCGGTGGTCACCATCCCGGCGAAGTCCATGTCGACGAAGCTCGGCCCGGTCGGGTCGTCGGTGCGCCCGATCAGCCCGAACGGGACCTCGCGTTCGGTGAGGAGCGCGACGCGCGGGTCGTCGGCCGTGACCTCCATGAGCAGGACGCCGTCGACGAGCCCGCCGGAGAGGTAGTCGTCGAGCTGGGCGACGTCGTCGACGGGCCAGAGCACGACGTTGAACCCGCGCTCGGTGGCGGCGCTCGCGGCGGCGGTGACGATGCTCAGCGCGGTGCTGCCCAGGCGGTGCTGCAGGGCCGGGAACACGAGCGCCACGATGTGGCTGCGCCGGCTGGCCAGCGCCCGGGCGAGCACGTTGCGGCGGTAGCCGAGGTCGGCCATCGCCGCCTCGACGCGGCCCCGGGTGGCCGGGGCGACGCGCTTGGTCCCGTTGACGACGAACGAGACGGTCGTCAGCGAGACACCGGCACGGTCGGCCACGTCCTGCATGGTCACCACGGGGCTCTCCTCGGGCTCGGGAACGGTGCTGCGACCGATGCTCGCACATCGCGCCGAGTTGGTAAAGCGCTTTGACAACCGTCCGACGGCCTGCCTAACCTCGCCGTCACGTGACCCGAGCGAAGGAGCTTCCACCGTGCGACGAACCCGAACCGCCGTCGGCGCGGCGTCGGCCGCCGCCGTCGTCCTGGGCCTTGCCGCCTGCAGCGGCGGCGCCCGCGCCGACGACGCCACGCTGGTCGTGACCGACACGCTGTCGGACACCAGCGCGCCGATCTACCAGGAGGTGTACGACGCCTGCGCCGCCGAGGTCGGCATGCAGGTGCAGGCCAACCATGTGGCGGGCTCCGGCCTCATCGCGACCGTGCTGCAGCAGGCGTCGTCCGACACGCTGCCGGACGTCCTCATGCTCGACAACCCCGACGTCCAGCAGATCGCGTCCTCCGGCGCCCTGAGCCCGCTCACCGACCACGGCATCACCGGCGAGGGCTTCCCTCAGGGTGTCGTCGACGCCGGGACCTACGACGGCGACCTCTACGGCGTCGCGCCGGTCGTCAACACGATCGGGCTCTTCTACGACGTCGACGCCCTCGCCGAGGCCGGGATCGAGCCGCCCACCACGTGGGACGAGCTCCGGGCCGCCGCCGAGGCGCTCACCACCGGGGACCGCTACGGCATCGCGTTCAGCGCCGCCAACACCTTCGAGGGCACCTGGCAGTTCCTGCCCTACCTGTGGAGCAACGGCGCCGACGAGGACGACCTCACGTCGCCCGAGGCCGTCGAGGCACTCACGTTCGTCGAGGGACTCGTGGCCGACGGGTTCGCGTCCTCCAGCGTCGTCAACTGGTCGCAGAACGACGTCAACGACCAGTTCATCGCCGGGAACGCCGCGATGATGGTCAACGGCCCGTGGAACATGCCCGCGCTCGAGGCCGCCGAGGGTCTCGACTACGCCGCCGTCCCGCTGCCGGTCCCGCAGGCGGGCGACACCCTCCAGGCGCCGCTCGGCGGCGAGGCGTTCACCGTCCCTCGCACCCAGAACCCCGACAAGATGGCCAAGGCCGGCGAGTTCGTCGCCTGCGTGACCCGGGGCGAGCACCAGCTGGCCATGGCCACCGGCCGCGGCGCCGTGCCGTCCGACACCGAGGTGGCCGCCGAGGCCGCGGCCGCCAACCCGGTCGTGGCGACGTTCGTCGACACGGTGCAGACCGCGCGCTCCCGCACGGCGCTGCTCGGGCCCGACTGGCCGAAGGCCGCCACCCAGATCTACACCGCCCAGCAGCTCGCGCTGACCGGCAGCGAGCCGCCCGCGGCCGCCCTCGAACGAGCGGCGGAGAACTGATGCGCACGCCGACGTCGCCCGTGTCGTCACCGAGGAAGGACCGACGATGACCACCACCCTCGCCGCCGGACCCGCGCCTGTCGTCGCGGCGTCCGACACCGGCACCGACCCCCGGCGCCGCCGGGCCAGGCTGCGGGAACGGACCGCCCAGTGGCTGTTCCTCGTGCCCGCGATCGGCTACGTGCTCGTGTTCTTCGGGTACCCGATCGTCAAGAACCTCGTCATGGGGTCCCAGGACTACACGGTGCGGACCTTCGTCTCGGGCGAGGCGCCGTGGGTCGGCCTCGACAACTACGTCGAGGTCGTCTCGAGCAGCCTGTTCCGCACGACGGTGCTCAACACGGCGCTGTTCACGATCGGCTCGATCGTCGGCCAGTTCGTCATCGGCCTGCTGTTCGCCCTGTTCTTCCAGCGCCGGTTCCCCCTCGGGAACGTGCTGCGGTCCCTGCTCCTGCTGCCGTGGCTGCTGCCCATGATCGCGGGCACCGCCGTCTGGAAGTGGATCCTCGACCAGGACGGCGGCATCCTCAACGAGGCGCTGGGCACGGTCGGGATCGCGCCGGTGCACTGGCTCACCAGCCCGGACGTCGCCCTCGTGGCGGTGATCATGGTGAACGTCTGGGTCGGCATCCCGTTCAACATGACGCTGCTGTACTCGGGGCTCCAGAACATCCCCGACGAGCTCTACGAGGCGGGCGCCCTGGACGGGGCCACCGGCGGGAAGGCGTTCCGGCACATCACGTGGCCGAACCTGCGCCCGGTCGTCAGCGTCGTGCTCGTCCTCGGCGTGATCTACACCCTCAAGGTCCTCGACATCATCCTGGGCCTGACCGGCGGCGGACCCGCCAACGCCACCCAGACCCTGGCCACGGACTCCTACCGCCGCTCGTTCCAGGAGTTCTCGTTCGGCACCGGGGCGGCCGTCAGCAACATCCTCATCGTGGTGTCGCTGGTCTTCGCCGTCGTGTACCTGCGCGCCAACCGGCGCGCCGTGGATGAGTGAGGTTCATCGTGAAGCAGACGACCGACGCCACCCGGCTGCGGGACACGATCGTCGGGATCGTGCTCCTCGCGTTCATGCTGTTCCCCGTCTACTGGATGGTCAACGTGTCCCTCCAGGGCGGCGGCACGGCGGCGAACAGCTCGTTCTTCCCGACCGACATCACCTTCGAGGGCTACCAGCGGGCCTGGGAGGACCAGACGGGCAACCTCGTCACCTCCCTGGTCGTCGCGCTCGGCGCCGTGGCGGTGTCCCTCGTGGTCGCGACGCCGGCCGCGTACGCGCTGTCGCGGTTCCGGCTGCGGGGCATGGGGATCTTCCTCTTCGTGCTGCTGCTCGCGCAGATGATCCCGGGCATCGTCATCGCGAACTCCCTGTACACCCTGTTCAACGACCTGGGCCTGCTCAACACCTACGCCGGCCTGATCCTCGCCAACGCCACCCACGGCATCCCGTTCGCCATCCTCATCATGAGCGCCTTCATGAGGTCCATCCCGCCCGCGCTCACCGAGGCGGCACGGGTCGACGGCGCCGGGCACTTCCGGGCCTTCTGGTCGATCATCGTGCCGGTCAGCAAGAACTCGCTCATCACCGCGGGCCTGTTCAGCTTCCTGTTCGCGTGGAGCGACTTCATGTTCGGCCTCACCCTCACCACCGGCGCCGACATCAAGCCGATCACCCTCGGCATCTATGACTACCTCCAGGGCAACGTGCAGAGCTGGGGCCCGTCATGGCGAGCGCCGTGATCTCCTCGGTCCCCGCCATCGTCCTGCTGGTCCTCGCGCAGCGGTACATCGCCGCGGGCGCGCTCGGCGGTGCGGTGAAGTAGCAGGTCCGCACCCGACGGCCAAGGGCCATGCCGCACCCGGTATCAGCGGGCGCGGCACGGCCCTCCCTCCGGGTGGCGCACCGGGCACAGGCACCGGCGCGCCGCCGAGCGAGCGGGAGGGACCGTGACCGACTTCTACGTCGCCGCACCGGGGGAGACCGCCCCACCGGTGCCGGACGGACCACGACTGTGCCAGGGCGACGACATGCGGATCGTCCACAACGCCTTCCTGTGGGGGTACGAACGCGCTCCCGGGCTCGTCCGGGGCGTCGCGGCGGGCGACACGGCACGCAGCGAGCTCGTGGGCCGGTGGCTCGCCGACCTCGACGCGACGCTGCACGTCCACCACGAGAGCGAGGACACCCTGCTGTGGGACCGCCTCGAGGGCCGGGCCCCCGCCTGCGCGCTGCACGTGGGGCAGATGCGCGCCCACCACGCCCGCGTCCAAGAGCTGCTGCGCGAGGCCGAGCCGCTGCTCACGCGCTGGCGTGCCACCGCCGACCCCGACACCGGCGACCGCCTCGCCGACGCCTACGAGCGCATGCTCGCCGTGCTCACGGTCCACCTGCGCCGCGAGGTCGTCGAGATGATCCCCGTCGTGGAGAAGGTGCTCACCGAGGCCGAGTGGGCGGAGCTGGGGGAGCACTCCATGGGGGCGATCCCGCGCTCGCGGCTGCTGCCGCAGCTCGGCTTCCTCATCACCGCCTCGCCCGACGCCGGGCCGTCGTTCCTCGCCGGCGCGCCCCGACCCGTCCGGTGGATGTACCGGCTGGTCGGCCGCCGACAGTTCGAGCGGACGTTCCGGGGGCTGTTCCCCGGCGAGCCCGTGCCGCGCACGGTCTGAGGGCGGCTCGCGCCGGTCGGGGCCGGTCAGCCCGCCGTCCGCAGCCGCGGCAGCTCGGCGACGACGTCGTCGAGGTGGGCGCGCAGGTCGCCCTCCGGGGGCAGCACGACGACGAACTCGCTCACGCCGAGCGCCGCGTACCGCTCGACCAGCGGCGCGAGGTCGCCCAGCGCGTGCTCGCGCAGGCGCAGCTGCACGGTGCGGCGGATCGCGGCGGGGTCGCGGCCGACGTCGGCGCAGTGCCGGTCCAGGACCTGCCCGAGCTCGGCGAGCCGCTCGGGCGGGCTGGACGTGTCGTTCCAGGCGTCGGCGTGCTGCGCCACGAGCCGCAGGGTGCGCCGCGGCCCCGACCCGCCGATCCAGATCGGCGGGTGAGGACGCTGCACGGGCTTGGGCTCGGCGACGGCGGCGGTCAGGTGGTAGTGCTCGCCGTGGAACGTCGTCGTCGGTGCCGTCCAGAGCGAGCGCAGGATCTGCAGGGACTCCTCCAGCCGGTCCATGCGGGTGCGCACCGACCCGAGGTCGAGGCCGTACATCTCGTGCTCGCGCTCGTTCCAGCCCGCGCCGATGCCGAACTCCAGGCGCCCGCCGGACAGGTGGTCGACGGTCGTGGCGAGCTTCGCCAGCATCCCGGGGTGCCGGTAGGAGTTCCCGGTGACCATGCAGCCGATCCGCACCCGCGACGTGCCCACGGCCATGGCGGCCTGGAGCGCCCAGGCGTCGAAGATCGGCCGGGTCGGGTCCGCGCCGAGCGAGGCGATGTGGTCCATCACCCAGACGTGGTCGAACCCCGCCTCGTCGGCCGTCCGCCACACCTCCTGGAACGACTCCACCGGCGCGTCCTGGGCGAGCTTGAGGCCGAAGCGCAGGGTCATGGACCTCATCCTGGCACGCGGCGCACGAGGCCGGGATGTCGCCCGGCGGGGTCCGCTAGGCTCGCCCCGGCACCACCCGTGCCACCGACCCACCCGCCCCACCAGGGCAGCGACACCCGGGCCCACCCGCGCCCGTCCCGAGGAGACATGAGCACCGCACGCCCCGCCACCGACCCCGCGGACCGACCGCTCGCCGTCAAGCACACCGTGGCCGAGGACGTGCTCGGCATCCTCACGGGGACGTTCGTCATCTCCCTCGGCCTGTTCCTGCTCGGGTCGGTCTCCGCCGTCACCGGCGGCACCGCGGGCCTGTCGCTGCTCGTCAGCTACGTGCTGCCGATGCCCTTCGCGGTCCTGTTCGCGGTCGTCAACCTGCCGTTCTTCCTCCTGGCGATCCGCATGAAGGGCTGGGACTTCACGGTGCGCACGGGGCTGTCGATCGCGCTCGTGTCGGGCTTCAGCACGTTGCACCCCGCGATGCTCGGGAACATCGAGATCGAGCCCGTCTACGGCGTCGTCGCCGGCAACGTCCTGGCGGGCGTCGGGCTCCTCATCCTGTTCCGCCACCGGGCCAGCCTCGGCGGGTTCAACATCGTCGCCCTCGTCGCGCAGGACCGCCTCGGCTGGCGGGCGGGTTACGTGCAGATGGGCCTGGACACCGCCGTCGTGCTCTCGGCGCTCGCGGTCGTGGCTCCCGGCACCGTCCTGGTGTCCGCGCTCGGCGCGGTCGTCCTCAACGTCATCCTCGCGATGAACCATCGCCCCGGGCGGTACACGGGCTACTGAGCACCGACGACGACGGGCCGCCACCCTGCCCAGGGTGGCGGCCCGTCGTCGTGCACGGGTCGGTCGTCGTGGACCGGATCAGCGGCAGCGGTGGTCGCGGTGCGGCGCCCAGCCGTCGTCACCGGCCAGGTAGTCGGCCACCTCGTGGTCGCGCGCCTGGGCCCGCGTGAGCTGCGGGCGGTCGGCCGTCACCCGGGCGCCCGGGCCGACGTTGCGGTGCTCGGCGTTGCTGCCCGGGAGCCAGTCGTAGCCGGACATGGTGGTCCACGGGTCGTCGACGGCGAGGTGCTTGCCGAGCCACGAGTCCCGCACCACCAGGCGCGGGTCGTTGTCGGGGGCGCTGCTCGGGTGCCACGGGCGGGCCAGGAAGTACGAGCCGTCCGCGGCGTTCGTCGTCAGCCGGGAGTCCACGACCAGGAAGCCGTGGGCGAACCCCTTCGACGTGCTCGGCGCGAACACGTAGCCGTTCGGGGTGCTGTCGCGGCTGAGCCCCTTGATCGTGGAGTCCTCGATGACGGCGGTCGCCCGGCCGAAGACGAAGTCCACGTCGCCCTCGACGTAGCTGTCGCGCACGTAGACGCGCGCCGGGACGTCCACGCTCGGGGTGTCGAGGTAGAGGGTGTCCTGGTTGCCGAGGAACCGGACGTCGTCGAAGACGACGCGGTCGGCCCGGGTCTTGACCGCGACGGCCTGGCGGTTGGTGATCTCCGGGTGGGCGGCCTCGTCGAAGGCGTTCTCGAAGGTGACCGACCGTGCCTGGAAGCCGTCGCCGGAGATCGTGATCGTCGCCGAGCCGGACGTGCCCCACGTGCCGCCGTCGGGCTTCGGGGTGCCCGCGGCGCGGTCGTCGGTGATGACGACGTCCGCCGGGTCGCCGGTCGCCCCGACGAACGTCAGGTTCGTGCGGGCGGCGTCCACGTCCACCCGACCGTGGTAGACGCCCGGGCGGAGGAGGATCTCGACCCGCTCCGCCGATCCGGTCGGGGCGAGGTCGACCGCTTCCTGGACGGTCGTCGCGTCACCGCTGCCGTCGGCGGCCACGACGATGCGGTCGTGGTCGTGGGGCCGGTGGGGGTGATGGCGGTCGCCGGCCTGCGCGGGTCCCGTGGTGGCGGCCAGCGCCCCGACGGCGAGCAGGGCGGTGAGGGTCGCGGACGCGGCGGTGCGTCGGCAAGGCATCGTTGCCTCCTGTGGTGGATCGGACCGGAGAAACCGGTTTCACCGGCACTCTTGCACAGCGCGACCAGGGCGGCAAGCGCTTCCTGGCCGCCGTCCACAATGTATTGCGCACAATCTAATGGTGTGCAATGGTGTGTGGGTGCCCGACTCCGGCGCCTCCCGCGCGCTCGACCCGCTGCTGTGCTTCGCCGTCTACTCCCTGGAGCGGCGGATCACGCGGCTGTACGCCGAGCTCCTTGCTCCCTGGAGGCTGAGCTACCTGCAGTACGTCGTGGTGACGGCGCTCGGCGGCAACGCCGGCGCTGGTCTGACGGTGGGGGAGCTCGGCCGGGTCCTCGACCTCGACTCGGGCACGCTGTCACCGCTGCTCAAGCGGCTCGAGGCACGCGACGTCGTCCGACGGGACCGGTCGGCCGGCGACGAGCGGGTGGTCGTCGTCACCCTCACCGACGCCGGCCGGGCCCTGCACGACGAGCTGGGCGACGTCCAGCGGTGCCTCGCAGAGCGCATGCCGCCCGACCCGCAGGGCGCAGCGGAGCTGCGCGAGCGGCTCCGGGCGGCGAACGACTTCCTGGCACGTCACGCCGAACCCGGCGTGACCGGACGACGAGAGGAACCAGCACGATGATCCAGACCATCGGGTACACCGCCGAGGCCCTGTCCACCGGCGCCGGCCGGGACGGGCACGTCCGTTCCGACGACGGGCGCGTCGACCTCGAGATGGCCCCGCCGAAGGGCCTCGGCGGGTCGGGGGAGGGTTCCAACCCGGAGCAGCTCTTCGCCGCCGGCTACGCCGCCTGCTTCCACTCCGCGCTCCAGGCGGTGGCCCGGCAGCAGAAGGTCGCGGTCGCCGACACCTCCGTGGGCGCCCGCGTCCACATCGGGTCGAACGGCGAGGGCGGCTTCGAGCTGGCGGTGGAGCTGGAGGTCGTCGTGCCCGACGTGCCGCGCGAGCAGGCCCAGGCGCTGGCGGACGCCGCCGAGCAGGTCTGCCCGTACTCGAACGCCACCCGCGGCAACATCGACGTGACGGTCACCGTCGTCGAGGGCTGAC
The DNA here is from genome assembly GCF_001636295.1 of Isoptericola dokdonensis DS-3. NCBI lineage: Bacteria > Bacillati > Actinomycetota > Actinomycetes > Micrococcales > Promicromonosporaceae > Isoptericola > Isoptericola dokdonensis. Next base: position 703,793 of record NZ_CP014209.1, on the reverse strand, counting down.
GGCCGCCGACGCCGGACGCGGGGCGGGTCGACGGGTGCTCCCGTCCGGCCCGCCCTGCGGCGTGACCTGCGAAGATGTCGGAAGGTGGCGCGCCGCGTACAGTTCTCGGCGTGAACGAGCGCAGTGCAGGAATCGGTCAGGTCGCCAGCGAGGACCAGCTCGCCCAGGGGCGCGTGCAGCTGAGGTCCGACGACACGTGGATCCCCGACGGTCTCGGCGAGGTCTCCCGGCGGGCGGCGGCCGAGGGCATCGTGCTGCTGAAGAACGAGGGTGGGGTCCTGCCGCTCGCTGAGAGCGCTCCCATCGCGGTGTTCGGGCGCGTGCAGGTCGACTGGTTCGCCGTCGGGTACGGATCCGGCGGCGACGTCCGCCCGCCCTACTCCTGGAACCTGCTCGACGCGCTGCGCGCCGACCCGGCCGTCCAGGTCGACGAGGCTCTCGCCGCACGCTACGAGGAGTGGAGCGCCGCGCACGCGGTGGAGGCGGAGCCCGAGTGGGGCACCTGGCCGCGCTCGCACCCGGAGATGCCGCTGACCGAGGCGGAGATCGCCGAGGTCGCCGCGCGCTCCGGGCTGGCCGTCGTCGTCGTCGGCCGTGCCGCGGGGGAGGCCCGCGAGCAGGCGCTCGAGCCGGGCAGCTTCTACCTCACCGACGACGAGCGGACCCTGCTCGCCCGCGTCGGCGCGGCCTTCGACCGGACGGTCGTCGTCGTGGACACCGGCAACGTGATCGACCTCGCCTGGACCCGCGACGAGGCGCTGGACGCCGTCGTGCTCGCCTGGCAGGGCGGGATGGAGTCCGGGCGGGCCGTCGTCGACGTCCTCACCGGCGCGGTGCCCGCGGGCGGCCGCCTGACGTCCACGATCGCGACCCGTTACGAGGACTACCCCACGCACGAGAACTTCGGTGCCGAGGAGTACAACGAGTACGTCGAGGACGTCTACGTCGGCTACCGGTGGTTCGAGACGTTCGCCCCGCAGACGGTGCTCTACCCGTTCGGGTTCGGGCTGTCGTACACGAGCCTCGACGTCCGGGACGTGGCCGTCGCCGCCGACGGGGACACCGTCACCGTGACCGCAGAGGTCGCCAACACCGGCGACCACGACGGCACCGAGGTCGTCCAGGTCTACGTCCGGGCCCCCCACGGGCTGCTCGGGCGTCCCGCCCGGCACCTCGCCGGGTTCGCCAAGACCGGCCGGCTGCGCCCCGGCGCCACCGAGCGCGTCGAGGTCACCTTCGACCTCACCGACGTCGCCGCCTACGACGACGCAGGGGTCACCGGGCACCGGTCGGCCTACGTCCTCGAGGCGGGCGCCTACGAGGTGCTCGTCGGCGCCGACGTCCGGGCCGCGCACCCGGTGGGTGCCGTCGAGGTGCCGGAGCTGCGGGTCGTGCGCACCCTGCGCGAGGTCGCGGCCCCGCGGCCGGAGCACGCCTTCGAGCGTGTCGTGGCGCGCCCGGGCGAGGACGGCCGTGCCGTGCAGGGCGTCGAGAAGGTCCCCACCGCGACGGTGGCGCGGCGCGACCGGGTCCTGGCGGGGCTGCCGGAGCCGCTGGAGCGCACGGGCGACGTCGAGATCGTGCTGGCGGACGTGGCCGCGGGCCGGGCCACGCTGGACGCGTTCGTCGCCCAGCTCGACGACGACGAGCTCGAGGCGCTGACGCGCGGCGACTTCACGATGGACTCGCCGCTGGGGGAGGCCGGCAACGCCGGTGCGCTGGGCGGCACGATCGCCGCGCTGCGGGCCAAGGGCGTGGCCCCGCTGACCACCACGGACGGGCCCGCCGGCATCCGGCTCGCCGTGCACACGGCGCTGCTGCCCTGCGGCACGGCACTGGCCTCGACGTGGAACCCGGACCTGGTGCGCGAGCTCAACGCCCTCCTGGGTGCCGAGATGGCCGCCAAGGGGTCCGACGTCCTGCTCGCGCCGGGCATGAACATCCAGCGCGACCCGCTGTGCGGCCGCAACTTCGAGTACTTCTCGGAGGACCCGCTCGTCACGGGCGTCATGGCGGCGGCCACCGTGGACGGCATCCAGGGTGCCGGGCTGGCTGCGTGCCCCAAGCACTTCGCGGCGAACAACCAGGAGACCAACCGCGAGCACAACGACTCCCGCGTCTCCGAGCGGGCGCTGCGCGAGATCTACCTGCGGGGCTTCGAGATCTGCGTGACGCGCGCCGAGCCGCGCACGATCATGACCTCGTACAACAAGGTCAACGGCGTCTGGGCGCACTACCACCACGACCTCGTGACCACCGTGCTGCGCGACGAGTGGGGCTACACCGGCACCGTCATGACCGACTGGTGGATGCGCCCCGCCACGGACCCCGACTTCCCGGCGCTGACCAACGACGCCTACCGCGTGCGCGCCCAGGTGGACGTCCACATGCCCGGCGCGTGGAACCGCGACGACCGCCACGGCGACGGCTCGCTGCTGACGTCCCTGCACGCCGCGGACGGCATCACGCTCGGCGAGCTCCAGCGCACTGCCCGCAACGTGCTCCGCCTCGTGCTGTCGAGCCCCCGGCTCGCTTCCTGACCTCCCGCCCCCGGCGACCGTCCGCGACGGCCCGCGCGCCGCCCGGGCGGCGTGCGGGTGTCGGGAACTCCCGGGCGCCGCCGTCGGTTGATGTCGGTGATCGTCATCATCAGACAGAGAGGCGTGAGAACGCTCGTGAGCACCACCGGGTCGCCCGACGGCGACCAGAGTCACAGTCCGACCCCCCGACCCTGCCGGGTCCCGCGAACCGACCGGGAGGGGACGACGTGCTGACGACCTGGCTGTCCCTCCTCGCGGGAATCGTGGCCATCGGCGCGATCATCGCGGCGAACGGCTACTTCGTGGCCCAGGAGTTCGCCTACATGTCCGTGGACCGGTCGCGCCTCGGGGCACGGGCCGCCGCCGGTGACGCCGCGGCGGGCCGCGCGCTCGCCGTGACCCGGCGGACCTCCTTCATGCTGTCCGGCGCGCAGCTCGGCATCACCGTCACCGGCCTGCTGGTCGGCTACGTCGCCGAACCGCTGGTGGGTGACTCGCTCGGTGAGCTGCTCGGCGTCGTCGGCGTGCCGACCGGCGTCAGCGTGGCCGTCGGCACGGTCCTCGCCCTCGCCGCCTCGACGATCGTGCAGATGATCTTCGGCGAGCTGTTCCCCAAGAACCTCGCCATCGCGGCGCCGGAGCCGCTCGCGCTCCGCCTCGCCCGGTCCACCCAGGTCTACCTCGCGGCCTTCGGCTGGCTCATCACCGTCTTCGACCGGTCCGCGAACGCGCTGCTGCGCCTCGTGCGCATCGAGCCCGTCCACGACGTCGACTCCAGCGCCACCGCGGACGACCTCGAGCACATCGTCGCCGACGCCCGGGACAGCGGAGACCTGCCGGCCGACCTGTCGATCGTGCTCGACCGCATCCTCGACTTCCCGAGCCGGGACGTCGAGCACGCGATGGTGCCGCGCTCGCGCGTGGACGTCGTGGCCCCGGACCTCACCGTCGGTGAGGTCCGCGCCCTCATGGCGGTCGCCCACACCCGGTACCCGGTGGTGGGCGCCGACGACGAGCCCCTCGGCGTCGTCCACCTCCTCGACGTGCTCGCCGCCCCCGACGACGACGCCCCGGTGACCACCGTCGCGCGCACGCCCGTCGTCGTCCCGACCCTCATGGCGCTGCCCGACGCGCTCGGCGCGCTCGAGTCGGCCGGCCAGGAGCTGGCCTGCGTGATCGACGAGTACGGGGGGTTCGTCGGCATCCTCACGGTCGAGGACCTCTCCGAGGAGGTCGTCGGCGAGATCACCGACGAGCACGACGCCGCCGAGCCGCAGGACGTGGTGGCGGACGGTCCGGGAGCCTGGCTCGCGGCCGGGGACGCCCACCTCGACGAGGTCGAGCGGTCGATCGGCCACGAGCTGCCCCGCGGCGACTTCGAGACCCTGGCCGGCCTGCTCATCGCCGCCGCGGGCGGGCTGCCGGCGACCGACGACGTCGTCGACGTCGACCTGCCCGTCGACCCGGCCGACCTCGCGCTGGAGGAGCCGCCCCGCCGGGTCCTGCGCGCCCACGTGCTCGACGTCGCCCGCCGCGTGCCCTCCCGGGTCCGGCTCCTGGTCGCCGAGGCGCCGTCCCCCGGCGCGGACGACCCGCGCACGGACCTCGAAGGAGACCGGTCATGAGCAACCCGTGGTTCGTGCTGGGCGCCACCGCGGCGCTCATCGCCCTCAGCGCCTTCTTCGTCATCATCGAGTTCGCCCTGCTGGGTGCACGCCGCCACCGCCTGGAGGAGGCGGCGCCCACCAGCCGGGGCGCCCGCGCCGCACTGCGCTCCACGAACGAGCTGACGACCATGCTCGCCGGGGCCCAGCTCGGGATCACCGTGTGCACCTTCGCGCTCGGTGCCGTCACCAAGCCCGCGGTCGACGCCTGGCTCACGCCCGTGCTGGAGGCCACCGGCCTGCCGGCCTGGGTCGCCGACGTCCTGTCGTTCGCCCTCGCGCTGCTGGTCGTGACCTTCCTGCACCTCGTCGTGGGCGAGATGGCCCCCAAGTCCTGGGCGATCGCGCACCCCGAGCGGGCCGCCGTCCTCGTGGCGCCCGCGGCGCGCTGGTACGTACTGCCCTTCCGGCCGCTACTCGCGTTCGCCAACCACGTCGCCAACCGGCTCGTGCGGCGGGCGGGCGTCGAACCGGTCGAGAGCGCCGCCGTCGGCGGCCAGGACGCCGCGACGATCCGGCACCTCGTGGAGCACTCCGCGCAGGTCGGTGTGCTCGACGCCAGCGTCCGCTCGCCCCTGGCCGGCGCGATCGACCTCACGACCCGCACCGTCGGGTCGTTCGTCCCGCCCGGTGCCGTCCCGACCGCGGTGCCGGCGACGGCGACCGTCGCCGACGTGCAGGACGCCGCACGGTCCACGGGGCACCTGCGGATCCTCGTCGCCACCGACGACCCCGGTCGTCCGCGCGTCGTGCACGTCCGCGACACGCTCCTGGAACCGCCGGGCCGCGCCGCCGCCGACCTGGCCCGGCCCGTCCACGCCGTCACCGCGGAGCAGCCGGTGCACGAGGCCCTCGCGGGCATGCGGCGCGCCAGCGAGCAGCTCGCCGTCGTCGTGGACGGCTCGGCCGTCGTGGGCGTGGTCACGCTGCGCGACGTCCTCGGCCAGGTGGTGCCCCGCTCCGCCTGACCCCACCACCGCAGGACCCGACGAGGGCGGTCGACCGGCAGGTCGGCCGCCCTCGTCGCGCTACCGTGGCACCCGGCACGGGGTGCGCCGCCAGGCGCTGAGATCACACCCGTCGAACCTGACGCAGCTCGTACTGACGAAGGGATGTCGCCCATGACCCTCCTGCCCCGCCCCCGCCCCGCCGTGCCCCGCGTCCTGGCCGTCGCGGGCTCCGACCCCTCGGGAGGCGCCGGGATCCAGGCCGACCTCAAGTCCGTGGCCGCGGCCGGCGGCTACGGGATGGCCGCGCTCACCGCCCTCACGGCACAGAGCACCCACGGCGTCACGGGGGTGCACGTCCCGCCCCCGGAGTTCCTCGCGCTCCAGCTCTCCACCCTCACCGCCGACGTCACCGTCGACGCGGTGAAGATCGGGATGCTCGCCACCGCCGACGTCGCCGACGTCGTGGCGGACTGGCTCGGCGCGCTGGGCGACACGCGTCCGCCGGTCGTGCTCGACCCGGTCATGGTCGCCACCTCCGGCGACCGGCTCCTCGACCGCCGCGCCGAGGACGCCGTCCGTGCCCTGCTCACCCAGGCCGACGTCGTCACGCCCAACCTGCCCGAGCTGGCCACCCTGCTCGGCGCGCCCGTCGCCGCCGACTGGGCCACCGCGCTCGACCAGGCGACGGCGCTGGCCGCCCGTCATCGCGTGCTCGTCGTCGCCAAGGGCGGCCACCTCGACGGCCCGCTCGCCCCCGACGCGCTCGTCGGACCCGGGGGAGTCCTCGTCGAGCTCACCGCCCCCCGCGTCGTCACCACCGCCGGGCACGGCACCGGCTGCTCGCTGTCCAGCGGGCTCGCCACCCGGTACGCCGCCGGGGGCGACTGGGCGGCGGCGCTCGCGGCGACCAAGGAGTGGCTGACGGCCGCCCTGCGCGCCGGGCCGGGCCTGGACGTCGGGTCGGGCCGCGGGCCGGTCGACCACCTCGTGCACCTGCGGCCCGTCCCGGTGCCGCCGACGGGGGTGTCGAGCGAGGTGTCGACGGCGCCGGGGCGGTAGGCGACGGCGCCGGGACGTCGGGCGGCGGCGTCAGGGTCCGGTGGTGGCGGCCGCCGGCGGCAGCGGTCCCGAGCGGGCCCGGGCGAGCGCGAGCGCGAGCTCGACGACGTCGCGCGGGCGGTCGACGCGGTGCCCGGTGAGCCGTTCGATCCGGTGCAGCCGGTTGGTGACCGTGTTGCGATGGCAGCCGAGCCGGTCGGCGCAGGTCCGGGTGGACCCGTCGGCGTCCAGCCAGGTCTCCAGCGTGCGCAGGAGGACCTCCGCCTCGTCGCCCGTGGCGAGGACGGGGCCGAGGACGCGCAGGGCCAGCAGGGTGCCGAGCTCGTGGTCGCCGGCGACGAGCGCCGCCGGCAGGTGCTCGCCGAGGCGGACGACACCGGCGCCCCCCACCGCCAGGGCGAGGTCGGCGCGGCGGCGGTCCTGCGCCACGCGGGCGAGCCCCCGTGCGCCGAGCCCGACGCCGAGCCGGACGCCCGGGGGCAGCGGGTCGGGACGCAGGGGCGCGGTGCCGCCGACGATCCCGTAGGCGCCCGAGGCGGTCGTGTGCCAGTGCGCGGGCCCCTCGACGAGCGTGCGGGCGGCGATCCTCGCGGCGGCCGAGCCGCCGGCGAGGGCGACCACGGTGTACCTCCCGTGGACGGGCAGGCCGAGCCGCGCGGCGATCCACGGTACGTCCCCGGTGCGGCAGGTCCCGTCGAGCAGGTGCCCGACGAGCTGGTGCCGGGAGCGGTCGGGGTGCCCCGGCCGGCGGACCGGCCCGGGCAGGGCGGGTGCGGCGGGGCGTCCCGCCGGGACGGGAGCTGCCCGGTCGGGGCGGGGCAGGACGGTCGGTGCGGACGGCATGTTCCCTCCCGGGGTGCGACGGCGGTGGCGCCCGCCGATCATCGCATACCGTCCAGTCGGTCTCTAGGCGTCCTCGGCGGGGACCAGGCGCGCCAGCTCGACCCGGGACCGCACGCCGAGCGCCACGAAGACGTTGCGCAGGTGGCAGTCCACGGTGCGCACGCTGACCGACAGGCGAGCGGCGATCTCGCGGTTGGTACCCCCGGCGGCCACGAGCCGGGCGATGCGCTGCTGGTGCGGTGTCAGCGCCCCCAGCGCGCCCGGGCCGGCGCCGACCGGGTCGTCGGCGCGCGCCGCCCCGGCCGACCGGAGCTCGGCGCGAGCGGCAGCGGCCCACGGTGGTGCCCCGCACCGGTCGAAGAGCGTCAGCGCCGTCCGGAGCCGGTCGCGCGCGTCCGCCGGGCGGCGCCGCCCACGCAGCCACCGGCCGTGCAGCAGCAGGGTCCGGGCGCGCTCGAAGTCGCCCTCGGCGTCCCGGTGGGCGGCGTGCGCCCGCTCGAAGAGGTCGTGAGCCTCGTCGGTCGCGGCGAGCAGGGCGCGCGACCGCAGCACGAGCGCGGGCGTCTGCGGGTCGGCGGCCTGCTCCGCCCAGCGCTCCAGCTCCGGCAGCAGCCCGCGGGCGTCCTGCGCGGCACCCGCCGCGACCGCGGCCTCGACCCAGGTCGGCAGGACGAGCCCCCGCAGCGCGAAGTGCGCGCCGCCGCCCGCCCCGTCCAGCAGCGTCCGCAGCCGGTCGGCCGCGGCACCGGCGTCCCCCTGGCGCAGCTCGACCCGCGCCAGCGCCCACTGCGCCAGCGTCACCGGCTGGGCCAGGCCGTGCCGCCGGGCGATCGTCGTCGCGGCCGCCGCGTGGCGGCGTGTCGTCGCGGCGGTGTCCTGGACGGACGCCACCAGCGCCAGCACGGCGTGGTGGTGCGCCGTCGCGTTGAGCAGGCTGGACCGCCGGGCCGCGCGCAGACCGGCGGTGGCGTGCTCGCGCGCGAGCGCGTGGTGCCCGGCGCGCAGCTCGGCGTAGGCGAGCTGCTCGACCGCGCGGACCGCCGTGCCGGCGTCCTGGTGCGCGCGGCTCACGGCGAGGGCGAGGGCGGCGGCCCGGGCCGCCGCCCGGACGTCGCCCAGCAGCAGCGCGGTGCCGGAGCACCGCACCAGCACCTGCGGGCTCGTGCTGGCCAGCCCCGTGGTCACCGCCCGGCGCAGCGGCCCCACCGCGTCCCGGCGGCGCTCGGCGAGCAGCGCCAGCATGCCGGTCAGGTGGTCGGCGAGGAACCCGGGCTCGTCGCCCACGACGTGCAGCGCCGCCTCCACGGCCGCCACGCAGCCGGGATGGTCGCCGGCCGCCCACGCGACGTCCGCGGCCGCGAGGGCAGCGGTGAGGGACTCGGCGGGCGTCGCCGACGGTGCGTCCCGCGCCACGACGAGGCTCGCCCACGCGTCGGGCGCCGGGCCACGGGCGGTCAGTCGCAGCCCACGGTCCAGGGCGGAGGGGCCCGAGGGCAGGGTCGGCGTCGTCGCGGACATGGGCCGAGCGTAGGGACCGCCCGACCGGGCGTCCTGCGCGGACTGTGCCGGTGCACACCGCGGGGCCGCGACGACGTCGCGACCCCGGGGCGTGCGTCTCAGAACGGGCAGGTGGCGGAGTACTTCTCGACGTCGAGGTCGAGGAACGAGGGACCGGGGCACAGGAACTGGGTGTACCGGGTGTCGTCGTCGACGAACCGCTTGAGCCAGGCGATCGAGTACTTCGCGATCGTGGTGTCGTTCGTGTTCGGCGCGAAGTGGGACGCACCGTTCAGCTCCAGGTACGCCTTGTCCAGGCCGGAGGGCAGGGAGCCGTAGAACAGCTCGGCGTGGGTCCCGTGCGGGGCGATCGTGTCGTACTCGGCGCCGAAGATCAGCGTCGGCGTGCTCACCTGGCCCCACGTCTTGTCCGTGTGCCACGGGGTCATGGGGATCGCGGCCTTGATCGCCGGGTTCTCCTCCACGGCCCGCAGGGTGCCCCCGCCGCCCATGGAGTGGCCCATGAGGGCGAGCCGGCCGGCGTCGACGCGGTCGGCCACCCCGCTGGACGAGCTCGTCAGGTAGTCCAGCGCGGCCTGGAGCTGGGTGGCGCGGGAGTCCGGCTGGTCGTAGACCGAGTTCGTGGCCATCGTCAGCACCACGAACCCCTGGGACGAGAGGCGTGGGCCGAGCCAGGATATCGAGCTCTCGGTGCCGGTGTAGCCGGGGGAGACGACGACCGCGCCGAACGTGCCGTCCGCGCGGGTCGTCGGGTAGTGGATCGTGCCGCCGCCGAACCCGGTGACGAGGCTCGAGACGTTGCGGGTGGAGACCTGGTACGAGCCGCGCGACGCCTCGATGCTCGACTCCGACGGCGCGGGACCGCGCTCGAAGGGGTTGTCCGCGGCGGTGGCCCCGGGGCCGGCGAGGACGCCGACGCCGACGGCGACGGCGAGCGAGGCCAGGATCCCGGACATGCGGTGACGCACCCTCAGGGTGCTCGTGGAGTGCTGCACGTGTCGTCCTCTCTGACGGGGCACGCACCCACCCGGGCGTCGTCGGTGACGCCGGGCCGGCGGCGCGTGCCGTGGCTGCTCCGCCAGCGTGCGGGACGCTCCGGCCCGGGGGCATCGGCACAATCGCCGGTGCGCGGGCCGGGGTCGGTCAGTCGAAGAGATCGCCCATGTCGCCGATGTCGTCGAGGATCCCGCCGAGCACCATGCCGCCCAGCACGGCCCCGAAGGCACCGGTACCGCCCATGCCGCCCATGCCGCCGCCGCGGGGGCGGTGGCCGGCGTGCTGCGTGCCCCACGACTGGCCGTGGTGGGTGCGGGCGATGTCGCGGTGGGCGAGGGTCGCCGCCTCCGCGGCGAGGGCGGCGGCGCGGCGTGCGGCGTCGACCGCGCGCTCGGGCTCGGACAGGGACCGCGCGGCGGACAGCTCGCGCTGCGCCTCGGCCAGCCGGGTGCGGGCGTCGGGGCCGACCGGGGCGCGGTAGTCGTCGACGACGGCACGTGCCGCGGCCACCTGGCGCTCGGCGTCGTCCAGGGCGGGGGCGAGCTGCGCCGTGGCGCGGCGGGCGCGGTCGTCGGCCTCCAGGCGGCGGCGCACGGCGTCGTCGAGCGCGGTGTTCGCCTGGCGCACCTGGGTGAGGGAGCCGACCGGGTCCTGCGGGGCGCCGGGTGCGGGCAGCGCGTCGAGCGCGGACTGCAGGGCCGTGGCTGCGGCGTCGACCGCGCCGGCGCGCTGGGGGGCGGGCAGGGCACGGGCCTGGGCGAGCTCGCTGCGGGACTCGGCGACCATCGCGCCCAGGGCCGCCTCGGCCGTGAGGGCGTCCGCCTCGAAGTCGCGGACCGCCTTGAGCAGCCCCTGGGCGCGGTTGACCGACTCCTCGGCGGCCCGGGCGGTCGCCGCGGCCTGCGTGGGCTCGCCGTCGTCCAGCTTGCGGCGTGCCGCGGCGAGGCCCCGGCCGGCGAACTCCAGCAGCCGGTCCGCCTGGGCCGGGTTGTCGGCGACCGGGCGCAGCGCGGACGGCGCGTAGCGGGTGGCGAGCTCGGCGACGTCGTCGCGCGCGGCAGGGACGGCGCCGCGGACCTTCTCGACCTCCGCGGCGATGCGGTCCAGCGCCGCCGGGGTCGCCCGCGCGGTGCGGCGCCGCTCGGCGAGACCGGACTCGAGGGAGTCGAGCACCGCCTCGGCGTCGGTGCACAGCCCGACGATCCGCGCCGACCACTCGCGTCGCTCCGCGTCGGTGTCGGGGACGTGGTCGTGCAGGAGCTGGTTGAGGTGGAACGCCTCGCCGACGTGCTCGCGGGCCCGGCGCACGTGCCCGGCGAGATCGGCCGTCGCCTCGGTGCCGAGCTCGGCCTCGGCGAACGCGAGCTCGTCCTCGGCGAGCCGGGCGCGCTCGTCGGCGCGCACCAGCGCGGACCCGGCCCGGACGCCGAGCCGGTCGAGCTCGGCCGCGGCGTCGGCGGCGCGCCCGCGACGGCGCCGCACGGACCAGACCACGACGGCCACCAGCACCGTCACCACCAGCACCGCACCCGTGACCAGTCCGACGACAGCTGCTCCACCCATGCCCGGCATCGTACGGGCTCCGGACGGTGCGGCGGCACGGCGACCGCGGTCGGGACGACCCCGGGAAGCGGTTACCCGGGTCCCGGTGTGCCGGGGCAACAGTGAGGGTGCGCGGTGCCACAATGGACCCCGATGCCCCCCACCACCGATCCCGGCAGACCGGGTCCCACCGCACCCCCCGCCCCCGTCGGCTCCGAGCTGAGCACCGTCGCCTCGCTCCGCCGCCTCCTGCCGTTCGTCCGACCCGCGCTGCCGCGCCTGCTCGGCGGCATGCTCGCCGCCCTCGGCGCCAGCCTCGCCGCGCTCGCGATCCCGCGCGTCCTCCAGGCGCTCGTCGAGGGACCGCTCGCGGACGGCGTCGCCACCGGCGACCACACCGCCCTCGTCGGCCCCACGCTCGCCGTCCTCGCCCTCGGCCTGGCCGAGGCCGGCCTGGTGCTGCTGCGCCGCAACCTCGTCATGTACCCCGGCACCCGGGTCGAGGCCGCGCTGCGGATCGCCCTGTTCCGGCACCTGCAGGACCTGCCCGCCGCCTTCCACGACCGCTGGCCCGGCGGGCAGCTCCTCAGCCGGTCCATGGGCGACCTGGGCCTCCTGCGCCGCTGGCTCGTGTTCGGCCTGCTGCAGCTCGTGGTGTCGACCATCACGATCGTCGTCGGCGTCGGGTTCCTCGTGACCACCGCCGGGTGGCTGGGCCTGGTCTACCTCGCCGGCGCGATCCCCGTCACCGTCATCGCGTTCCGGTTCTCCCGCCGCTACCGCGTCATCGCCCGCCTGTCCCAGGACCAGTCCGGCGACCTCGCCAACACCGTCGAGGAGTCGGTCCACGGGATCCGCGTGCTCAAGGCGTTCGGCCGGCACCGCGAGGCCCTCGACTCGTTCACCGGGCAGGCCGAGGAGCTGCGGCGCACCGAGCTGCGCAAGGCCTCCAACCAGGCGACCGTCACCACCTCTCTCCAGCTCATCCCCGAGGCCACGCTCGCCGCGTGCCTCGTGCTGGGCGTGTGGCTCGCCTCCACCGGCCAGATCACCGTCGGCGCGCTCGCCGCCTTCTTCCTCACCGCTGCCGTCATCAACGGGCCCGTCGTCGACCTCGGTCAGACCCTGTCGATGACCCTCAACGCCCGCTCCGCCGTCGACCGCTTCTTCCAGGTGCTCGACACCCCGAACCCGCTCACCGACCCCGCGGACCCGGTGGAGCCCGCCGACGTCGAGGGGCACGTCACCCTGCGCGACGTCACCTTCGCCCACCCCGACGGCCCGCCCGTCCTGCAGCACCTCGACCTCGACCTGCCGGCCGGGACCAGCACGGCGCTGGTCGGGCTCACCGGCTCCGGCAAGTCGACGCTCGCGCTGCTCGTCCCGCGCATCCACGACGTCACCGCCGGCGCCGTGCTCCTCGACGGCGTGGACGTGCGCGCGATGCGCCGCCAGGACGTGCGCCGTGCGGTGGCCGTCGCCTTCGAGGACCCCACCCTGTTCTCGGCGTCCGTGCGCGACAACGTCCTGCTCGGCGTCGACCCCGACCTGCCCGCCGACACCCGCGACCGGCTCCTGCGCGAGTCGCTCGACATCGCCCAGGCGCAGTTCGTGCGCGACCTGCCCCAGGGCGTCGACACCCTCGTCGGGGAGGAGGGCCACTCGCTGTCCGGCGGGCAGCGGCAGCGCCTCGCGCTCGCCCGCGCCATCGCCGCCCGGCCCCGCGTCCTCGTCCTGGACGACCCGCTGTCCGCCCTGGACGTCGCCACCGAGGAGGCCGTCACCGAGCGGCTGCGCCGGGTGCTCGCCGGCACCACCAGCCTCGTCATCGCCCACCGCTCCTCGACCGTGGCGCTCGCCGACCGCGTGGCCGTCCTCGCCGACGGCCGCGTCACCGCCGTCGGGACGCACCGCGAGCTGCTCGCCACCGACGCCCACTACCGCCACGTCATCGCCTCGCTGGAGGACGACTGGGCCCACCGCGAGGACACCACGGAGGTCCGCTCGTGACCGCACCCACCGACCGGCGCGCCACGACGGCCGCCGCCGACGACGCCACCACGCTCGACGCCGCCGCCTCGCGGGCCGTGCGGGCTCGCTCCCTCGCGCTGCTCGGCGGGCTGCTGCGCCCGCGTGGCCGGCAGCTCGCGTGGGCGGGCCTGCTGGTCGTGGTCAGCACGGTCGGCCAGGTGGCCGGACCCCTGCTGGTCCAGGCCGCCATCGACACCGCGCTGCCCGCCCTCACCGACGGGGACCCCACGACCCTGGTCGTCGTCGGCGGCGCCTACCTGCTCGCCGCCGTCCTCGGCGGGATCTGCGCGGGCGCGTACGTGCGCGCCGCGTCGCGCGTCGCGCAGAGCGTCCTGCTGGAGCTGCGACGCCGCGTGTTCCGGCACACCCAGCGGCTCTCGCTGGAGTTCCACGAGTCGTACACCTCCGGGCGGGTCATCAGCCGCCAGACGTCCGACCTGGAGGCGCTGCGCGAGCTCTTCGACGGCGGGCTCACGGGCGTGGTGTCGTCGCTCATGCTCATGGTGTTCACCGGCGCGGCCCTGTTCTGGGTGGACTGGCGCTCCGGCCTCGTCCTGGTGTGCGCCCTCGTGCCCGCCTGGTTCCTCACGCGCTGGTTCCAGCGCCGCTCCCAGCTGTTCTACCGCGAGCAGCGCACGGCGTCGGCGCGCCTCATCGTCCGGTTCGTCGAGACGATGACGGGCATGCGCGCCGTGCAGGCGTTCCGGGGCGAGCGCGCCTCGGAGGCCGAGTACGCCCGCCTCGGCGAGGAGTACCGCGACGCGAACCTGCGGATCTTCGGCGTCAACGGCCGCTACCAGCCGGGCCTGGTCCTCATCGGCAACGTGACCGTCGCCGTCGCCCTCGCCCTCGGTGGCTGGCGGGTCGTGGAGGGGACCCTCGACGTCGGCGCGCTGGTGGCCGTGCTGCTCTACGTCAAGCGCTTCTTCCAGCCGATCCAGCAGCTCGGCATGTTCTACAACGCGCTGCAGTCCGCGGTGGCGGCCCTGGAGAAGGTGTCGGGGCTGCTCGCCGAGGAGCCCACGGTCGCCGAACCGCGCCGACCGGTGCCGCTGGGCGCCGCCCGCGGCGACGTGCGCCTCGCGGACGTCACCTTCCGGTACGGCGCGGGCCCGGTGGTGCTGCCGGACCTCGACCTGCACCTGCCCGCCGGGCAGACCGTCGCCCTGCTGGGCACGACCGGCGCCGGCAAGTCCACCGTGGCGAAGCTGGTGACACGGTTCTACGACCCGTCGGCCGGCGCCGTGACGCTCGACGGCGTGGACCTGCGCGACCTGTCCACCACGGACCTGCGCCGGGCCGTCGTCATGGTCACCCAGGAGGCGTACCTGTTCAGCGGGTCCGTGCGGGAGAACATCGCCCTGGGGCGGCCCGACGCCACGGACGCCGAGATCGAGGCGGCCGCCCGCGCGGTGGGCGTGCACGACTTCGTCGCGTCGCTTCCCGACGGGTACGACACGGACGTCAACAAGCGTGGCGGGCGGGTGTCGGCCGGACAGCGGCAGCTCATCAGCTTCGCCCGGGCGTTCCTCGCCGACCCGGCGGTGCTCGTCCTCGACGAGGCCACCAGCTCCCTCGACCTGCCGGGGGAGCGGCTCGTGCAGCGCGGCCTGCGCACCCTGCTCGCCGACCGCACCGCCCTCGTCATCGCGCACCGGCTGTCCACCGTCGAGATCGCCGACCGGGTCCTGGTCATGGAGCACGGGCGGGTCGTCGAGGACGGCACCCCGGCGGACCTCGCCGCGGCCGGCGGCCGGTACGCCGCGCTGGACGCGGCCTGGCGGGCCTCCATCGCCTGAGCGGTCCCGCCGGCGCCCCGAGGTCGGCGGGGCGCCCCGCGGGCGGGCCCGGCCCGGTCAGCCGACCGTGGCGACGAGCTGCTCGACGAGCGCCCGGGCGGGCGGCGACGGCTCCCCGACCGTGAGGGCGAGCACGTCGCGCCGCGCCCCCGGGACGGGGTGCGTGGCGACGTCGGGGTGCCGGTGGGCGCGCAGGGCCAGCCCCGGCAGCAGGCTCACGCCCGCGCCGGCGGCGACCAGCGCCTGCACGGCGACGTAGTCGTCCGTCTCGAACGAGATGCGCGGCGCGTACCCGGCCGTCGCGCACCGGGCCACCAGGTCCGCGCGGCAGCGCTCGCAGCCCGCGATCCAGGTCGCCTCGGCATGGCGGCGCAGCAGCGCGGTGCCGGCGGCGTCGTCGTCCGTGGACGGCGCGCCCGCACCGGGGCCCTCGTCCGCTCCGGTCGGAGCGCCGTCCGGAGCGGTCACCAGGTGCACGGAGTCCGCCAGCACCGGGGTGACGCGGAACGGCGACAGGTCGTCGACGCTGCGGGCGTGCCGCACGTCGGGGTGCTCGAAGACGACCGCGACGTCCACCTCCCCGGACCGCAGGGCGGCGACGGCCTCTGGCGGCTCGGCCTCGACCAGCGTGACGCCGAGCCCGGGGTGGGCCGCGCGCAGCCCCTGCACGGCGGCGGGCACCACGGTCGCCAGCGCCGACGGGAACGCGGCGAGCCGTACCCGCCCGGCGCGCAGGCCGGCCAGCGCGTCCAGCTCACGCTGCGCGGCCGCCACGCGGGCGATGATCTCCTCGGCCCGCTCCGCGAGCATCCGCCCCGCCTCGGTGAGACGCACCCCGCGACCCGCCCGCTCCAGCAGCGGGATGCCTGCCTCGGCCTCCAGCCGGGACAGGTGGTGGCTGACCGAGGGCTGGGCGTAGTGCAGCTCGCGCGCGGCCGCGGTCACCGACCCCGTCCGGGCGACGGCGGCCAGGACCCGCAGCCGGGTGAGGTCGAGCTGGGCGGCCGGGGGAGGGACGTCGGTCATGCGTCCAGCCTACGACCGATCGACGCAGACGATGCATCGACGAGAAACTACGTATTGGACCGATGGATGGGGCTCGGGGACGCTGGAACCATGACCGCGCAGCCGCCCACCCTGAGCGACGTCCTGGCCGCCCGCCGCCGGCTGGCCGGTCACGTCGTGCGCACCCCCGCGACCACCTACCCGGCCCTCGACGACGTCGCGCACGCCGCCGGCGTCACCGCGACCCGGCTCGTCGTCAAGCACGAGAACCTCCAGCGCACCGGCTCCTTCAAGGTCCGCGGCGCGCTCAACCTCGCCCTGCGCGGCGACCTGCCCGCCGGCGGCATCGTCGCCTACTCCACCGGCAACCACGCCCAGGCGCTCGCCCACGCGGCCCGGCAGGTCGACCTGCCCTGCACCGTCGTCATGCCGCGCGACCCCAACCCCGTCAAGGAGCGCGCGGTGCGGGCGCTCGGCGCCGACGTCGTCCTCCACGGGCCCGACCTCACCACCGCCGCGGCGCACGCGGGCGAGCTGGCCGCCGAGAGCGGGGCCCGCCTCGTCAGCGCCGCCGACGAACCCGACCTCGTCGCCGGCGTGGCCACCGCCACCCTCGAGCTCCTCGAGGACACCGACGACCTCGACGTGCTCGTCGTGCCCGTCGGCGGCGGATCGGGCGCGGCAGCCGCCTGCCTCGTCACCACGGCCCTCGCCCCGCACGTCGAGGTGATCGGCGTGCAGGCCGCCGGCGCCCCCGCCGCCCACGACTCGTGGCGCACCGGGCAGCTCGTCACCCGCCCGATCGCCACCCGCGCCGAAGGGCTCGCCACCGGCCGGGGCTTCGCCCTCACCCAGGAGCTGCTGCGCGCGGGACTGACCGACTTCCTCCTCGTCGACGACGACGCGATCTCGCAGGCCCAGCACGCCTACCTCACCGCGGGCCGCACCGTCGCCGAGGGGGCCGGCGCGGCGGCGCTCGCGGCCGTGCTCGCGCACCCCGCGCGCTTCGCCGGACGCCGGGTCGGCGTGATGTGCAGCGGCGGGAACGCGTCGTCCGACGAGCTGCTGCGCGCGCTGACCAGCACCGGGGCGACCGTTCCGGCGTAGTGTGGCCGGATGGCACGCGTCGTCGACATCCACCCGACCGACCCCCAGCCCCGGGCCGTGCAGCAGGTCGTGGACGCCCTGCGCGACGGGGCGCTCATCGCCTACCCGACCGACTCGGGGTACGCCCTCGGCTGCCAGGTCGGCCAGCACGACGGCACCGAACGGATCCGGCAGATCCGGCGGCTGGACGCCCGGCACCACTTCACGCTCGTCTGCTCGAGCTTCGCCCAGCTCGGCCAGCTCGTCCGGCTCGACAACGCCGAGTTCCGGGCGATCAAGGCCGCCACCCCGGGCCCGTACACGTTCGTCCTGCCCGCGACCCCCGAGGTGCCGCGGCGACTCGCGCACCCGAAGAAGAAGACCGTGGGCGTGCGGATCCCCGACTCGCGCGTCGTGCGGGCGCTGCTCGACGGGCTGGGCGAGCCGCTGCTCAGCTCGACCCTCATCCTGCCGGACCACACCGAGCCGATGACGCAGGGCTGGGAGGTCGCGGACGCCCTCGACCACGTCGTCGACGTCGTGGTGGAGTCCGGCGAGGTCGTGGCGGCGCCGACCACCGTCGTCGACTTCTCCGCCGGCTACCCGGAGGTGGTCCGCGTCGGCGCGGGGGACCCGGCGCCCTTCGAGTGACGGCCGTCCGGCGGCTCGCGCCGAACGTGTCGCGGGCCGTTCACCCGGGCGTCACGCGCGCCGGTTAGGGTGCGGGCATGAGCGAACGCGGACTCGAGCTGGCCCAGGACAAGATGCGCGACGCGGGCGTCGTGCCCGCCGCGGTGGACGTGTTCACGCGGTTCTACCGGCTGCTGGAGGAGGACGTCAGCGGGTACGTGCGCGAGGCCGACGTCGAGCCGCTGTCGGACCTGCCCCGCGCCGCCGACCTGACCGTCGGCCCGGACGAGGCCGGCGCCGCGCTCGCGCGCACCGCGATCATCAAGCTCAACGGCGGACTCGGCACGTCGATGGGCATGGACCGGGCCAAGTCGCTGCTCACGGTGCGCCGCACCGAGGACGGCGAGGACCTGACGTTCCTGGACGTCATCGTCCGCCAGGTCCGGGCGGCGCGGGCCGCGACGGGCGCCCGGCTGCCGCTGGTGCTCATGAACTCGTTCCGCACCCAGGACGACACCCTGGCGGCGCTGGCGCCCTACGACGACGTCGCGGTCGAGGGGCTGCCGCTGGACTTCCTGCAGAACCGCGAGCCGAAGCTGGCGGCCGACACTCTCGAGCCCGTCGACTGGCCCGCCGACCCGACCCTCGAGTGGTGCCCGCCGGGCCACGGCGACCTGTACCCGGCGCTGCACGCCCACGGGATCGTCCGCGCACTCCTGGACGCGGGCTTCCGCTACGCGAGCGTCTCGAACTCCGACAACCTGGGCGCCGCCCCCGACGCCGAGATCGCGGCGTGGTTCGCCGCGTCCGGCGCCCCGTACGCCGCCGAGATGTGCCTCAAGACGCCGGCCGACGTCAAGGGCGGCCAGCTGGTGGTCCGCAAGGCCGACGGACGGATCATCCAGCGCGAGACCGCCCAGACCCATCCCGACGACGTCGAGGTCTCGCTCGACCCGACGCGGCACCGGTACTTCCACACGAACAACCTGTGGTTCGACCTGGAGGCCCTGGCCGCCGAGCTGGACCGGACCGGAGGGGTGCTCGAGCTCCCGCTCATCCGCAACGCCAAGACGGTCGACCCGACGGACCCCGCGTCGCCCGAGGTCGTGCAGATCGAGTCCGCGATGGGTGCGGCGGTCGCGGTGTTCGAGGGCGCCACCGCCATCGAGGTGGGCCGTGAGCGGTTCCTGCCGGTGAAGACGACGAACGACCTGCTGCTGCTGCGCTCGGACGTCTACGAGCTCACCGACGCGTACCGCGTGGTCGCGCAGGTGCCCGCGCCGCTCGTGCAGCTGTCGAAGGACTACAAGACGATCGGTGCGTTCGACGCGCGCTTCCCGGCCGGCGCGCCGTCGCTGCGCAGGGCCTCCGGGCTGGCCGTCGACGGCGACTGGACGTTCGGCGCGGACGTCGTCGTGCAGGGGGACGCCGCGCTGCCCGCCCCGGACGGGGGAGCGGGCACCGTCCCAGACGGCGCGACGGTCACGGAGTCCGGGATCGCCTGACGTCGACCACCCGCTGCGCCCCGATCTCGGGGCGCAGCGTCCCGGCGCCGACGGCCCCGACGTCCGCGCCGAGGCTGTCCAGCGCAGCCGGCGGGACGAGCAGCCGCAGCCGCGCCGTCGCCGCGTAGAGGGTGTCCTCGACGACGGCGTCATGGTGCGTGGCCCAGTCGCGCAGGAGGTGCTCCACCCGCCCCGCGTCGGCGTGCGGCACGTCGAGGGCCACCTCGACGAGCCGCCGCCGGTCCAGGACGAGGCCGCCCCGGTCGGCGTCGTCGAGCGCGGCCGCGACGGCTCCCGAGTAGGCGCGCACCAGCCCGCCCGCGCCGAGCAGGACGCCGCCGAACCAGCGGGTGACGACCGCCACCACGTCGGTGGTGCGGCGGTGCCGCAGCACCTCGAGCATCGGCACCCCGGCGGTGCCGGACGGCTCGCCGTCGTCGGTCGAGCGCCGGGTGTCCGCGTGGGTGCCGAGCACGACGGCGACGCAGTGGTGCCGGGCGTCCCAGTGCCGCTTGCGCACCCGGGCGACGACGTCGTCGGCCTCGTCCTGGGTGCGCACCGGTGCCAGGTGGGCCAGGAAGCGTGACCGCTTGACCACGAGCTCGTGCTCGACGACCCTCCCCAGGGTCGACGGCAGGTCGGCATCGGGCGTCGGTATGGAGCTCACGGCACGAGGCTATCGGCGACACGCCGGACCGATGCTCGGAGAAAAGTGTGCCAAGCGCGAGGATGAGCCCGTGACCGGCGACGATGCGAACGACAAGGCCCCGACGAACCCCGCGGCGCAGGCTGCTCGGTACCCGCGCCCCACGGTCGGTCTCGACGAGGCGGAGTGGGTGTGGCGGCACCTGGGGGTGGAGGCGCTACGCCCGGACGGCCGGCCCGAGACGGTCCGGCTGGCCGTCATCGCGGGCCTGACCCGCGCGACGGGAGCGCGCTACGGCGACCTGCTGCGGGTGCGGGTGGACGACCTCGACCTCGGGCCGGCAGGTGCCGCGGGCCGAGGTCGGGTGGCGGGGGAGCGGGGCGCAGGGGAGGGAAGGGTGCTCGTCCGGCACGGCAAGCACCGGACGCCGCGCCGGCACCGGGTGCCCGGCGACGTGCTCCTGGTGCTGCGGCACTGGATGACGGTGCGCGAGGAGCTGGCCGCCGAGCTGGAGGGGTCGGTGCCGCGGGCGCTGCTGCTCACGGTCCACCACACCCACGACAACGGCACGACGGTCGCCTCCGGGCTGCCGATCACCCGGCAGGGGCTGGTGCTCTCGTGGCGGCGGTTCGTGCTGCGGACGAACGCCCGGTACGGGGCGACGCGGCCGCCGCTGCCCACCCGGTTCGAGCAGGTGCGCCGGGCCTGGTGCGATGCGGGCGTGCCCGACCTCGGGGTCGAGGTGGTGACCTCCGAGCAGGGATGAGGTCAGAGCGTCGAGCAGTCCTCGTCCTCCTGAGACGGGTATAAATAGTGTGCCAAGCGCACGTCAAGCCGCTGACCGCCTACGAAGACAGCGGCGCGGCGCCCCTACCGGGTCGCCAGGCCGAGCAGGGGAGCGTCCGGGCGGTGCGAGGGCAGCTCGTCGAAGCCGAGACGGTCGTAGAAGGCCCGCGCGCCGACGTTGGCGGGGTCGTAGCCGAGGTGCACGCCCGGCACGCCCTGCTCGACGAGCGCGGCCCGCAGCGTGTCGATGAGGCGACGCCCGAGGCCCCGGCCCTGCGCCTCCGGGACGAGGTCGATGTGCAGGTGCGCCGGGTGCGTCTCCAGCTCGCCGCCGCGCAGTCCCCGCACCATCCGCGCGGGGTCGGTCCCGTCCCGGACGAGTGCGGCCTCGCTGTACCCCGGGTCGGCCCCGGTGGCCGGACCCACCTCGGGGTGCCGTGCACGGAACCGCGGGCTCCAGTCCGACTCCCACCAGTCCGCGAAGTCCTTGGTGTCCGCCACCGCGATGACGTAGCCCAGCATCCGGCCGTCCTCGACGGCCAGCGGGTCGTCCGCGGCGGTGGCACCGGTCTCGACCACGACGAAGGCGAGGTCGGGGGAGTGGTCCACGTAGGGCAGGGCGTACACGTCGGGCATGAGGGTGTCGTCCGAGTACACGCCGCGCGCGTCGCCCCCGCCGGCGGCGGTGCGCACGCACACCTCGGCGACGGCGTCGCGGTCACCGGGACGGTAGGGACGGATCTCCAGGTCGGTCATGGCGGTCATCGTCGCAGGAGCACCACGACCAGCACCACCAGCGCTCCGCCCCCGGCCGCGACGAGCACCGCCGAGGGCCCCGACACGAGCAGGGTCACCAGCGTGCCGGCCACCAGCGCGGCCGCCACGACGACGACGTCGCGACCGCCCGCGCGGACGAGCGCGGCCACCTCGACCCGTGCGCCGGGGCCGACCTGCTCCGCCCACCACGCGGTGCGCAGCACCGCGTAGCCGAGCGGTGCCGTCCACCACACGGCCGGGTCGAACGGGGCGGCGGGGGACGCGAGGAGCGAGACCGCGGCGACGCACAGGGTGATCGCGGCGGGGGCCCGGCCGGGACGGAGCAGCAGCCAGGCCAGGGCGCCCCCTCCGGCCAGCCAGACGAGCCCCGTGATGCCCTGCGGCACGCGGGAGACGGCGGAGACGACGAGGGTGGCGGCCAGCGCCAGGCACACGACGCGCAGCACGACCCCGGGGACGGCGGGGGCGTGGTCGACCTCGACGACGGGCAGGGGCCGCTCCTGGCGGCGGGCGCGCCACGACCGCAGCTCGGCGGACACGTTCACCGGGCACCTCCCGCGACCGGGCCGGCAGGGGCGGCGCGGTGCCGCTCGCCTGCGCGGACCAAGGCCTCGAGGCGGGCGGAGGCCGAGGCGCGGGCTTCACCCGCCCAGGGCACCACGGGCACGCCCTCCGCGACGAGCTGGTCGAGCCGGTCCTGCCGCTCGAGCGCCGTCACCCGCCACGCGATGCTCAGGTGCGGCTCCGCCACGGGGTGCACGCGCGGGAGGGTGTCGACCACCACGACGCGGTGCCCGAGCTCGCGCCAGGTCCGCACGACACGCAGCACCTCGTCGTCGAGGACCGTGGTGAACAGGTACACCACGGCGTCGGCGGGCAGCCGGGGCGCGCGCAGCCGCCGGGCCGGCGTGCCGAGCGGGCTGCTCAGCGCCAGCCCGAGCAGGAGGCGCCGCAGGTGGCGCCGCCCGGCCGCGGCGGGCAACGGGCGACGGCGACGGCCGAGGTCCTCCAGGCCGACCCGGTCGCCGGCGTCGACGACGGCACCGGCGACCGACGCGGCCGCGTGCCGGGCGAGGTCCAGGGACGTCGGTTCGTCGACCCGGCGCGGCCCGCTGCCGCGCCACGTGCGCAGATCGGGACCGACGTCGTCGCGGGAGTCCAGCACGAGCATCGTCGTCGCCTCGGCCGTGGCGAAGGTGCGCCGGACGTACAGCTCCTCCAGGTCGGGCGACCGGCGGGCGGTCGTGCGCCAGTCGATGCGGCGCAGCCGGTCCCCGGGCACGAACGCATGGATGTCGCGCAGCTCGTCCCCGGACCCCAGCCGGCGGGACGTGTGCGGACCGGTGAGGCCCCGCAGGCGGGGCGGCAGCGGCACGCGGCCGAGCGGCATGGCGGCGGGCAGGACGAGCTGGTCCGGGGCGACGGCCCGCACCGGGTCCTCGGCCGTGGCACCGCCCGGCCCGTGCCCGCGCAGGTCCACGACGAACGTCGGCTGCGGCCCGGTGCGCACGGTGGACAGGTGCAGGGTCACCTCGCGCCGCGCGGCCGGGACGACCAGCTCGACGCTCCGGTGCCCCGGCGCGGCCACGCGCACCTGCACGAGCTCCGCACCGGGCGGCGGGTCGATCGTCAGGACCGCCCCCAGCCGTCCGGGCGCCGAGGTCGGCGCGGCGGCGAGCTCGGCGTGCGTGGGCCGGTCGAGGACGGGGCCCGTCCACGCGCCCGGGCGTCCCGCCCACGTCGCGGACAGCAGCACGGGCACGCCCAGGAGGGCGACGTCCGCACGGCCGGTGAGCAGACCGACCGCGAGGAGGGCCGCGCCGAGCACGACGGAGCCCGCGCCGGTCGGCGTCCAGCGCCAGACGGGCTCGCCGGGCCGCCGCTCGCCGCGTTCGCGGGCGGCGTCCCGGCCGGTCGCGCCGAAGCTCACCGGCCCCGTCCCACGGTCGCCGGACCCGCGACGGAGGCCAGGAGCTCGGTGACGACGTCCTCCGGGCGCACGGCCGACGCCCACGCGGTCGGGGTGAGGGTGAGCCGGTGCGCCAGCACGGGCACGGCGACGCGCTTCACGTCCTCGGGCAGCACGTGGTCGCGCCCGTCGAGCACGGCCACCGCACGCCCGAGCAGCAGGAGGTTCTGCGACCCGCGGGGCGACGCCCCGACCTCGAGCGACGCGTGGCCGCGGGTCGCCGCGGCGAGGTCGACGCAGTAGCGCGCGACGTCCGGGTCCACGGCGACGGCCTCCACCCCGGCCTGCATGGCGAGCACGGTCGCGGGGTCGACGACCCGGCGGACCGGCGCGGCCTCCTGACGGCGCTCCACCCGGCGCAGGAGCACGTCGACCTCCTGCGCGGCGTCGGGGTACCCGACGGCGAGCCGCACCATGAACCGGTCGAGCTGGGCCTCGGGCAGGGGGTAGGTGCCCTCGTACTCCACCGGGTTCGACGTCGCCACGACGTGGAACGGTCGCGGCAGGGGGCGGGTGGTGCCCTCGGTCGAGACCTGCCGCTCCGCCATCGCCTCGAGCAGCGCCGACTGCGTCTTCGGCGCCGTCCGGTTGATCTCGTCGGCGAGGAACAGCCCCGTGAACACCGGTCCCGGGTGGAACACGAACTCCCGCGTCGCCGGGTCGAACACGCTCGAGCCGGTGACGTCGCTCGGGAGCAGGTCCGGCGTGCACTGGAGGCGGGCGAAGTCCAGCCCGAGCGCCGTGGCCAGCGACCGTGCGGCCAGCGTCTTGCCCAGCCCCGGCACGTCCTCGAACAGCACGTGCCCGCCTGCCAGGACCGCCGCGAGCGCCAGCTCGAGGGTGTCGCGCATGCCGACGACGGCGGTGCCGATCTCGTCGAGGACGGTGCGGGCGTGGGTGGCGATGTCGGGGACGGGCAGGGGGGCGGGGGGCGTCATCGGCGGGGCCTTCCGGGTGGGGTGGGGAGGTGGTCGAGGGCGTCGAGCCAGCGGTGCAGGGTGCGGGGGGTGGGGGGTCGGCGGGAGGTGAGGCCGGTGACGACGTCGGTGCCGAGGAGGTGTGCGGCGGCGGCGTGGTGGGTGGGGTCGTCGAGGTGGATGCCGTGGGGGGCGAGGCGGTGGGTGGCGACGGCGTGGACGCGGCGGGTGACGCGGGCGGAGACGCGGCCGTCGCGGGTGAAGGCGGCCCAGCCGAGGTCGGAGAGGTCGTGGCGGGCGCCGTGGCGGGTCTCGTCGGGGGGTTCGGGCCAGGTGGCCTGGTCGCCGTCGTCGAGGGCTCGCCAGAGGTGGTGGAGGGTGAGGGCTGCGGCGGGCAGGAGGAGGGCGTGGGCGGGGTCGAGGGTGCGGGTGAGGGTGAGGAGTGCGGCGGCGGTGAGGGCGAGGATCCAGGGGAGGTGTCGTCTCATGGGTGTGCTGCCGTGGGGGGTTCGTCGAGGGTGCGGGCGATGGTGGTGAGGGCGGTGCGGGCGGTGGTGACGTCGGTGTCGGTGACGGGGTGGTCGGTGAAGCGGGCGCGCTGGTAGAGGGTGCGCAGGGTGGTGAGCTCGGGGGCGGGGGCGGGGGTGGTGGTGAGGACGGCGGTGGTGAACTCGGTGCTGGTCTGGGCGGGGTCGCGGGCGGTGCCGTGGGTGGCTGCGGCTTCTTCGAGGGCGACCCAGGCGGCGATGACGCCGTCGGTGGGGGTGGTGGCCTGGTCGAGGTGGCGCAGGGCGCGGGTGACGGCGTCGGCGAGCTCGGCGGTGGGCAGGGCGGGCTGGGTGGCGCCGAGGTCGCGCCCGGGGTCGAGCTGGTCGGGGTCGTGGGGTGGGGGTGGTGCGTCGCGCAGGGCGGCGAGGATGCGGCGTCCGGCCCACCAGAGCAGGAGGAGGGCGGCGAGGACGGCGAGGGCGATCAGGACGGTGACGAGGGTCTGGCCGGTCTCGGGCGGGTCGGTGGGAAAGGGTTCGGGGGTGGTGGTGCGCTGTCGGTGGGGGTGGGGGCCTCGTCGAGGCGGAGGTCGAGGCCGAGGGTGGGCAGGCGCAGGTCCCAGGGGGTGGCGGCGGCGGCGCCGGCGAGGACGAGGGCGGTGAGGCCGAGGAGGGCGGCCGGGTGGGTGAGCCGGTCGCGGGGGGTGGTCATCGCAGGGCCTGGGCGTGCGTGCCGGCGACGGCGGCGGTGACGAAGGCGGCGGGGTCGTCGTCGAGGCGGCGGCCCATGGTGGACAGGGCGACGGGGACCTCGCGCAGGGCGTCGAGGAGGTCGGTGCCGGCGGGGACGTCGACGAGCCGGTGGCGGTCGGGGAGGGTGCTGGCCTGGTCGTCGATGCGGGCGGTGAGGTCGGCTCCCCAGCCGGGGCGGTCCTGCAGGGCGGTCTCGGGGCGGGCGACGGGGACGTCGGCGCCGGCGAGGGCGACGCGGCCGTAGGCGGTCAGCGAGTGGTGGGAGATGCCGAGGTGGCGGTCGCGGGGGTCGGCGCCGGACACGCGCAGCGACGCGACGGCGTGGCCGCCGAGGGTGGCGGCGGCGTTGACGGCTTCTCCGGCGGCGACGCCGGAGAAGCCCCAGCGGGTGCCGGTGCCGAGGTTGCCGGGTCCTTGGGCGACGACGGCGAGGTCGGCGTCGGTGACGTGGCGGGCGGCGAGGAGCCCGGTGTGCACGGTGACGGCCTCGTGGTCGCCGCCGAAGGCCTGGCCGACGGTGATGGTGGCGTCGAGCCAGCCGGCGTCGCGCAGGGCGGCGACGGTGCGGGAGAACGCGGCGGGCAGGGCGCCGCCGTCGGTCATGACGTAGGTGACGCGGGGGGCGGGCCGGCCGGCGAGTGCGGCGGCGTGGCGCGCGCCGGCCACGACGGCGGGCAGGGCGGAGTGCAGGTCGGCGACGACGACGGGCAGCCCGGCCAGGTCGTCGGCGTCGCGCAGGGCGGCGTGGTGGTCGGACTCCTGCTCGTCGACGCCGAGGACGAGGGCCTGCAGGGGGGTGTAGCGGGCCTTGACGAGGTGACCGGGGCCGGGGGGCGGGTCGGCGGGCAGGGTGTCGGGGTCGGTGGGTGCCACGACGAGCGCGTACCCGCCGGTGCCGAGGCCGCGCGCGAGGGCGGAGACGTTGAGGGTGAGACGGTCGCCGACGGCGGGGTCGCCGACGAGGCGTGTGTAGGCGAGCGCGCGGACGTCGTCGCCGGGGGCGCGGTCGGCGAGCGCCTGGTCGAGGGTGACGGTGAGCTCGCGGGCTCCGGTCCAGGTGCGTCCGCGGGCGCGGACGGTCCCGGTGCGCCAGGTGAGGTGGTCGGCGGTGCTGCGGTCGGTCGTCGGCCCTGTCGTCACCCGTGGAAGCGTACCGGGCACTACGGTGGAGCCGATGGTTGAGGACCTGGGGGCGCCGACGCGTCCGGACGAGCGGTTGTTGAATCTTGTCATCGCGTTGTTGAACACGTCGGTGGCGATGACGAAGCAGCAGGTGCGCTCGAGCGTCCACGGGTACGACCAGGCGGCGTCGACGGAGGCGTTCGAGCGGATGTTCGAGCGGGACAAGGACTCGTTGCGGGCGCTGGGTGTGCCGGTGGTGACCGTGGAGGGTGGCGGGCACAGCGACGAGGTGGGTTACCGCATCGACGCGGAGGCGTACGCGTTGGGTCCGGTGGACCTGACGGCGGCGGAGCTGGGTGTGGTGGCGTTGGCGGCGCAGCTGTGGTCGGACAAGACGTTGCGGACGGACATGTCGCGGGCGCTGACGAAGCTGGCGGCGGCGGGTGGCGGTGCGGCGGTGGACGACGCGGTGGCGGGGCTGGCGCCGCGGGTGCGGGCGGCGGGTGACGCGTACGGGCCGTTGCTGGAGGCGATCTCGCAGCGGCGGCGGGTGACGTTCCGGTACCGGGCGGCCTCGACGGGGCAGGTGCGGTCGCGGCGGGTGGAGCCGTGGCGGATCGCGGCGCGTGGGGGCGGCTGGTACGTGGTGGGTCATGACCTGGACCGGGGTGCGGTGCGGGTGTTCCGGTTGTCGCGGGTGGACGGCCGGGTGCGGCTGGAGGGGGAGCCGGGGGCGTTCGTGGTGCCGGACGGGGTGGACGTGGACGCGGCGCTGGGTTCGGGGCTGGGTGCGGAGCGGGTGGCGGTGCTGGGGGTGCTGCCGGAGCGGGCGTCGGCGTTGCGGGCGCGGGCGGTGCCGGTGGCGGGCGACGTGCGGGCGGACGGCGGGGACGGCGTCGACGAGCAGGCCGCGGCGGACGCGGGCCGGGACGTGGTGCGGGTGCCGTTCCGGTCGTCGGGCGCGATGGCGGACGAGGTGGCGGGGTACGGGGACGCGGTGGTGGTGCTCGGCCCGGCGGGCCTGCGGGACGAGGTGCTGCGCCGGTTGCGGGCGGCGGCGGGGTTGTCGTCGGTTCCGGGCCCCGGTGCGCGGGACGGGTTGGAGGACGGTTCGGATGGCTGAGCGGGCGGACGACCGGCTGGTGCGGCTGCTGGGGATCGTGGCGTTCCTGGACGGTGCGGGACCGGTGCGCGTGGAGGAACTGGCGGAGCGGTTCGCGGTGACCCCCGAGCGGATCCGGCAGGACATCGACGCGTTGTGGGTGTCGGGGACGCCGGGGTACATGCCGGACGACCTCATCGACTTCGACGCGTACTCCCTGGAGGCCGGTCTGGTGAGCCTCACGCAGGGGCGTGGCCTGACACGGCCGCTGCGGCTGGGCACGCGGGAGGCGGTCGCGCTGGTGGCGGCGCTGCGGGCGATGAGCACGACGCCGGCGGTGATGGCGGACCCGGGCCGGGCCGCGGTGGTGGCCTCGGCGCTGGAGAAGCTGACGGCGGCGACGGGGGAGGCGGCGGCGGCGCTGGACGTGCGGCTCGGCGGTGACGGCGACCCGGCGGTGCTGGGCGCGGTGACGCGGGCGTTGGCGACGGGGCGGCGGCTGCGGCTGCGGTACGTGGACGCCGCCGACGTCACCTCGCGCCGGGACGTGGACCCGTGGCGGCTGGTGACGCAGTCGGACGCGACCTACCTGGTGGGGTGGTGCCACCGCGCGGCGGGTCGGCGCACGTTCCGGCTGGACCGGGTGCTGGGTGCCGACGTGCTCGCGGAGGCGGTCTCGACCCGGCCGGAGGGCGCGGTGGTGGACGTGTTCGCGCAGGTCGCCTCCGAGGCGAGCCGGTCGCCGCGGGTGGCGACGCTGCGCCTGGCGTCCACGGCTCGCTGGATCGCCGAGGAGGTGCCGGTGGAGTCGGTGCGGGACCTGCCCGACGGGTCGTTCGAGGTGCGGCTGCGGGTGACGAACCCGGCGTGGCTGCAGCGGCTGCTGCTGACGAACGCGCCGCACGTGCTCTCGGTGGAGCCGGCGGACGTGGCCCGCGACGTCGCGGCGGCGGCGGTCGACGCGCTGGCCGCGTACGGCGAGTCGTAGGCTGACGCCCGTGTGGGGATGGATCTGGACGCTGCTGGTGGTCGCCGCGCTGCTGTTCCTGGGCTGGGTGGCCTGGACGGTGGTGCGCGCGGGGCTGCGGCTGCTGCGCGAGGGCGGTCGGTCGGCGCAGGTCTTCGGGGACGGCGCCGAGCGCGTCAGCGACGCGGTCGCCCGGGCGGAGGCCGAGCGCGCACCGGCCGGCCCGACCATGTTCGACGACCGGGCGGTGCTGCGCCGGCGCCTGCACGACCTGCGCGGCGCCCGGCGGGAGCGGACGGCCGCTCGCCGGGTGCGGCAGGAGCCGGTGTGGCGGTCGTGGCGGGAGAGCACCTGGTTGGAGCGGCGCACGGCGGCGCGACGGAACGGCGCATGAACGTCCGGTGACGTCCGCCGACGGCGCCGCGGTGGTGTTCCGCGGGCCACGGCACCCGGCCTACACTGGCCGGAAGCGCCCGTTCGGGCGCGGTGACCCTGCCTGGAGCTGAAGGCCGTGAGAATCTTCGAGAGCCCTGCCGTCCTCGTCGCGCTGATCGTGCTGGTCATCGTGCTGTTCGGCGCGAAGCGCCTGCCTGATGTCGCGAAGAGCGTCGGATCCTCCCTGAAGATCTTCAAGAAGGAGGTCAAGGACCTCCGCGACGACGACAAGGACGCCCCGGACGCCCCCGCGCAGCCGCCGGCCCCGACCTCGACGTCGACCCCGGCGCAGCCCGCGGCGCCCGCCCAGGACCCGTCGGCCGCGTCGGACGAGGGGACGACCCGGCCGAGCAGCACCGGGTCCGCGACCAGCTGAGAGGCGCACCATGTCCCGCACCCCCCGGGATCCCGAGGGGCGCATGCCGCTGCGCGAGCACCTCGTCGAGGTCCGCAAGAGGGTCGTGCGCATCGCCCTCGGGCTGCTGGCCGGCGCGATCCTCGGCTGGATCGTCTACGACCCGCTCCTGGACGCCCTCGTCGAGCCGCTCGCTCGGGCGTCCGAGGAGCGCGGCGCGCTCATCGGGCTGAACTTCGACGGCGTCGCCACGGCGATCGACATCCACTTCAAGGTCGCCCTGTTCCTCGGCGTGATCGTCTCGAGCCCGTGGTGGCTCTACCAGGTGTTCGCGTTCGTCAACCCGGGCCTGACCCGCGACGAGCGCAAGTACGTGTTCGGGTTCCTCGCCGCGGCCGTGCCGATGTTCCTCGGCGGTGTCGTCATGGCGTGGCTGGTGCTGCCGTCCGTGGTGCTGGTCCTCAACTCGTTCGTGCCCGAGGGCAACGCGAACCTCATCGGCGCCCAGCTGTACCTCGGGTTCGTCATGCGGCTCGTCCTGGCCTGCGGCATCGCGTTCCTCGTGCCGGTGTTCATGGTCGTGCTCAACCTCATGGGTGTCGTCTCCGCCCGCACGTGGCTCGCGGGCTGGCGGTGGGCGATCCTCGTGTCGTTCGTGTTCGCCGCGATGGTCACCCCCACCCTGGACGTCATGACGATGTTCGGCCTCGCGACCCCGATCTGCGTCCTGTACTTCGCCGCGACAGGCATCTGCTTCCTGCACGACCGGCGCACCGCACGCCGCCGCGTCGTGCCCGCCGAGTGAGGGTCCCGGCCTGCGCCGGGCCCGCCCGGTGAGCGACCGCGGCGCCGTGCGGCGGGTCGGGGTGGCTGTCAACCCCACTGCTGCGGGTGGCCGCGCCCGCGACGCCGGGCTGCTGGTGGTCGGGCGGCTGCGCGCCGCCGGGCACGACGTCGTCGACCTCACCGGTACCGACGCCGCCGACGCCACCGCCCGCACCACCACGGCCGTGCGCGACGGCGCCGTCGACGCCCTCGTCGTGGTCGGCGGGGACGGCATGGTGCACGTCGGCGTCCAGGCCGTCGCCGGCGCGGGCGTCCCGCTGGGCGTCGTCGCGGCCGGGACCGGGAACGACTTCGCCGCCGCGCACGACCTGCCGGTGCGTCGCCCCGGTGCGGCGGCCGACCTGCTGCTCACCGCCCTGGCCACCGGCCGCACCCGGCCCGTCGACGCGATCGCCGTCACCGGCGCCCCCGGGGCACGCTGGGTCGCCGGCGCGGTGTCCGCCGGGCTGGACGCCGCTGTCAACGGCCGCGCCAACGCGCTGCCCGCCCGCCTGCCCGCCCGGTACGTGCTGTCCGCCCTGGCGGAGATCGCCACGTTCCGCGCCTGGGGCTACGACCTGACGTTCACCGGGGTGGTCGACGACGGCGGACTCCCCCTCGAGCCCGCCGCGAGCGCCGACGACGTCGTGCACCGGTGGCGCGGACGCGCCGCGCTGGTCACCGCGGCGAACATCCACCGCATCGGCGGGGGCATCCGCGTCGCACCCGACGCCCGCAGCGACGACGGGCTGCTCGACGTCGTCGTCGCCACCGTGCTCACCCGGGCCGCGGCCGCGACGATCTTCCCGTCGATGTTCTCCGGGCGGCACACCCGCCGCCGCGACGTGCACGTCGTGCGGGCCGGTGCCGTCACCATCGCCCCGGCGGACGTGCCCTCTGCCGACCGGCCCCGCGGCGCACGGCAGCCCTCGGAGCTGCCCCTGGCGCACGGCGACGGGGAGGCGCTCGGACCGCTGCCCGTCACCGCGCGGGCCGTGCCGGGCGCCGTCGCCCTGCTCGCCGCACCCGGCGGGCCGTGACCCGGTCCGACGAGGTTCGCGCCGTAGGCTGACGCCATGGCCGAACCCACTCCCGCCGAGCGCTACGCCGCCGCGAAGGCCCGCACCACCCGGGCCCAGGCCGACGCCGGCGAGCTCGGCCGGTTCCGCACCCTGCTCGACTTCGAGCTCGACGACTTCCAGGCGGACGCGTGCGCGGCGCTGGAGGCCGGCCGCGGGGTGCTGGTCGCCGCCCCCACCGGCGCCGGCAAGACGGTCGTCGGGGAGTTCGCGGTGCACCTGGCCCTGACCGGCGGCGGCAAGGCGTTCTACACCACGCCCATCAAGGCGCTGAGCAACCAGAAGTACCACGACCTCGTGCGCCGGTACGGCCCCGAGAACGTCGGCCTGCTGACCGGCGACACCGCCATCAACTCCGACGCACCCGTGGTCGTCATGACCACCGAGGTGCTGCGCAACATGCTGTACTCCGGCTCGACCGCGCTGGAGGGGCTGGCGTTCGTCGTCATGGACGAGGTGCACTACCTCGCCGACCGGTTCCGCGGACCCGTCTGGGAAGAGGTGATCATCCACCTGCCCGACCACGTCCAGCTCGTGTCGCTGTCCGCGACCGTGTCCAACGCGGAGGAGTTCGGCGACTGGCTCGCCACCGTGCGCGGCGACACCGTCGTGGTCGTCAGCGAGCGCCGCCCGGTGCCGTTGTGGCAGCACGTGGTGACGGCGTCGCCGGAGCAGCGGGGGGCGCCGCGGCTGTTCGACCTGTACGCGGGGCACGTGGACCCCACCGACCCGGGTCCGAACCCGCCGATCGACCCGGACCTGGCGCGGTTGTTCCGCACGCACGCCCGGTCGGGGGGTCCGCGGCGCGGCAAGGGCGACCGGGGCCACCGGGGGCGCGGCGGGCGTTCCGAGGGCGGTGCGGTGCCTCAGCGGCGCACGCCGCGCCGGCACTCGGTGGTGGAGGCGTTGGACGACGGCGCGCTGCTGCCGGCGATCTACTTCATCTTCTCGCGGGCGGGTTGCGAGGGGGCGGTGGAGCAGTGCCTGCGCGCGGGGCTGCGGCTCACGGACGCCGAGGAGGAGGCGGAGATCCGGCGCGTGGTGGAGGAGCGCACGATCACGGTGCCGCCGGAGGACCTGGACGTGCTCGGGTTCTGGCAGTGGCAGCACGCCCTGTCCCGGGGGATCGCGGCGCACCACGCGGGTCTGCTGCCGGTGTTCAAGGAGACGGTGGAGGAGCTGTTCGCCCGCGGCCTGGTGAAGGTGGTGTTCGCCACCGAGACCCTGGCGCTGGGCATCAACATGCCGGCGCGGTCGGTGGTGCTGGAGAAGCTGGTCAAGTGGGACGGCAGCGCCCACCAGGCGGTGACGCCGGGGGAGTACACGCAGCTGACGGGCCGGGCGGGGCGGCGCGGCATCGACGTGGAGGGGCACGCGGTGGTCGTGGACCACGAGGGTCTGGACCCGGTGGCGCTGGCCGGTCTGGCGTCGCGCCGGTTGTACCCGCTGCGGTCCAGCTTCCGCCCGACGTACAACATGGCGGTGAACCTGGTCGGTCAGGTGGGCGCGGAGCGGGCGCGGGAGGTGCTGGAGACGTCGTTCGCGCAGTTCCAGGCGGACCGTGGTGTGGTGGGTCTGGCGAAGCAGGCGCAGGCGCACGCCGAGGCCCTGGAGGGGTACCGCGGGGCGATGGCGTGCGACAAGGGCGACTTCGCGCAGTACGCGGGGCTGCGTCGCCGGATCGCGGACCGGGAGAAGGAGCTGTCGCGGCAGGTGCGGGGCGCGCGGCGGGCGGACGCTGTGGCGTCGATGTCGTCGCTGCGGCGTGGTGACGTGGTGGAGGTGCCGTCGGGTCGGCGCCGCGGCTACGTGGTGGTGCTGGACCCGGGCACGCACGAGGGCGGGTTCGACGGTCCGCGCCCCACGGTGCTCACCCAGGAGCGGCAGGTCAAGAAGCTCACGCTCGCGGACGTGCCGGACGGGGTGCGGGCGGTGGCGCGGGTGCGGATCCCGAAGGCGTTCAACCCGCGCCGCCCGGACGCGCGACGCGACCTGGCGTCCTCGATGCGCAACGCGCTGGGTGCGAGCCCGGCAGCGGGCGACGAGGAGCGTGGTGGTGCGCGGCACGCGTCGGACGCGGCGACGGACCGGGAGCTGGCGCGGCTGCGGGCGGCGCTGCGGGCGCACCCGTGCCACGGCTGCCCGGACCGGGAGGACCACGCCCGGTGGGCGCAGCGCGCCGACACCCTGGCCCGTGAGCACGACAAGCTGGTCCAGCGCATCCACGGCCGCACGGGGTCGATCGCGCGCGTCTTCGACCGGACGTGCGACGTGCTGGGCGAGCTCGGCTACCTGACCTCGCGCGACGGCGTCGTGGAGGTCACCGACGCGGGGCGTCGGCTCGGCCGGTTGTACGCGGAGGACGACCTGCTGCTCGCCGAGTGCCTGCGCCAGGGCGTGTGGGACACGCTCAACCCGGCCGAGCTGGCTGCCGCGGTGTCCGCGGTGGTGTACACCTCGCGGCGTGAGGAGGGTGCGGCGCACGTGCCGGGCGGGCCGGACGGCCGCCTGGCCCGGGCCGTGGACGCCACCGCCACCGTGTGGTCGAAGCTGCAGGACCTGGAGTCGGCGCACGACCTGGAGGTGACCGGACCGCTCGACGCGGGGCTGGTGGCCCCGGTGCACCGGTGGGCGTCGGGCCGCAGCCTGGAGACGGTGCTGCGCGGCACCGACGTCGCCGCGGGCGACTTCGTGCGCTGGTGCAAGCAGGTCGTTGACGTCCTGGACCAGCTGTCCGCGGCGGCCCCGCGCCCGGCGGTGCGGGCCGCGGCGCGGGCGGCGCAGGACGCGGTGCTGCGTGGCGTGGTGGCGCACTCGGTGGTGTGACGTGCCCGCGAGGTGCCGGGTGAGGTGTCCCGGCGGCGCCGGGACCGGGCGCGAGGTGCTCTAGGCTTCGGCCGTGACCTCCACGCTCTACCGCAACGGTGTCGTCCACTCCTCCGCGGACCCGTTCGCCGAGGCGATCCTCGTCGACGACGGCGTGGTCACCTGGCTGGGTGCGGAGGACACCGCCGCGGGGCTCGCCGCCCGCGCCGACGAGGTGGTCGACCTCGACGGCGCGCTCGTCACCCCCGGGTTCGTGGACGCGCACGTGCACACCCTCGCCACGGGCCTGGCCCTGGAGTCCGTCGACGCGCGCGCCGCCACCGACCCGGCGGCGCTGCTCGCCCTCGTCGCGGACGCCGCGCACGACCTGGCGGGCGTCGACCCCGCCGGCGGGCGGATCCTGCTGGTCGCAGCCGCCGACCCGGCGCTGCTGCCCGCGCTCGCGGACCTCGACGCCGCCACCGAGGGCCGGCCCACGCTGCTCGCCACGACCGACGACACCGCGCAGGTGTCGTCGTCGCTGGCGGCGCGCTGCGGCCTGGACCGCGACCCGGCCTGGGCGGGCGGCCCCACCGGGGACGGCGTCGTCGAACGGGCCACCCACGCACGGCTGCGCGCCCACCTGACCGCCCTGGACCCCGGTCTGCGCGAGCGGGCCACCATCGCGGCCCTGCGGCACGCCGCCGCCCGCGGCGTGGTGTCCCTGCACGAGATGTCGGCGCCCGCGCACGACACCCGTGCCGGGCTCGCCGCCCTCGTGGAGCTCGCCGCCGACCCGCGGCTGCCGCACGTCGCGGCGTACCGGGCCGAGCTGTGCGCCACCGCGGACGACGCCCGCGCCCTGCTCGCCGAGCTGCCGTTCCTGGTCGGCATCGGCGGCGATCTCGCCGTCGACGGCACCCTCGCCGAGCGCACCGCCGCGCTGCGCGCCCCGTACGCCGACCTCCCGCACGGACCGGGCGCGACCGACGTCACCGGCACCCTGCTCCTGGACGCCGACCGGCTCGCCGCGCACCTGCTGGCCTGCCAGGCCGCCGGCGTCCAGGGCGGGTTCCGCGTCCTCGGGGACCGGGCGATGGACGAGGTGGTCCGGGCGCTGGACGTCGCGGCGACCACCAGCGGTGCCGGACCCCTGCGGGCCGGGCACCACCGCGTCGAGCACGCCCTGTTCGTCGACGCCGCCGCGCTGGCCACCCTCCTGCTGCACGGCATCGCGCTGTCCATCCAGCCGGCCTTCGACTCCACGTGGGGCGGACCGGACGGCATGTACGCCACCCGGCTCGGCGGGCCGCGCGCCGCGAACCTGTCGCCCTTCGCCGACCTCGCCGGCGCCGGGGTTCCCCTCGCGTTCGGCTCGGGTTCGCCGAGCGTCCCGCTGGACCCGTGGCAGGCCGTGCGGGCCGCCGTCGGGCACGCCGACCCCAGCCAGCGCATCAGCGCCCGCGCCGCGTTCCGCGCCCACTCGCGCGGCGGGTGGCGCCTGGCCGGGCTCGACCACACCGGCGCGGGCGAGCTGCGCGTCGGCGCACCCGCGCACCTGGCCGTGTGGCGCGCCGAGCACCTCACCGTGCAGGCCGCGCCGGGCCGGCTGTCCCGGTGGAACCCGGAGGCCGCCGCCGGGCAGCCCCTCCTGCCGGACCTCGCCGACGACGCACCCGCCCCGCAGTGCCTGCGCACGGTGCGCGACGGCGTCGTCATCTTCGACGAGCTCGGCTGACGTGACCGCCGCCGACGCCGCCGCGAGCGCCACCCCCGTCCGCCCCGACCCGTCCGACCCGGCGGCACCGGTCCCGCCGGCGGGGCCGTCCCGCCCGGTGAGCCTGCTGCTGGCCGTCGCGGCCGGCGCGAGCCTGTGGGCCGCGTTCCCGGACGTCGGCTGGTGGCCGGCGGCGTTCGTCGGGGTCGGTCTGCTGTGGGCGGCGCTGCGCCGGCAGGGTCCGCGGGCCGCCGGCTGGAACCTGCTGGTCGGGCTGGTCGCGGGACTCACGTTCTGGCTGCCGCACATCTGGTGGGCGAACATCGCCACCGACACGGTGCCGTGGGTGGCGCTGTCGGTCATGGAGGCGGCGTTCCTGGCGGCGCTCGGCACGCTGTGGACGTGGGCGCGGCGGCTGCCGCTGCTGCGCCGGGCCCGGCCGGGCGCGTCCGCAGGCCGCCGGGTCGGGCGCTCGGTGGCGCACGCCGCGGCGTTCGCGGTGGTGTTCGTCGCGGTCGAGCAGTGGCGCTCGGAGATCCCGTTCGGCGGGTTCCCGTGGGGCCGGCTCGCCTGGGCGATGGTCGACGCCCCCACGGGGCGGGCGGCGTGGCTGGGCGGCACGACGCTGGTGACGTTCCTCGTCGCGTTCGTCGGTGTCACGCTCGCGCTCGCCGTCGTGCACGTCGCGACGCTGGTGGCCGACCGGTCCCGCACCGGCGCGGCGGGCGCGGCGGGTTCGGGCGCCGACCGCGGTGTCACCGCGGGCTCGCTGGTGGCCGTCGCCGCGGTGGCGGCGCTGTTCCCGGTGCTGCTGCCGCTGCCCGCGGGCGCCGATCCCGCCCCGCCGGTCGCCACCGCCGACCTGGCCACCCTCACCGTGGACGCGGACACCGCCACGCACGAGGTGCCCGGCCCGGTGCTGCGCGTCGGGGCGGTGCAGGGCAACGTCGGCGAGCCGGGCCTGGGGTCGTTCGCGAACCGTGCCGAGGTGCTGAACAACCACCTCGAGGGCACCTCCGCGCTCGCGCGGCGCGACGCCGGTCTCGACGTCGTGCTGTGGCCGGAGAACGGCTCCGACCTGGACCCGCAGGAGGTGCCCGAGGTCGCCGCCGCCCTCGACGGCGCGGCCGAGGCCGTGGGGGCGCCGATCCTCGTGGGCGCCCAGGAGTATCCCCCCACCGGGGGTCGCTACAACGTGTCCCTGCTGTGGCAGGCCGGGCAGGGCGTCACCGCCCGGTACGCGAAGCAGCACCCGGCGCCGTTCGGGGAGTACATCCCGCTGCGCTCCTTCGTGCGGGTCTTCTCCGCCGAGGTCGACCGGGTCACCAACGACATGCTGCCCGGCACCGAGCCGGCGGTGATCGACCTGCCGCGCGCCGAGGGCGGCACGGTGCCGATGGCGACCGTCATCTGCTTCGAGGTCGCGTACGACGAGATCGTGCGCGACGCCGTGCAGCGCGGCGCCCAGGTTCTCGTGGTGCCGACCAACAACGCGTCGTTCGGGTACTCCGCGGAGTCCACCCAGCAGCTGCAGATGACGCGCATGCAGGCGATGACGACGGGGCGCGCGGCCGTGCAGGTCTCCACGGTGGGCGTGTCGGGGGTCGTGGCGCCCGACGGCACCCTCGTGGCCGACACCGAGCTGTTCACCGCCGAGCAGATCGTCGCCGACCTGCCGCTGCGCACCACCCTCACCCCGGCCGTGCGGGCCGGGTACTGGCCCGGCTGGGTCGCGGGGGTGGCGGCGGTCGCGCTGGTCGTGGCAGGGTTCGCCTCTGGACTGGCCGGTCGACGCCTCGAGGAGGACGCGTGAGGACCCTGGTGATCATCCCGACGTACGACGAGCGGGAGTCGCTGCCGGTGACGTTGGGGCGGCTGCGCGCCGCCGTGCCGGACGTCGACGTGCTCGTCGTCGACGACGCCTCCCCGGACGGCACCGGCGCGTGGGCCGACGAGGCCGCGGCGACCGACCCGCAGGTCCACGTCCTGCACCGCCAGGGCAAGGGTGGCCTCGGCGCCGCGTACGTCGCGGGCTTCGCGTGGGGTCTGGAGCGCGGCTACGACGTGCTGTGCGAGATGGACGCCGACGGCTCCCACCGGCCCGAGGAGCTGGTACGCCTGCTGGAGCGGTCCGCCGCCCCCGACGCGCCCGGGCTCGTCATCGGGTCGCGGTGGGTGCCCGGGGGAGAGGTCGTCAACTGGCCGCGGCACCGCCTGCTGCTGTCCCGCGGCGGCAACACCTACGTGCGCCTCGCCCTGGGGATCGGCGTCAAGGACGCCACCGGCGGGTACCGGGCGTTCCGCGCCGCCACCCTGCGCGCCCTCGACCTGCCGACCGTGGAGTCGCACGGCTACTGCTTCCAGGTCGACATGACGTGGCGGGTGCTGCGCGGCGGCGGCACCGTCGCCGAGGTGCCGATCACGTTCGTCGAGCGCACCGCAGGGGTCTCCAAGATGTCCCGCGGCATCGTCGTCGAGGCCCTGACGAAGGTCACCCGCTGGGGCGCCGCGCACCGGTGGGCGCAGCTGCGCGGCCGCGAGCGCCGCGGCGTGGCCACCCGCGCCTGACGCACGGTTCGTCCGGGCACGACGAAGGGCGCCGCTCCCGTGGGGGAGCGGCGCCCTTCGTGGTCCGGACGGTCCGGCTCAGGCGGTGCTGATGCCGCCCGAGCCTGCGGTCCGGCTCAGGCGGAGCGGCGGAGCTTGCCGGCGCGCAGCAGCTCGAGACGCTCGTCGAGGAGCTCCTCGAGCTCGGAGACGGTGCGGCGCTCGAGCAGCATGTCCCAGTGGGTGCGCTGCGGCTTGGTGGGCTTGGCCTCGGGACGCTCGGCGTCGCGCAGGAGCGCCTCGCCGCCGCACTGGCACTCCCACAGCGGGGGCACCTCGGCCTCGGTGGAGAACGGCAGGATGATGGTGTGGCCGTTGGGGCAGTCGTAGTGGGCCTGGAACCGCGGGGCGAAGTCCACGCCCTCGTCGGACTCCATGCTCTTGCTGCCGATGCTCATGCCACGCAGGGAGCGGTCGGGCATGTCGTCCTCCACTGGGTCGAGGGGATGGGGCCTTGGGTGCCAACGCGCCGTCGGGGGCGGTTGTTCCGCCCGGGCGTGAAGGTCCGGTGAAGCGTACCGGCCTGCCGGGTGGCGGCGGGCCGTGGTCGGTCCCAGGGTCGCCGGGCGGCCGCGCCGACGCAAGTCGGGGAGCCCCTGGACGGCCCGGCTGTGGGTGAGGTCACCCGGGGTGCGGCCCGGGCCGGGCTGCGACGCCCGCGAGGTCGGGAACAATGGAGGGACCGCCGCGGTTGGGGCGGGTACATGCAAACGCATGGACCTTCAGGAAGGGAGCCCGCCGTGCAGTTCGGCATCTTCTCCGTCTCCGACGTCACGACCGACCCGACGACGGGGCGCACGCCCGACGACACCGAACGTGTCCGGGCGATGCTGACCATCGCCCGCCACGCGGACGAGGCCGGTCTGGACGTCTTCGCCACCGGGGAGCACCACAACCCCCCGTTCGTCGCGTCCAGCCCGACGACCATGCTCGGCTACCTCGCCGGGGTGACGAAGAACATCACCCTGTCCACGGCGACGACCCTGATCACCACGAACGACCCGGTGCGCCTCGCCGAGGAGTACGCGATGCTCCAGGTCATCTCCGACGGGCGCATGGACCTCATGATGGGCCGCGGCAACACCGGACCCGTCTACCCCTGGTTCGGCCAGGACATCCGCAACGGCATCCCGCTCGCGATCGAGAACTACGCGCTGCTGCGCCGGCTGTGGACCGAGGACGTCGTGGACTGGGAGGGCAAGTTCCGCACCCCCCTGCAGGGCTTCACCTCCACCCCCCGCCCCCTGGACGGTGTGCCGCCGTTCGTGTGGCACGGCTCCATCCGCTCCCCGGAGATCGCCGAGCAGGCCGCCTTCTACGGCGACGGTTTCCTGCACAACAACATCTTCTGGCCCATGCACCACACCCGGCAGATGGTCCGCTTCTACCGGCAGCGCTTCGAGCACTACGGCCACGGGCGCGCCGACCAGGCGATCGTCGGCCTCGGCGGGCAGGTCTTCCTGCACAAGAGCTCCCAGGAGGCGGTGCGGCAGTTCCGCCCCTACTTCGACGTCGCACCCGTCTACGGCCACGGCCCGTCGCTGGAGGACTTCTCCGCGCAGACGCCCCTGACCGTCGGCTCCCCGCAGCAGGTCATCGACCGGTACGCGTCGTTCGTCGACGACGTCGGCTACTACCAGCGCCAGCTGTTCCTCGTCGACCACGCCGGCCTGCCGCTCAAGACCGTCCTGGAGCAGATCGACCTCCTCGCCGGCGAGGTCGTGCCGGAGCTGCGCAAGATCGTCGAGGCCAAGCGCCCCGCCGACGACGTGCCGCTGAACCCGCCCACGCACGCCGAGCGCGCAGCCGCCGCGCTCGCCGCCGGCAGGTCCGCCGCCACCCACGTCGGTGACGGCACCGACGACGTCACCGGCCGCCGCGCCGAGGAAGGTGTCCGATGAACGCCACCCGCACGCTGGTGGTCGTGGCGGCCGGGCTGTCCCAGCCGTCGTCGACCCGCCTGCTGGCCGACCGCCTCACCGCGGCCACCCGCGACGCCCTCGAGCTCGAGGGGTACACCGTGGCCGTGGAGGTCGTCGAGCTGCGCGAGCACGCCCACGCGATCGTCGACGCCATGCTCACCGGCTTCCCGTCCGGCGACCTCGCCACCGCCCTGGACACCGTCGCGCACGCCGACGGCCTCGTGCTGGTCACGCCGCTGTTCACCACCACCTACTCGGGGCTGTTCAAGTCGTTCCTCGACATCCTCGACCCCGAGGTGCTCACCGGCATGCCCGTCCTGCTCGGGGCCACCGGCGGTACCCCGCGCCACTCCCTGGCGCTGGAGTACTCGCTGCGGCCCCTGCTGACCTACCTGCACGCCGACGTCGTCACCACCAGCGTGTTCGCCGCCACCGACGACTGGGCCGGCGACCCCGAGACCACCGGGGCGCTCACCCGGCGCATCGACCGTGCCGGGCGCGAGCTCGCCGTCACGCTCGGGCGCTCGCGGCGCACCGGCCCGGCCGACCCGTTCGCGGCGACCCCCGACTTCACCGACCTGCTCGGCGGGAGCTGAGCGGGGAGCACCTGGTCCCCGTGACCGGCACCGACGCACGCCCGCGACGTCGATAGGCTGACGTCATGCGCGTACTGGTCTCCGGCGGTGCCGGTTACATCGGGTCCCACACCGTGCTCTCGCTCGTCGCAGCGGGGCACGACGTCGTCGTCGTCGACGACTTCTCCAACTCCAAGCCCACCGTGGTGGGGCGCCTCGAGGCGCTGTCCGGGGTGCACGTGCCCGTGCACGCCATCGACCTGACCGACGCCGCCAAGACGGAGCGGCTGTTCGCGCACGAGCAGATCGACGCCGTCGTCCACTTCGCCGGCCTCAAGGCCGTGGGGGAGTCGGTGGCCAAGCCCCTGGAGTACTACCGCAACAACCTCGACTCCACGCTGTCGCTGCTGGAGGCGATGCGCCACCACGGCG
Organism: Isoptericola dokdonensis DS-3; assembly: GCF_001636295.1. Taxonomy (NCBI): domain Bacteria; kingdom Bacillati; phylum Actinomycetota; class Actinomycetes; order Micrococcales; family Promicromonosporaceae; genus Isoptericola; species Isoptericola dokdonensis. The sequence goes on along the minus strand of NZ_CP014209.1, from coordinate 662,346 downwards.
TGCACCGCCTCGTGTTCTCGTCGTCCGCGACCGTGTACGGCGAGCACGCCCCCGTGCCGTACACCGAGGACTACGACCGGCTGTCCTCCTCGTCCCCCTACGGGCAGACGAAGGTGATGATCGAGCGCATCATGGCCGACGTCGCCGCCGCCGACCCCGCGCTGCGGGTCGCGCTGCTGCGCTACTTCAACCCCGTCGGGGCGCACCCGTCGGGGCAGATCGGCGAGGACCCCCAGGGCATCCCCAACAACCTCATGCCGTTCATCGCGCAGGTCGCCGTCGGGCGCCGCGACAAGCTCACCGTCTTCGGCGACGACTACCCCACCGCCGACGGCACCTGCGAGCGCGACTACCTGCACGTGGAGGACCTGGCCGCCGGGCACGTCGCCGCGCTCGAGCACCTCGACGACATGGTCACCCCCGTGCGGGCGTTCAACCTCGGCACCGGCACCGGCACGTCCGTGCTCGCCATGCTCCAGGCGTTCGAGCGTGCCGTCGGCCGCGAGCTGCCCTACGAGGTCGGGCCCCGCCGCGCCGGCGACCTGCCCGCGTTCTGGGCCGACCCGACCCGCGCGCAGACCGAGCTCGGCTGGCAGGCCGTCAAGACGATCGACGACATGTGCGCCGACACCTGGCGCTGGCAGCAGGCCAACCCGCAGGGCTTCCCCGACGCCTGAGGCCGCCCGCCGCCCGACCTGCGGGGACGCCACCGGTGGTGCGGTCCCCGCAGGTCTTGCGTGCCGCCGCGCACCCCGCGAGGATGTGCCCATGTCCGACGCCGCGCACCCCGCCCCCCGCTGGGACCCGGGCGCCCGCTACCGCACCTCCACGCTGCGGACCGCCGACGCCCCCCGGCTCGCCGGCCGCCTCGTGCGCGGCCCCGCGGTCCGCACCGCCGTCTTCGACCGGCCCGTGTGGCGCGCCGACCTCGGCCACGGCGGCGTCGCCACCGCCGTCGGGAGCGTCGTGGCCGCCTACCGGCGCGGCGCCGTCGACACCTCCGGCCTGGTGCGCGCCATCGGCCGCGCCCTCGGCGGCACCCACCGCTGAGGACCCACCGCCCGACGCCTCAGAGCACCGCGTCCAGCGCCGCGTGCCCCCGCGACAGCGCACCCGCCACCGCCGGGTGCACCACCTCGCCGTCGTACGTGTTCAGGCCCGCCGCGAGCGCCGCGTCCGCGCGCAGGGCATCCCGCCACCCCGTGTCCGCGAGCGCCACCACGTACGGCAGGGTGACGTTGGTCAGCGCGTACGTGGACGTGCGCGCCACCGCGCCGGGCATGTTCGCCACGCAGTAGAACACCGCGTCGTGCACCCGGTAGGTGGGGCGGTCGTGCGTGGTGGGCCGGGAGTCCTCGAAGCACCCACCCTGGTCGATCGCCACGTCGACGAGCACCGACCCCGGACGCATCGCGGCCACGACGTCGTTGCTCACCAGCACCGGAGCCTTCGCGCCCGGCACGAGCACGGCACCGACGACCAGGTCCGCCTCCAGGACCGCCTCGGTGACCGTCAGCCGGTTCGACGCCAGGGTCTGCACCCGCCCCGCCAGCTCACGGTCGGCGGCACGCAGCACGTCCACGTTCTTGTCGAGCAGGGTGACGCGCGCACCCATGCCCACCGCGACCCGGGCGGCGTTCATCCCCGACGTGCCGGCGCCGATCACCACCACGTGCCCCGCGGCCACCCCCGGCACCCCGCCGAGCAGCACCCCGCGACCACCGGCGGCGCTCTGGAGGGCGGCCGCACCCACCTGGGTGGCCAGCCGCCCCGCCACCTCCGACATCGGCGCGAGCAGCGGCAGCGCCCCCGACGCCGTCTGGACCGTCTCGTAGGCGATCGCCGTCACCCGCCGGGCCAGCAGCTCCTCGGTGAGCGCCTTGTCCGCCGCCAGGTGCAGGTAGGTGAACAGCGTCTGCCCGGGGCGCAGGTGCCCGTACTCCGCGGCGACCGGCTCCTTGACCTTGAGCACCAGCTCCCCGGCGTCCCACGTCGCCGCGGCGTCCGGGGTGATCCGGGCACCCGCCCCCGCGAAGTCGTCGTCGGTGATGCCCGCGCCCAGACCGGCCCCGGACTGGACATGCACGCGATGCCCGCGCGCGGTCAGCTCGTGCACGCCGGCCGGGGTGATCGCCACCCGGCCCTCGTGGTTCTTCACTTCGGTGGGGACGGCGACGTCCATGGCTCCGCCTTCGGGTCGGGCTCAGTGTGCGAGCGTGCGGGCGCCGGTCGGGGTGTGACCGTGCTCACCCCCAGTCTGCGGCACTCCTGCGGTCTGGCCGCCCGGATCGGTCGATCCTTCGGTAGATTGCCGTCATGGTGCCCGAATCTTCGAAGCGACCCCCCGTCGTCGGCGTCGCGGCGCACGATCTGCGGGCCCGCCTCGGCGGGCACTCCGGCCTGGAGCGCCGGGGCGAGGACACGGTGCGCCTCGACGAGGTCGACCACCGCATCCTCGCGGCGCTCGCGGACGACGCCCGGCTGGCGAACAACGCGCTGGCCGAGCGGGTCGGGGTGGCGCCGTCGACCTGCCTGGCGCGGGTGCGACGGCTGCGGGAGGCGGGCGTGATCCGCGGCTTCCACGTCGACGTGGACCCGGCCCGTGCGGGCCGTCCCCTGCAGGCGATCATCGCGGTGCGGATGCAGGGCACCGCCCGGGCGCACCTGCCGCAGTTCGCGCGCGAGCTCGTCGCGCTGCCGGGCGTGCTCGACGTCTTCCTTCTCGGTGGTGCGCACGACTTCTTCGTGCACGTGGCCGCCCCGGACACCGACGGTCTCAACGAGTTCGTCATCACGCACCTGTCGGCGAACCCCGGGGTCGCGCTGACGGAGACCAACCTCGTGTTCCAGCACGCGCGGGGCTCCTGGGGCTGACGGCCCGCGCCGCCGGGACCGGCGAAGATCAGGAAGGGCGGCCCTCCCGCGCGGACAGCACCGAGCGCAGCCCGGCGGCCTCGCCCTCGGCCTGGGCGCGGGCCGCGGCCTGCACGGCGCGGTCCCGCTCGGCCTCCAGGGCCTGCTCGCGGGCGTCGCGCAGCGCGTCACGCAGGGCGGCGACCTCCCCGTCGAGGCGGGCGGCGTCCGTCCGGGCGGCCGCGGCGTCCCCGTCGGCGACGGCGCGGTCCTGGCGCGCCCGGGCGATCTCCTCGCGGGCCTCGTCCAGGCGTTCGCGCAGGTCGTCGTTCGTGCGGCGCTCGGCCCCGACCTGCTCGTCGGCGCGGGCGTGGTCGCGCTCGGCGGCCGACCGGGCCTCGTCGGCGACGGCGAGACGTCGGCGCAGGTCCTCGACCTCGGCGGTGCGGGCAGCCAGGGCGGCGCGCAGCTCGTCGACCGTCGCGGCGGACCGCACGGCGGCGCCCTCGGCGGTGCGGCGCGCGGTGGCCTCGGCGGCGAGCCGGTCCTCGCGGTCCGCGGCGTGGGCGCGGGCGAGGTCCGCCTGCGACCGGGCGGCGCGGGCCTCTTCGCGCAGCGCGTCGAGGTCGGCCGCGAGCAGCTCGGTGTCGGCGCGGGTGGCGTCGGCGGCGGCGCGTGCTCGGGCGAGGTCGGCGTCGTGCAGCGTGCGCGCGCCGGACACCGCCTCCCGCCACAGCGCCGCCACCGCCCGCTCGACGAGCTGCGCGACGGCGGGCGGCAGGTCGGGCGTGCTGTCCTCGGCGGCCTGCGCGGCCGCGCGGTCGGCCCGCCACGCCCGCAGGTGCTCCGTCGCCAGGGCGTTGGAGCAGCCCGCGCGGTCGCGCACCGTCGCGACCGTCACGGCGCCGCCCTCGGCGGTCAGGGCGTCGGCGGCGGCGAAGACCCGCTCGCGCGGTCCGGCCGCCGGCCGGTCGGGGCCGTCCACGGTGTCGCCCGCCGGTGCGGGGTCACCGGCGGCGGACCGGCGGGCGTCGTCCGCGGGGCGGGGGAGGGTGGCGACCGGTGCGGGGGCCGGTGCGTCCGGGGTGCCCGAACCGTCCTCGTGGAGCGTGTCGGCGGGTCGAGCGGCCCCGGTCGGGCGCTCGATGGTCGGTTCGACGGGCATGGTCACCTCGGGTCTTGGCGGGTACGCGCGTGCGCGAGCCGCGATCAGGGCGTGCGGGGCGTGCGGAGCAAGGCCGGGCGTCGTCGGCCGGCGGCGCGCAGGAGGCGTCTGGGACAACGTCGCGCGGCCTCACGGACCTCGCCGCGACCATCCGATGCGGAGTAGTCGGAGGAGTAGCGCGACATTACGACGATTCCTCACCTTTGTCTGCCGACACCCGCTTTTCCAAAGCGGGTGCGCAATAAGCCGGTGGCGGCGCGACGCGCACGGTGTTTGTCCAGGTCAGAGTGCTGCTGCCGGGCGCAGCTGAGCGACGTGCGCGAAGGCTTCGACGGGCTCCGAGAGCGTGTGGTGAGCGCCGCTGGTCGTGTCGTACGCCGCGAACTGCGCGGACATCGCCTCGCCGAGCCGGTCGAGGTCGTCCTCGAACAGGCCGGCGTAGGTGCGCAGGGTGAGCACGGGGGACTCGTGCCCGAGGAGCCGCTGGACGGCCTTGACGTTCGCGCCGCCGGCGATGGCCAGGGAGGCGGCGGTGTGCCGCAGGTCGTGCAGGGTCAGGGTGGCGAAGTCCTCCGCCCCGACGGACAGGGTCACGCGGGCGGCCTGCTCGAGGCGGCGGGTGCGGGAGATGCGGGCACCACGGTCCAGGTGGTCGCGGCGTTGTCGGTCGGCCTCGGTCAGGACCGCCCAGGTCACCGGTCCCACCACGCCGTCGGCGACCAGGGCCGCCCGCCGCTGCACCGCGCGGACCGCGAACAGGGTGCCGGCGTCGAACAGTCCGCTCACCGGCACACCGAGCAGCTCCTGCAGGGTCGCGACGGCACCCCCGGCGGCGGCGACGGCCGGCCGGAACGTGTGCCGGTCGAAGCTCTCGCGGCGCAGCGGCGCACTGCCGCGCCCCGTGAAGAGCAGGCCACCGCCCGCCGCGGGAAGCAGCGCCTCGACGTCGGCGGCCAGCACACCGGGCAGCGGCACCTCCCGGCGGGCGTGCGTCTTGGTGTCCCCGAGCAGCAGGGTGCCGTCGTCGAGACGCGTGTACGCGCGCTCCACCGTGACGCGGCGGCGCAGCAGGTCCACGTCCCCGGCGCGCAGCGCCGACACCTCGCCCCAGCGCAGACCGGTCAGACCGGCCAGCAGCACCAGGGTGCGAGCACTCGGCGCGCTCGTGGCGTCCGCGACCCGGCGCAGCTGCTCGTGGGACAGGTACCGGTGCGGCTTGGTCTTCGGCGCGCGGGGCAGCGACGGCACCCGGCCCGACGGGGTGCGCGCCGGGTTCGCCGTCAGACGGCGCGCGTCCACCGCCCCGTCCAGCAGCGCCACCAGCAGCCGCACCGCGTCGCGTCGCCGGGCGGCCGAGGCCACCTGCCCCGAGCGAGGCGCCGTCATGGTGGCCGCCCACCGGGCCACGTCGTCGTGCGCGACCTGCCGCAGCGGGACCTCGCCGAACGTCGGGGCCACCAGGGAGCCGAACCGTTCCCGCTCCGCCTCCAGGGTGCGCGGCGCCCGGTCCACCCGGCCCTGCTGCCACGCCGTGAACCAGTCGGCCACCGTGACCGTCCCCGAGCGCGGGTCGACCCACTCGCCGCGCTTGCCGGCCTCCTCGGCCCGGCGCGCCTCGGCCAGCGCGTCCCGCCGCGACCGGAACGCCCGCGTGCTGCGCAGTCGCCCGTCCACCCGGAACCGCCCCACGTGCGTCGTCGACCCGTCCCGCGAGCTGCGCTTCTCGGTGTACGCCATGAGGCGGACCCTACCGGCGACCTATGACGCGCTGACCAGCACGAAGACACCCCACGCACGGCGGCCCCGCTACGGTGGACCGGTGCGCGCCGCTGTCCTGACCAGCCGTCCCGACGCCCCCTGGCTCCCGCCCGGTGGGCGCGCAGACGTCGTCCTCGACCCGGGCGGCACGGCGCCCGCACCCACGGGCCTGGTGCGCCTGCTGCTGAGACACGGCGACGAGGTGTTCTGCGTGCCCCGCGACGACGGCACGGGCCGTCTCGACCTGCCCACCCGCACCGTGGCCGACGCGGGCGACGGCCACGCCACCGTCACCGCGCTCGCTCGCGACGTCCTGGCCCTGGCCACCGAGCCCCAGCTGGTCGGCTACGTCCGCAACGTCGTGGCCGCCCCCACGCCCTGCTTCCCGTGGCCGACCCCGGACTGCCACTTCACCGTCTGGCAGGCGGACGGCGCACCACAGGTCTCCGGCACCTGGCTGCCCGCCGGACCCGGGTCGGCGCTGAGCGAGCGGCACTGGTGGCCGCTGCTCGCCGCCACTCCGTCCCAGACCGGCACCCCGGCACTATGACGTCCGGGCCCGCACCTTGGCGGACAGCGGTCGAGCACGTGCGCGCGCACGCCGCGGGCCCGCCGCTGCCACCCCACGCACGCGTCGTGCTGCACTTCCACCCCGACGCCCCGGCCGCGCACCACCGGACCGTGCTCGACGCCATCGCCACCGACGGCGTCTACCGCAGCCAGTTCGAGACCGGGACGAGCAACGGCGGCCTCACCGCCCACCGCGGCGGCGACCGCTGGACGTGGGAGAGCCGCCTCTTCGGGCGGGCCTACGACACCGCTGCGACCTGCCCGCCGACCCCCTCGACCGGTACGTCGAGGCGCACGTGCACGGCGGCGTCTGACTCGCCGAGGACGTCGAGGCGATCGTGCTCGACCCGTCCTACCGCGGCACGGCGCTCGCGGACGTCGCGTCCGCTACCGGAGTGGCGGTGCAGTGGCATGCCGGGTACCGGGCGTCGGTCGCGGCCCTCGATCCGGCCTACCGAGGGCCGGGGCCGGTACGCCTCGCCGCCCGGATCGCCGGGCAGGGGACCCTGACGCCCGCCCGGATGGGGCCTTGGCGGGCGCGTGGCGTCGTCGACGCCCGCACGCTCAAGCAGGCCTGGCACCTGCTGGCCCGCTTCGGCCGCGACGGCTCGACGAGCGCCGGGCGGGTCACAGAGGAGCGGCGGCCAGGGTCAGGGTCATGAACACGCTGTTCGGGTCGGGGCGGTAGTGGGCGAAGGGTCCGCACTCGACGAACCCCCGCCGCGCATACAGGGTGCGGGCGGGCACGAAGAACGGCTCGGCGCCCGTCTCGAGGCTGACCCGCGCGTACCCGCGCTCCAGGGCGAGGTCCAGGATCCTGTCCAGCACCGCCGACGCCACGCCCCGCCCCCGAGCCGCGCGAGCGGTACGCATCGACTTCAGCTCCCCGTGCCCGCCCGGGCCGGCCTCGATCTCGCGCAGCGCCCCGCACCCGAGCAGGGTGCCGTCGTCGTCGCGGGCCGTGACGAACCGGACCTCCGGCACTGCGAGCGCCGCCGCCTCCAGGGCATGCACGGACTCCGGGGGAGAGGTGGCCCGCATCTCGGCGAGATGCTCGTCGAGCAGGAGCTGCACGTCGTCGCGCAGGGGGGAGTCGAGAGAGACGTTCACGCCCTCATCATCGGCGAGTCATGTTTCGCCGGGATTGCCCGTCCATCGGGTGGTCGTCGCCGGGGATGGCGCTCCCTCACCGGTCCGGCTGGTCCGCCGCGAGCGCCTGCGCGACCATGCGATGCCCCTGCGCCTCGAACTCGGCGTCCCCGACGAGGTACGCCCACGCCGCGGTGCCGACGGCCTCGCGCACCAGCACCCGCCGCCACGCCGCCCCGTCCGGCCAGGGCGCCCCGTACCCGTCGACGAACGCGTCCCGCAGCGCGCCGGGCGCAGCGAGCTGCTGACGGGCGAGGCGCGCCAGGTCGGTCATGCCGGGACGCCATTCGGCCCGGCCCAGGTCGATGACCCGCACCACGGAGGCGTCGACCAGCCAGTTGCGGGGCTGGAAGTCGCCGTGCGTGGGCACCACCCGCACCGGGGGGTGCTCGTGCGCGCGGATCACCCGACGTAGCTGCTCCACGACGTCCGGCGCGAGGCGGTGCGGCCCGTCCAGCCACGCCAGGGCGCGGGCGTCCGCCGCGGCCTCGAAGTCGCCGTCCACCCGCGAGCCCAGCGCGTGCAGGTCCGCCAGCGCCCGCCCCGCCTGCCGGTACGTGTCCGGGATGCGCTCCGCGCGCGTGCCCTCCACGAGCTCCCCGTCGAGCCACGCCGTGGCCAGCACCCGGCGCTCGCGGTCGGCGTGCAGCAGCCGCGGCCACCGTCCGCCCGCGACCAGGGGCGCGAGGACCTCCTCGTGCGCGGCGATCTCCCGGACCAGGTGATGATCGGCCGGCCCGGACGCCTTGAGGGCGACGTCCGGGCCGTCCGCGCGGCGCAGCCGCAGCACCCGCGTCGACGTCAGCCCCCACGACAGGTCCGCCACCACCTCGACCTCGCCGAACCAGCGCGCCACCAGGCCACGCTGCGCGTCGTCCAGGCCGGACAGCTCCGAGGTCACGCCCGTACCGTAGCGGCCCGCCCGGGCACCACGCCTCCAGCGCGCACCCAGCACCAGCGCCTAGCCTGACCGGGTGACCCGCCGCCTCCTCGCCGCCCTCGCCCTGCTCCTGGCCGCCACGCTGGCGCTCGCGGCGTGCTCCTCGCCGCCGGACCTGGAGGGACGGACGTTCGTGGCGGCGTCGAGCACGGGCCACGAGCTGGTCGAGGGCAGCCGTCTGGTGCTGGTCTTCTCCGACGGCACGGTGGGTGCGCAGCCGGGCTGCAACAGCATGTCGGCGCCGGCGACGTGGGACGACGGGGTGCTGCGCCTGACCGGTCAGATCGCCTCGACCCGGATGGCGTGCTCCGATGACCTGATGGCGCAGGACGACTGGTTCGCGGGCGTGCTGGGCGCCGAGCCGACGCTCGAGCTCGACGGCGACACCCTGACCCTCAGCACGGCGGACGTCTCGGTCGTGCTCGTCGAGTCCGCCTGACACACGCGGGCCGCGGAACCGGGGGAGCACCACCACGTGGGAGCAGGATCACAACACCTCGGCACGGTGTGGTCTGACCACAAGGCCTAGAGTGGAGGCATCGACAACCCGGGGCCCGCCTCCCGACGACCGGACCCCACACCGAAGAACAGCCAGGTCCGACCCAGGAGGTCACCATGACCATGAAGGCCGCCGTCGTCCGCGAGTTCCGCGCCCCCCTCGACGTCACCGACGCCGAGCTCCCCACCCCCGGCCCCGGCCAGGCACTCGTCAAGGTGCTCTACTCCGGCGTCTGCCACACCGACCTGCACGCCGCCCACGGCGACTGGCCCGTCAAGCCCACCCCGCCCTTCATCCCCGGCCACGAAGGCGTCGGCGAGGTCGTGGCCGTCGCCGACGACGTCACCCGCCTGCACGTCGGCGACACCGTCGGCAACGCCTGGCTGTGGAGCGCCTGCGGCGAGTGCGAGTACTGCGAGACCGGCCGCGAGACCCTCTGCCCGAACCAGCTCAACGGCGGCTACTCCGTCGACGGCTCCTTCGGCCAATACATGCTCGTCGACGCCACCTACGCCCCCATCGTGCCCGCCGGCGTCGACCTCGCCGCCGCCGCACCCATCCTGTGCGCCGGCGTCACCGTCTACAAGGGCCTCAAGGAGTCCGAGGTCAAGCCCGGCCAGTGGGTCCTCATCTCAGGCATCGGCGGCCTCGGCCACATCGCCGTCCAGTACGCCCACGCCATGGGCATGCGCGTCGTCGCCGTCGACGTCTCCGACGACAAGCTCGCCCTCGCCCGCCGGCACGGCGCCGAGGCCACCGTCAACGCCCGCACCACCGACGACGTCGTCGCCCGCATCCACGAGGTCACCGGCGGCGGAGCCCACGGCGGCCTCGTCACCGCCGTCAACGGCAAGGCCTTCCCCCAGGCCGTCGGCGGACTACGCCGCGGCGGCACCGTCTCCCTCGTCGGCCTGCCCCCCGAGGAGTTCGGCCTCGACATCTTCTCCACCGTCCTGTTCGGGCTCACCGTCCGCGGCTCCATCGTCGGCACCCGCAAGGACATGACCGAAGCCCTCGACTTCTTCGCCCGCGGGCTCATCGAACCCACCTACACCGTCCGCCCCCTCGCCGACATCAACGACATCTTCGACGAGATGCTCCACGGCGCCATCGACGGCCGCGTCGTCATGGACATGCAGGCCTGACACCGACCCGCACGCCACCCGCGTGCACCGCGCTCCCACCCGCTCGGCCCACCGGGAGCGCACCGACGGCCGGACCCGCACCCCGCAGGTCCGGCCGTCGGCACGCCCGCACCCGCCCCACCCCGGCACGACATGGCAGCATCGACCCATGACCCGGACCGCCGCCGACCAACGGCTGCGCGACCTCGCCGTCCTGCGCCGCGTCCGCGACCGCATCGACCGCGACCACGCCCAACCCCTCGACGTCGAGGCGCTCGCGGCCGACGCCGGGATGTCGGCCGGGCACCTGAGCCGCCAGTTCCGTGCCACCTACGGCGAGTCGCCGTACAGCTACCTCATGACGCGCCGCGTCGAACGCGCGATGGCGCTGCTGCGCCGCGGCGACCTGTCCGTCACCGAGGTCTGCTTCGCCGTCGGGTCGAGCTCGCTGGGCACGTTCTCCACCCGCTTCTCCGAGCTCGTCGGGATGTCGCCCAGCGAGTACCGGCGCCGCGCGGCCACCGCCGCCGCGCACGAGCTGCCGTCCTGCGTCACCAAGCAGGTCACCCGACCGATCAGGAATCGAGAAGCACCGCCGCCCGCGCAGACCTAGCGTGGACGGCATGGACATCACCCTGCACACCACGTTCCTGCCGCACACCGACCCCGAGGCGTCCCTGCGCTTCTACCGCGACCTGCTGGGCTTCGAGCTCACCCAGGACGTCGGCCAGGGCGCCATGCGCTGGCTCACTTTCGTCGCACCCACCCAGCCCGACGTCCGCCTCGTCCTGACCCCGCCCGTCGCCGACCCCGGCGTCACCGACGACGAGCGCCGCACCGTCGTCGAGCTCATGGCCAAGGGCGTCTACCAGTCGATCATCCTCGCCACGAAGGACCTCGACGGCGCCTTCGCCCGCCTGCAGGCCGCCGACGCCGAGGTCGTGTCCGAGCCCACCGACCAGCCGTGGGGCGTGCGCGACTGCGCGTTCCGCGACCCCGCCGGCAACATGGTCCGCATCGACCAGGTGGCCTGACACCGCGACTAGCCTGGACCCGACCGGTCGACGACCCCTCCGACGAAGGAGCCCCCACCCATGGCCGCACCCGCCGACCAGCGCGACCCGCACGTCGCCGACACCCACGACACCATCCGCGTCGCCGGCGCCCGCGAGAACAACCTGCGCGACGTCACCGTCGACCTGCCCAAGCGCCGCCTGACCGTCTTCACCGGCGTGTCCGGGTCCGGCAAGAGCTCGCTGGTGTTCGCCACCATCGCCGCCGAGTCCCGCCGCCTCATCGACGAGACCTACCCCACGTTCCTGCAGGGCTTCATGCCGTCCCTGCCCCGCCCCGACGTCGACTCCCTGTCCGGCATCACCACCGCCATCCTCGTCGACCAGGAACGCCTCGGCGCCAACGTCCGCTCCACCGTCGGCACCGTCACCGACGCCAACGCGATGCTGCGCCACCTGTACAGCCGCATCGGCGACCCCTACGTCGGCCCGCCCCCCGCCTTCTCCTTCAACGTCCCCACCGCCAAGGCCTCCGGCGTCATGAGCACCGAGAAGGCCGGGGGAGGCACCGAGAAGAAGGTCGTGCGCGAACAGGTCTACCTCGGCGGCATGTGCCCCGAGTGCGAGGGCCGCGGCACCGTCTCCGACCTCGACCTGTCCGTCATCGTCGACGAGACCCTCTCCCTCAACGACGGCGCCATCCTCGTGCCCGGCTACAAGGCCGACGGCTGGATGGTCAAGGCCTACTCCGAGTCCGGGTTCGTCGACGGCGACAAGCCCGTCCAGGACTACACCGACACCGAACGCCACGACCTGCTCTACCGCGAGAAGGGCAAGGTCAAGGCCCTCGGCATGAACATGACCTACCAGGGCCTCATCCCGAAGCTGCGCGAGTCCGTGTTCTCCAAGGACCCCGAGTCCCTCCAGCCCCACGTGCGCCGCTTCGTCGAGGCCGCCGCCGTCTTCGCCCCCTGCCCCGCCTGCGACGGCACCCGCCTCAACGACTCCGCCCGCTCCGCCAAGATCGCCGGCAAGAACATCGCCGAGGTCTGCCGCCTCCAGATCACCGACGCCGCCGACTGGGCCCGCAGCATCGACGACCCCGCCGTCGCACCCCTCGTCACCAACCTGCTGCACCTGTTCGACTCCTTCACCGAGATCGGCCTCGGCTACCTGTCCCTCGACCGGCCCTCCGGCACCCTGTCCGGGGGAGAGGCACAACGCGTCAAGATGATCCGCCACCTCGGCTCCGCCCTCACCGACGTCACCTACGTCTTCGACGAGCCCACCATCGGCCTGCACCCCCACGACATCGCCCGCATGAACAACCTCCTCGTCGACCTGCGCGACAAGGGCAACACCGTCCTCGTCGTCGAGCACAAGCCCGAAGCCATCGCCATCGCCGACCACGTCGTCGACCTCGGCCCCGGCGCCGGCACCGACGGCGGCACCATCTGCTACGAGGGCGACGTCGCCGGACTGCGCGCCAGCGGCACCCTCACCGGCAAGCACCTCGACCTGCGCGTCGGCGTCAAGGACACCGTCCGCGAACCCACCGGCACCCTCCAGATCCGCGGCGCCACCCAGAACAACCTCAAGAACGTCGACGTCGACATCCCCACCGGCATCCTCACCGTCGTCACCGGCGTCGCCGGCTCCGGCAAGAGCTCACTCGTCCACGGCAACCTCGCCCACCGCGACGACGTCGTCGTCGTCGACCAGAGCGCCATCAAGGGCTCCCGCCGCTCCAACCCCGCCACCTACACCGGCCTGCTCGAACCCGTCCGCAAGGCCTTCGCCAAGGCCAACGGCGTCAAGCCCGCCCTCTTCAGCGCCAACTCCGAGGGCGCCTGCCCCACCTGCAAGGGCAACGGCCGCATCTACACCGAGCTCGGCTTCATGGAGACCGTCGAGACCCCCTGCGAGGACTGCGGCGGCAAGCGGTTCCAGGCCGCCGTCCTCGACTACACCCTCGCCGGCAAGAACATCGCCGAGGTCCTCGACCTGTCCGTCGCGCAGGCCCACGACTACTTCTCCACCGGCGAGGCCAAGATCACCAGCGTCCGCACCATCCTCGGGCACCTCCGCGACGTCGGCCTCGGCTACATCCGCCTCGGCCAGCCCCTCAACACCCTCTCCGGCGGCGAACGCCAACGCCTCAAGCTCGCCATGCACATGGGCGACCGCGGCGGCGTCTTCCTCCTCGACGAACCCACCACCGGCCTCCACCTCGCCGACGTCGAGAACCTCCTCGCCCTCCTCGACCGCCTCGTCGACGACGGCAAGACCGTCATCGTCATCGAGCACCACCAGGCCGTCATGGCCCACGCCGACCATCTCCTCGACATCGGACCCGGCGCCGGCCACGACGGCGGCACCGTCGTCTTCGAAGGCACCCCCGCCCAGCTCGTCGCCGACCGCACCACCCTCACCGGACAGCACCTCGCCGAGTACGTCGGCGCCTGACCGACCCCGCCCATGCACGCCACGGGCCCGGCACCCTCACGGTGCCGGGCCCGTCGTCGCCCCACCACCTCAGTGCCAGTCGCTCACCACCACGTCCCCCGGAGCCGGAGCCCCCGTACCCGACTCCACGAACCCCTTCAGGCTCATGAGGAACGTCGCCCACTTCGTCGAGCAGTGATGCATGAACTCCACCGGCTCCGCCCACCCCGAGTGCGCGAACAGCACCACCGTCCACCCGTCCGACTCCCGCACGTCCCACGACACCCGCGTGCCCACCCACTCCGGCGGACCGTCCACCACCTCCCACACGACCCGCCGACCCGGCTCCGACTCCAGCACCCGCATGTCGAAACCACCCACCGGCGGGAACCGGAACGCCACCACCTCCCCGACGCCCGAGCCACCCGACACGTCCCGCGTCCACCAGCCCGCCAGACCCTCCGTCGTCGTCAACGCCGCGAACACCTCGGCGCTCGCGGACCCCTTCACCCCGATGCGGTGCAGGATGTCGACCATCGCTCAGCCCTCCTCCGGTTCGTCCGTGCTGTCGTTCCCGGGCAGCCGTGCGGGGGAGCGGTGCCCCCCGTTCCCGTCCGGCACGTCCTTCGTCGCCGCCAACTGGATCGTCTCGGCGAGCTGCTTGACGCGTGCCAGGCGCGCGTCCCACGCCGCCCCGACGTCCGCGAGCTGCGCCACGGCCCGGCGCAGCTGCGCCTCGTCGACTCGGAACTGCTTCTGCCGACCCACCGTGACCGCGTGCACCAGGCCGGCTCGCTCCAGCACCAGCAGGTGCTTGGCGACCGCCTGCCGCGTCACCGGCAGCACGCCCGCCAGGCTCGTCGCCGTGCTCGCGCCCTGACCCACCAGCACGTCCAGCATCCGGCGCCTGGTCGGGTCGCCCACCGCCGACCACAGCACGTCGTCGACCGGCGTCGTCATGCGGGCACCTCCAGCGACTCGGCGTAGCGGGGGAGGAGCGGCAGGAAGTGGTCCCAGCCGGCCACGTGGTCCTCGTACGCCGCGACGACCTGTGCCTCGGTCCAGCCCTGCTCCCGGAAGCCGGTCTCGGTCATCGTCAGCCGTGTGCCCTTGCCCTCCGGCGCGAGCACGAACTCCACGAGGAACGAGTTGCCGCGCCGGGCCGGTACGCCCTGCGGGTACGACCAGCGGAAGGTGAAGCGGTGCGGGGGATCGACCTCCACGACGGTGAAGGTCTCCCAGTGCGTCGCCCCGCCGTCCTCGGCGAACCCGATCCGGCCCGGGCCGCCCGGCTCGAGCGGGTAGTCCGCCTCGTCGGGCCACCAGCGCTTGACGTGCTCCGGCTCGCTGACGACGGCGAACACCACCTCGGGCGCCGCCTCGACGTAGAGCTGTCGTTCGATCGTTCCCATCTCCATGGCTCCACCCTTCACGCAACAACAGGTTGCACAACACGGTAGACCCGGTCGCAGGGGAGTGCAACCCTTTGTTGCGAATGGGGCGCTGCCGACCGCGAGCCGAGACGTTTCGGCTGCTGGGTCACCACAGGCCGACGACGGGCTGGGCGCATCGACTCGGCCGAATGTCGGTCGCCTGCGGAGTCCCGACTCGCAGCTCGGCGAGTCAGCGCAGGTCGGCGCGAGTCAGCGCGACAGGCGGCAAGTCGGTGCCTACGGCGATGCGTCGGCGAACCGATCGACGGATCAACGGATCGACGTCCGGACGGAGATTCCGGCCCCTGTCTACAGGAACGGCCGCACACCGATAATGCGCATTATGTCACTTTGAGGACGAACGGGGCCGCCGACCACTCCCCACCGAGCCGGCGCGGAAGCTCGCCACAGACCACCTCGTTCGCAGACGCGACGACTGCGACCCTGCGCCCGGTATCGGCGGCGGCCGGCTCGGAGCCGGCGAGGCGAGCCGGCAGCAGTCGCCGTCGGCCGACTCGTGCGACGGATCGCGCCCGAGACGCGCCTCAGGCACGAGCCGTCGCTGCGCGCGCTTTCGTCCCGTCCCACGTTCGGCCCGAGCCGGGTCTCGACGTCATGCCCACGGACTCCGGGGCGGCGCACGGCGAGCCACCCGGCGCGCCGCGCCACACTCCCCTCCCGCGGGTCGAGCCGCCCCGGAGTCCTGACCGCGCCGCCGGACCTGTCCTGTCGACGATTCCCGCGCTCGCGGCGGCAGCACCGACAGCAGCGTTGCCCTGGCGCACACCGCAACTGCAGGCGTACGCTGAAAAGGACACAACGCTCAAACCATTGTGTATAGCGCAACACAGTCGTTTCGGGCCGTGTGTCGACCAGTACGGCAGGGACCGCTCACCCGGCTGGAGCAGCTGCTCGAGGGCCGGCCAGAGACCGCAGCTCCGTCAGCGAGCTGACGTCGACGCTGACGGAAGCGGGCCCCCACCCGTCGCCGAGGTCGAGCCCTCCCGGCTCTGCCGTCACCCGCTCCCGGTACTGCTCCCCCACGGCCTCGAGCACTGGCCAGGTCACGCCCCCCGACGGGTCCACCTCCCCCAGGAGCATGCCGTCGAGGGCGATGGCGTACCCGTCCCGCTCGGTCAGGCGCGCCGGCGCGAGGAACACCACCACCCGGTCGAGGTCCACCAGCCGAGCGGCGACGTCCTGATCCGTGAGGCCGTTGCCGCCGACCGCCGGGAGCAGGACGCGCACGTGCTCGCCCGGACGGGGCCCCGCCGGGTCTGCGTCGACGACCTCGTCGACGCGCAGCCGGAGCACGGCACCTCCGGAGTAGACGTCGAAGGCGTCGGGATCGTGCGGGTGCGCCGTCGCCCCCGCGGGCTCCCGGTCGACGAAGTCACCGACCACCAGCACCTCACTGACGGACGACGTCTCCTCGCCCGGGCGCGCACCGGGGTGCACGACCCGCGGCATCGCGTCACTGACGGAGGCCGCCATCGGACTGAAGGCGCCCGCCGTCGACCTGGACCGGGCCGCCAGCTCCTCGGCCCAGGTGGGCTCGGCGGGCGCGGCGCACCCGGACGACCCGAGCGCGACGATCACGGCGGCGACGGCGGCACGGGCAGGACGCATGCACGCATCGAAGCAGCCCGGCCCGGTGCCGGACAAGACGGGCGCGTCCGGACGTGCGATGTCGGTGGCGCGACCTAGCATCACCGCATCACCGCAGGTCAACCGTCGAGAGGAAGCCTCACCCGTGGTAGCACCACCGCGCCTCGAGCTGCTGTCGGTCGCGCAGGCTGCTGACCGCTACCTCGCGTCGGTGCGGGTCGAGACGGTCCGCGGGGTCCTGTCCCCCGCGACCGAACGGTCGTACGCGCGGGACGTCACCGAGCTCGTCGGGCTGCTCGGCGCGGACCGCGTGCTGGACGACGTGACCGGCGACGACGTCGACGACGCCCTCGTGCGCTACCAGGCGGGCGTCGACGGCCGCTACAACGACCCGCGCCGCAAGCGCGGCCCGGGCCGCTCGACCGCGACGGTCAACCGGTTCCGGCAGTCCGCGACGCGCTTCTTCGGTCATGCGGCCCGCCAGTGCTGGGTGCAGGCCGACCCGATGCAGTGGGCCGCTCCCCCTGCGAAGGTCCGCGACCGGCTCCGCACCGAGCGCACGGCCCTGTCGGCGTCGGCCGCACAGTCGCTCCTGTCCAGCGTCGAGCCGCCGCCCCACGGGGCGGCGGCCCGGACTCGCGCCGACCACGCGCTGGGCCTGCGGGACCGCCTGGTCGTCGCGCTGCTGGTCGTCCTCGGGCCACGCGTCTCCGAGCTCGTGCGCGCCGACGTCACCGACCTGGTCCGCGAACCGGAGGGCACGGTGTGGCGGATCGTCGGCAAGGGCGGCACGTCCCGCACCGTCGCGCTCAGCCCGCCCCTGGCGGCCCTGCTCGAGGAGTACCTGGCCACGCTGCGTCCGCGCCTGGCAGCGCGCCGGCCGGACGACGACGACGCCCGGCGGGCGCTGCTGCTGTCCTGGCGGGGCCGGCGCCTGGAGGCGCAGGCCGTCCGCGACCTGCTGAACCGTGCCGTCGCGCGCATGCCGGAGCCGTACCGCCGACCGGCGACCCCGCACGCCCTGCGGCACACCACCGCCACCCTGCTCGTCGCCGACGGCTGGGACGTCAAGGTGGTGGCCGAGCTGCTCGGCCACCGGTCCATCGCGACCACCGGGGTGTACCTCGACCGGATCGACGGCGAGCTCGCCGCCGCGATCCGCACGCACCCCCTCGCCGCGTCGCTGGGACCAACCTCACCACCCCCGGAGGCGCCCCCACCGGGCACGACGCCGCCCGGGTCGCTACGGTGACCCTGTGCCCGACGCCCCTCGCTCGTCCTTCGTCCCGGTCCACGTCGACATCGACTGGCAGCGCGTGCGCAAGATCGTGTCACGCACCGCGCTGCTCGCCGCAGCGATACCCCTGACCGCCGGAGCGACGGTCATGGCGATCGACAAGGTGCGCGGCCAGCGCTACCCGCTCGACGCCCGCTTCCCGACGGCGCCCCCGACGGACACCACGATCGACGACACCACGGCCACCGTCTACACGTACGGCGCCGACCTGTACGAGGCGATGCTGGACGCCATCGCCCAGGCCCGGCACACCGTGTTCCTCGAGACGTACATCTGGAAGGGCGACCCGACCGGCGAACGCTTCAAGGAGGCGGTGTCCGACGCGGCCCGCCGCGGCGTGCAGGTGTACGTCATCTTCGACGGCTTCGCGAACCTCGTGGTGCCGCCGTCGTTCTTCGTCTTCCCCCCGCAGGTGCACGTGCTGCGCTTCCCCGCGCTGCGCGCCGGCCTGCTGACCCTCAACCTGCGACACTCGGGCCGCGACCACCGCAAGATCCTCGTCGTCGACGACGAGGTCGCGTTCGTCGGCGGCTACAACATCGGCGAGCTGTACGCGACGAAGTGGCGCGACACGCACCTGCGGCTGCGCGGACCGGCCGCCTGGGAGCTGCGCAACGCGTTCGTCGACTTCTGGAACCGGTGGCGCGGCGCCAAGCACCCCGTGCTGCAGGACCGCGGCGCCGAGCACTGGCAGCCCGCGCTGCGCGCCGCCCGCAACGCGCCCAGCGACCTGGTGTTCCCGATCCGCGGCATCTACCTCGACGCGATCGACCGGGCCACCCACCACATCTACATCACCCAGGCCTACTTCATCCCGGACCGCGACATCCTCGACGCCCTCCTGGCCGCTGCCGCCCGCGGCGTCGACGTGCGCGTGCTCGTGCCGGAGCGGTCCAACCATGCGCTCGCGGACTGGCTGGCGCGGGGCCGGTACACGCGGCTCCTGCGCGGCGGGGTGCGGATCATGCTGTACCAGGGGGCGATGGTGCACGCGAAGACGGCGACGATCGACGGTCGCTGGTCGACGGTGGGCACGGCGAACATCGACCGCCTCAGCCTGACGGGCAACTACGAGATCAACCTGGAGATCGTCGACGACGGGGTCGCCACGACGCTGGAGGACGTCTTCCGGATGGACGAGTCGAACTCGCGGGAGATGACGTACGAGGAGTGGGCGGGCCGCTCTCCGCTGAACAAGGTCGCGGAGAAGATCCTGGAGCCGCTCGAGCCGCTGCTGTGAGACCGGGCGGCGCCGGTCAGCCGGCGTCGCGGGCCCGCCGGCGGGCGGCGAGCTCGTCGTCCGGGTGGAAGAGGTCGTCGTCGGTGTCGTCGAGGGTCTCGGTGGGCATCTGGGACAGGGTGCCCTCGATCTCGCGCCACACGCGCCCGACGGCGATGCCGAAGACTCCTTGACCGCCCTGGACGAGGTCGACGACCTCGTCGGGCGACGTGCACTCGTACACGGACGCGCCGTCGCTCATGAGGGTGATCTGGGCGAGGTCGTCGACGCCGCGCTCCCGCAGGTGCGTGACGGCTGTGCGGATCTGCTGCAAGGACACCCCGGTGTCGAGGAGCCGCTTGACGATCTTCAGCACGAGGACGTCGCGGAAGCCGTAGAGGCGGTGGGTGCCGGAGCCCGTGGCGGGCCGGATCGAGGGCTCGACGAGCCCGGTGCGGGCCCAGTAGTCGAGCTGCCGGTACGTGATGCCGGCGACCCGGCAGGCCGTGGTCCCCCGGTACCCGGTGCCGGGGTCCTGTTCGGTGAGGTCCTCCCCGAACAGCAGGCCCTGCGCGCCGACCGCCGGTACGCCGACCTGTGCGCTGGCGCCGCTTGAGCTGTCCACTGTTCCTCCCGAGATGTCGCTTCCACGCTAGGACGGCGCCGTGGGACCGTCAACGATGTCGCGTCCGGCGGCTCCGGCGTGTCGGACGGTGTTGCCGAAGCGTGACCGTCGGTGCCGGACCCTGAACCTGTGGTGGAGGGTTCGACCCCACGGTACCGGCAGACCTTGACGTTGTACCTGAGGGTCAAGGTGGCGTGTCGTCGGGGCTGGGCTCGACCGGTCCCCCGCCGGTGGTGAAGTCCTCGGCCGTGACGTGGTCGAGGAAGTCGCGGAACCGTTCGACCTCGCGCTGCTGGGCGAGGTCGACGACCTCCACGCCGGCGGACGCGACCACCTCGGCCGAGCACAGCACGGGGCTGCCGGTGCGGACGGCCAGCGCGATCGCGTCGGAGGCGCGCGAGTCGAGCCGCACCCCCGTCGACAGGACGAGCTCGGCGAAGAAGATGCCCCCGTCCAGCGCCACGATCTCCACCCGGTCCAGGTCGACGTGGACGGCCCCGAGGAGGTCGCGCAGCAGGTCGTGCGTCATGGGGCGTGGCGTGGTGACCCCGGCCTGCGCCATCGCGATGGCGGACGCCTCGCGGGCGCCGATGACGATGGGCACGGCGAGCTCGGCCGCCGCGTCGAGCAGGATGACCACGATCTCCTGGTCCTGCTGCTGCCGGACGCCGAGCACCTCCACCGGGACCATCGGGGCCTCCGGCCCCCCGTCGCTCTCCACCCGATCCACGGTACGACGATGTGCCGCGGCCCGCCGGGTGCCCCGGCGGCGTCGTCACCTCAGGTGAGGTCGGTGGTGCCCTGGCGCACCCACGTGGTGTGCAGCCGGGCCAGGAGGTCCCCGATCTCCTCGGCGATCTCCTGCGCCTGCGCGCGTCCCTGCTCGTGCTGCTGGCTGCGGTAGGGCGCCACGACCTGGTCGACGAGACCCACGTGCCGCTCGGCGGACGACCGCAGCGGGCGCAGGTGGCGTGCCTCGATGCCGTGCTCGGCGAGACGGACCGCGAGACGCACGACGTCCGGCGCGGACGGGTCGAGCACCCCGGACGTCTCGCGCAGCACGCCGTCGTCGACGAGCCCCTGGACGAGCTCCGGCGGGGTACCGGTGGCGTCCGCGACCAGCGCGACCGTCCAGCGGCGTCGCCCGCCCGCGACGGGGGCACCCGGCTGGGCGGCGACGCGCGGCACCGGACCGGGGGCGGGTTCGCCGGCGTCCATCGCGGCGAGATGCTCCTTGATGACCTTCAACGGCAGGTAGGAGTCCCGCTGCTCCGCCAGCACGAACCGCAGCCGCTCGACGTCCGCGGGGCTGTACTGCCGGTACCCGGAGGGGGTCCGCACCGGGGTGATGAGCCCCTGCTCCTCGAGGAACCGCAGCTTGGAGTGCGACACGGCCGGGAAGTCGCCCCGCAGCTGGGACAGCACGTCCGAGATCCGCATCGAGGCGTGCCGCGAGATGCGCGGCGGCCACGGCTCGGGGGCGTCGTCGGGCTCCGGGGCGTGCCACGCCCCGGACGCCGACGTCACGAGGCCGGCGCCTGGGGACCCCGCGGCGCCTGCGGGCTGGCGTGGAACGACATCCGGAACTTGCCGATCTGCACCTCGTCGCCCGTCGACAGCATCGCCGCGTCGATCCGCTGCCGGTTGAGGTAGGTGCCGTTCAGCGACCCGATGTCCCGCACCACGAACCGGTCGCCCTCCCGGGCGAACTCCGCGTGCTTGCGCGACACCGTCACGTCGTCGAGGAACACCTCGGCGTGCTCGCTGCGCCCCGCGACCGACCGGTCCGAGTCCAGCAGGAACCTCTCACCGATCGCACCCGAGCCGTACTGCACCACCAGGAGCGCCGAATGGCGCGGCAGCGCCGCCACGGCAGCCGCCTCCTCCGCGGTGAGCGGGATGCGCGGGTTCTGCTCCTCGGCGGGCGCCCCGATCCGGCCGAGATGGGCCGTCGTGTCGACGCCCGCCTCGTGCGGCGGAAGTGCGCGGGGGTCCGTCATCAGTCCTCCTGCTGGGTCGTGCCGTCCGACGTGCGCCGTCGTCGCTTCAACCTACCCCGTCCCGGTACCCGTCGGGAAGCCGGGACAGGGCGCCGGGCGGTCATTCGCCCGGCTCGGACGGCGTCGCGTACTGCGGCTCCGCCGGCTCCCGCACCGCCGTCACCTCGACCTCGTCGTGCTCCACCGTCCGCGCCTCCGCCCCCGCCGTGCGCAGCGTCGCCAACGCACCGCCCGGGATCTCCAGCGCGGGGTTCAGGGTCGCGGGGTCACCGATCACCGTCCACCGGTACGGCGCCTCCAACGTCACCCCGTCCACCACGATGCCGTCGTCCCCGTCCAGGAACCAGGTCGACGTCACCAGCCGCACCCCGTTGAGCTCGACCACCTCCGCGCCGGCGTTGCGCAGCTCCTCCAGGACGTTGAAGAGCTTCGGGGCGTCCAGGACACCCTGGCCGTCCCGCACGACGATCTCGATCCCGGGACCGACCGCGGGCAGCCGCCCGGACAGGATGCCCTCCGACGCCGCCCGCTCCTCGGCGAGGTCCAGCGCCGCCTGCGCCTGCCCCGTCCCCGACGCGAGCTCGTCGCGCGTGCGCGTCAGGTCGTCCACCTCGTCGGCCAGCCGCTCCGAACGCTGCGTCACCTCGTCCAGCAGCCGCACCAGGTCGTCCTGGCGCGCCGACGACAACGGGTCCTGCGCCGACTGCTGCACCTGCACCACCAGCGCGAACCCGAGCAGACCGCACAGCAGCGCCGCCAGACCCTGGGACCGGGTCGGCTTCAGGCTCAGGGCACGGCCCACCGCCGCCCACCCGGTCGCCCGAGGCTCCCGCGCCGCCGGCGCCTCCTCCACGTCGCCCTCGTCCACGTCCGCGACGGCCTCCCGCCCCGGAACGTGCGCGTCGTCGTCCGCCGACGACGCCGACGCCCTGTCCGCAGCACCCCCCTCGGGGGCACGGTCGGGCGTCTCCGCACCCGGCGCCACCAGCTCGTCGAACGACACGACCGGCTCCCTGCCACCGGCGGGCTCCGCCGGCACGTCCGGCTCCGCTGCCACCGGGACCTCGGGTCCACGGACGACGTCCGCGGACTCCGGCACGTCGCCGCTCGCGGGCACCGCCTCCGGACCCACGGGAACCTCCGGCCCGGCCGGGACCTGCGCCTCGACCGGAGCACCCTCGTCCACCGAGACGTCCTGCTCGACCGGGACCTGCGGCTCGTCCGGCGTCCCCTGCCCGTCCCCGCGCACGCTCACGCCTTGAACAGGTGCCGGCGGATCGCGGCAGCGTTGGAGAAGATCCGGATGCCCAGCACCACGACCACCGCGGTCGACAGCTGCGCACCCACCCCGAGCTGGTCACCCAGGAACACGATGAACGCCGCCACCAGCACGTTCGACAGGAACGACACGACGAACACCTTGTCGTCGAACAATCCGTCCAACCTGGCCCGCAGCCCGCCGAACAGCGCGTCCAGCGCCGCGACCACCGCGATGGGCAGGTACGGCTGCAACGCGACAGGGACGGTCGGCTGCAGCACCAGACCGGCCACCACGCCGATCACGAGGCCGACGACGGCGATCATGGACTCTCCTCCTGGGACTCGCCGGCGTCCCGCGACACCGGCTCGGCATACCTCAACGACTGCTGACCGACGCTGGACAACGACAGCTCCTCCGCCACGTCCACCCCGGTGCTGATCCCCCACTGCGACGACAACAGCTGCGTGTACGCCGGAGCACCCGTCCGAGCGTACGCAGCCTGCAGCTCGTCGGGGTCACCCACCGCCTCCACCACGTAGCCCGGCCCCGGCAGCGGCACCAGGTCCACCAGGATCGCCTCACCCGCGTGCCGGATCGCCGACAACGACGTCAACCGCTGCCCACCCACGCTGATCGCCTCCGCACCCGACGCCCACAACGCGTTGACCACCGTCTGCAGGTCCACCGCCTGCACCCGCGAGCTCGCCGTCGACCCGTCCTCGTCCAACCGGTCCCCGTCCGACACCGTCACCACCAGGCCCGGCCCCGACACCGGCACCGAACCGGTCACCACTCCGTCCAGCCGCAACGTGTCCAACAGGTCCTGGTCCTGGGCCTGGAGGACCTGCTGCTGCAACGCCGCGATCTCCTGCGACAGCTCCGCCGTCGCCGCCCGCGCCGCCTCCACCTCCGCCTGCCGGTCCATGATCTCCTGCTCCAGCAGCTCCCGGGCCTCCACCGCACCCGACGGCGCTCGCAGCTCCACCGCGGCGGCCGCCGTCAGCAGCCCCAGCAGCACCGCCACGAGCAGCAGCAGGACCGTGCCGGACCCGCGCCGCGGCGCCTCCCCGGCAGCACGCCGCCGCGCCGCCTCCGCATACCCCGGGTCGAGCGGCTTCTCCATCACCTCGACCAGCAGCGTCATCGACTCGTCGGGCCGACGACGCACCGGCGCCGTCACGAGCCCGCCTCCGCACGCACCAGGTCGCGCGTCCGCGCCACGTACTGCAGACCGGCCCACCAGTACAGGCCGATGCCCCACCACGTGAACGCCCACCCCAGCACCACCGCCACGTCACCCACGACACCCGGAGAACCCGCCAGCAGCAGCAGCGGGAACGCGTACAGCAGCGCGAACGTCGCCGCCTTGCCCACGAACGACACCGGCAACGGCCCGTACCCACGACGAGCCAGCACCGGCACCAGCGACGTCAGCATCAGGTCCCGGGCCAGCACCGCCACCACCACCCACCACGGCACCAGCTCACGCCACGCCAGACCCACCAGCGTCACCAGGATGAACAGGCGGTCCGCCACCGGGTCCAGCATCTGACCGAGCTTCGTCACCTGGTCCCACCGGCGCGCCAGGAACCCGTCCAGCCAGTCGCTCACCCCGGACACCGCCAGCACCACCAGCGCCCACACGTCCTGACCGGACACGATGAGCACGGCGAAGACCGGCACGAGCGCCAGCCGCACCATGCTCACGGCGTTCGGAACGGTCCACACCGCCGATCCCGCCTGCCCTGCTGCTTGCACCCTCACCACCTGCATCGACCCCGAGCCTGCGCCGACATCCTACGCAGGACCGGCCCCCCTCGTGCGTCAGTGGGCAAACTCACCGCACCCGCCCCTGCCACCCGGCCCCGACAACGCGTACGATGAGGTGATCCCCTCGGAGTTCGTCGTCATCCCGCGTGTTCCCAGTTCCCCGGCCACAGCAGCCGGGCCGTTGTGTGTGTACGGGACCCAGCGACCGCCTCGCCGTCGGCGACGCAGGACTCCCCCACCACCGACGAAACGGTCACCACACGATGAGCAACGACACCACCCTGCCCACCGAGGCCCAGCCCACCTTCGCCGACCTCGCCCTGCCCGCAGCGCTGCAGGCAGCGGTCGACGACCTCGGCTTCACCACCCCCTCCCCCATCCAGGCCGAGGCGATCCCCGCCCTGCTGGCCGGACGCGACATCACCGGCGTCGCCCAGACCGGCACCGGCAAGACCGCAGCCTTCGGCATCCCGCTGCTCGCCGCCGTCGACCCCGCCGCCGACGTCTCCCGCGGTCACGTCCAGGCGCTCGTCCTGGCCCCGACCCGCGAGCTCGCCATGCAGGTCGCCGACGCCGTCGAGAGCTTCGCCACCCACCTGCCCGGCGTGCACGTCCTGCCCGTCTACGGCGGCGCGCCCTACGTGCCCCAGCAGCGCGCCCTCCGCGACGGCGTCCACGTCGTCGTCGGCACCCCCGGCCGCGTCATGGACCACCTCGAGCGCGGCTCGCTGCACCTCGACACCGTCAAGTTCCTCGTCCTCGACGAGGCCGACGAGATGCTCCGCATGGGCTTCGCCGAAGACGTCGAGAAGATCTTCGGCCAGGCCCCCGCCGAGCGCCAGGTCGCCCTGTTCTCCGCGACCATGCCGCCCGCCATCCGCTCCGTCGCCGACACCCACCTCACCAACCCCGTGCAGGTCGCCGTCTCCCGGCAGTCCAGCACCGTCACCTCCGTCGAGCAGACCTACGCGGTCGTGCCGTTCCGGCACAAGGTCGGCTCCCTGGTCCGCGTCCTGGCCACCTCCGAGGCCGACGCCACCATCGTCTTCACGCGGACCCGCGCCGCGGCCGAAGAGGTCGGCGTCGCCCTCGTCGAGCGCGGCGTCTCCGCCGCCACCATCTCCGGCGACGTCGCCCAGAAGGAGCGCGAGAAGATCGTCGAGCGGCTCCGCAACGGCTCGCTCGACGTCCTCGTCGCCACCGACGTCGCCGCCCGCGGCCTCGACGTCGACCGCATCGGGCTCGTCGTGAACTTCGACATCCCCCGCGAGGCCGAGGCCTACGTGCACCGCATCGGCCGCACCGGCCGCGCCGGTCGCACCGGCCGCGCCATGTCGTTCGTCACCCCCCAGGAGCGCGGCAAGCTCAAGCACATCGAACGCACCATCCGCGCCAAGCTCACCGAGGTCGAGGTGCCCTCCCCCCGCGACGTGTCCGCACACCGGGCACGCACCATCCTCGGCACCGTGCCCGCGCGACTCGAGGCAGGACGCCTCGACCTGTACACCGAGCTCCTCGCCGAGCACCTCGCGCCCCGCGAGGACGGCACCGCACCCGACGCCGCACAGGTGGCGGCCGCGCTCCTGGCGCTCGCGGTCGGCGACGACGGCCCCGCGCACACCGCGGCCCAGGAGGCGCACGAGAAGGAGCGCGCCGAGGTCAAGGGTGGCCGCACGCGCGAGACCCACCGCGCCGAGCGCGTGGACCGCGACGGCGACCGTACCGGCCGGCACCCCCGCTCCGAGCACGGCCGTGACGACCGCGGCCGCGGCATCCGTCGCCCCGCCGAGGGCACCCGCTACCGCATCTCGGTGGGCCACACGCACGGCGCGCAGCCGCGCGGCATCGTGGGCGCGCTGACGAACGAGGGCGGTCTGCGCGGCGCCGACATCGGCAAGATCGACATCTTCGGGAACTTCTCCCTGGTCGACATCACCACGCCGCTCGACGACGGCCAGATGAACCGCCTGGGTCGCGCGAACGTCGCGGGCCGCCAGCTGCGCATCTCGCTGGACAAGGGCGCCCCGGAGCGTCGGGCGCCGCACACGGAGCGTCGTCCCGCCCGCCAGTACTGAGCGCCGACGCCAGAACCGGACCGGTCCCGGCGCGACACGAAGGGGCGGCCCCCGCAGAGCTTCTGCGGGGGCCGCCCCTTCGTCGTGCTCCGGCGGTCGCGGGCCCTGGTCGGATCAGGTCGGGTCGGGCGCCTCGCCGAGCTCGCGCACGAGCTTCCGGAGCCGCCGCGCCTCGGCCATGCCGTGCTCGCCGTCGGCGCGCTGGACCGCCATGACCGCGAGGGTGCCGCCGTCGGCCAGGTCGAGCACCACCCACGAGTCGTCGCGCTCGAGCCGGACCTCGACGATCTCGGGCCACTCGACACGGCGGGTGCGCACGATGTTGCGCACGGCCAGACCACCCGCGTCCGGGCGGGCGTGCACCCCGCCGAGCCGCCACAGCAGCCACAGCGCCCCACCGGCGAACACGAGGAAGGCGACGCGGGTGCCCGCGTCGAGGAGCACCCCGCCGGGGCCGAGCAGCGCGATGGCGAGGCTGCCGCCGACGGCGACCGTCCCGGTCACGGCGGCCGCCACCCGCGTCCACCGCGGGCGGAAGACGCGGAACCGGTCGTCGCCGGCGGCAGGCACGGTCAGAGCCGCGACGCGAGGATCGACGTCACGAGGATGCCGCGCGCCCCCACCTCGTACAGGGCGTCCATCACCTGGTTCGTCTCGGACCGGCGCACCATCGACCGCACCGCCGCGGACTGGCCGTTGTGCAGGGGCGAGACGGTCGGCGACTCGAAGCCCGGGGTCACCGCCACGGCGGCGTCGACGAGGTCGACGGGGATGTCGTAGTCGATGAGCACGTACTCGCGTGCGGTGATGACTCCCTGCAGGCGGCGCGTGAGGACCTCCAGGCCGGCGGGCACCTCGGCCCCGCGCCGCCGGATGAGGACGGCCTCGGACCGCAGGATCGGGTCGCCGAAGACCTCCAGCCCTGCCGCGCGCAGCGTGGTGCCGGTCTCCACGACGTCGGCGATCACGTCGGCCACGCCGAGCTGGACCGAGCTCTCCACGGCGCCGTCGAGGTGCACGATCGCGGCCGCCTCGACGCCCCGCTCGGCCAGGTGCGTGGCGACGAGCGTCGTGTACGACGACGCCACCCGTCGCCCGGCGATCTGGGCGACGTCGTCGATCGTCCCGGCGGGCGCGGCGAACCGGAAGGTCGACCTGGCGAAGCCGAGCGCGAGGTGCTCGTCCGCGTCGGCCGCGGAGTCGAGGAGCAGGTCGCGGCCGGTGATGCCGACGTCGACGGTGCCGGACCCGACGTACACGGCGACGTCGCGGGGACGCAGGAAGAAGAACTCGACGTCGTTGTCCGCGTCGGTGAGGACCAGCTCACGGGTGTCGCGGCGCTGGCGGTATCCCGCCTCGCGGAGCATGTCGGTGGCGGGGGTGGACAGGGATCCCTTGTTCGGGACGGCGATGCGCAGCATCTCGGGTACCTCTTCGTGATCGGGCGGGACGGGCAGGCCGTGCGCGTCGCGGCAGCGGTGCCGGACGCTCACAGATGCGCGTACACGTCCTCCAGGGTGAGTCCCTTGGCCAGCATCAGCACCTGCAGGTGGTACAGGAGCTGGGAGATCTCCTCGGCGGCGGCCTCGTCGGTCTCGTGCTCGGCGGCCATCCACACCTCGGCGGCCTCCTCGACGATCTTCTTGCCGATCGCATGGACGCCGGCGTCCAGCTCGGCGACGGTCCCCGACCCGGCGGGTCGGGTCCGGGCCTTGTCGGAGAGCTCGGCGAACAGGGAGTCGAAGGTCTTCACGCCACCAGCCTAGACGTGCCGACCCCCCGCGCTCCGGGCCGTTCCGGGGTACGGGACGCACGTCACAGGTTCTTCGAGGCGCTTGGCACACTATTTATCCAGGACGAGCGGACGACGACCGAGGCCCGTCCGCCCGTGCTCGACCGCTCAGTGGCGGTGCGCCGACGCCATCTCCCGCAGCACCGCGATCTCCGCCGGGACGTCGTCGGCGCCGAAGACGGCCGACCCCGCCACGAAGACGTTCGCCCCCGCCTCCGCGGCCCGCTCGATCGTCTCCCGCGACACTCCCCCGTCGACCTGGACGTGCACGTCCAGACCCGCCGCGCTCACCGCCTGCCGCACCCGCCGGATCTTCGGCAGGGTCCCCTCGATGAACGACTGGCCGCCGAACCCCGGCTCCACCGTCATCACGAGGATCATGTCGACCTCGCCCAGGAGGTCGAGGAACGGCTCCACCGGCGTCGCCGGCCGCAGCGCGAGGCCCGCCCGAGCCCCGAGCCGGCGCAGCTCGCGAGCGAGCCGCACGGGCGCCTGGGCGGCCTCCGCGTGGAACGTCACCGACGCCGCACCGGCCTCCGCGTACGCGGGCGCCCAGCGGTCCGGGTCCGCGATCATCAGATGCCCGTCCACCGGCACCGGCGACACCTGCACGAGCCGCTCGAAGACCGGCAGGCCGAGCGTCAGGTTCGGCACGAAGTGGTTGTCCATGACGTCGACGTGCGCGTAGTCCGCGGTCGCGATCGAGCGGAGGTCGCGCTCGAGGTTCGCGAAGTCGGCCGACAGGATGCTCGGGTTGATCAGCGCTGGCATGCGCCCAGCCTAGGGCGCACGGCCGCTAGGCTCCCCCGGTGACCACTCCCCCCTCCCCCGCGGCGGACGGGGCCGACGCGACCGGGCCCGCCCGACCGCTCGTCCGGCCGGCCACCGCCGCCGACCTCGAGGCGGTCGCCGCGATCTTCGCCCCCTACGTGCGCACCACCGCCGTCACCTTCGACGAGGAGCCGCCGACGGCCACGCAGTGGGCCGACCGGCTCGCCGACCTCGTCTCCCGCGGGCTGCCGTTCCTGGTGGCCGAGCTCGACGGAGCGGTCGTCGGGTACGCGTACGCCGGGCCGTGGCGGCCCAAGGCCGCCTACCGGCACACCGTGGAGAGCACCATCTACCTCGACCCGCGGGCCCAGGGCCGGGGCGTCGGCACACGCCTGCTCGCGGCCCTGCTGGACGCCCTCGGCCTCGCCGGGGTCCGTCAGGTCGTGGCCGTCGTGGCCGACGACCCCGCCGCCGCCGGGTCGATCCCCCTGCACCGACGCCTCGGGTTCGCCCCGGCCGGGACGCTGCACGACGTCGGCTTCAAGCACGGCCGCTGGGTGAGCACCGTGCTCATGCAGCGCACGCTGCACTGAGCGGCGCACCCACCGCCGGGTGAGGCCCCCCGAGGGGTCCGCAGGCCCCGTGGACACGTCCGCGAGCGCTCCGGGGCCCCGTCCCGGACGTCCGGGTGGTCTCGAAGGCGCTCTGCGGACGCTCGTGTCAGTCGAGAGACGCCCGCAGAGCGTCCGTGCGACGCTCCACGGTGCTCCATGCCGCGACCGGCACCCCGGGGTGGGCGTCGCGGTCGATCTCGCCCAGGGCGGTGCGCAGCGCGTCGAGGGTCTGGGTGACGACGCGCTGCGAGCGCCGACGGGGCAGTCCCCAGGCGGTGCCCTCGGTGACGAGGTGGGCCCCGGTGAGGGCGTCCATGTCCCGCTCGCCGGCGACGTCCATGGCGAACACCCGGGAGGCGTGCCCGTGGTGCAGGTGCATGGAGACGTCGTAGGCGGGTGCGAGGGCGACGGTGCCGTCGGCGCGGCGCAGCAGGGAGACGTTCTTGGCGTGGGCGTCGGTGTTGCCGACGGCGAGGTTGAGAGTGGTGAGCGCGAGCAGGGGGTCCGGCCGGGCGCCGTCGTCCCGCAGCACCTGGGCGATCGCGGCCAGCGACGGGATCGCGCGGCCGTGCTGAAACTTGCGCTCGGGGTCGCGGGTGTTGATGCCGAGCGCCTGCGCGGCGTCCTCCTGGTGGATGCGACGAAGTCCGCCGGGCGCTTCCGGGTCCGCCACCCGGTCGTAGCGCGAGACGACGATGGCCCGGACTCCGTCGAAGGTGACGACCTCGGCATCGATGGTGGTGAGGCCGACGCGCCGTGCGAGGTCGAGCGCCGCAGCCTCGGTGTCGACCAGGTCGGCGGTGGGCGAGTCCGCCGCGCGGGCGACCTTGAGGATGTGGGTCGTCGGGTCGGTCCGCCCTGCCCGCCACCAGGCGCCGTCTCGGCGGACGAGACCGATCTTCGGCTCCATGCCGGGCAGCGAACTGGTGAGGTGCCGACTGCGGCCGTGCCCCCCCGCCCGTGCCAGGCCTTCCCTGAGGAGGGCCGCGACACCCCCGTCGTCCAGGCGGACCCTCGTTCCGGTCGACACGGGGGGCACGGTGCCCGGCGCCACGAATGCCAGCGCTCCGACGGTGTCTCCCCCGTAGACGCCGAAGAACGCCACTGCGTCCTCGGGGTCGACGCCGGCTTCCAGAGCCATGTTCTCCCGGACGCGCCCCTCGGGCATCAGCCCGTCGAGCCATGCCGTGGCACGCGCCGGGGACACCGGTGCGTCGTCGTCGATCGGCAGGAGATGGGAAAGGATTCTCGATCCATATCCCCACCGGGCGGTGGCGGACGGATCCCACTCGAGAGCGACGCGGGGTACGCCTCGCTGGCTGCGCCCGGCCGAGAAGGTGGCTACCCGCTCCCCGTACAGCCAGGCGTCAATCGCCGTCGCGACCATCGGCTTCCTGTTCCACGAGGCGCACTTCGATACCCAGCTCGTCGAGGATCTCGAAGAGCCGCGTGATGTAGAGGTTGCCCGCCCCTGACTCCATCTCCGAGACATACTGTCGCGTCAGACCGAGGTCGGCCGCGAGCGCGCCCTGGCTCATGCCCTGGCGCCGTCGAGCCTGCTTGACGAAGCGGCCGATGTCCCGAGAACTCTGTGCGCGCGTCCACCGTCTGCTGACAGCCATTCCGCCTCCTGTCAGATTTTCCAGACAATCGCAATGTCAGCCTAACCTGACATCTCAGCGCCGACAAGGGAGTTTGCCGAGCCGGGTGTGCTACGCCGAGGTTTCATCCGGCCCGGCGCAGCAGGGTGAGGTGCATGGCGTCGGTGCCGTGGACGTGCGGCCAGAGCTGGACGTCGAGGCCTGCCGCTCCCCCGCCGTCGGCGCCGAGGTCGAGGTCGGCGCCGGGGACGAGGACGTCGCGGACGACGGCGCGGGCGTCGAGGCGTTCGACGTCGTCGCGGCGGCGCAGGACGGTGTCGACGACGAGGCGGGTCTCGGCGAGGTGCGGGGAGCACGTCACGTACGCCACCACTCCCCCGGGCCGCACGGCGTCGAGCGCGGAGCGCAGGAGCTCGGCCTGCAGGCCGGTGAGCGCCCCGAGATCGGCCGGCGTGCGGCGCCAGCGGGACTCGGGGCGGCGGCGCAGGGCGCCGAGGCCGGTGCAGGGCGCGTCGACGAGGACGCGGTCGTAGGCGCCGGGCTCCTCGGTGCCGAGGTCGCGGCCGTCGCCGGTGCGGACGGCTTCGACGGCACCGGCGGGCAGGGCGCGCAGGCCGCGTTCGACGAGGCGTGCGCGGTGGGGGGCGATCTCGTTGGCGACGAGGGTGGCCCCGCGGCCGGCCGCGAGCGCCGCGAGGAGGGCGGCCTTGCCGCCGGGTCCGGCGCAGAGGTCGAGCCAGCGGGCGTCGGGGCCGTCCAGGGGGGTGGCGGCGAGGGCGAGGGTGACGAGCTGGGAGCCCTCGTCCTGGACGCCGGCGCGGCCGTCGGCGACGGCGGGCAGGGTGGCGGGGTCGCTGCCGGGGGCGAGGACGTGGGCGGTGGGCGCCCAGCGGCCGGCCTGGAGGCGGGCGTCGGTGCCGGCGGCGAGCTCGTCGGCGTCGACGAGGCCGGGGCGGGTGACGAGGGTGACGCGGGGGGCGGTGTTGTCGGCCTCGAGGAGGTCGGCGGTCTCCCCGGCGTCGCGGCCGTTGCCGTGCAGGGCCTCGCGCAGGGCGCGGGTGATCCACACGGGGTGGGAGCCGGTGCGGGCGAGGGCGGTGATCTCGTCGGGGGCGTCGTCGCGGACGCGGTCGAGCCACTCGGGCAGGGGGGTGCGGCCGACCTTGCGCAGGACGGCGTTGACCATCTGGGCGGGTCCGGCGCCGACGCGGTCGCGGGCGAGCCCGACGGTCTCGGAGACGGCGGCGTGGGCGGGGACGCGCATGCCGAGGAGCTGGTGGGCGCCGAGGCGCAGGACGTCGAGGACGTCGGGGTCGAGCCGGTCGAGGGGGCGGTCGACGCAGGCGGCGAGGATGGCGTCGTAGCGGCCGCGCAGGCGCAGGGTGCCGTAGCAGAGCTCGGTGGCGAAGGCGGCGTCGCGGCCGCTCAGTCCGCGTTCGCGCAGCAGGGGCGGCAGGACGAGGTTGGCGTAGGCGTCGGAGGCGTCGACGTCGCGCAGGACGTCGAAGGCGGCGGTGCGGGCGGGGTCGGTGCGGCGGCGGCGGTCGGCGGGTGCCTGGGTGGTGCGGCCGGCCTGGCCGCGGGAGCGGGCGGCGCCGCGCTGACGGCCGCGGGCGTCGCGCCGGTCGTCGCCGTGCCGGTCGGGGCGGTCGGTGCTCATCGGGTCTCCCCCAGTCGGCCGGTCTCGACGACGGTGCGCCCGGATCCGCGGGCCCAGTCGGGGGCGGGCATGGGCTTCTTGCCGACGGGCTGCACGTCGCCGAGGGCGACGGCGTGGGTGGCGGTGCCGACGAGGACCTCCTGCTTGCCGGCGCGCAGGGCGCCGGGGGCGAGGTCGGTGACGTCGGGGCGGGGGGTGAGGGGGCCGAGGCCGAGGCGGGCGCCGTCGGGCAGGGTGGTCCACGCCCCGGGGGCGGGGGTGACGGCGCGGACGCGGCGGTCGACGGCGAGCGCCGGGTCGTCCCAGCGCACGCGGGCGTCGTCGCGGTCGATCTTCGGGGCGTGCGAGACGCCGTCGGGGCTCTGCGGGGTGGGGGCGAGCTCGCCGGCGGCGAGGGCGTCGAGGGTCGCCACGAGCAGCTGTGCGCCGGAGTCGGCGAGGCGGCCGAGGAGGTCGCCGGTGGTGTCGCGGGGGCGGATGGTCTCGGTGGTGGTGCCGAGCACGGGGCCGGTGTCCATGCCCTCGTCGAGCAGGAAGGTGGTGGCTCCGGTGACCTCGTCGCCGGCGAGGACGGCGTGCTGCACGGGGGCGGCGCCGCGCCAGGCGGGCAGCACGGAGAAGTGCAGGTTGACCCAGCCGGCGCGGGGCACGGCCAGCACCTCGGGGCGCAGCAGGTGCCCGTAGGCGACCACGGGGGCGGCGTCGACGTCGAGGGCGCGCAGGCGGGCGAGGAACTCGTCGCCGCGGGGGGTGTCGGTGATCACCGGGATCCCGGCCTCCTCGGCGGCGACGCGCACGGGGCTGGGCACGAGGCGGCGGCCGCGCCCGGCGGGGGCGTCCGCCCGGGTCAGGACGGCGACGACCTCGTGGTCGGAGGCGAGGAGGGCCCGCAGGGCGGGCACGGCGGGTTCGGGGGTTCCGGCGAAGAGCAGACGCACCGGGCAAGTCTAGGCCGGTCGGCCGCTCTGCCCCCGCGCCGGGCGGAGGTCAGGGCCGCGCGACGGGCAGGCCGAGGTCCGCGAGCGCCGTGCGCAGGGCGGGGGTGCCGGTGAAGACGACGCCGTGGTACCCGGCGGTGCGGGCGCCGGCGACGTTGGCGGCGACGTCGTCGACGAAGACGGTGCGGGCGGGGTCGAGGTCGAAGCGGGTGGCGGCGCGGCGGAAGATCGCGGGGTCGGGCTTGGCGAGGCCTTCGCGGCCGGAGACGAGGACGTCGCACAGGAGCCCGACGGCGGGGGCGGCGGTCTCGGCGTGGTGGTAGGTGTCGGCCGCC
The DNA here is from genome assembly GCF_001636295.1 of Isoptericola dokdonensis DS-3. NCBI lineage: Bacteria > Bacillati > Actinomycetota > Actinomycetes > Micrococcales > Promicromonosporaceae > Isoptericola > Isoptericola dokdonensis. The sequence continues at coordinate 627,831 of NZ_CP014209.1, read as the reverse complement.
CAGTTGGTGAGCCCGTAGACGGGCACCCCGGCGGCGCGGAGCTCGGCGACGAGGTCGGCGCTGCCGGGCACGGGTCCGCCGGCGAGGGTGGCGGCGTAGTCGCGCACGTACCGGGCGGCCAGGGGTGCGAGGTGGGGTGCGGTGGCCTCGAGGTGGGCGACGGCGTCGGCCCAGGTGCGTCCGGCGTCCTGGGCGTGGTTGAAGGCCGGGAAGTCGACCTCGGTCTTCCAGGCGGCGAGCTCGTCCGGGTCGACGCCGGTGAAGGCGGCGTCGGGGTCCCAGCGGAGCAGGACGTTGCCGAGGTCGAGCACGACGGTGTCGACGGCGGGCACGGGGACGGCGGCGGTGGCGGGCATCAGAGCATCTCCGGGGGGTCGAGCTGGACGCGGACGCGCCCGCCCTCGCGGCGGGCGGAGCGGACGGCGAGGGAGGCGCGCAGGCGGCGCGCGAGGTCGAGGCCGTCGGTGAGGGGCACGCGGGCGACGACGCGGACCTGCTCGTCGAGGCGGGCGCCGTCGTCGGGCACGGGGACGGGGCCGAGCAGCGCGTCGGGGGGCAGGTCGAGGCGTCCGACGACGGCGTGCACGGCGTCGGGGTCGCCGGTGACGGCGGCGACGCGGACCGCGGGCGGCAGGTCGAGCTCGCGTCGTTCGGCGAGCTCGCGCTCGGCGAGCCCGGCGGGGTCGGCGCGCACGAGCGCGGCCGTGGGGGCGGGGGCGGCGTCCCCCACGAGGAGGACCTGCCCGTCGGGGCGCACGAGCGCGGTGGCGGCGAGCCAGCGGTGCGCGGCGTCGGTGGCGGTGGCCAGGGCGGTCCCGGTGGTCGACACGGCCGCGTCCAGCAGGAGGGCGGCGACGTAGCCGTCGTCGGCGACGGGTTCGGCGCCGGGGGTGGCGACGACGATGGCGGGGCGGGCGGGGACCCGGTCGAGGATGCCGCCGGGGGCGGTCGAGGCGGACACCTTGACGGGCACCCCGGTGAAGGCACGGCCCAGCTCCTCGGCGGTGCGTTCGGACCCGACGCGCACGGCGCGCACCCGGCCGTCGCCGCACTCGGGGCAGCGCCAGCCGCCGGCGAGGCGCCCGCACCACGTGCACTGCGGGGCGGTGCCCTGGCGGGCCATGCCCAGGGGGCCGTGGCAGGCGGTGCAGCGGGCGGCGGTGCGGCAGCGGGCGCACGCCACGGTCGGGACGTACCCGGCGCGCGGCACCTGCACGAGCACCGGGCCGTGGGCGAGGGCCTCCTTGGCGGTGCGCCACGCCGCGGAGGGCAGCCGCGCGGCGGCGCCCGCGCCCTCGCGGGCCAGCTCGACCGAGGTCAGGGCGCGCACCCGGGGCGAGCGGGCACGCAGGACGTCGCGGGGCGCGGCGATCTCGTGCGCCCAGCCGCGGGCGACGAGGGCCTGGGCCTGCACGGTGCGGCCCGGGGAGGCGAGCAGCAGCGCGGCGCCCTCGAGCTCGCTGCGCAGCGCCAGCACGTCGCGCACGTGCGGGTAGGGGGCGTGCGGCTCGGCGAGGGTCTGCTCGCCGTCGCCCCAGAGCACCACCAGCCCCAGCGCGGGCACGGGGGCCCACACGGCCGCCCGGGTGCCCACCACGACGTCCGCGAGCCCGTGCCGGGCCCGCAGGAACGCCCGGTAGCGCGGCGCCGGACCGTCGTCGGCCTGGAGGCGGACCACCGCGGACACCCCTGCCGCCTCGACGGCCTCGGCGACGAGCGCGACGTCGCGCGCGTCCGGCACCACGACGAGGGCGCGCCGACCACCTGCCACGGCGGCACGTGCCGCCTGCGCGACGCAGGCCGCCCAGTGCGGCACGCGGGCCACGTCCTGGCCGGGCGCGGCGTGCAGGCCCGGCAGGGGGGTCCACACGGCCCGTGGGGCCTCGCCGGCCAGCACCCGGCGGCAGAAGGGCTCCCCGCCCCGGTACGGCGCCCAGACGGCGTCGAAGCCGTCACCCGTCGGAGACGCCGGCGCCGCCGACGGTGGGGCGGCGGCATCGGCGGCGGCATCGGCATCGCCATCGGCGCCCGCCTCGCGGACCGCGGTGAGCGCGGCGAGCACCTCGCCCTCGACGCGGGCGTGCCGGGGCGGCACCGCCAGGCGCAGCACGTCCGTCAGGGTGCCGGCGTACCGCTCGGCCACCCGGCGGGCCAGCTCCAGCACGGCGGGCGTCAGCACCGGGTCGGGGGACACCACCCGGCGCAGCGGCTGCAGCCGGCCGTCGTGGTCGGACTCCGCGAGGCGCGCCACGACGAACCCGCCGACCTCCTGCGGGCCGAACCGCGCCCGGACGCGCACGCCGGGCACCGCGTCGTGGGCCATCGCCGCGGGCACCAGGTAGTCGTACTCGCGGTCCAGGTGGGCGGGCTGCAGGTCCAGCACCACGCGGGCCACCGGGTCGACGTCCGCCACCGGGGCCGGGCCCGCCGGGCGACGGCGCCGCGGGCCCGGGACGTCGTCGAGCCCGAGCAGCGCAGGCTGCTCGGGCTCGTCACGGGAGGTCACGGGGCTATGCAACCACGGACCGCCGACGTCGGTCGCACCGCGTCACACGGCGGCGCGCAGCGCCTCGACCCGGTCCGTGCGCTCCCAGGTGAAACCCTCCACGTCCCGGCCGAAGTGCCCGTACGCGGCCGTGGCGGCGTACACCGGACGCAGCAGGTCCAGGTCGCGGACGATCGCCGCCGGGCGCAGGTCGAACACCTCGCGGATGGCCGCCTCGATGCGCGCCGGGTCCACCTGCGCGGTGCCGAACGTCTCCACGTACAGGCCCACCGGGTGCGCCTTGCCGATCGCGTAGGCGACCTGCACCTCGCAGCGGCGCGCCAGCCCCGCCGCCACCACGTTCTTCGCCACCCAGCGCATCGCGTACGCCGCCGAGCGGTCGACCTTCGAGGGGTCCTTGCCGGAGAACGCGCCGCCGCCGTGGCGGGCCATCCCGCCGTAGGTGTCGACGATGATCTTGCGGCCCGTCAGGCCGGCGTCGCCCTGCGGGCCACCCACGACGAACTTGCCGGTCGGGTTGACGATCACCCGGGCGTCCGCGACGTCGAGCCCGCACTGCTCGGCGACCTGCGCCACGACCGGGTCGATGACGTGGTCGGTGACGTTCGCCAGCAGCTTGTCCTGCTCGACGTCCGCGTCGTGCTGGGTGGAGAGCACGACGGTGTCGAGGCGCACCGGGCGGTCCCCGTCGTAGCCGACGGTGACCTGCGTCTTGCCGTCGGGGCGCAGCCCCAGCACCGCGCCGGTGCGCCGCACCTCCGCGAGGCGCTCCGCGAGCCGGTGGGCGAGGAAGATCGGCAGCGGCATCAGGGACGGCGTCTCGTCCGTGGCGTACCCGAACATCAGCCCCTGGTCGCCGGCGCCCTGGAGGTCCAGCGGGTCGACGTCGCCGGCGTTCGTGCGCCGCTCCAGCGCCTCGTCCACGCCCTGGGCGATGTCGGGCGACTGCGCACCGATCGACACCGACACGCCGCACGAGTCGCCGTCGAAACCGATGGTGGAGGACGTGTAGCCGATGCCGCGCACGACCTCGCGCACGATCTGCGGGATCTCCACGTAGGCCGACGTGGTGACCTCGCCGGCGACGTGCACCAGGCCGGTCGTCACCATCGTCTCCACCGCGACACGCGATCCCGGGTCCTGCGCGAGGAGCGCGTCCAGGATCGCGTCCGAGATCTGGTCGCACACCTTGTCCGGGTGTCCCTCGGTGACGGACTCGGAGGTGAACAGGCGCAGGGCATCGGTCATGCGGACCAGACTACGGGGCGAACCCCCCGGACGGGAGCACATCGCCCCGAAAAGTGCCCAGCATCCGAGATCGTCTCATCAGGTGGACGAGATGCTGGTCACGGCGTCCCAGACGGCGTCCGCGACGACCCGCTTGGACCCGGCCGCCGTGGCCACCGTGGCCCCCGCGCCGTCGACGACCGTCACCTCGTTGTCGTCCGTGCCGAACCCCACCGCGTGCCCGACGGCGTTGACCACCAGCAGGTCGGCTCCCTTGCGGCGGGCCTTGGCACGCCCGTGCTCCAGCACGGTGCCGTCGTCGTCGCCCGTCTCCGCGGCGAACCCGACCACGACCTGACCGACGCGCAGCCGCTCGGCGGCGAGCTCCGCCAGCACGTCCGGGTTCTCGACCAGCTCGATCGGGGCCGGCGACCGCCCCGCGACCTTCTTGATCTTCGCCGCCGGCGGCGCCACGGGACGGAAGTCCGCGACCGCGGCCGCCATCACCACCACGTCCGCCGTGGTGGCCGCGCCCCGCACCGCGGAGCGCAGCTCGGCCGTCGTGGAGACCTCGACGACCTCGGCGCCGCGGGCGCGCACCGGCGCCAGCAGGTCGCCCGCCAGGTTCGCCGCGACCAGCGTCACCCGGGCGCCGCGGGCCAGCGCCGCGACCGCCAGGGCCACGCCCTGGCGCCCGCTGGACCGGTTCCCGATGAACCGCACCGGGTCGATCGGCTCGCGCGTTCCGCCCGCCGAGACCACGACGTGCCGGCCCGCGAGGTCCGCGGCGGGGCGAGCCTCGACGACGTCGAGCGCGACCCGCGCGATCTCCTCCGGCTCGGGCAGCCGTCCGGGTCCGGTGTCCGCGCCCGTCAGGCGCCCGCTCGCCGGCTCGACCACCACCACCCCGCGCGCGCGCAGCGTCGCCACGTTCGCCCGGGTGGCCGGGTGCTCCCACATCTCGGTGTGCATCGCCGGGGCCATCACGACGGGGCAGGACACCGTCAGCAGCGTCGTGGTGAGCAGGTCGTCGGCGCGCCCCGCGGCCGCGCGGGCCAGCAGGTCCGCCGTCGCGGGCGCCACGACCACCAGGTCGGCGCCCTGGCCGAGCGCCACGTGCTGCACCCGGTCGACGTCCTCGAACACCTCGGTGGTGACCGGTTCGCCGGACAGCGCCTCGAACGTCGGCGCGCCCACGAACCGCAGCGCCGACACCGTCGGCACCACCCGCACGGCGTGCCCCTGCTCGCGCAGCAGCCGCAGCAGCAGCACGGCCTTGTACGCGGCGATGCCGCCGCTGACTCCCAGCAGGATCCTCATGCGGCGGCGGGGTGCGTCAGACGATCTCGTCGCCGACGACGTGCGCGGAGGCCGACGGCTCCTCGCCGGCGACCTGGTCCGCACCGATCGCGAACGGGACGTCCACGGGCTCGGCGGCGGGCTGCGCCGTGAGCAGGCCCGCGTTGATCTCGCGCATCGCGATCGACAGCGGCTTCTCCTGGTTGCGGGCCTCGACCAGCGGGCCCACGTTCTCCAGCAGGCCCTCGTTGAGCTGCGCGTAGTACGCGTTGATCTGGCGGGCACGCTTGGCCGCGTACAGCACGAGGCCGTACTTCGACTCGCTGCGCTCCAGCAGGTCGTCGATCGGCGGGTCGGTGATCCCGATGGGCTGCGGGGTGGTTCCGGCCATCACTGCCTCCAAGCAGACGTCGTGACCGGTGGCCGCGGGTCGCGCCCGGCCACCGGGAAGTCAAGGGTTGCGAACGGTCAGTCTACCCGGCCTCAGCCGGCGACCTGCGAGGTCGGCGACGTGGCGCCCGTCTCGCCGGCCCGGCCGGGCGCGGCACCCAGCAGTCCCGCCAGGGTGTCCGTGGCGTGCGTCACGTCGTCGTTGACGATCGTCACGTCGAACTCCGCCTCCGCGGCCATCTCGACGCGGGCCGTCTCCAGCCGCCGCTCCCGCTCCTCCGCGTCCTCCGTGCCCCGACCCACGAGTCGACGCACGAGCTCGTCGAAGCTCGGCGGGGCCAGGAACACGAACTGGGCGTCCAGGCCGCTGCGGCGCACCGCCTCGCGCACCTGGCGCGCGCCCTGCAGGTCGATCTCCAGCAGGGTCGGGCACCCCGCGGCCAGGTGCTCCACCACCGGGCCGCGGGGCGTGCCGTACCGGTGCCGGCCGTGCACGACCGCCCACTCGAGCATCTCGCCGTCCGCGACCATGCGGTCGAACTCCTCGGGCGTGACGAACAGGTAGTGCACGCCGTGCACCTCGCCGGGTCGGGCCGGTCGCGTCGTCGCCGACACCGACAGCCACACCTGCGGGTACCGCGCGCGGATGTCCGCGGACACGGTCCCCTTGCCGACGGCGGTCGGCCCGGCGAGGACGGTCAGCCGCGCGGCGCCCGGACGGTCGTGGTGAGCCGGAACGCCGGCGGATGATGCGGAAATCTCAGCCAAACCTCTCGATGAGCGCCGACGCCTGGTGCGGTCCCAGGCCGCGGACGCGGCGGGTCTCGGCGATCCCGATCTCTTCCATGATCGCCCGGGCCTTCACCTTACCGACTCCGGGGAGCGACTCGAGCAGGGAGACGACCTTGAGCTTGCCCACGACGTCGTCCGTCCTGCCCTCCTCGATCACCTCCTTGAGCGAGCCCTGGGAGTACTTCAGACGGTTCTTGATCTCGGCGCGCACCCGGCGCGCCTCGGCAGCCTTCTCGAGGGCAGCCGCACGCTGTTCCGGGGTGAGGGGAGGAAGGGCCACGCAAGTCACCTGCTTCGTCGGACCGACAGTTGCACTGCTCACTCGAAAGTAGCCACGACCTGCGGAAGCGGCAATCGCTGGAGGGCTCCGGCGCACAGTTGGCCGCCGACCGGGCGTGACATTTCACCCCCAACCGGCCCCGACCGGGCACACCGCGCCCGGTCGGAGCCGTCGGGTCAGGCCCCGGGACGCAGCGCGGCCCGCACCTCGGCGGCCGCCGCGGCGGCAGCCCGGCGCAGGTCGTCGGCGCCGGGACCGGCCCCGAGCACGCCGCGCGAGGAGGACGCGAGCACCTGGCCGCGCGCCGCGCCGAACACCGCGGACAGCTCGGCCTCCCCCGCCCCCTGGGCGCCGACGCCCGGGGCGAGCAGCGGACCGTTGACCGCCGTCAGGTCGGTGCCGGTGGCGCGCGCCGCGTCACCCACGGTGGCCCCCACGACCAGGCCCACCGAACCCATCGGCGCGGCCCCCGCGTTCAGCGCGGCGGCCTGCGCCGCCACCGACGCGGCGACGCTCACGCCGTCCGGGCCGACGGCGTGCTGGACCTCGCGGCCCTCCGGGTTCGACGTCAGGCACAGCACGAACACGCCGCGCCCGGTGGCGGTCGCCCGCTCCAGCGCCGGGCCGAGCGACCCGAAGCCGAGGTAGGGCGACACGGTCACCGCGTCGCCCGCCAGCGGGGAGCCGTCGGCGAGGAACGCGTCGGCGTAGCCCGCCATCGTGGAGCCGATGTCGCCCCGCTTGGCGTCCACCACGGTGAGGGTGGCCGCGGCCCGCGCCGCGGCGAGGACCTCCTCCAGCACGGCCAGGCCCGCCGCGCCGTGCCGCTCGAAGAACGCCGCCTGCGGCTTGAGCGCCGCCACGCGCCCGCCGAGCGCCTCGACGACGCGCAGCGAGAACTCCCGCAGCCCGGCCACCGAGTCGTCGAGCCCCCACGCCGCGAGCAGCGACGCGTGCGGGTCGATCCCGACGCACAGCGGGCCGTGGTCGTCCATCGCCGCCGCCAGGCGCGCCCCGAACGGGACGAGGGCGCCCGGCGCCGTCGTCACGAGGCCACCGCCGCGCGGCGCGCCAGGGTCGCCGCCGTGTGCTCCTGGAGGCTGCCGACCTCGAACGGCCCGCCGAGGACCGCCTCGATGCCCTGCACGGCCGCCGCGAGCTGGTCGACGGTCGTGACCATCGGCTTGTCGGCCGCGGTCGTGGCCGCGCGGATCTCGTAGCCGTCGGCGCGGGCGCCCTGACCGGACGGGGAGTTGACCACCAGGTCCACCTCGCCCGCCGTGATGAGGTCCACGATGGTCGGCTCGCCGTCGGCGCCCGGACCCTGCGAGTACTTGCGCACCGGCGTGGCGGCGATCCCGTTGCGGGCGAGCACCTGCGCGGTGCCGGACGTCGCCAGCACCTCGAAGCCGAGGTCGGCCAGGCGCTTGACCGGGAACACGATGGAACGCTTGTCCCGGTCGGCCACCGACACGAACACGGTGCCGGACGTCGGCAGGCCGCCGTACGCGGCCGCCTGCGACTTGGCGAACGCGTGCGGGAAGTCCTTGTCGAAGCCCATGACCTCGCCCGTGGAGCGCATCTCCGGGCCGAGCACCGTGTCCACGACCAGGCCCTCGGCGGTGCGGAACCGCTTGAAGGGCAGCACGGCCTCCTTGACCGCCAGCGGGGCGCCCAGGTCGAGCGTGCCGCCGTCGCCCTGCGCGGGCAGCACGCCGTCGGCGCGCAGGTCGGCGATCGAGTCGCCGACCATGACCCGCGCCGCCGCCTTCGCCAGCGACGTCCCGGTCGCCTTGGACACGAACGGCACGGTGCGCGACGCGCGCGGGTTGGCCTCCAGGACGTACAGCACGTCGGAGACGAGCGCGTACTGCACGTTGAGCAGGCCGCGCACCCCCACGCCCCGCGCGATGGCCTCCGTCGAGCGGCGGATCCGCTCGATCTCCGCCTCCGACAGGGACACCGGCGGCAGCACGCACGCCGAGTCGCCGGAGTGGATGCCGGCCTCCTCGATGTGCTCCATCACGCCGCCGAGGAACAGCTCGGTGCCGTCGAACAGCGCGTCGACGTCGATCTCCATCGCGTCGTCGAGGAACCGGTCGATGAGCAGCGGCGCCGGCAGCGTGCCCGGGGCGCGCGTGGACACCGCGGCCGCCTCGGCGGCCTCGAGCGCCCGCTCGACGTACCCGGTGAGCTGCTCGGAGGAGTAGACGATCTCCATGCCGCGACCGCCCAGCACGTACGACGGGCGCACGAGCACGGGGTAGCCGATGCGCTCGGCGATCTCCGTGGCCTGACCCAGCGAGCGGGCCGTGCCGAACGCGGGCGCCGGCAGCCCGGCGTCGGCCAGGACCTGGCCGAACACCCCGCGGTCCTCCGCGGCGTCGATCGCCTCGGGCGAGGTGCCCAGGATCGGCAGCCCGGCGTCCGCCAGGCGCTGCGCCAGCGCCAGCGGCGTCTGCCCGCCGAGGGTGACGATGATGCCCTTGACGGGGCCCGCCGCGAGCTCGGCGGCGTAGACCTCCAGGACGTCCTCGAAGGTGAGCGGCTCGAAGTAGAGGCGGTCGGACGTGTCGTAGTCCGTCGAGACCGTCTCCGGGTTGCAGTTCACCATGACCGTCTCGTAGCGGTCCTTGAGGGTGAGCGCCGCGTGCACGCACGAGTAGTCGAACTCGATGCCCTGACCGATGCGGTTCGGGCCCGAGCCGAGGATGATGACGGCCTCGCGCTCGCGCGGGGCCACCTCGGACTCGGTGTCGTAGGACGAGTAGTGGTACGGCGTGCGGGCCGCGAACTCCGCCGCGCACGTGTCCACCGTCTTGAACACCGGGCGCACGCCGAGCGCGTGGCGCGCCTCGCGCACCGCGGCCTCGCCGCCCGCGCCCATGCCGCGCAGGGCGGCGACCTGGACGTCGGACAGGCCGTGCCGCTTGGCGAGGCGCAGCAGGTCGGCGCTCAGCGTCTCGGCGGCGCGGACCTCGTCGGCGACCTCGTTCATCAGCAGGATCTGGTCGAGGAACCACGGGTCGATCTTCGTCGCGTCGAACACCTGCTCCAGGGAGGCGTGCCCGGCTGCGACGGCGCGCAGCGCCTGCTGCACCCCCACCATCCGGTACTCCGTGGGGCGCACGATCTCGGCCAGCAGGTCCTCGAGCTCCGCGCCCGACGGCGCGTCGCCGTCCCAGTGGAACGTCACGCCGGACTTGTCGATGCTGCGCAGCGCCTTGCCGAGCGCCTCGGTGAAGTTGCGGCCCAGCGCCATGGCCTCGCCGACGGACTTCATCGTCGTGGTCAGGGTGCCGTCCGCGGCCGGGAACTTCTCGAACGCGAAGCGCGGGACCTTGACCACGACGTAGTCGAGGGTCGGCTCGAAGCTCGCCGGGGTGACCTGGGTGATGTCGTTCGGGATCTCGTCGAGCGTGTAGCCGACGGCCAGCTTCGCGGCGATCTTCGCGATCGGGAAGCCCGTGGCCTTCGACGCCAGCGCCGACGAGCGCGACACGCGCGGGTTCATCTCGATGACGATGATGCGGCCCGTGTCCGGGTCCACGGCGAACTGGATGTTGCAGCCGCCGGTGTCGACGCCCACCTCGCGGATCACCGCGATGCCGATGTCGCGCAGCTTCTGGTACTCGCGGTCCGTCAGCGTCATCGCCGGGGCGACCGTCACCGAGTCGCCGGTGTGCACGCCCACCGGGTCGACGTTCTCGATCGAGCAGACCACCACGACGTTATCGTTGCGGTCGCGCATCAGCTCGAGCTCGTACTCCTTCCAGCCGAGGATCGACTCCTCCAGGAGCACCTCGGTGGTCGGCGAGTAGTGCAGGCCCTGGCCGACGATGCGGCGCAGGTCCGTCTCGTCGTACGCGAACCCGGAGCCCAGGCCGCCCATCGTGAACGACGGCCGCACGACCATCGGGTAGCCGAGCTCGTCGACGGCCGCGAGCGCCTCGTCGATCGTGTGGACGATGACGGAGCGGGCGGACTCGCCGCCGCACTTGGCGACGACGTCCTTGAACTGCTGACGGTCCTCGCCCTTCTGGATGGCGGGGATGTTCGCGCCGATGAGCTCGACGCCGTACTCGGCCAGCACGCCGGCCTCGTCCAGGGCGATGGCGGCGTTGAGGGCCGTCTGCCCGCCGAGGGTCGGCAGGAGGGCGTCGGGGCGCTCCTTGGCGATGATGGTGGTGAGGACCTCGGTGGTGATGGGTTCGACGTAGGTGGCGTCGGCGAACTCCGGGTCGGTCATGATCGTGGCCGGGTTGGAGTTCACGAGGACGACGCGCAGGCCCTCCTCCTTGAGGACGCGGCACGCCTGGGTGCCGGAGTAGTCGAACTCGCACGCCTGGCCGATGACGATCGGGCCGGACCCGATGACCAGGACGGAGGAGAGGTCGGAACGGCGGGGCATCAGTTCTCCTTCGAGCCGGCGGGGGCGGCGGCCTGCTCGCCGAGGGCGGCGAGGGCGGCGTCCGGCACGGTGACGGGCCGGCGGGTGGTCATGAGCTCGACGAAGCGGTCGAACAGGTAGGCGCTGTCGTGGGGTCCGGCGGCGGCCTCGGGGTGGTACTGGACGGAGAACGCGGGGATGTCGAGGGCGGTGAGGCCCTCGACGACGCGGTCGTTCAGCCCGACGTGGGAGACGATGACGCGGCCGTAGCCGGCGTCGGTGCGGTCGGCGTCGTGGGGCGCGGTGCTGACGGCGTCCACGGGCGCGTCGACGGCGAAGCCGTGGTTGTGCGCCGTGACCTCGACCTTGCCGGTGGTGCGGTCCATGACGGGCTGGTTGATGCCGCGGTGGCCGTACCCGAGCTTGTAGGTGCCGTAGCCGAGGGCGCGGCCGAGCAGCTGGTTGCCGAAGCAGATCCCGAAGAACGGGATGCGGCGGTCGAGGACGGCGCGCAGGAGGTCGACCTCGGCGGTGGCGGCGGACGGGTCGCCGGGGCCGTTGGAGAAGAACACGCCGGCCGGGGCGTCGGTGGGCAGCAGGGCGGTGACGTCGTCGATGGTCGCGGACTGCGGGACGACGTGGACGCGCACGCCGCGCTCGGCGAGCCGGGCGGGCGTCATGGCCTTGATGCCGAGGTCGACGGCCACGACGGTGGCGACGGGCGTGGTGCCGGCGAACTCGCCGGCGGGCTCGACGGTGTACGGCTCGGCGGTGCTGACCTCGCGGGCGAGGTCGGCGCCGGCCATGGCGGGGGCGCCCTTGACCTCGGCGACGAGGTCGGCGACGTCGCGCTCCACGCCGTTCTCGACGAGGGCCTCGCCGGAGAAGATCCCGGCGCGCATGACGCCGAGCTCGCGCAGGTGCCGGGTCAGGTGGCGGGTGTCGACGCCGGAGATGCCGACGACGTCCTGCGTGGCGAGGTCGTCCTCGAGGGTGCCGGTGGCGCGCCAGCTCGACATGCGGCGCGCGGGGTCGCGCAGGACGTACCCGGCGACCCAGATGCGGCCGGACTCGGGGTCGTCGGCGTTGATGCCGGTGTTGCCGACGTGGGGGGCCGTCATGACGACGATCTGCCGGTGGTAGGAGGGGTCGGTGAGGGTCTCCTGGTAGCCGGTCATGCCGGTGTTGAAGACGATCTCGCCGAGGGTGACGCCGCGGGCGCCGTAGGCGTGGCCGCGGGCGACGGTGCCGTCCTCGAGGACGAGGACCGCCGGGTCGGTGCTGGTGGTGGTGCTCACTGCGGATCCTTCGCGGTCGGCGTGGACGGGAGGAGGGGGCGGACGGCGTCCAGGACGCGGTCGGTGTCGGCGCGGTGGCGCAGGCGCAGACCGGTGTCGAGGAGGGTCTCGACGGCCGGGTCGGTGCGGGTGGCGGTGCCCGCCGGGTCCGGCACCTGCCAGGTGATGACGGCCAGGCCGTCGCGGCCGACGAACTTGCCGGCCATGCCGGGGGCGGTGCCGACGCCGCGCAGGGCGTCGGCGGGCAGGTACAGCGGGCTGCTGCCGTCCCGGTCGACGACGACGCCGCCGGTGTGGACGCTGACCTCGGCGCGGGCGCGGTCGCCGAGGCCGTGCGCGCCGACGCGGGCGAGCCAGTCGCCGTGCAGCGTGCTGGACACGTAGACGCACTCCAGCGGGCCGAGCAGCGTCTCGCCGAGCGCGCCGTCCTCGAGGGGTGCCGTGGGGGGTGCGGGGACGGTGGCCCGGCTGCGGGTCGCCAGCCGGCGGCGGCCGGTCAGGACGAGCGCGAGCAGGACGACGCCGAGGACGATCCAGATCCCGACGGCGACGGGCAGGGGGAGGTTCACGCGGTCACCGCCTCGACCGGGGTGCCGTCGAGCACGGTGGCGCGGCCGCGCAGGAACGTCGCGACGACGCGTCCGGGCAGCTCGCGCCCGGCGAAGGGGGTGTTGGCGCTGGCGGTGACCTGCTCGGCGCCGACGACCGTGCGGGTCGCGGAAGGGTCGACCAGGGTGAGGTTGGCGGGCTCGCCGACCTCGATCGGGCGGCCGTGGCGGTCGTCGACGCGGCCGATCCGGGCGGGGTTGGCGGACAGCACGCGGGCGACGTCCGCCCAGGTGAGCCGGCCGGTGTCGACCATCGTGGCCTGCACGACCGACAGGGCGGTCTCCAGGCCGGTCATCCCGAACGCGGCCGCGCCCCACTCGCAGTCCTTGTCCTCGCGGGTGTGCGGGGCGTGGTCGGTCGCGACGATGTCGATGGTGCCGTCCGCCAGGCCGGCGCGGACCGCCTCGACGTCCGCCGCGGTGCGCAGCGGCGGGTTCACCTTGTAGGTGGCGTCGTAGGTGCGGGCGAGCTCGTCGGTGAGGATCAGGTGGTGCGGGGTGACCTCGGCGGTGACGTCGATGCCCCGGGACTTGGCCCAGCGCACGATCTCGACCGACCCGGCGGTCGACAGGTGGCACACGTGCAGGCGGGAGCCGACGTGCTCGGCGAGCAGCACGTCGCGGGCGATGATCGCCTCCTCGGCGACGGCCGGCCAGCCCGTGAGCCCGATCTCGGCGGACACGACGCCCTCGTTCATCTGGGCGCCCTCGGTGAGGCGGGGCTCCTGGGCGTGCTGGGCGACGACGCCGTCGAAGGACTTCACGTACTCCAGGGCGCGGCGCATGAGGATCGGGTCGTGGACGCACTTCCCGTCGTCGGAGAAGACGCGCACGCGGGCCGCGGAGTCGGCCATGGCACCCAGCTCGGCGAGGCGCTCGCCGTCGAGGCCGACGGTGACGGCGCCGATCGGGTGGACGTCGACCCAGCCGGACTCCTGGCCGAGCCGCCACACCTGCTCGACCACGCCGGCGGTGTCCGCGACGGGCGAGGTGTTGGCCATGGCGTGCACGGCGGTGAACCCCCCGGCGGCGGCGGCGCGCGTGCCGGAGGCGACGGTCTCGGCGTCCTCCCGGCCGGGCTCGCGCAGGTGGGTGTGCAGGTCGACGAGGCCGGGCAGCAGGACGTGACCGGCGCCCTCGACGACGACCGCGCCGCCGGCGTCCGCGGTGCCGGGGGCGGTGATCTGCGCGACGACGCCGTCGCGCAGGACGACGTCGACGGGGTCGCCGCCGAGCGGGCGGACCTCGCGCAGGACGTAGGTGGTGCTCACGGGTGGTTCCCTTCCGCCGAGGTGTCCCCGGCCATCAGCAGGTAGAGGGCGGCCATCCGCACGGCGACGCCGTTGGCGACCTGCTCCACGATCACGGCGCGGTCGGAGTCGGCCGCCTCGGCGGAGATCTCCAGGCCGCGGTTCATGGGGCCGGGGTGCATGACGATCGTGTGGTCGGCCAGCCGCGCCAGGCGGCGGGCGTCGAGGCCGTAGTAGCGGGTGTACTCGTGCGGGCTGGGGAAGAAGGCCCCCGCCCCGCCGGACATCCGCTCACGCTGCACGCGCAGCATCATGACGGCGTCGGGACGGACCGCGTCGAGCGTCTCGTCCAGCGAGTACGACACCCGGCACGGCCACGCCTCGACCCCGACGGGCACGAGCGTGGGCGGCGCGACGAGCGTCACCTCCGCGCCGAGGGTGTGCAGCAGCGCCACGTTGGCGCGCGCGACCCGGGAGTGCAGGACGTCGCCGACGATCGCGACCTTCAGGCCGGCGAGGTCCGCGCCGACACCCTCCCCGGCGCCGCCCCGCAGACCCACCAGGTGACGGCGGATCGTGAACGCGTCGAGCAGCGCCTGCGTGGGGTGCATGTGCGTGCCGTCGCCCGCGTTGAGCACCGCGGCGTCGAGCCATCCGGCGTGCGCCAGCTGGTACGGCGCGCCCGAGGCCCAGTGCCGCACGACCACCGCGTCGGCGCCCATCGCGTGCAGGGTCAGCGCGGTGTCCTTGAGCGACTCCCCCTTGGAGACGCTGGAGCCCTTGGCGGAGAAGTTGATGACGTCCGCCGAGAGCCGCTTCGCGGCCGCCTCGAAGGAGATGCGGGTGCGCGTGGAGTCCTCGAAGAACAGGTTGACCACGGTGCGGCCGCGCAGCGTCGGCAGCTTCTTGATCTCCCGGGACTGCGTGGCGGCCATCTGCGCCGCGGTGTCCAGCAGCAGCACCGCCTCGTCCTTCGACAGGTCGGCGGTGGACAGCAGGTGCTTCATCGGGTCGCCCCCTGGTCGTCGGCGCGCCCGGCGATCACCACGGCGTCGTCGCCGTCGTCGACCTCCGCCAGGCGCACCCGGACCCGCTCGCTGGTGGCCGTCGGCAGGTTCTTGCCGACGAAGTCCGGGCGGATCGGCAGCTCGCGGTGACCGCGGTCCACCAGGCAGGCGAGGCGCACCGCGCGCGGCCGGCCGAGGTCGCCCAGCGCGTCGAGCGCGGCACGGATCGTGCGGCCCGAGTACAGGACGTCGTCGACCAGGACCACAGTGCGACCCTCGATCCCGACGTCCGGCAGGCGCGTCACGCCGACCGAGCGGGTGGGCTGGCGGTGCAGGTCGTCGCGGTACATGGTGACGTCGAGCTCGCCCGTGCGGGCGGCGGCGTCGAAGGTGGGGTCGATCTGCGCCAGGCGCGTCGCGAGACGGCGGGCCAGGGTGACGCCCCGGGTGGGGATGCCCAGCAGGACGACGTCGTCGGTGCCCTTGGCACGTTCGACGATCTCGTGGGCGATCCGGGTGAGTGCACGAGCGACATCGCTCGCGCCGAGGACGGTCGTGCCGTCCTCCTGCGCTGAGGGCAGGGCTTCGCCAGGGTTCAACAGGACTCCTTGCCGCCTCACGGGACGGGATTAAAGGGTGTCGGTCCCCGTCACCTTAACCCGTGGCGCGGGGACGACGCAGCCGACGACCGCGATGCGGGCGTCGGCTGCGTCACAGTGCGCCGAGGGCGACCTCGGTCAGTCCAGCAGGGTCGGCTTGACGTCGAGCAGCCGGCCGAGGAGACCGTTGACGAAGCCCGGCGAGTCGTCCGTGGACAGCTCGCGGGCCAGGTCGACGGCCTCGTCGACCGCGACGACGTCCGGGACGTCGTCGTTGTAGAGGAGCTCGAAGGCGCCCACGCGCAGCAGCGCACGGTCGACCGCGGGCATGCGCGCGAGCGTCCACTCGCGCGAGTAGGTCTCCAGCAGCTCGTCGATGCGCTCGCGGTGGGCGAGGACGCCCTCGACGAGCTCCACGGTGTACTGCGGGACGGCCGCCTCGGAGTGCGGCTCGATCACGCGGTCCTGCAGGAGGACCAGCGGGTCGATCTCCCGCTGCTCCGCCTCGAACAGGATGTCGGC
This sequence comes from Isoptericola dokdonensis DS-3, assembly GCF_001636295.1. Lineage (NCBI taxonomy): Bacteria > Bacillati > Actinomycetota > Actinomycetes > Micrococcales > Promicromonosporaceae > Isoptericola > Isoptericola dokdonensis. Next base: position 611,663 of record NZ_CP014209.1, on the reverse strand, counting down.
CGCGCGCTTGCGGGCCTTGGTGCGTGCGCCCACGTCAGTCGTTCACACGGCCCAGGTACGACCCGTCACGGGTGTCGACCTTGACCTTGGTGCCCTGCTCGAGGAACAGCGGGACCTGGATCTGCGCGCCGGTCTCCAGCGTGGCGGGCTTCGTGCCGCCGGTGGAGCGGTCGCCCTGCAGGCCCGGCTCGGTGTACGTGATCTCCAGCACGACCGACGCGGGGAGCTCGACGTACAGCGGGGTGCCGTCGTTCTGCGCGACCATGACGCTCATGCCCTCGAGCATGTAGTTGCTGGCGTCGCCGACCGTGGCGGCCGAGACGTTGATCTGGTCGTACGTGTCGGTGTCCATGAAGACGTAGTCGTCGCCGTCCATGTACAGGTACTGGAAGTCGCGACGGTCGACGCTGGCGGTCTCGATCTTGGCGCCGGCGTTGAAGGTCTTGTCCACGACCTTGCCCGACAGCACGTTCTTCATCTTCGTGCGGACGAACGCGCCACCCTTGCCCGGCTTCACGTGCTGGAACTCGAGGATGCTCCAGAGCTGGCCGTCGATGCGCAGCACGGTGCCGTTCTTGATGTCGTTGGAGGTTGCCACGTGGTAGTCAGTCCTCGGCAGGTCTCGGTGTCGGATGGGGGCTCGTCCGGTGCGGGCCGACCTCTCGGGTCGGCCGGAACGCCGCGAACGGCCCGCGACAGTCTACAGGGCGCCGAGCAGGGCGTGCCCGCCGAGCCCCGCGGCCGCGGACCAGACCAGCGAGGCGAGGGAACCGACGACGAACCGCTCCCCCGCCACCGGGTGCTCGCGCAGCTCGGGCAGGCGCCCCAGCGCCTTGACCGCCACCACGACGGCCACCCCCTCGGGGTACCCGGCCAGGATCGTGCCCGTGATGGCGAACCGCTCCAGCAGGCCGATCCACGTGCCGTTGCCGAGCACGGCCAGCGCCTCGGCGCGGGCGCTCGTCCCGGACTCCGCGTGGCGCAGCACCAGGGGCACCGTCAGCGCCCCCGCACCGACGCTGACCGCCAGCGCCGCGAGGCAGACGCCGACCGCCGCCCAGACCTCACCCATCGGTCACTCCTGTCCGCCCGGGGCCCGGTCGGCGGCCGTCGCGGCGGCGTCGCAGGCCCGCAGCAGGCGCTGGGCCAGCGGTCGGGCGGCCTGCTCCTCGGGCCACAACGCCGTCCGCAGCCGCTGGCTCACGGCCTGCTCGCTGATGCCCAGCGCGCGGGCGACCGCCCGCTGGGGTGCCGCCCGGTCGGCGGCGTCCCCGAGGCTATCGACCGCCTCCCACCCGGCGGCCGACCGACGCGCCGCCACCGCCCCGAGGAGGCGGAGCAGCGCCTGGGTGTCCGCGGCGACGGTCGCGCCGGGCTCGCCGTCGGCGCCGGCGACGGACACCGGCACGGCGCTCCCCCGGCGGCGCGCGTCCTCGACCGCGGTGCGGGCGCGCACGAAGGCCGGGCCGGACGCCTCCCGGGAGTGCGGCGGCAGCGGCTCGCGCACGTCGCCCGTCCCGAGGCCGACGGACCAGCCGCCGTGGCGCAGCAGCGCCGCGACGACCTCGACGCCCAGCCGGGCGCCGGCGTCGTCCCCGCTCAGCAGACCCTGGACCTCGTCCCCCACGGTGCGCTCGAACGGCAGCACCAGCCCGGCGCGGGGCTCCCCGCCCGGCCGGGTCAGGCCGTCGAGGAGCGCCAGCACCTGCGGGACGAGGTCACCGCGGCGGGTGCTGGACTGCTGGTCCGCCGTCACCACGATCATGCCTCAAGGTTATGCCCTTGATCCCTGCTGATCAAGGTTCAGCGCTGGACAGCGTCCCGTCTAGGCCGAGAGCTTGTGCGCCAGCGCGTGGAGGGCCAGGCGGTACGAGTCGAAGCCGAACCCCGCCACCGTGCCCGTCGCGATGCCCGCCACCACCGAGTAGTGCCGGAACGACTCCCGTGCCGCGGGGTTCGACAGGTGCACCTCGACGAGCAGCAGGCCGGAGGTCGTGACCTGCGCGGCGGCGTCCCGCAGCGCGTAGCTGTAGTGGGTGAAGGCTGCGGGGTTGAGCACGACGTGCGCGCGGGCGTCCACGGCCTCGTGCAGCCAGCCCACGAGCTGCGACTCGTCGTCCGTCTGGCGCACGTCGACCGTCAGGCCGAGCTCGTCGCCCCAGCCGGCGGCCTCCCGGGCGAGGTCCGCCATCGATGCGTGACCGTAGATCTCCGGCTCGCGGACGCCGAGCCGCCCCAGGTTGGGGCCGTTGAGGACGAGGACGTGGGGTGCTTCAGCCATGGCAGGGAGCCTAGCCACCCCGGCGCCGGCCGGTGCGGAGACGTCCCCGGGCGGACCGCCTCACCCCTCGGCGGCGTCGATCTCGTCCCGGCGCTCGATCACGAGGCGGTCGACCACGTCGACGGGCAGCGGGGCGGAGCGGTCCAGCGCGACCGAGCCCTTCGTCGTGCGCAGACCCGCCAGCACGTCGGCCGACCGCTCCAGGGCGCCCGGGCTGAACGGGTAGAGGCCGACGTGCCGGGCGGTGGACATCGCGCTGAGCAGCGGCCGGCCGCGGTACCGCAGGGCGGGCATGCCGTAGCTGCGGCCCTCCGTCACGTCGGGCACGAGCTCCCGGGCGCGGGCGTAGACGCCCGCGACCAGGTCGTGGTCGGCGCCGGTGAGCGATGCGACGTAGTCGGTGACGTCTCCCATCGCACCATCGTGGTGCCGTGCGGCGCCACGTGCCCGGCGTGGCCGTCCGGGACGCTCAGTCACCGACGGCGATGAGGGCGACACCGCCCACGACGAGCGCCGCGACCAGCGCGAAGCACAGGCCCGCGAGCAGCCGCCCCGGCACGGTGGGCGGTGTGGTCCAGGAGGCGCCGTCGTCCGAGACCTCCCGGCCGAGCCCGAGGGCGGCCATCCCGGCGGCGAAGAGCACGGGTGCGCCGACCCCGACGACGAGACCGCCGAGGGTGACGCGCCAGACGGCGTCGAGGGTCTCGAGCAGCAGGTCCATGCCCCTCACTCCTCGCCCAGGCGCGCGGACGCCGGGGCGAGCTCGCCGTCCCAGTCCTCGGTGACGTTCGTGAGGTCGACCTTCTCCCGCTGGGCACGCAGCCAGAGCAGGCTGGACAGGGCGAGCAGGAGCGCGACGAGGACGAGCGGGCCGGCCACTCCCCCGACGGCGGTGAGCAGCAGCCAGCACAGGGCGCCGACGGCGGCCGCGGCGGGCAGGGTGATGATCCAGGCGGCGGCCATGCGACGGGCGAGCGCCCAGCGCACGACACCGCGGCTGCCGAGCCCGGTGCCGAGGATGGAACCGGTGGCGACGTGGGTCGTGGACAGGGCCATCCCGAGCGAGCTCGAGGTGAGGACGATCGCCGCGGACGACGCCTCCGCCGCCATGCCCTGAGGCGGGGAGAGCTCGACGAGGCCCTTGCCCATGGTGCGGATGACGCGCCAGCCGCCGATGTAGGTGCCGGTGGCGATCGCCAGGGCGCAGGAGATCTTGACCCACGTCGGCACGGCGTCGAGGTCGGTCCAGGAGCCGTAGCCGATGAGGGCCAGGGTGATGAGCCCCATCGTCTTCTGGGCGTCGTTGGTGCCGTGGGACAGCGCGACGAGGGAGGCGGTGCCGATCTGGCCCCAGCGGAACCCGCGGCCCTGGGCGTCCGCGGGGACGCGGGCGGTGAGGCGCAGGACGCACCAGATCCCGAGCGCGGCGACGAGCATCGCGACGAACGGGGCGACGAGCGCGGGGATGACGACGTCCTCCAGCACGCCGTCCCACTGCACGCCCTCGACGCCGATCGCGACCAGGGCGGCCCCGATGAGGCCGCCGAACATGGCGTGCGACGAGCTCGACGGCAGGCCGAGGTACCAGGTGGCGAGGTTCCACAGGATCGCGCCGACGAGCCCCGCCAGCAGGATCTCCAGGATGGGCGCGCCCATCAGCCCGGGCACGGGGGCCCCGTCGTCGCCCTGGATCCGCAGCACGTCGTTCGTCACGGTGAGCGCCACCTGCACGGACAGGAACGCCCCCACGAGGTTGAGCACGGCCGCGAGCGCCACGGCGGTGCGGGGCTTCAGCGCCCGGGTGGCGATGGAGGTCGCCATGGCGTTGGCCGTGTCGTGGAAGCCGTTGGTGAAGTCGAAGGCGAGCGCGGTGAGGACCACCACCACGAGCAGGACGAGCTCGGTCACCCGCCAGTATCAGCACACGGCCGCGCGTTCCGCCCCTCCGCCACCGGGTTCGTGGTGGACGTCACCGCTCGGTGGGGTCGGTGACGACCAGCATGAGCACCAGTCCGGTGACGAGGACGACGGCGATGCCGAGCGCTCCCCAGATGGTGGCTCCGGTGACCGCGATGATCGCGGTCCACAGGGCGGGGGTGAGGAAGGACACGGCGCGGCCGGTGGTGGCGTAGAGGCCGAAGATCTCGGACTCGTGGCCGGGTGGGGTGACGCGCACGAGGAAGGAGCGGGAGGCGGACTGGGCGGGTCCGACGAACAGGGTCAGGGCGAGGCCGGCGACCCAGAACACGGGCTTGCCGGCGGGGAGCAGGACGACGACGGCGAGGATGCACACGACGAGCGCGGCGAGGGACCACAGGATGACGGAGCGGGCGCCGAGGCGGTCGTCGAGGCGGCCGGCGACGATGGTGCTGACGCCGGCGAGCAGGTTGGCGAGCGCGCCGAAGATCAGCACCTCGTTGTCGGTGAACCGGTAGGACACGGCGGCGACGATGGCGCCGAAGGTGAAGACGCCGGCGAGGCCGTCGCGGTAGACGGCGCTGGCGGCGAGGAACCAGAACGTGGTGCGCGAGGTGCGGTAGAGCTGGACGACGTCGCGCACGAGCTGGACGTAGCCGGCGAAGAAGCCGACGCGGGCGCGGTCGGGGGCGGGCGGCGCCTCGGGCACCCAGCGGAAGAGTGGCCAGGCGAAGGCGAGGGCCCAGACGGCGCAGCCGACGGCGATCAGGCGGAAGCCCATGCCGTCGTCGGTGTCCATGCCGAAGAAGTCGAAGGTGGTCACGGCGACGACGAGCAGGAGGGCGACGATGCCGCCGATGTACCCCATGCCCCAGCCGAGGCCGGAGACGCGGCCGAAGGTTCGCGGGGAGGACACCTGGGTGAGCATGGCGTTGTAGTTCACGCCGGCGATCTCGGAGGCGACGCTGCCGAGGGAGACGAGGGCGGCGCCGAGCACGAAGTACCCGGGGTCGGCGCGCACGAACCCGAGGCCGAACATGGCGGCGACGAGCAGCAGGGTGCCGCCCGCGACCCAGGCCTTGCGGCGGCCGGCGACGTCGGCGCGACGGCCGAGGACGGGCGCGAGGAGGGCGACGAGGACGCCGCCGACGGTGATCCAGAGGCCGAGCCCGCTGGTCAGGCCGGCCAGGGCCCGCTCGTGGACGGGGTCGGACTCGGGCAGGGCCGCGACGGCGGGGTCGAGGAACTCGTCGGTGGTGAGGTAGAGCGCCGTGAAGACGAAGGTGAGGATGATGGTGTTGAACGGCTGAGTGGCCCAGTCCCACAGCGCCCACGACCAGACGCGACGCCGGCGTTCGGCCACCGTGAGCGCGTCGACGGGATGGGTGGCGGGGCCGGACGGCTTCGTCGGCGTGGCGTCGCTCATGTCGGCCGAGTCTGCCGCACGGGGGTGGACGGCGGGTAGCCCCGAGGTGTCACGACGTGGGGTGCGTCGCGGGGCCGGCCGGGGGCGGGTCGCCCGCGAGCGCCCAGCGGACGGCTCTGGTGGCGGCCTGGCCGCCGGGTCGCGCGAGGGGGACGACGGCGCGCAGGTGCCCGGGCAGCGGGATCATCGCCCGGGCCGTGGCGGGCAACGAGGCCCAGGCGGCGACGGCGAGGAGCGCGTAGAAGCCGCGCACGGGCCAAGGCAGGGGCGGTTCGGCGAGCAGGAAGTGCGCGATGTCGTCCGAGGCGGCCGTGCGGGCCAGGGCCGGGCGATGACGGTCGAGCGCGGCGCCCAGGGCGGCGCGGTCCCGCGGCGGGTCGAGGACGCCGAGCCGGGCGGCGACGGTGGCGGTCTGGGCGAGGTAGGCGTCGCAGCCGGGTCCGTCGAGGGGGCGGGCGCCGTGCCGCTGGTGGGTGAGCAGGAAGCTGTCGACCTCGGCGACGTGCACCCAGTCGAGCAGGACGGGGTCGTCGGCGGTGTACGGCGTCCCGTCGGGGGCGGTCCCCCGGACGCGGGCGTGCACGGCGCGCACCACGTCGACGGCCCGCTGGGCGTCGTCGGCGGTGGCGAACGTCGTCTCGGCGAGGAAGGTGCTGGTGCGTCCGAGGCGGCCCCAGGGGTCGTCGCGGTAGTCGGAGTGGTCGGCGATCGCGGCGACGGCCAGGGGGTGCAGGGACTGCAGCAGCAGGGCGCGCAGGCCGCCGACGAACATCGCGGCGTCCCCGTGGACGCGGGCGACGGCGGAGTCGGGGGGGAACCAGCGCGGCCCCGGGGTGGCGTGGATGCGTTCGCGGCGGGCGCGGCCCTCGGCCCCGCCGGAGACCTGCTCGAACACGAGCCGGCCGGCGCGGCGGCGCAGCGGTCCGGCGGCCACGGGAGTCATCCGCCCAGGATGCCGTGCCGGTCCGGGCGCGTCGAGCGCGGGCCGTGGTCGGCCGGTCGTCGTACCGTGACCGGGTGAGCGCACCCGCACGACCTGGCCGGACGTCCGCCCCGCCGGCGTGGGCCGCCGACGCGCTGCTGCCGGGGTACCTGGCCGCACCGCTGGGCCCGGCGACGCTGGTCCGCCCGGAGCGGGAGCCGGACGACGTGCGGGGCGTGGTGCTGCACCTGCACGGCTACAACGACTACTTCTTCCAGACGCACCTGGTGGACGCGCTCGCGGACGCCGGGTTCGCGTGCTGGGCGGTGGACCTGCGCCGCGCGGGACGGTCGCTGCTGCGCGACGACGAGGGGCTGCCGGCGCACTGGACGGCGCTGCTGCCGGAGTTCTGGGCGGACCTCGACGCGGCGGTGGCGGCGGTCCGGGAGGCGTACCCGGGGCTGCCGCTGGCGGTGCACGCCCACTCCACGGGCGGGCTGACCGCGGCGACGTGGGCGCACGCACGCGGCGTGGCGGGGCCGGACGCCCTGGTGCTGGACTCGCCCTTCCTGGACCTGGACGGTTCCTGGCTGGCGCGCGCGGTGCGCACGGGTCTGCTGGAGGTGCTGGGCCGCACCCGTCCCCTGGCGGTGGTGAGCACGCACCCGTCGGTGTACGCGACGTACCAGCACGTCGACAACGGGGGCCGCTGGGACTTCGACACGCGGCTCAAGCGTCCCGAGGGGCAGCCGGCCCGTGCGGCGTGGCTGCGCACGGTGCGCCAGGGCCAGCTGCGGGTGGCGCGGGGCCTGCGCATCGCGTGCCCGGTCCTGGTGGGGCGCGCGGCGGCGTCGGGCCCGGACAGCGTCGACAACCCGTTGCTGGACGCCCAGGACACGGTGCTGGACACGGTGCGGATCGGGCACCTCGCCCCGCGGCTGGGGGCGGACGTCACCCAGCTCGTGGTCGACGGCGGCGTGCACGACCTGATGCTGTCCGCCGAGGGGCCACGCGCGCAGTACCTGGCCGGGGTGACGGGCTTCCTGGACCGCAGCCTGCGGGGCGTGCGGTGACGGCGCCCGCACGGCCGGTGCACCCGTACTTCCGGGCCGACGGTCCGGTGGCGCTCGCGCACCGCGGCTTCTCGCACGGCCGGTCGAACCTGGAGAACTCGGCGGCGGCGTTCGCCGCGGCCGTGGACCTCGGCTACCGGTACGTGGAGACCGACGCGCACGGCACGTCCGACGGCGTCGCGGTGGCCCTGCACGACGAGTCGCTCGACCGGACGACGGACGGCACGGGCCTGGTCGCGGACCTGCCGTGGGCGACGGTGCGGCAGGCCCGCATCGGCGGCACCGAACCGGTGCCACGGCTCGACGACCTGCTCGGCGCGTGGCCCGACCTGCGGTTCAACGTCGACGTCAAGGGCGACTCGGGAGTGGCACCCGTGGCCGAGGCGATCGAGCGCACGGCCGCCCACGACCGCGTGTGCGTCACCTCGTTCGACGTCGGGCGGCGTCGGGCGACGCTGCGGCGGCTGACCCGGCCCGTCGCGACGAGCGCGGGCCGCGTCGAGGTGCTGGGCTTCCTCGCCGGTGCCCGGGCGCGGGTCGACCCGCTCGTGCGGGCCGCCCTGCGCCGGGTGGACGCGCTCCAGGTGCCGGTCGCCCAGGGGGTGACCGTCGTCGACGCACGCACGGTGGCGGCGGCGCACCGCGCGGGACGTCCCGTGCACGTCTGGACGATCAACAAGGTCGCCGAGATGCACCGCCTGCTCGACCTCGGCGTCGACGGGATCGTCACCGACCGCGCGGACCTGCTGCGCGACGTGCTGCAGGCCCGCGGGCAGTGGTGAGGCTCAGACGCCGAGCTGCACGGTGACGCCGGGGCGGCCCGTCGGCGGCTCCTTGGAGATCTCGGCGTAGGCCGCGGCGAGCAGCGTCGGGTCCGGACCCTCCAGGCGCACCGGCTTCGCGACGTCGTCGAGGACGACGAACCGCAGCAGGTCGCCGCGCGCCTTCTTGTCGCGCCGCATGGCGGCCATCAGCTGGTCCCAGCGGTCGCCGCGATAGGTGGTGGGCAGGCCGACGGCGGTGAGGATGTCGCGGTGCCGGTCCACGACGGCGTCGTCCAGCTTGCCGGCCAGGCGACCCAGCTCGGCGGCGAACACCATGCCCACGGCGACCGCCGAGCCGTGCCGGAGCTGGTAGCGCTCGACCAGCTCGATCGCGTGCCCGAGCGTGTGCCCGTAGTTGAGGATCTCGCGCAGGCCCTGCTCGGTGAGGTCCTCCCCCACGACGCGCGCCTTGACCCGCACCGACCGCTCGATCAGCTCGGCCAGCACCGCCCAGGTCTCGTCGGCCGCGGCAGCGCCCGCCCACCCGCGCAGGGCGTCCGCGTGCTCGGTGACGAGCTCCAGGATGCGCTCGTCGGCGATGAAGCCGGTCTTGATCACCTCGGCCATGCCCGCCACGAGGTCCCACCGGTCCAGGGACTCCAGCGCCGCGAGGTCGCACAGCACCCCGGCGGGCGGGTGGAACGCGCCGACGAGGTTCTTGCCCTCGGCGGTGTTGATGCCCGTCTTGCCGCCGACCGCCGCGTCGACCATCGCGAGCAGCGTCGTCGGCACGTGCACGACCTTGATGCCGCGCAGCCACGTCGCCGCGACGAACCCGGCCAGGTCGGTCGTCGCCCCGCCGCCGACCGAGACGATCGCGTCGGAGCGCGTGAAGTCGGCCTGACCGAGGACCTGCCAGCAGAACGCCGCCACCTGGGCCGTCTTCTGCTCCTCCGCGTCGGGCAGCTCCACGGCGAACGCCTCGTAGCCCTGCGCGACGAGGTCCTCCCGGACCGCCTCGCCGGTCGTGGCGAGCGACGCCGGGTGCATGACGAGCACGCGGCGCACGTCGCGCCCGAGCAGCCCGGGCAGCTCGCCCAGCAGGTGCCGCCCGATGACGACGTCGTAGGGCTGCTCGCCGGTCACGGTGACGCGGACGGTCATGCGGGGATCTCCTTCAGGACGGCGGCGGCCACGTCGTCGGCGGTGACGCCGTCGGACGTCACCCGCACCGTGGCGAGCCTCTCGTAGGTGGGACGGCGGGCCTGCATGAGCTCCGCCCAGCGGGCCCGCGGGTTGCCGACCAGCAGCGGGCGGGCCTGGTTGAACCCGACCCGCGGTGCGGCGTGCGCGAGGGAGACGTCGAGGAACACCACGACGCCGCCGGCCGCCGCGTACGCGGCCAGGGCCTCCTGCGTGGCCGGGTCCATGACGGCCCCGCCGCCGAGCGCGAGGACGCCGTCGTGCTCGACGAGCGCCGCCGCGACCGCGGCACGCTCCAGCGCACGGAACGCCGGCTCGCCGTCGTCGACGAAGATGTCGGCCACGGCCTTGCCCGCCGCGGCCTCGACGTCGGCGTCCGTGTCCCGGAAGCCGCCGCCCAGATGCTCGGCGAGCACGCGCCCGACCGTGGTCTTGCCGCTGCCGGGCGGGCCCGTCAGGACGACCCGCGGGGCGGTCATCGCTGCAGCTCGGGGATCGCGGCCAGGTACGACTCCACGTTGCGGCGCACCTCGGCCACCGAGTCGCCGCCGAACTTCTCCAGCACCGCCTGCGCGAGCTCGAGCGCGACCATCGCCTCGGCGACGACGGCGGCCGGGGGCACCGCGCACACGTCGGAGCGCTGGTGGTGGGCCGTCACGGCCTCGCCCGTGGCGACGTCGACCGTCGCCAGCGCCCGCGGCACCGTGGAGATCGGCTTCATCGCGGCGGACACCCGCAGCACCTCACCGTTGGACATGCCCCCCTCGATGCCGCCCGCGCGGTTGGTGCGGCGGCGGATGCGGCCCTCGGTGTCGCGCTCGATCTCGTCGTGCGCGGCGGAACCGCGACGACGGGCGGTGCGGAAGCCGTCCCCCACCGCGACGCCCTTGATCGCCTGGATGCCCATGAGAGCACCGGCCAGGCGGGCGTCCAGCCGCCGGTCGCCGTGCACGTAGGTGCCGAGCCCCGTCGGCACGTCGTAGGCGAGCACCTCGACGACGCCGCCGAGGGTGTCGCCGTCCTTGTGGCAGGCGTCGATCTCGGCGACCATCGCGTCGCTGGAGGGCCCGTGGAAGCAGCGCACCGGGTCGCCGTCGAGCGCGGACAGGTCCTCGGGGGTCGGGAGGTCGGCGTCCTCGGGCACCTCGACCGGGCCGATCGCCGTCACGTGGCTGACCAGCCGGATGCCGGCGGCCTGCTCGAGGAACTTCGCGGCCGCCGTGCCGAGCGCCACCCGGGTGGCGGTCTCGCGGGCGCTCGCGCGCTCCAGGACGGGGCGGGCGTCGTCGAACCCGTACTTGCGCATGCCCACCAGGTCGGCGTGGCCGGGCCGCGGGCGGGTGAGGGGACGGTTGCGCGCGATCTCGCGCTCGTCACCCGTGCCGGCGTCGACGAGCAGCGCGTCGCGGGCCACCGGGTCGGCCGACATGACGTCCGTCCACTTCGGCCACTCGGTGTTGCCGACCTCGATGGCGAGCGGCCCGCCCTGCGTGACGCCGTGGCGCAGCCCGCCCAGGACCCGCACCTCGTCCTTCTCGAACTTCATGCGCGCGCCCCGGCCGTAGCCGAGACGGCGGCGGGCGAGGGCGTCCTGGATGTCGGCCGTCACCAGCTCGACGCCCGCGGGCAGCCCTTCCATGACGCCCACGAGGGCCTGACCGTGCGACTCTCCGGACGTCAACCAGCGCAGCATGGTCGTGATTCTTTCACGCCTGCGGTCCCGGCCCGGCCGGTGGCCGGATGCCGGACGACGGCTGCGCCGGACCGGTCAGGCGGCCTCGGCGGCGAGCACGCCCTGCAGCGCGGCGTCCATCGCGGCCTCCGGGCCCGGGCGGCCCGTCATGAGCCGCACCTGCTCGACCGCCTGGTGCAGCAGCATGCGTTCCCCTCCGACGACGGTGCCGCCGAGCCCCTCGTACGCCCGGGACAGGGCCGTCGGGCGCGGGTCGTACACGACGTCGAGCAGCACCCCGCGGGCCTGCGCACCCCGGGCACGCAGGGCCTCGGCGACCGGGTCCGCGGCGTAGGCGGGCATCGTCGACACGACGACGTCGGCGCCGGTCACCATCGCGGGCGTGGCGGCGAGGTCCAGCACCTCGAACCGGGGCGTGACCCCCATGCGGGCGGCAGCCTCCTGAAGGGCCGTGGTGCGGGCGAGGCTGCGCACGAGCACCAGCGGGCTGGTGCAGCCGAGCTCGCCGAGCGCGGCCAGGGTCGAGGCCGCCGTCGCTCCCCCGCCGAGCACGACGGCGTCGGCCACCGGGACGTCCCGGCTGCCGTGCCGCGCGGCGAAGCCCTCCCGGACCGCCGTGACCAGGCCGTAGACGTCCGTGTTGGTGCCCGTCAGCGTCACCCCGCACTGCGCGGTGCCGACCAGGACCGTGTTGACGGCACCGACGGCACGTGCCAGCGGGTCCACGTGGTCCACGAGGTCCATGACCAGCTGCTTGAGCGGCATCGTGATGCTGAGACCTGCCCAGCCGAGGTCGAGGCCGCGCACGAACGCCGGCAGGCCCTCACCGGTGGCGTCGATCGCCGTGTACCGCCAGCCGTCCAGGCCCAGAGCCTCGTAGGCGGCCGTGTGCAGGACAGGCGACAGCGAGTGCGCGACCGGGTGCCCGAGCACCGCCGCGCGACGGGGAGCGGACATCAGGAGCCGTTCTCCTCCATCCAGGCGCGGAGCTCGTTCCGGTACTCCTCGTGCTGCGCGTTGGTCTCCGAGAACTTCGTCTCGCCCGTGTCCAGGTTCACAGCGACCCAGAAGATCCAGTCGCCGTCGGCAGGATTCATCACGGCCTCGATCGACGACGCTCCCGGGTTCGAGATCGGGCCCGGGGGCAGCCCGACGTGCTCGTACAGGTTGTACGGGTTCTCGGGGTCGCTGAGGTCCGCCTGGGTCAGCTCCGTGCCCGGCTTGCCCAGCCCGTAGGCCACCGCGGCGTCGATCTGGAGGATCATGTCGCGATCCAGCCGGTTCTCGATCGCACGCGCCATCTTGGGGCGATCCGGGGCGAACTTCGCCTCCCGCTCGATGAGCGAGGCCTTGATGATCGTGTCCTCCCAGTCGTCCTTGGCGACCCCGAGCGACTCGAGCTCGGTCTTGGTCTGACCGACCATCGTGGACAGCAGGTCGGCCACCGAGTCGCCGGGCTGGACGGAGTAGGTCTTCGGGAACAGCCAGCCCTCGGGGTTGCCGTCCGCCACCTTGGGCAGGCCGATGGCCTGCGGGTCGTCGAGCGCGGCGTCGATCTCCTCGCGCGAGAACTCGGTCACCGAGGCGATCCGGTCGGCGATCTGCTCGACGGTGTAGCCCTCGGGGATGGTGACGTTCGTCTGGATCTTCTCGTTCGCGACGAGCTGCTGGACGGCGTCGGCCGCGCTCATCTGCGTGAGGAGCTCGTAGGTGCCCGGCTGGATGCCGGAGGCCCCGGGCGTGGCCTCGAAGGCCTCGTTGAAGGCGGCGACGCTCGCGACGACGTCGGCGTCCGCCAGCACGTCGCCCATCACCGCGCCGGTCGCCCCCTCGGGGATCTCGACCTGCACGGGGTCGACGCCCGGCCCCGCGTAGTCCTCCGCCTGCGCCGACCACGGCCACTCGAACCCGGCCAGCGAGCTCCCGACCCGGTCGAGCACGAGGTATCCCCCGACGCCGAGGAGCCCGAGGAGCAGGACGAGGATGAACGCCGTACGCTGCTGCCGACGACGCTTGCGCTTGCGGGCGGCACGCTTGCTCGCCGCAGACCGACCCCGCGACGGCGGCGGGGCCTGTCGCTGGATCGTGGAGGGCTCGAAGAGGTCCGTCACGCCTGGGTGTCCTTCGGGTCGTCGGTGGTCGGCCGGGTCAGTGCGTCTCGACGAGCTCGCCGGCCCGGTGGCCCGAGGCCCGCTCCACGTCGAGTGCGTGTTGCAGAATGATAACGGCTGCGGCCTGGTCGATGACAGACCTGTGCTGGGATGTCCGCTTTCCGGCGGCGCGAAGGTTCGCGTGGGCCGACACGGTCGTCATCCGCTCGTCCACGAGGTGCACCGGCACGGGCGCCACCACGCGCGCCAGCCGGCCCGCGAACTCGCGGGCGTCGGCGGTCGCCGCACCCTCGCTGCCCGACAGGTGCCGCGGCAGGCCCACGTACACGGCGGCGGCGAAGCGGTCGGTCACCTCGGCGGCGATCCGTGCGACGTCAGCGGTCACGGACGGCGCGCCGTCGGCGCCGCGCGGCACGTCCAGCACGCGCGGCACCGTCTCCACGGGCGTGGCGACGAGCCCGTCGGGGTCGGAGCCGGCCAGCCCGATGCGGGCCTTGCCGACGTCGACCCCGATCCGGGCCCCACGCGCCAGGTCAGGCACCCGCGGCCGCCTCGACCTGTGCCGTCACACCCTCGAGCGCTGCCGGGACGGCCGCGACGTCGGTGCCGCCGCCCTGGGCGAGGTCCGGCTTGCCGCCGCCACCGCCGCCGAGCGTGGTCGCGGCGGCCTTGACGAAGTCGCCTGCCCGCAGGCCCGCGTCCCGGGCCGCGGCGTTCGTCGCCACGACGATCAGCGGGCGCCCGTTCGCCGCGCCCGCGACCGCGACGACGGCCGGGTCGGACTCGCCGAGACGGCCGCGCACGTCGAGCACGAGGGTGCGCAGGTCGTCGGCGGAGGCGACCTCGCCGGCGTCGTGCGCGACGACACGGACGGCACCGACCCTCGGCGCGTCCGCGACGAGCGACGACGCGGCGGCCAGCAGTCGGGCCTGACGGAGCGACGCCAGCTCCTTCTCGGTCTCCTTCACGCGGGACAGCAGCGAGCCGACACGGTCCGCGAGCTCGTCCGCACGGACGTTGAGCAGGCCGGTGAGCTGGCCGACCAGGGCGTGCTCCTTGGCGTGGAAGCCGTAGGCCCCGTCGCCGACGAGCGCGTCGACGCGACGCACGCCCGAGCCGATGGACGACTCGCCGAGCAGCGCGACGCGGCCCAGCTCGCCGGTGGCTCGCACGTGCGTGCCGCCGCAGAGCTCGCGCGACCAGTCACCGCCGATGGACACGACGCGCACGTTCTCGCCGTACTTCTCGCCGAACAGCGCCATGGCGCCGAGCTCGCGGGCCTTGGCGATGTTCATCGTCGCGTCGGTGACCTCGAGGTTCTCCGTCAGGCGGGTGTTGACGCGCTCCTCGATCTCGCTCAGCGCCGACGCGGGCACCGCCGCCGGGGAGCGGAAGTCGAACCGGATGCGGCTGGGGGCGTTCTCCGACCCGGCCTGGGTGCGGTCGTCACCGACGAGCTCGTGCAGCGCCTTGTGGATCATGTGCGTCGCCGAGTGCGCACGGCTGATCGCCACTCGACGGCTCGTGTCGATCGCGGCCGTGCCCGGGTCGCCGACGGCGACCGTGCCGTCGGTGAGGCGACCACGGTGGACGGTCAGGCCGGCGATCGGCCGCTGCACGTCGTCCACCTCGATGGTGGCGCCGCCGTCGAGCACGATCGTGCCCTGGTCGGCGAGCTGACCGCCCGCCTCCGCGTAGAACGGGGTGCGGTCCAGCACGACCTCGACGTCCGCCGGGGCGGAGACGGCCGGGGTCGGGGTGCCGTCGACGAGCAGGCCCACGACGTTCACCGCGGCCTGGGTGTCGGTGTACCCGAGGAACTCGACGGGCGTCGTCAGATCCTTGTGCAGGTGCTCGTACGCGCGCAGGTCGGCGTGGCCCGTCTTCTTGGCCAGCGCGTCCGCACGGGCGCGGCGCTTCTGCTCCGCCATGAGGTCGCGGAACGCCTTCTCGTCGACCTGGACGCCCTGCTCGGCCGCCATCTCGAGGGTGAGGTCGATGGGGAACCCGTAGGTGTCGTGGAGCTGGAACGCCTCGGCGCCGCCGAGCACCGGGGTGCCGCCGTCGGCGGAGGACTTGACCCGCTGCACGGCGGTGTCGAGGATCGTCGTGCCGGCGGTGAGGGTCCGGCGGAACGCCTCCTCCTCGCCGTACGCGACCTGGCTGATGGTGTCGAAGCTCGCCTCGAGCTCCGGGTAGGACGCCTTCATCGCGTCCTTCGAGACCGGGAGCAGGAGGGGCAGGGCCTCGTCCTCAACGCCGAGCAGGCGCACCGCGCGCACCGCGCGGCGGATGAGCCGGCGCAGCACGTAGCCGCGGCCCTCGTTCGCCGGGCGCACGCCGTCGCCGATCACCATGAGGGCCGAGCGCACGTGGTCCGCGATGACGCGCATGCGCACGTCGTCCTCCGGGTCGGCGCCGTAGCGGCGGCCCGTGAGGTCCTCGACGGTCGAGATGACGGGGTAGACCTCGTCGATCTCGTAGAGGTTCTCCTTGCCCTGCAGCAGGTAGGCGATCCGCTCCAGGCCGGCCCCGGTGTCGATGGCCTTCTGGTCGAGCTCGCCCAGCAGGGGGTAGTTCTTGCCCTGGCCCTCGCCGCGCACGAACTGGTCGAAGACGAGGTTCCAGATCTCCAGGTAGCGGTCACCGCCCGGGTCGACGTCTCCGCCCTCGGCCTCCGGACCGTAGGCGGGACCGCGGTCGTAGTGCCACTCCGCGCAGGGGCCCGCCGGGCCCGGCTGGCCGGTGTCCCAGAAATTCTCCTCGCGCGGCAGGCGCACGATGTGCTTCGGGTCGAGGCCGATCGTCTTCGTCAGCGCCTCGTACGCCTCGTGGTCCTCGTTCCAGAGGGTGACCCACAGCCGGTCGCCGTCCAGGCCGTAGCCACCCTCGTCCTGGGAGCTGGTGAGCAGATCCCAGGCGAAGTCGATGGCACCGGCCTTGAAGTAGTCGCCGAACGAGAAGTTGCCGTTCATCTGGAAGAACGTGCCGTGGCGCGTCGTGCGGCCCACGTTCTCGATGTCGTTCGTGCGGATGCACTTCTGCACGCTCGCCACGCGCGGCCACGGGGCCGGCTCGGTCCCGAGGATGTACGGGATGAAGGGCACCATGCCGGCGATCGTGAACAGGATCGACGGGTCCGGGGAGACCAGGGAGACGCTCGGGACCACGTGGTGGTCCTTCGAGGCGAAGTAGTCGAGCCAACGCTGGCGGATGTCGGCGGTGCGCATGATGTCCTTCGGGAGAGGTGAGAGGGATCCTGGAACCATTGTCGCGCGTCGGCGCGGATGGTCCGGACCGGGGTCAGAACGAGTAGCCGAGCTCGTCCTCGTCGGCGCGGGTGGCGGCCTCCGGGTCGACGGGCGGTTGGCCGGCGGCGTGGCGCGGGTGCACGTCACGGGCGGCGCGCACGTCGTCGGGGTGGGTCTGGCCCTCGGCCAGCAGCGCGGCGACCAGCTCGGCCTCGCGCGCGTCCCGCGCGGTGGCGAACTCCCGGCGGAACGTCGCCAGGAACGTGCCCGACCGGCGCGACACGTCGCGGCCCAGGTCCTCCGCGCGGTCGACGACGGCCTGCGGGGCGTACCGCGCCACCATCTGGCGGCCCTTGACGACCACCACGACCGTGACCGTCACGCCGACGCCGACCCAGAACAGGCGGCGGATCACCGCGCGTCCTTCGACGACGAGCGCCAGGCCCGGGCGAAGCCCTCGCGGACGCCGTAGGAGAAGGACGCGACCTTGACCAGCGGGCGCCCCAGCGTCGAGGCGTACAGGCCCGCGAGCGCGGACACGTTCTCGCTGACCTGCGCGGCGGACGTCGTGATGGTGTCGACCTTGACGAGCTGCTCGTTCGTCGAGGCGACGGTGGTGGCTGCCTCGTCGAGGATCGGCACGGAGTGCTCGGTGAGCTCCCGGATGGACCGGGAGGTCTCGTCGAGGGCGCGTCCCAGCTTGATGAGAGGGACGGCCAGGAAGCCGACGAGCAGGACGAACGCGAAGGCGGCCACCAGGCCGGCCACGTCGCCAACGGACATTGAGATCTCCTCGCCTCGGGTGCGTCGCCACCCTATCCAACGACGGACGCCCCGTCCCCGGAGCGGGGACGGGGCGTCGTGCCTGCTGTGCGCGGTGGCGCGATCAGCGGGCGTAGAACTCGACGACCAGCTGGACGTCGCAGGTCACGGGGACCTCGGCGCGCTTCGGCGCACGGGTCAGCGTGGCCGAGAGCTTCTCCAGCGAGACGTCCAGGTAGCCCGGGAGCTCCGGCAGGACGTCGCGGTGCGCGCCGGCGGCGGCGACCTGGAACGGCGTGGTGGTCTGCGACTTCGGCTTGACCTGGATGGTCTGGCCCGGCTTCACGCGGAAGGACGGACGGTCGACGATCTTGCCGTCCACCAGGATGTGACGGTGGGTCACGTGCTGGCGGGCCTGCAGGATGGTGCGACCGAAGCCGGCGCGCAGCACGAGCGCGTCGAGGCGGGTCTCGAGGTCCTCGACCATGACCTCACCGGTCAGGCCCGGGTGCTTGCGGGCGTTCTCGTAGACCTTGAGCAGCTGCTTCTCGCGCAGCATGTACTGGGCGCGCAGACGCTGCTTCTCGCGGAGGCGGACGGCGTAGTCCGACTCGGTGCGCTTGCGGGCGCGGCCGTGCTCACCCGGGGGGTACGGGCGCTTCTCGAAGTGGCGCACGGCCTTCGGGGTCAGGGGGATGCCGAGCTTGCGGCTGAGGCGCACCTGGCGGCGCGACTTGGTGACAGCGGTCATGCGTGTCTTCCTGTCCTGTCGTGATGGTGGAGGTCACACCCGAGTCGATCCGAGGAAGGTCGGGTGCGGGACCAGCCGACGGAACCTGGTCCGACAGGTGCCGGACGGGGTTCGCAGGGCCGAGGTCCCAGGCGGTCGCCACGAGGGCAACCTGAACATCTTAGCAGCCTGCCGGGGTGGTTCCTCGAGCCGTGACGGAGGTCTCGCCCACCCGGTCAGCGGTCGAGAATCTCGCGGATGCGCTCGAGCCGGTCGGCGACCTGGCGCTCGTACCCGCGGTCGCTCGGCTCGTAGTAGCGGCGCCCCACGAGCTCGTCCGGGAGGTACTGCTGGGCCGCGACGCCGTGCGGCTCGTCGTGGGAGTACACGTAGCCCTTGCCGTGGCCGAGCTGCTTGGCGCCCGGGTAGTGGGCGTCGCGCAGGTGCCCCGGCACGGTGCCGATGCGCCCCGCGGCGACGTCCTCGAGGGCGGCGCCGATCCCGGCGTAGGCGCGGTTCGACTTGGGGGCGGTGGCGAGGTGCACGACCGCCTCGGCGAGCACGATGCGCCCTTCCGGCATGCCGATGAGCTGGACGGCCTGCGCGGCGGCGACGGCGGTCTGCAGCGCCGACGGGTCGGCCATGCCGACGTCCTCCGCCGCGGAGATGACCAGGCGCCGGGCGATGAACCGGGGGTCCTCCCCCGCGGCGACCATGCGGGCGAGGTAGTGCAGCGCCGCGTCGACGTCGGAGCCGCGGATCGACTTGATGAACGCGGAGACGACGTCGTAGTGCTGGTCGCCGTCGCGGTCGTAGCGGACGGCAGCGACGTCGACGGCACGCTCGACGGTGGCGAGGTCCACGGTGGCGGGGCCGGGGTCGGTGGACTCGCGCGCGTCGCCGAGCGCCGCCCCGGCGGCGGCCTCCAGCACGGTGAGCGCCTTGCGGGCGTCTCCCCCGGCCATCCGCACGAGCTGGTCGAGCGCGTCGTCGTCGAGGGCGACGGACCCGGCCAGGCCGCGTTCGTCCGCCACGGCGCGCTCCACGAGGGTGCGCACGTCCTCGCCGGTCAGCGGGCGCAGGGTGAGCAGCAGCGACCGGGACAGCAGCGGGGAGTTGACGGAGAACGACGGGTTCTCCGTGGTGGCGGCCACCAGGGTCACCCAGCGGTTCTCGACGCTGGGCAGCAGGGCGTCCTGCTGGGTCTTGGAGAACCGGTGCACCTCGTCGATGAACAGCACCGTCTCCTCGCCGCCGGTGGCCAGGCGGCGCCGGGCGTCCTCGACGACCTGGCGGACGTCCTTGACGCCCGCGGTGACCGCGGACAGCTCGACGAACCGGCGGCCGGCGCTGGTGGCCACGAGGTAGGCGAGCGTCGTCTTGCCGACGCCGGGCGGGCCCCACAGGATCACCGAGCCCGGCGCGGCGCGGCGGGCGGCGTCGTCGGCGGGCTCGACGAGGCGACGCAGCGGGGAGCCCGGCACCAGCAGGTGGCCCTGCCCGGTGACCTCGTCCAGGGTGCGGGGTCGCATCCGCACGGCCAGCGGTGCGCCGGCCCCGGCCCGCGTCGTGACCGGCGTGCCGTGCGTGCCGGTGGTCGCGGTGTCGAACAGGTCCATGCGGCGAGCCTAGTTCGCGCGTCCGACGCGGGCGCCGCCCGGCCCCGGCGGGAGGAGCCGACGGCCCGTCGGCTGCTACCGTTCCCGTCGCAGCACCGCCTGCCCGCCAGGCCAAACCCACCCTCCCCGCTCGGAATGACAGGAGCACCCTGCATGACCATCGACGCCTGGATCACGCTCGCCGTGATCGTGGCCGTGCTGGCCGTCCTCGTGCGGGGCCGGGTGTCACCGGCCGTCACGGTGTTCGGCGGCGCCGTCGTCGTCATGGTCACCGGCGTCGTCACGCCCGAGGAGGCGTTCTCCGGGTTCTCCAACTCCGCGCCCATCACCGTCGCGGCGCTCTACGTGCTGGCGGCGGGGATCGAGAAGACAGGCGCGCTGTCCGCCGTGACGCAGAACACGATGGGCGACAAGGGCACGTACCGCCTCCCGCTGCTGCGCACGCTCGCGCCGACGATGGGCGCGTCGGCGTTCCTCAACAACACCCCCATCGTCGCGATGCTCGTGCCCGAGGTGACGACCTGGGCACGCCGGCGCGGCCTGTCGGTGTCGAAGTTCCTCATCCCGGTCTCCTACGCGGCCATCCTCGGTGGGCTGCTCACGGTCATCGGCACGTCCACGAACCTCGTCGTCTCGGGGCAGATGACGGCGCTCGGCCTGCCGGAGATGGGCTTCTTCGAGATCGGCAAGCTGGGCCTGCCCATCGCTCTGGTCGGCCTGGTCCTGATGGTGCTGCTCGCGCCGGTGCTGCTGCCCGGGCGCCGCTCGGTGCGCACCGAGATCGAGGAGGAGGGCCGGCGGTTCTCCGTCGAGATGATCGTCGAGCCGGGCGGGCCGGTCGACGGTCGGACCGTCGAGGAGGCGAAGCTGCGCGACCTGTCGGGCCTGTTCCTCGTGTCCGTCGACCGCGGCGACACCGTCATCGCCCCCGTCCGCCCGGAGACGGTGCTGCGCGGCGGCAACCGCCTGCACTTCGTCGGCCCGATCGAGAAGGTCGTGGACCTGCAGGAGACACGCGGCCTGCGCTCGGCGGAGATGCACCACGTCATGGACCTGGGCCAGTCCTCGGTCCGCTACTTCGAGGCCGTCGTCGGTTCTCGCTCCCCCTTGATCGGCAGCACCCTCAAGGACGTGGGCTTCCGGGCCATGTACCAGGCCGCCGTGCTCGGCATCCACCGGTCCGGCCGCCTCGTCGAGGGCACCCTCGGCACCGAGCGGATCCGGCTGGGCGACACGCTGATCCTGGTCAGCGACCCCGACTTCAAGGCCCGCTGGCGCGACCGCGCCGACTTCCTGCTGGTCGCCGAGCTCGACGGCAAGGCCCCCACCGCCGCCCCGCGCGCCTGGCTGCCGGTCGCGCTGCTCCTCGGCGTCGTCGTCCTCGCGGCCACCGGGCTCGTGCCCATCCTCAGCGGTTCCCTGGTCGCGGCGATCGCCCTCGTCGCGACCAAGGTGCTCACGCCGCTCGAGGCGCGCCGCGCCATCGACGTCGAGGTCATCGTGGTCATCGCGTCGGCCTTCGGGCTGGCCGCGGCGATGCAGGCGTCGGGGCTGGCCGAGCTGATGGCCGGCGGGCTGGTGGACGCCTTCGGCGGGTTCGGCGTCTACGGCGTGCTGCTCGGGCTCGTGCTGGCCACCGTGCTGCTCACCGAGCTCATCACCAACAACGCGGCCGCGCTGCTCATGCTGCCGGTCGCCGTCACCACCGCGGGCGCCGCCGGGCTGGACCCGCGCGGAGCGGCCATCGCCGTCGCCGTCGCCGCGTCCGCGTCGTTCCTCTCCCCCATCGGCTACCAGACGAACATGATGGTGTACGGCCCGGGCGGCTACCGGTTCACCGACTACGCCCGCTTCGGCTGGGTCTTCACGCTCGTCGCGGTGGTCGCCACGGTGGTCCTGGTCCCCGTGCTCTGGCCGAGCCCCGCCTGACGTCCGCGCTGGCGGGCGCCGTCCGCCCGGGCGTACGGTCGGGGTCGTGAGCAGCGCCGGGCACCTGAGCCCCGCCGACGACGTGCTGGTCGTCGGCGCCGGACCCACCGGTCTGTTCCTCGCGGGCGACCTCGCGACGGCGGGGTTGCGGGTGACCGTGCTGGAGAAGCGTCCGGGCACGCAGAGCAACCTCACCCGCGCGTTCGCGGTGCACGCCCGCACCCTGGAGCTGCTGGACGCGCGCGGCCTGTCCGACGACCTGCTCCGCACCGGGACCCGGGTCGGCGCCGTGCGGGTGTTCGCCGGGGCCGAGGTCCCGCTGGCCGACCTGCCCGGCCGGTTCCCGTTCGTGCTCGTCACGCCCCAGTACGAGGTGGAGCGGCTGCTGCGACGGCGGGCGCTCGACGCCGGGGTGCGGTTCCGCCACGACCACCGCGTCACCAGCATGCTGCAGGACGCCGACGGCGTGACCCTGGACGTCGCGACCCCGGACGGCGCGGACCGGCGGCGGGCCCCGTGGGCGGTCGGGACGGACGGCGTCCGGTCGACCGTGCGGCAGGCGCTGGGGGTGCCGTTCCCGGGCCGCACGGTGATCCGCGCGATGATCCTCGCCGACGTCCGGCTCTCCCGCCGTCCGCCCGACGTCCTGACCGTCGCGTCCCGCGACGGCGACCTCGGGTTCCTCGCCCCGTTCGGCGACGGCTGGTACCGGTTCATCGGGTGGCGCGGGGAGCGCGACCTGGACGAGCCGGTGACGCTGGACGAGGTCCGCGAGGTGGCCCGCGGGACCCTCGGCGACGACCTCGGGATGTGCGAGCTGCGGTACGGCGGCCGGTTCGCCGCCGACGAGCGTCAGGCACCCACCTACCGCGTCGGTCGGGTGCTGCTCGCGGGGGACGCCGCGCACGCGCACAGCCCGGCCGGCGGGATGGGTATGAACACCGGCCTCCAGGACGCCGCGAACCTGTCGTGGCGCCTGGTGGGTGCGCTGCGCGGCGGCGACGACGCCGTGCTCGACGAGTACTCCACGGAGCGTCACCGCGTGGGTGCGGGGGTCGTGCGCGCGTCCGGTGGCATCCTGCGGCTCGCCGTCGCCCGGGGGCGCCGGGGGCGGCTCGCACGGTCGGCCGCGGGCACGGTCCTGGCGCACGGCGCTCCCGCACGACGCCGCGCGGCGCTCATGGTGTCCGGGATCGGCATCCGCTACCCCGCTCCGTCGGGCGGCCATCGGTGGGTCGGACGCCGGGTCCCCGACCTGCCGCTCGTGGTCGGGCCGGCGGGGGCACGGCTGGCCGAGGCGCTGCGCGCCGGCCGGTTCGTCCTGGTGCTGCCCCGTCCGGACGCGGTCGGTGACCCGGCTGCCGACCCACCCGCGGCCGTCGCCGGCGAGACCGACGTCGGGCACCGCATCGTCGTGCACCGTGCGGACGACCGCCGCAGCGCGCTGCTCGTGCGCCCGGACGGCTACCTGGCGTGGACGGACGCTCCGTCCCCCCGCTGAGCCCGGCGAACGTCAGCGGATCGCTCGCCGGCTCTCGAACGACTGGACGAACGTGAGGCCGAGCCGTTGGTCGACCCGGCGCGGGGACAGGCTCGCCCCGGCGACCGTGCGGTCACCGGGGCGAGCCGTGCGGCGTCGAGGGCCGTCAGGCCTCCGTGTCCGCGACGGCGGCCTCGTCGGACGACTTCTTGTCCGCGACGGCGTCGACGCCGGCCTCCTTGCGCTGCTCCGGGGTGATCGGGGCGGGCGCGTCGGTGAGCGGGTCGTAGCCGCCACCGGACTTGGGGAACGCGATGACGTCGCGGATGGACGGCGACTTCGTCAGCAGGGCGACGATGCGGTCCCAGCCGAACGCGATGCCGCCGTGCGGCGGGGCGCCGAACTTGAACGCGTCGAGCAGGAAGCCGAACTTCTCCTGCGCCTCGGCCGGCCCGATGCCCATGACGTCGAAGACGCGCTCCTGGACGTCCCGGCGGTGGATACGGATCGAGCCGCCACCGATCTCGTTGCCGTTGCAGACGATGTCGTAGGCGTAGGCCAGCGCGTTGCCCGGGTCCGACTCGAACGTGTCGACCCACTCCGGCTTGGGCGAGGTGAACGCGTGGTGCACGGCGGTCCAGGCGGAGTTGCCGAGCGCCACGTCACCCTCGTCGGCAGCGTCTCCGGTCGGCTTGAACAGCGGAGCGTCGACGACCCACACGAACGCCCACGCGTCGTCGTCGACCTGCCCGGTGCGGTGCGCGATCTCGACGCGCGCCGCACCCAGCAGGGCGCGGGAGTCCGACGTCTTGCCGGCGGCGAAGAACACCGCGTCGCCCGGCTGCGCACCGGTGGCGGCGGCGAGGCCCTCGCGCTCGTCGTCGGACAGGTTCTTCGCGACCGGCCCGCCCAGCGTGCCGTCGGCGGCGAACGTCACGTAGGCCAGGCCCCGGGCGCCGCGCTGCTTGGCCCACTCCTGCCACGCGTCGAACTGCCGGCGCGGCTGGTCGGCGCCGCCGGGCATGACCACGGCGCCCACGTACTCGGCCTGGAACACGCGGAACGGCGTCTCGGCGAAGTAGTCGGTCAGCTCGACCAGGGGGTTGCCGAAGCGCAGGTCCGGCTTGTCCGAGCCGTACAGGCGCATCGCCTCCGCGAACGTCATGCGCGCGATCGGGGTGGGGATCTCGACGTCGACCAGCTTCCACAGCGCGACGAGGATCTGCTCGGCCAGGGCGATGACGTCGTCCTGGTCGACGAAGCTCATCTCGACGTCGAGCTGGGTGAACTCGGGCTGCCGGTCGGCGCGGAAGTCCTCGTCGCGGTAGCAGCGGGCGATCTGGTAGTAGCGCTCCAGGCCGCCCACCATGAGGAGCTGCTTGAACAGCTGCGGGCTCTGCGGCAGCGCGTACCAGGACCCGGGGGCGAGACGCGCCGGGACGAGGAAGTCGCGGGCGCCCTCCGGGGTGGAGCGGGTCAGCGTCGGGGTCTCGACCTCGACGAAGTCGTGCTGCCCGAGCACCTCGCGCGCGGCCGCGTTGACCTTCGAGCGCAGTCGCAGCGCGTTGGACGTCACCGGGCGGCGGATGTCGAGGTAGCGGTGCGCGAGGCGCGCCTCCTCGCCGACGACCTCGGTCTCGGCGAGCGCGGTGGAGACCTGGAACGGCAGGGGTGCGGACTCGTTGAGCACGACGACGTCGCTCGCGATGAGCTCGATCTCGCCGGTGGCGAGGTTCGCGTTCGCGTTGCCCTCGGGGCGTGCCGACACCGTGCCGGTGACCTGCAGGACGAACTCGGCGCGCAGCGGGTGCGCCACCGACTCGTCGCGGATGACGACCTGGGCGATGCCCGAGGCGTCACGCAGGTCGATGAAGGCCACTCCCCCGTGATCCCGGCGGCGATCGACCCACCCGGTGAGGGTGACGGTCTGGCCGATGTGCTCGGCCCGCAGTGAGCCGGCCGTGTGGGTGCGGAGCACGGAGGGGTCCTTTCGTGACGGAAGGTGGGGCGGCCGCCGATCGGTGACGGTCCGCGGCAGGGGTCGCGCGTGCGACGGGACGAGTTTAGTCGCTGGCCGTGGGCATGCGTCCCGCGGACGGGGTGGGCCTGCTCTCGTCCGGGTGCCCTAGGGTTGCCGGCGTGACGCAGCGACCCGCCGACCGGCTCGGGCTCGACGACCTCATGGGGTTCGTCCGTGCGCACGGCGACGGCGTCCTGACGACCCTGGGCCCGCAGGGCGAGCCCCAGGCCGCGTACCTCTCGCTGGCGACGACCGACCGGGGCGAGCTCGTGCTGGACGCGCGGGCCACGTCCCGGACCGTGACGAACGTGCGCCGGGACGCCCGGGCAGCGGTGGTCGTCGGCGGTCCCGACGGCGTGACGCTCCAGGCCGAGGGGCTCGCGGAGGTGGTGCACGGCGCCGAACGGGGACGCTGCGCGGACGCGTACCGCACGGCGTTCCCGCAGTTCGCGGGCTCGCTGCTCGACCCGGCGATCGCCGTGGTCCGGGTGCGGCTCACCTGGGCCCGGCTCGGGGACTACCGGACCGCGGCGCCCGTCGTCCGGGAGGCGCGACTCCCCTGGTGAGCGGTGGGGCACCGGTCTGCGCCCCGCGGCGCTCCGTGGGCCCGGTCTCCCTCCGGCTCGGCGTTCCGCCCGGACGGCGTCGTCCGACCCGTGGGACGGGGAGCCCTCCCCATGGCGCCGGGGGGCCCGCGTCGATAATCTCCCAGGTCGGAGGTGGTAGGTCGTGGTGGACCTCAAGATGGACCTCGACGCGGTCCGGACCCTGGGCGAACGTCTGGGCGTCGTCGCGGACGAGTTCGAGAACGCCGGTGTGCGCTCCGACCGGATCGCCGACGCCGTCGGGCACGAGGGCCTGGCCGGGGTGGTGCGGGACTTCACCTCCTCCTGGGACGACACCCGGACGAAGATGACCCAGAACCTGCGCCTCCTGGCGGACTCCTCGACCCAGGTCGCCCAGGCGTTCACCGACGTCGACGCCGATCTCGCCCGTGGCATCCAGGGCGACGGCTCCACGGCACCGGCTGCGGCGGCCGGTCCGGGCGGTGCGGTGTGAGGCCCGCCGACTGGTCCCCCGTCGGGCTGGACGTCGACCCCACCCCCGGCGACCCCGTCCTCGTCCTGGCCGGGGGGCGCGACTACCAGGACGTCGCCGGGGCGATCGACGACGCCGCGACCGCCCTGGGTCGCCTCGACGTCGCCGGGACCGTCTCCCACGCGTTGGACGCCCTGATGGAGACCAAGGACGACACGATCGCCCAGATCCGCCGCGCCCACGCCCGCTACCAAGCCGCCGGGGACGCGCTGGTCGACTACGCCCGCGACCTCGAACGCGTGCAGGCCGAGACCCTGACCGCTCTGGAACAGGCCCGCCAGGCCGCCGACGTCGCCGCCGCGTCGCACCGCACGGCCGACCACTGGCAAGACCTCGCCGGCGCCGCCACCGACCCCGTCGAACGCGCCGACCACACCCGCCAGGCCCGCGCCGCCGCCGCCGACGCCGCCGCCGCCGCCGGGCAGGTCGCCGGAGCCCGCACCTGCATCGAGACCGCCGTGAGCGACCGGGACCGCGCCGCCCGTACCGCCGCCGACCGCATCGAGGACATCACCGGCACCGACGACCTCAACGACGGCTGGTGGGACGACTGGGGCGCCAAGGTCGTGGCCGCCATCGCCGACGTCGCCGACATGGTCTCCACCATCGCCGGGGTCCTGGCGATCGTGGTCGCGTTCATCCCCATCGTCGGCACCGCCCTTGCCGGGGTGCTGCTCGTCGTGGCCGCCGTCGCCGCGATCGTGTCCATGGTCGCGAACATCACCCTGGCCGCCACCGGGGAACGCTCCTGGACCGAGGCCGGCATCGCCATCGCCGGGGCCGCGCTGTCCGTCATCGGGCTCGGCGGAGCCGCCAAGGCCGCCACCGGCCTGTCCAAGGCCGCCCTCAAGCAAGGCGTCTCCCAGGGCGCGAAGCAGGCCTGGTGCAAGGTCGGGTTCGGCACCTGCTTCACCGCCGGCACCCTCATCCGCACCCCCCACGGCGACCGCCCCATCGAGACCCTCCGCGCGGGCGACAAGGTCTGGGCCCACGACCAGACCACCGGCCACGACGCCCTGCACCTCGTCACCCAGACCTTCGCCCGCACCACCTCGACGCTCTACCACCTCACCATCGACGGCCACCCGGTCACCACCACCGACGAACACCCCTTCATGGTCGCGAACATGGGCTGGATCCTCGCCCGCGACCTGCAACCCGGCGACATCCTCACCACCCCGCAAGGAACGGTCACCCTCGACCGCATCGACGTCGAGCACACCGACCACCCGACAGCCGTCCACAACATCCACGTCGAGAACCACCACACCTACTACGTCCTCGCCGGCCACCACCCCGTCCTCGTCCACAACGCCGGCGGCCACGGGCTGGGAGGTGCTGCCGGCACGAGCCGGGCGGAAGCGACCGAGCTCGTCTCGAAGAAGGCTGACCGCTACTTCGACACCCAGCCAGAGGCCCGCGCAGCTGCGCTCGACGCCCACGGCGTCACCGACCATGCCCTGGTGGAGACTCGCACCATGTACGGTCGGAACCCGAATCTCAATGGTCCTCGCAGCGAGCCGTGGGAGGAGCTCGACGCCATCGCGGACGACGGGAGCCTGGTCACGGTGCACCACCATGCCAACGGCCACTACTTCGCCGACAACAACACCTACGCCCTGCCTCACTACCACGGCCCTGCGGGCGAACACCTCTTCTACGGAAGCGAGCGAGTGTGGTGACCATCGTTCCTGGCTCCGCGGTCTGGGAGTCCTCCGGTCTCGACGTCGAGCTCCAGGACAGTCCGGCGCTCCTGCTCCCGACCGAGGACGAGACGCTCCTGCTGAACGTTCTCGCGAGGTCCTGGGCAGGCTTCTCCTGGTACGGGCTGGGCACCTGGTTCGGACGCGGCGACACGAACTCCGTCCGAGGGTTCGCCGAGCGGTTCCCCGAGCTCGCGCGCGAGCAGGTCGCCCAGGCGACCGGCACCACGCCCCGCGGGCTGGCGGTCCGCTCGGAGTGGGTGGCGCTCGATCCGACGGCGGAGGGCCTCGTCGACTTCTACGGCGGTGTGCGTAGCTCGGCCGGGAAGGGTTCCGCGCTGGCCCTCCTGCCTCCCGAGGCATCTGTCCGCGCCTGGTACGCGGCGTCGACCGCACTCGTCAACAGAGCGCTCCTCGCCGTCGAGGCACCTGGCGACGTCGACATCGCCCCTGCGCAAAGAGCTGCCGTCGCGTCCTACCTCGGACTTGCGACGCGCGCCGGGACCGCCGCCGTCGTGCCCTTGAGGGTGCACCCGTCCGCAGGCTGCCTCGTGGTCGGGGATCGCGCACTGCTGGCCCGGCTCGCCGCGCTGCTGCCGGTCACGGCGCCGGTCTCCGGCGACGTCGACTGGCAGACGATCGTCGACCAGGCGAGCGGCCCAGCGCTCTAGAGCGCGAAGGGCCGCGTGCCAAGACCTCGCCGAGACTGCGGCACCGGCGAGAAGATCTGACTCATCCGATCCCATTCGAGGGCAGGACCGGTGAACGAACTCCTCTCGACCACGCATCGTGCTGGCTGCACGGTGTCCGGTTGCCCGCTTCCTGGTGAGGCCGGCCGATGACGTCTCCAGAGTCCCGGACGGCCGTCGTGCAGCACCTGCGCAGCGGTGGAACCGTGGTCGTGCCGCACCTGGAACGCGAGGACGGCACCCCGCAGGTGCGGGTGTTCGACGCCGCACCCGGGTCCGCGAAGCCGTACGAGCTGCACCTGTTCACCTCACCGCAGGCCCTCGAGGCGCATCTCGGTGACGACCCCGGTCGCGCGTACAGCCTGCGCCGGCGGGACTCGCTGGCGCCGTTCCTGCGTCGGCACGGCGCGGTCCTGGCGCGCGTGGTGGTCGACCCGGCGGGACCCGACCCGATGGAGCTCGACGTCGCCGACGTGCTCGCCGCGCTCGAGGTCGCCGACGACTCGACCGACCCGACCCGGCTCCGCGACGACTCCGGGGCCGGCATCAGCATCGAGGGCCTGCACGCGATGGCGAGCGTCGACTCCCCCGGCGGGTCGCGCGGCATCGGCATCGAGCTGAACCTGCCCGACCACTGGACCCTGGTCGAGCTCACCGACCCGGTGGTGCGCGACCAGCAGATCCGCGCCCTGGTCACCCGGCAGGGCGCCTCCCTCGGCGACCGTGGCGCGGGCCTGCGCCGGGACCTGCGTGAACGCCTCACCGTGGTCGCCGAGCAGGCCGCCGCGGCAGGCGGGCAGGTCATGGCCTACCTGACGCTGCCCGGCAAGGACGCCGCCCTCGCGCTCCACCTCACCCTCTACTGGCACGACCTGGGCCCGCAGACCGGCGACCGGACCCACCTGGACCGCATCGACGACCGGCTGCGCCCACGCCTCGGCCCCGACGACGCCCTGACCCGCACGCTGACGCTGTCCGGCCCGTTCCTGCGCCACGTCCGCACCGGGCGCGGCGGCGCCGAGGCCGGCGGCGCCGAGGCCGGCGGCGCGGACCTCCCGATGCTCCTCGTGGACTACTGGGCCGCCGCGCCGGGCGGGCAGGCCGTCGCCCGGCTCGCGTTCTCCACCCCGCACACCGAGATCCGCGACGCGATCCTCGGACTCACCGACCGTGTCCTGTTCGCCACCGAGTGGCTGATGAGCGCACCGGATCCGGAGGCCGAGAGCGTCGCTGACGACGTACCGTGAGACTCATGGCACGACGTATCGCGACGAACACCCGGGTCGACCACGACGCCCTCCTGGAGTTCCTGCGCTCCCGGCGCCACGGCATCCTCGTCACCACGCGCGGTGACGGCTCCCCGCAGCTCAGCCCGGTGACGTACGGCGTCGACGGCGCGGGCCGCGTCGTCGTCTCCACCTACCCGGACCGGGCGAAGGCCGTGAACCTGCGCCGCCGTCCGGCGGCGTCCCTGCTGGCGCTCGGCGAGGACTTCAACGACGCCTGGGTACAGGTCGACGGCACCGCCGAGGTCCTCGACGTCCCCGACTCGGTCGAGCCTCTGGTGGAGTACTACCGGGTGGCGGCCGGGCAGGAGCACCCCGACTGGGACGAGTACCGCCAGGCCATGGTCGACCAGGGCAAGTCGCTGGTCCGCCTGACGATCGAGCGGTGGGGTCCGGTCGCGACCGGCGGCTTCCCGGCGCGGCTCGCCGACTCCTGACCGCCGACGGGCGAAGATCAGCCGAAGGGCCGGCACGGCGCCGTCCCGGCGATGGAGGTGGACGATGGCGATCACCCTGTGCGTGCTGCTCTGGGCGGCCGAGGGCGAGGGCGAGACGCTCGGCGCGTACGAGTCGGACGTGCTGACGCTGGTGCCGGCGCACGGCGGGCGCGTCCTGCAGCGTGTCACCAACGTGGCGCACACCGACGACGCGGCCCACGGCGGCGTGCAGCCCACCGAGGTGCAGATCATCGAGATGCCCGACGAGGACGCACTGGCCGCGTACATCGCCGACCCCGCCCGGGCGGGACGTCTCGACGTCCGCGAACGGGCGGTCGCCCGCACGGAGATCCTGCGGGTGCGGCCCGTCGACTGAGGCATGCCCGTGAGGCTGGTCACAGCCCCGCACCGGTGCGGTGTTCCTCGGTAGCCTCCGAGGTATGAGCCCGCTGCCCGAGCCCTGGTGGCCGGTGGTCGTGCTGGCCGTGATCACCGCTGGTGACGCCGTGCTCTGCATCGGCCCGGTCCGGTTCGTCGCGGAGTGCTTCCGGGACGTCGGCTTCCCGGAGCGCTGGTGGTGGGTGGCGAAGTGGGTCAAGGCCGCCGCGGCCGCCGGACTGGTCGCGGGACTGTGGGTCCCCTACCTCGGCGGGGTGACGTCCGCCGCGCTGTTGCTCTACTTCGTCGTCGCGCTGAGCTTCCACGTGCGGGCACGGGACTTCGGGCGGAACTTCTTCGTCAACGCCACGGGCATGCTCGTGCTGTGCGTGCTCGTCCTGTGGTTCTCGTTCCTGCGCTGACCGGACAGCACAGGCCGCTCAGAAGAGGACCTGCCCGGCTTCGTCGGGCCGGGTGCTCCGACGGGGAGCACCGGCCACCACTCCCCCGGCCGGCTCGACGATCGACCCGGCCGGGTAGTCGCCGTCGTCGTGGGGACGCAGGTCGTCGGCGTAGCGCCCCGTCGCACCGGACCGGACGCGGTGCCCCGAGCCGCCGAATCCGCGCTCCTCGAGCAGCGGCTGCACCCGCTCCCAGAGCCAGTCCCGGTACCCGGTCAGCGGGTACGCGCCCCGTGCGAAGACCCGCCCGTACCCGTCGACCAGGTGCGGGTGGTCGCGGGCGAGCCACCGCAGGTACCACTCCCGGGTCCCTGGCTTGAGGTTGAGCGGTACCACGGTGACACCTGTCGCCCCGGCGTCGGCGATCTCGTCGAGGAGGCGGCGGAGGTGGTCGCGCGAGTCCGTGAGCCACGGCAGCACGGGGGCGACCATGACGCCGCACGGCAGCCCCGCCTCCCGGACGGCGCGCACCAGCGCCAGGCGCGCCCGCGGCGTCGGCGTGCCCGGTTCGACCGCCTGCTGGAGCTCCTCGTCGGCGAAGGCCAGCGACACCCCGAGGCCGATCTCGACCCGTCGGGCCGCCTCCACCAGCAGCGGCAGGTCCCGGCGCAGCAGCGTCCCCTTGGTGAGGATCGAGAACGGTGTGCCCGAATCCGCGAGCGCCTCGATGATGCCCGGCATGAGCCGGTACCGTCCCTCGGCCCGCTGGTAGGGGTCGGTGTTGGTGCCGAGCGCCACCGGATCCCGCCGCCAGGACGGGCGGGCGAGCTCCGCGCGCAGCACCTGGTCGACGTTCGTCTTGACCACGACCTGGTTGTCGAAGTCGGCCCCGGCGTCCAGGTCGAGGTACTGGTGCGTCGGGCGCGCGAAACAGTTGTGGGCGATCACCCCGTTCGCGACGAAGTCGCCGGTGCCGGTGGTGATGTCCACCATCTCCTCGGTCCGCCGTAGGTCTTCGATCGATTCGATGCCCAGGTTCGTCGCTGACTTCACCGCGGTCCCGACGACCGCGAGCTTTCGGGTGATGGCCGGTCGTGCGAGCCGGAAGAACCGCTGTCGCACGGGGAGTCCCCCGGTGACCCTGACAGTGGCGACGCCGTTCCCCCTCGGCGGCTCGGCGAGGTACCCACGTCGGTAGTCGGGCCCGTCGGTGTCGAAGGCAATCTCAGGGAGCCCGCTCGACCCGAATCCCATCAGCGAGTCGTTCATGGTCAGATAGGCGCGCTGGGAAGAACCCCGGGGCGCGGGTCGGACGTGCTTCCAGCCACGCCCTGCGACGAGGAACCGATGGTCGTCGCTGGCGACGATCTCCGTACCGTCCTGCAGCCTCACCCGGTGCGCCGGCTTCCGTGTACGCCACGTTGCTTCGACGGTCGTCGCGACGTAGCGGCGGTATCGGCCGACGACTCGTGTGCCGACGATCTCGTCACCGACGACGAGCTCGCCGATGGGCTTCTGGCGCCCGTCGGCCATCAGCACCAGGGTGCCGGCCGAGACGCAGTAGGCGCAGGCATGGCTGCATCCGCGGTAGGGGTTGACCGTCCAGCGGAACGGCATGCGCGACGCCTCGGGCACCTTGGACAACGCACTCTTGGCGTGCACCTCGTGGAACGTGACCCCGGCGAAGTCCGGGGTGGTGACGCTGCGGACGAGCCCGAGGCGGGCGAGGCCCGCGCGCTCGAGGCCGGGCAGGGCGCCGTCGTCGGCGCTGAGCGTCTGCCCGTCCCATCTCATGCCGCTATTCGAACACCTGTTCTATCGACTGTCAACGCGGCGGTTGCCGACCCGGACGCCGCTCCTCCGCCGGTCCGCGACGTCGCGTACTGCTTGAGATCTCCCTCGAACAGCACGGTGCCGGGGACGTCCCGCAGGGTCTGCGGGCGGACCTCCCACCGCGGGACGCCGAGGTCGCACAGGCCGGCGTGCCGCAGGACGTGGTAGACGAACTCGGAGCAGAAGTACCGGTTGCCGTCCTCGGTGCCGCGACCGACCAGCCCGCGCAGGAGGCCGGGCGTGTTGTAGGAGTACGTGTGGCCGTCGAGCAGGAACCGGCCGACCTCGATCCCGACGGCCTCACGCTGTGCGGGGGTGGCGGGCACCTCCAGGACCAGGCCCGGCAGGGCGTCCATGGACCGGTACACCTCGTCGTCGAGCCGTTCCCGCTTGAAGCAGCCCGCGAACGGGTTGCGCGCCCGTCGGCGGCCGAAGCTGAACATGAGGTCCAGGTCCGCGTCGAGGGCGAGCGCCGCGTGGGTGTACTCGTCGCCCGTCGCGATCCGGATCGTCCGGGACAGGACGGTGCTGCTGCGGGACAGGACGACGTAGACGCTCATGGCCCTGACCGTAGCGGTTCGACGACGCCGTCGGTGCAGGTCACCGTGAAGATCAGGGGCATCTTCAGGGTGGCCACCGGTGCGGGACGGGGGGTTCCCCGATCCTGCGGCCCGGAAGCGGGGCGGCAGAGCACCGCTGAGTCCCGGACGCGCGAGCGGTCCATCCTGCGAAGGACCGGCCACCAGCGCCGGTCAGGACGAAGGAGACCATCGTGGTGACCGTGCAGCAGGCGTTCAGCAGCTTCAGCGTCGACGACCTCGACGCGGCGGAGGCGTTCTACCGGGACACGCTCGGCCTGGAGGCGCGTCGCACGTCCATGGGGCTGGAGCTCGACGTCACGGGCGGCTCGCCCGTGTTCGTCTACCCGAAGGGCACGGCCCACTCCCCCGCCACCCACACGGTGCTCAACCTCGTCGTCGCCGACGCCGGGGACGCGGCACGCGAGCTCGCGGGGCGAGGCGTCGCGCTGGTGCGCTACCCCGGCACCCCGCACGACGCCGACGGGGTCGTGCACAGCGACGACCCCGCCCAGGGACCCACCATCGGCTGGTTCCAGGACCCGGCGGGCAACACCGTCGCCCTGATCGAGGCGTGACGGTCCCCGCGAACCCTCCGTCAGGCCGTGCTCAGGGTGCGACGGCGGGCACGACGCGCGGCCACAGGTCGTCAGCGGACGGCAACCACGTGGCGGCGTCGGCGTCGACCTGCTCGCCGGAACGGATGTCCTTGACCTGGTCGGGTCCTGCCGTCCCGTCCTCGGCCGGCGTGCCGAGGAACCAGACGAACGGGATGCCGCGGCGGTCGGCGTAGCGGATCTGCTTGCCGAACTTCGCGGCCGTCGGCGCGACGTCGGCGGGGACGCCCCGCGCACGCAGGGCGGCGGCCACGGCGTCGGAGCGGTCGCGCGACTCCTCGTCGAGGACCGCCACGAGGACTGCCGTCGGCACGGCGCGCGTCGCCGTGACCAGTCCGGCGGACAGCAGCCGCGAGACGAGGCGGGAGACGCCGATGGACAGCCCCACGCCCGGGTAGGTGTTCTTCCCGTCCGAGGCGAGGGTGTCGTAGCGGCCGCCGGAGCAGATGGAGCCGAGCTGCTCGTGACCCACCAGGACGGTCTCGTAGACCGACCCCGTGTAGTAGTCCAGGCCGCGGGCGATCTTGAGGTCCGCGACGACGACACCCGGCGCGCGGCGGGCCGCCGCCTCGACCAGCGCGCCGAGCTCTCCCAGGCCCGTCTCCAGCAGCTCGGTGCCGGCGTCGTACGAGGCCGCGAGCGCCCGCACGCGGTCGATGACGCCGGTGTCGGAGCCGGAGATCGCCGCGAGCTCGAGGCAGGCGCGCGCCTGCTCGGGCGTGGCGCCCTGCTCGGCCACGAGGAGCGCGGCCACGGCGTCGGCGCCGATCTTGTCGAGCTTGTCGACCTGGCGCAGCACCCCCTCGACGTCGTCGAGACCGAGACCGCGGTAGAAGCCCTCGGCGACCTTGCGGTTGTTGACGAGGATGCGGACCTCGGGGACGCCGATCTCCCGCAGCGCACCGAGCGCCTCGGCCATGACGAGCGGCAGCTCGACCTCGAAGTGGTACGGCAGCTCGCCCGCGCCGACGACGTCGATGTCGGCCTGGGCGAACTCGCGGAACCGGCCGTCCTGGGGGCGCTCGCCGCGCCACACCTTCTGGATCTGGTAGCGCTTGAACGGGAAGGCGAGGCGGCCGGCGTTCTCCAGCACGTAGCGCGCGAAGGGCACGGTGAGGTCGAAGTGCAGGCCGAGCTGCTTCTCGCCCCGGTCGGCGGCGGGGTCGCCCCCGGCGGCCGGCTCCTCCTGGAGGCGGCGCAGCACGTAGACCTCCTTGGAGGTCTCGCCCTTGCGCAGGAGCTGGTCCAGCGGCTCGACGGCGCGGGTCTCGATGCCCGCGAACCCGTGGAGCTCGAAGGTGCGGCGCAGCACGTCGAGGACGTGCTGCTCGACGACGCGCCCGTCGGGCAGCCATTCGGGGAATCCGGAGAGTGGGGTCACGCGAGCCATGGGTGAGATCTTCGCAGATGTCGGCGGCGCCCGCGGACGCGTCCGCGCCTCAGCGTGGCAGGAACGGGTTGGTCGCGAGCTCGCGGGCGACGGTGCTGGTGGGGCCGTGGCCCGGGATGACGACGTGCCCGCTCGGGAGGGCAGGCACGACATCGCGCAGGGTGGTGAGCATGGCCTCGACGTCGGCGCCGGGCAGGTCGGTGCGTCCGACGCCGCCGGCGAAGAGGACGTCGCCGGTGAGGACGACGCCGGTGACGTCACCGGCGGCGTCGCCGTCGAGCACGTACAGGGACGAGCCCTCGGTGTGCCCCGGGGCGTGGACGGCCCGCAGCCGCACGTCCCCGGCGACGACGTCGGTGACGTCGTCCTCGAAGGGTTCGACACGGACGGGCACGCGGAAGTCGCGGGGCGTGGCGCCGTACGCGGCGAGCGCCTCGACCAGCGCCTCGCTCACGCTGGCCGCGGCGCCCTGGTGCGCGGCGCCGAGGCCGATCGTGCCGAACGGGTCGGACACCCGGTAGGCGTCGCCGACGTGCAGGCGCAGCGGGACGTCGTAGCGGTCGCACAGCTCGGCGGCGTCCCACGTGTGGTCGACGTGCCCGTGGGTGGCGAGCACGGCGCGCGGCGTGAGGCCGTGGTCGCTCACCATCCGGTCGACCTGGCCCGCCGTCCCCGCGCCGGGGTCGACCACCACGCAGTCGCGGCGGCCGTCGGCACGGACCTCGTCGGCGACGACGACGCAGCAGTTGGTGCCGAACACCGGGGCGACCACGACACGAACGTCCATGTCGGTCACGGTAGCGGCTGCGGCCCCGCGATCGGGGACGGCGTCCGCGTCGTGGCGCCGTTCGGGCGGTTGACCTGTGATCCGAGCCCTAGACTGTCGCAAGCGCACGAACGTGCGCGTGACGTATCCGGGGAGGACGACCGACGGTGGCGCCCAGCAAGCGTGAGCGCGAGTACGCCCGCAAGCGGCAGGACAAGTGGGACGAGCGGCGACGCGCGAAGCAGGAACGCAACCGTCGCGTCGCCGCGGTCGTCGCGATCCTCGCGATCTTCGCCCTGGTCGCCGGCGGTGCCGTCGTCATCGGCCTGACCTCGGACGACGAGCCGCAGGCCGGTGCGACGTCGGCTGCCACGAGCGCGGCGGGGGGATGCCCCGAGGGCGCGACGCAGGCACGGTCCGGCGGCGACGCGGCCCCCGACCCGTCCGTGGCGGAGGACCGCACCTGGACCACCGACGTCGAGCTGTGCGTGGACGGGGCCACCGAGACCATCGGGCTGGAGCTCGACGGCGCCGCCGCGCCGCAGGCCGTCGCCAGCTTCGTGTCCCTCGCGCAGCAGGGCTACTTCGACGGCACCCAGTGCCACCGGCTCACCACGCAGGGCATCTACGTCCTGCAGTGCGGCGACCCGACGGCGACCGGCACGGGCGACCCCGGCTACTCGTTCGGTCCCGTCGAGAACGCCCCGTCGGACGACGTCTACCCCGCGGGGACCCTCGCGATGGCCCGCCAGGGCGGCAACGCCGAGTCCATGGGTTCCCAGTTCTTCCTCGTGTACGAGGACTCGACCATCCCGTCCGACGCAGCCGGCGGGTACACGGTGTTCGGCACCGTGACGTCCGGCCTGGACACGATCCAGGCAGTCGCTGACGCGGGCACGACCGACGGTTCCGGTGACGGATCCCCGGTCAGCCCCGTCATCATCGAAGGAGTGGAGACCCAGTGAGCGAGAGCACCCCCGGCGCGACCGGCCCCGAGGACGACGTCGCCGCGGAGCAGACATCGGTCGCGGCTCCGACCCCTGTCGAGGAGCCGGCCCCTGCGGTCGAGCCCCTGACCGACCCCACCGCGGACGTCACGCAGACCGAGGCCGAGGCCGTCGAGCCCGACGCCGAGCCCGCACCCGACACGGAGCCCGCGCCCGCCGCGGAGGCCGGTGAGCCCGCGCCCGCCACGGAGCCCACGACCGCCACGGAGCAGCCGGGCGACGCCCCGACCACGGAGGCATCGTCCCCCGCGGCACCTGCCGAGCCGGCCGCCCCCACCCCGGCGGAGGCGCCGGTGAAGCCCCGGCCCCGCCCGGGAGCGCCGAAGCCCTCCGCGATCCGGCGCCCGAAGCCGGCGGACGCCCCGCAGGCCGTCGCGACGCCGCCCGCCCCGGCCCCCGTCGTCCACGACGCCGAGGAGTCCGCGGCCGCCGCGGCGTTCGGTCGGGTGGAGGACGACGGCACGGTGCACGTCCGCGAGGCCGCGGGCGAGCGCGTCGTCGGGCAGTACCCGGACGTCCCCGCCGAGGAGGCGATGGCGCTGTACACGCGTCGCTACCTCGACCTGGTGGCGAAGGTCGCGCTGTTCGAGGCGCGGCTCGACAGCGCCGACCTGTCCGTGCGCGAGATCGACCAGACCCTCGCCAAGCTCGCCGACGAGACGGCCGAGCCCGCCGCCGTGGGCGACCTCGACGGTCTGCGCACCCGCGTCGAGGGTCTGCGGGAGCGCGCGGCCGAGCGCCGTGCCGCCCTGGAGGCGGAGCGGGCGGCGGCCAAGGAGGTCGCGGTGCAGGCACGCACCGAGATCGTGGAGGCCGCCGAGCAGATCGCCGCGACCGACCCGGCGAAGATGCAGTGGCGTCCCGCCGGCGAGCAGCTGCGCACCCTCCTCGACCGGTGGAAGGAGGCGCAGCGCAACGGGCCGCGCATCGACCGCCCCACCGAGGAGTCGCTCTGGAAGCGGTTCAGCCACGCGCGCACCGCGTTCGACCGGGAGCGCCGGCACTACTTCGCGGACCTCGAGCAGCGCAACTCGTCGGCCAAGGCCGTCAAGGAGCGGATCGTGGCGGAGGCCGAGGCCATCCAGAGCTCGACCGACTGGGGCGCGACCGCCGGCCAGTACCGCGACCTCATGGCGCAGTGGAAGGCGGCCGGGCGGGCGAACCGCAAGGACGACGACGCGCTGTGGGCCCGCTTCCGGGCCGCGCAGGACGCGTTCTTCGGCGCCCGGGACGAGGCGAACGCCGCGATCGACGCGGAGTACGGCGAGAACCTCGTGGTGAAGGAGGCCCTGCTCGTCGAGGCGGAGGCCCTGCTGCCCGTGCAGGACCTCGCGGCGGCCAAGGAGCGCCTGCGCGACCTGCAGGACCGCTGGGAGGCGGCGGGCAAGGTGCCGCGCGGCGACGTGCAGCGCGTCGAGGCCCGCCTGCGTGCCGTCGAGAGCGCCGTCCGCGACGCCGACGACGCCCGTTGGAAGCGCACGAACCCGGAGACGCGGGCCCGCGCCGAGGGTGCCGCCGCCCAGCTCGAGGACGCCATCGCGGGCCTCGAGGCCGACCTGGAGCGTGCGCGCACCTCCGGTGACCAGCGCAAGGTCGCCGAGCTCGAGTCCGCCGTCGCGGCCCGCCGCGCCTGGCTCGAGCAGGTCGTCAAGGCCGCCGAGGACTCGCGCGGCTGACGACGTGTGGACGGCGCCGTCCGTCCACACCCGCCGCCGTGGCCCGGCACATGCCCGGGCCGCGGCGGCTACCGTCGCACCGGTCCCCGCACCGGAGGTAGCCCCGTGACGACAGTCCGCCCGCCCGTCGC
Organism: Isoptericola dokdonensis DS-3; assembly: GCF_001636295.1. Lineage (NCBI taxonomy): Bacteria > Bacillati > Actinomycetota > Actinomycetes > Micrococcales > Promicromonosporaceae > Isoptericola > Isoptericola dokdonensis. The sequence continues at coordinate 572,492 of NZ_CP014209.1, read as the reverse complement.
CCCACCCGCACCGTGGGGCGACCCCGCCCCGGCCCGAGGGCTGGCCGAGCTGCTGCTCCGTGAGGATGCGTCGCCCGTGCTGCGACGACCCGGCGACGTCGGAGGTCGCGCCGCCTGGCAGGCGCTCGTCCGCGACGGCGTCCTGACGGTGCTGCGGGGCGACGTCGCCTGCTCTGCCACCACACGGGTCGATCCCGCCCTGCGGGCACGGACCCTGCTCGGCGCCGTCCCGACCGGCGCGGTCGTCACCGGCCGGACGGCGGCGTGGGTCCACACCGGCGTGGGCGCGCCCGACACCCTCGACCTCGCGTGCCGCCCCGGCGGGCGGCGCCCGGCCAGGCCGCCCGGGGCCCGCCTCTGGCAGGCGCCGCTGCTCGCCCCCGACGTGCGCCTGCTCGGCGGCGTGCCCGTCACCACACCGGCCCGCACCGCCGCCGAGCTGGCGCTGCACGACGACGACGCCCACGACCTGCTCGTCGCCCTGGCACGGGCCGGCGTCGACCTCGTCACGGTCCGCCGGGCCGTCCTGCTGCGCCCTCGCGTCGGGGTCGCCGTGCGCCGGGCGGCCGTCGCGACGCTCGACGCGGCCCGGGCCCGCCCGCCCGCGTCCCTCGGGGACGACCGTGCCGGAGCGTCCCGCGCCACGTCGGCGTAGCGTGTGGCCATGGCGTCCAGCACCGCGGTCGAGGTCGAGGCCGGCGACCGCTCCGTCCGGGTGTCCAGCCCGGACCGTGTCGTCTTCCCCGACCTGGGGTTCACCAAGCTCGACGTCGTGAAGTACTTCCTGGCCGTCGGCGACGGCATCCTCGGGGCCCTGCTCGACCGCCCCACCACCCTGGAACGGTGGCCCAAGGGGGTCTTCGAGGGCGCGGTCATGGCCACCCGCACGGACTCCCACGGCGACGCCTTCTACCAGAAGCGGGTACCGAAGGGCGCCCCGGACTACGTGACCACGGCCCGGATCGCGTTCCCCTCCGGCCGCACCGCCGACGAGGTCGCCCCGTCCGAGCTCGCCGTCGTCGCCTGGGCCGCGCAGATGGGCACCCTGACGTTCCACCCGTGGCCGGTGCGGCGCGACGACGTGGAGGCCGTCGACCAGCTCCGCATCGACCTGGACCCGCAGCCCGGCACCGACTTCGACGACGCCGTCACCGCCGCGCTCGCGCTGCGGGGGCTGCTCGAGGAGCTCGGCCTGACGGGGTACCCCAAGACGTCCGGCGGTCGAGGGCTGCACGTGTTCGTGCCGCTCGCCCCCCGGTGGACGTTCGTCCAGGCCCGCCGCGCGACCATCGCCGTCGGCCGCGAGCTCGAGCGCCGCATGCCGGACCAGGTCACGACCCGGTGGTGGAAGGAGGAGCGTGGGGAGCGGATCTTCGTCGACTACAACCAGATGGCCCGCGACCGCACCATCGCGTCCGCGTACTCGCTGCGTCCCAACCGCCGGGCCACCGTCTCGACGCCGCTGGAGTGGGACGAGGTCGCGCACGTCCACCCCGACGACTTCACCCTGGCCACCGTGCCGGAACGCTTCGCCGCCCGCGGCGACCTGTTCGCCGCGCTGCGGGCCGACCGCGACCCCGCGCACGACTGCTCGCTCGACGCCGCGCTCGAGCTCGCCCGCCGGGACGAGGAGGAGCACGGGCTCGGAGACCTGCCCTATCCGCCGGAGTACCCCAAGATGCCGGGCGAGCCGAGGCGCGTGCAGCCCAGCCGGGCCAAGGACCGCAGCACGGCGGACTGAGCACGCGACCCGGTCAGGTCGTGCCCGGTGCGCCCGGCAGCAGCTCACCGAGGTCGTACCCGACCGGCTCCTCGAGCTGGTCGTAGGTGCACGACGCGGGGTCGCGGTCCGGTCGCCGGCGCTTGAGCTGGGCGGTGTGCCGGAACCGGGCACCCTCCATGTGGTCGTAGCCGACCTCCAGCACCTGCTCGACACGCAGCGGGGTGAACGACAGGTCCTTGCCCGCGCTCCACCGGGACTGCGCGCCCGGGCGTCGCTCCCCCGCCCCGGCGGCGGCCCCGGCCCCGGCGGGGTCCTGCCAGCCCGCCCACGGGTGCTCGGACGCAGCGGCCGACCCGGGCTCGACGACGAGGTCGGCCAGCTCGTCGTACAGCTCCGCCCGGCGCGCCGCCGAGAACGCCGAGGCCACCCCCACGAACTGCAGGTCCCCGTCCCGGTGGAGCCCCAGCAGCAGGGAGCCGACGAGCGGCCGCTCCGGGGTCGAGGTCTTGTGCAGCCGGTACCCGGCCAGCACGACGTCGGCGGTGCGGGCGTGCTTGATCTTCAGCATGCTCCGCTTGTTCGGCTCGTACGGACCGTCGAGGCGCTTGGCGACCACACCGTCGAGCCCGGCCCCCTCGAACGCCTCGAACCACCGGCGCGCCACCGCGGCGTCCTGCGTGCGCGGCGTCGCGTGCACCTGCGGGCCGGTGAGGCCGAGCGAGTCCAGCACGGCGAGCCGTTCGGCGAGCGGACGCGCCGTGAGGTCGTCGTCGTCGAGGGCGAGCACGTCGAACACCACGAGGCTCGCGGGGACCTCGGCGGCCAGGCGACGCACCCGCGTCTCCGCCGGGTGGATGCGTTGGCTCAAGGTGTCGAAGTCGAGCCGGGCGGGTTCGTCGGCGGCGTCGCCCGGCCGGGCCACGACGATCTCGCCGTCGACCACGCACCGTGCCGGCAGGGCGCCGCGGACGGCGTCGACCACCTCGGGGAAGTAGCGCTGCATCGGCCGGGCGTTGCGCGAGTCGAGGCGGACCTCGTCCCCCTCGCGGAACACGACCGCGCGGAACCCGTCCCACTTCGGCTCGTACACCCAGCCCGGGCCGTCGTCGGGCTGGTCCGGGACGTCCGGCACGGATCGGGCCAGCATCGGACGCAGCGGCGGGGCGATCGGCAGGTCCATGCCTGCGAACCTACGGCCTGCCCCCGACGTCCGCGCGGTCGGGCTCAGGCCTCGACGTGCTGGGCGACCTCGGAGGCCTTCGTGCCGGTGAGCCGGTACACGTCGAACACCCCGTCGATCTTGCGCACGGCGGCCAGCACCTGCTGCAGGTGCGCGGGCTCCGCCATCTCGAAGACGAACCGGGACAGGGCGATGCGATCCGTCGAGGTCGACACCGTGGCCGACAGGATGTTGACGTGATGGTCGGACAGCACCCTGGTCACGTCGGACAGCAGCCGCGACCGGTCGAGCGCCTCCACCTGGATCTGCACGAGGAACATCGTGTTCGAGCCCGCGCTCCAGGTCACCTCGACGATGCGTTCCGGCTGGGAGCGCAGCGGCACGACGTTCGCGCAGTCGGCACGGTGCACGCTCACCCCGGCACCCCGGGTCACGAACCCGACGATGTCGTCGCCCGGCACCGGCGTGCAGCACTTGGCCAGCTTCACCCAGATGTCGTCGACGCCCTTGACGACGATGCCCGGGTCGCCCGTCGTGCGGCTGCGACGGGTCGTGCTGCCCGGCAGCGCCACCTCCGCCGTGTCCTCGGCCGTGCCGTCCGCGCCGCCGAGCGACTTCACCAGCGTCTCGACGACGTGCTGGGCGGAGGTGTTGTTCTCGCCCACCGCCGCGTACAGGGCCGTGACGTCGTCGTAGCGCAGGTCGTTGGCCACCCCGAGGAGGGCCTCGTGGCTGAGGAGACGCTGGATCGGCAGGTTCTGCTTGCGCATCGCCCGGGTGATCGCCTCCTTGCCCCGGTCGATCGCCTCGTCGCGCCGCTCCTTGGTGAACCACTGACGGATCTTGTTGCGCGCCCGGCCGGACTTGACGAACGCCAACCAGTCCTGCGACGGGCCCGCCGAGTCCGCCTTGGAGGTCAGCACCTCGACGACGTCGCCGTTCTGCAGCGACGAGTCCAGCGGGACCAGTCTGCCGTTCACCCGGGCACCCATGGTGCGGTGGCCCACCTCGGTGTGCACCGAGTACGCGAAGTCCACCGGCGTCGCACCGGCCGGCAGCGCCATGACCTCGCCCTTGGGCGTGAAGACGTAGACCTCCGCCGCGCCGATCTCGTAGCGCAGCGAGTCCAGGAACTCACCCGGGTCCGCGGTCTCGCGCTGCCAGTCGACGAGCTGGCGCAGCCAGGTCATGTCGTTGGCGCGCGGGTCCCCGCCCGTCTTGCCCCCGGCGCGCGCCGTCTCCTTGTACTTCCAGTGCGCGGCGACGCCGTACTCGGCCCGCCGGTGCATGTCGTGCGTGCGGATCTGGATCTCGACCGGCTTGCCGCCCGGACCCACGACCGTCGTGTGCAGCGACTGGTACATGTTGAACTTCGGCATCGCGATGTAGTCCTTGAACCGGCCCGGCACCGGGTTCCATCGCGCGTGCAGCGCACCGAGCGCCGCATAGCAGTCGCGCACGGTGTCCACCAGGACGCGCGTGCCGACGAGGTCGTAGATCTCCGCGAAGTCGTGCCCGCGCACGATCATCTTCTGGTAGATCGAGTAGTAGTGCTTGGGCCGGCCCGTCACGGTGGCCTTGATCTTCGCGCCGCGCAGGTCGGCGGCGATCTGCTCCCGCACCACGCCGAGGTACTCCTCGCGGGCGGGCGCCCGCTCGGCGACGAGGTGCACGATCTCGTCGTAGACCTTCGGGTAGAGGGTCTGGAAGGACAGGTCCTCCAGCTCCCACTTGATGGTGTTCATGCCGAGCCGGTGCGCCAGCGGGGCGTAGATCTCGAGCGTCTCGCGCGCCTTGCGGGACGCCGACGACCCGGACACGTACTTCCACGTGCGGGCGTTGTGCAGGCGGTCGGCGAGCTTGATGACCAGGACGCGGATGTCCTTGGCCATCGCCACGACCATCTTGCGCACCGTCTCGGCCTGCGCGGCGTCGCCGTACTTCACCTTGTCGAGCTTCGTCACGCCGTCGACCAGCATGGCGATCTCGGACCCGAAGTCGCGGGTGAGGTCGTCCAGCGAGTACGAGGTGTCCTCGACGGTGTCGTGCAGCAGGGCGGCCGCCAGCGTCGCGCCGTCGAAACCGAGCTCGGCGAGGATCGTCGCCACCGCGACGGGATGCGTGATGTACGGGTCCCCGGACTTGCGCTGCTGACCGCGGTGCGCCTTCTCGGCGGTCGCGTAGGCGCGCTCCAGCATCCCGAGGTCGCTCTTGGGGTGGTTGGTGCGGACGGCCTGCAGGAGCGGCTCCAGCGCGGGCGTGTTCAGCGGTGCGCCGCGCACACCGAGGCGCACCAGGCGGTTGCGCACGCCCCGCCCTGCACCGCCCCCTGAGGTGCGGGAACCGTCGGACGAGCTCCTCACCTGCGTGTCGTCGCTCACGAGCACCTCCTTCGACCAGCGTCGATCGGACGACGTCCGGGAGGGCAAGTCTACGACTCCACCCGCAGCAGGGTCTCCACCGTCCGCCCCGCGAGGCGGTCCCGGCCTCCGAGGCCGGCCAGCTCCAGCAGGAACGCGAGCGCGACGACGTGCCCGCCACAGCGCTCCACCAGGCTGGCCGCCGCCTGCGCCGTGCCGCCCGTGGCGAGCACGTCGTCGACCAGCAGCACGCGCGAGCCCGGGGCCAGCGTGCCGTGGCGCAGCTCGATCGACGCCGTCCCGTACTCCAGGGCGTAGTCCTCGCGGACGACGGGCGGCGGCAGCTTGCCCGCCTTGCGCAGCGGCACGAACCCGACGCCCAGGCGTGTCGCCAGGGGTGCGCCGAGCAGGAACCCGCGCGCCTCCATCCCCGCCACGACGTCCACGCCCCCGTCGGCATCCACCAGACCGGCGAACGCGTCCACCACGTCGGTCAGCGCGGGGCCGTCGGCCAGCAGCGGCGTGATGTCACGGAACACGACCGGCGGGTGCGGGTAGTCCGGGACGTCACGGATGAGCGACCGGATCTCGGCCGCGCGGGCCGGGCCGAGCCCGGCCAGCGCGACCACGGAGATGTCGTCCGTCACGGGTCAGCGACCCCGACGGCGCCGAGGCTGCGACGTGGTGCCCTGGTGGTGCCCCGGGATGAGCTGCGCACGACCGGCGGCGGCTGCCGCGAGCTCGGCGTCGTGGCCGCCCTCGGAGGTCAGCTCGGCGCGGGCCGCGAGCACCGACGCCGTGTGCTCGGCGATCTTCGGCTCCTTCTCGCGCAGGGTCACGTCGAGCGGTGTGGCGAGGAAGATCGACGACGCCGCACCGACGGCGATGCCGACGAACAGCGACAGCGACAGGTCGCGCAGCGTGCCGGCACCCAGCCAGAACGCCCCGACGAACAGGATGCCCGCGACCGGCAGCAGCGCCACCACCGAGGTGTTGATCGACCGCACGAGAGTCTGGTTGACCGCGAGGTTCGCCCGCTCGGCGTACGTGCTGCGCGACTGCTCCAGCACGCCGGTGGTGTTCTCACGGACCTTGTCGAAGACGACCATCTTGTCGTAGAGGGAGAAGCCGAGGATCGTCAGGAAGCCGATGATCGTCGACGGCGTGACCTCCCAGCCGATGAGCGCGTACACGCCCGCCGAGATGAGCAGGTCGCAGAGCATCGCGAGGATGCCCGCCGCCGCCATGCGCCAGGCACGGAAGTAGATCGCCATGAACGCGGCGGCCAGCACGACGAAGACGATCACGCCCCACAGTGCCCGCTCGGAGACCGCCTGCCCCCAGATCGGCCCGACGAACGAGACGTCGATCGACGACGCGTCGACGTCGTACGCGGCGGCGAGCGCGTCGGTGACCTCGGTGGTCTCCGCCGCGTCCAGCTCGACGGTCTGCACGCGGACCGAGCTGTCACCGATGATGGCGACGCGCGGCTCCTCCTCGGGCAGGACGTCGTGCACGGCGTCGACACCCACCGACTGCTCCGTCGTCGACACGGAGTTCAGGGTGAACTGGGTGCCGCCGCGGAAGTCGATGCCGAGGGTGAGGCCCTTGGTCAGCAGGATGACGACCGAGGCGAGCGCCAGCGCGCCCACGATCGAGAACCAGAGGCCACGACGGGCCACGATCGGGTAGGACCTGCGACCCGTGTAGAGGTCGTTGCCCCACTGGGCGAAGGTCATGCTGCCGGCCATCAGCGGCTCTCCTCGTTCTCGCCGGACCCGGCGTCCTTCGTACCTGCCTGGTCGTCCTGCTCCGCCGCCGCGGCACGCCGCTCCGCGGCCCGCCGCTCCGCGATCGTCATCCGCTGGCCGCCGTCGGCGGGCCGGGCGACCGAGGCGCCGGCCAGCACCGGCTCGGGGGCGGTCACGTCCGCGCCGGCGACCGCCGGCGCCTCGACGCGCCCGGCGCCCACGTAGCGCGGGCCGCTGGTGGTGCGCAGGCGCTCGGGCGAGAGCCCGGACCACGAGTGCCCGTCGCGGAAGAACGGGACCTTGGTCAGCATCTGCAGCGTCGGGTGGGTGAACCAGAACACCACGGCGATGTCGATGATGGTCGTCAGGCCGAGCGTGAACGCGAAGCCCTGCACACCGCCGACGGCCAGGAAGTACAGCACCACGGCGGAGATGAGGGTGACGGACTTCGCGGCGAGGACGGTGCGCTTGGCACGCTTCCAGCCGCGCTCGACCGCCATGGTCATCGAGCGTCCGTCACGCATCTCGTCCCGGATGCGCTCGAAGTACACGATGAAGGAGTCCGCCGTGAAGCCGATGGCCACGATGAGGCCGGCGACACCGGCGAGCGAGAGCCGGTAGCCCATCTGCCACGACAGGATCGCGATCGCCAGGTAGGTGATCACACCGGCGATGAGCAGCGACCCGACGGTGACCAGCCCCAGCATGCGGTACTGGAACAGCGAGTACACCACGACCAGCGCCAGGCCGATGAGGCCCGCGATCAGACCGTTGCGGAGCTGCTCGGAGCCCAGCGTCGCCGAGATCGTCTCCTGGCTCTGCACCTCGTAGGCGATCGGCAGCGATCCGAAGCTCAGCTGGTTCGCCAGGGTGGCGGCCGTGTCGCGCGTGAAGCTGCCCGAGATGGTCGCGCGACCGTCGGTGATGATGACGCCCGGGTCGAGCGACGGGGCCGAGACGACGAGACCGTCGAGGACCATCGCGAACTGGTTGCGCGGCGACTCGAGGCTCTGCAGACGCTCGGTGGTCTCACGGAACTCCGCGGTGCCCTCGTCGTCGAACTCGATGAAGACGCCCCACTCGTTGGTGACCGAGCCGTTCGGGCCCGGCACCAGGCCGGAGCTCGCGCTCGCCAGGTGGACGCCGTCGACCTCCATCGGACCGAGGATGTACTTCATCATCGTGCCGTCGTTGGCGCACGCGACGAGCACCGTGCCCGGGTCGTCACCGCCGCCGCCGACGAGGTTCGCCGGGTCGGTGCAGTCCAGCGCGTCGAACTTCTCCTGCACGGCCGGGGTGATCTGCGCCAGGTCCGACGGGTCGGTCGGCTCGACGCCGGCCGCCTCCTCGGCGATCCGTGCGTCGACGTCGTCGGTCGACGCGGGCTGCTCGCCCTCGGCGGCCTCACCCTCGCCGGCCGCGGGCTCGTCCGTCGCGGCGGACTCCTCGTCGGTGGCCGCGTCGCCCTCGGCAGCGGCCTCGTCCTCCGTGGCGGCGTCGCCCTCGGTCTGGGTGGCCGCCTGCTCCGTCGGCAGCCCGGCGCCGTACGTGAGCACCGGACGGAACCGCATCTGCGCGGGCTGCGACACGAGGTCGATCGTCGCCTGGTCCACCTCGCCAGGGATGGAGACGACGATGTTCTCGCCACCCTGGTTGACGATCTCGGCCTCGGAGACGCCCGAGGAGTCGATGCGCTGGCGGATCACGTTGATCGACTCGTCGATCGCCTCGGCGGTGATCTCCGACCCGTCCGTGGACTGCGGGGTCAGGATGATCTGCGTCCCGCCCTGGAGGTCGAGCGCGAGCCCGGGCGCGAAGCTCGCGCCGTCCGGGTTGTCGTCGCTCTTCGGGTCCAGGTAGACCCCGAGGGCGAGCGCCGCGAACGGCAGCACCATCGTCAGGATCGCGAAGACCACGAGCGTGCGTACCGGACGCGACCGCCGCGTGCTGGAGTTGGCCACTTGGTTCTCTTCCCGTGTGCGTGCCGCCGGGTGGCGGTCGCGTGATGGCGTCGGCCGGACGGTGCCCGGCCGACGCAGAGGTCACTTGCCCTCGGTGTCGCCCTCGTCCCGACGCTTGCCGTCCCGGTACTCCCGCTGGGCGGTGTCCAGGCCGGAGAGGTCGTCGGGAACCTCGACGTCACCGTGTGCGGACGTGATGCTACCCGCATCCGCTGTGTCCTCCGCCACCTCCGCCTCGTCCTCGACGACGGGCGGGTCGATCTTCTTGGCGATCGCGGCACGGAGCCACCGGGTCTGCGTGCCCGGGGTCGACTCGATCGTGACGATGTCGGCCGCCTCGTCGACGTCGACGACGGTGCCGATCAGGCCGGAACCGGTCATGACCTCGTGGCCCGGTGCCAGCGACGACCGGAACTCGGCCTGCTGCTTCTGCTGCTTGCGCGTCCGCGAGCTCATGAACAGCATGAGGCCGGCGAGCACGGCGAAGAGGATGATGATCGAGGGGTCCACGGAGCGTCAGTCCTTCAGTCGTTCGGATGTGCGTATCAGTCTAGGCGCCCGGGTGCGGCGTCAGACCTCGTCGAACAACGTCCGCGACCGGGACCCGGTTCCCTCGTCGGGCAGGCCGGCCGCCCAGGTGCCCGCCGGCGGCTCCAGGCCGAGGTGCTGCCACGCCGTCGTCGTCGCCACCCGGCCGCGCGGGGTGCGCGCCACGAGGCCCTCGCGCACCAGGTACGGCTCCGCGACGGTCTCGACCGTGTCGGGCTCCTCCCCGACCGTCATCGCCAGCGTCGACAGGCCCACGGGGCCGCCGCCGAAGCGCCGGCACAGCGCGCTCAGGACGGCGCGGTCGAGGCGGTCCAGGCCGATCGGGTCCACCTCGTAGACCTCGAGCGCGGCTCTCGCCGCGCGCAGGTCCAGGGTGCCGTCCCCGCGGACCTGCGCCCAGTCCCGCACCCGGCGCAGCAGCCGGTTGGCGATGCGCGGCGTCCCCCGCGAGCGGCCGGCGATCTCGTGGGCGGCGTCGTGCTGGACCTCCACGCCCAGCAGACCGGCGGACCGCAGGATCACGCGCTCCAGCTCGGGCGCCGAGTAGAAGTCGAGGTGCCCGGTGAAGCCGAAGCGGTCCCGCAGCGGGGCCGGCAGCAGACCGGAGCGGGTGGTCGCCCCGACGACCGTGAAGGGCGGCAGCGCCAGGGGGATCGCGCTCGCCCCCGCGCCCTTGCCGACGATGACGTCGACGCGGAAGTCCTCCATCGCGACGTAGAGCAGCTCCTCGGCCGGGCGGGCGAGACGGTGGATCTCGTCGATGAACAGGACCTCCCCCTCCTCCAGCGAGGACAGGACGGCCGCGAGGTCGCCCGCGTGCTGGATCGCCGGTCCGCTGGTCACGCGCAGCGAGGTGCCGAGCTCGGCGGCGATGATCATCGCCAGGGTCGTCTTGCCGAGGCCGGGCGGCCCCGACAGCAGCACATGGTCCGGGGCGGCGTCCCGCGCGAGCGACGCCTGGAGCACGAGCGAGAGCTGGTCGCGCACCACCTTCTGGCCCACGAACTCGTCGAGCCGCTTGGGCCGCAGCGCCGCCTCGGCCGCCCGCTCGACGTCGTCGGCGCCGCCCCCGACGAGACGGCCGCCGAGGTCCTGCGGGTCCAGCGCGCCCTCAGCCACGCGGACCCAGCCTGCGCAGCGCGGCCCGCAGCGTCGCCGGGACCTCCGACTCCGGGACGGACTCCGTCCCGGCCTCCGCCAGCACCTTCTCCACGGCGTCCTGGGCGACCTTCGGCGTCCACCCGAGGCCGACCAGCGCCTCGACCACCTGGTCCCGACGGTCCGCCGGCAGGGCGGGTGCCGCGGCGCCGCCGTCCCCGGCCGCGCCGAGCTTGCCCGACAGCTCCAGCACGATCCGCTGGGCGCTCTTCACGCCGATGCCGGGCACGCGGCGCAGGGTGGCCGTGTCCTCCGCGTCGATCGCGCGCCGCAGCGCGTCCGGGGTGAGGACGGCCAGCATCGCCAGCGCGATCCGTGGGCCCACGCCCGAGACCGACTGCGCCGTCTCGAACACCTCGCGCTCGTCGGCGTCGGCGAACCCGTACAGCGTCATCGAGTCCTCGCGCACCACCATCGTGGTGTGCACGCGCGCCTGCTCCCCCGGCCGCAGGCCGGCCAGGGTCGCCGGGGTGGAGTGCACCAGATAGCCCACACCACCGACGTCGAGCACGGCACTGCCCAGCGACACCGCCGCGACCGTGCCGGACAACGAAGCGATCACCGCACCTGCTCCCTTCCTCGAACGCCCGTACGATACCGCGCCTTGGCCTGCTGCTCGGCAGCCGCCCAGGCGCGCTGTGCGGGCGTCGTCTCGTGGCGGTCCCCGCCCTGCAGGGCGCCCGCCGGCCGCCACAGGTGCGTCACCGCCAGCGCCAGGGCGTCCGCCGCGTCCGCGGGCTCCGGGGCGACCGACAGGCCGAGGATCGACGCGACCATCTTCTGCACCTGCGCCTTGTCCGCCCGGCCCGAGCCCGTCACGGCGGCCTTCACCTCGCTGGGCGTGTGCAGCGCCACCGGGACGCCGCGTCGCGCCGCCGCCACCATCGCCAGCCCCGCCACCTGCGCCGTCCCCATCACCGTGCCGCGGTTGTTCTGCGCGAACACGCGCTCCACCGCGACCACGTCGGGCACGTGCTCGTCCAGCCAGGTGTCCAGCCCCCGGGAGATCTCCAGCAGCCGCAGGTCCGTGCTCGTCTCCGGCGCCGTGCGCAGAACGCCCACGCCGACCAGCACCGCCCGGCGTCCCGGACGGGAGTCGACCACCCCCACGCCGCACCGGGTCAGGCCCGGGTCCACTCCCAGCACTCGCACCGCGTCACTGTCTCACGCAGCACCCACAGACGCCCCGAGGCTCGCCCCTGCGGGGCGAGCCTCGATCCCGGCGGACGACCGAGGGTCGTCCCGGTCCTCAGTCCTCGTCGGCGTCGAGCGCCGCCAGGACCTCGTCGGGGGCGTCGAAGTTCGCGTAGACGTTCTGGACGTCGTCGCTGTCCTCGAGCGCGTCGATGAGGCGCAGGATCTTGCGGGCGCCGTCGACGTCGACCTCGACCTGCATGGAGGGGTGCCAGATCGAGTCGGCGGAGTCGTACTCGAGACCGGCGTCGACGATGGCGGAGCGCACGGCGACCAGATCGGACGCGTCGCTGAGGACCTCGATGACCTCACCGGCGTCGGTGACCTCCTCCGCGCCGGCCTCGAGGGCGGCGAGCATGACGTCGTCCTCGGTGACGCCGTCGGCCTTGGGCACGACGACGAGGCCCTTGCGGGAGAACAGGTACGACACGGAGCCGGGGTCGGCGAGGTTGCCGCCGTTGCGGGAGAACGCGAGACGCACCTCGGAGGCGGCACGGTTCTTGTTGTCGGTGAGGCACTCGACCAGGACGGCGATGCCGTTGGTGCCGTAGCCCTCGTACATGATCGTCTGGTAGTCGACGGCGTCGGCGCCCTCGCCGGAGCCGCGCTTGACCGCACGGTCGATGTTGTCGTTGGGGACCGACGACTTCTTCGCCTTCTGGACCGCGTCGAACAGCGTCGGGTTGCCGGCGAGGTCTCCGCCGCCGGTGCGCGCTGCGACCTCGATGTTCTTGATCAGCTTCGCGAAGAGCTTGCCACGCTTGGCGTCGATCGCGGCCTTCTTGTGCTTGGTCGTGGCCCACTTAGAGTGACCGGACATGACCTGACTGACTCCTTCGCGCTTCGGTGACAAGGCGGACGAACAGGGCGTGCACGCGCCAGTCCCCGGTGACCTCCGGGTGGAACGCGGTGGCGAGCAACCGTCCGGACCGTACCGCCACGATCTTACCGGCGGCCTCGCCGACTCCCGCACCGGCGACGGTGCGGTCCGGGATCCGGGCCAGGACCTGCACGTCGGGGCCGGCCTGCTCGACCCAGGGGGCGCGGATGAACACGGACCGCACGGGGCCGTCGTCGACGCCGTCCAGGGCGAGGTCGACCTCGAAGGAGTCGACCTGCCGGCCGAACGCGTTGCGGCGCACGGTGACGTCGAGGCCGCCGAGGGTCTGCTGGTCCTCGATGCCGCCCTCGATGCGGTCGGCCAGCAGGATCATGCCGGCGCAGGAGCCGTAGACGGGCAGCCCGGCGCCGATGGCGTCCCGGACGGGGTCGCGCAGCTCGAAGATCCGCAGCAGCTTGTCGATGGTGGTCGACTCCCCGCCCGGCAGGACGAGGCCGTCGACGGCCTCCAGCTCGCGGGTGCGCCGCACGGGCACGGCCCGCGCGCCCGCCGCCTCGAGGGCGTGGACGTGCTCGCGCACGTCGCCCTGGAGGGCGAGGACTCCGATGGTCGTGGTCACCGCGGCAGTGTACGCACGCCCAGGCGGCCGGTCGGGCGGCGGCCCGTCAGGTGACGGCACCGTCCAGGTCGACGTCGTCGTCGTTCTCGACGCCCAGGTGCACCACCGTGCCGTCCCAGCCCGCCGTCAGCCGCTCGACGACGTCGGGCAGGCTGGGCGGGAAGACCTCGAGCGGCTGGGCGCGCAGCTCGGCGGCGGTCAGCCAGCGCATCTCGTCCAGCACGTCGCGCTCCACGTCCGTCCAGCCGTCCCGCGTGGGCTCGTGCTCGCCCGAGACCCGCGCGACGAAGAACACCTCGTCCTGCCGGCAGGTCTCGGCCAGGAACCGGAAGATCCCGGCCCGGGTCAGCACCGGACCCTCGAGGTCCTCCGGGGCCAGGTCGAGACCCGCCTCCTCGCGCACCTCGCGCAGCGCCGCCTCGACGTCGGTCTCGCCGGCGTCGATGCCGCCACCGACGGTGAACCACCAGGAGCGTTCCGGCTGGTCGGCGTCGTGGCCGCGCACGAGCAGCACGCGTCCGGCGGTGTCCAGCACGAGGACGCGTGCGGCGCGCCGGTGGCGCAGGCCGTCCTCCCCGAGCACCCAGTCGGGCCCGAGCGACGACGAGGTCGACGCCGCGGCCATCGGCTCCGACGAGGTCACCGCGCGGGCTCCGTCGTCGGGCGGCCAGGCTCGCGCGAGGGGCACACGTTCGTCCGGATCGGCATGCCGTTCAGCATAGGTGCCCCACCGGTCGCGGTCCCCGCGCGGGATGGACCAGGACCGGCCCGGTTCACCGTCGGGGCTTGGCCCGCCCGGTCGGGACCGCGGCGAGCGGGTCGTCCGGCCACGGATGGCGGGGGTAGCGGGCCCGCAGGTCGGCACGGACCTGGGAGTAGCCTTGCCTCCAGAAGGACGCGAGGTCGCTCGTGACCGCGACCGGGCGCCGGGCGGGCGACAACAGGTGCAGGACGACCGGGACACGCCCGTCCGCGACGGTCGGGACCGTGGTCCAGCCGAACACCTCCTGCAGCTTGACGGCGAGCACCGGCGGCTCCGCGCCGTCGTACGCGAGCCGCACCTCCGAGCCCGACGGGACCCGGAGCCGCTCCGGCGCGAACTCGCCGAACCGGGTCGCCGCGGGCCAGGGCAGCAGTCGGCGCAGCGCCGACGCCACGTCGATGCGGGCGAGGTCGCGCGCGCCGCGCACCGCAGCGAGGTCGGCGTCCAGCCAGCCGTCGAGGCGGGCCAGCAGTGCGTCGTCGTCGACCGGGGGCCAGGGCGCGCCGAGGTGGGCGTGGCAGAACGCGAGCCGCTCCCGCAACGCGGTCGCGGCCGGCGACCACGGCAGCACCGACAGCCCGCCGCGCCGGATCCCGTCACGGACGGCCTCCTGGACGAGCAGCGGGTCGGGCCGTGCGAGCGGGACGTCGTCGAGCACGATCGCGCCGAGCGCCTCGACGCGCCGCGTCACGATCCCGCCGTCCTCCCAACGGATCCGGTCGGTGGTCGCCACGAGGTCTCCGGCGACGTCCCGCGCGGTCCGCTCGTCGATCGGCGCCGCGGAGCGGATCCGGGCGTCGGCCTGACCGGGTGCCCGGTCGGCCACCGCGACCGCCAGCCAGGTCGAGCTCCGCAACGGTGACTGCTGGTCCAGCGCCGCACCCGTGCCCCCGGCCATCTGGTAGGTGGTCGCGTCGGCCCGCCGGACCCGCGCGACCCGTTCCGGGTAGGCCAGACCCACCACGATCCCCACCGCGAGGTCGTCCGGCACCTGGCGCGCCCCGGGGTCGGCGGGCCCGTCCGCCGGGGCGCTGCTCGACGCGCCGCGACCGAGGCGCTTCGTCTCCTCCCGCCAGCGGGCCGTCGCCCTGCTGTCCTCACCACGGCGCAGGGCCCGCCACCGGGCCGGCAGGTCGTCGCCCGTGCCGCGGGCGACGTCGGCCGAGAGCATCGCGACGATCTCGCGCGCCCGGTCGGCGCCGACCCGTGGCGCCCCGTCCAGCAGCGCACGGGCCCACCGGGGATGCACCCCGATCGCCGCCATCTGGCGGCCGCGGCGGGTGATCCGGCCGTCGTCGTCGACGGCACCGACACGCCGCAGCAGCTCGACGGCCGCGGTCATCGCCGTCACCGGCGGCGCGTCGAGCAGGGTCAGGCCGTCGCCGGCGGGCGCACCCCACGCCGCGAGCTCGAGGGCGAAGGCTGCCAGGTCGCCGATCGCGATCTCCGGCGCCGGGTGCTCGTCGAGCCGCGCGTGGTCCGTGGCGGACCAGCACCGATAGACCCGGCCGGGCCCCTCGCGCCCGGCGCGGCCCGCACGCTGGTCGGCGGACGATCTCGAGACCCGGCAGGTGACCAGCGCCCCGAGGCCGCGGGACTGGTCGGTCCGCGGCTCCCGGGAGAGACCCGCGTCGACCACGACCCTGACCCCGGGCACGGTCAGCGAGCTCTCCGCGACCGACGTGGTGACCACGATCCGCCGGGTGGCGGTCGGCGTGAGCGCGCGGTCCTGCTCGGCCCGCGACTGACGACCGAACAACGGCAGCACGTCATGGCCGGCCAGCCGCCGTGCCACGCCGTGGATCTCGGCCTCCCCCGGCACGAACACGAGGACGTCGCCGTCGGTCTCGGCCAGGGCACGCCGGACGACGGCCGCGACGTGGTCCAGCATCCGCGGGTCGACCCGCCCCCCGGGGAGCAGCGGCGCGGGCACCGGTGGTGGTGCCCACTCGACCGCCACGTCGAACAGCGCCGCGGTCGCGGTGATCACGGGTGCCGGGACGTCCGTGCCCAGGGCACGGCTCAGCCTCGCCGTGTCCGCCGTGGCCGAGGTCGCGACGATCGCCAGGTCGTCCCGGAGGTTCGCCCGGACGTCGACGGCGAGCGCGAGGAGCAGATCGGCGTCGAGGTGGCGTTCGTGGCACTCGTCGATCACGATCGCGGACACGCCCGGCAGCTCCGGGTCCCGCTGCAGCCGCCGGACGAGGAGCCCCGTCGTCACCACCTCGACGCGGAGGCCCCGCCCGCCGCTGCGCTCGCCGCGCATCGCGTAGCCGATCCGCTGCCCGAGCGGCTCGCCGACCAGCGTCGCGAGCCGGGTGGCCGCCGCGCGCGTCGCCAGCCGACGTGGCTCGGCGACGACGATCGTCCCCCCGAGCGCGTCGGCCAGGGCGAGCGGCAGCAGCGAGGTCTTCCCCGACCCGGGCGGCGCGACCAGCACCGCGGCGCCACCGGAGCGCACCGCGTCGACGGTGGCGGGCAGGGCCGCCCGCACCGGCAGGTCGGCCCCCGGCGCCGACGGCCCGGGGAGCAGCACGCTCTCGTCACCCTCCACGGTCGACCCGATCCGCTGTCGATCCCGCGACGACGCCGGGGAGCGGTCGTCGCTCCCCGGCGTCCACGTCGATCGGACGGCCGACTACCAGCCGCGCTCGGCGAGCCGGACGGGCTCGGGCTCGGCCTCGACGTTGATGCCGACCATCGCCTCGCCGAGGCCGCGGGAGACCTTGGCGAGGACGTCGGGGTCGTCGTGGAAGGTGGTGGCCTGCACGATGGCCTTGGCGCGGGCGACCGGGTCGCCCGACTTGAAGATGCCGGAGCCGACGAACACGCCCTCGGCACCGAGCTGCATCATCATCGCGGCGTCGGCCGGGGTGGCGATGCCGCCCGCGGTGAACAGCACGACGGGCAGCTTGCCCGTGCGGGCGACCTCGGCGACGAGCTCGTACGGGGCCTGGAGCTCCTTGGCCGCGACGAACAGCTCGTCGTGCGGCAGGGAGGCGAGGCGGCGGATCTGCGCACGGATCTGGCGCATGTGCGTCGTGGCGTTGGAGACGTCGCCGGTGCCGGCCTCGCCCTTGGAGCGGATCATGGCCGCACCCTCGGTGATGCGGCGCAGGGCCTCACCGAGGTTGGTGGCGCCGCACACGAACGGCACGGTGAACTGCCACTTGTCGATGTGGTGGGCGTAGTCGGCGGGCGTGAGCACCTCGGACTCGTCGACGTAGTCCACGCCGAGGGACTGCAGGACCTGCGCCTCCACGAAGTGGCCGATGCGGGCCTTGGCCATGACGGGGATCGACACGGCCTCGACGATGCCGTCGATCATGTCGGGGTCGCTCATGCGCGCGACACCGCCCTGGGCGCGGATGTCGGCGGGGACCCGCTCGAGGGCCATGACGGCCACGGCGCCGGCGTCCTCGGCGATCTTCGCCTGCTCCGGGGTGACGACGTCCATGATGACGCCGCCCTTGAGCATCTCGGCCATGCCCCGCTTCACGCGGGCAGTGCCCACCTCGCCGACACCCGTGGCAGGGACGGGGGTACCGGTGGTCTCGCTCAACGCAACCTCACAGCGCTCGTCGTCGCACCGCCGGGCGGCTGCGCCGCGGCCGTGCGGGCGTGTTCCACGCCCGCTCCCATCCTACGGTCGCGGCGCCGCGGCGCGGGCGCGCCCTCCGGTCCCCGGACGGCGGACCCTCAGGGGTGGTCGATCCCGGCGGGGAGCTGGTCGTCGAGCTCGACGGTGCGCGGCAGCGGCGCGCGCCCGGCCAGGCGCAGCAGCCGCACGACGCGGGGCCGGCGCGCCCGTTGCGCCTGCGCGACGGCCTCGTTGTGGAAGCGGCGCGCCAGCTGGGCGCGGTAGGCCGCGGACGCGAGGTCGCCGACGAGCAGCCCACCCGGGTCGGACGACCGCACCGCGTCGAGCGACTCGTCGTCCAGCACGGACCGCAGGGTCACCGACAGGGCGGACTCGGCCCGCTCCCGGGTCGGCGTGAGACCGGACAGCGAGAACGACTCGGCGGTCGACGGCTCGGCGGGCCGCTCCCCCTCGTCGACGACGGCGAAGGCGGCATCGGCGACGAGCACCGCGCTCGCCGGGTCCAGCAGGCCGGACGCCGCCAGGTCGACCGCGGCGCGGGCCCGCCGGTCGAGCTGGGCCAGGAGGGCGTGCCGGGACGCGACGACCTTGCGGTGCAGCCGGTCGAGACGAGAGGCCCCGAGCCACCCGGACCACAGGGCGAGCCCGACGACGACGAGCGCGAGCAGCGTGATCTCCGACCAGCTCACGACACACCCCCGGTGGGCGCCTTCGGGCGGCGGCCGAGCAGCCAGGGGGTGCGGGTCGCCAGGAGGTCCTGGCGCACGGTGCCGTCACCGAGCGCCTCGCCCGCGGCGACGGCCATCTCGTAGACGGCCTGCACCTGGTCGGTGACCGTCGACCAGTCGAAGTGGCGGACGAACCGGTGCGCGCGCCCGCGCCGTTCGGCGGTGTCCACCGGGGCGGCGAGCGCCGCGAGGACCGCGACGGCGAGGTCGTCGGGCTCACCGGTGCGGAAGAGGCGTCCGGCGGCGCCGTCGTCGAGCACGCGGCGGAAGGCGCCGAGGTCGCTGGCGACGACGCCGGTGCCGGCGCTCATCGCCTCCACCAGGACGATGCCGAAGCTCTCGCCGCCGGTCTGGGGGGCGACGTAGAGGTCGGCGGAGCGCAGCAGCGCGGCCTTGTCGGCGTCGCTGACCCCGCCGAGCCACTCGAACGACGCGGCGTGCTCGCCGAGGGCGGAGACGGCGTCGGCACGGCCGGCGTCACCGCGACCGGCGACGAGGAACCGGGTGCCGGGACGCTCGCGCAGGATGCGCGGGGCGGCAGCGGCGAGGACCTGCAGGCCCTTGCGGGGCTCGTCGAGGCGGCCGAGGAACGCCACGGTGGGCGCGTCGGCCGTCCCCTGCCAGCGGGGGTCGGTCGGGGCGGCGGCGAACTGGTCGACCCAGACGCCGTTGGGCACGACGACGGCGTCACCGCCGAGGTGGTCGACGAGGGTGCGGCGGGCGTCCTCGGACACGGCGATGCGGGCGGAGATCTTCTCGAGCGACTGCCGCAGCAGCGGGTGGGCGACCTGCAGCGCGCGGGAGCGCACCTGGGAGGTGTGGAAGGTCGCCACGACCGGACCCTCGGCGACCCACAGGGCCAGCATGGACAGCGACGGGGTCATGGGTTCGTGCAGGTGCAGGACGTCGAAGCGGCCGTCGTCGATCCAGCGGCGCACCTGCGCGGCCTTGCGGGGGCCGAAGGACAGCCGGGCCACGGACCCGTTGTAGCGCACGGGCACGGCGCGCCCGGTGGGGGTGACGACGGCGGGCACCTCGGTGTCCTCGTCGGCGGGGGCGAGCACGGACACGTGGTGGCCGCGGTCGCCCAGCGCCTCGGCGAGGTCCCGCACGTGGAACTGCACGCCACCGGGGGCGTCGAAGGAGTAGGGGCAGACGATGCCCACGCGCATCGGTCGCATCAGGCCTCCCCCGCCCCGGCGCGGGTGGCGGCGTAGCGGCCCGGGTCGAGGTCCTCGACGAACACCCTCTGCAGCATGTGCCAGTCGGCGGTGCGCTCGACGAGGAACGCGCCGAGGGTGTCGACCCAGGCCTGGGTCATGGTGGCCATCTGCTCGCGACGGTTCCCCTCGGCCCGCGGCACGGGCGCGTGGAAGCGCAGGACGATCCCCCACGCGCTGCCGGCACGCCGTCGCCGCTCCCCGCGCAGGCGCTCGTGGTAGATGCCCGTGGGCACGAGGTCGACGTCCCCGGCGACGGCGAGCGCGGCCGGTCCGGCGGCGACGCGGGCACGGCGCCCGCACAGGTCCACCTCGATCCCGGCGGCGGTGAGGTCGCGGTCGGCGAGGAGCGGCAGGAGGCGCCCGCCGCCCTGTGCGCCGCGCACGAGCGCGCGGAAGACGCCGTCGTCGCCGAGACCGAGGACGTCGATGCCGAGGGAGCGCCGGAACGCGACGAACTCCTCGTAGAGCTCGGGCGGCCGGAGCCGTTCGGCGACGGTGAGGACGGGCGCCAGGTGCGGGGTCGCCCAGGCGCCCGCGAGGTCCCAGTTGCCGGTGTGGCCGAGCGCGAGGACGGCGGAGCGGCCGTCGGCGAGCGCGGCGCGGGCGTGCTCCTCCCCCTCGACCCGGACACGGGCGTCGATCTGGGCGGGGGTGAGCCGTTGCAGCGTGAACGCCTCGCGGAAGTAGCGCAGGTAGCGCCGCATGCCCTCGCGGGACAGCCGCCGGACCTCCCGCGGCGTGAGCTCGGGGCGGACGCGCGCGTAGTTGGCCTCCATCCGCCGGACCCCGTCGGTGCGGCGCAGCCACGTGACGTCCGCGGCGACGCGGCAGGCGGCCCGCAGCACGGGCTCGGGGAAGCGACCGGCGTACCGCCAGGCGAACGAGTACAGGGCGGCGACGTCCATCAGGCCTCCGAGGTGACGAGCTGGCGGCGGACCGTCGCGACGCGCTGGGCGACGGTGACGAGGCTGGCGACGGCGAGCAGGCCCAGGACGACGACGAGGACCGGGACGGGCAGGCCGGCCGGCACGAGCGCGGTGGGCAGGAGCGCGACGACGAGCCGGTCGGTGCGCTCCGCGATGCCGACGGCGGCGGTGGCACCGACGGACTCGGCCCGGGCACGGGCGTACGGCACGACGGAGCCGAGGACGAGGCACGCGATCGCCGCCGTCGCGCCGGCGAGGGCCCACGGCTCGTCGGGGTGCAGCACGAACCACAGGGTGATGCCGGCGAAGACCGCCCCGTCGGACACGCGGTCGAGCGTGGAGTCGAGGAAGGCGCCCCACGGTCCGGTCCGGCCGCTGAGGCGGGCCATGACACCGTCGAGGGAGTCGGTGAGCGCGAACAGGCCGATGAGCACGGCGCCGAGCGCGAGGTGACCGGTGGGCAGCAGGGTCAGCGCGATCACCGTGACCAGGACCGTGCCGGTGATCGTCACGGCGTCGGGCGAGACGCCCCACCGGATCAGCACGGTCGCCGGCGGGGTGAACAGGCGCTGCATGGTGGCCCGCAGGCGGCCGAACATGGGGGTGCTCCTCGGTCGTGGTCGCGCGGCCGGCGCGCAGCCGGCGTGGTCAGGCTAGCGCCCTGCGCCGCTCAGGCGTCGGGCCAGGCCGCGGCGAGCCGTGCCCGCGTGTCGGCCAGCAGCTCGGGCAGGGCCTTGGTGCGGCCCACCACCGGCAGGAAGTTCGCGTCCCCCGTCCAGCGCGGCACGACGTGCTGGTGCAGGTGCGCGGCGATCCCCGCGCCCGCCGCCTCGCCCTGGTTCATCCCGAGGTTGAAGCCGGCGGGCGCGTACACGGCCCGCAGCACCCGCATCGCGGTCTGCGTCATGGCCGCCAGCTCGCTCGTCTCGGCGTCGGTGAGGTCGGGGTAGTCCGACACGTGCCGGTACGGCAGCACCATGAGGTGCCCGCCGTTGTACGGGTACAGGTTGAGCAGGGCGTAGCACGCCCGCCCGCGGGCGACGACGAGTCCCGACTCGTCGTCGCCCGCGGGGATGCGGCAGAACGGGCACTGCGCGGGGGTGTCGTCGGCGGGCTTGTCCTGCCCGCCGATGTAGACCATCCGGTGCGGGGTCCACAGCCGCGCGATGTCGTCCTCGGGCGGGCCGAACTCCGCAGCCGGCACCTGTTCCGGCGTACCCGTCACGCTCAGACCTGCTCGCGCTCGGCGACGGCCCGGACGATGCGCTCGATCGCGTCGGCCACGGGCACGCCGTTCTCCTGCGTGCCGTCGCGGAACCGGAACGACACCGCCCCGGCCTCGGCGTCCTCGCCGCCGGCGATGAGCACGAACGGCACCTTCTCCTTGGAGGCGTTGCGGATCTTCTTGGCGAACCGGTCGTCGGACCGGTCGAGCTCGGCGCGGATGCCGCGTTCGCGGAGCTGCGCGACCACGTCGGCCAGGTAGTCGTCGAAGACCTCGGCGACCGGCACGGCGAGCACCTGGACCGGGGCGAGCCACGCGGGGAACGCCCCCGCGTAGTGCTCGAGGAGCACCGCGAAGAACCGCTCGATCGAGCCGAACAGGGCGCGGTGGATCATCACCGGACGCTGCCGGGAGCCGTCGGACGCCGTGTACTCGAGATCGAACTTCTCGGGGAGGTTGAAGTCGAGCTGGATGGTCGACATCTGCCACGTGCGGCCGATGGCGTCCCGCGCCTGGACAGAGATCTTCGGCCCGTAGAACGCGGCGCCGCCCGGGTCGGGGACGAGGTCGAGCCCGGAGGCGGTGGCGACCTCCTCGAGGGTGCGGGTGGCCTCGTCCCACGTCGCGTCGTCGCCGACGGACTTCTCGGGGTCGCGGGTGGACAGCTCCAGGTAGAAGTCGTCGAGGCCGTAGTCGCGCAGCAGGTCCAGGACGAACGTCAGCAGCGAGGTGAGCTCGTCGCGCATCTGCTCACGGGTGCAGTAGATGTGCGCGTCGTCCTGGGTGAAGCCCCGGGCGCGCGTGAGCCCGTGCACGACACCCGACTTCTCGTAGCGGTACACGGTGCCGAACTCGAACAGCCGCAGCGGCAGCTCGCGGTACGAGCGCCCCCGTGCGTCGAAGATCAGGTTGTGCATCGGGCAGTTCATGGGCTTGAGGTAGTAGTCCTGGCCCGGCTTGCGCACGTGGCCGTCGTCGTCGAGCTCGGCGTCGAGGTGCATCGGCGGGTACATGCCGTCCGCGTACCAGTCGAGGTGGCCCGAGGTCTCGAAGAGCTTGCCCTTGGTGATGTGCGGCGAGTTGACGAACGAGTACCCGGCGGCGACGTGCCGCTTGCGGGAGTACTCCTCCATCTCCATGCGGACCATCGCACCCTTGGGGTGGAACACGGCAAGCCCGGACCCGATCTCGTCCGGGAAGCTGAACAGGTCCATCTCGCTGCCCAGGCGGCGGTGGTCGCGACGCTCGGCCTCGGCGAGCCGCTCGAGGTACGCCTTGAGCTCGTCCTTGCTCGGCCACGCGGTGCCGTAGACACGCTGGAGCTGCGGGTTCTTCTCGGAGCCGCGCCAGTACGCGGCGGCCGAGCGCATGAGCTGCACGCCCTGGCCGATCAGCCGCGTCGAGGGCAGGTGCGGTCCGCGGCAGAGGTCCTTCCAGACCACGGTCTCGGACTCGCGGCCGGCGCCGCGGACGTTGTCGTAGATGGTGAGCTCGCCGCCGCCGACCTCGACGGACGAGCCGTCGTCGTCGGAGCTGCCGCCCTTGAGGCCGATGAGCTCCAGCTTGTACGGCTCGCCGGCGAGCTCGGCCCGGGCCTCGTCCTCGGTGACGACGCGACGGCGGAAGGTCTGGCCTTCCCGGATGATGCGCGACATCGCCTTGTCGAGGGCCTTGAGGTCCTCGGGGGTGAAGGGCGTGTCGACGTCGAAGTCGTAGTAGAAGCCGTCGGTGACGGGCGGGCCGATGCCGAGCTTCGCGTCCGGGTTCACCTGCTGCACCGCCTGGGCGAGCACGTGCGCGGCGCTGTGGCGCAGCACGGCGAGGCCGTCCGGGGAGTCGATCGTCACCGGCTCGACGACGGTGCCGGCCTCGAGCTCACGGGACAGGTCGAGCAGCTCGCCGGCGACGCGCACGACGACGACGTCCTTGCGGTCGGCGAACAGCTCCGTGCCCGTCGTCGTGGTCTCCACGGTCACCGAGGTCAGGTCTTCGGGCGGCGGCGGAGGTGCGACGTCGGACACGGTGGTGCTCCTTGTGGTCTGCGGAAGGGTTCGGCGCCGCGGGCGGCGTCGAGGGGCCCACCTGGCGGCGGGCCCCTCGATGGTACCGACCCGGTACCCGCCCCGACGAAGCGACGGGTCGCGCCGACGTCGGGGCGAGCACGGAGGAGCCGTGTGAAGGACTTCACATACCGCCTTCGCGCAGGTCAGGCGGTGTGGTCTTACCATAGAACCAGGCACCGGACCCGGTGCCCAGCACCCCGGCCACCCACCGGCGACCGGACCTTCGGAGGGGAACAGACCATGACCAGCACCGCCCGCACCGCCAGCACAGGGACCGGCCGACGCACCGCCCGCGTCGTCGGACTGATCGGCATCGTCGCCGGCGTCGTCATGATCGTCGCCGGTGCCACCACCTGGGTCACGGTGAGCTCGCAGCTCGAGGCGCAGAACATCACCGTCTCCCAGGACGCCGACCTCCTCGCCGGCGACACCGTCGACGGCCCCTTCTCGGCCTACGCCCAGGCGCAGGTCATCGACCGCCACGCCCTCGAGGCGACCGGTGGCAAGACCTACGCCGAGCTCGAGCAGGACGACCCGCTGCGCGCCACCGCGATGAACGCGTCGTTCCTGCGCGCCTCGCTGTTCACCTCGGTGGTCGCCTACGGCGTCAGCGCGCTCGTCATCGGCCTCGGCGTCCTGTTCGGCCTCGTCGGCTGGGCGCTGCGCGGGCTCGGCGCCGCCCCGGCCCCCGCCGCGGTCACCGGCACCACCCGCCCGGCGGTCCCCCAGCCCGTCTGACCCGGACCCGTCGGCCCCGCTCCCCCGCCTCGGGAGCGGGGCCGACGTCTGCGTGCCGACGGGTCCTCGGCGACCATGGGACGGTGCACGACCACCCCGCCGGCGCCCACGGCCCCGACCCCGCCGCGAGCACGCCCACGTACCCCGACCAGGCGCGCGACGCCGCGACGCTGCCCGCCCTCACCGAGCACCTCGTCGCGTGCCGGGCCTGCCCCCGCCTGGTCGCGTGGCGCGAGCGCGTCGCGGCCGAGAAGCGTGCCGCCTACCGCGACGACACCTACTGGGCGCGGCCCGTCCCGGGGTTCGGCGACCCCCAGGCCCGGATCGTCGTCGTCGGCCTCGCCCCCGCCGCGCACGGCGCGAACCGGACGGGCCGCATGTTCACCGGCGACCGCAGCGGCGACGTCCTGTTCGCGGCCCTGCACCGCGCCGGGCTCGCGAACCAGGCGACCTCCGTCCGCGCCGACGACGGGCTGGAGCTGACCGACGTCCGGGTCACCGCGCCCGTCCACTGCGCCCCGCCGGACAACCGCCCCACCCCTACCGAGCGGCATCGGTGCGCGCCCTACCTCGACCGCGAGCTCGCGCTGCTCGCCCCGACCGTCCGCGTCGCCGTGGTGCTCGGGGCGTTCGGCTGGCAGGCGACCCTCGGCGCGCTGCGCGCACAGGGCTGGTCGGTGCCCCGGCCCCGCCCCCCGTTCGGGCACGGCGCCGAGGTCACCGTCCCGCACCCCGACGGTCGCCCCGCCCTCACCCTGCTCGGCTGCTACCACGTGTCGCAGCAGAACACCTTCACCGGGCGGCTCACCCCCGCGATGCTCGACGCCGTCCTCGCCCGCGCCGTCGCCGTGGCCGCGGACTGACGCTGAGAGCTGGGGCCGCCCGAAAGCGCCGGGACCTGGGGCCCGGTCCGTCACTACGCTCGCCCCATGACCTCCCCCGCCCCGCGCGTCACCGTGCTGTCCGGCCCCTCCGGAGCCGGCAAGACCACCGTCGCCGCGCTCCTCGCCGCCGACGCCGCCCGCCCCACGGTGAACCTCACGACCGACACCTTCTACGCCGCGGTCGCGACCGGCTACGTCCCGCCTTACCTCGACGGGTCCGCGCACCAGAACACGGTCGTGATCGACGCCGTGGTGGCGGCCGCGGCCACCTACGCCCGCGGCGGGTACGACGTCGTCGTCGACGGGGTCGTCGGCGCGGCCTTCCTGCCGCCGTTCCGTCGTGCCGCCGCCCGTGGTGGCTGGGACCTGCGGTACGTCGTCCTGCGCCCGGCGCTCGAGGTCACCCTCGCCCGGGGAACGGGACGTGCGGCGCCCGAGCTCCGCGACGAGGCCGCGCTGCGGTCGATCCACGCGATCTTCGACGACCTCGACGGCCTCGACGCGCACGTGCTCGACACCGGGGCGGACGACCCGCACGACACCGCCGGCAGGCTCCGCACCGTCCTCGACGCCGGGGACCACGCGCTCGA
The DNA here is from genome assembly GCF_001636295.1 of Isoptericola dokdonensis DS-3. NCBI lineage: Bacteria > Bacillati > Actinomycetota > Actinomycetes > Micrococcales > Promicromonosporaceae > Isoptericola > Isoptericola dokdonensis. The sequence goes on along the minus strand of NZ_CP014209.1, from coordinate 546,415 downwards.
TGCCCCCGACGGACCCGCGCCGGCACCGGAACGCACCGAGCCGCCCCTGCGGGGCGACGAGCTCACGACCCTGCGGACCTTCCTCGACTACCACCGCGACACCCTGCGCCGGAAGACCTCCGGCCTCGACGCCGCCGGGCTCGACACGGCCCTCCCGCCGTCGACCATGACCCTCGGCGGTCTCCTCAAGCACCTGGCGTACGTCGAGTCCAACTGGTTCACGGTCGTCCTGGCGGGGGCGGACCCGCTCGCACCGTTCGACGACGTCGACTGGGCCGCGGACGGCGACTGGGAGTGGCACAGCGCCGCCGACGACTCCCCCGAGGACCTGCGCGCCCTGTTCGACACCGCCGTGACGGCTTCCGACGCGCGGCTCGACGCGGCGCTCGCCGACGGCGGTCTCGACCAGCTCAGCGTGCGGGAGAGCCGCCACCACGGCGGACGGTTCTCGCTGCGCTGGATCCTCACCCACATGATCGAGGAGTACGCCCGGCACAACGGGCACGCGGACCTGCTGCGCGAGGCGGTCGACGGCGTGGTGGGCGAGTAGACCGACGCCGGCTCAGGTCGCGGAACCTGCCGACGCGGCGGACGCCGCCGACCGGGCCTCACGCCGGGGTCGCAGGACGTACTGCTCGGCGACGAACGCGACCACGACGGCGATCAGCACCACGGGGGTCATCTGGGGTGCGGACGGTCCGAGCAGCATCACCACGAGGACCGCGGAGGCGACCGGGAACGGCAGCACGGCCGCCGTCCCGGCCGCCATGCCGGCGCTGAGGGCCGGGATCGCGCCGAAACCGGGGAGCCCGGAGAAGAGGAGCCCGGCGGCGGCTCCGAGCGTCAGCGCCGGGAAGATCGCGCCACCGCGCAGTGCGCCCAGCGACACCCCGTAGCCCAGCGCCTTGAAGACGATCAGGGCGACCAGGACGGGCACCGACCACGCCGCGGGATCGGCGGCCAGAGGGCCGATCAGGCCCTGTCCGGAGAGGGCCACCTCCTCGGGAGAGCGGCCGGTGAGGAGCGCGTAGGCACCCGCGCTCAGCCCGACGACCAGGGCCGCGCCGACCGCGGCGGCGACGGGACGCCGCGTCGCGCGAGCCTTGGTCCACTCCCCCAGGCCGAAGACGAACCGGACGCCGACGGCGATGACGAGCGCGAGCGGGATCGTCCACAGCACGTCGGCGAGGTCGAGCCGCGCGGGCGCGTCGACGTCGGGCAGCGCCAGGGAGGAGATCCCGAACCCGGTCCACTGCCCCATCCCGGTGAAGACCAGGGCGCCCACGCCGGAGGACAGCAGGCACGGCAGGACGACGCGGGCGAGCCGTGGTCCCGCGATCCCGGCGGCCTCCAGCACGAACACGGCGGCCACCAGCGGGCTGCCGAAGATCGCGGCGAGCGCGGCCGACGCTCCCGCGGCGGTGATGAGCGCGGTGGCGGTCGGGTCGTCGAGACGGGCGATCGGACGCACGAAGATCAGCGCGAACGCGGAGCCGAGGGCGAGCAGCGGCGCCTCCGGCCCGAGCACGGCACCGAGGGGCAGGCCGCCGAGCGCGGCGAGCAGGATGCCGGGCACCAGTCGTGCCGGGACCGGCTCGATGCCGAGACCGTCGATCGGGACGTGACCGCCGTGCCCCGGCAGCCATCGGATCGCCACCCCGACGAGGACGCCGCCGAGCAGCAGCCACGGCAGCGCCCACCACCACGGGGCGACCGCGAAGCCGAACGTCTCCGGCAGGTGCTCCCAGACGGCGTGCTCCGACCAGTGCAGCAGGGCGAGGAACCCGAAGGCCACCAGCGAGACGGGGATGCCGACACCCGCCGCCAGGAGCAGGAGGCGGACGTAACCGCGCTCACGCGCGACCCGCTGCTCGTCGGAGAGCGTGCCACCCGGGACGGGCTCTGCCTGCGGGGTGGGGCCGGCCTGCGGTTCGTCGGTCACGGGTCGCTCGCTCTCGCCTCAGAGCGCGTCGTCGCGCTGCGTCGGGTACGGGTCGTCGGCCGGGGCGGCCCGGCCACCCCGGCTGGGCATGCGCTGCAGCTTGGCCGCGCTGATGGGGAAGACCAGGACGGACAGCATCCCGGCGGCGACCAGCGCCGCCGCGTTGGCCTCCGGCAGCAGGCCCGAGTCGACCCCCACCGCGGTGACGACCACGACGAGCGGCAGGCCCGTGGCGGACAGGGTGGCCAGCGCGGCGGCGTCCCGCTTGCCGAGGTCGCGCCGGTGGGCGAAGAACGTCGGGACGCCGCGCACCAGCAGGAACAGCACCGTGAACAGCGGCACGGTGAGGAGCACCCGCGGGTCGGCGAGCATCGACTCGACGTCGAGGGTGACACCGCTCATGACGAAGAACACCGGGATGAGGAAGCCGAATCCGATGCCCTCCAGCCGCGACTCCACGACGTGGGTCTCGAGCGGGTCGGACGACGACAGGAACAGGTGGACGAGGATGCCCGCCGTGAAGGCTCCCAGCACCGGGTCCAGCCCGAGGACCGAGGCGAGGGCGAACATGCCGATGACCACGAACACGCACAGCCGGACGGCCACCTGGGAGCTCGTACCGAGCGTGGCGGTGACGAGGCGGCCGAGGCGCGGGTGCCGCGGCTGGCGGGCGACCCACGCCCCGGTGATGGCCAGCGCGGCGAAGAGCAGCAGCACGAAGAGCGTCTCGCCCGGCCGCTGCCCGGACAGCACGAACGCGATGGCGAGGATCGGACCGAACTCCCCCACCGTCCCGACCGCGAGCACGCGGTCGCCGAACGGGGTGCCGGTCTGCCCGCCGTCGCGCACGATCGGGAGGATCACGCCGAGCGCGGTGGTCGTCAGGGCGAGACCGATGACGAGCCCGGCGTCGGGACCGCCGACCCAGACGCCGACGGCGAGGCCCAGGACGAGGGAGACGCCCCAGCTCCACGTGGCGCTGCGCAGGGGGCCGCCCCGGATGCGGGAGAACTCGATCTCGTACCCGGCGAGGAACATGAGGAACGCCAGACCGAGGTCGCTGAACGCCTCGATCACCTCGTTCGGGCGGACCAACCCCAGCACGACCGGGCCGACCAGGATGCCGAGGAGGATCTCCACCACGACCGACGGGACCCGGATCCACCGTTCGACCCGGTCGACGACGAACGGCGCGAGCAGACCCGCCCCGGCGATGACTGCCAGCATCGTCACGGTGTCCACCGACACGGGCGCGACCTCTTTCTTCCGGGGTGCGGCTGCACCGGTCGACCGAGCATAGGCGCGCGGTGCCGTCCACACCTGCGACGACGCGACGGGCTCCCGCGTCCCGGGGACGCGAGAGCCCGTGGTCGAGCCGGCTCAGCCGAGGATCTTCGCCTTGGCGGCCGCGAACTCGGCGTCGGTGAGGAGCCCGGCGCTGCGCATCTCCCCCAGCTGCTGGAGCTGGGCCATGGTGTCGCCCCCGCCCCCTGCCGGCGCGGCCTGCTGGGCGAGCTGAGCCTGCTGCTGGGCGGCGAGCTGGGCCTGCTGCTGGGCCAGCATCTGCTCCATCTGCTGCTGCTGGGCGTACTGCGCCTGCTGCGCCTCGTAGGCGTCCGCCGACGCGCGCTGGTCGGCGCGGGAGGACGCGCGGTTGTTCATGCCGCGGCTCACCGCGTTCGCCGTGCCGGTGATGACGGCGGTACGCGCCACCGTCCCGATCAGGCCGGGTCGTCCCATGCGTCGCACCATGTCAGTCCTCCTCCTCGATGAGGGCCGCCAGCTCGGCGAGGGCGGCCGGCGGCACGGTCGTCATCTCCACGACGCGCCCGCCCTTGTTCCGGATGGCGTCGGTGAGGCCCGTCGCCCAGGTGTGCTCGAAGACGAGCATGCCCACGGCGGTGCCGGGCTCCAGGTCGTCCGCGATCGCCTCGACGTCCTCCTCACCGAGCAGGCCGCTCGGCTCGCCGACGAGGTCGCCCAGCTCGGCGCCGGCGTCCACCGCCTCGAACCACTCGATGTCGCCCTCGGCGTCCTTGCGGACCGCGAGGGCGTCGATGACGTTGATGGTGCCCGTTTCCTGCAGGCGGCCCAGCTCGGCGACGATCTCGCCGGTGAACTCGCTGTCGCCGAACTCCACGATGAGGAGCTCGACGGGTGCGCTGACGTTCATGTCCTGCCTCTCCGTCGGACGGTCCGTGGACGAGATGCGGTTCGAGGCGGCGTCGGCGCGTCGCCCGGGCGAACTCGCAGGTCACCCGCGACGATCATGGGGTCATGGTCGTGGGGTCGCAACAGGAGGACACATGGGCACCAAGGGTTCGGGCGGGTCCGGGGCGACCGACATCAGCCGCACCGTCGAGTTGCTGGCCACGGTCCTGCTGGCCCTGGCGACCGTCGTCACCGCGTGGTCGGCGTTCCAGTCGGCCAAGTGGTCGGGGATCCAGGCCATCAGCTTCAGCGCGGCGAACGCCGCCCGGACGGAGTCGAGCCGCGCGGCGACCGAGGCGGGCCTGCAGCAGACGATCGACGTCACGGCGTTCGCGTCGTGGATCGACGCCGTCGCCTCGGCGGAGCGATCGGGCTACGACTCCGGGCTCACGGCCGACGGCGGGTGGGAGCCGGTCGCCGGGTCGCAGCCGGCGTTCCTGGCCGACCGGTTCCGGCCCGAGTTCGTCCCCGCCTTCGACGCGTGGCTCGCGACCGCGCCCTTCGACTCAGAGACCGACGGCGTCGGCACGACACCGTTCCAGATGGCCGACTACGGCCTCGCCGACGCCGAGACCGCGGAAGCCCTCCTGAGCGAGGCGGAGGCGCAGTCCGCCCGGGCGATCGAGGCCAACGCGAACTCCGACCGGTACGTGCTCATGTCGATCGTGTTCGCCATCGTGCTGCTCTTCGCCGGGACGGCGACGAAGCTCGCGCACCGGGCCGCCCGGCTCGGCCTGCTCGGCGCGGCGGCCGTGGTCTTCGTGGTCGCCGCGGTGGTCGTCCTGACCTTCCCCAAGCAGTTCTGAACCGGCCGCCGACGACCGGCCGGGCACGTGTCGGGGGCGTCGTGTGAGGCCGTTGTGAAGGCTGCCGTGTCGGGGCCGACACGCCGGGACGGCGATCGCAGGATGTGACCGTGCGCTCTCTCGAGACCCCGATCTTCGACACCCTCGCCCGCGAGTTCGAGTCCAGCCGTCCCCTGCTGCACGTCGCCCGTGCCCTGGGCGGCGACCCGCTCGGTGACCCGTTGTCCCGCACCCACGCCGTCGACGTCTCGACCGCCTCGGCGAGCACGTCGCCCTTGCCGCGCCGCGCGCGCCAGGAGAACTCGCGCTCCTGACCGCACGACGTCCCCGCCCGCGCCTCAGGCCGGGTCCAGCGCGCCCCGCACGATGGAGTCGCCCGAGTGCACCGGGTCCCCGTCGAAGGGTTCGGACGAGACGTCCACGACCGAGTACGTCGTGAGGTCCAGGCCGTCCGGCACGGGGAACGTCCCCTCGTCGCCCTCGAGCACGCCGAGGCTCACCATGCCGCTGAGGTCGGCCGCCAGCAGCCACACCTCGCGATAGCCGTCGCCGGTCGGCTCGGCGTCGGTGACCCGCACCACCACCTCGCGGGCGCCGTCGCCGTCCTGCTCGACGACGGCGGACCCGGTCGAGCCCGGCCAGTCCGGCAGCGCCTCCAGGGCGGCGGTCGCCACGGCGAGCGGCGTCGGCGCGGGGGCGGGCGCAGTCTCGCGTCCCCGCTCCCAGACCACGCCGCCGGCCACGCCAGCCAGGAGCGCGACCCCGGCGGCGGCGCTCGCCCACGCCAGGGGACGCCGCTGCCGTCGGCGTGCGGCCAGGTCGACCACGCCGTCCGACCGGGCGGCGTCATCCGAGGCGCCGGGGGCGGGCACCGGCCCGGGCGCGGCGATCTCGGTCGCGACCTGCTCGCGCACCCGCTCCCACACGACGGGCGGTGGTGCGACGAGCGGCTCGGCCGCCCGGGCGGTCTCCACCGTGGCGGCCAGGGCGTCCCGCTCGGACCGGCACACGGCGCAGGTGTCGAGGTGGGCGCGGTCGACGGGTGTGGCGACGTCCGGCTCGCCGAGCGCCCACAGCGCCAGGACCTCCGGGTCAACGTGCTGCACCATCCACCTCCAACCGTGCGCGCAGCCTGGTCAGGCTCCTGCGGACATGACTCTTCACCGTACCCAGCGGCAGCGCCAGCTCCTCGGCGATCTGCGCGTGGGTCAGGTCGCGGTAGAACGCGAGCCGCAGGATGCTCCCCGCCGGGTCGCCGAGGCGTTCCAGCTCGTCCGCCACGACGGCTCGGTCCAGGACCGGCGCCGAGACCGGGTCGTACCCGCCGACCGGGTTCGGCGCCACCGTCTCGGCGGCCACCCGCAGACGCCGCTGCCGCTCGCGCGCGGCGTGCACGTCGGCGACCTTGTGCCGGGTGATCCCCAGCAGCCACGTCGACAGCCGCGACCGTGCCGGGTCGTAGGTGTGCCGTGCCCGCCAGGCGGCGACGAAGACCTGCTGCGTGACGTCCTCGGCGTCGGCGTGCTCACCCAGCGAACGCAGGGCGACGGTGTGGACCAGCGGCGACCACCGGCGGTAGGCGGCTGCCAGTCCGTCCTCCGTCCCCGTGGCGAACGCCGTGGCGACGGCGTCGTCCTCGGTACCGGTCGGGGGCGCGGTGCCCTCGGCCCGTCTGGTCACGGCACCTCCGTCGTCGTCCGGCGGGCCGCTGCGGCGCGACCCTGGGGACAACCTAGCGGTCCGCACGGCCTGCAGCATCGGGCACCGCCCTGACGACCAGGTTGTCCTCGTAGCTGCCGGCCTGTGCGTCCCACCGTCCCCCGCAGGTGACGAGCACGAGCCGGGGGTCGGCGGTCCGGTCGAAGAGCTCGTCCAGGGGGACGTCGCTCTTGTCGTAGCGCCGCACGTCCGTCACCCGGTACCGGTGCCGCTCCCCGTTGGCGCCGCGGACCGTCACCGCCTGTCCGGCCTCGGCCGAGCCGAGCGCCGCGAACTCCCCCACGCCGTCGGAGGTGTCCACGTGCGAGGCGATCACCACGGTGCCCTCGGGGTCCCCGGGGGCGGCACCGAACCGGTACCAGCCGGCCACGTCGCCCGAGGAGGGCAGCTCCATCGAACCGTCGGGGTCGACCCCCACCGGCCGGACCCGGACGTCGACGAGACCTCCGACGACGACCCGCACCGGCGGGGTGGCGGCCACCACGGGCGGCAGGGAGGCGGCGCGCACGGGGACGGGGTCCCCGCCGTCCGCGTCCCGGTCGTCGTCCCGCACGTCGGTGCGTCCGGCGCGCGGGGCGTCCTCGTCGGGCACGGGCTCGGCCGTCGTGGCCGCCGGGACCGGCGCGGCGCGCGGGACCTGCATCGAGACGCCGGCCTCGGCGCCGCCGCCCACGGCGACGACACCACCCACGACCGCGACCGCGACGCCGACCAGCCCCGTGCCGACGAGGACCGCCCAGAGGCGCGGGGTACCGCGGCGGACCGGGCCCCGGGCCCGGTCCGCCGCGGCGGTGCGGTGCGTCGTCACGCGTCGTCGCGGCGTGCGGCCACCGCGGTGCGCAGCCCACCGATCCCGATGACGACCACGAGGAGTGCCAGGGAACCGACGACCAGCCACACGACGGGCATGCTCGTCGCGGCCGCCTCGCCGGTCGTGCCGGCGTCGACACCGTCCGGGCTGGAGTGCATGCCCTCGACGGTCTGGGTGGCGAGCGCCAGGGAGTCGCCGTCCAGCGAGCCCCAGGCGTAGACGATGGTGTTCACACCCTCGGCCACGTCCACGTCGGCGGGCCCGATCACGGGGTCGGTGGTCCCGGCCGCCGCGACCGCCGCGGGCACGGTACCGGCCGGCAGGTCGAGGACGGCCTCGTCGGGGTTCTCCAGGCCCTCGATGACGGGGTCGTCACCGGCGAGCACGTCGACGGCGGGTGCGGCGGCGACGTGTCGGACGGTCAGCCGACCCTCACCGGCGGCGATCGCCGAGGTGTCGTTGGTGAAGAGGGTCGCGGTGGGGTCGCCACCGGCGTCGAGGTGCGCGGCGGCCGTGTAGTTCATGCCGCCCTCGAGGGGCAGGTCGACGGGCCCGATGACCGGCTCGGAGTCGTCCTCCGCGTCGGCCGCGGTGATGGCGACCGAGTAGCTGCCCGCGGGCAGCTCGAGCGGTCCGGCCAGGTCGCCGGGCTCGAAGTCGTCGAGGGTGAGCTCCCCGTCGACCCAGACGTCCACGGTGGTGTCCGGCACGCCGTGCAGGACGGAGAGCATGGCGGGGTCGTCAGCAGCGGCCGCGGCGGGTGCCGCGAGCGCCGCGGCTGCCAGCACCGCCACGCCGAGCGTCGTCGCACGTCGGTGGTTGCGCATCGTTACCTCCTGGGTCGGCCCACCGTGCGGTGGGGCTGTGGTGTCACGGGGTTGTTCGCCACGGACCGGCCCGTTGGATGCATCTGCATCGAAAATCATCCGGACACCCCTGTCCGGGCCCGCACCGGGGCGTGTAGGTTCGTCCCACCGGACATCGCTGTCCGGTACCGAAGGAGGAGCGAACCATGGAGCGTCCCGACCACACCTACGACGTCGTCGTCGTCGGGTCCGGCGCCGCCGGCCTGACGACGGCGCTCGGCGCGATCGACGAGGGCCTCAGCGTCCTCGTCGTGGAGAGCACCGTCAAGTGGGGCGGCAGCTCGGCCATGTCCGGGGGCGGGCTCTGGCTGCCGGACAACCCGCTCATGCGGCGCGAGCAGGTCGGCGACTCGCGCGAGGAGGCCCTCGAATACCTCGAGCGATGCGTGGGCGACGTCGGCCGCTGCACCTCGACGGCCCGCAAGGAGGCGTTCGTCGACGGGGTCTCCGACTACGTGACCACCGCCGAGAAGTACGGCATCACCTTCGCCAGGGGCCGTGACTACCCCGACTACTACCCCGAGCTCGCCGGCGGCAAGATCGGACGGGCCGTCGAGGTCAGGCCGTTCAACGCACGACGCCTCGGCCGGCTCGCAGCCACCCAGCGCATCCTCATGCCGCTGCCCGCCATGACCGACGACGTCTGGCAGCTCCAGCGCGCCTGGTCGACGGCCGACGGGTTCGTGCGCGGCGCCCGGTTCGTCTTCCGCACCCTCGGCGGCCTGCTGAGCGGGCAGAAGAAGATCGGCATCGGCGGTGCGCTCACCGGCGCGCTCGGCCACGCGGTGTTCGTCGCGAACGGGGCCACGCTCTGGCTGGAGAGCCCCGCCCGGCGGCTGCTCACCGAGGGCCGCCGTGTCGTGGGGGTCGAGGTCGAGCACGAGGGCGCCACCGTGGCCGTGCACGCCCGCCGCGGGGTCATGATCGCCACCGGCGGCTTCGACCACAACGCGCCGTGGCGGCTGAAGTACCACGGCATCGAGGGCAACCCCGCCGGCAACCCCGGCAACCTCGGCCAGGGGCACGAGCTCGCCGAGGAGGTCGGCGCCGACCTGGAGCTCATGGACGACGCCTGGTGGGGAGCGTCGATCCAGCCGGTCGCGGGCGCGCAGGCGACCTTCCTCGTCGGCGAACGGTCGCTGCCGTACTCGATCATCGTCGACTCCGAGGGCCGCCGGTTCGCCAACGAGGCCGAGTCGTACGTCGACCTCGGCCACCACATGCTCGAGCACGACGCCGGCGGCGACTACTGGTTCGTCGTCGAGCGCCGCTTCGCCCGTCGCTACCTGCGCGCCTTCGCGCTGGACCCCCGCACCAACAAGGCCATGAAGGCCCAGGGCATCACCGTGGAGGCCGACTCGCTCGCCGGTCTCGCCGAGCGACTCGGCTTCGAGCAGGACACCTTCCGCGCCACCGTCGACCGGTTCAACGGCTTCGCGCGCAGCGGCCGCGACCAGGACTTCGGCCGCGGCGACTCGGCCTACGACCGTTACTACGGCGACCCGACGGTTCGCCCCAACCCGTGCCTGGGCCCGCTGGAGAAGGGGCCGTTCGTCGCCTACAAGGTCGTCGTCGGCGACCTCGGCACCAAGGGCGGCGTCCTCACCGACACCGAGAGCCGGGCGCTGCGCGAGGACGGCAGCGTCATCGCCGGCCTCTACGCCGCGGGCAACGCGTCGGCCTCCGTCATGGGCCGCACGTACCCGGGGCCCGGGTCCACCATCGGCCCGGCCTCGGTGTTCGGCCTGCGCGCGGCCCGCGACATGGCACGACAGGAGCGGTGACCGGCGGCCACCGCCGTGCGCAGGGCGTCGCCGGACCTCCGGCGGCGCCCTGCTCCGTCCCCCACGGGAGGTCGGCACGTGAAGAGTTCGCATCGATCGATGTACGGAACGCCCCGGATGTCGTTCGACGGCCCCGGCGTCGAGTAACGTCGTCCGAGCGCATGCCGGGACAGGCGCCGACGCGCCGCGCCCACCGGCCCGGACGCACCCGGCGACCGTGCGCGCCAAGCGACGACGACGAGGAGAGGGGGACGGTGAGCGCCCAGCAGCTCAGCGCGGACCGGTCCGGCCGGACCGCGGGCACCACGTCCGGCAGCGGCGTCGCGCACGGCAAGACGATCCTGCTCGGCGAGCACGCCGTGGTCCACGGGTCGCCGGCGATCGCCGTCCCGCTCCCCCGCCTGGCAGCCCGCGCCGACGTGCGTCTCGACGCCCCCGCCGCGACCCTCACCACGTCGCTGTACACCGGGCCCCTCGCCGCCGCGCCCGACCGGCTCGCCCCCACGCTCACCGCGCTGCGCACCACCCTGACCGCCCTGCGCCCCGACGACGCCGCCGACCTGGAGGCCACCGCCGCGCTGCACGTCACCAGCGACGTCCCGCACGAGCGGGGCCTCGGGTCCAGCGCCGCCGTCGCCGCCGCCGTCGTGCGCGCGGTCGCTGACGCCCTCGGCGTCACCCTCGAGGCTGACGACCTGCACGAGCTCGTCCAGACCTCCGAGCGGGTCGCGCACGGCGCGCCCAGCGGTCTCGACGCCCGCAGCGTCGTCGCGGACGGCCCGCTCTGGTTCCACCGCGGCGAGGCCCGCCTGCTGCCCGTGGGCGCCGACGGCGTCCTCGTCGTCGCCGACACCGGCGTCGCCGGGGGCACCCGCGCGGCCGTCGCCGGGGTGCGCGCGCTGCGTGACGCCGACCCCGCGGCGGGACGCGCGCTCGACCGCCTCGGCGCGCTGGTCGCCGTCGGCCGCGACGCCCTCGCCGCGGGCGACCTCGGCGCCGTCGGGGCCGCCATGGACGAGGCGCACGCCCACCTGGCCGCCCTGACCGTGTCCAGCCCCGAGCTCGACCGGCTCACCGCGGCGGCCCGCGCCGCCGGGGCGCTCGGCGCCAAGCTCACGGGCGGGGGGCGCGGCGGCTGCGCCGTCGCCCTGTGCGCCGACGCGGCGACCGCCGCAGCCGTCGCAGACGCCTACGCCGCCGCCGGGGCCACCGGCGTGTGGACCTCGCCGCTCAGCCCGACCACCGCCGACCAGCCCACCAGCCCGACCGGGAGCACGCCCACCGCATGACCGCCGCAACCGCCCGCGCCTACCCGAACATCGCCCTGGTCAAGTACTGGGGCAAGCAGGACGCGGCGCTCAACCTCCCCGCCACCGGCAGCCTGTCGCTGACGCTGGACGTGTTCCCCACCACGACGACCGTCGAGCTCGTCGACGGCCCCGAGGACGCCTTCGAGCTGAACGGCGGCGTCGCCACCGGGACGCCCGCCGCCCGGGTCGTCGCGTTCCTCGACCTGGTGCGCGAGCGTGCTGGGTCCACCGCCCGGGCCCGGGTCACGTCCGTCAACGCGGGGCCGACCGGCGCCGGGCTGGCGTCGTCGGCGTCGGGGTTCGCCGCCCTCGCGGCGGCCGCGAGCGCCGCCTACGGCCTGCCGCTCGACGCGCCGTCGCTCAGCCGCCTGGCCCGGCGCGGATCCGGCTCGGCCGCGCGGTCGATCCTGCCCGGGGTGTCGGTGTGGCACGCGGGCGACGACGAGTCCTCCTACGCCGAGCCGGTGGCGAGCCCGGAGCTGGCGATGGTCGTCGCGACGGTCGACGGCGGGCCCAAGGCCGTCTCCAGCCGGGAGGCGATGAACCGCACGGCGGCGACGTCGCCCTACTACGACGGCTGGGTGACCTCCACGCGAGCCACCCTCGACGAGATGGTCGCCGCCGCCGAGCGCGGGGACTACACGCGCATGGGCGAGCTGACCGAGCTGTCCGCGCTGCGGATGCACGCGTCGATCCAGGCGTGCGACCCGCCGGTGCGCTACCTGGCCCCCGCGAGCGTGGCTCTGTTCGACCGGGTCGCGGCGCTGCGCTCCGAGGGCGTCGAGGCGTACGCCACGGCGGACGCCGGACCGAACGTGGTCGCGCTGTGCCGCCCGCAGGACCGCGACGCCGTCGCCGACGCCCTGCGGGGCTCGGGCCTCGCGGGCGAGGTCACGGTCGCGGGGTCCGGACCGGGCGTCGAGGTCACGGACGGACGCGCCGGAGCCGCCTCGTGATCAGCGTCTCCGCGCCCGGCAAGCTGTTCGTCGCCGGCGAGTACGCCGTCGTCGAGCCGGGTCAGCCCGCCGTGCTCGTCGCCGTGGACCGCTACCTGACCGTGCACCTGCGCGAGAGCGTCGAGGCCGGGACGGTGCACTCGCCCGAGTACGGACGGCTGCCGCTGGTGTGGCGGCGCGACGGCGACGGGGTCGCGATCGACGTCGAGCACCACCCGTACGACTACGTGATGTCCGTCATCACGCTCGTGGAGCGGCTGCGCGCCGAGCGCGGTGTCGCGCCGCGGTTCTTCGACCTGCGGATCGACAGCCAGCTCGACGACGCGTCGGGGCGCAAGTTCGGTCTCGGGTCGTCGGCCGCCGTCACCGTCGCGACGGTGCGGGCGCTGGACGAGTTCTACGGGCTCGGGCTGACGCGCCGGCAGGCGTTCCAGCTCGCGCTGCTCGCGACCGTGCGCGTCGCCCCGACGGCGTCGGGCGGTGACCTGGCGGCGAGCACGTTCGGCGGCTGGATCCGCTACTCGGCGCCGGACCGCGCGCGGCTGCGGGCGCGGCTCGACGACGGCGTCGCCGTGGGCGACCTGCTCGTGGACGACGAGGCCTGGGCCGGTCTGGACCTGCGCCGGCTGACCCCGCCCGCGTCGCTGCGCCTGCTCGTCGGCTGGACCGGCAGCCCCGCCTCCACGGAGCGCCTGGTGGACCAGGTGCAGCGCCGTCACCGGGCCGGCGCCTACGACCAGGACGTGTTCCTGGCGGAGTCCCGCGACTGCGTCGACGCCCTGACCGCCGCCCTGGACGCGGGCGACGACGAGGCCGCCGCCGCGGCCCTGCGCTCCGCGCGCGGGGTCATCCGCCGCCTCGGGGACGCCACCGGTCTCGCCATCGAGACCGACGGGCTGAGCACCCTCGCCGACGTCGCCGAGGCGGCCGGCGCGGCCGGGAAGTCGTCCGGCGCGGGCGGCGGCGACTGCGGCATCGTGCTCGCCCCGGACACCGCGGACGTGGGACGCATCATGCAGGGCTGGGAGGCGCACGACATCCGTCACCTGGCGATCTCCGTGCACCCCGACGCCGGCGGTGTCGATGACTGAGCCCACCGTGCCGGCCGGTCCCGCCGGTCCGTCCCCCGACCCGGCCCGGGCCGGGCGCAAGGACGAGCACGTCCGCCTCGCGGCTGGCCAGCAGGCCGCCCTGGCCGCCGGTGCCGGACCGCGCAACGACTTCGACGAGGTCGAGCTGCTGCACCACGCGCTCGACGGCGTCGACCCGGCCCACGTCGACCTCACCGCGGCCGTCGGCCCGTGGCGCTGGCCGCTGCCGCTGTACGTCAACGGCATGACCGGCGGCAGCGTCGCCACCGGCCGCGTCAACCGGGCGATCGGCATCGCCGCACGGGCCACGGGCATCCCGGTCGCGACCGGGTCGGTCAGCGCCGGGCTCGACGACGCCGCGGCACGCGCCACCTTCACGGTGGTGCGGGACGAGAACCCGGACGGCTTCGTCATGGCGAACCTCGGCGCCGACCGCACCCCCGACGACGCCGTCCGCGCCGTGGAGATGCTGCGGGCCGACGCGCTGCAGGTGCACCTCAACGCCGCCCAGGAGACCGTCATGCCCGAGGGCAGCCGACGTTTCGAGACCTGGGCGGGCAACGTCGCCGCGATCTGCGCCGCCTCCCCGGTGCCGGTCGTCGTCAAGGAGGTCGGGGCCGGGCTCAGCGGCCGCACCCTGGCACGCCTCGCCGGCCTCGGGGTCACCGTCGCCGACGTCGGCGGTCGCGGCGGCACCGACTTCGTGGGCATCGAGAACGACCGCCGCCCCACCCGCGACCTCGCCTACCTGCGCGGCTGGGGCCAGTCCGCCGTGGCGTGCCTGCTCGACGCCCCCGCCGGCGCACCGCACCTGCTCGCCTCCGGGGGCGTCCGCACGCCGCTGGACGTCGTGCGCGCCCTCGCGCTCGGCGCCCGCGCCGCCGGAGTGGCCGGCCGCTTCCTGCGGGTCGTGCTCGACGACGGCGAGCCCCCGCGCGACGCCGCCGCGACCGACCGCGCCGCCGCCCGGCTCGTCGAGGAGATCGAGGTGTGGCGCTCGCACCTCGCGGCCCTGCACGGGCTCCTCGGGGCGCGCACCCCGGCCGAGCTGATGACCACCGACGTCCTCGTGCGAGGTACCGTGCGGGAGTTCGCCGCCCTGCGCGGGATCGACGTCGGCGCCCTCACGCGGCGCACGGCGGCCCGGCCCGCACCCGACCTCAGTCCCGACCTCACGGCCCGTCACGATGGAGCACCGCATGCCTGACACCGCCACCCCGATCCCCACCCGCTGGGTCGGGCCGATCCGCGTGCGCGGCAACGCCGTCTCCGGGGAGGTCGAGGTTCCCCTCGCCACGTACGAGACGCCGCTGTGGCCGTCCGTCGGCCGCGGTGCCCGGGTGTCGCGCCTCGTGGAGGACGGCATCACCGTCACCGTCGTGGACGAGCGCATGGCGCGCTCCATCCTGCTGGTGGCCCCCGACGCCGCCACCGCGTACGCCGCGTCCCTCGACATCCAGGGGCGGATCGGCGAGCTCCAGGGGCTCGTGTCCACCCAGAGCCGGTTCGCGAAGCTCATCGAGGTGCGCGACGAGATCGTCGGCAACCTGCTGTACCTGCGCCTGGAGTTCACCACCGGCGACGCCTCCGGGCACAACATGGTGACCCAGGCCGCCGACCTGATCCTCGACCACCTGCTCGCCGCGGACCCGCGCCTGTCGTACGGCTCGGTGTCGGGCAACTTCTGCACCGACAAGAAGGTCAGCGCCGTCAACGGGCTGCTGGGCCGCGGCAAGAACGTCGTCGCGGAGATCCTGATCCCCGCCGACCTCGTCGCCAAGCAGCTGCGCACCACCGCCGCGCGCGTCGTCGAGCTCAACACCCGCAAGAACCTCGTCGGCGGCATCGCCGCGGGCTCCCTGCGCTCCGCGAACGCGCACTACGCGAACATGCTGCTCGCGTTCTACCTCGCGACCGGCCAGGACGCCGCCAACATCGTCGAGGGTTCCCAGGGCATCACCTACGCCGAGGCCCGCGGCGAGGACCTGTACTTCTCCTGCACGCTGCCGAACCTCATCGTGGGGACCGTCGGCAACGGCAAGGACCTGCCCGTCGTCGAGGACGCCATGGTGCGCCTCGGCTGCCGTGAGGACCGTGAGCCCGGAGCCAACGCGCGCCGGCTCGCCGCCCTCGTCGCGGCGAGCGTGCTGTGCGGCGAGCTGTCGCTCATGGCCGCGCAGACCAACCCCGGCGAGCTCATGGCCGCGCACCTGCGGCTCGAGCGGCGCCGCCAGGACGCCGGTAGCGTCGCATGACCACCACTCCCGCACCCGGCCCGACCCACGAGGCGACGATGATCGGCATCAGCGACCTGTCCCTGGCCACCGGCCACCACGTCCTCGACCTCGCGCAGCTCGCGCAGGCGAACGGCACCGACCCCGCGAAGTACCGCGTCGGGCTCGGCCAGGACGAGATGAGCGTCCTGGCGCCCGACGAGGACGTCGTCACCCTCGCCGCCTCCGCGGCCCTGCCCCTCGTGCAGCGGCACGGCACGGACCGGATCCGCACCCTGCTGGTCGCCACCGAGTCCGGCGTCGACCAGTCGAAGTCCGTGGGCGTGTGGGTCCACCGCCTCCTCGGCCTGCCGTCGTCCGTGCGCACCGTGGAGCTGAAGCAGGCCTGCTACGCCGGGACCGCGGGCCTCCAGGCGGCGCTCGGCATCGTCGCGCGCGACCCGCGCCAGCAGGTGCTCGTCGTCGCTGCGGACGTCGCCCGCTACGACGTCGACACGGCCGCCGAGCCCACCCAGGGTGCCGGCGCCGTCGCCATGCTCGTCGAGGCCGACCCGGCGCTGCTGGCGATCGACCCCGTCTCGGGCGTGCACACCGCCGACGTCGACGACTTCTGGCGCCCCAACGACCACGCCTCCGCGGTGGTCGACGGCCGCCTGTCGGTCTCCGCGTACCTCGACGCCCTCACCGGCGCCTGGGACGACTACCGCGCCCAGGGCGGCCACGGGATCGAGGAGTTCGCGCGGTTCTGCTACCACCAGCCGTTCACGCGGATGGCCACCAAGGCGCACCGCAAGCTCGCCCAGCACACCGGCGCCGCCCTGGACGAGGCGCTGCTGGAGCCCACCACCCGGTACAACCGGCGGCTCGGCAACTCCTACACCGCGTCCCTGTGGGCCGCGCTCGCCTCGCTGCTCGACGACCCCACCGACCTCACCGGTGAGCGCATCGGCCTGTTCTCCTACGGGTCGGGCGCCGTCGGCGAGCTCGTCACCGGCGTGGTGCGCGACGGCTACCGCGACCACCTGCGCGCCGAGGACAACCTCCGGGTGCTCGACGAGCGCAAGCCCGTCGACCTCGCCACGTACCGTGCGCTGCACGCTGCCGCGGGCGCCCGCGGCAGCGAGGACCACGACGTCCCCGTCGCCACCTCCGCGCCGTTCCGGTTCGCCGGGGTCCGCAACCTCGCCCGGCGGTACGAGGGTGTCGCCGGGGCCTGAGCCGGTTCCTGACGGGACGACGCGGCGCCGGGTGGACGATCCACCCGGCGCCGCGTCGTGCCCGGTCGTCAGCCCTGGCGGGCCTTGTACCGCGGGTTCTGCTTGTTGATGACGTAGGTCTTGCCGCGTCTGCGCACCACCTTCGAGCCGGGGGCGAGCTTGAGCGAGCGGAGCGACGACCGGACCTTCATCGAGTGACCATCTTCCCGTAGCGCTGATCGACCTGCTCGCCGGGGCCGGAGGTCGGGTGGATGTCCTTCTTCATGGCTTCTCCTCACCAGCTGGACTTGGTCACACCGGGCAGCTCGCCCCGGTGGGCCATCTCGCGCAACCGGATGCGGGACAGACCGAACGCGCGGAAGTACGCCCGCGGCCTGCCGTCGACGACGTCGCGGTTGCGCAGGCGGACCCGGCTCGCGTCCCGCGGCTGACGCTGCAGCGCCATGACGGCCGCGGCGCGCTCCTCGGGCGTGGACGCAGGTGACGCGACGACCTCCTTGAGCGCGGCGCGCCGTGCGGCGTAGCGGGCCACGACCTCGGCGCGACGCTCGTTGGCCGCGATCTTGGACTTCTTGGCCATCAGCGCTCCTCGCGGAAGTCGACGTGCTGGCGCAGGACCGGGTCGTACTTCTTGAGCACCATCCGGTCGGGGTCGTTGCGCCGGTTCTTGCGGGTCACGTAGGTGAATCCCGTGCCGGCGGTCGAGCGCAGCTTGACGACGGGGCGCAGCTCGTGGCGGGCCATCAGACCTTCTCCCCTCGGGCGCGGATCCGGGCCACCACGACGTCGATGCCCTGGCGGTCGATCGTCCTGATGCCCTTGGCGCTGACGCGCAGCGTGACGTGGCGTCCCAGCGAGGGCACCCAGTAGCGCTTCTTCTGGATGTTCGGGTCCCACCGGCGCTTGGTCCGCACGTGGGAGTGCGAGATGGAGTGGCCGAACCCCGGGACCGTCCCGAGGACCTGGCAGCGGGCGGACATGGCGTCCCCCTTCCGTTCGAGTTGTTGAGAACGCTTCTCAGCAGGCTAGAGTGTCGCACACGTGAGAAGCGTTCTCAACAACAAGGAGGGGCCTTGTCCGCATTCCCCCACGACCACTCACCCGACGACGAGCCCGTGGCCCTCAGCCTGCTGGTGTCCGTCGACCCGGTGCTGCAGCAGGCGGCCGTCTCGGGGCTCTCGCTCGACGCACCCGGGACGGTCACCGTCCGCCTGGACCTCGCGACCGACGACGGGACCCTGCGCCGCGTCGTCATGGACGCCGACGGCGTCCTCGAGGACGAACGGGTCGCCCTGGAGCACACCTGCCTGTCCTGCTGCGTCCGCGAGGACGCTGTGCCCACGCTGCGCCGCCTCGCCGCCGACGGCCGCTGGACCGCCGTCGTCCTGGCCCTGCCCACGACCGCGGAGCCCCTGCCCGTCACCCGCGCGCTGGAGGTGGAGACCTCCCCCGGCGGGACGCTGGCCCGCTGCCGGCTGGCCACGACCTTCGCCGTCGCCGACCTCGACACCCTCGAGGACGACCTGCTCGGCGCAGAGCTCTGCGGGGAGCGCGGGCTCGAACTCGCCGAGGACGACGAACGGTCCGTCGGGGAGGCGCTGGCGGCCCAGCTCGAGCAGGTCGACCTCGTCGTCACGACCGGCACCTGCGCCACCGGGTCCGGCCTGGTCGACCGCCTCCGCGGCCCCGGCACCCGTCGCCTCGACGGGCTGCACGGGCTGCGCGCGGCCGATCTGGCGGCCGGCAGGCACGACGCCGTCGCTGCGGAGCGTCGCGCGCACCCGCTGTCGGCCCCCGGTGCCATGACGGCGCGCCCGGAAGTCCGGGCGGCCGACCGCAGCTGGACGCTCGTGCTGACCGCCGCCCGGCCGCTCCACCCCGAACGGCTGCTCGACCGCGTGGAGGACCTCGGCACCGGGCCCGTCCGGGCCCGCGGCGTGTTCCGCGTGGCGAACCGTCCGGACTCCGCGTGTCTGTGGGACGGCGCCGGCGGACAGACCTGCCTCGCCGATCTCGGCACATGGGACCAGGTCGCCGCCGGCGCGGAGCCGACGACGCGACTGTGCGTCGTCGGTGCGGGCGATCCCGCCGACGCCGACCGGTTGCGCCGCCGGATCGTCACCGCGTTCGACGCGGTCGTGACCACCCCGCAGGAGGTCGCCGACGGTGGCCTCGCCTGGCTCGGGGCGCACGACGTGCTCGCCCCCTGGCTGGGCGACCGGACCCCTGCCTGACCTGGTCGAGAGCGCCGGGCGTCCGCTGCGGGCCCGCGGAGGGCGTCGCGGTCGGCGCCGGACGGTCCGGTCTGTCGGAGGCGCGCGGGATGCTGACCACCCGTCCGAGCGCAAGGAGCCCGCCATGAGCACCCGCCCCGAACCCGTCGACCCGCCGCAGGTCCCCCGCAGCCCCGCCTTCGCCCAGGGCATGATCCTGCCTGCGGGCCGCACCCTGTACGTGGGCGGCCAGAACGGGATCGACGAGCACGGCACCCTGCTCAAGGGCCTCGGGCCGCAGACGGAGCAGGCGCTGCGCAACGTGCTGGCCGTGCTGGCGGAGGCCGGCACCGACGCCGAGCACGTCGCGAAGCTGACGATCTTCCTCACCGCCGGGGTCGACCCGGACGACGCCTACGCCGCGTCGGCGGACGTGTGGCGGCAGCGCACGGCCGTCACCGTCGTGTCGGTACCGATGTCCCGGCCCGGCGTGCTCGTCGAGATCGAGGCCGTCGCCGCCGTCCCGGAGCGCTGAGCAGCCCGTCCTTCGGGCGCCACGCCGGCTCGCGCGTCGTGGGGGAGGTCAGGCGAGGTGGGCGAGCATCGCGGGGGCGGGCTGCCCCGCCCACGTGCCGGTCAGCGCGGGTCCGTCCAGGTCCCCTGCGGCCTGTCCGGGCTCGCGCACGACGACGACCCGCGCGTCGGCGGGCACCGCCCCGCCGGTGCCGCGCACGTCCATGGTGGGTTCACGTCGCTCCGGCCCGTCCGGCGTCTCGACCAGGAGCTCCACCTGGCCGTCGGCGTCACGGATGACACGCAGCAGCTCGGCGACGTACACCGGGTCGCCCACGGCGTCGTACACCCACCGGGTACCGAGCACCGAGTGCTCGGTCCTGCCGACCAACCACTCCTCGGCGTCCGCCAGCGGGGCGGCCCGGTACGTGAGCGGCACGTGGAGAGTGCGCCCGGCGACCACGACGAGGTGGGACTCGATCCCGACCTCGCCCGCCGGGTCGTCGAAGCGGTACGCGCCGACCGGTTCGACCGACCCCACCTCGCCGTCGAACCAGGGGGCGTGAGGCAGCCAGGCCGCGATGAGCTCCGTCTTGGTCGGGGCGAGGGTCGCCCGGTGCAGGATCGCCATGCGGCCATCCCACCACACGGACGCACGACGGATGTCAGCACCTGACGCGGGACTGCTGCACCGATCGGTGGCGGTCAGTCGCTCGTCGGGTGACGGTGGTGATGATCCGTGATGGATGTCCGGCCGATCTGGCACTCTGGACACCTCGACCTTGGAGGCCGCCATTCACCGCTCTGCGTCATCCGAGCCCGGGCGATCGGGAGCTGCCCGCGGCGTCGACCCCGTGGGCGCACCCTCGGACGACGTCCCGGTGGCCCGATGAGCAGCACCTCGACGTCTCGCGGCGGCCCGTCCACGACCAGGACGGGGTGGGTGACGGCGACAGGGGTCGGCCTCCTGGTGGGCCTGGTCGTGCTGCCGGCCGGCTTCTACACCCTGATCCTGACCTGGAGCGGTGGCCTCCCGATCGGTGCACTCGTCATGGGGGGCGTACTGGTCGGCCTCGTCATCGCCTGCACGCTGGCCATCCGTCGGGCAGGCGGGGAGCCTTTCCTGGGACTCTTCGCCGTGCTTGTCGGTTCGGTTCCGCCCCTCGTCCTTCTGGGTTCGGAAGGATCGCCGGGTGCACACTGGGCGTTGTCGATGGCGATCAGCGGCCTGCTCGCCACGGCGGTCGCAGCCCTCGCGATCCCCGCGACCCGGCGCGTGGCCGCGATCGGTTCCGCAGTGGTGCTCGGCATACCAGCGCTGGTGGCAGCCGTCGTGGTCGCCACCGGCGTCCTCGACGACTACGCGGAACGTGCCGCTGTCCTCGCGCGCCCCTACGAACTCTCGGGTGACTACACCCAGGCCTACCTGTCCACGGGGCCCGACGGCTCGTCGATAGCGGTCTACGAGCTCGCGGACGGCGGCGAGATCCATGTCGCTTCCACTGCTTCGATCGACGATGATCTTCCGGACAGCGACTTCAGCGTCGGGCGGTGCCACGAGAAGATCTCGAACATCACACAGCAGCGGTGGGTCGAGTGTGCTGTCGCGGACGCCCCTTGGCTCGTGCTCACCGGGCATGACGGCGCGACGCCAGAAGACCTCGCAGAATCCGTCGAACACCTGGAGCCGATGTCGAAGCTCGACTTCTACTCCTCGTTCGCGCGCAGCTACATCGAGGTCGTCCCTGGCTAGCTGGTCGGCAGGCGCGTGCCAGCACGACTGCCAGGACGGCGCGTCGACCCCTGCACCTTGCCCTCGTGATCGCGGATGAGGGCGACCATCGCGGTCGGCTCCTTGACCAGCTCCGCCCATGGGGTCCCTGAGAAGGTCTGTATCGAGAGAGTCTCCCCGGTCGCGCCGAACTGGCGTGAGATGGACGACCAGACGGCCAAAGCCCATCTCGGACGACAGGACCGAACACGATGAGACTCACACCCCCAGGCGCAGCCGCGGCGACAGCCGCAGCGTTGACGCTCACCCTCGCCGGGTGCGGACCTGCCGACGAGGTCAGACAGGACGACAGCCCACCAGCCTCCGCACCCGCCACCGCTCCCTCGCCGCCGAGCAGCGGGAGCGCCAGCTCGGATGCCAGCAGCGACGGCACCGGCGACGAGGTCGTGGGCACCGTCGTCCGGTTCTCCGGCGACGACGAAACGGTCGACGTCACGATCGGCGAGGACAGCCCGGCCACGCGCGACTTCCTGAACATGCTGCCGCTGACCTTGGACCTCGAGGAGCTCAACGGCCGGGAGAAGATCGCCTACCTGCCGCGCGACCTGGAGCATGACGGCTCGCCAGGATCAGATCCGGAGGACGGCGACCTCATCTACTTCGTGCCGTGGGGCAATCTCGGCTTCTACTACGACGCCGAGGGGATCGGATACTCCGACCTCACCCTGCACCTGGGCCGCTACGACGCTCCGCTCGACGATCTGGAGCGCCTCGAGGGCGAGATCACGGTGGATGTCCTTCCGTGAGCGCAGCCTCACGCGCCTCGGCGACGCGTGGGCTCTGACGTCTGCGAGGTCGCTCCTCGCGCTTCCGAGATCGGGGCAGGCAGAGCACGGCCCGTGCGCGCGGCGAGCGCGTCGAGAAGCTCCTGCTGGAACGCGTCGTCGAGGGCCGCCGGGTGCGGGCGTATCGCCGCGCGGTGGTGCCAGTACCCACCGGTGCGGGGGCTGAGCTCCGTCTCGGGTGCGGTCGCGAGCCATGCCTGGGTGCGGTGGCCCTCGGCGAGATCGTCCGGCGCGGAGGCACCACCCATCCGGGTGGGCACCCAGCCCGGGTCGGCTGCGTGCGAGAGCATCTCCGGATGCCGGGCCGCGAGGGCCAACGCGAAGGTGGTGACCAGGAGCTTGCTGTCGGAGTACGTCCCGCCACGACCGTCGACCAGGTGGACGTCTGGTCTGCCGGAGAGGTGCATGGAGCTGGAGAGGAAGATCGCCCTGGCGGGGAGCGGCATGGAAGCCGTGAGCTGGTACGGGGCCAGGACGTTGACGGCGAACACGTCGGGGCCGTCCATCGTGCCGGCGTTGTGAACGACGGCGTCGAAGCGTCCGAACGAGTTCGCCTGGTCCGCCACGTCCGACACCTCCTCGTGCTCGGCGAGGTCACCGAGCACGACGCCCCGCACCCGATCCGCTGCTGCGCCGACGCCGTCCAGCCGGTCGCGTCTGCGGGCGTGCAGGACGACATCGTGCCCGTGGTCCGCGAGCTCGAGAGCGGTCGCGAGACCGAGCCCGGTCGACGCGCCCGTGACAAGGACGAGAGCCAAGGCCGTTCTCCTTCTCAGTCGAGGCCGACGCGCAGGACGCGGTCGTCGTCGGGACGCGGATCGCCGCTGCCGTCCGTGTTGTTGGTCAGCACCCACAGCGCCCCGTCCGGGGCGAGCACGGCATCGCGCAGGCGACCGTGCGCACCGAGCAGGTGCTCGGTCGACGCGGCCAGGTCGTTCAGCGGGATCTCGCGGAGTCGTTCGCCCCGCAGGTTCGCGATCCAGATCGACCCGTCGGCGATCGCCATCCCGCTGGGGCTGGCGTCGGCCGGCGCCCACTGCTGTACCGGGTCGGTGAAGCGGTCGTCCCCGGCGATGCCCTCGACCTCGGGCCATCCGTAGTTTCCGCCGGCCTCGATGACGTGGAAGGACGTCCTCACGCGTCCTCTTCGCCGACGAAGGTACGGAACACCCCGCGGTCGCGGTGCAGCGAGAAGATGCGGTCAGCGAGGGCGCCCGGTTCGTGGTCGGGCTCTCCGCCACCGATGCCGCGCGGGATGATCAGCTGCGCCACGTGGATCCCTTCGGGCGCGAGTGCGTCGTGCAGCATCTGCCCATAGGCGCTCTCTGCGGCGAACGCCACCGAGGTGCCCGTCACGTTCCCGTTCGGGGTCACGGCGCTGCCGCCGTTGATGAAGAGGATGGTGCCGCGGCCGAGCTCGCGCAGCCCGGGCAGGACGTGCTGGACCGCGGTCACCGGCCCGTACACCGACTGCTCGACCGGGCCGACGAGATCCTCGGCGGTGGTCTCCAGCACCGGCTTCATGAAGTCCCGCGCCGGCACCGGGCTGTACTGCAGGACCTCGATCGGGCCGAGGTCGGCGGCCGCGGCGTCGAGGGCCGCGCGCAGCGCGTGCGGGTCGCGGGCGTCCGCCGCGTAGCCGCGGGCCGTGACGCCCACCTCCTCGAGCTCGGTGGCGAGCTGGTCCACGTTGGCCTGGGTGCGGGAGATCAGCGCGACGGCAAACCCCTCGCGGCCGAAGCGCAGCGCGGTGGCCCGCCCGAGTCCGGGGCCCGCTCCGATGATCGCGATCGTGCTCACCATGCGTCCTTCCGTCGGTTCTCGAGGGCGGTGGGCGACGGGTCGGTCCAACGAGCATGCCCGCCCACAGCGCCGTCCACCTCCTCCACGGTAGGCAGCCGTCGAGCGGCGCGGGAGTCCCTGCGAGTACCTCCATCGGGCGGGCCTCCCACGCGAGCGCGAGGCGTGGTCGCATGGATCGTGGCCAGCGGCACGGCCCCCGTCCCGGCTCATCCGGCCACGCGGCCCCTGCCCCGCACTCCGCTCCCGTCCGAAGGACCCTGCCCCGTCATGTCCGAAGCATCCACTCCTTCCGCCACCGAGACCTCCCGGCTGCCGCTGCTGATCTATGTCCTCGCGGCCGGGGTGTTCCTGATGGGCACCGCCGAGTTCATCGTCGCCGGCATCCTCCCCGAGATCGCGACCGACCTCGGCGTCAGCGTCGCCGACGCGGGCCTGATGATCACCGTCTTCGCTGTCGGGATGATCGTCGGGACCCCCCTGATGGCGATCGCGACGCTCAAGCTGCAGCGCCGCCTCGCGCTCTCGCTGTCGCTGGTGGTGTTCGCGATCGGTCACCTCGTCGTCGCGCTGGCCTCGAGCTTCCCGCTGGTCCTCGGCATGCGCTTCGTGACGGCCTTGGCCACCGGTGCGTTCTGGGCCGTGGCTGCCGTCGTCGCCGCCAAGGCAGTTGGACCACGGCGCAGCTCCCGCGCGCTCGGCATCGTCCTGGGCGGGGGGATGCTCGCCAACGTCATCGGCGTCCCGCTCGGCGCGTTCGCCGGTCAGTCCGTCGGCTGGCGCGGCCCGTTCTGGGCGCTGGCAGCTCTCGCGCTGGTCGCCGTCGTGCCCATCCTCAAGCAGGTGCCCATCGAGTCCGGCAACGCCCCGGTGCCCTCGGTCAAGGCCGAGATCGCCGGCCTTCGTGACCTGCGGATCTGGCTCGTCCTCGGCGGCGCGGCCATCGTCTGCGGCTCCTCGCTCGCCGCATACAGCTTCATCTCTCCGCTGCTCACAGAGAACACCGGCATGGCCCCGTCCGCCGTCCCGCTGGTGCTGCTCGCCTACGGCGTCGGCGCGCTGATCGGCTCCAACCTCGGCGGCGCCCTCGGTACGCACCGCCCCTACGGCGTGCTCTTCACCGCCGCCGCCGCGACCTTCCTGGTTCTGGTCGGCCTGGCTCTCTTCTCGCACTCGCCGACCGCCACCGTCCTCCTGGTGTTCCTGCTGGGCTTGTTCGGCATGTCGACCAACCCGATCCTCATCGGCAAAGCCGTCGGATACGCCGACGAAGCGCCCACGCTCGCCTCCGCGCTGAGCACCTCGGCGTTCAACGTCGGCACCGCGGTCGGGTCCTGGATCGGCGGGATCGCCCTCGAGTCGGCCCTCGGCGCGACCGGACCGGTCGTCGTGGGAGCGGCGATCGCGGCGCTGTACTTTCTGCCGCTGAGCGCCCTGGTCGTCAGGGACCGGCGCGCGGCACGCGAGTCCGTGGTTGACGCTCCGACCGGCGAGCCGGACACCGTCGAGGCGTGACGAGACGGACCACCGGACCCTCGGTCCGGGATCACGACGGAGACCTACTGCTCCGCTGCCGCAGGCGCGCCGGCTACTCCTGAGCGTGGAAGTCGTCGCCGATGCGCAGGGTGATCTTCACTGCAGCCTCCTCAGTCGGACGGTCGGCCGCCGGTCTCCGTGTGCTGCTCGTCGCCGGCCGGCGCGGCGGCGTCGCGCTCCTCGCTGGCCGCCCAGGACGCGAGCAGCTGCATCCGTTCGGCCGACGGCGACCCGGGCTCGGCGGCGTAGATCGTCAAGGTCAGACCCGGCTCGGACTCCAGTTCCATGCCCTCGTAGGCCAGCGTCATCTCGCCGACGACCGAGTGGTGAAAAGTCTTGAAGCCGGTGCCGTGGTGACGCACGTCGTGCGTTCCCCAGAGGCGGCGGAACTCGTCGTTCCGCGTGGACAGCTCCCCGACCAGGTCGTGCAGCGCCTTGTTGTGCGGGTCACGACCTGCCTCGGTCCGCAGGATCGACACCGTGATCTCGGCGAAGGAGTCCCAGTCCGGATAGAAGTCGAACGCGCGCCGGTCCAGGAAGGTGAACCGGGCGATGTTGGACGGCTGGCCGGGCATGTCGTAGGCGTCCTGGTAGAACGCTCGGCCCAGCGCGTTCGCCGCCAGCAGGTCCATGCGGCCGTTGCGTACGAAGGCGGGGCCGACCGTGACCGCATCCAGCGTCCACTGCAGGCTCGCGTGGGGCGTCCAGCGCTTCGGGCTGCGCCTGCGCGGCGGCCGAGCCACGGGGCTCGCCGCCTGGGCCAGGTCGAACAGGTGTGCCCGCTCGGCGTCGTCCATCCGCAGCGCCATGGCGATCGCGTGAAGGACCTCCGGGGAAGCGCCGCTGATCGTGCCGCGCTCCAGCTTGGTGTAGTACTCCACGCTCACGCCGGCGAGAGTGGCGACCTCGCTCCGTCGCAGGCCGGCCACCCGGCGGTTCGTGCCCGCAGGTAGTCCGACGTCCTTCGGGTCGAGCTTCGCGCGGCGCGAGGTCAAGAACTCGCGCACCTCTGCCCTGTTCTCCATGCGTTTCACCGTAGGCCGACGACCCGGGTCGCGGGAGTCCCTCGCGGTACCTCTTTCGACAGGCGCGGCGGCTGGGGGTCCCTCCCAGTAACTCCCATCCCGACGCGCCACGTGGTGTCGTAGAGGAGAAGCAGCTCGACCAAGCCCTGAGGAGAACACATGCGCGCCGTCGTCATGCACGCACCCCGAGACGTCCGGGTCGACCAGATCGACAAGCCCACCGTCGAAGAGCCCACCGACGCGATCATCCGCGTCACCGCCGCCTGCATCTGCGGATCGGACCTGTGGCCCTATCGCGGCATCGAGGACGTCGACGGACCGACCCCGATGGGCCACGAGTACATCGGGGTCGTCGAGGAGACCGGCGACGATGTTCACGACATCCGGGTCGGCGACTTCGTCGTCGGCTCCTTCGTCGCCTCCGACAACACCTGCGAGATCTGCCAGGCGGGCTTCCAGTCCCGCTGCATCCACCAGGTCATGATGGGTTCGGTCGGCACCCAGTCCGACTACGCGCGGATCCCGCTCGCCGACGGCACCCTCGTCAAGGTGCAGGGCGAGCCCACGCCCGCGCAGACGAAGAGCCTGCTGGCAGCGTCCGACGTGCTCGGCACGGGCTGGTTCGCCGCCGTCGCCGCGGAGGCCGGCCCGGGCAAGACCGTCGCCGTGGTCGGCGACGGCGCCGTCGGACTCCTGGCGATCCTCGCGGCGAAGCGCCTGGGCGCGGAGCGGATCATCGCCATGTCCCGCCATGCCGACCGCCAGGCGCTCGCGAAGAAGCTCGGCGCGACCGACATCGTCGAGGAGCGCGGTGAGGAGGGCGTCGCGAGGATCAAGGAGCTCACCGGCGGGTACGGCGCGCACTCGACCGTCGAGGCCGTCGGCACGCGCGAGTCGATGATGCAGGCCATCCACGCCACCCGACCTGGCGGACACGTCGGCTACGTCGGAGTCTCCCACGGCGTGGAGCTGGACGGCCTCGACCTGTTCTTCGCGACCGTGAGCCTGCTCGGCGGCCCCGCGCCCGTGCGCCGGTTCCTCCCCGAGCTGATCGACCTGATCATGACCGACCAGATCGATCCGGGGATCGTCTTCGACCTCGAGCTCCCGCTCGAGCGTGCGGCCGAGGGATATCAGGCGATGGACGAGCGCCGTGCCACCAAGGTCCTGCTCACGCTGTGACTCCCAGGAAGGACTTCAGGGCGTCGTTGACCTGGTCGCCGTGCGTCCACAGCAACCCGTGGGGCGCGTCCTCGATCTCGACGTAGGTAGCGTCGGGGAGCGCCTGGCGGAAACGACGGGCGGTGGCGTCGATCGGCAGGATGTTGTCCTTGGTGCCGTGCAGGATCATCGTCGGCTTGCCAGCAGCGCGCACGGCGTCGACGTCGGTACGGAAGTCCTCGATCCAGGCCGGGACGACGGCGTAGGCGGCGACCGGTGCGCTGCGGACGGCGACATTCCAGCTGGCCTGAACGGCCTCCGGGCTGATGAGCGAGCCGAGCGTCTCGTCGAGGTTGTAGAAGTTCGTGAAGAACTCGGTGTACCAGGCGTACCGGTCGCCCCGGGCAGCCGCGGCGATGCCGTCGAAGACCTCTTGCGGCACGCCCTCGGGGTTGTCGTCACGCTGGACGAGGAACGGCTCGAGCGAGGCGAGGAACGCCAGCTTGGCGACGCGCTCGTGACCGTACCGGGCGACGTAGCGGGCGAGCTCACCGGTACCCATCGAGAAGCCCACGAGCACGACGTCGCGCAGGTCCAGGGTCTCCAGCAGCACGTGCAGGTCGGCGGCGAAGGTGTCGTAGTCGTAGCCGTGGTGCACCTTCGACGACTGGCCGAAACCGCGCCGGTCGTACGTGATCACCCGGTAGCCCTCGTCCAGCAGCTCCCTGGTCTGACGCTCCCAGCTGTGCCCGTCGAGCGGGTAGCCGTGGATGAGCACGACCGGCTGCCCGCTGCCCTGGTCCTCGTAGTACAGCTCGACCGGCGTGCTGTTCTCGTTCCCTACGGTGATGTAGCCCATGATCCTGGTCCCTTTCGGTTCTGGGCCGCCGGAGGGGCGACCGCTGCTCCCAGCAGATTCCCTGTCGTCACGCCACGGTCAACCGTTCCGGCGAGCCGGTGGCCCGGCACCCGGCCCCGCTCCGCGGCTCGGCGCTCATGCGTCGACCTCCGGTCTCGCGGACGGGACGCCGCGCCCGTCCACCCTGACCGCGACCTCCTCCACCGTGCCCACGACCGTCAACCGACCGCCCTCGCCCGGGTCCGGGTCGGGGACGATCACCTCCGGGTCGACAAGGTAGACGTCGCGACCGTCCAGGGTGAGCCGGCGCACGAGCTCGAGGAGCATCCGGCGCGAGACGTCGTCGATGGAGTACACCGCGGAGACGTCGACGACGACTCGTGGTTCGGTCGGCGGGCTGTCCATGACCTCCCGGACGAACCGTTCCGCCCCGGCGAACCGGATCCCGCCCTGCAGCCGGAGGACCCGGACAGCGTCCTGCGCACTGCCGCGGACGCTGTGGGACCGCACGACGGTGCGCGCGGCGGGCGGCACCTCCATCACGTGCAGTCCCATGTCGGAGGAGAACCGCTCGAAGAGCGAGACGCCGCGGACGCTGTTGCCGTGCATGTCGAGGCGGGGAGAGAAGGTCGCGATGCCGATCTGTCCCGGCAGAGCGCCGATGATCCCACCGGCGACGCCGCTCTTGGCGGGGATGCCGACCTGCGTCGCCCAGTCTCCCGCGGCGTCGTACATCCCGCAGGTGGCCATGACGCTCAGCACCTGCCGGACCACCCGCTCGCCGACCACGCGCCGACCCGAGAGCGGGTTGACACCACGGTTGGCCAACGTGGCAGCCATCATGGCCAGGTCCCGCGCCGTGACGAGCACCGAGCACTGGCGCAGGTAGCCCTCCACCACGCCACGGGGGTCCTCCGTGAAGATCTCGTGGCTGCGCAGCATGTGCGCGATCGCCAGGTTGCGGTGCGCATGCTGCATCTCGGAGGTGCACGTCGCCTCGTCGACCCGCAGTCGGCGGCCCGCGAAGGCCGAGAGGCCGTCGATCACGCGCTCCACGCGGCGGGCGGGGTCGGCCCCCTCCGGGCCGGTGAGGGCGTGGGTCGTCATGGCGCCGGCGTTGATCATCGGGTTGAGCGGGCGCCCGGTCCCGTCCTCCAGGGAGATCTCGTTGAACGCCTCGCCGGAAGGCTCGACCCCGACCTTGGCGAGGACGGGCTCGAACCCACGGTCGGACAACGCCAACGCGTAGGCGAACGGCTTCGAGATCGACTGGATCGTGAACTCCACGTCGATGTCGCCCGCGCCGTAGACACGGCCGTCGATCGTCGCGAAGACGGCGCCGAGCCGGTCGGGGTCTGCCGCCGCGAGCTCAGGGATGTAGGCCGCCGTCGCACCGGAGTCGTCCGCCCCGACGTCGGACAGCGCCCCGTCCAGGTAGTCGGGGATCATCGACCTCATGTGCTCGCCTCCGCGTCCGCGCGATCCCGCGCACGGTCCGACGTCACGCTATGCCGCGCCGTGGCGGCCTGCACGACGTCGCTCGGCGCGACGGGCACCGGGCCGCTGGTGAGGGCGCGGAGGTCCTCCACGTCGACGTTCGCCCCGAAGGCAGGGTTGCCTGGTTCGAGCCGGACCCCCGACGCGAGGTCGCCGATGGCGAGCACGTCGAACCCGAGGGAGTCGACCAGCTCCGACACCGCGACGACGTCCGCCGGCGAGTCTCCGGCGACGGCGATCCCCTTGCGCCCCGGCCCCACGGGTCGGGCCCCGTCCTCCAGGTCGTGGTAGCCCATGTGGTTGAACGCCTTGACCACCCGCGCACCCGTCAGGAACTGCTGGACCAGCTCGCTGGAGGAGAGTCCGGGCGGCACGACCGCGTCCCGGGGGCCGTCGATCTCCCACCAGTGGTTCATCGCGTCGACGACCAGCTTGCCTTCCAGCTCCCGGACCGGGATGTCGCGGTGCTTGCTGAGCGGCAGGGCGAGCACGACGACGTCCGCGGCCGCCGCCGCCTCGGCGGACCGGACCGGCCGGGCGCCCGGCGTGAGGACCTCCGTGGTGAGAGCGATCTTCTCGGGGTCGCCGGAGCCGGAGATGAGGACCTGGAAGCCCGCAGCCACGGCCAGCCGGGCCAGGACGGTTCCTACTTTCCCGGCACCCAGGATCCCGACCGTCGTGGTGGCGGGGCTCATCGTGCCGCTCCTGCCGCGATCTTCGGGGTCTCGGCCAGGATCTCGCGCACCCGGGGGATGACCTGGGTGCCGTAGAGCTCGACCGAACGCAGCCGCGCGGTGGCGGACACGGTGCCGGCTGCGGAGTAGATCATGTCGAACCGGCCCGCGCCGAGCACCCGCACCGCGCGGGCGATCTTCGCCGCGACCGTCTCGACCGAGCCCACGTACAGCGACCCGCCGTCCACCTCGGCGTCGAACTCCGCCCTGCGGAGCGGCGCCCATCCGCGCAGCGCACCGATCCGGTCGCGGATCTCCCGGTAGCCGGGGTAGAACAGCTCCTTGGCCTCCTCGTCCGTCGCTGCGACGAAGCCCGGCGAGTGCATCCCGACCGGCTGAGGGGTCGTGCCGAGCTGCTCATGGGCTCGCCGGTACAGGTCCACGTAGGGCGCGAAGCGGTCCGGGGCCCCACCGATGATCGCGAGCATGAGCCGGAAACCGTAGGTGGCGGTGCGGAGCACCGACTGGGGTGTCCCGCCGACCCCCACCCACGTCTGGAGCCGGCCCGACTCGGTCTTCGGGAACACGTCGGCCTGGTCCAGCGGCGCGCGGGTCGTGCCCTCCCAGGTGACCGGCTGCTCGCTCAGCAGATGGTGGAAGAGATTGATCTTCTCCTCGAACAGGACGTCGTAGTCCTTCAGGTCGTACCCGAACAGCGGGAAGGACTCGGTGAACGATCCGCGGCCGAGGATGACCTCGGCGCGACCGTGGGACAGCGCGTCCACGGTGGCGAACCGCTGGAACACGCGCACCGGGTCGTCCGAGGACAGCACCGTCACCCCCGAGGCGAGCCGGATGCGCTTCGTCGCCGTCGCGATGCCGGCCAGCACCGTCTCCGGGCTGGAGATCGCATACTCCGGCCGGTGGTGCTCACCGAGAGCGACCACGTCGATGCCGACCTGGTCGGCGAGCACCGCCTCGGCCACCGCCGCACGGATCGCCTCGGCGTGCGAGACGATCTCGCCCCGGTCGTCCCGCGGCCGGTCGCCGAAGCTGTCGATGCCGAACTCGATCTGCGAGACGTCCATGGTCTGCCGCTCCTTCTCGGTGAGGTCGCGCCGGGGCGCATATGATTCACACGTCAACAACCGAGGAGGGTCCATGGATAATCCACGGCGTCGCCGGCCGGTCCCCACGCACGACGAGCTCGCGGCCTGGCGGGCGTACATCGAGACCTCCGAGATCGTCCGCGCCCGCATCGAGGCCCGGCTGCACGAGGAGTCGGGACTCTCCGGCGGGGACTACAGGGTGCTCCTCGCACTGAGCGAGGCGGACGGCCGAGCCATGCGGTCCTCCGCTCTCGCCGCACACATCGAGTGGGAACGCAGCCGTCTGTCCGGTCACCTCGGCCGCATGGAGCGGCGCGGCCTGGTCCGTCGCGAACCGTGCGCAGAGGACGCCCGGGGCTCGCGGGTCGTGCTCACCGACTCCGGCCACCGCGCCTTCCACGCCAGCACCCTGCCGCACCTTCGCGCGATCAAGGAGGTCTTCGTCGACGCGCTCACCCCCGAGCAGCTCGACCAGCTGCGCGACGCCGCGGCAGCGGTGCGCCGCCATCTCCGGCTCGACGACGGGCCCTGAGCCGCCCGCCTCTCAGGGGTCCGTCCCGCAGGGCCAGGGCATCGCAGCCCTGGGACCGCTGCACGAATGGGTGACACCGGTTCTCAGTCGGCCAGGACGACCCGAGTGGTCGCATGGCTTCGTCCTCGACGTGGGTCGATCGTCCGAGGCGGTCCGACGATGGACGCCCCCGCCCGCTGCCGGCCAAGGACAGAGACCAGCAGATGGACCAGCAGTGCTCTACCCGGCGATGCGAAAGGCTCCCTGACCAGCACTTCTGCTGTTCAGGGAGCCCTCCACATTCAACGTCACCCGCGGGCGCTCCACGCGCCCCGATAGTCGACACCACCCATCTGGTCGACGAGGAACACGGTGAGGGACAACGCGTCGAACTGCGGGCGCAGCGCCGGTATCGGCACGATCGGAACGACTGACCAGGGCGCTTGCGAGGGGTCCCCCTCTTCCCCCTCTCCCCCGCGAGAGAATCAACTCCTCCGAGTAGGTGTCCGACGAGTTGCAGCGAGGCTGACAAGTGTCCCGACGAGTAGCAGCGTGGCCGCGCCTGCCCACGAGGATGCCGACGCTTCGCGCAAGAACCAGAACCAGCCCTCGTTGCGGACCGGGGCACCGAGCGCAGCGATGGCGAGCGTCGCCAGGGCGGGGACCACGACGACGTACCGGTCACCGGCAACGGGCCTCAGGAAGAGGGCGACGCCGGCGAACGCGACAACGTTACGCGCGGCACCGAAGAGCTGGGGCGCATGCCCGATGACTGCTGCGGCAGCCAGAGTGCCTGAGGCCACCAACACAAGGGCCAGGACGCTGCCGTGATCAAGTAGCCGAAGGGGCCTCGAGGACAACACCTCTGTCGAGATCCTGTCGGCCGAGAACACAGCCACGACCGCAGAGCTGCACAAGCTCGGGAGCAGGAGCGCAGCGGGAAGAGAGAGTGGTGGCCCCGGAACGATTCCAGGAAGCGTCAGCACAAGACCACCCGCGAGGGCGGAGATCAGCGCGAACAGCACCACGACCAGCAGCAGACTACGAAGGCGGCGGGAAGCGAGATACCACCTCATCGATCGCCGCCCTCGCGGGGGACCGTAGGCGCCCCGGAAATGTCGCACGATGCCGCTGCTCTGCCGACGTCGGAGATCCAATCCGCCTGCGCTGGCGGGCGGAGTCCGAGTAGCCCTGCCAGCGGCTCGGGGTCCTCACCCAGGACCTCGCTCAGGGCATCGGTCTCGTCCCAGCCCATAGCGCTCAGAGATCCGACCTGCCACCACGCATTGGCGATCCAGAGTGCGTCGAGCATCCGGCTTGCGTCCTCTGGCTTCAGCACCGACCGGTCCTCGCCTGCGGACACGTGATCGAGTCGAAGTGCGCACTGGTTCGTGAGTGCGGGCGCGGCGGCAGAACCGATCTCTCTCGCCACATCCAGGTCGTCGTCACTGTCGGGGACCTCGAAGGTGTTCTCCCCGGCTCGTAGGTCCCTGGACGCGGTCAAGGCCGTCGGTAGCGGGGCGCCGGTCGTGGAGCTCACCGAACCGAGCACCGTGTCACCGACGCGCATCATCTGCGCGAGGCGCGTGCCTTGCTCTGGCCAGACGCAGTACTCGACGACGCCCTGGCGACAAGTCATCTCGCCCGTACGAAGCGTCGCCGGGGACGAGCCCATGCCGCTGACCAGGACAACCCCCATGGCAAGCAGGACTGTTGCCGTCCCGGCTCCTGCGAGCACCGATCCGGTGCGTTGGGGGCGGAAGGCGACGACAACTGCTCCCAGCACCAGGAGTGCGCAGGCCGCGAGGATCGACGCAGCGGGAACACGGTTGCTCAGCGTCTCGTACACCTGACAGCACTCGTCGACCCCGCCGAGGTGGCGCAGCCACAGAGGTTCCACCGTGACCCGGAACGCGAGCAGGTAGAAGGTTCCACCGCTCGCGGCAACCAACGCCAGGGGCATCCACACTCGCTGGCCGAGCGCAAAGCCGAGGACGGCGAAAGCGACGACGACGACGCTTGCGGCCGCCAACGGGCGCAGGTCGGGAAAGTCCCCGTACGGGAGGTCGACGAGCGCGATCACGGTCGTGACGACGAGGGCGAGCACCCCCGCACCCACGTGGGGCCACAACGTCTCGGCGAGGAGGCTGGCGGTAGAGCGGCTCGTCGGCCGCACGTGCCATTGAGCACGACGCAGGGTCCCGCCGGTGATCGCGGCACCCGTGGCCACGACAGGTGCGACGACGATGACGGGCCATGCGCCGTGCACACCAGCGGTCACCGCGCTCGGGGCGCCCGACAGCTCGTTCGCCGACAGGAGCAAGACACCGAGACCGACGGCGACGGGCGCCATCCACGCCGCACCCGAGAACCAGAGCCGCGACCGTGCCCTCATGCTGCGCTCTCCGGCACCAGGGTCCGAAATGCCGTCTCCGCCCGGCGAGCCACGTCCGCTCCAGGGTCGCCGTGCTCGAGGAAGGTCGGTACGTCGCCGGTGAATCGGAGCGCGCCTCGTTGGAGGACCGCGACATGGTCGAAGATCTCGGACAAGTCATCCACCTGATGGGTGGAGACCACGAGTGTCTGAACGCCGGGAAGGTCCACCAGCAAGTCACGTACCCGTGCCCGCTGCCCAGGATCGAGCCCGACGGTCGGCTCGTCGAGCAGCAGGACCGACGGTCCCGGGACGAGCGCCTCGGCAATGCCGACACGACGCAACTGCCCACCCGACAGCGCGGAGGTCTGACGATCGGTCTCGGCGACGAGGTCCACGGCTTCGAGAGCGGCAGCTGCGCGCTCCCATGCGTCCGACCGCGTCAGACCGCGCAACCAACCTGCGTAGGCAACCTGCTCACGCGCTGTAAGCCCTCGCACCGCGCGGACGTCCTGCGGCATCCAACCGACCACGCCCGCCCACGTTCGCCGCCGCGCTCGCGAGCGTTGCGACCGGTCGACCCCGGGCACGTGCACGGACCCGTGCTGGGGCGCGAACGCCCCAGCACCGAGGCCGAGCAGGGTGGACTTGCCGGCACCATTCGGACCCAGCAGTACCGTCCTGCCGCGCGAGACGTCCCACGTGAAGTGATCGAGGACGCTACGGTCGGCCCGCCCGTACCGGTAGGTCACCCTGTCGAACTGGATCATGAGACGCCGATCAGTACTTGACTGCCACAGTCTTCACTGCGAGCTGGTAGTTGGTCGTCGTCGAACCGTTGATCTTGGTCAGGCGGAACTTGTAGTCCGACTTGCTGACGTCGCCCCAGTTGCCGGTGGAGCCTGAGCTTGCCGTGCAGGCCAGAGTCTTGGCGGAGACGTCGGAATCCGGCGCCAGGTCGCGCACTCGGACAAGCATGACGGTTGCGCTCGACACCGACCCAGGAACGGGCTCCTGCTGCCAGGTGCAGCCGGAGAACCGGATGGTCGTCGCGGCTGAGTCAGTGTTGTTGTCCGACCACGTGCGAGACGTGATTCCGGTGAACCAACCGCTGATGTAGGAGTTGAAGCTTCCCTCCGCCTGAGCGGCGCCAGCGCCGGCGAGCAGAAGGACGAGGGTCGTTGAAACCGTTGCAGCCACCTTGCGGAACACAGTTCTCCCAGTGTCGTCTGTCAGCAACCCCGGTGTGGGATCGAGCAGATAGTGACAGGTCGTGACATGCGTGACAACTCGGTCTCGAGGGCAGAACATGCTCATGAACTGCGTCGATGTCCAGGAGCCCATCGCGCGAGACTCAAGCGCCCCAGGTTTGACGCCGCTCTCATACGGGTTGCGGCTCTCGCTTGAGAGCAGCGCAGTGGGCCTGCTCGAACTCGATGGGCGGGGAGGTGGCGCAGGCTCGAGTGGAGGCGGCGGTTGTTGTACCAGTCGACCCAGCCGGCGGTCGCGAACTCGACGTCCGCGATCGTCTTGTAGGGGCTGGGCTGGAACACGGTGGTGCGGATGCACTCGGCCTTGTAGAGGCCGTTGATCGTATCCATCACGCTGGTGTCGTAGGCGTCGCCGACCGTTGTTGCGCCCCGGGTTCAGTGGAGGTGGTGTGTCCCGCGTTCCGCGGAGGCGGACAACTGGATTCTTGTGCCACCTGACCCTGGAGGAGGGGGCGGTGTCATACGGTCGAGCATCACTCCTGGTCAGCGGGGGGGGCGAGTTCAACAGGTCGTGGCAACACCGGTTGTCTGGGTCGATCGTACGTATTCCTCGAAGGCCTCGGCGGGCGTCTTCCAGCCGAGGATCGTTCGGGGTCGCGGTTGAGCGCGGCGGCCACGGCCTGGACCTCGCTGTCGCTCCAGCGGGACAGGTCGGTGCCCTTGGGGAAGTACTCCACCCGGCAAAGCGAAAGGCCCCCTTACCCAGCATTTCTGCTGGTCAGGGGGCCTTTCTCTGTGGGCGATACTGGGTTCGAACCAGTGACCTCTTCGGTGTGAACGAAGCGCGCTACCACTGCGCCAATCGCCCGGTGCGAGGTCGATACTAGTCACGGATCCCGTCCGGGTCCAAACCGGACGACTGCGACGCGCCCCACAGCCCGCCGAGCGACGTCACCCCCGCCGGGTCAGGGGTCGAGGCGCTCGCGACAGTTCTTCTCGAACACCTCCCGCACGGCCAGGGTGATCTCCCCCGCGGCGACGGGTGCGCCGTCGAGCCACGTCACGGGTTGCACGTTGCGCCCCGAGGAGGTCAGGGCGAGCTGCGCCCGGCCGGCGGTGACGTCGTCGAGGACGCTGAAGGGCAGCTCGTCGAGGGCCGCTTCGCGCACGGGCAGGCCCGCCTCGGCGCCCCACTCGAGCACCAGGGCGCGGGTGATGCCGGCCAGGCAGCCGGACTCCAGGGGCGGCGTCAGCAGCTCGCCGCCCCCTTCGACGAACACGTTCGAGCCCGTGCCCTCGCAGAGCGCCCCGACGGTGTTGGGCAGGATCGACTCGTCGGCGCCCTTGGCCTTCGCGTCCGCGAGCGCCACCACGTTCTCCGCGTACGACGTCGTCTTGAGCCCGGCGATCGGGGACCGTTCGTTGCGGGGCCAGGGTGAGCGGGCCGAGTGCGACTCGGGCGCCATCGCGCCGTCCTGGGCGGCGACCACGACCGTCTGCGCGCCGGGCACCCGCCCGGAGCCGAGCGGCCCGACCCCGGCGGTGACGGTGATCCGCAGCCGCCCGTCGAAGGGGCCGGCCTCGTGGGTGGCGGCGGCCAGGACCGCGGCGACGCCGTCGCGGACCTTCTGCTCGTCGGGGGCCTCGAGGCCGAGCCCGCGGGCGGAGCGTGCGAGGCGCGCGAGGTGCCGGGTCAGGGCGAACACCCGGCCGTCGAGCACGGTGCAGGTCTCGAACACGCCGTCCCCCACGGTGATGCCGTGGTCGACCGCGCTCAGCGCGGCCTCGTCGGACCCGACCAGTCGGCCTTCGGCCCAGATCACGAGAGTCATGGACCTCAGTCTGCCCGACGCCGGTAGGTGAGGTGGGTCACCTCGGGTGTCCAGCGCGCCCCGACGGCCTCGAGGTCGTGGCGTCCGACGCCGTCGAAGAGGCGCGTCGCGCCGGGGACGTCGAGGACGGCGGGCACGACGTGCAGCCGCAGCTCGTCGATGACACCGGCGCGCAGGCACTGGTTGACCAGCCCGGCGCCACCGGCGACGGACACGGGCCGGTCCCCCGCGGCGTGCCGCGCCCGCGCCATGGCGTCCTCGAGGCCGCCGGTGACGAAGTGGAAGGTGGTCTCCCCCAGCGTCAGGGGCGCGCGCTCGTGGTGGGTGAGCACGAGGACGGGTGCCCGGTACGGGGGCTCGTCGCCCCACCATCCGGTCCAGTCGAGGTCCCACGGCCCGGTGTCGGGCGAGAACATGCCGCGACCCATGACGTAGGCGCCGGCGTCGAGGATCGCCGCGATCTCCTGGCGGTGGTCGTCGGCGTGGTGGTCGAACATCCAGGAGTGCAGCACCTCGCCGGTGCCGACGACGTCCCCGAAGGGGAGCTCGCGCGTGGGGTGCGGCCCGGCCGCGAAGCCGTCGAGGGACACGGCGATGTCACAGGTCACGATGCTCATGCCGGTACCGACCGTCACCTCCGGGCGGACTCATCGGTCGGCCCGCCGGGTGTCAGGGCCGGTAGGTGCCGAGGCTCCACAGGTTGCCCTCGGCGTCCGCCACCGCGGCTGTCCGTCCGCCGTAGTCGACGTCCCGCGGCGACGCGACGGGACGACCACCCGCGGCGACGGCCGTCGCGAACGCGGCGTCGACGTCGTCGACGACGAGGTAGGCGCCACCCGTGCCGGGCTGCTGCGGCCACTCGGGGCTCTCGTGGGCGAGGCCGAGCATGAGCCCGCCGCCGCCGGGCCAGTCGAGCTCGGCGTGCACGACGGCGCCGGGGTCGTCCGGCGAGCGGTGCACGGCGCGCTCGGTGAAGCCGAGGGCGAGCAGCCACCTCAGGGCGGCGGCCGGGTCGCGGTACCGCAGGGTCAGCCACAGTGCTGTCATGTCGGCCTCCGTCGTCGAGGGTCGTCCCGACCACGGTAGCCCCGGCGTCAGGGACGCGCGTCGTCGGCGGGGCCGGAGGCCAGCCCGACGAGCCGAGCGGCCTTGAGCTCGGTCTCGCGCCACTCGGCCGCGGCGTCGGAGCCCCAGGTGATGCCGGCGCCCGTGCCGAACCGCAGGACGCCGTCGTCCCACCAGAAGGTGCGGATGCCGACGGCGAGCTCGGCACGGTCGCCGTCGACCCACCCGACCGCCCCGCAGTAGGGGCCGCGGGGCGCGGTCTCGAGGTCGTCGATGAGGCGCAGCGCCGTAGACTTGGGCGCGCCGGAGACGGACCCGGGAGGGAACGTCGCGGCCAGCACCCGGGCCCACCGGTCGGGCGTGGCGGCGACGTCGGCGGCGAGCCGTCCGTGCACCCGGGAGACGAGGTGGACGAGGCCGGGGTGCTCCTCGACGCCCAGCAGGTCGGTGACCGTCACCGTGCCGGGCTCGCACACCTGCTGGAGGTCGTTGCGCACCAGGTCGGTGATCATGACGTTCTCCGCGCGGTCCTTCGCGGTGAGCCCGTCGGCGGTCGGGGCGGTGCCCTTGATCGGCCCCGAGCCGAGCGCACCGGCGTCGAGGGACAGGTAGAGCTCGGGCGAGGCGGACACGACCCACACGGGGTCGACGCCGCTGGCCGCCGGCACGTGCACGGCCGCGGCGTAGGGGGCGGGGTTGCCCGTGGCGAGCCGGGCCGCGAGGGCCCGGGCGTCCGGCTCGCCGCCGTCGGTGCCGGCCAGCGGCGCCTCAAGCACCCGGCAGACGTTCACCTGGTACACGGTGCCCTCGCGCACGTGGGCGCGGACCGTCTCCACGGCCGCCTCGTACGCCGGGCGGTCCAGCGAGCTGCGCCAGCTGCGCGGGTGCGGTCCGCTCCAGGCCACCGGCCGGGAGGCCGGCACCGCGGCGGACACCCGCGCGAAACGCCAGGCGCGAGCCCGCCCGCCGCGCCCGTAGGCCTCGAAGTCGACGACGACGAACCACGGTCCGGGCTCCGCGAGACGCTCCGGGTGCGCCGTGAGGTCCACGCACTCCACGACGTCGGAGGCCACGCGGCCGCCGAAGGAGGCCCAGGAGGTCGGGGGAAGCACGGCGCAACGCTATGCCAGCGCCGCACCGCGGGGCGATTGGACGGATTCACGATCGGTCCACTAATGTTCTGTTCGCGCCGGAACGCAGGGGGCAGCCCCGAAACGCCGGTCGCGCGGATGTAGCTCAGTTGGTAGAGCACCACCTTGCCAAGGTGGATGTCGCGAGTTCGAGTCTCGTCATCCGCTCGGAGGCCCGTTCCCCGGCCGTCTCGGAGACGAGGCCCGGCGAGCACGTCTCAAGGTGGTGGGTTGGCCGAGAGGCGAGGCAGCGGCCTGCAAAGCCGTATACACGGGTTCGAATCCCGTACCCACCTCGGGCGATTGGCGCAGCGGTAGCGCGCTTCCCTGACACGGAAGAGGTCACTGGTTCGATCCCAGTATCGCCCACCAGCAAGGCCCCGGACACGACGTCCGGGGCCTTTCGCGTGCCACGAGCCACCCGGCCCGAGCGCGGCCCCGACAGCCTGCGCCGCGACCGCGTGCGGCGTAGCGTCTGTGGCATGTGCCGCAACATCACCACCCTGCGAGGCCTCGAACCGCCGGCCACCGGCGAGGAGATCGAGGCCGCCGCCGCCCAGTTCGTCAAGAAGGTCACGGGCGTCGCCTACGACGCCGCCCCGGCCACCCGCGAGCCCTGCGAGGCCGCGGCCGCGCAGATCACCGAGATCGTCACCGCGCTCCTCGCCGAGCTGCCGGCACGCCGGACCCCGCCGCCGACGGTGCCGCCGCTGCGACGCCCCGAGGTGCAGGAACGCATCGCCGCGCGGGAGGCCGCCCACCGCGCCGCCCACGAGGCAGGCCTGCCGCACGACCACGAGCACGACCACGAGGAGCAGCACGAGGCCGCCGCCTCGTGACCGGACGGTAGCGGCGCAGGTCACACCGGGCGCGATTGGACCTCCGGGCCCGGGGTCAAGTACTGTTCACCAGGCGCCGGAACGCAGGGCAACAGCCCGAAAACCCGGTCGTGCGGATGTAGCTCAGTTGGTAGAGCACCACCTTGCCAAGGTGGATGTCGCGAGTTCGAGTCTCGTCATCCGCTCCACGGGCGATTGGCGCAGCGGTAGCGCGCTTCCCTGACACGGAAGAGGTCACTGGTTCGATCCCAGTATCGCCCACCACACGCAAGGCCCCGGAGGACTCCTCCGGGGCCTTCGTCGTGCCCGGGCCGGGCCTGCACGGCCATCGGCGCCACGGCCGGCGCGCCCGGTAGGCTCGCCCCTGATGACGACGACCCCTGACAGCCCGACCGCCGTGTCCGCGGCGATGCACGAGGCGAAGGCACGGGCCCGGGCCGCCCACGTCACCGTGGGGCAGGTGCGCCACCTCGACGACGGCAGGGTCGAGATCGACTGCTCGTGCGGCATGGTGCTGACGAACGGCCCGCAGTGGTCGCTCGACGAGCACATCCGGCTGCACCGCGCGGAGGCGCGCTACCTGGCGCTCAGCGAGGTGGCGCCCGCCGGCATGCCGCGCCTCATCACCGTCGGCGCGGACCGCCTGCCGCGCTGACGCGTACCCCCACAGGGCTCAGAGCTCGTCGGGGTCGTCCCAGGAGTGACCGCTCGACGATCCTTCGATGGGGCGCCGCTCGCTCTGCGAGAGCGAGGTGGGGGCCTTGGTGGCGTCTCCCCCGGGTCGCGGGTCTCCGTGCGGGTCTGTCGCCGACCGGCGTCGAGGCGCGATCCGCGCCTGCGAGGCGATCGACTCGTCGAGGAGTGACCGTGCCCGGGTGGGGCCGGTGTCCTGGCTGTCGGTCATCATGAGGCCACATCTACCAGGGAGCGACGCCGCTCGCCTCCGCTTGGCACAGTATTTTTGACCTCGGTACGGTCCCGACATGGTTCCGACACGAGCCCGACACGCACGGGCCGAAACCGGTCTCCCAGCGGGCGGTCACCCGAGGCGCCCGGGGCGACGACAGGGCTATGGTGTGCCTCGTGACCGACGCCGATCCAGCCCGTGAGGCCGGCTTCGCCGCCGGGACCCGAGCTCCTGCGTCACGTCCACGGGACTCGTGGCCCGGTCGGCGGCCGATGGTCTGGGCCCCCCGAGCGCACACCGTCGAGGTGGTGCTCCCCCAGCCCGCAGGGCCCGCCCTGCGTGAACCCCTGCGGCTCGTGGGCGCCCACGAGCCCGGCTACTGGCGCGGCGACGACGAGCTCGCCGTCGGGACGGACTACGCGTTCTCCGTCGACGGCGGCCCACCCGTGCCCGACCCGTGCAGCACGTCCCTGCCGCACGGTGTCCACGGACCCGGCCGCGTGCTCGACGAGGACTTCCCCTGGACGGACGCCGCCTGGACCGGCGCCCACCTCACCCGCGGCGTCCTGCTGCACCTCGACATCACCCGGGCCACCCCCGAGGGCGACCTCGACTCCGCCGCCGCGCTGCTCCCCCAGGCCGCCGCGCTCGGCGTCGAGGCGGTCGAGCTCGCCCCCGTCGCCCAGTTCGACCCGGTCCGCGGTCCCGCCGCGGGCGTGCGCCTGTTCGCCGTGCACGGGCCGTACGGAGGCCCCGCGGC
Organism: Isoptericola dokdonensis DS-3; assembly: GCF_001636295.1. Taxonomy (NCBI): domain Bacteria; kingdom Bacillati; phylum Actinomycetota; class Actinomycetes; order Micrococcales; family Promicromonosporaceae; genus Isoptericola; species Isoptericola dokdonensis. Next base: position 503,875 of record NZ_CP014209.1, on the reverse strand, counting down.
CCTCGCCCGCTTCGTCGACGCCGCGCACCGGGCCGGCCTGGCCGTCGTCATGGACCTCCCCCACCGTTGGGCCGTCGCCGACGCGCTCGGCCTGCACGCCTTCGGCCCCTACGCCGCGGGCTCCCGGATCGGGCCCCGGCCGGGTACCGCCGCCCGCAGCGACACGCCCCGGATCAACCTCGACGGGTCCGGTTCGCGCGGCCCCCGCGACTTCCTCGTCGCCGACGCCCGACGCTGGCTCACGTCGTTCCACGTCGACGGGCTGCTGCTCGACCTCGACGTGCTCGTCGACCGGTCCGCGGCGCCGTTCCTCGGCGAGCTCGCCGAGGCGGTCCAGGCGATCGGCGCGAGCACGGGTCGCCACCGCGCCCTCCTCACCGACGGGCGTGGCATGAGCGACCGGCTGGCGGGCCTCGTGCGCGAGCTCCTCGAGGGACGGCTCACCGACCCGTCCGGCCTGATCAAGCAGCTCTCGACCGACACCGCGAACGTCGGCGCACCGCCCCGGGACGCCCCGCCCAGCCTGCGTCGCGCCTACCGCGCGACCCAGCGCTCGGGACCGGTGCTGGTGAGCGAGCTGACCCGGCTCCCGGCCGCCGCCCGCGCACTGCCGTGGGCCCTGGCCGATGTCGGGTCGAGGGATCCCGACCCCGACGGCGACGACCGCGCCATCATGCTGGCGACCAGTCTCCTGGCGGGCACGCCCGTCGTCCTCGACACCGAGCACGTCCCCCTGGGCTGCCCCGAGACGTCGTCGCGGCGGCTGCGGGACTGGACCCGGACGCTGCTCACGCTGCGCGCGGCAGCACTCCACGACGTCCAGGACGACCTCGACGCCACGGCGGAGGACGACGTCGTCGTCGTGCGCCGGGGACGCACGGCGCTGGTCCTCGTGCTCGCCCGGGAGCCCCGCACCGTCGACCTCGCCCGGCGGCTGCCGACGACGTCCTCGACGTGGGGCGTGGTGGCCGCGTGGCACGACGCCACGGCCGTGGCGGACGGCGGGCTCCGGGTGCCGGGACGGGGCGCCGTCGTCCTGCACGAGGAGCCCGCGGACGAGCTGTGACGGCTCAGACGCCGGCGAGCGCCCGCCCCTCCTGGGCCAGCGCCCCCAGCCGCGACAGCGCGCGGTAGTACTTCTTGCGGTACCCGCCGGCCAGCATCTCCGGGGTGAACAGGGCGCGCTGGTCGGCGCCGTCGACCCCGGCGAGCAGGACGGGGACGTCCCGGTCGTACAGCCGGTCGACGAGCACGACGAGCCGCAGCGCGACCTCCTGGCGGGTCACCGGCCCGAAGCCCGTCAGGCCGACGAGGCGCACCCCGTCGAGCAGCGCGCCGTACCGGCTCGGGTGCACGGTCGCGAGGTGGGCGAGCAGGTCGCCGAGGTCGTCGAGCACCGCACCCGGCGTCGCCGCGACGACCGACCGGACGGTCGCGAGGGGCAGCGGATCGGCGTCCGTGACGACGGCGCGGTGCCGGTAGTCGTCGCCGTCGACGCGCAGCACCTCGAAGCGCGCCGCGAGCGCCTGGATCTCGCGCAGGAAGTCCTCGGCGGCGAACCGGCCCTCCCCCAGCGCGTCGGGCAGCGTGTTGGAGGTCGCGGCGAGCGCGACGCCGCGGTCGGCGAGCTCGCGCAGGAGGCGGGACATGAGCACGGTGTCGCCGGGGTCGTCGAGCTCGAACTCGTCGATGCAGACCAGGCGCCGGGTCGCGAGCGCCTCGACCGTGGGCAGGAACCCGAGCGCGCCCACGAGGTTGGTGTACTCCACGAACGTCCCGTAGGCGGCCGTGCCCTCCCCGAGCGCCTCGGTGACGGCATGGGTGAGGGAGGTGAGCAGGTGCGTCTTGCCGACGCCGAACCCGCCGTCCATGTAGACGGCCGGGGCGGCGCGGCGGCGGCCGAGCAGCGCCTTCAGCCCGGACGGCGCGGGGGCCGCGATCTCGGCGGCGACCTCCTGCAGCCGCGCGAGCGTGGCAGCCTGGCTGGGGTGGTCGGGGTTCGCGCGGTACGTCGCGAACCGTGCGCGCTCGAAGTGCGGCGGCGGGACGAGGTCGGCGAGCAGCCGGTCCGTCGAGACGGTGGGACGCACCGCGACGAGCGAGGCGGTCACGGTGGTCGAGTCCGGGGACTGCACGGCTGTCACGAAGATCCAGCCTACGTGGGCCGCGTAGCCTGACGGCTGTGAGTTCCACCACGCGCGACCTGCCGCCCCTGCACCTGCTGCGCCCCGAGGTGTCCGACGTCCCGCCCGAACCGGGCGAGGCCCGGCTCGCCGAGCTCTACCGGCCGACCCCGGCACGCCACCTGCGGGTCAACATGGTCTCGACCGTGGACGGCGGCGCCTGGGGCGACGACGGCGTGAGCGGGTCGATCAACGACGCCGCCGACTGGCGGGTGTTCCGCGTGCTGCGCGCGCTGGCCGACGTCGTGCTCGTCGGGGCGGGCACGGCCCGCGCCGAGTCCTACGGACAGCTCAACCGTCCCCGCGACCTGGCGCACCTGTCGTCGGCCCCGCTCGAGCTGGCGCTGGTGACCCGGCGCGGGCTGGTGCCGCCGGCGCTGCTCGACGGCGACCGGACCCCCTGGGTCGTGACCGGCGAGGCGGGCGCCGCGAGCGCCCGCGCGGCCGTCGGCGACCGGGCCGTCGTGGTGCCCGGCGACGTGGCTCACGTCGACCTCGCGGCGGGCCTGGACGTGCTCGCGGCGGCCGGGCTGCGCCACGTGCTGAGCGAGGGCGGGCCGCACCTGCTCGGTTCCCTGCTGGCGGCCGACCTGGTCGACGAGCTCTGCGTCACGACGACGCCGCAGCTCGCCGGGGTCGGTCCGGGCCGCATCGTCGCGCCCGTCGGTCACGGGCACGCCCCGGCGGCACGGCTGCACGACGCGACGCTGGGGCACCTGCTGGCCTCGGACGGCGGCACCCTGGTGGCGCGGTGGGAGATCGACCGCCAGGGCTCGTGACACCCCTCGCACGGGCCGTGACCGTGCCGTAGGTTGGCGCCATGTCCGACACCGCGCTGACCGTCGTGGTCCTCACCGAGGACGCCCTGACCACCGCCGACGTGACCCACATCACGTCGTTGCACCCCGACACCGAGGTCACGTACCGCGTGCTCGTCCCGGCCGACACGGAGCACAACGTCGTGTCCTCGGTGCTGGACCACCTGGGCATGCTGGAGCTGCGCGAGGCCTGGTCCGAGCTCGTCGGGCGAGAGCCCAGCCCCGAGGCCGCGACCCGCAGCGCGGGCGAGCAGGTCGTCGAGTCGGTCGAGGCGCTGCGCGCCACCGGTGCGACCGCGACCGGCGAGGTCACGCAGGACGACCCGCTGCCGGCGCTTTCGGCCGCCGTCGCCGCAGGCGGCGACGAGGTCGTGGTGGTGACCTACCCGCACGCCGTCGAGGACACCTTCCACACCGACTGGGCGTCGCGCGCCCGCGAGGAGCTGCACGTCCCGGTGCTGCACCTGTACGCGGGCACCTCCGAGCTCGGCTGAGGCGGAGGCCCCCGCGGGCTCGGCCGGCCGGGACCGGTCGGGGCGCTCAGCGCACCCGGTGCCCGGCCCGCGAGATCGTGGCGCGGACGAGCTCGTCCATGGAGTCGAGGAACGGCGGCTCGGCGAGCAGGTCGTGGTCGACCGCGGCGACGGACAGCTCGGTGCAGCCCAGCACGACGACGCCGGCGCCGCGCTCGACGAGGCGCCCGGCCACCGCGCGCAGGGTCGCGGGGTCGGCCGGCAGCCCGGCCTTGACCTGGTCGTAGATGACCTCGTTGACGAGCGCCTGGTCGGCGTCGTCCGGGGTGATGACGTCGATGCCGTGGACGGCGAACGCGTCACGGTAGACGCCGGACGCGACGGTGCCGGCGGTGGCGAGCAGCCCGACGGCGGTGGCGCCGGGCGCCCGCTCCCGGGCGGCGGCCACGGTGACGTCCACGATCGACACGAACGGCACGGTGATCGCGTCGAGCACCTGCTGGGTGAAGTAGTGCGCCGTGTTGCACGGCATGACGAGGAAGCTGACCCCGAACGCCTCCAGGCGGGCCGCGTCGCGGGCGAGCACGGGGCCGGGGTCGGCGGCCGACCGGCCGAGCACGAAGTCGGTGCGGTCCGGGATGGTGGCGTGGTTGAGCACGACGAGGTCGACGTGCTCCTGGTCGCGGGCCGCGTCGGTGAGCTGCACGACGCGCTGCAGGAAGTACGCCGTGGCGAGCGGCCCGACGCCGCCGATCACTCCGACCGGCGGCGTCGGGTCGGGGAGCTGCTCGCTCACGCCGTGCCCTTCCAGGCGAGTCGCCGGGACTCGGCCAGGGGGTAGTGGCGGGAGTACTTGCGCCACTGGTTGAGCTGGGCGACCACGAGGTACGCGATGCGGCGCGGGTCGGTCTCGGCCCGGTACCACAGCGGGTTCGTCGAGCGGCCGGACCGCGCGAGCCGGCGGGCCTCGGCCCGGACCTGCGGGTCGGCCACGTACCGGCGCAGCAGGGCGCCGGGCAGCACCGTGTACAGGTGCCGGTCCTCCAGCTCGCCGGTCGGCGACAGCGTGACGTCGGACCCGAGCACGGCGCGCGGGTCGGGGTCGAGACCGCGCAGGTGCTCGTGCACGTAGAACGTCACCGCGTTGGCGCCGGCGGCGGTGATGTAGAAGTTCGAGCGGCCCAGGCGCGGGTTGAGCTCGAAGAACACGTACCGGCCGTCGCGCGGGTCGTACTTGAGGTCGAAGTTCGCGAACCCCGTCCAGCCGACGTGCTCGAGCAGGCGGGTGGCCTGCTCGACGACCTCGGTCTGCTGCTGCGTGATGATGCCCGCCGGGTTCCCGAGCGCGCCGGGGGTGTGCTCCTCGAGGAGCACGTGCCCGAACGCGGAGAACCGCACCTTGCCGGACGCGTCGGAGTAGCAGGTGAGGATCCGCATGCCGGAGTCGTCGCCCGGGATGTAGTCCTGGACGACGAACGCCCCGACGTACCCGGCGACGCGCACCCGCTCCAGCAGCTCGACGAGCTCGGCGCGGGTGTCCACGAGGAACACCTTCTTCTTCCCGGCGAACTCGACGTCGTGGTAGGCGGCCGTGCTGGCCGCCTTCGCGATGACGGGGAACGTCAGGCCGGAGGTGTCGGGCTCGCCGGCCGTGTCCGAGGCGTCGTGGCCCCCGATCTTGTGGATCACCGTGGTGGGGTGTGCGATGCCGAGCTCGGCGCACAGGTCGCCGAACCCCTCCTTGTCGGTGAGCTGCAGCAGCAGCTCCTCACCGACGTAGGGGATCGTGTACCGGTCCTCCAGGAGGTGGCGGTTCTGCACGAGCGTGCGCACGAGCCAGTCCGCGGAGCCGACGGCGATGAGGTCGGCGTCCGGGTGCTCGTCGGCGATGGTGCGCAGCCGCGCCACGATGGCGGCCGGGTCGTCGATCGCCGGCTCGGCGACGTGGTGCAGGATCCGCGAGTGCCGCACGAGCCCGGTCGACATGCCGGACACGACGACCGGCTTGACGCCGTACGCCTCGTGGAAGGCCCGGGCCAGCGAGTACGCGCCGATGTCGCCGCCGAGGACGACCGGCTGCAGGCGGCGGGTCACAGGCTCCCCTTCCCGGCCGTGCGACGGGCGGTGGCCCGCTGCGCGGCGGCGTGGTTCGCCTCGAGGGCGCTCGTCGGGTAGTAGCGGCGGTACTTGCGCACGTGGTTGACCAGGGCCGTCAGCACGTACAGGCGGCGCCGCGGCGCGGCATCGGCGGAGTAGCGCAGCGGGTGCACCGTGCGACCGGTGCGCATGAGCCCCACGACGCGGGCACGCAGGCCCTCGTCGAGCACGTAGCGGCGCAGGAGGCGGTGCGGGACCACGCAGTACAGGACCTCGCGCGAGGCGGTGACGGGCTCGCGGCGGACCCCGTGGATCACGTCGTCCACCAGCACCTCGGTCGGGTTCTGCCCGCCCGCGGTGAGGTAGTAGTTGTTGCGCCCGATGCGGGGGTTCTGCTCGAAGAACTTGAAGACGCCGTCACGCGGGTCGAGCTTGACGTCGAAGTTCGCGAAGCCGCGCCAGCCGGTGTGCTCGCAGATCCGCTGCGCGGCGTCGAGGATCTCCGCGATCGGCTCGACGATCATCGCCGACGGGTTGCCGCGCGCCGCCGGAGTGCGCTCCTCCAGGAGCACGCGCGCCGAGCAGCGCAGGGTGACACGGCCCGAGGTGTCCGAGTACGTGGTCACCGACCGCATCTGGGTGTCGTCGCCCGGGATCATCTCCTGGACGAGGAACCGGCCGGTGAAGCCGGCGCGGCGCAGGGAGCCCCACAGGCTGTCCAGCTCGTCGCGGGAGGCGATCTCGTAGATCTTCTTCTTCCCGGCGAACTGCACGTCGTGGTAGTCCGCGCTGGAGGCGGGCTTGGCGATGACCGGGTAGTCGAACGCGACGGGCTGGGGGCGCCAGCCCTCGGCCTGCGCGTCGGCGAAGTCCTGGATCACGGTCGCCGGCGTGGGGATGCCGAGCTCGGCGCACACGGCCGAGAACTCGGCCTTGTCGCAGATGCGGTCGATGAGGTCGACGTCGGCGTAGGGCAGCACGTAGCCCGCGGCCTCCAGGGCGCCGCGGTGGTGCGCGAGGATCCGCACCACCCAGTCCATGTTGGACTGCAGCAGCAGCGGCTCGGCGTGCCCGGCGGCACGGCGGTCCGCCGCGACCTTCTCGAGGGTCGCCACGATCTCGGCAGCACCGGTGCCGGACAGCACCGTGTCGATGAGCTGGGAGTGCGCGATCGGACCCGGCTCGGCGAACGCGACGACGGTCGTGCGCAGGCCGTAGGCCTCGTGGAAGGACCGGGTCAGCGCGTAGACGCCGATGTCCGACCCGACGATCACGGGGTGGAACCCGGGGCCGCCGGCCCCGGGTCCCGACTGGGGGGTGGTCACGGGTGCGTCACGCCTCCTGCTCGGTGCGGTCGCCCGACCACTGGGTGTGGAACGTGCCGTCGCGGTCGGTGCGCCGGTAGGTGTGCGCGCCGAAGAAGTCGCGCTGCGCCTGGATCAGCGCGGCCGGCAGCCGCTCGGCCCGCACGCCGTCGTAGTAGGACAGCGACGACGAGAACGCCGGGGCCGGGATGCCCGCGGTCGCGGCCTGCGCGACGACACGACGCCAGGCCGCCAGGCCCTCGCCGACGGCGTCGGTGAAGTACGGGTCGGCGAGCAGCAGGGAGAGCTGCGGGTCGCGCTCGTACGCCTCGGTGATCCGGTTGAGGAACCGGGCTCGGATGATGCAGCCGCCGCGCCAGATGCGGGCCATGGCGCCGCGGTCGATGTCCCAGCCGTTCTCGGCCGAGGCGGCGGCGATCTGGTCGAAGCCCTGGGAGTAGGCGACGACCTTGGAGGCGTAGAGGGCGCGACGGACGTCCTCGACGAAGGAGTCGCGGTCGGTGACCTCGAGGGCGGTGGCGTGCGCCGGCAGGGCGGCGCGCCCGGCCTCGCGCTGCGGCACGGAGCCCGACAGGGCGCGGGCGAACGTCGCCTCGGCGATGCCGGTGATCGGCACGCCCAGGTCGAGGCCGTTCTGCACGGTCCAGCGACCGGTGCCCTTCTGCTCGGCCTGGTCGAGCACGATGTCGACGAACGCGGCGCCGGTCTCGGCGTCGACGTGCTGCAGGACGTCGGCGGTGATCTCGATGAGGAACGACTCGAGGTCGCCCGTGTTCCACTCGGCGAAGATCTGGCCGATCTCGGCGGCGGACGCCCCCAGGCCCTGCTTGAGCAGGTCGTAGGCCTCGGCGATGAGCTGCATGTCGGCGTACTCGATGCCGTTGTGCACCATCTTCACGAAGTGGCCGGCGCCGTTCGGGCCGACGTAGGTGCAGCACGGGGTGCCGTCGACCTTGGCGGAGATCGCCTCGAGGATCGGGCCGAGGGACTCGTAGGACTCGCGGGTGCCGCCGGGCATGATCGACGGGCCGAGCAGGGCACCCTCCTCGCCGCCGGACACGCCGGTGCCGACGAAGTGCAGGCCCTGGGCGCGCAGCGCCTCCTCGCGGCGGATGGTGTCCGGGAAGTGCGCGTTGCCGGCGTCGACGACGATGTCGCCCTCCTCCAGCAGCGGCACGAGCTCGTCGATGACGGCGTCGGTCGCGGCGCCGGCCTTGACCATGACGACGACCTTGCGGGGGCGCTCGAGCGAGGCGACGAAGTCGGCCATCGACTCCGAGGGGACGAGGTCGCCCTCGCCGCCCGCCTCGTCCATCAGGGACTGCGTCTTGGCGAAGCTGCGGTTGTGCACCGCCACCGTGTAGCCGTGACGCGCGAAGTTGCGCGCGAGGTTGCGCCCCATCACCGCGAGTCCGGTGACACCGATCTGGGCTCGTGCTGTCATCGCTTCCTGCTTCCTTGACGAGAACGTCCCGGGGCCGCCCGGGGGCGGCGACCCGGTGGGCCTCGACCAGCCTAGTCGGACCGCGGAGGGGCTCCGCGAGGGTGCCGTCATCCGGACAGCGCTTCCCTCCCGGCGCCACCCGGAGGGACGTGACAGGAGACGGCCGACCGGCACGGCGCCACGGCGTCGTCGGCGGGCAGGCGTACCGTGACCTGCGTGAGCGCCCACCCGCCCGAGGTACCGGAACGCTTCGCCGCCGCCCTGGCGTCGCTCCGGGGCCGCCGGACCCGCCCGGAGGTCCGCCTCGTCGAGATCCCGGGGCCGACCCGGGTGGCGCCGTTCAGCCTGGCCGTCGAGGGCGAGGTCGTCGCGGAGGACGAGGAGGTCGCCACGGGCCGGTTCGTCGTCCTGCACGACCCCGCCGGCCAGGACGCGTGGCGCGGCGACTTCCGCGTGGTCACCCTGGTGCGGACGCAGCTCGAGGCGGAGCTCGCCGCGGAGGACCTGCTCGGCGACGTCGCGTGGACGTGGGTGACGGAGAACCTGGAGGCGGCCGGGGTCGGCGCGGTGGCGGCCGGCGGGACCGTGACCCGGGTGCTGTCGAGCTCCTACGGCGCGCTCGGCGCCACCCCGGACGCCGTCGATCTCGAGATCCGGGCCTCCTGGACCCCCACGGACACCGATCTCGGCGCGCACCTGGAGGTGTGGGCGGACCTCATGTCGACCGCCGGGGGCCTGCCCCCGCTGCCCGACGGCGTGACCGCCCTGGACGTCCGACGACGTACCGTGGGGCCATGAGCTCCGGCGTGCCCTCGGTCGACCCCGACGTCGTCCCCCTCACCGAACCGGCCGACGGCGTCGGACCGGTGGTGTCCACCCCCGCCGGGCTCGCCCGGGTGGTCGACGCGTTCGCGGCCGGGTCGGGACCGGTCGCCGCCGACGCCGAGCGGGCGTCCGGCTACCGCTACGGCCAGGCCACCTACCTGGTGCAGGTGCGCCGCGCGGACGCCGGGACGGCCCTCATCGACCCCGTGGGGCTGCCGGACCTGTCCGGCCTGGCCGCGGCCGTCGGCGACGTCGAGTGGGTGCTGCACGCCGCGTCGCAGGACCTGCCCGGGTTCGGCGAGCACGGTCTGCGTCCCGCCCGCGTGTTCGACACCGAGCTCGCCGCCCGGCTGCTGGGGATGCCACGCGTCGGCCTGGCGGCGGTCGTGGCGGACACCCTGGGCCTGGGCCTGGCCAAGGAGCACTCGGCCGTCGACTGGTCGACACGCCCGCTGCCCGAGGACTGGCTCCGCTACGCGGCGCTGGACGTCGAGGTGCTGGTCGAGGTGCGCGACGTGCTCGCCGCCCGGCTCGACGAGGCGGGCAAGACGGAGTGGGCCGCGCAGGAGTTCGAGCACGTGCGCACCCTGCCGCCGCCCGCGCCGCAGGTGGACCCGTGGCGCCGGACGTCGGGCACCCACACGGTGCGCGACCGGCGCCGGCTGGCCGTGGTCCGCTCTCTGTGGGAGGCGCGCGACGACGCGGCCCGGCGCCGGGACGTCTCGCCCGGCCGCGTTCTGGCGGACCGGGCGATCATCGCGGCGGCGAACGCGCTGCCGCGCACGGTGCCGCAGCTCGTCGCGCTGCCGGAGTTCGCCTCCAAGGGTGCGCGACGCCGGGCCCCCGCCTGGCAGCGCGCGATCGACGAGGCGCTCGCCCTGCCGGAGTCGGCCCTGCCGAGCCTGCGGGGCCCGCGCAGCGACGGCCCCCCGCCGCCGCGCGCCTGGGCGGACCGAGACCCCGTCGCAGCACGCCGCCTCGACCTGGCCCGCGACGTCGTGACGCGGCTGACCGAGGAGCTGTCCGTCCCGGCGGAGAACCTGCTGCAGCCGGACGCCCTGCGGCGCCTGTGCTGGGCTCCCCCGGAGCCCGCGACCGCGGCCGCCGTCGGCGACTTCCTCCTCGAGCGGCAGGCGCGACCGTGGCAGGTCGGCCTGCTCGCCGGTCCGCTCGCGGACGCCTTCGCCGACGCCTGACGACGGCGGCTGATACCCGGTATCAGATGGCCTATGCTGTTCCCGGTACTCGCGGTAGCGTGTACCGGGAGCGGACCTGATCTCCGCCCCTGAGCGACGATGCTCCCGCGCACCGTCGCAGAGACCATCGCAACGGACGGAGCTGCCATGACCGTGGCCCACCAGGCCGGCACCACCACCCGCGACCCGGCACGACGCGCGCTGCGCGACGTCGTCTTCGTCGAGGGCGTGCGCACCCCCTTCGGCAAGGCCAGGCCCGACGGCCTGCTCGCCGGGACCCGCGCCGACGACCTCGTCGTCAAGGCGATGCGCGAGCTGCTGCGCCGCCACCCCGAGCTGCCGCCGGAGCGCGTGGACGAGGTCGCCGTCGCCGCGACGACGCAGCAGGGCGACCAGGGCCTCACCCTCGGCCGCACCACCGCGATCCTCGCGGGCCTGCCCACGTCCGTCCCGGGCTACGCCATCGACCGCATGTGCGCCGGCGCCATGACGGCCGTCACCAACACCGCCGCCACCATCGCGGTCGGCTCGGCGGACGTCGTCCTCGCGGGCGGCGTCGAGCACATGGGCCGCCACCCGATGGGCCTGGACGCGGACCCCAACCCGCGGTTCGTCGCCGAGAAGCTCGTCGCGCCGGACGCCCTCAACATGGGCGTCACCGCCGAGAACCTGCACGACCGGTTCCCGCACCTGACCAAGGAGCGCGCGGACGCATACGCGGTCAACACCCAGGCCAAGTACGCCAAGGCGCTGGCCAACGGCGACATCGGTCCGGAGATCGTGCCCGTGGCGACCCGCCGCGAGGGCACCGGCTGGACGCTGGCCCAGACCGACGAGCTGCCGCGACCCGGCACCACGGTCGAGGGCATCGCGGACCTCAAGACCCCGTTCCGTCCCGGCGGCCGGGTCACCGCGGGCAACGCCTCCCCGCTCACCGACGGCGCCACCGTCGCGCTGCTCGCCGCGGGCGACACCGCGGACGAGCTCGGCCTGCCGGTCGCGATGCGCCTCGTGTCGTCCGCCTTCGCCGGCGTCCCGGCGGAGATCATGGGCTACGGTCCCGTGCCCGCCACCGACAAGGCGCTCGCCCAGGCCGGGCTGAGCATCGACGACATCGGCCTGTTCGAGATCAACGAGGCGTTCGCCGTCCAGGTGCTCAGCTTCCTCGACCACTACGGCATCGCCGACGACGACCCGCGGGTCAACCCGTACGGCGGCGCGATCGCCGTCGGGCACCCCCTGGCCAGCTCGGGCGTGCGCCTCATGACGCAGCTCGCGCGCCAGTTCGCCCAGCACCCCGAGGTCCGCTACGGCCTCACGACGATGTGCGTGGGCCTGGGCCAGGGCGGCACCGTGATCTGGGAGAACCCGCACCACGCCGACTACTCGGGCCACGTCCCGACCACGGAGGGCTGAGCACGATGACCACCACCACCGACACCCCCGCCGTGCGGGCCGAGCGGGTCACGCACTCCCTCGTCGCGGACGTCGAGCTGCCGGGCGGGCAGGGCGTGCTCGCCCTGGTCACGCTGGACAACGGGCTCGACCACACCAAGCCAAGCACCCTGGGCCCCGAGGGCCTGGCCGAGCTCACCACGGCGCTGACCACGCTGCAGCGCCGCGCCGCGGCCGGCGAGATCGCCGCTGTCGCGGTCACCGGCAAGCCGTACTTCCTCGCCGCGGGCGCCGACCTGCTCGGCGTCAGCGCCGTGACCTCCCACGAGCAGGCCCTGGAGCTGGGCCGCGCCGGCCACGCCGCCTACGAGCTGCTGCACACCATGGGCGTGCCCACGTTCGCGTTCGTCAACGGCCTCGCGCTCGGCGGCGGCCTCGAGGTCGCGCTCAACTGCGACTACCGCACCGTCGCGTCCGACGCCGCGGCCCTCGGCCTGCCGGAGACCGGGCTCGGCCTCGTCCCCGGCTGGGGCGGCGCCTACCTCGTGCCGCGCCTGGTCGGCATCGAGAAGGCCGTCGAGGTGATCCTCACCCGGCCGGCCGCCAACAAGCCGTACAAGCCCGCCGAGGCGCTGAAGATCGGCCTCGTCGACGAGCTCTTCGAGGCCGCCGACTTCCTCGAGCGCTCGATCTCGTGGGCGGCGAGCGTCCTGCGCGGCGACGTCGTCCCCGCGCGCCGCGACCTCGACCCGGAGCCCGTGTGGGACGCCGTCGTCGCGGGCGCCCGCAAGCAGCTCGACCACCTCGTGGCGGGCTCGCGCCCGGCGCCGTACCGGGCGCTCGACCTCCTGGCCGGCGCGCGCACCGCGACCCGCGCCGAGGCCTTCGCCGCCGAGGACGAGGCCCTGGCGGACCTCATCATGTCCGACGAGATGCGGGCGTCCGTCTACGCGTTCGGCCTCACCTCGGGCGGCAAGAAGCCGAAGGGCGCACCCGCCTCCGACCTCGCCCGTCCGATCACCCGGGTCGGGATCGTCGGCGCGGGCCTCATGGCCGCGCAGATCGCGCTGCTGGTCTCGCAGCGGCTCGGCGTGCCCGTCGTCATGCGGGACCTCGACGCCGAGCGCGTCGAGAAGGGTCTCGGGTTCGTCCGCGCGACCACCGAGAAGCTGGTCGGTCGCGGCCGCATGACGCCCGAGGTGGCCGCCCGCATCGTCGCGTCCGTCACGGGCACGACCGAGATCGGCGAGTTCGCCTCGTGCGACGTCGTCGTCGAGGCCGTCACCGAGGTCATGGGCCTGAAGAAGAAGGTGTTCGCCGAGCTCGAGGACGTCGTCTCGCCGGACACGATCCTCGCGACGAACACCTCGGCGCTGTCGATCACCGAGATGGCCTCCGACCTGCGCCACCCCGAGCGGGTCGTCGGCATCCACTTCTTCAACCCCGTCGCGCAGATGCCGCTGGTCGAGGTCGTCAAGGCGGAGAAGACCTCCGACGAGGCGCTGGCCACCGCGTTCGCCATCACGAAGAAGCTGCGCAAGACGGCGGTGCTGGTCGCCGACCGGCCCGGGTTCGTCGTCAACCGGCTGCTCGTGCTCGTCATGGGCAAGGTCGTCGAGGCCGTCGAGAACGGCACGTCGGTCGAGGTGGCCGACCGCGCGCTCGCGCCGCTCGGCTTCCCGATGCCGACGTTCGAGCTGTTCGACCTCGTCGGCCCCGCCGTCGGCCTGCACGTGCTCACCTCGCTGCGCGAGGACCTGGGCGACCGGTTCCCCCGCTCCCCCGGCCTGGAGAAGCTCGTCGCCGACGGCACCCGCGTGGTGCTCGACGCCCCGGCGCCCGGGATGCACAAGCCTGTCGACCCGGCGATCCAGTCGGTGTTCGGCGAGGCGCTGCCCGCCGGTTCCACCGGCCGCGCCGGTACCCCGGTGCTCGACGAGGCCGGCGTCCTGGACTCCGTCCTCGGCGCCCTCACCGTCGAGATCGGGCACATGCTCACCGAGCGGGTCGTGGCCGACCCGTCGCAGATCGACCTGTGCATGATCCTCGGCGCCGGGTGGGGCTTCCACACCGGCGGCATCACGCCGTACCTGGACCGCACGGGGTACTCCGAGCGCCTGCTCGGCCGGCGCATCCTGCCCGACGGCGTCGCGAACGTCCCCGCGGCCTGATCGACCGGTCGCTCCGGGACCTCCTCACGGTCACCTGACACGACCCTCCCGGAGCGCCGAACCGCCGGTGGCCCGGTCCCGACCTCGGGACCGGGCCACCGGTGCGTCGGCGACGGCGCGGGCCGTCGCTACCCCTGCTCGCGGTCGCGGACCAGGTCGGCCGCCTCGTCGCGGCGCCGGACGGCGTCGGCGAGGGTGCGCTCGGCCCGCCGACGGACCCGTTCGGCGGCGCGCCGCTCGCCGTCGGCGCTCTCCGCCTCGCCCTCGAGCACGGCGAGTCGTCGCCGCAGGGCCGTCCGCTCCTCGTCGAGCCGGCGCGTGACCGCGTCGAGCCGGTCCGCCTCGGCGCCGGCGGCTGAGCTCGCCGCCTCGGCGGCGGTCACGTCCTCCTCGGCGTCGACCAACGCCCGACGGGCCTCGGCGAGGGCCCGCGCCGCAGCCTCGCCCGCCGTGTCGTCACGCGTTCTTCCCCGGGACCGCGCGGACCGCCGCGACGACGGCGGGTCCGGGACCGCGTGCAGATGGCGTGGGCGGTCGTCCTTGACGTCGGCGATGCCCAGCTCGTCCGGCACGGCCACGGATCCGGCGACGTCGGCCCGACCGATCCCGGTCGCCTGGAGCGCCGTGACCAGCAGCCCGCTGCGCACGGCGCGCCCGGCGTCGTCGTCGATCATCGCGGCCGTGATCGTGGAGGTGACCTGGGCCGTGACCGCACCGGACACGCTGACGCCCTGGTCTGCCGCGAGCTCGCACGCCCGGGCCGTGACGGCGGCCGTGAGACGACGCCGCTGCGTGGTGAGCTCGCGCAGCCGCGGCCCGTCGAGGTCGGACTGCGCGGCGCGGAACGCCGCCCCCAGCTCGACGACCTGCTCCACCTGTCCGGGGTCGCTGCGCGCGAGCAGGTTGACCACCCACGCCGCCGTCGACGGCTTGCGCAGCGCCTTGACCCGGCGGACGAGGTCCTCGTCGTGCGACCGCAGCTCGCGCGCCCGCACGTCGCGGGCGGCGACCAGCTCGCCCGGCCCCAGGGCGTAGAGCTCGGCGGCGACCTCCCTCAGCGTCGGCACCCTCCGACTATCGGGACGACCGGCGCGGGGCGCAACCGTAGGACGTCAGCGCCGGCTGGACAGCACGCTCTCGGACTCCCGACGTGCCGCGACGTTGCTCACCCCGGCCCGCGAGCCCTGCAGCTTGGCCGCGATGTGCTCACCCACCGTGACCGGGGTGTAGAGCGCCGGGTGGTCGGCGTCGACGCACGAGGGCAGCACCTCGATGACCGCGTCGACGTCACCGTCGTGGAAGTACGCGGCGCTGCGGCGACGCTCGATGGTGCCGTCGAGGACCGGTGGCTTCACCCGGTGCAGGGTGGACATCCACCGTTCGTTGGTCAGGCGCGCCATGACGTCGCCGAGGTTGACGAGGAAGGCGCCCTCGTCGGGCTCGACGTCGTGCCATCCCCCGTCGGAGCCCAGCACCTGCAGGCCTCGCACCTGGTCGGCCCAGAGCACAGTGACGATCCCGAAGTCGGTGTGCTCGCCCATGCCGGTGAGGTCCCCGTCGAGCGTGACGTCCGTCCCCGGCGGCAGCGCGTAGTTGTTCATGCGCAGCACGTCCAGCGAGTGCCCCGTGCGGGACCCGAAGAAGTCGGGGTCGAGGCCCAGGGCGTCACCGAAGATCCCCGTGAGGGTTCTCGCGACCCGGCCCGCCTGGGCGAAGTAGGTGCTCACCGCCCGCTCGAACCCCTCGACGTCGGGCCAGACGTTCTCGGCGTAGTCGTCCTGGGGCAGGCCCGGGCTGTCCGGGTAGTCGGCGGCGGTCGCCCCGACGTTGAACGCCTCGAAGAAGTCGTTCATCCGGTTCGCGGACTCGACCCCGAGGGACAGGCTCAGCGACTCCGACTTCGGCGGCGCGTACCCCCGGTTCACCGAGGGCGGGGTGCGGCACGTCTTCTTCGTCGTCAGGTCGAGCGCGAAGAACGCGTCCATCGCCCGGACGAAGGCGGCCGTGATCTCGTCGGGTACCCCGTGGCCGACGACCTGGACGAAGCCGACCTCCCGGCACGCCTGGTCGATCTGCGCGGCCACGGCTGCGCGCTGCGCGGCCGTACCGTCCGCGACGTAGGCCGAGATGTCGACACGAGGAACGCGGAAGCTCATGGGTCACTCCTTCGATCGGGGTCACCGTGCGGCGACCTCTGACGTGGTCGCTTCAGGCTTTCCCCACCCGGCGGGTGTTGCTTCCATGAGCGTGCGGCGATCGTAGCCACCGCACTGTTTCACCGTCGTGACGTGTCGGTGACAACTTCTCGACGGCGGCCCTACGGCTGAACGGGCACCCGCCAGTGCCCCTCGGCGGCGAGCGCGATCACCTCGCGCGCCGTCGGGGCGTGCACGTCGGGTCGGGCGCCACCGGTCCAGGAGCGGCCGTGGGAGACCCAGCCGGTGCGGGTGCGGGCCGCGCGCCCGACGGCGACGTCCGTGTGGGCGGCGTCGCCGATCATCCAGACACGACGCCGGTCGACGTCGGCGGCGCCGAGGCGCTCCAGGGCGATCTCGATCAGCCGCGGGTCGGGCTTCTCGACGCCCTCCTCGCCGGACACGACGACCGTGTCGACGTGGTCGCCCAGCCCGCAGCGCTCGATCTTGCCGCGCTGCTGGTGCGAGACCCCGTTGGTGACGACGGCGACCTGGTGGCCCGCGCCGCGCAGCACGTCGAGGGTGTCGAGCACCCCGTCGTAGACCCGCACGTGGTCGCGGATGCCCGCACGGAACTCCTCGACGACGGCGTCGAGGTCGGCGTCCCCGCCCAGCCGGTCCACGATCACCCGGGCGACGTCCCGCTTGGGGGCGAACCCGCCGCCGTCGGCCGCGACGATCGCGGCGAGGTCGGCGTCGGAGCCGCCCGCCGCCGCGACCGCGGCGGCGGCCCAGGCGGCGAAGGCGTCGTCGCGGGAGACGAGCGTGTTGTCGAGGTCGAGCAGCCAGATCACCCGGGCAGGCTACCCCCGCCGGTCGCTGCGGGTCGGGACGTCCGACGGCGGGCAGCCGGTGGCCCGGGGGGATCACGTCGCGCTCCCCCAGGGCGACGAGCACCGAGGGCACCAGCGCCTTCGCGGTGCGCCGGTAGCCGAGCGCGCTGGGGTGGAACCGGTCGAGGCTGAAGGCCTCCTCGGGGTGGTCGACGAAGAACGTCCCGACGACGTCCGCGAGCGACACGGCGTGCGCGCCGGCACGGCGGGCGCCGTCCGACTGCGCCGCGGCGAGCTGGCGGGACGCCCGGGCGCCGAGCGCCCGCAGCGGCTGCGGCACGGGGCGCAGCGCACCCAGGTCCGGGCAGGTGCCCACGACGACGGCGCTGCCGAGCCCGTGCAGCCGGTCGATCGTGGCGACCAGGTGCCGCGTCGACGTCGCGACGGGCACGCGGTGGGTGACGTCGTTGCCGCCCACCACGACCACCGTGACGTCCGGCCGGTAGCCGTCCGGCAGGGCGTCGAGCTGGGCGGCGAGCATCGACGTCTCCGCGCCGACGACGGCGCCGACACGCAGCCGCACCGGGCGGCCGAGCTGTTTCGCCACGCCGCGGGCGACCCGTCCGCCCAGGGTGTCGCGCCGGTGCTCGGCCCCCAGCCCGGCGGCGATCGAGTCGCCCACCACGAGCAGGTCGACCGGCTCGCCGCCGAGCTTGCGGCGCCACACGCGGTCCGCGTCGGGCGCGACCTCCCCGAGCGCCTTGCCGATGCGCAGCCGGGCGACGGCGGCCTGACGGCGCAGCACGACGGCCGCCGCGAGCAGCGCGGCGGCCGGCAGCACGACGACGACGACGGCCGTCCGGATCCGGGAACCCTCCATGGTCGAGTGGAAACAGATCTCCCTGAACCGCACGTGACGTCGACATGACAGCCGGGCGACGGTGCGGTGTGGACCGGGGCGACACCTGTGGGAAGTCCCACAGCGCTCCGGTCGTCGCGTTCTCGTCGCGCGCTTCGCCCCGGTTCGCACCATGATGCGGGCATGACGGAGCAGCGCACGATGGGTGTCGAGGAGGAGTTCCTCCTCGTCGGTGAGGACGGTTCCCCGGTGGCCAAGGCCGCCGAGGCCCTCGAGGCCAGCGGGAACGTCGGCCGTGAGACGGGGACGGGCGCGCTCGAACCGGAGTTCATGGAGGAGCAGCTGGAGACGGCGACGCACCCGCGGTCCGACCTGGCCGGGCTCGCGCAGGAGATCCGCGACGGGCGGGCGCGGGCACAGGTCGCCGCCGACCGGGTCGGGGCGCGAGCCGTCGCGCTCGCGACGTCGCCGATCCGGTTCACGGGCACGACCGTCTCGCGGCTGCGGTACCTGCAGGCGCGGGAGTTCTTCGGGATCACGGCGCGCGAGCAGCTCACCAGCGGGTGCCACGTGCACGTCGCGGTCGCCGACGACGACGAGGGCGTGGCGGTGCTGGACCGGGTGGGCCCGTGGCTGTCCGTCCTGACGGCCCTGAGCACGAACTCGCCGTTCTGGCAGGGCGAGGACACCAGCTACGCGAGCTTCCGTTCCCAGGTGTGGGCGCGCTGGCCCACGTCGGGGCCCACGCGGCCGTTCGGCACCCCGGCGGAGTACCACGCGGCGGTCGACGCGCTGGTGGAGACGGGCACGATCCTCGACCAGAACATGGTCTACTTCGACGCCCGGCTGTCGCCCCGCTACCCCACCGTCGAGATCCGGGTGGCGGACGTCTGCCTCGACCCCGACACGGCGACGCTCCTGGCGGCGCTGGCCCGGGGCCTGGTCGAGACGTCCGCGCGGGCGGCGGCCGAGGGCGCGCCCCCGCCGCCGTCGCACCCCGAGCTGCTGCGCACGGCCGCGTGGCGCGCCGGGCGCTCGGGCCTGGCCGGGGAGCTCGTCTCCCCGCTGACGTGGCGTCCCGCGGGCGCGCACGACGTCGTCGGGCAGCTCGTGGCGCACGTGCGCGACGCGCTGGTGGACGCCGGCGATCTGGAGGCCGTCACCGATCTGCTCGGGCGGCTGTGGTCCACCGGCGGCGGCGCCGCCCAGCAGCGGGCCTGGTTCGCCGAGTCGGGCGACCTGCACCGGGTCGTGGAGCGCGCCGTCGAGGTGACGCACTCCTGACGCCGGCGGGCCGGTGCGTGCTCAGCAGGTGGTGAGCCCGCGGGTGCGGAACACCTCGCGCACCGCCTCGGTGGCCTCCGGTGACGGAGGCTCGGTGCCGGCGAGCTCGTAGGTGCGGCCGAGCTCGGCCCACTTGTCGCGGGCCATCTGGTGGAACGGGAGCACCTCGACCCGCTGCACGGTCCCGGGCCGGACGGCGTCGATCGCGGCGACGTGGTCGGCCACCCGGGCCACGTTCGCCGGGTCGTCGGTGAGGCCGGGGACGAGGACGAAGCGCACCCAGACACCGACGCCGCGCTCGGCGAGCCGGCGCCCGAAGGCGAGGGTCGGGGCGAGCGACCGCCCGGTGACCCGCCGGTAGGTCTCCTCGTCGCCCGCCTTGACGTCGAGCAGCACCAGGTCGGTGTCGTCGAGCATGGCGTCGGTCGCGTTCGCGCCGAGGAACCCCGAGGTGTCGAGGCACGTGTGCACCCCGAGCTCCTGCGCGCCACGCAGGACCCGTGCCGCGAAGGCGGGCTGCATGAGCACCTCGCCGCCGGACAGCGTGAGCCCGCCGTCGGTGGCGGCGAACACCCCGCGGTAGCGGGCGACCCGGGCCAGCAGGTCGTCGGCGAGCACCGCCCCGCCGTCCTTCATCGCGAGCGTGTCCGGGTTGTGGCAGTAGAGGCACCGCAGCGGGCACCCCGCCAGGAACACGGTCATCCGGGTCCCGGGGCCGTCGACGGCCGTCACGAGCTCCCAGGAGTGCACCGAGCCCAGCTCGCCCGACCGCATCAGCGCGAGGCGGTCGGACCGCTCGACCTCGGTCGTGTCCAGGCCCTGCAGCCCGGCACCGGCCCGGCGGCGGGCGGAGGGGGGATCCAGCAGCGCCGGGCCGGCGGTCATCTCAGATCCCTCCGTGGAAGGTCCGGTTCAGGACGTCCTGCTGCTGCTCGCGCGTGAGCCGGACGAAGTTGACGGCGTACCCCGACACCCGGATGGTCAGCTGCGGGTAGTCCTCGGGGTGCTCCATGGCGTCGAGCAGGGTCTCGCGGTCCAGCACGTTGACGTTCAGGTGGTAGCCGCCCGCGCCGAACGACGCGTCCAGCAGTCCCGCCAGGTTGGTCACCTGCTCGGCCCGCGTCCGCCCGAGCCCGGAGGGCACGACGGTGCTGGTGAGCGAGATGCCGTCCTGTGCCTGGTCGTACGGCAGCTTGGCCACGGACAGCGCCGAGGCGAGCATGCCGTGCGTGTCACGACCGTTCATCGGGTTGGCGCCCGGGGCGAACGGCTCGCCCGCGCGGCGGCCGTCCGGGGTGTTCCCGGTGGACCTGCCGTACACGACGTTCGACGTGATCGTCAGCACCGACTGGGTGGGCACCGCGTCCCGGTACGTGGGGTGCCGGCGCACCTTCGCCATGAACGACTCGACCAGCTCGACCGCGATGTCGTCGGCGCGGTCGTCGTCGTTGCCGTAGGCGGGGAAGTCGCCGTCGATCTCGTAGTCCACGACGACGCCGCGGTCGTCGAGCACGGGCGTCACGGTCGCGTACCGGATCGCCGACAGCGAGTCCGCGGCGACCGACAGCCCCGCGATGCCGCAGGCCATCGTGCGCAGCACGTCCCGGTCGTGCAGCGCCATCTCGAGGCGCTCGTACGCGTACTTGTCGTGCGACCAGTGGATGCAGTTCAGCGCCTCGACGTAGGTCTCGGCGAGCCAGTCCATCGTCCGCTCGAAGCGGGCACGGACGTCGTCGTGGTCGAGCGGCTGCCCGGCCGGCACCGGCGGGAACGCCGGGGCGACCTGCTCCCCGCTGATCTCGTCGCGACCGCCGTTGATCGCGTACAGCAGCGCCTTGGCGAGGTTCACGCGCGCGCCGAAGAACTGCATCTGCTTGCCGACCGCCATCGGCGACACGCAGCAGGCGATCGCGGCGTCGTCGCCCCAGGCCGCGCGGATCTCGTCGTCGGACTCGTACTGCACGGCCGAGGTGTCGATCGAGACCTGGGCGCAGAACTCCTTGAAGCCCTGCGGGAGGTCGGCACTCCAGAACACCGTCATGTTCGGTTCCGGTGCAGGTCCCAGGTTGTGAAGCGTCTGCAGCATGCGGAACGAGTTCTTGGTGACGAGGGTCCGTCCGTCGAGGCCCGTGCCGCCGATGGTCTCGGTGACCCAGGTCGGGTCGCCCGAGAACAGCGCGTCGTACTCGGGCGTGCGCAGGAACCGCACGATGCGCAGCTTGATGACGAAGTCGTCCATGACCTCCTGCGCCTCGGCCTCCGTGATCCGGCCCGCGGCGAGGTCGCGCTCGAGGTAGACGTCGAGGAACGTCGAGGTGCGACCCAGCGACATCGCCGCGCCGTTCTGCTCCTTCACGGCGGCGAGGAACCCGAGGTACAGCCACTGCACGGCCTCGACCCCGGTGCGTGCCGGCCTCGACACGTCGACGCCGTAGGACGCCGCCATCTCCTGGAGCTCGCCGAGCGCGCGGATCTGCTCGGCGTGCTCCTCGCGCTCACGGGCGATCCGCTCGCTGAACGGCTCGGCGTCCAGGGTGAGCTTGTCGCGCTTCTTCGCCTCGATCAGCGCGTCGACGCCGTAGAGGGCGACGCGCCGGTAGTCGCCGATGATGCGGCCGCGGCCGTAGGCGTCGGGCAGTCCGGTGACGACGTGCGACGAGCGGGCCGCGCGCACGTTCGGCGGGTAGAGGTCGAAGACGGCCTGGTTGTGCGTCGTGCGGAAGGTGGTGAAGACCTTCTTGAGGTTCACGTCGACCGGGTACCCGTAGGTGTTCAGGGCGTTCTCGACCATCCGCCAGCCGCCGTTGGGCATGATCGCGCGCTTGAGCGGGGCGTCCGTCTGGAGGCCGACGACGATCTCGTTCTCGATGTCGATGTACCCGGGTGCGTGGGCGGTGATGCCGGCGGGTACGTCCCACGACACGTCGTGGACGCCCCTCGCACGCTCGGCGGGGAACATCTCCGTCAGCCGGGACCACAGCGCGGTCGTGCGTGCGGTCGGGCCGGCGAGGAACGCGGCATCACCGGTGTACGGGGTGTAGTTGCGCTGGATGAAGTCCCGCACGTCGATGCCGTCGCACCACGGGCCGGGGGCGAACCCCTCCCACGCGGACGGGGTGGTGCCGGTCGTGGCCTGCTCTGCCTGGATGCTCATGGCGCTCCTTCGACGTCTGGTCAGACCACACTACGTGAAGACTTTCACAAGCGCTGTGATCAGCAGGACGGCGGAGGTGTCTCGTGCGTCACGCCGCGAGCGGTGAGGTCAGTCCTGCGACAACGCCGCGAGCGCCTCGCGCACCGCGTCCTCGGCGCGCAGCCGCTGCGCGACGAGCACCTGGGCGCGGGTGGCGTGCGCGATGAACGCCGCCGGGAGGCCGCGGTGCACGAACGGCGTGCGCACCCCCTGCTCGGCGGCGCGCTGGGCCAGCAGCGCGCCGACCCCGCCGTCCACGACGCCGTCCTCGACGGTCAGCACGAGGTCGCGCTCCCCGCACAGCTTGACCAGAGGCTCCGGGACGGGCAGGACCCACGTCGGGGCGACCACCTCGACGTCCAGGCCGTGCGCCGCCAACGACTCCCCCGCCGCGAGCGCCACCGGTGCCATGGCCCCGACGCCGACGACGAGCACCCGGCCCGCCGACGATGCGCCGGCGCCCGCGGCGTGCCGGGCCAGGACGTGCACGCCGTCGAGGTCCTCCAGGGCGGGCATCTCGTCGGGCAGGGCCCCCTTGGGGTACCGCACGACGGTCGGGGCGTCGTCGACGTCGATGGCGGCCCGCAGTGCGGCACGCAGCGTGGGCTCGTCGCGGGGCGCGGCGAGCCGCAGCCCGGGCACGACGCGCAGCACCGCCATGTCCCACATGCCGTGGTGGCTGGGGCCGTCGTCGCCGGTGACGCCGGCCCGGTCCAGGACGAAGGTCACGCCGGCCCGGTGCAGGGCGACGTCCATGAGCACCTGGTCGAACGCGCGGTTGAGGAACGTCGAGTAGACCGCGACGACGGGGTGCAGCCCGGCGAACGCCATCCCTGCCGCGGACGTGGCGGCGTGCTGCTCGGCGATGCCGACGTCCACGGTGCGGTCGGGGAACTCGTGCGCGAAGGGGGCGAGCCCCACGGGGTGGAGCATGGCGGCGGTGAGCGCCACGACGTCGCGGCGTCGGCGACCGATCGCCACCATCTCCTCGGCGAACACCTGGGTCCATCCGAAGCGGGACGGCGCGACCGGCAGGCCCGTCTCGGGGTGGATGGCCCCGACGGCGTGGAAGCGGTCGGCGACGTCCTCCTCGGCGGGCGTGTACCCGCGGCCCTTCTCGGTCATGGCGTGCACGATGACGGGTCCGCCGAAGTCCCGGGCCCGGCGCAGCGCCGCCTCGACCGCGGCGACGTCGTGCCCGTCGACGGGACCGACGTACTTCAGGCCGAGGTCCTCGAACATCCCCTGCGGCGCGACGACGTCCTTGATGCCCTTCTTCAGGCCGTGCAGCCAGCCGTAGGCGAACCGGCCGGGCGGGCCGGTGCGCTGCTGCAGGGTGCGCTTGCCCCAGTCGAGGAAGGCCTCGTAGCCGCGGGTGACGCGCAGCGTGTCGAGGTGGTTCGCGAGACCGCCCACCGTGGGCGAGTAGGAGCGGCCGTTGTCGTTGACGACGACGACGAGCCGACGGGTCGGGTCGGCGGCGATGTTGTTGATCGCCTCCCACGCCATGCCGCCGGTGAGGGCGCCGTCGCCGACGACCGCGACGACGTGCCGGTCGCGCCGTCCCTGGAGGTCGTTCGCCCGGGCGATGCCGTCGGCCCAGGACAAGGCGGTGGACGCGTGCGAGTTCTCGACGACGTCGTGCTCCGACTCGGACCGGCTCGGGTACCCGGACAGCCCGTCGCGGGTGCGCAGGCCGCTGAAGTCCTGGCGGCCGGTGAGGAGCTTGTGCACGTACGCCTGGTGGCCGGTGTCGAACACGATCGTGTCCCGCGGGGAGTCGAACACGCGGTGCAGGGCGATCGTCAGCTCGACGACGCCGAGGTTGGGGCCGAGGTGCCCGCCGGTGCGCGAGACGTTCTCCACGAGGAACGTGCGGATCTCCGCGGCCAGGCGCGACGTCTGGGCCGTCGTCAGCGGGCGCACGTCCTCGGGCCCGGCGATGCGGTTCAGCAGGCTCATGCCGTCCCCGTCGTCATCCGCCCACTGTAGGCGCCCGTCGCGGGTCGGACGCGTCGGCGCGGTAGATTCCAGGGGTGCGTTTCCTCCCCGGCCAGCAGCCCACCTCCGACCTCACCTACGGCGACGTCTTCATGGTCCCGTCCCGTTCCGACGTGACCAGCCGGTTCGACGTCGACCTCTCGACCGACGACGGCACGGGCACCACCATCCCGATCGTCGTGGCGAACATGACGGCCGTCGCGGGCCGCCGCATGTCCGAGACGGTCGCCCGGCGCGGCGGCGTCGCGATCCTGCCGCAGGACATCCCCGTCGACGTCGTCGCCGACGTCGTGGCGGACGTCAAGTCCAAGGACCCCGTCGTCGAGACGGCGGTCGTGGTGACCGGTCACGACACGGTCGCCGACGTGCTCTCGCTGCTCGGCAAGCGGTCGCACGGCGCTGCCGTGGTCGTCGACGACGGCCGCCCCGTCGGCGTCGTCACGGCGGACGACTGCGCGTCCGTGGACCGGTTCGCCCAGGTCGGCAGCGTCATGTCCACCGAGCTGGAGACGCTGGACGCCGCCCAGGTGGAGGCCGACGGCCTGCCCGCCGCCTTCGAGCGGCTGCACGCCGCGAAGGTGCAGCTCGCGCCCGTCGTGCGCGACGGTCGGCTCGTGGGCGTCCTGACGCGCAAGGGCGCCGTCCGCTCGACCGTCTACTCCCCCGCCCTGGACGCGTCGGGCCGCCTGCTCGTCGGCGCCGCCGTCGGCATCAACGGCGACGTCGCCGCGAAGACGGCCGAGGTGCTCGCCGC
The DNA here is from genome assembly GCF_001636295.1 of Isoptericola dokdonensis DS-3. Taxonomy (NCBI): domain Bacteria; kingdom Bacillati; phylum Actinomycetota; class Actinomycetes; order Micrococcales; family Promicromonosporaceae; genus Isoptericola; species Isoptericola dokdonensis. The sequence continues at coordinate 478,889 of NZ_CP014209.1, read as the reverse complement.
CGGCGTCGACGTCCTCGTGGTCGACACCGCGCACGGCCACCAGGACAAGATGCTGGCCGCCCTGCGGGCGATCGCGGCCGTGCGGTCCGACCACTCCCACGTGCCGATCGTCGCCGGCAACGTCGTCACGGCCGACGGCGTGCGCGACCTCGTCGCCGCGGGCGCCGACATCCTCAAGGTCGGCGTCGGCCCGGGCGCCATGTGCACCACCCGCATGCAGACCGCCGTCGGGCGCCCCCAGTTCTCCGCCGTGCTGGAGTGCGCCGCCGCGGCGCGCGAGCTCGGCAAGCACGTGTGGGCCGACGGCGGCGTGCGGCACCCCCGCGACGTCGCTCTCGCGCTGGCTGCCGGCGCGTCGCAGGTGATGATCGGCTCCTGGTTCGCCGGGACGTACGAGTCGCCCGGCGACCTGCACGAGGACGGCTCGGGCCGCCTCTACAAGGACTCGTTCGGCATGGCGTCGGCCCGCGCCGTGGCCGCCCGCACCGCCGGCGCGGGCAGCGCGTTCGACCGCGCCCGCAAGGCCCTGTACGAGGAGGGCATCTCGACGGGCAAGATGTACCTCGACCCGCGCCGCCCCGGCGTCGAGGACCTCCTCGACGAGATCACCTCCGGCCTGCGCTCCAGCTGCACGTACGCCGGCGCCCGCACTCTCGCGGAGTTCGCCGAGCGCGCCACCGTCGGCATCCAGTCCGCCGCCGGGTACGCCGAGGGCATGCCGCTCGCCACCTCCTGGTGACCCGCCCTCCCGCCGAGCATGCGGCCGTGGCCCGTCCGCCCGTCGTGACGGGCCGTCGGCGCATGCCCGACGGGGCGGACGCCCTGGTGGGCGTTAGCCTGCCCGGGTGAGCCACGAGACCTCCGCCCGCGACCAGCTCGCCCGGCTGGCCACCACCGGATCCTTCACCGACCCGTGGCGGCACGCCCGCGGGGTCGTCGACCCCGACGCCGTCCGCCCGGCGTCCGTGCTGGTCCTGTTCGGCGTGCTCGACGGGCTGCCGTCCGACCACGAGGCCCAGGCCGAGGCCGTCTCGGCCGACCTCGACGTGCTGCTGCTGGCCCGCGCAGCGACCCTGCGCTCCCACGCGGGCCAGGTGGCCTTCCCGGGAGGCCGGGCCGAGCCCGGCGAGGACGCCGTGACCTGCGCGCTGCGCGAGGCCACCGAGGAGACCGGCGTCGACGCGAGCGGCGTCGAGGTCCTCGGCACGCTGACCGCCCTGCCCATGCCCGTGAGCAACCACGTCGTCACGCCGGTGCTCGGCTGGTGGACCCGGCAGTCCCCCGTCGGCGTGGTGGACCCGGCCGAGTCGGCGCACGTCTTCCGCGCCCCCGTCGCGGACCTCCTGGACCCCGCGCACCGCGTCACGACCGTCCTGCGCCGCGGCGGCCAGGAGTGGCGCGGCCCGGGGTTCGTCGTCGACGACGACGGCACCCGCCACGTCGTGTGGGGCTTCACCGCCGGTGTCCTCGACGCGATGTTCGACCACCTCGGCTGGACCGAGGACTGGGACCGCGGCCAGGAGCTCGAGGTGGAGCCCTGATGGCGGCCGCGGAGATCGACGTCGACGAGACCCTGGTGCGCGCGCTGCTGACCGAGCAGCACCCCGACCTCGCGGGGCTGCCGGTGCGGGTCGTCGCGCAGGGCTGGGACAACGTCATGGCCCGCCTCGGGCAGGACCTGGCGGTGCGGGTGCCCCGCCGGGCCGCCGCGGCCCGGCTCGTCGAGCACGAGCAGCGGTGGCTGCCGGAGCTGGCCCCGACGCTGCCCGTCACGGTGCCGGTGCCCGTCCGGGTGGGGCGCCCGAGCTCTGCGCTCGCGTACCCGTGGTCGTGGTCGGTGGTGCCGTGGGTGCCGGGTACGCGGGCGTCGGACGTCCCCGTGGGACGCCGCGGCGCCCTCGCCGGCCCGCTCGCGGAGTTCCTGCTCGCCCTGCACCGCCCGGCGCCGTCCGGGTTCCCCGTCAACCCGGTCCGTGGCGTCCCCCTGCGCACGCGCGACGAGGCGGTGCGCGCCCGGCTCGCGTCCGGGGTCGTCCCGGACGAGGCGCGGGCACTGGCGGCGTGGGAGCGCGCCGTCGCCGCGCCCGCATGGGACGGACCGCCGCTGTGGGTGCACGGGGACCTGCACCCCGGCAACCTGGTCGTGGCCGACGACGACGCGCTGGCCGCCGTCGTCGACCTCGGCGACCTCACCGCCGGGGACCCGGCGACGGACCTCGCCGCCGGGTGGCTCGTGCTCGACGCCCCGGCCCGGGCGGTGCTCCGCCAGCGCCTGGCCGCGCGGTACCCCGTCGACGACCCGGTGTGGGCGCGTGCCCGCGGGTGGGCGCTGTCGATGGCGTCGTCGATGCTGACGTCCGGTCCGGAGCACGCGTGGATCCTGGACCTGGGTGCGGAGTCGCTGGAGCGGGTGCTCGCCGACGCCTGAGGCCCGACACTGGGGGCGTGACCGACCCCACGGACCCCACCGCCCACGACGTCCCCGACGACGTCCGCGCGTTCCTCGACGCCGTCGAGGGCCCGACGCGGCGGCGTGACGCGCAGACGCTGCTCGCGCTGATGCGCCGGGTGACCGGCCTGCCCCCGGAGCTGCACGGGACGATCGTGGGGTTCGGCCGCTACCGCTACGAGTACGCCTCCGGGCGCTCGGGCGAGGCGCCGGCGGCCGCCTTCGCGCCCCGGAGGGCGAACAGCGTCGTCTACCTCATGGACGGGACCGGCGCGCACGCCGACGACCTGGCCCGGCTGGGTCCGCACCGGACGGGGACGGGGTGTCTCTACCTGACGAACCTGGCCCAGGTGGACCTGGTGGTGCTGGAGAAGGTCGTGGCGGACGCCTACGCGGCGTTGACCGCCGGGACGTACGGCCTCCGTGCCCGGGAGGGCGGCGCTGCGGGCTGACACCCCTGCGCGCGGTACTACCTCGGCGTCGCCGGTCACCGGCGGCGCTTGCCATCCCTAGGACTGCGAGGGTTAAATACCTTGCAGCACGAGGGATAGGAGCACGATGCACATCGACAAGGACCTCGTCGCCGCCTCGGCGACACCGCTCGTCCTCGGCATCCTCGCCGAGTCCGAGTCCTACGGGTACGCGATCGCCAAGCGCGTCGCGGAGCTGTCCGGCGGCCGCATGGAGTGGACCGACGGCATGCTCTACCCCCTGCTGCACCGCCTCGAGCGCAACGGCCTGGTCGAGTCCAGCTGGGGTCGCTCCGAGACCGGACGCCGCCGCAAGCACTACGCCCTCACCTCCGCCGGTCGCGACGCCCTCGTCGAACGCCAGGCGCAGTGGGAGGTCGTGCACGCCGCCCTCACCCGCGCGTGGGAGTCGCTGGCTGACGCCCGGGACGGCGTCACCGGCGGACCGGCCGTCGCCGGCGGGATCGCCTGATGGCCGGGAGCACGGCCCTCGAGGCGCAGATCGGCCGCTGGCGCGACTACGTCAGCCGGCACCGCGCCATCGCCCCGGCCGACGTCGACGAGATGACCGACCACCTGCGCGAGCGCATCGGGGACCTCCAGGCCGCCGGGCTGGACGACGACGAGGCGTTCCTCGTCGCGGTCAAGCGCATGGGCAGCCTCGACGCCGTGTCCCGGGAGTTCGCCCGTGCGCACTCCGAGCGACTCTGGAAGCAGCTCGTCCTGGTCCCCGGCGCGGACGACGACGACCCCGCCCGCGGAGGCCGCCGGCGCGAGCTCGGGATCGTCCTCGCGCTCGCCGTCGGCGCCGGGACCGCCGTGAAGATCGCCGCCGAGACCCTCGCCGAGGAGACGTTCGTCAGCAACGCCGCCTTCCTCGTGCTGCCCTTCCTCGTCGGCTACTTCGCATGGAAGCGTCGGCCGTCGGCGGCCGTCCTCGCCGCGCTCGCCGGGACGCTGGCCGTCACGTGCGCGCTCGTCAACCTCTACCCGTTCGACGACGGCGGCTCGACCCTGGTCCTCGCCGCCCTGCACGCGCCCGTCCTGGGGTGGACCGCCGTCGGCGTCGCGTACGCCGGGGGCCGCTGGCGCTCGCACGACCGCCGGATGGACTTCGTGCGGTTCACCGGCGAGCTCGCCGTCTACCTCGCCCTGCTGGCCCTCGGCGGTGGCGTGCTCCTCGGGCTCACCGCGGGGCTGCTCGGCATCGTCGGCGTCGACATCGAGCCCGCCCTGGAGGGCTGGATCTTCCCGTACTGCGTGCCCGGGGCGCTGCTCGTGGCGGCCTGGCTGGTCGAGGCCAAGCAGGAGGTGGTGGAGAACATCGCCCCGGTGCTCACCAAGGTGTTCACCCCGCTCACCACGGTCATGCTGGTGGTGTCCTTCGTCGTGCTGCTCACCGCGGGCGGGCTGACCACGGTGGACCGCGAGCTGCTCATCCTGCTCGACGCCGTCCTGGTCCTCGTGCTGGCCCTGCTGCTGTACTCCGTCTCGGCGCGCGACCCCCTGGCCCGCCCCGGGTTCTTCGACCACCTCCAGCTCGCGCTCGTGGGGGCGGCGCTGGCCGTCGACGTGCTCGCCCTGACCGCCATGGCCACCCGCATCGCCGAGTTCGGCGCGAGCCCGAACAAGGTCGCCGCGCTCGGCCTCAACCTGCTGCTGCTCGTGCACCTCGTGCGGACCGGCTGGCTGCTGCTGGGGTTCTGCCGGCACCGCACCGGCTTCCACGCCCTGGAGCGCTGGCAGACGACCTACCTGCCGGTGTACGCCGTCTGGGCGGCCGTCGTCGTGGCCGGTTTCGGGCCGCTGTTCGGCTTCGCCTGACTCAGCCCAGTCGCGCGGGGTCCGCACCCCGCGCGACGAGCTGGGCGCGGACCGCCCGCAGGGCGCGCTCGTAGGCGGTCGGGTCGCCGAGCAGCACCGAGCGGCCGTCCGCGGCCGCGAGCACCGCGTCCAGCTCGAAGACGACCTGGGCGGGGTCGCCGTCGTCGTCGAGGTCTCCGGCGGCCGCAGCGAGCGCGACGTGGTGGCCGAGGTAGCCCTCCCACTCCCGGCGCACGGCGACGACGGCGTCTCGCACCGGCCCCGGGCGGGCGTCGAGCTCGGTCTCGGCCGCCCGGAAGAAGCAGCCGCCGACGAACGTCCGCGAGCGGGAGTAGTCGGTCCAGCGCCGGACGAGCTCTCCCACGCGCGCCAGCCCCGGCTCGGCCTGACGCGCGGGCGCGACGACGGCGTGCGCGAAGAGCTCCCGCGCCCGGGCCACCGTGGCGAGCTGGAGCCCCTCCTTGTTCGCGAAGAGCGCCGCGATCGCGCTCTTGTTCACCCCGACCCGGGCCGCGAGGGGCGCGAAGGTCAGTCCCTCCAGGCCGTGGACGGACGCGGCCTGGACGGCCTCGTCGAGGACCGCCGACCGGGTGCGCTCGCCGCGCAGTCGGCGGCCGTCGGTCGGCACGACCCGGTCGCGGTCCGGGTCGTCGAGCGGGGCCGTCGGGGAGGGTCTGGCGTCGGTCACGAACTAACTATACGATCGATCAGTCAGATGATCGACCCATGCCGTCAGGCCGCCCAGACCCAGGAGCACCCGTGGTCCCCGCACCGGCACGCACCACACTGCGCATCCTGTCCGCCGTCGCACCCCCGCTCGCCGTCCGGCTCGGAGCGCGAGCGTTCGGCACCGTCGGACCACCCGCACGGGTCCGCAGCATCGACGCCGCCGTCCACGCCGAGGCGGTCCGCGGCACCGTCCAGGTGGGCCACGACCAGGTCGCGACGTACACCTGGGAACCCCCCGGCCCCGTCCGGGCGACGGTGCTGCTCGTGCACGGGTGGCGGACCCGCGCCTCCCGCTTCGGGACCCTCGTCGGGCACCTGCGCGCCGCCGGCGTCCGCGTCGTCGCCTACGACGCCCCCGGCCACGGCGACTCCGGCGGCCACCACCTCACCGTCGTGGAGCACATGGCCGCGATGCACGCGGTCACCGGGCGGCACGGACCCGTCGACGCCGTCGTCGGTCACTCCCTCGGCGCGTTCACCGCCGGCATCGCCCTGCACGAGGGCTTCCCCGCACGTCACCTCGTCGCGCTGGCCTCGCCCACCGGCTTCGACTCGGTCGTCGCCACGTTCCGGCGGCTCGCCGGCGTCCCCGACCGGCTGCACGAACCCCTCTGCGCGCACCTCGCGCGCACCCTCTTCCCCGGCCAGGACGACGTGCGGGACCGCTTCGACCTCCGCGCGCACCCCGCCGGGGTGCCCGCCGTGTTCGTCCATGACACCGAGGACACGGTGCACGGCCCCGGCGAGGCCGTCGACCTGCACGCCGCCCACCCCGGGAGCCGCCTCGTGCTCACCCGGGGGCTCGGGCACAACCGTGTGCTCGACGACGCCGCCGTCGCCCGCGCCGTCGTCGAGCACGTCACCGGCGTCCACGCCTGAGCTCGCGAACCCGCGGCGCACCCCGGGACACGACGACGCCCCCGCCGCACCTGCTGGTGCGACGGGGGCGTCGTGCGTCGTGCCGGGCGCTTCAGGCCCCGCGGCCGGTCAGGCGACGAGCGAGCGCAGCACGTACTGCAGGATGCCGCCGTTGCGGTAGTAGTCCGCCTCGCCCGGGGTGTCGATGCGCACCACGGCGTCGAACTCGACGACCGCGCCGTCGGACTTCGTGGCCTTCACCGCGACCGTGGCGGGCGTGGTGCCCTCGTTCAGCGCGGTGATGCCCGCGATGTCGAACGTCTCCGTGCCGTCCAGGCCCAGGGACTCGACGCTCTCGCCGGCCGGGAACTGCAGCGGGAGCACGCCCATGCCGATGAGGTTGGAGCGGTGGATCCGCTCGAACGACTCGGTGATGACGGCCTTGACGCCCAGGAGCGCGGTGCCCTTGGCCGCCCAGTCGCGCGACGAGCCGGAGCCGTACTCCTTGCCGCCGAGGATCACCAGCGGCGTGCCCTGCGCGGCGTAGTCCTGCGCGGCGTCGTAGATGGTGTCCTGCTCGCCGGTGACGAAGTTGAAGGTGTAGCCACCCTCGACGCCGTCCAGCAGCTGGTTCTTCAGGCGGATGTTCGCGAACGTGCCGCGGATCATGACCTCGTGGTTGCCGCGGCGCGAGCCGTAGGAGTTGAAGTCGCGACGCGCCACACCGTGCTCGGCCAGGTACTTGCCGGCCGGGCTGTCGACCTTGATCGCGCCCGCGGGCGAGATGTGGTCGGTGGTGACGGAGTCGCCCAGCTTGGCGAGCACGCGGGCACCCGCGATGTCGCCGACCGGGGACGGCTCGGCGGCCATGCCCTCGAAGTACGGGGGCTTGCGCACGTACGTCGACTCGGCGTCCCACTCGAAGGTGTTGCCCTCGGGGGTCTCCAGCGCACGCCAGCGGTCGTCGCCGGCGAACACGTCGGCGTAGTCGTCCTCGAACATCTTGCGGTCGATGGACGCCTCGATGGTGGCCTGCACCTCGTCCGGCGTCGGCCAGATGTCGCGCAGGAAGATCGGGTGGCCCTCGTCGTCACGGCCCAGCGGGTCGTGGTCGAAGTCGAACTCCATCGTGCCGGCCAGGGCGTACGCGATGACCAGCGGCGGGGACGCCAGGTAGTTCATCTTGACGTCCGGGTTGATGCGGCCCTCGAAGTTCCGGTTGCCGGAGAGCACCGAGACGACGGCGAGGTCCTCGTGCTGCACGGCCTCGGAGATCTTCTCGTCGAGCGGGCCGGAGTTGCCGATGCAGGTCGCGCAGCCGTAACCGACCAGGTGGAAGCCGAGCTTCTCCAGGTACGGCCACATCCCGGCCTTCTCGTAGTAGTTCGTGACGACCTGCGAGCCCGGCGCCATCGACGTCTTGACCCACGGCTTGGACGTGAGGCCCTTCTCGACCGCGTTCTTGGCGAGCAGCGCGGCGGCGAGCATGACCGACGGGTTCGAGGTGTTCGTGCACGACGTGATCGAGGCGATCGCGACGGCACCGTGGAAGAGCTCGAACTCCTTGCCCTCGGAGTCGGTCACCGGCACCGTGCGGCGCACCTGCGCGTGGGTCGACGGCGAGTCGGACGCCGGGAAGGACTCCTTCTCGGCCTCGTCGACGGTGTCGATGACGTCGGAGGCGTAGTTCGGCAGGTCGCGGGCGAAGGCCGACTTGGCGTGCGACAGCTCGATGCGGTCCTGCGGACGCTTCGGGCCGGCGATGGACGGCACGACCGTCGCGAGGTCCAGCTCGAGGTACTCGGAGAACACCGGCTCGACGTAGTCGGACGACTCCGGGTCGAGCCACAGGCCCTGCTCCTTGGCGTACGCCTCGACGAGCGCGAGCTGCTCCTCGGAGCGGCCGGTGAGGCGCAGGTACTCCACCGTCACGGCGTCGATCGGGAAGATCGCCGCGGTGGAGCCGAACTCCGGCGACATGTTGCCGATGGTCGCGCGGTTCGCCAGCGGGACCTGGCCCACGCCGGAGCCGTAGAACTCGACGAACTTGCCGACGACGCCGTGCTGGCGCAGCATCTGCGTGATCGTCAGGACGACGTCGGTCGCGGTGACGCCCGCCGGGATCGAGCCGTTGAGCTTGAAGCCGACGACGCGCGGGATGAGCATGGAGACCGGCTGGCCGAGCATCGCGGCCTCCGCCTCGATGCCGCCGACGCCCCAGCCGAGCACGCCCAGGCCGTTGACCATCGTGGTGTGCGAGTCGGTACCGACGCAGGTGTCGGGGTAGGCACGCAGGACGCCGCCCACCTCACGGGTCATGACGGTGCGCGCCAGGTACTCGATGTTGACCTGGTGCACGATGCCGGTGCCCGGGGGGACGACCTTGAAGTCGTCGAACGCCGTCTGGCCCCAGCGCAGGAACTGGTAGCGCTCGTGGTTGCGCTCGTACTCGAACTCGACGTTGCGCTCGAACGCGTCGGCACGACCGGCGACGTCGATCTGCACGGAGTGGTCGATGACCATCTCGGCGGGCGCGAGCGGGTTGATGCGGGTGGGGTCGCCACCGAGCTCGGCGACGGCCTCACGCATGGTGGCCAGGTCGACGACGCAGGGCACACCGGTGAAGTCCTGCATGATCACGCGCGCCGGCGTGAACTGGATCTCGGTGCTCGGCTGGGCGTCCGGGTCCCAGGCGGCGACGGCGCGGACGTGGTCCGCGGTGATGTTCGCACCGTCCTCGGTGCGGAGCAGGTTCTCGGCGAGGATCTTGAGCGAGTAGGGCAGCCGCTCGAGGCCGTCCACCGCCGACAGCCGGAAGATCTCGTACGAGTTCTCCCCGACCTCCAGAGTTCCCTTGGATCCGAATGTGTCCACGCTGCTCACTGCTGCTCCTTCTGCGGGGCTGGCCGGCGCGGGCACCGCGTCCGCGCGTGAGCGCAGCGGTTCCGACGCCGTGACGTCCGGGGGCTCCACCCCAGCGGACGCGGGCGTCGCGGGGGCTGATCCCCAGCATAGCCTATATATCTTGACGTCAAGATACTTAGGCGCGCCTCACCGTCACCCACCGGGGGAACAACGCCGGCCGGACGCACGTTGACCCCGAGCCGTCCGCGACGAGAGGAACTCATGGCCGAGACACCGCTGCCCACCGATCCGCCCGCCGACACCGCCGCGACCCCCGTGCTCCCCCCGCTGGCCGAGCAGGCGGAGCACCTCGTCGGCCTCGGGCTCCTGCCCGCCGGCGGGACCCTCGACGCCGACGCCGTCCGCCGCGCCGCGCGCGACCTCGCCGCCGCCGCTCCCACCGGCTCGCTGCTCGTGGTGCATCCCCGGCACCTGCCGCCGTCGCTGCTCGCGGCGCACCTGCGGCGCAGCGTCCGCACGCGCGGCGGGATCGTGGAGCGGCCGGGCTTCGTCGTCGAGGACATGACCGACGTCGACGAGTTCGCGCCGGTCGACGGCCTGGACGTGCCCGACGTCGACGTCTGGGCCGTGCGCGCCCCGGACCGGGGGGACGACCTGGCCGACGCCTCCCCCGAGGAGGCCGCCGCCGCGATCGCCGCCCGCGCACGGACGCCGCTCACGCTCGCCGAAGGCGTCCACTGGGTGCTCCAGGCGCCCGGCGTGCTGGAGCCGAACCGGTGCTTCATGACCATCGGGTCCCGACTGCGCCGCGCGGACGGGACGTTCGACGCACGCACCCCCGCGCTGTGGATCTCCGGCGGCACGGGGCGTGACGGGACCGAGCGACGCGGGGCCGCGAAGATCGGCTGGTGCTGGTGGCGCAACCGCCACACGTGGCTCGGCTTCGCGTCGACGGCGGGCCGCGTCGCCCGCTGAGCGCCCGGCTACCGGTCGAGCACGATCTCCACCGTGGCGGCGTCCGGGTCGACGCCGTCCGGCAGCGCCACGAGCGACGTGGTGAACACCAGGTCCATGGTGCAGGCCGTGGCGTCCTCGACCGCGAGCGTCACGGTGACCGCGTCGCCGTCGGCCGTGAGCCCCACCGGCAGCCACGGGCACGTCGAGCTGCCCGCGGCCCACACGGCCAGGCGCCCGTCGTCGCCGACGATCCAGCCCGGATCGGTCCCCGTCGGCCCCTCCGTCCCGGCATCGACACCCGCGGGCAGGCCCTGGTAGGTGGTGACGACCGGGACCGGCGCGTCGGCGCCCGCGCGGTCGCGCACGAGCAGCGCCACGACCAGGCCCACCAGCAGCACGAGCGCCACGACGACCAACCGACGCGGCAGCCAGCGCCGGGTCCCGTCCTGCCCCGCACCACCTCGCGCGCCGTCCATGCGGCGACAGTAGCGCAGGGCCGGGCGGGCGTCAGCGCTCCAGGACGGCCACGGCCTCGACGTGGTGGGTGTGCGGGAACAGGTCGAGCGCGCGCAACGAGGACAGCGCGTAACCGTGCTCGCCGAACAGGCCGATGTCCCGGGCGAGGGCCGCCGGGTCGCAGGCGACGTAGACGACGCGCTGCGGCGCGCGGGCCGCGACGGCGTCGACGACGGTCCGCCCCGCACCGGCGCGGGGCGGGTCGAGCACGACCACGTCGGCCGCAGCGACGGCGTCGGCGTCGGCGAGCACCCGGTCCACGGCGCCGAGGTGGAGCTCGACCTGCGCCAGGTCGTGGACGTTGCGGCGTGCGTCCTGGACGGCGCGGGTGTCGCCCTCCACGCCGACGACCCGCCCGGACGCCCCCACCGCGTGGGCGAGCGGCACGGTGTACAGGCCGGCGCCGGAGTAGAGGTCGAGCACGGTCGCGCCGGTGACGTCCCCGACGCCCGCCAGCACGGCCCCGGCGAGCAGCGCCGGAGCGCCGCGGTGGACCTGCCAGAACCCGTCGGCCGCGACCCGGTACCGGTGCACGTCCCCGCCGAGCGTCACCTCCTCGGCGACCGCGCGCCGGGCGGTCGGGCGGTCGTCCGGGCGCCCGCGGTGCCACGGCACGCCGTCGACCAGCATCAGCGGACGTCCGCCCGCGGCGGGCGCGACGAGCTCGATCCGCTGGCCGGGGCGCCACTTGCGGGTCCACACGTCCTCGGCGGCCGCGAGCGCCGCGACGTCCTCGGTGGCGAGCGGCATGCCGTCCAGGGGGACGACGTCGTGGGAGCGGAAGGCGCGCATGCCGGCCCGGCCTGCGTCGTCGGCGACGAGGTCGACGCGGGTGCGGTAGGCCAGTCCCCCGCGTGCGTCGTCGCCGTCGACGGCCTCGACCGTGACCGGCAGGTCGAGGCGGGCGAGGCGGGCGAGCTGCTCGGTGAGGACGTCCGCCTTCCAGCGGCGCTGGGCTGGCAGGGCGACGTGGGAGAGCTCGCCGCCGCCGGCACCCCCCGGGCCGGCCTGCGGCCAGGCGGCCTCGACACGGTCGGGGGACGCCTCGAGCACCTCGACGGCGTCGGCACGCCAGTAGCGCGACCCGCCCTCGGTCACGCGGGCGCGGACGCGCTCGCCGGGCAGGGTGTGGCGGACGAAGACGACACGGCCGTCGTGGCGGGCGACGCAGTGCCCGCCGTGGGCGACGGGGCCGACGACGAGCTCGAGCTCGCTGCCGACGTTCGGGTCGACGGGACGGGGGCGGGGCGCGGAGCGACGGGGACGGGGCACGCCCCCATTGTCACCCGCCGCGGGGCGCGTTCTCGCCGGGGCGGTCGGCCTCGGGCGCGGCGACGCCCGCCGAGGACAGCTGCCACGGCACGGAGGCGACCACGACGCCGGGCGTGAAGAGCAGCCGGCCCTTGAGACGCAGGGCGGACTGGTTGTGCAGCAGGTGCTCCCACCAGCGCCCCACGACGTACTCGGGGATGTACACCACCACGAGGTCGCGCGGCGACTCGCGGCGCAGGGAGCGCACGTACTGGAGCACGGGCCGGGTGATCTCCCGGTAGGGCGAGTCCAGGACGCGCAGCGGGACGGGCAGGTCCAGCGCCTCCCACCGTTCGCGCAGGTCACGGATCTCGTCGGGGTCGACGCCGACGGTGACGGCCTCCAGGGTGGAGGGGCGCGAGGCCCGCGCGTAGGCCAGGGCCCGCAGGGTGGGCTTGTGCACGCGGGACACCAGGACGACGGCGTGCACGCGGCTGGGCAGGGCGCGGGCGCCGGCGACGTCGTCGAGGGCGAGCTCGGCGCGCACGCGGTCGTAGTGGCGGTGGATGCCGCGCATGACGAGGAACAGCAGTCCCATCGCGACCAGCGTGATCCAGGCGCCGTGCGTGAACTTCGTGACGAGGACGATGAGCAGCACGGCGGCGGTGAGCGCGAAGCCGATACCGTTGACGACGCGGGACCAGCGCATCTGCCGCCGGGCCTTCGGGTCGGGCTCCTTGCGCAGGCCGCGGCTCCAGTGCCGCAGCATGCCGAGCTGGGACAGCGTGAAGGAGACGAACACGCCGACGATGTAGAGCTGGATGAGGGCGGTGACCTCGGCGCCGAACGCGAGGACGAGGACGGCGGCGGCGACGGCGAGGGTGACGATGCCGTTGGAGAACGCCATGCGGTCGCCGCGGGTGTGGAGCTGGCGGGGCAGGTAGCCGTCCTTGGCGAGCCGGGACCCGAGCACGGGGAAGCCGTGGAACGCGGTGTTGGCGGCGAGCAGCAGCACGAGCGCGGTGACGCCGGTGATGACGAACGCGATGATCCCGGCCCCGCCGAACACGGTCTCGGCGAGCTGGGCGAGCACCGGGTGCTGCTGGTAGCCGTCGCCGACGGGGACGCCGTCGCGGGTGAGCTGGGTGGCGGGGTCCTCGACGAACTTGATGCCGGTGGCGCCCGCGAGGAACAGGATCGTCAGGAGCATGACCGCGGAGATCGCGCCGAGCAGCGCGAGGGTGACGGCGGCGTTGCGGCGGCGGGGGCGGCGGAACGACGGGACGGCGGTCGTGACGGACTCGACGCCCGTCAGCGCGACCGCGCCGGACGCGAACGCACGGGCCACGAGGAACGCCCCGGCGACCCCGACGAGGCCCTGCTCGAGGCCCGCGGCGGGCACGATGTCGAGGGCGGCGCTCGGCGCCTGCGCCAGCGATCCGGTCAGGTGCTGGACCGCCCCGGCGACGGCGAGCACGCCGACGGCCGCCATGAAGCAGTAGATGACGACGACGAACACCCAGGCGGCCTCCCGGACGCCGCGCAGGTTGACCACCGTGAGGGCGACGATGAGCACCACGGCCACCCACGGCTCGTAACCGCGCACCTGCGGGACCACGACCGCGAGGTACTGGGCGCCCGCCGACAGCGACACGGCGACGGTGAGGACGTAGTCGAGCAGCAGGGCGGAGGCGACGCCGGTGCCCGCGGTCGGGCCGAGGTTGGTGGTCGCGACCTCGTAGTCGCCGCCGCCCGAGGGGTAGGCGCGCACGATCTGCCGGTACGACGCGACCACGACGAGCAGCACGACGACGACCGCCAGACCCACCCACGGCGCGAACGCCGTGGCGGCCACACCGGCGAGGGCGAGCATGAGCAGGATCTCGTCCGGGGCGTACGCCATCGACGACAGCGCGTCCGAGGCGAAGACGGGCAGGGCCGCCCGCTTGGGCAGGACCACCCCCCGGGAGGAGTCGCTGCGCAGCGGTCGACCGACGAGCAGGCGTTTGGCTGCATCCGCGATGTCCGACACAGCGACACATGCTATGCCCGCGCGGGGGGTTCGGCGCGGGTCGGTGGGCGGGAGGACGCAGGGGTCGGCGGCCACCGACCCCTGGGTATAGCGTTTCCGCTGTGCACTTCGTGATCATGGGCTGCGGCCGCGTGGGTTCCACGCTCGCCCAGACGATCGAGTCGAACGGTCATTCCGTCGCGGTGATCGACCAGAACCCGGACGCGTTCCGACGGCTGCCCGCCGGTTTCAGCGGGCACCGCGTGACGGGTGTCGGATTCGACCGGGACACCCTCAAGCAGGCCGGCATCGAGGACACGTACGGCTTCGCGGCCGTGTCCGACGGCGACAACTCCAACGTCCTGGCCGCGCGGGTGGCCCGCGAGACGTTCGGCGTGGAGCACGTCGTGGCCCGCATCTACGACCCGCACCGGGCGGAGGTGTTCCAGCGGCTCGGCATCCCGACGGTCGCGACCGTCCGCTGGACGGCGGACCAGGTGCTGCGCCGCATGCTGCCGCTGGGCGCCACGGACGAGTACCGCGACCCGTCGGGCGCGGTGCGCCTCGCCGAGGTCGACTACCACCCGGGCTGGTTGGGGTTGTCGGTGCGCCGCATCGAGGCGACCACGGGTGCCCGCGTGGCGTTCCTGACCCGTTATGCCGAGGGCACGATCGTCGGCCCCGACACGCTGCTCCAGGAGAACGACGTGCTGCACGTGCTCATGCACCGTGACGACGCCCCCCGGGTCGAGCGGCTGCTCACCCACGCCCCCGGTCCCGAGCACGAGGAGCAGTTCTGATGCGCGTCGTCATCGCGGGCGCCGGGTCCGTCGGGCGCTCGATCGCCGCCGAGCTGCTGGCCAACGACCACGAGGTCGTCCTCGTCGACAAGAACCCGACGGCGATGCGCGTGTCCCAGGTGCCGGACGCGGACTGGCTGCTGGCCGACGCGTGCGAGACGACGTCGCTGGAGGGCGCGGACGTCGGGTCGGCGGACGTCGTGGTGGGCGCCACGGGCGACGACAAGGTCAACCTCGTGTTCTCGCTGCTCGCCAAGACGGAGTTCGCGGTCCCCCGCACCGTCGCGCGCGTGAACAACCCGCGCAACGAGTGGATGTTCGACGAGTCGTGGGGCGTGGACGTGGCGGTCTCGACGCCGCGCATCATGACGGCGATGGTCGAGGAGGCCGTGGCGGTCGGCGACCTGGTCCGCATCTTCACGTTCCACCAGTCGGGCGCCGACATCTTCGAGGTCACGCTGCCGCCGGAGTCGCCGCTGGTGGGGCTGCGGGTCAGCGACGTGCGCTGGCCGGCCGACACCGTGCTCGCGTGCGTGGTGCGCGGGACGCAGCCGTTCGCGCCGACGGGCGACGACGCCCTCGAGCCGGGCGACGAGCTGATGTTGGTCACCGGCCGCGACGCGGACACCGACGCCGTGACGCAGCTGGTGGTCGAGGGCCCGGAGCTGGGCTGAGACGCCGGGCCCGAGGTGGTGCCGTCAGGCCCGTGCCGCCTCGGGCCTGCGGGTCCTCAGGCCCGCGCGGTCACCGGCCGGTGCGCACCGCGCACGACGACCCAGGTGAGCCACAGCACGAGTCCCCACAGCGGCACGCCGAGCACGAGGTGCGCGGTACCGAGCCAGCCGACGTCCCCGGCGAGGTAGAGGGGAACCTTCACCGCGAGCCGGACGGCGAACAGCCCGACCCAAAACCAGCTCGCCAGCGTGTAGCGGCGCACCAGCGCCGGGTCCTGACGCCACGCGGTCAGCGGGGCCCAGGGGCTCGGCTGCTCCGCCGTCGCGTCGTCGGGGACGTCCGACGTCCCGGCGTCGTTCGCGCCGGCCGCGGCGCGCTTCTCGGGGTCCGCGAACCCGCCGCGGATCCCCTCCACGACGAGCCCCACCAGCGGCCAGCGCACCGCGATGGACACGACGAACGCGAGCAGGTAGGCGGCGTTCGTCCAGAGCCCGACGGCGTAGAAGTCCTCGGCCTCACCCGTGCGCCACGCCCAGAACACGCC
The DNA here is from genome assembly GCF_001636295.1 of Isoptericola dokdonensis DS-3. NCBI lineage: Bacteria > Bacillati > Actinomycetota > Actinomycetes > Micrococcales > Promicromonosporaceae > Isoptericola > Isoptericola dokdonensis. The sequence goes on along the minus strand of NZ_CP014209.1, from coordinate 462,940 downwards.
CACGGCGATGCCGAGGATCCCGCCGGCCGCCTGCGTGACCGGGGTGCGCTGGACGAGCCGCACGAGCACCGCCACGAGCGCGGCGGCGCAGGACGACACGAGCGACCAGGTGAGGTCCTGCGTGACGACGAACACCACGACGAACACCATGCCGGGCAGGACCGCCTCGACGACGCCCCGCACGCCGCCGACGGCGGAGGCGAAGGAGAACTCGTCACCGGCGAGCGCCCGCATGCCGCGGCCCGACGCACCGTCGCGGCGCGCACCGGTCGCGTCGTCGGGGCCGGTCACCGGACCGCTCGGGAGCCCACTCACTCGCCGGCCCACGCGCGCAGCTCGTAGCGCGGGTTGAACAGGGTGCGACGACCGTCGCGCTCCGCCACCACGCCCTCGACCCGCAGCCTGCGGCCGGGCTCGATCCCGGCGAGCTCGCGCCGGCCGAGCCACACCAGGTCGACCGAACCGGTGCCGTCGAACAGCTCGGCCTCGACGGTGGGGACGCCGCCGCGGGGGCGCAGGACGACGGAGCGCAGCACGCCCGACACCGCGACGCGGCAGCGAGGCACGGCGTCGGACAGGGGGGTGCAGCCGACGACCTTCGCGGCGGCGTGCCGCTCGTCGTCGGCGGCGACGTCGTCGGTGGAGGCCAGGGCGGCCCGGACCAGGGTGCGCAGGGACATGGCCGTCAGCGGATCTCGGTGATCTCGGGCCCGCGCTTGAGCGGGTCGAACGCCGGGGCCTCGTCGCCGGTGTCGCCCGGGCCGGCCGGTGCCTGGGCGGCGCCGTCCTTGCGGGCCTGCTCCGGCAGGGTCAGGGAGAGCAGGTCGCGCGGCGGGCGCGGGTTGCCGTCACGGACGACCACCACGTTCGCGAACACCGACTCCAGGGGCTTGGCGGCCTCCGGGTCGACGGCGGCCCGGCCGGACAGGACGCCCCGCAGGAACCAGCGCGGACCGTCGACGCCGACGAACCGGGCCGGACGGACGCCGGTCGAGCCGTCGGCGGCGGTGGCGGGGACCCGCGCGATGAGCTCGCGCCCGAAGACGCCGGGCACGTCGTCGACGGTGCCGCCCTGCTTGGTCAGGGACGCGGCGATCTCCTCGCGCACCTCGTCCCAGATGCCCTCGGTGCGCGGCGCGGCGAACGCCTGCACCTGCAGCACGGAACCCTGGAGCGACGCGGCGACGCCGGTGACCTTCTGCGACTTCTTGTCGACCTCCATGCGCAGCTGGAGACCGGGCAGCACGGGCAGCCAGATCGCACCCAGGTCCACCCGCGGACCCATGACCGAGACCTGCGCGGAGTCGAACGGCCCGCGCTGCGTGGCGTCGGTCGTGCCGGTCGACGCCTCCGTCTCGGTGCCGGCCGGGGTGCTCTCGCCCTCGAGCGCGGACTCGGCTTGCGTCGACGCCTTGCGCCGGAACAGACCCACCAGGGATCTCCTTGTCTCGTCGGTCGGCACGGCGTTGCGCCGTGCTCCTCCCAGCGTAGACCGCCACGACCGGCGGTCGATGACGCCGCAGGTCAGGCGGTACCGAACCCTCCGCTGGAACCGAACCCGCCCTCGCCGCGGTGCGAGCCGGGCAGGTTCCGGGCCACGAGGAACCGGGCGTGCTCGACCTTCTGCACCACGAGCTGGGCGACGCGGTCGCCCCGCTGCAGCCGCACCGTCTCGCGGGGGTCGGTGTTGGCGAGGATCACCTTCACCTCGCCGCGGTAGCCCGCGTCGATCGTGCCCGGCGCGTTGACGACGGTCACGCCGTGCTTGGCCGCGAGGCCGGAGCGGGGGTGCACGAACGCCGCGTAGCCCTCCGGCAGCGCGATCGCGATCCCCGTCGGCACGAGGGACCGCTCGCCCGGGGCGAGCTCGACGTCGACGGTGGTGACGAGATCGGCGCCCGCGTCGCCCGGGTGGGCGTACGACGGTGCGGGGACGCCGTCGTCGAGCAGGGTCACCAGCACGTCCACCGTGCTCGGGTCGGTCACGGGGCGGCTCGGGTCATGAGGCACCCGGGCAGCCTAGCCGACCTCCCGGGCCTGCGATGATGGGCCCATGAACGACGTGTCCGCCCGACCGGGGCACGCCCACGAGCCCTCCGCCCCTGCCTTCCGCGAGCGTCTCCTGCCCGGTCCCGGAGCCTGGTTGGTCGCCCTCGGCCTCGGGGTGATCGCCGCCGTCGTCGTGCTCCCGCTGCAGCCGCTCATGGCGCCGGGGGTCGGTGTGCTCGTGGCCGCCGCGACCGTCGCCGTCCTGATCGCCACGTCCCCGCTGGTCGAGGTCGACGACGGGCTCCTGCGTGCCGGGCCGGCCCGGGTCCCCGTCGCGCTGCTGGGCACGGTGACCCCGATCTTCAGCGCGGAGGAGATGCGGCTCGCGCTCGGGCCGGACCTCGACGCGCGCGCCTACGTCTGCCTGCGGACGTGGGCCCGGACGGGTCTGCGGGTCGAGCTGCGCGACCCGCTCGACCCCGCCCCCTACTGGCTGGTGTCCACGCGGCGTCCCGACGAGCTGGCCGAGGCCCTCTCGGCCGCGGGTGCCGGGCGCTGACGGGCGCCGGAGCCCCTCCGGGGACGACGAAGGCCGTCACGTCGGGGACGTGACGGCCTGGGAGTCGGGTCGGTGGGTGCGAGGCGGTCAGGCCGCGCACTCGGTGCAGACCATCTGGCCCTGCTTCTCGTAGGCCAGCTGGCTGCGGTGGTGCACGAGGAAACAGCTCGAGCACGTGAACTCGTCCGCCTGACGGGGCAGGACGCGGACCGCCAGCTCTTCGCCGGAGAGGTCGGCGCCGGGGAGCTCGAAGCCTTCCGCGGCTTCGGTCTCGTCCTCGTCGACGACCCCCGACGACTTGTCGGAACGGCGGGCCTGGAGCTCCTGGATGGAGTCCTGCTCGTTGTCCTCGTCGTTCTTGCGGGGTGCGTCGTAGTCGGTGGCCATGTCTGGTGTCACGCTCCGTGTTCTCTGGATCGGTACGCGCTGATAATGCTCGGCGGACGAGTTTTGTTCCCGTTCGGCCACCGGATTCTGCACCATCGACGCCGGGCTCGCGACACGACGGGGTGTCGTGCCGGTCACATATGGTCTGACCTGCGCAGACACTAGGTCACGGAGCGTGTCGACGGCGCCCGTTCCGCGGTGCGGACACGTGCGTGCCGGGGTCAACGAACGGCGGCGTCCGCCCCGGTCGACTCCAGCAGCGCGACGAGCTCCGCCTGCCGCTCCGGCGTGCCCGCCACGGTCATGTCGACCGTCGCGGGGGCGCCGTGCAGCCCGCTCACGCGGGCACCGGCCTCCGCGGCCACGAGGCCGCCCGCCGCCATGTCCCACGGGTTGAGCCCGCGCTCGTAGTACAGGTCCAGCGAACCGTCGCCGACGAGGCACAGGTCGATGGCGGCGGACCCCAGGCGGCGGACGTCCCGCACGCGGGGCAGCACCTCGACGAGGACCCTCGCCTGCTGCTCGCGGCGCTCGGCCGCGTAGCCGAAGCCGGTGCCGACGAGGCAGGTGGCGAGGGACGCGGCCCGGCGCACCTGGATCGCCGTGCCGTCCCGGTCGGCACCCTGCCCGCGGCCGGCGGACCAGGTCACGCCGTCGACGACCGAGTGGACGGCCCCGGCGAGCACCGTCCAGGAGGCCGGGTCGGGCTCCCCGGCGACGACGGCGACGGACACGGCCCACGAGCTGACGCCGTACAGGTAGTTCACGGTGCCGTCGATCGGGTCGAGCACCCAGGTCAGCCCGCTCGTGCCAGGGGTGCCCCCGCCCTCCTCCCCGAGCACGGCGTCCTCGGGGCGCTGCACGGCGAGCCGGCGCCGCAGCAGGTCCTCCGACGCGCGGTCCATCGCGGTCACGGGGTCGACGTCGCTCGACTTGGTGCCGGCGACCTCGACCCGGTCGGGTCGCCCGCCGCGCACCAGCGCACCCGCCTCCAGGGCCAGGTGACGGGCCAGCTCGCGCAGCGCGGTGACGTCGGGCTCGGACGGGACGGTCTCGGCGTGGCTCACGTGTCCATACTGCCGGACTCGCGCCCCCACCGGCCCGTCCATCCCACGCCGACGTGCGGGAAGAGCCAGCCCCGCCACAGCGACACGAGCCGGAACCCGAGGACGAGGACCGCCACGACGATGCCCATCCACCACGACCACAGGTCGGCCGACCACAGGGCGGCCACCGTCCCCGCACCGAGGATCGCCGGGCTGGCGTAGAGCTGGCGGTCGGCGAAGATCATCGGCACCTCCCCCACCAGCATGTCGCGCAGCACGCCCCCACCGACCCCGGTCAGCACCCCGACCACGGCGGACGGCAACGGTCCGGCCCCCAGCTCGAGGGACTTGGTGGTGCCCTGCACCACGAACAGGCCCAGGGCGGCGGCGTCGAGCACGATCACGCTGCGGCGCAGGCGGGCCAGCCCGGGGTGCAGCACGCACGTGACGAGGCCGGCGCCGACGGCGGCGGCCACCAGCGTCCAGCTCGAGATGCCGACGGGCGGGGTGTCCCCGATGAGGACGTCGCGCAGGATGCCCCCGCCGAGGCCGCAGACCCAGGCGAGCACGAGGACGCCGAACATGTCGAACTTCTTGCGCACCGCGGCGAGGCCGCCGGACAGGGCCGCGACGAACACCGCGACGAGCTCCAGCGCGGTCACGCCGACGGCCAGGGTCTCCATGGGGTCATCCTGCCCCGGGACGCGCCCCGGCGGGATTCCGCGGCACACCGACGCGCCTGCGTCCGGGTGCGCGGGGTCGGTGGCACCCTCGAACGAGCGGGCCCGCCGCGCGGGCGGGCTGCTGAGGAGGAACCATGGCCGAGCTGGAGCTCGTGACGTTGCACGAGGACGCCGAACGCCTGGTCCTGCGCGGCCCCGGCGGCGTCGAGCACACCCTGGCGATCACGGAGGCCCTGCGGGCCGCGGTCCGGCGCGACCGGCCGCGCACGGAGGCGTTGCGCGCCCAGTCCGAGGCGACGCTGCGCCCCCGTGAGGTGCAGGCCCGGCTGCGGGCGGGCGCCACCGCCGAGGAGCTGTCCGCGGAGTCGGGTCTGCCGCTGGAGCACGTGCGCCGCTACGAGTGGCCGGTCCTGACCGAGCGGGACCACGTGGTCGGTCAGGTCCGCGGGCACCGCGTGGACCCCGAGTCGGCCACGACGCTCGGCGAGCTCGCGGACCGCCGCCTCGTGGCGCGCGGCGTCGCGGACGACGACGCGACGTGGACCGCCCGGCGCGACGGCACGGCGCCGTGGCAGGTCGAGGTGCGGTTCGTCGCGGGCGACCGCGAACGGACCGCCACGTGGGCCTTCGACCCGCGCGGTCGGAGCGTCCAGGCCGTCGACGACGAGGCCCGCTGGCTGGGCCAGCCGGACGACCCGCTCTCCCCCGAGATCCTCGGCGTGCCCGCCGGACGTCCGGCCGCGCGCCGGCCCGTGGCGCCGGACGACGCCACCGACCGCCTCCTGGACGACCTGGCAGACCGCCGCGGCCAGCGCCCGGCGCGCAGCCGCCCGGGCCGCCCGGACGACGCGGCCTCGGGCCCCGCCGTCCCGGGACCCGAGGCCGCCGAGCCCGCCCCGGCGCGGATCGTCGACCTCGGCGCCCGGCGCGACGCAGGTCGTGCGGGCAGCCCGGAGCCGGTGCCCGTGGGCGCCGGCGACGCGGGCGAGCCCGACGCGGAGCCCGAGCCGGAGCCGGGTCCCGCCGGCGGCGGGTCGGCGGACGGCCGCCCGACCGGTGACCGGGACGACGAGCGGTTCCCCGGCCCGGACGACGGCCCGGACACCCGTGACGCGGCGACCGAGCGGCCACCGGTCGAAGCCCCCCGCACGGTGGTCGGCGAGGTGCCCGCCCCGCCCGCACCGCCGCAGGGCGCCAAGCCGGCGGCACGGCGCGGCGGGCGCAAGGGCCGCCCGCAGGTGCCGTCGTGGGACGAGATCGTCTTCGGCGGGGCCCGTCCCTCGTCCTGACCGGCGCCCGGCCGGTCAGGGCACGTCGAGCAGGGTTCCGGTGACCGGCGCCCGGTGGCGGGCGGCGTCCGCCGTCATCCGCCGCATGTGGTGGCGGCGGCACAGCACCTCGTACGCGACCTGCCCGGCCCCGCTGGCCACGTCCCCGACGACCACCTGGTCACCCTCGACCACCATGACGCCGTCGACGGTGCGCGCGTTGTGCGTGGCCCGGGCCCCGCACCAGCACAGGGACTGCACCTGGAGCACCTCGATGCGGTCGGCGAGCTCCACGAGCCGCGCCGACCCCGGGAAGAGACGGGTGCGGAAGTCCGCGGTGATCCCGAACGCGAACACGTCGATCTCGGTCTCGTCGACGAGCCGGGCGAGCTGCTCCACCTGCTCCGGGGAGTAGAACTGCGCCTCGTCGCACACGAGGTAGTCCACGACCTGCCCGCGGCGACGCTCCGCCTCGATGACGGTCCAGAAGTCGGTGTCGTCACCGACCTCGCGGGCGTCCACCTCCAGCCCGAGCCGCGACGACAGCCGGGCGGCACCCGCCCGGTCGTCGCGGGTGAAGATGATCCCGCGCCGGCCGCGCGCCCGGTGGTTGTGGTCGGTCTGCAGGGCCAGGGTGGACTTGCCGGAGTCCATGGTCCCGGAGAAGAAGACGAGCTCGGCCATGAATGGTCCTCCTCAGGCCGCGACGAGCAGCGGGACGTGCATCTCGGTGGGGGTGAGCGACCCGTGCACGCCGGGCATCTGCCGGGCCGGAGCCGGGTGGATCCGCGAGTCGACGACGGTGGCGCGACCGCGGGCGACGGCGATCACGTCGCCGATGCTTCCGCGGACGCGGTCGGCGACGGGCCCGAACCAGCCGGCCGCCACGGCGGCGGCGCCGGTGACGACGAGGGCGTCGTCGCCGAGGGCCTCGGCCCACCGGGCGGCGAGCGCGTCGACGTCGGCGCCGGGGGTCGCGTAGACGTGGCCGAAGCGCGGCTCGCCCCCCAGGAGCGCGACGTCCCGGTCGAGCTCGGGGCGGACGGCGACGTCGTGCTGGTGCGCGTGGTCGGCGGCCACCATCCCGTGGTCCGCGGTGACGACGACGAGCGTGCCGCGCGGCACGGTGCGGACGAGGCGGCGCAGCTCGCCGTCGACCTCCTCCAGCGCGTGCCCCCACTGCCAGGACTCGGGGCCGTCGCGGTGACCGGTCTTGTCGACGTCGCCGAGGTACAGGTACACCAGCCCCTCGTCGCGCAGCGCGCGCACGGTGGCGTCGACGGCGTCCGCGGCCCGCTCGGCGGCGACGTGCCGCGGGCCCCGCAGCGCGGCCCGCGTCATGCCGGACGCGGCGAACTTCGCCCGACCGGGCGCGACCACGGACAGCGCGGCGCCGACCTGCTCCAGGACGGTGGGCTCGCGCTGGAGGTCGAGCGGGTCCACGAACGGCCCGGACATCTTGGGGCCCGGCCGGTAGGGGTCGGACTGCTCCGTCCAGGACACGAGGGTGGCGAGGCCCCCGGTGGCGGGGTTGCGCTGGGTGTAGCCGAGCAGGCCCGTCAGGCCGGGCGAGGTGCCGGTGCCGAACGTCGCCAGCGCGGCGGCCGTGGTGGACGGCGCGCTGGTGGTCAGGGTGCGGCCGTCGCGGAGCAGCCCCCGCAGGAACGGGGCGTGGCCGCCGCGCTCGGCGAGGTTGTGCATGCCGAGACCGTCGACGAGGGCGACGACGACGCGTCGCGCCGCGGGCAGCCCGAGGGCGGCCTGGGCGGCCCGGGATCCCAGCCCGGTCGCCGTGGTGACGTCGAGGCCGAGGCTCCCGGCGACGGCGGGCAGGACGGCGGCCAGCGAGCCGGTGCCGTAGGACGGCGCCGTGAGGTCGTCCGGCAGGACGATCGCGTTCATCGGGCGGCGCGCCCGCCCGTCCCGGTGGCGGCGGACAGCTCGCGGGCGAACGCCATCGCGCGCTGCACGGCGTCCCGGCCCTCGGCGGCGCTGCTGACCCGGACCACGACGTCGTCGGGCGTCATCTGCCCGGTGAAGCCGTGGTCGGCGTCGCAGGCCGGGTCGGGGCACTGCGCGGGCTCGAGGTCGATGCGGGAGACCGCGCCCCAGCCGATCGCGAGGGTGAGCTCGGCGGCGCTGTCGCCGGGGCGGTGCTCGGCGGGCTCGGCGACCACGTGGGTGAGCGCCACGGACCGGATCTCGGCGAGCGGCACGGCCTCGGTGGTGGCGGCCGCGGACGACGGGTTCGCGGCGTCGCCCTCGTGGTCGTCCACGTGGGCGGTGACGAGCCGGGTCGGGGTCAGCGCGAGGACGGTGAGGTGACGGCGGACCTGGCTGTCGAACGTCGTCTCCGACTGCACGAGGTGCGCGAGGACCGTCTCGTCGGCGAGGGCGACGTCGACGACGTCGGTCACGAGGTCCGGGTAGTAGCCGGCCCGGTAGATGTGGGCGTCGAGCTCGTCACGCAGGTTCTTGCGGGTGGTCGCGGGAGGCACCCGGGCATTCTCCCACTGTCCGGCGGTCCGTGGCCATGGCGTGCGCCACCTGTGGACGCGCGTCACCCGGGCAGGGCCCGACGGAGCGCGTCGGCACGCCGTCCGGCGGGACGCAACCGTCCCGAGGCGTGCAGGACCGACGCCCCGGCGGCGCCCACCACGACGGGGTACAGCTCGAACGCGGCGAGCTCGGGCAGGTCGTCGGCCATGACGGAGACGCGGGCGAGCACGTCCTCCAGGGCGTCGACGTCGACGGGCGGGGCGCCGCCGTAGCCGTAGAGCCGCGGCGCGGCCCGCACGGTCGAGACCATGGCGGCGACGTCGACGTCGGTCAGCGGCGGGATCCCGTGGGCGACGTCGTCGAGCAGGTCGACGGCGTCGCCCGCCAGGCCGAACGACACCATGGGCCCGAACAGGGGGTCCTCCGCGGACCGCACGACGCAGGCCACGCCCTTGGGGGCCATGGCCTGCACCTCGAACGTCGGGTCGGTCTCGCCGAGGACGTCGCGCGCGACGGCGCAGATCCTCGCCATGTCGGCGCGCAGGTCGGCCGGGTCGGCGACGTCCAGCAGCACGCCGCCGAGGTCGGTGCGGTGCCGCAGCGCCGCCGAGGCGCTCTTCAGGGCGACGGGCCAGCCGAGCTCGTCGGCGGCGGCGACGGCCTCGTCGGCCGTCCGGACCCGGCGCGCCCGCCACAGCCGGATGCCGTAGCAGTCCAGCAGCGCCGCCGCGTCGTCCTCCGACAGGTCGTGCGCGGGCCCACCGGCCAGCCACCCCTCGACCAGCCGGCGCGCCCCGCGGGTGTCGATGCCGTCGGGCGCGACGTAGTGCCCGCGGTCCTCCGCCCGGGAGCGCGCGTGCTCGACCACCTTGCCGAGCGCGACGACGGCGTCCTCCGGCGTCGAGAACGCCGGGACGCGCACGAGCCCGCCGTCCGGACCGGGGGCGGCCAGCTCGTCCGGCATGCCGTGCAGCCCCAGCATCGACGCGACGGTGGTGCGTCCGGTCCGCGCCGACGCCTCCGCGACGGCGCGCGCGATCGCTCCGGTGCGGGGCTGGACCACGGGGACGTCGACGGCCACGACGACGTCGCACGCCCCGGGGGCGTACAGGGCGTCCACGGCCCGCGCGACGTCCTCCTCGCGAGCGTGCGCGGGCAGGTAGTCGCTGGACGCCGCCACGACGAGCCCCGCGGACGCGGCCGCCTCGGCGACCAGCGCCGCCAGCGCGGCGGACGACGCGAGGATGCCGACCCGGTTCCCGCCCGGCATCGGCTGGTGGGCGAGCACCTGCGCGACGTCCATGAGCTGGTGGGTGTTGTCCGCCTGGATGACGCCCGACTGGCGCAACAGCTCGTCGAGCAGGCGCCGCGGCGCCCGGGTGGCGCGCACCGCGTGCCCGGGGGGCACGACCTGCCCCGACCGGCCGGCCGTCGCCACGACCACCGGCTTGACGGCCGACAGCCGCCGGGCGAGGCGGGAGAACTTGCGCGGGTTGCCGATGGACTCCAGGTACAGGCACACGACCTCGGTGGCGTCGTCGTCCTGCCAGAACTGCATGAGGTCGTTGCCGGAGACGTCGGCGCGGTGACCGGCCGAGACGAGGGCGGACACGCCCAGCCCGCGGCGCTCGAGCGTCGCGGTCAGCGTGACCGCGGCGGCGGCGGACTGGCAGAAGAGGCCGACGACGCCGCGGGGCGGTGCCTGCAGCGCCAGCGAGGCCCGCAGCGCGGCGCCGGACGTCGTGGTGAGCATCCCGTAGGAGGCCGGGCCGACCACGCGCAGGCCCGCCGCGTGCGCGGTGCGCACCAGCTCGCGCAGCCGGTCGCGGCCCTCCTCCCCCGTCTCGGCGAAGCCGGCCGCGAGGACGACGACCCCGCGGGCCCCCGTGGTGGCGATGCGGCGCACCGCGGCCAGCGCGTCGGCGGCGGGTACCGCGAGCAGCGCGAGGTCGACGTCCCCGACGTCGTCCCAGCCGTCCGCGAGCGCCACCCCGGGGGGCACCGGACCCGGCGGGTCGAGGACGACGAGCGCGGTGTCGCCCGGGTCGTCCGCGGCGGCGTCCAGGACGCGACGGGCCAGCAGCGCCTCCGGGGTGTCGACGTCGCCGGGCGCCACGAGCAGGACGCGACGGGCGGCGAGCAGGCCCGCCACGGAGCGCGCGTCCGCGCGGTGCTCCCGGTCGGCCATCACGGCGCGCGACCGCTCGGTGGGGTCGAGGTCGATGCCGACGGACACGACGCCGTCGTCGAGGTGCTGGGAGATCTCGTAGCCGGCGTCCCGGAAGACGCCCAGCATGGCGGAGTTCTGCGGCAGCACCTCGGCGGTGAAGCGGCGCAGGCCCCGCTCGCGTGCCGCCGCGGCCACGTGCTCCAGCAGCACCGACGCCAGCCCCTTGCCCTGCAGGGAGTCCGCGATGTTGAACGCGACCTCCGCCTCGCCGTCGGTGATGGTGTCGAACCGCGCGACGCCCAGGATGTCCTCCCGCTCGGTGCCGTCGTCGGCAGCACCGGGCCGGACCGCCACCAGCGCGACCCGGGCGGTGTGGTCGACGTCGACCAGCCGCCGCAGCTCGCGCTCGGTCAGGCGCGGGAGGGGCGCGAAGAACCGGAAGTAGGTGGACCGTTCCGACTGCCCGGTGTGGAAGCGCTGGAGCGCGTCGGCGTCGTCGGGGCGGATGGGTCGCACGTGCATCGTGCTGCCGTCGCGCAGCACGACGTCGGCCTCCCACTCGACCGGGTAGTCGGGTCTGACGGCGTCCATCGCAGCAGGCTATCCGGTGCGCCCGACGCGCACCCGGACCGCAGGCGCCGGCCCGGCCGTGCGGGAGCGGCGCGCCGTGCTGCCCGACGGCGTCGCCGCCGCGCCGGCGGACCGGTCGCCGGTCGTCCGAGCCCGCTCGGCAGGCCTGCGCGGCCGCGTCGGCCCGTGGCGCTACGCTGCCCTCGAACGCCCGTACGGCTCGCGCCGCCGGGCGACCCGTCACGACGACCGAGCACCAGGAGCCGCACCGCATGGCGCGCACGAAGCCCGCACCGACCAGCGACGAGCCGTTCGACGAGAAGATCGTCGACATCGACGTCGCGCAGGAGATGGAGACGTCGTTCCTCGAGTACGCGTACTCCGTCATCTACTCGCGTGCGCTCCCCGACGCCCGGGACGGCCTCAAGCCGGTCCAGCGCCGGATCCTGTACATGATGGCCGACATGGGGCTGCGCCCCGAGCGGCCGTACGTGAAGTCCTCCCGCGTCGTCGGTGAGGTGATGGGCAAGCTGCACCCGCACGGCGACGCCGCGATCTACGACGCGCTGGTCCGGCTCGCGCAGAGCTTCTCGCTGCGCCTGCCGCTGGTGGACGGGCACGGCAACTTCGGCTCGCTCGACGACGGCCCCGCCGCGCCCCGGTACACCGAGGCACGCCTCGCGGCGCCGTCGACCGCGATGACGGCCGGGCTCGACGAGGACGTCGTGGAGTTCGTGCCGAACTACGACAACAAGCTCACCCAGCCCGAGGTGCTGCCCGCGGCCATCCCGAACCTGCTCGTCAACGGGGCGTCCGGCATCGCGGTGGGCATGGCCACGAACATGCCGCCCCACAACCTGGTCGAGGTCGTCGCCGCCGCCCGGCACCTGCTGGACCACCCGGACGCCACCCTCGAGGACGTCATGCGGTTCGTGCCAGGGCCGGACCTGCCCAGCGGGGGCAAGATCGTCGGCCTCGAAGGCGTCCGCGACGCCTACCGCACCGGCCGCGGCTCGTTCCGCACCCGCGCCACCGCGCGGATCGAGAACGTCACCGCGCGCCGCAAGGGGATCGTCGTCACCGAGCTGCCGTACACGGTCGGCCCGGAGAAGGTCATCGAGAAGATCGCCGACGGCGTCAAGGCGAAGAAGATCCAGGGCGTGGTCAACGTCCAGGACCTCACGGACCGGGCGCACGGGCTGCGCGTCGTGGTCGAGGTCAAGACGGGCTTCGACCCGGACGCGGTGCTGGAGCAGCTCTACCGCGCCACGCCGCTCGAGGACTCGTTCGGCATCAACAACGTCGCGCTCGTCGAGGGCCAGCCGCGCACGCTCGGCCTGCTCGAGCTGCTGCGCGTGTGGGTGGATCACCGCATCGACGTGGTGCGGCGCCGCTCGACGTACCGGCTGGGCAAGCGCAAGGACCGCCTGCACCTCGTCGAGGGTCTGCTCGTCGCGATCCTCGACATCGACGAGGTCATCCAGGTCATCCGGACGTCCGACGACGCCGGGGCGGCCCGCGAGCGCCTGCGGTCCGTGTTCGACCTGTCCGAGCCGCAGGCCACGTACATCCTCGACCTCCAGCTGCGCCGCCTGACGAAGTTCTCGCGCATCGAGCTGGAGTCCGAGAAGTCCGAGCTGGAGGCGGAGATCGCGGCGTTGGAGGCGATCCTGGCGGACGAGGCACGCCTGCGCGGCGTGGTGTCCGACGAGATGGCCGACGTCGCGGCGACGTACGGCACGCCGCGGCGCACCGTGCTGCTGGACTCGGCGGGCGGGACGGCCTCGTCCCAGGCGTCGGTCCCGGCGCGGGGCCGCAACGCCCCCGCCATCGACCTGGAGATCAAGGACTCCCCCACCCGCGTCCTGCTGTCCGCGACGGGCCTGCTGGCGCGCACCTCCGGGGAGGACGCCGGCGCGCCGGTCGAGCGGTCGGGTCGCCGGCACGCGCACGACGCCCTGCTGGGCGACGTCGGCACGTCCACCCGCGCCGAGGTGGGTCTGGTCACCTCGGCGGGACGGCTGCACAAGCTGTCCGTCCTGGAGCTGCCCGCGCTGCCCGCCACGGACGGCCCGCCGTCCCTGTCCGGCGGCGTGCCGGTGCGCGAGATGGTGTCGCTCGAACCCGGCGAGGAGCCGGTGGCCGTGGTGTCGCTGGCCGAGGACGCCCCGACGCTCGCGCTCGGCACCCGGCAGGGCGTCGTGAAGCGGGTGTCCGCCGGGGACGCCCCGCGCAACGGCGAGGTGTGGGACGTCGTGGCCCTCAAGGACGGTGACGTCGTGGTGGGCGCGGCGCCGGCGGGCGAGGACGACGAGCTCGTGTTCCTCGCCTCCGACGCGAGCCTGCTGCACTTCGACGCCTCGGCCGTGCGCCCGCAGGGTCGCGCCGCCGCGGGCATGGCGGGCATCCGGCTCGCCGCGGGTCAGCAGGTCGTGTTCTTCGGCGTCGCGCGGGCCGCCACGCGCGACCTGCACACCGTGGTGACCCTGGCCGGGGCCGCCGGCGCCCTGCCGGGGACCGGCGGTGGGTCGGTGAAGGTCACCCCGTACGAGCTGTACCCCGGCAAGGGGCGCGGCACCGGCGGCGTGCGCGCGCACCGGTTCCTCAAGGGCGAGGACGCCCTCGTCCTCGGCTGGGTGGGCGAGGGTCCGGCGCGGGCCGTCGGGTCCGGCGGCCAGCCGGTCGAGCTGCCGGAGGACAACCTGCGCCGCGACGGCTCCGGCGTGCCCCTGCCGGGCCCGGTGGCGGCGATCGGCTGACCCGGCCGGGCGGGACGACGGCGCCGGGGTCCCTGCGAGGCGCAGCGGCCCCGGCGTCGTCGTGTCAGCGGGCGAGCGCCGCGACGATCGCCTCGCCCAGGTCCTCCGGGCGCGTGAACATCGGCCAGTGCCCGGTGGGCAGGTCGACGATCTCGTAGTCGGTGTGCTTGGCCAGCTCCGCCACGAACGGGTGCCCCTGGTCCATGAGGTCGCGGAGCACGGCAGCGGGCATCTCGGACGCGATCACCGTGGTCGGGACGTCCCGGCGGGACAGGTCGTCGCTCAGCCGGTACGCGTCGCGGACGGTGCCTCCCGGCTGCGGCACGGCACGGTCGCGGAACTCGGCCCGCAGCTCGTCGGTGAGGTCGACGAGCGACTCGTCCTCGATCTCGCCCCAGTCCGGCAGGACGTGGTCGACGACCTCGGGGGGAAGGTCGGCGTCCAGCGCCTGCCCGTCCCCGAGCGGACCCGAGTCGACGTACACCATGCGGGTGATGCGGCCGGGTCGGGCGTCCGACGCCGCGTAGACCAGGCCACCGCCGGCCGAGTGCCCGACGAGCACCACCTCGGCGTCGGCGGGCAGAGCGTCGACCGCCCCGACCACGGCGGCGACGTGGTCGGCCAGGGTGATGCCCGCACGGTCGTCGTCGACCGACGCCAGGCCCGGCAGGGTGAGCGGGTGCACGGTGTGCCCGGCCGCGACGAGGGTCGGGGTGACGGCGTCCCAGGCGGACGCGTCCAGCCAGAAACCGGGAACGAGGATGAGGTTCATCCCTCGACCCTAGGTGTGACCACCGACACGTCCAGGTCTCGTGGGCACGCCCGCCGTCGGCCGCCGCCCGGTGGTTGGATCACCGGTGTGACGACGTACGAGTTCTCCGCGGACCCGGCCCGGCTGAACACCGCCTGGGTGCACGAGATCCTGTCGACCCAGTACTGGGCGCTGGGCCGGTCCCGCGCGGTGCAGGACGCCGCGGTCGCCGGCTCGCGGAACTACGGGGTCTACGCCGGCGGCACGCAGGTCGCGTACGCCCGAGCCGTGACGGACGGCGCGACGTTCGCCTGGATCGCCGACGTCGTCGTGCACCCGGAGCACCGCCGGCAGGGACTGGGCACGCTGCTGGTCGACGGGCTCATGGCGGACCTGGAGGCGCTCGGCCTGCGGCGGGTGCTGCTCAAGGCGTCACCCGAGGGCCACGACCTCTACCGCAAGGCCGGGTTCGACGGGCTCGACGAGCCGGACGCCTGGCTGCTGCGCCGGCTGTCCTGACCGCCAGGGGCCGCGACCGCGAGCACCCCGGCCACGAGCAACGTCTGCCCGGCGAGGTAGGTGAGCATCACCCAGAACCCGGCGGCGGGCGGGGCGAACCAGTCCGTGAACGCGCCCAGCGCGATCATCGCGTCGGACACGAGGAACACCGCCCCGCCGATCGCGGCGAGGCGGTGCACCCCGGTCGCGAGGACCGCCATCGTGCCCAGGCACAGCGCGTACCCGACGACCGCGACGGCCAGCACGCCGGGCGCCCCGGGCAGGCAGAGCCCGACCAGGGCGACCGCCGCGACGACGTACAGCGCGAGCACGGGCGGCCGGTGCAGCACCGACGCGCGGTGGTACGGCCTGAACGCGACCGCGTAGACGACCTGCGCGACGAGGAACCCGCCGACCATCGCGAGGAACGCGGCATCGCCGTCGAACAGGTCGGGCAGCGTGTCCCCCACCCACGAGAACCCCAGCGCGACGAGCACGAGGCGGACCAGGCGCGGGCGGGGGGCCGTCGTCGCGCACCACAGCACGGCGGCGAGCGCCGGCATGAGGAACCACTGGGTGCGCCCGGCGAGCACGTCCTGCCCCGCGAGCTGAGCGCCCAGATGGACCGCGGCGAGCACACCGAACAGCGCGGCGGCCAGGAGCGCGGGACGGCCGGGGAGCGCCCGGCGGGCGTGGACGACGTCGGTCACGCGCGCAGCGTAGCGGTCACAGCTCGATGCTCAGCATCCGCGAGCCGTGGGTCTTCGTGAACCCGAGGCCGGCGTAGAGGCCGGTCGCGCCGGTGGGGTTCTCCGTGTCGACGTCCAGGCAGGCGAACTCCATGCCGTCGCCCTGCATCGCCCGCATCCCCGCGACGAGGGCCGCCGGGGCGCCCCGCCGTCCGCGGTACGCGCGGCGCGTCCCCAGGATCGCCGTGTACCCGAACGAATAGCCGCGCACGGCGAAGTCCTCGTCGTAGCGCTCGTTGAGCGCGTACGCCACGACCAGCGGCTGCCCGGCGCGCAGCGCGTCGGCGGTGGCGGCGTCGGTGTCGGGGTCGGCGAGCAGGGCGTCGACGTCCGGGGCCGGGTCGACGACGAGCGCGCCCCACTGCGGGGCGAACCCGGTGCGGCCGTGCGTCCACTGCTCGGGCGTCTGCGGCTCGCTGCCCCAGTGGTCGCGGAACGCGTCGTTGTGGGCGAGCCGGGTCGCCTCGTCGAGCTCGGCGGAGAACGGCACGAGCCGCAGCCCGTCGAGGCGGATGTCGGGCAGGGGCTCGGCGGTCTCGCGCAGGTCGCGGCGCAGCTCGGAGTAGAAGCGGCGTGGCGTGAAGCCGGCGTGGTCGAACATCCGGGCCTTCGCGGCGGGGCCGTCGTCCTCGGCGTAGGCGGCGATCCGGGCGGGCAGGTCCTTGCCGGAGGCGGCCAGCACCTGACGACCACGGGCGACCTGCCAGGCGAACAGCTCGCGCCCGATGCCCTCGCCGCGACGGGCGGGGTGGACGCCGCCGAACAGCACGACGCGCACGGTGCGCGTGTCGCCCGGCATCGACTCGACCTGCGCGTACGCGACCAGCGCGCCATCGGCGTCGTGGCCGAGCAGGGAGTCGGTGTCGAAGCGCCGCCACGGCGCGTCGAACATCTCGGTGATCTCCGCGAGCACCTCGCGGTACGGCTCCGCGTCGGCCTCGGCGATGGTGTTGCGCAGCTCGAGCAGCGCGGGGGCGTCGGCCCGGGTGGCCGGCCGCCAGGTCAGCCCCCCGGCGGTGATCTCCGGCAGGGACGCGGGGGCGTCGGCGCGCTGCACGATCGGCGCGAGCGGCGTGGACGTGTCGAGGCTGGGCATGGTGCGAGGCTACGTCTCACCGGTCGGCGCTCGCACGGGAAATAGCGGGTCCGCGACTACCCTGTGGTGGTGACCGTCTCGCTCGACCTCGCCGCTGCCGATGCCCGTTCCACCGCCCTGCGGGAGGCGTTGCGCACCCGCGTCGTCGTCGCCGACGGCGCGATGGGCACGATGATCCAGGCGGCCGACCCGTCGCTGGACGACTTCGAGGGGCACGAGGGCTGCAACGAGGTCCTCAACGTCACCCGGCCGGACATCATCGCCTCCGTGCACGACGCCTACCTCGAGGTGGGCGTCGACGCGATCGAGACGAACACGTTCGGGGCGAACTGGTCGAACCTGTCGGACTACGGCATCGACGACCGCATCCGAGAGCTCGCCCGGGCGGGCGCCGCCCTGGCCCGCGAGCGTGCCGACGCGTTCGCGACGCCGGACCACCCGCGCTGGGTGCTGGGCTCGATGGGGCCGGGCACCAAGCTGCCGAGCCTCGGGCACACCACCTACGACCACCTGCGGCGCACGTTCGCCGAGCAGGCGATCGGCCTGCTGGAGGGCGGCGCGGACGCGCTGCTCGTCGAGACCAGCCAGGACCTGCTCCAGGCGAAGGCTGCCGTCACGGGCTG
The DNA here is from genome assembly GCF_001636295.1 of Isoptericola dokdonensis DS-3. Taxonomy (NCBI): domain Bacteria; kingdom Bacillati; phylum Actinomycetota; class Actinomycetes; order Micrococcales; family Promicromonosporaceae; genus Isoptericola; species Isoptericola dokdonensis. The sequence continues at coordinate 445,293 of NZ_CP014209.1, read as the reverse complement.
CCACGACGCGATGCGTGCCGTCGCCGACGGCGGCGCGGGGCGGTCCGTGCCGGTCATCGTGTCGGTGACGGTGGAGACCACGGGCACGATGCTCATGGGCTCGGAGATCGGGGCGGCACTGACGACGCTGCAGGCGATCGGCGTGGACGCGATCGGCCTGAACTGCGCGACGGGCCCGGACCAGATGAGCGAGCACCTGCGCCACCTGGCTCGGCACGCCGAGATCCCCGTGACCTGCATGCCGAACGCCGGCCTGCCGGAGCTCGGCCCGCACGGCGCGGTCTACCCGTTGACCCCGGCGGAGCTCGCGGCGGCGCACGAGCAGTTCGTCGGCGAGTTCGGCCTGGGCCTGGTCGGCGGCTGCTGCGGCACGACGCCGGAGCACCTGGCCCGCGTGGTCGAGGCGGTCCGCGGACGCGCGCTGCCCGAGCGGCGCCCCGAGCGGGAGAACGGCGTCGCGTCGCTCTACTCGCACACGGACCTGTCGCAGGACGCCTCCTACCTGGCGATCGGCGAGCGCACCAACGCCAACGGCTCCAAGGCGTTCCGCGAGGCGATGATCGAGGAGCGCTGGGACGACGTCGTCGACATCGCCCGCGCGCAGACCCGCGACGGCGCCCACCTGCTCGACGTCTGCGTCGACTACGTGGGTCGCGACGGCGTGGCGGACGTCCGTGAGGTCGTCTCCCGGCTCGCGTCGGCGTCGACCCTCCCGCTGGTCATCGACTCCACCGAGCCGGAGGTGCTGCGCGCCGGGCTCGAGCTCGTGGGCGGGCGCGCCGTCGTCAACTCCGTGAACTTCGAGGACGGCGACGGCCCGGGCTCCCGGTACGCGCGCATCATGCCGTTGGTCCGCGAGCACGGCGCGGCCGTGGTGGCGCTGACCATCGACGAGGAGGGCCAGGCCCGCACCACGGAGACGAAGGTCGCGATCGCGTCGCGGCTCATCGACCAGCTCACCGGCGACTGGGGCATGCGGGTGGACGACATCATCGTCGACGCCCTGACGTTCCCCATCGCGACCGGTCAGGAGGAGACCCGCCGCGACGCCATCGAGACGATCGAGGCGATCCGCGAGATCACGCGCCGCTACCCCGGCGTGCACACCACGCTCGGCGTCTCCAACGTGTCGTTCGGCCTCAACCCGGCCGCCCGCACCGTCCTCAACTCGGTGTTCCTGCACGAGTGCGTCCAGGCGGGGCTCGACTCCGCCATCGTGCACGCCGCGAAGATCCTGCCGCGCACCGCCATCCCCGACGAGCAGTGGGAGGCGGCCGAGGACCTCGTGTGGGACCGCCGCCGGTACGACGACGAGGGCAACCTCGTCCACGACCCCCTGTCGCACCTGCTGGAGACGTTCTCCGGCGTCGACTCCGCGGCGCTGCGCGACCAGCGCGCCGCGGAGCTCGCGGCGCTCCCCGTGGGCGAGCGCCTCGAGCGACGCATCGTCGACGGCGCCCGCAAGGGCCTGGAGGACGACCTCGACACCGCCCTCGGCGACGGCATGAAGGCGCTCGACATCGTCAACACCCACCTGCTGGGCGGGATGAAGGTCGTCGGCGAGCTGTTCGGCTCGGGGCAGATGCAGCTGCCGTTCGTGCTGCAGTCCGCCGAGGTGATGAAGGCGGCCGTGGCGCTGCTGGAACCGCACATGGAGAAGGCCGAGGGCGCCGAGGAGCAGAGCAAGGGCACGATCGTGCTCGCCACCGTGCGCGGCGACGTGCACGACATCGGCAAGAACCTCGTCGACATCATCCTCACCAACAACGGCTACACCGTGGTCAACATCGGCATCAAGCAGCCGGTGGCCGCGATGATCGAGGCCGCCGAGGAGCACGACGCCGACGTCATCGGCATGTCCGGCCTGCTCGTGAAGTCGACCGTCGTCATGCGGGAGAACCTCGCCGAGCTCGCCTCGCGCGGGTACGACCAGCGCTGGCCCGTGCTGCTGGGCGGCGCCGCCCTGACCCGCACGTTCGTCGAGGACGACCTCGCCTCCGAGTTCCCCGGCACCGTCCGCTACGCCCGCGACGCGTTCGAGGGCCTGCGCCTCATGGAGCCGCTGGTCGCCATCGCCCGCGGCGCCGATCCCGAGTCCGTCGGCCTGCCCGCGCTGCGCAAGCGTCGCCACGGCGTCGTCACCGTCACCGAGACGCCCGCCGAGGACCTGCCCGCGCGGTCCGACGTCGCCGCGGACAACCCGGTGCCCACTCCCCCGTTCTGGGGCACCCGCGTCGTCAAGGGCATCCAGCTCGCCGACTACGCCGCGTACCTCGACGAGCGGGCCACGTTCATGGGCCAGTGGGGCCTCAAGCCCGGACGCGGCGACGACGGCCAGTCGTACGAGGAGCTCGTCGAGACCGAGGGCCGCCCCCGCCTCGCCGCGTGGCTGGACCGGATCCGCACCGACCAGATCATGGACCCCACCGTCATCTACGGGTACTTCCCCGTCTGGTCCGAGGGCGACGACCTCGTCGTCGCGCACCACGGCCCCGGCCTGGCCGGCGTCACCGCGCCCGACGGCGGCTCCGGCGGCCAGCCCGGCACCGAGCGTCTGCGCTTCACCTTCCCGCGCCAGCGCCGCGACCGGCACCTGTGCCTCGCCGACTTCGTCCGCCCCCGCTCGTCCGTGGAGGAGACCGGCCGGTACGACGTGCTGCCCATCCAGCTCGCCACCGTCGGCGACACCGTGTCGGCGTACACCGCCAAGCTGTTCGAGGCCAACGCCTACCGCGAGTACATGGAGCTGCACGGCCTGTCCGTCCAGCTCACCGAGGCGCTCGCCGAGTTCTGGCACTCCCGCGTGCGCGACGAGCTCGGCTTCGCCGGCGAGGATCCCACCGACGTCGAGGGCATGTTCAAGCTCGACTACCGCGGCGCCCGGTTCTCCCTCGGCTACCCCGCCTGCCCCGACATGGAGGACCGTCGCAAGGTCGTCGAGCTGCTGCGCCCCGAACGCGTCGGCGTCACCCTGTCCGACGAGCTCCAGCTCCATCCCGAGCAGTCCACCGACGCGTTCGTGCTGCACCACCCCGAGGCGAAGTACTTCTCCGTGTGAGCCTCGGGTGGCCCCCGTCCTGCACCGCGCCTGCAACACGAGCTTGGTCCCACGGCTTCGGCGTGCCGGACGAGTTCTCCCTGGGACCGCGCGGAAGATGTGCATGTGTCGCACAACGTACGCCGATCACCAGAGCGCGATCGGCCAAGCCGTGTCCGCCTGCACCTGCCGGACTGGATCTGGGGTAGCAACATCCCTGGGTTTCTCGCCGACGCCGGATTTCGCATGTCGGATCGCAACGACAGCGGCGATGCCGAGGTCCAGACGGAGGAGAGTTACTACCGCCGAACTCCCGCCTTGGTCGAGTCCGGACCCGTCCTGTCCGCGACAGGCCGATCTATGGGAAGCGCTGCCTGGCTCAGCACCTTCGACGATCCATCGATCGAGGGCCGAATATACGACAGGGTCAGGGAACACCCCCAGTGGGCGGCGGCGAATACGGGCAACCCTCTAGTTGACGTTGTCGAATGGGCCAAGCGTGCGGCGATGTTCATCCCGGGTACGCACCTTGTTGACCAGGCCAGAGAAATTCACAGAGCGCTGCTCATGGCCACCATGGAAGACACAAACGAACTCGCCTTTCCCGGGGCGAGCATCTTAGCTGTTCGCCGGTCACCAACCCTGCTTCACCGGGTAAAGCTCCAGGCCGTCCTCCTTCGGGTGTTCGCCGACGCTCGCCTTCGTGGTGGCGACACCTCCGAACTCAAGAAACACTCCGCCGACGGCAATCTGGTCTTCGGTGCCGGCAACAGCCTCACTACCGGCGTGATGATCCTCGACGCCTACCTGTTGCCATTGCTGGCCGCGCTGACACCACACGTATGGGCGTTTCCGGTTCTGCGCATCAACGGGACGCTCTTGTGCTCGTTCGGCAGAGCAGTTTCTGGGGCCAGCCAGGCGCCGTCCGGATTGCTCGATACCCTCCATATCCCCGGGCGATCTGAGCCTGTCGACGTCGTCGAATTTGTGGATCCGTCCGCACCCGAAGCTGCCGTGCACTGGTGGGCCGGCGCCTTGAACCAGCTGTTCGGAGTCGTCACCGACCCTGTTACGTTCGCCGACAAGGGTACGGCGTTCGACGTCGACCTCGCGTTCCAGACGACGCTTACGGTCGAACAGGTCTTTCGCCGCGTCGGCTCTAGTCAGATGGCGGATGGAGACGTGTTCGGCCGTCGTGCGGCCATGTTCAACGCGATCGACGCACTCGAGGGCCTCCTTGGATACAACACCTCGTTGATGCTGTCTCCAGATCACGCTCGCAAGATCCTCGAGCGGCTCGAAGCGATCATTCCGGCACCCGCAGCAGAGATTTTGCTGCCGGCAGCCCGTCGAGCGGTCGCAGCGCTCGAGGACGTTGCAGCCGGGTTCTATCTTCATAACGCGGACGGAACGATTCCGGTCGGCCCGGGCAGACCTGCACTTCAGCCAAGAGCCGCGGCCGCTAAGTACATGTACTTGCTACGCAACTCAACACACGGCTTCTCCGGAGGTCACGCGCACAGCGACGACGGAGCTGCCCTGCTGGGTGCTCACACCGGAGATGTCCACCACGACGTAGGACTCCTCGGCTGGCTCTACATAGTTGACCTTCTTTCGGACCCGGCGAGGCTGCGCAGAATCCTCAGCGGAAGGGCCCGAAGATAGAAGGAATGCACCACGGACAGGCGACATCTGACCTTCGTACATGCGGCACTGCTGGCATCCTGGAGTGACCCGGTGTTGGCCGTATCCGGCCGGACCGGGCCACTCAGTTCCTCAATACTGGAAGTCGGCCAACGTCTGCCGCCATTCCCCGTCAAGAGTTCGCTGATGCAGACCCCAGGGCTCTACCTAGAAGCGAAGTTCTTCCGTGTGATTCCTGGGCGGTGTGGTTTCACGCCTCCTGCGGGGTGCGAACGGTCGCATGCTCCGGGCTGGCCGCCGCCGGTGCGGTGCGCGGCCAGGTCCAGGCCCACCGCACGACGAGTCCGAGAAGGACCAGCTCCACGAGGACGCCGAGGCCGTAGAAGTACAGCCAGGACTCGCCCACCACGTTGAACGCCGTGACGGGGACGTAGAGCAGGGCCACGACGAGGTTCGCGATGCGGTTCGCCCGGGCGGGCAGCGTCGTGGACAGCACGACCATGAGGATCGGGACGGTCATGAGGGTGAGCGCACTGGTCGAGAAGGTCTGGGAGAGGTCGAACTCGAAGACCCTGTCGTCGAGGATCTCCTCGACGACGCCCGGCGTGAAGAAGTTGAGGATGTCCACGTAGGCGTAGAGGAACATCAGGCTGGCCCACGCGGCGGCGAGCTTGGCGCGGACCGGGACCGGCTGGTCCTCCAGCGTGGCGGGTCGGTGCGTTCTCATCATGTGCTCCGTTGCTCTGGTGCGGATCGGTGCGTCCACGGTCGCCGGTCCCGGGCGGCGGGCGCATCGGCCCGGAGGCCGGAGCTCGCCCGGCCGAGGGAACGACCTGCTTCTCGTCCTTTCGGCGGGTACGCCGCGGCGCGCCGCTCTCTAGGCTGGAGCGGTGAACACCGTCGGGCGCTCCCTGTGGCACGAGCCGCGGCCTGCTGACGCGCCACCCGTCGGCCGCCTCGACTGGCTGCTGGTGGGGGTGCTCGCGGTCGCCGCTGTGGCCGAGAGCGTCCTCCGGCCGGACCTGGCGTGGCGACCCGCGGTGACCGTGCTCGCCGTGGCGATGCTGCCCGCCCTGCTGTGGCGGCGGAGCCACCCCCTGGTCGCCGCCCTGGTCGGGTGGGGCGTCGCCGGGCTGCTGTCGGTCCTCCAGCTGACCGCGCACACCGGGGAACTCGGCCTCGACGCCATGCTGGCCGTCCTGATCCTGCTCTACTCCCTGGTGCGGTGGGGCTCGGGACGGGAGGTCGTCCTGGGGACGGCGTGCGTGGCGGTCGTCGTCACGCTGGGGATGTACGCCTCCTCCACGGGCTGGGCCGACGTCTTCGGGGGGACCGTCCTCGTGCTGTTGATCGTCGCCCTCGCGGTGGTGTTCCGCTACCGCGCGGACCTCTGGCACCGTCGGCAGCGCGAGATCCGCAACCAGGAGCGGGTGGCGCTGGCGCGCGAGCTGCACGACACCGTGGCCCACCACGTCTCGGCCATCGCGGTGCAGGCGCAGGCCGGTGGCGTGGTCGCCGGCACCCAGCCGGAGAAGGCTGCCGACGTCCTGGCAGTGATCGAGTCCGAGGCGTCGCGGACCCTGGCGGAGATGAGATCCATGGTGCGCGTGCTGCGTGAAGGGGACGCCGTCACCTACTCACCACGGCGGGGTGTCGCGGACCTGCCTGCTCTGGCGCGCGCCGACGCGACGCCCGTCGTCGAGGTCTCGCTCGACCTTTCCTCTGCCCGGCTGGCAGGACCCGTGGACGCCGCGCTCTACCGGCTCGCGCAGGAGTCGCTGACCAACGCCCTCCGGCACGCCCGGGGCGCGACCCGTGTCGGGATCGACGTACGCCGCGAGAGCGACACCGTCAGGCTCCGTGTCGCCGACGACGGACGGACCGAGCCGGACCCGGCCCCGGAGCCCGGGTTCGGCCTGCTGGGCATGGCCGAACGCGCCCGCCTCCTCGGTGGATCGTTCTCGGCGGGACCGGGGCCCAGGGGCGGCTGGGTCGTCGAGGCCGTGCTGCCGGTGGAGGTCCTGCCGTGAGCATCCGCGTGGTGGTCGCCGACGACCAGGACCTGGTCCGGACCGGCCTGGTGATGATCCTCGGCGCGCAACCCGACCTCGAGGTCGTGGGAGAGGCGGCGGACGGGCTCGCCGCGCTCGACCTGGCGACCAGACTGCGTCCCGACGTCGTCCTCGTCGACATCCGGATGCCCGGGCTCGACGGCGTCGAGGTGACACGACGCCTGGCCGGGCCGCAGGTGCCGGACCCGATGGCGGTCGTCGTGATCACCACCTTCGACCTCGACGAGTACGTCCTCGGTGCCCTGCGCGCCGGCGCTCGCGGCTTCCTGCTCAAGGACGCCGGGCCGGAGCTCCTCGTGCAGGCCGTCCACGCGGCCGCCCGCGGGGACGCCCTGATCGCTCCCGAAGTCACCCGCCGGCTGCTGGCGACCTTCGCCGAGCAGGCACCGGCGGTCCCGGTCCAGCCCACCGATCACCTCCCCGCGCGCGAGGAGGAGGTGCTGGCGCTGGTCGCGCGGGGTCGGACCAACGCCGAGATCGCCGGCGAGCTCTTCGTCGGCCTGAGCACGGTCAAGTCGCACGTCGCCTCGCTGATGACCAAGCTCGGCGCCCGCAACCGCGTCGAGATCGCGATCTGGGCCTACGACACCCGCCGCACGAGGGGGACGCCGCCCGGAGAGGGCGGGGCGCTTCGGCCGCCGAGCGCTACCAGACCCGGACGTGCTGCCCGACCTGCATCGGACCGTCCGGCCCGAGCCGACGGCTGAGCTCGATCAGCACCAGCGCGCACTGGCGGGCGTCGGCCCCGGCGTCGTGGTGGTCGTGAGCGGGGATGCCCAGGGCCGCGGACACCACGGGCAGGCGGTAGGCGGCGAGCGTGAGGAACGCCTTGGCCGCATCGCGGGTGCACAGCCACCGCGTCCGCGGCGTGACGATCCCGTGGGCTTCGTTCGCCCGGGTGACGACGGACCGGTCGAACGAGGCGTTGTGCGCGACCAGGACGTCGCCGCCCGCGAGCTCGGCGATCTTCGGCTGGACGACGTCCCAGGTCGGCGCGCCGACGACGTCCCGCGCGGTGATCCCGTGGACCTGGACGTTGCGGTAGGCGAACTCCTCGTGGCCGGGCGGGGGCTGGACGAGCGTCTCGAGGGTGTCGACGACGACGCCGTCGCGCACCTTGGCGACACCGATCGAGCAGACCGAGGCCCGCTGCGGGTTGGCGGTCTCGACGTCGATCGCGGTGAACGACAGGCCAGGAATCGGGGCAGCGGGCATGCCGGACATGCTAGACACTGCCGCCCTGCCGCGACGAAGCGGACAGGACTCAGCGCAGGGCGAGGCGGGTCTGGGTCTGGGCGACGCCCGCGCCGCTCTTGAGTCGCCGCAGGAGCCGGTCGAGCTCCGCGGTGTCCCGTACACGCACCCGCAGGAGGTAGTCGTACGGCCCGGTGACGTGTGCCGCGTCCTCGATGAGCGGCTCCCGGCGTGCCCAGGCCAGGAAGGCGTCGGAGTCGGTCTCCTCGCGCAGCCGGACGTCGACGAAGCCCTCCAGCCCGGGCCGTGGGCCCGTGGACGGTTCGTCGCCCGCGAGGACCGCGCGGTAGGCGACGATGACGCCGTCACGCTCCAGGCGGCGCACACGCGCGGTCGCCGCGTTGGCGCTGAGGCCCACCCGGCGTCCGAGGTCGCTGAAGGAGATCCGCGCCTCCTCCTGCAGGATGCCGAGGATCTCGTCGTCGATCGTGTCCACACGGCGATCCTAGAGCGCCGGGCAGCGGATCTCTCCGCCGGCCCGGTGTCCCGGGTGAAGGCTTCGCCCCATGGACATCGTCACGGCACTCGGCGGCGGGCTCCTCGCGGGGTGGGGCGTCGCCCTGCCGCTCGGCGCGGTCGCGGCACTGCTGCTCGCCGAGGGCATGACCCGCGGCCTCGCTCGCGGCTGGCCCGCCGCGGTGGCCGTCGGCGCGGTGGACGTCACGTACTGCGCCGTGGCCCTGTCGGCCGGTGCCGCGGCCGCGTCGGTGGTCGCGGACCACGACCCGTGGCCCGCCGTCGTGGGCGGGTGCGCTCTCGTCGGCATCGCCGTCGTGGGGTGGGTCCGGGCGACGGCGCCACGGCGGACCGCGCCCGTCCCCGGTCGCTCCGGCGACGGCCGCTCCGGCGACGGCACGGTCGACGCCGACGCACCGCCGCTCTCCTCCGGGTGGGGACGCTTCGCGCTGTTCGTCGGGCTGACCGCGGCCAACCCCGCGACGCTCGTCTACTTCGCGGCGCTCGCCGTCGCCGTCGCGCCCACGGCGTCGCCCGCCACGGCGGCGGCGTACGTCACCGGGGTGGGCGTGGCCTCCATGTCCTGGCAGCTCGTGCTCGTGGCCGTCGGCGCGACCGTCCGAGGTCGCGCCACCCCCCGCACGCGGCGGGTGACGACGCTGGTGGGCCACGCGATCGTCGGCCTGCTCGGCCTCGCGATGGTGGCCCGCGCGCTCACCTGAGGGTCGCGAGGGTCAGGCGACGGTCAGGGGCCCGGTGGACTCGCGCCACACGATGCGCTGCACGGCCGCGTCCTGCCGCGGCGCCGGCTCTCCCCGGACGGCGGCCACGAGCCGGCGCATCGCTCGCCGACCAGCCTCGGTGAAGTCGACGTCGACGGTGGTCAGCGACGGCGTGAGATAGGCGCCCATCGCGGCCGCGTCCCAGCCGGTGACGACGACGTCCCCGGGCGCGGACCAGCCACGTTCGGCGGCCCCGCGCAGCACCCCGGCGGCGAGCAGGTCGTTGGCGGCGACGACGGCCAGCGGCGGGGCGTCGTCGGGCAGGGCCTGCACGGCGAGGCGGGCGTCCTCGGGCGACCACGTGCCACCGACGACGCCGAGCGAGACGACGTCGGCCGTCGCGGGGTCGGCCGCGGCCCGGTCGATCGCGGCGAGGTAGGCGTCGCGGCGGGCACGGGCGGAGACGTACTGGTCGGGGCCGGCGACGTGCAGGAACCGGCGGTGACCGGCCGCGAGCAGCGTCTCGACGAACACCGCGACGGGTCCCGCGTCGGCGAGGTCGCCGGCGGAGCGCATGTGCTCGTCGAAGGTCGCCTCGGCCACCACGACCGACTCCCCCGCGCGGTCCGCGACCGCCGCACCGAGGTCGGTGAGCACGTCCGCCAGCACGGGCACGAGGGTGAGGACACCCTCGTGCTGGCCCGCGGCGGCGAGCTCGCGCACGCGCGCGGTGCGCTCCTCGACGTCGCCGTCGACGGTGCGCGTCTCCACGGCGTACCCGGCGGCGGTCGCGACCTCACCGGCCCCGGCCAGCACACGGAGCTGGTGGTCGAGCGTCGGTCCGGAGACGACGGCGAGACGGCCGGTGCGCCGGGTGCGCATGGAGCGGGCGGCGAGGTTGGGCCGGTAGCCGACGGACTCGGCGACCTGGAGCACGCGCGCCCTGGTCGCCGCCGAGATCGTGCCGCGCCCGGTGAGCGCGTACGACACGGTGGCCTGGGACACGCCGGCGAGGCGGGCGACGTCGCGGCTCGTCGGCGGATTCGGCATGATACGTATCATGTCACACGACGACGACGTCCAGGAGGACACACGCATGCTCGCCATCGGGATCATCGGCACCGGCGGGATCGCCCGTGCCCACGTCGAGGGGTACCGGCGCTTCGCCGAGCGGTGCGAGGTGGTCGCCCTCTGCGACCCCGCCCCCGGCCGCGCCGAGGCGCTGCGCGCCGAGCTCGGCCTCGACGGTGCCCGCGTGTACACCGACGCCGGCGCGATGCTCGCCGCCGAGCGACTCGACCTCGTCAGCGTCGCCACTCCCCCGTCCACGCACGCCGGCCTGACGATCACCGCCCTGGAGGCCGGGGTCGACGTCCTCGTCGAGAAGCCGATGGCGCCGTCGCTGCAGGAGTGCGACGCGATGATCGCCGCGGCCGAGGAGCACGGCCGGGTGCTGTCCGTCGTCGCGCAGAACCGGTTCCGCGACGACACCGCGACCCTCAAGGAGGTGCTCGACTCGGGGCTGGCCGGTCCCGTCTCGCACGCACAGGTGAGCTCGTCGTGGTGGCGCGGCACCGCCTACTACGACCTGTGGTGGCGCGGCACGTGGGAGTCCGAGGGCGGCGGCTGCACGCTCAACCACGCGATCCACCACCTCGACCTCACGCTCTGGCTGCTCGGCGCACCCCGGGCCGTGACGTCGGTGCTCACCAACGCGGCCCACGAGAACGCCGAGGTCGAGGACCTGTCGGTGTCCGTGCTGCAGTACGACCGGGCGCTCGCCGAGGTCACCGCCTCGGTCGTGCACCACGGCGAGGAGCAGGCGATCGTCGTCCAGGGCCGCCACGCACGGGTGTCCCAGCCGTGGAAGGTCACCGCCGACCTCGCCGACCCCAACGGGTTCCCCGCCCGCGACCGCGACGCCGAGCGGGAGGCCGCGATCGAGGCGGTCGCCGCCGCGCACGTCCCGCTGGCTCACACCGGCCATGCCGGGCAGATCGACGACGTGCTCGACGCCGTCCGCGAGCGCCGCCGTCCCGCGGTCGACGGTGCGGACGGCCGCCGTGCCGTCGAGATCGTCACCGCGATCTACGCGGCGGGGATCGAGCGCCGCACGGTGGACCTGCCGTTGGCTCCGGACGACCCGTACTACCGGCGGGGGACGCTGGTGGGGCGGGCGCCGCACTTCTTCGCCAAGTCCGCGTCAGTGGACTCCCTGCCGGGCGAGATCGCGGTCGGGGTGCGCTCGTGAGCGGGGCGAGCGGCGCGCTGTACGCGCCGGACCCGGTGCCGGCGCCCGTCGTGGCGCCGGGCGAGTTCGTGTTCGCGGCGACGCACCTCGACCACGGGCACGTGTACGGGATGTGCGAGGGCCTCGCGGGCGCGGGCGGGACGCTCCGGTGGGTGCACGACCCGGACCCGGCGAAGGTCGAGGCGATGCGCCGGAGGTTCCCGGACGTGCGGGTGGCGCGCAGCGAGGCGGAGATCCTCGACGACCCGGAGGTCCGGCTGGTGGCCGCGGCCGCGGTGACCTCCGAGCGGTGCGCGCTCGGGCTGCGGGTCATGGAGGCGGGCAAGGACTACTTCACGGACAAGGCGCCGCTGACGACCCTCGACCAGCTCGCCGCGGCCCGGAAGGCGACCGCCCGCACGGGACGCAAGTACGCGGTCTACTACTCCGAGCGGATCCACGTGGAGGCCGCGGTGCTGGCCGAGCAGCTCGTGGAGCGCGGTGCGATCGGGCGGGTGCTGCAGGTCATCGGGCTCGGCCCGCACCGGCTGGGCACCGGCCGCCCGGACTGGTTCTTCGACAAGGAGCGGTACGGCGGGATCCTGTGCGACATCGGCAGCCACAACTTCGACCAGATGCTGCACTACGCGGGGGCCCGGGACGCCGAGGTCAGCCACTCCGCGATCGCGAACTACCACCACCCCCGGCACCCGGGGCTGGACGACTTCGGCGAGGCCGGCATCGTCATGGACAACGGCGCCACCGGCTACTGCCGGGTCGACTGGTTCACGCCGGACGGTCTGAGCACGTGGGGTGACGGCCGCACGATCATCCTCGGCACCGACGGGTACGTCGAGCTGCGCAAGTACGTGGACGTCGCCACGGGCGAAGGCGGCGGGCACGTCTTCCTCGTCGACGGCGACGGCGAGCACCACCTCAGGGCGAACGGCCAGGTCGGGTTCCCCTACTTCGGGCGGCTGATCCTCGACTGCCTGGAGCGCACCGAGACCGCGATGACGCAGGAGCACGCGTTCAAGGCCGCGGAGCTGAGCGTGGTCGCGCAGGCCCGGGCCCGCGAGCTCACCCCGCAGCGCTGACACTCCTGGTACCGGACGGCGGCGGCGCGCCCCGGTGCGGAGCACGCCGCCGCTTCTCGCCAGGTGTCAGGCCCGGCCGGACGCCGTCCCGAGGGAGTGTGCGCGCTCCAGCCGTTCGACGAGCGCCACGACGCCGGCCGCGACGGGCAGCAGGACGAGGTTGCCGAGCAGCATGGGCCGCAGGAACGGCAGGCCTGCGACGTAGCTCGCGGCGAGGCCGTCGAGACCCGCCGGGTAGAACGTGCCACGGCCCTGCAGCCAGACGCCGAGGTTCGTCCAGAGGTAGAACCACAGCGTGCTGCCGACGCCGAACCCGAGGGCGACGACGAACCGCGCTCCCCCGGCGGCGCGGCGGGTCCACCAGGAGGCGACGCCGATCACGGCCCAGGCCGTCCACGTGAACACGAGGATCGCCGAGTTCGACAGCACGACGTCGCTGACCATGACGACGACCAGAGGGGCCAGCATCGCGGCGCGGTGCCGCAGCAGGGCGGCTGCCGCGAACGCGGCCGCTGTGGAGAGCTCCAGGTTCGGCGGGGCGCCGAGGTCGTCCTTGACGATCCGCCACACGACGGCGGCCACGACGAGGAGCACGGCGACGGCGGGGCGCCACCAGCGCTCCCGCAGGTCGGCCGGGGTCAGGTCGGGAGTGGTCGAGGTGCTCACGACTCGATCTTCTCGAGCTTCCACTGGATCTGCTGCCCGTCCTCGGTCTCGAGGGCGCCGGCGCCGACCTGAGCCATCTCGCCGTCGACGTAGAGCGCCCAGAACTCCTGGCCGTCCTCGGCCGTGCGGCCCTTGATCCCGGTCACGTAGGCCATCTCGCCCTCGCCGGACACCTCGGCGTCGGGGTCGTGGACGAGCAGCAGGTCGAGCGCCGTGCTGCCGGTCTCGCCCGCGTAGGAGAGCTCGGTGACCTCCTGCGCCGCCTCGGTCGCCTCGGCGCTCACTGCGGGCGAGCCGCTCGCCGCCGGGGTCGCCGCGTCGTCGGACGAGCAGCCGGCCAGGAGACCGACGGAGAGCAGGCCCGCGGTGGCGGCGGCCAGGAGGCGGGCGGGGTACGGGCGCGTGGAGATCGTCACGGTCGTCCACCCTATCCGGACCACGGCGTGCGGCGCGCCGGTGGCCGCGATCCGGACAGGTCGCCCGGCGTGCCCGTCAGGCGTCGATCTGGGAACGGTCCAGCGCACCCGCGCCCGCGACGATGAACTCCTTGCGGGGCGCGACGTCGGAGCCCATGAGCAGCTCGAAGACCCGCTCGGCGGCCTCCGCGCCCTCGACCGTCACGCGACGCAGGGTGCGGTGGCGCGGGTCCATCGTGGTCTCCGCGAGCTGGTCGGCGTCCATCTCGCCCAGGCCCTTGTACCGCTGGATGTCGTCCTTGTAGCGGCGTCCGGCCCGGTCGAGCTTCTTCAGCGTCGCGTTCAGCTCCGCCTCGGAGTACGTGTAGACGTACTCGTTCTTGCGCCGGCCCGAGCCCAGCACCTCGATACGGTGCAGCGGCGGCACGGCCGCATACACGCGACCCTCCTCCAGCATGGGTCGCATGTACCGGTAGAACAGCGTGAGCAGCAGGGTGCGGATGTGCGCGCCGTCGACGTCGGCGTCCGTCATCAGCACGACCTTGCCGTAGCGGGCCGCCTCCAGCTCGAACGACCGGCCCGAGCCCGCGCCGAGCACCTGGATGATCGCCGCGCACTCCACGTTGCGCAGCATGTCGCTGATCGACGCCTTCTGGACGTTGAGGATCTTGCCGCGGATCGGCAGCAGCGCCTGGAAGTCGCTGGACCGCGCCAGCTTCGCGGTGCCGAGCGCCGAGTCGCCCTCGACGATGAACAGCTCGGAACGGGTCACGTCGTCGCTGCGGCAGTCCGCGAGCTTCGCCGGCAGCGACGACGACTCCAGCGCGTTCTTGCGGCGGGAGATCTCCTTCTGCTTGCGCGCGGTGACCCGCGCCCGCATCTCGGCGACGACCTTCTCCAGCAGCAGCGCCGACTGGGCCTTCTCGTCCCGCTTGGTCGAGGTCAGCAGGGCCCCGAGCTCGGACTCCACCACCCGCGCCACGATCGCGCGCACCGGGGCGGTGCCCAGCACCTCCTTCGTCTGGCCCTCGAACTGCGGCTCGGCGAGGCGCACCGTGACGACGGCGGTGAGCCCCGCCAGCACGTCGTCCTTCTCGATCCGTTCGGCGGAGTCCTTCGCGGACACCTTGAGCCGGCGGGCGTTGGCCTCCACCTGCTTGCGGACGATCTTGAGCAGCCCCTGCTCGAACCCGGTGCGGTGCGACCCTCCCTTGGGGGTGGCGATGATGTTGACGAAGGTGCGCAGCTCGGTCTCGTAGCCGGCGCCCCAGCGCAGCGCCACGTCGACCTCGCACTCCCGCTCGACGTCCTGCGGGGACATGTGGCCCTTGGCGTCCAGCACGGGCACGGTCTCGGTGAATCGGCCCGAGCCCTGGAGCCGCCAGGTCGAGGTCACCGGCGTGTCCGGGGCGAGGAACTCCACGAAATCGACCGCGCCGCCGTCGTGCTGGAAGACCTCCTCGTGCGGACCGGACTCCCCCGGGGTGCCGGGCACCCCGCGCTCGTCGCGCACCGTGATGCGCAGCCCCGGCACGAGGAACGTCGTCTGGCGGGCACGGGTGACGAGCTCGTCGTAGGCGAAGACGGCCGACTTCGGGAAGATCTGCCGGTCCGCCCAGTACCGCACGCGCGTGCCGGTGCGGCCGCGGGCCACCTTGCCGACGACCGTCAGCTCGCTGTGGTCCACGAAGGGGGTGAACCCCGTGTCCGGGGTGGGCCCGGACGCCGGGTCGGCGAACGTGCCCGGCTCGCCCCGGTGGAACGTCATCCGGTACGTCTTGCCGGACCGGTCGACCTCGACGTCGAGGCGTGACGACAGGGCGTTGACGACCGACGCGCCGACGCCGTGCAGGCCGCCCGACGCCGTGTACGAGCCGCCGCCGAACTTGCCGCCCGCGTGCAGCTTGGTGAACACGACCTCGACGCCCGACAGGCCCGTCTTGGGCTCGGCGTCGACGGGGATGCCGCGGCCGTCGTCCTCGACGGTCACCGAGGAGTCGGCGTGCAGCACCACCCTGATGTCCGTCGCGTGCCCGCCGAGGGCCTCGTCGACCGAGTTGTCGATGATCTCCCACAGGCAGTGCATGAGGCCACGGGAGTCGGTCGACCCGATGTACATGCCGGGGCGCTTGCGCACCGCCTCGAGCCCCTCGAGGACGGACAGGTGGCGTGCGGTGTACCCGGACTCAGACGTGGCTGTCACGCGCTCGAGGGTAGTCGAGGCGGCCGACACCACCGCGCAGGCGCTCCGCTGGTGGGCGCGCGGCTGATCGCCCGGAGCGAACCAGGGGCCGTCGAGGGGAACAATCCGGGGCCCGGATGGTTTGATGGAGGTGTGACCACGACGACCGAACCCACGACCGAGCCGCTGACCGCCGCAGACCGCTGCGACCGCTGCGGGGCGCAGGCCTACGTCCGCGTGGTGCTTCCCGTCGGAGAGCTCCTCTTCTGCGGCCACCACGCTCGTGCCCACGCCGACGCCTACCGGAGCGTCGCCCTCCACGTCCAGGACGAGACCGACCGGCTGCACAGCCAGCACGGCTCCGCCCGACCCGAGTCCGACTGACACGGCGCGGCCTGCGCGCCGCCCGCCGTCCCGCGAGCCCCGCACCTCCCGAGGTGCGGGGCTCGCGTGCGTCCGGGCCGGCGGCCGCCCGGGCGGCGGCACCCCGCGACGGCCGTGGCACCCCGGCGACGCGGGACCGCGACCGTCAGCGCGAGCGACCCGCGAACGACGACACCCAGCCCCCGGTCAGGCCGAGGGTGGTGCGCCAGCCCTCCGCCGACCGCGTGCGCGAGACCTTCTTGCCGGTGGCGGAGGTCGCCGTCAGCGTCCGGACCTGCCCGCCGGACCAGCGGGAGGTCACCGCGACCGACCGCACCGCCGACAGCCCGAAGATCGAGCGGGCCTTCGCCTGGGTGATCGAGTCGGTCCAGCGCAGGTACGGGTTGCCGGGGGCCTTCGCCGCGTAGCCGTCCGGGACGTGCCGCAGGTACGGCAGTGCCTTGGTGCCGAAGGCCTCGGCGTTCGTCGCGGTGCCCCGCCGGCCGCCCGCCGCACCCGTGGACGCGAAGTACGGCGTCTCGGCGAACCCGCCGGCGGCGTCCCGCAGCACGGTCACGGTGCCGTCGTGGACGGTCGCGTCGACGGCGGCCACCCAGGCACCGCCCCAGCTCCCGCCCTGCTTGCGCCAGCCGACGTAGTGCTGCGAGCGGGTGTCGTCGTAGACGTGGCAGCCGCACGCGGGCTTGAGGCCGCGGACCTTCTCGACGATCGCGTAGTTGCGGGCCACGACGGCCTGGGCCTGGAGCGCGGCGGCGCCGCGGTTGCTGCTCGCCCCCCACCCGGACGGCATCTCGTCGATCCCGTAGAGGTACTCGGTGTTGATGACGACCCGGTTGACGACGTTCACGCGCCCGGAACGCTTCGTCACCTCCAGGGAGCCGTGCCGGTAGGTGCCCTGCGCCCCGGAGACCCGTGCCACGGCCCTCGTCCCGGCCGGGGAGTGGAGGCGGGTGCCGGTCCACTCGAAGGTCAGCCGCGACCGCGAGCCCACCGAGGCCTTCTTCCGGCCGCCCTCGGTGACCGTGGCGGCCACGCCGGTCGACGTCGTCCGGACGCTGACCTGCCGCGCCGACCCGCCCGACGCGACGACCTTGCCCTGCGCGTCCTTCAGCCGCCACGCCCCCGACCCGACGGCCAGGGCCGTGGAGGTCCGCCGGTCCGCGGGAGGGCCGAGCACCTGCACGTCCAGGGTGGTGCGCGGGTCGTTCGCCTCCGACACGGACGTGCCCGGGTAGTAGTACGCGAGGATCTGCGCGGCCGTGCGGCCCTGGCGTGACTGCTGGTAGGCCCCCCACTGGGACAGCCCGACCCCGTGCCCGGACCCGGACCCGGTGATCGCGAACCGGGCCGGGACGACCCGGATCTTCTCCGTGCCGCTGCGCGCCTTGCCGGTGCGGAACCGGTAGGTGGTCGTGGCGGACGGCGAGACCTTGACCGAGGCGCCGCCCTTCTTGCCGGTGCGCACGGTGCGCACCTTCACCCACGACGAGCCCTTCTTGCGCTGCAGGGTGACCTTGGCGCCACGCACCGGCTTGCCGCCCTTGAGGTAGCGGACCTTCAGCGTCTTCGACGACGAGGCCGTGATCGTCCCGCCGCCGGACTCCTGGAGGCGCCACGTCGCCGCCTGCGCCGGCGGCGCCCCGAGGAGGGACAGTGCGAGGACGCCCGCGACGAGGGCGGCGAGCAGAGGAACAGCCGACCGCTGACGACCGTTGACCGTGGCGAGGATCACGCGGACACACTGCCACATCACCGCAGGTCGCGGTACCTCCGCCGGCACCGATGTCACGGAGCGCCCGGCGTGCCCTCCCTCCTGGCGGCACCATCGAACCGAGGGAGCACCGATGTCCCGTACCACCGGTCCCACGACCGCGCTCGACGTCCCCACGTCGGAGCATCTCGCCGCCGCCACCGACGCGGCCGCCGCGCTCGCCCGCACGATCAGCGGCACCGTCCTGCGGCCCGACGACGACGGCTACGAGGAGGCCCTGCCCGGCTACAACCTCGCGCTCGACCACCGTCCCGCGTTCGTCGTCCGGGCCGCCACCCCGGGTGACGTCGCCCTGACGGTCCGTGCCGCGGTGGCGCACGGACTGGGCGTGGGCGTCCGCTCGACCGGCCACAGCGCCGCGGCCACCGGCCCCGCCGACGTCCTGCTCGACACCTCGGGCCTCGCCCGGCTGGAGGTCGACCCGCTGAGCCGTACGGCCACCGTCGGAGCCGGTGTCCGCTGGCAGGCGGTGCTCGACGCCGCCGCGCCCCACGGGCTCGGCGGGCTGTGCGGCTCGTCCCCGCAGGTCGGCGTCGTCGGTTACACGCTCGGCGGCGGGCTCGGCCCGTCGGCCCGCACCTTCGGCTTCGCCGCGGACCACGTCCGGTCGATCGACGTGGTCACCCCGTCCGGGGACCTCGTGACGGCCACCCCGACCCGGCACACCGACCTGTTCTGGGCGCTGCGCGGCGCCGGCGGCGCGTACGGCGTCGTCACCGCGATGACCTTCGACCTGATCCCCGCCGCCGTCGTACGGGCCGGGGCGCTGTGGTTCGACGTCGGCGACGCCCCCGCCGTGGTGCACCGCTGGCGCGAGCTCGTCACGGACCTGCCCGACGCCGTGTCCACGTCGGTGGTGCGGCTCAACCTGCCGCCGCTGCCCGACCTGCCGGCGCCGCTGCGCGGCCGGGCGGTCGTCGCGGTCCGCTACGTCCGGCACGGCGACCTCGACGCGCCCGACCCGCTGGTCGACGCGCTGCGCACGACCGCGGCGCCCGTCCTCGACACGGTGGGCGACCTGCCGTACTCCGCCCTGGGGGCCGTGCACGCGGACCCCGAGGACCCGATGCCGCTGCTCGACCGTGGCGTCGCCCTGCGCGAGCTGCCGGCGGAGGCCGTCGACGCGTTCCTCGCCGCGACGCCCGCGGACTCCCCCGTCGTCCTGGCCGAGCTCCGGCTGCTCGGCGGCGCGGTCGCGCGCCCGCCCGCGGTGCCGAGCGCCGTGGCCGGCCGGGACGCGGCGTACACGCTGTTCGTGGGGGCTCTCGGCTGGCCCGCCGGTCCGCCGGACGCCGCCGAGCACCTGCAGCGCGTCGTCGACGCCCTGGCCCCGTGGAGCACGGGCGGATCCCTGCTGAACTTCGCCGGGCCGCGGGACGCCGCCTCCGCCCGTCAGGTCCGCACGGCGTTCGGCCCGGCCGCCTATGACCGGCTCGTCACGCTGCGTCGCCGGCTCGACCCGCACGGCGTGCTCGACCCGACGTCCCGCTGGGCCGTCGTCTCGGACCGCGTCGGCTGACGAGGCCCCCCGCGACCCGCACGCACGAGAGCCCCGCACCGTTCCTCCGGTGCGGGGCTCTCGTGGCGACCTGCGCGCGCGAGGCGCGGGTCAGTCGAGGTAGTCGCGCAGGACCTGCGAGCGCGACGGGTGGCGCAGCTTCGACATCGTCTTGGACTCGATCTGCCGGATGCGCTCGCGCGTCACCCCGTAGACCTTGCCGATCTCGTCGAGCGTCTTGGGCTGGCCGTCCTGCAGACCGAAGCGCATCGAGACCACGCCGGCCTCACGCTCGGACAGGGTGTCCAGCACCTGGTGCAGCTGCTCCTGGAGCAGCGTGAACGACACCGCGTCGGACGGCACGACGGCCTCGGAGTCCTCGATGAGGTCACCGAACTCGCTGTCGCCGTCCTCACCGAGCGGCGTGTGCAGCGAGATCGGCTCGCGGCCGTACTTCTGGACCTCGACGACCTTCTCGGGCGTCATGTCCAGCTCCTTGGCGAGCTCCTCCGGGGTGGGCTCGCGGCCCAGGTCCTGGAGCATCTGGCGCTGCACGCGGGCCAGCTTGTTGATGACCTCGACCATGTGCACCGGGATGCGGATGGTGCGGGCCTGGTCGGCCATCGCGCGGGTGATCGCCTGCCGGATCCACCAGGTGGCGTACGTCGAGAACTTGTAGCCCTTGGTGTAGTCGAACTTCTCGACCGCACGGATCAGACCGAGGTTGCCCTCCTGGATGAGGTCCAGGAACAGCATGCCGCGGCCGGTGTACCGCTTGGCCAGGGACACGACGAGTCGCAGGTTCGCCTCGAGCAGGTGGTTCTTCGCCCGCTTGCCGTCGTGGGCGATCCACTGCAGGTCGCGCCAGTCACGACGCTCGTCCGCGCTGGCCTTGGACCGGTCGAAGTCCTTGTAGTCCTGCGCGAGGCGCTCCTCGGCGAACAGACCGGCCTCGATGCGCTTGGCGAGGTCGACCTCCTGCTCGGCGTTGAGCAGGGCGACCTTGCCGATCTGCTTGAGGTAGTCCTTGACGGGGTCGGCGGTGGCGCCGGCCGTCACGACCTGCTGGGCGGGCTGGTCGTCGTCGTCCGAGTCGGACACGACGAACCCGCCACGGTCCTCCTCGCGCTTCTCGCGGGCGACGCGCGCCGAGGTCTTGGTGCCCCCGGTCGTCTGGTCGCCGTCGGGCTCGTCCGACCCGGTGTCGTCCGCGTCGACCTCGAGGTCCTCGTCCTGCGGCTCCTCGTCCGCCACCGGCGCAGCCTTCGCGGCCGCCTTCGAACGGGTCGTGGTGCCGGCGGCCTTCTTGGCCGGGGCCTTCTTCGCCGGGGCGCGTGTCGCGGCCTTCTTCGGGGCGGCGGACGCGGCGGCGGCCTCGTCCCCCTCCTCCGCCGGCTCCGACGCGTCGGTCGAGCCCGCGGCGCGCGTGGTGGCGGCCTTCGCGGTGGGGGCCTTCGCCCGGGCCTGGGTCTTGGTGGCCCCGCCGGACGTCGCCGCGGCGACCTTGGTGGCCGTCGGCAGCCCGATCTCCACGCCGGCCGTCGCGAACGCCCGCAGCACCGCCTTCAGGCGCTTCGGGTCGCCGACCGCCGCGGCCTCGCAGGCGGAGCGGAAACTCTCGGCGTCGACGCGACCTGCGGCGGCGCCGCGAGCCAGGAGCTCCTGGAGGGCCGCATGTTCGAACTCTCGGGGCAGCGGGGGGTTCTGCGCAGTGGACGCCACAAACCGACCTTTCGGCAATCGAGGGGGGACGGTGAACCACCGTCGGGGCCGGGGACCTGATCTCTCGGTCACTCTCCGGCTCGGGCGGACACCTATATTGTACCGGCGGCACCGGGGTGCAGCCTCAGGAGGGGCGGCGACGACGCCGTGATCCCGGACGCAGTCGTCGCGGTGCGCGATGGACAGCAGGCACAACGCCCCACCTCTGCCCGCTATTCCGGGCACGCCCGCACCGGCGGCACGTCGTGGTGACGCCGTGGTGATCGGCGTGGCGCGACCGTCTCAGGGCTTGACCGCCAGGACGGGGCACGGCGCGTCGAGCAGGATCCGCTGCGCGCCCGACCCCAGGATGAGCTTGCCGACGGGGCTGCGACGCCGCAGACCGATGACGATGAGCTCCGCACCGGACTCCGCCGCGGTGCGGACGAGATCGTCCGCGAGGTCACCGGTGCCGGGCACGACCCGGTGGGCCACACCGGCGCCGGCCAGCCGCTCGGCCAGGGCGTCGAGCTCCGATGAGGCGCCGTCCGGCGAGCCCGTGACCAGGACGAGCTCCGTCCCGCGCCGACGGGCCTCCGCGACGGCGGCCCCCAGCGCTTCGGAGCCCTCGGCGGTGCTGAGATGTCCCACGACGATCGCCATGGTGGCACGCTACCCGACCTGCCGGTCCGGGGGCTGCGCCGGTGCGGCCCCGCGGCGGCGCACCCACCCCGGCGGCAGGCCCGTCCCGACGACGCCCTCGACCAGCCGGGCCAACCGGTATCCGGGGTCACGGTCCAGCGCGTCCGCGACCCGGTGGGACGCCCGCGCGCCGTCGCCCTCCCACCACGCCAGGAACGCCAGGAGCGTCAGCGGAGCCGCCTGGAGCCGCCGCGGCGCGCACGCCACCGTCCGCTCCAGCACCGCCCGGGCCCGGGCTGCCGTCGCGGCGTCGGGCCGGACCGCGACCGCGGGGTCGGTGACGGCCGCCATGGCGCGGGCGGTCGCCTCCTCCACCCCGACGGGGTCGGCGCACTCCAGGGTCGACCGGGCCGACGCGTCGTGCCCCGGCACCAGGGTGAGCAGCGCCGCGTCGCGCACCTGCCGGTCCGCGAGCGCCGCGGCGACCCGGCCCGCCAGCGCGGGGCCGACGGCGTCCGCCCCGTCCCCGTCGGGTGCGGGCGGGACGCACCGCAGCGCCTGACGCCAGGTCGCCAACGCCTCGCGTCGCCACGTCGTGCGCGTGTCGTCGGTCCGGCCGGCATGCTCGCTGCGCCGGGCGGCCCGGGCCGCGAGGTCGCGGACGGCGCGGTCGGCGGGGCGGATCTCGAAGGCGGCGCGCGCCGACGCGGCGACCGTCCGTCCGGCGAGGACCTGCGCCGCGCCCACGACGCCGGAGTCCAGGGCCTCGACGGGGTGCCCGTCGCGCGGGCAGCAGCCCGCGTCGGTGCACCCGAGCCCGCGGAACCTCGTCGAGGACACGTGCCACTCCTCGACCCGGGTGGCGGGGTCGAGGACGTCGCGCACCAGCTCGGCCCGGTCCTCGACGTCGGCGGGATCGTGGTCGGTGTACACGATCAGGGCGCACCAGTCGGGGTCGGCGTGCCGCACGGCGCGCCGCAGCCCGGCCAGGCCGTCGTGGGCGGAGGGCGTGCCGAGGTCGTCCAGCCCGACCCGGGCGACCAGGACGAGGCGGCGCCCGGCCACGCAGGCCAGGACGACGGACTCGGCCGGGCGGAACCCGAGCTGGTACGGGACGGCTGCGAGGAGGTCCTGCGGCGAGCGCAGCGTCAGGGGCGGTTCCGCGGTGTCAGGGAGCGAAGTCATGAGCCGATCCCAACGTGGTCGACACCCTCGTCGGCACCGGCTCCGCCACATCTGTGCAGGGCGCGGACCTGTGGACGGCGGGACGCTACGGTGGTCGCGTGCCCCCGTCCCGACCTCGCTCGCCGGCGCTCGCGGCCGCCGTGCTCGTCGTCCTGACGCCGGCGCTCGTCGGCTGCCAGCCTGCCGCTCCTCCGCCGCAGGCCGGCGCCCCCGCCCCGGTCACGTCGGCCGGCCCGACCGCCCTGCCGACGTTCGACGTCGCCAGCACGGTCGGCGACTACGCACCCGGCTTCCCGGTGGACCTGCTCGCCGGCCCGGAGGACGCCACGGTCCTGGCGAGCTCGGCCGCGCCCCGGGACGGGCTCGTCGACGTCTCGCTCAACCTGGCCACGTCGCTCGGCGCCCGCAAGGTCGTCCGCCAGTACGCGCAGCGGCTCGAGACCGCCGGCTTCGCCCGGGCCGAGGAGGTGGGCACCTCGGAGCTGGCCGCACAGGCCGTGTTCACCCGGACCACCGGGAGGAAGAAGACCCCGGTCGTCGAGTCCGTGCACGTCGGGGTCCTGGACGACGGGGAGCGTCGTCTCGTCACGGTCTCGGGCACGGTGGCGCCGGCGGAGGGCTGACCGGTCAAGATCCGGACGGACGTGGCGGCGTGCTCCGCCTCGTGCCCAGCACCTAGGCTGTCGGCATGCCTGCCGCTCCCCTGGTCGACCAGGAGAACCTCCGTCACGACGTCGACGCCGCCCTCGCCGCCCACCTGGACCGCCTCGCCGCCGAGGTCGCCACCACGGGGCCCGGCACCACGGCCCTGACCGAGCAGGTCGGCGCGCTCCTGGCGGGCGGCAAGCGGCTGCGCGCCGCGTTCTGCTACTGGTCGTTCCGGGCGCACGGCGGGGCGGCGTCCGGCCCGCAGCGGGACGCGGTCGTGCGCATGGGCGCGGCGCTGGAGCTGTTCCAGGCGGCCGCGCTGCTGCACGACGACGTCATGGACGCCTCCGACACGCGCCGGGGCCTGCCCACCGCGCACCGCGTCTTCGAGGCCCGGCACGTCGAGCGCGGGTGGTCCGGCGACGCCGGCCGCTTCGGGGTCGCCGCGGCGATCCTGCTGGGCGACCTGTGCCTCGTCGCCGCGCACCGCGAGTCGGCGGCCGCGCTGGACGCCCTGCCGCCGGAGGTCGCGCGCCGGGCCCGCGAGCTGTTCGACGCGATGACGAGCGAGGTCGTCGTCGGCCAGTACCTCGACGTGCTGGTCCAGGCCGAGCCCTGGGGCACCGACCCCGCCACGGACGAGGCGCGGGCCCGCACCGTGCTGCGGGCCAAGTCCGCCCGCTACTCGGTGGAGCGGCCGCTGGTGCTGGGCGCGGTCCTCGCCGGGGCCGGTGACGACGCCGTCAAGGCGATGGGCGCCGTCGGCCTGCCGCTCGGCGAGGCGTTCCAGCTCCGCGACGACGTCCTGGGCGTGTTCGGCGACCCCGCCGTCACCGGCAAGCCTGCGGGCGACGACCTGCGCGAGGGCAAGCACACCGTGCTCGTGGCCCGCACGCTGGCCGGCAGCGGCGACGCCGACCGCGCAGAGCTCACCGCACGCCTCGGCGATCCCGACCTCACGGCCGAGGACGTCGCCGCGCTGCGCGCCCTCGTCGTCGGCTCGGGGGCCCTGGACGGGGTCGAGCGGCTCGTCGAGGAGCTCACCGCCGAGGCCCTCGACGCCCTGTCGGCGGCCGAGCTCACCACCGAGGGACGCACGGTGCTGGTGGCGCTGGCCCGCGCGGCGGTGGACCGCCGCTCCTGACCCGCGGGGTGTCTCGCCGCGGGACGCGGTGCGCGACGCTCAGGCGAGCGCCTGGGCGAGGCGGCGCACCTCGGCGCGGCGCCCTGCGCGCATCGCGGCGATCGGGGTGGTGCCGAGCGACTCCTGCTCGGTGAAGAGCCAGCGCAGCGCCTCCGCGTCGTCGAACCCGGCGTCCTGCAGGACGGTCGCGGTGCCGCGCAGCGTCTCCAGCACCCGGGTGCCCTCGTCGGTGGTGACGAGGAAGGCGGTCGGGACCTGGAACGTGGTGCGCTCGCCCCGCTTGACACCCACGAGGTGGCGGTCGGCGACGAGACCGCGCACGCGGCGGATCTCGAGGTCCAGGGCCTCCGCGACGTCCGGCAGGGTCGACCAGTCGCCGACGAGGTCGTCCAGGGTGGGCTCGTTCGTGTCGTTCACCCCGCCAGCCTAGTCGGCCCGGCCTGCGGGCCGGCGCCGGGTCGGCGAAATAGACTCGCCCCGTGGCCACCACGACGACTGATCCTCAGCTCGGCCGCCTGGTCGACGGGCGGTACGAGATCGTCGCGCGCGTGGCCCGCGGTGGCATGGCCACGGTCTACCGGGCCCGGGACCGCCGCCTCGGCCGCGAGGTCGCGGTGAAGATCATGCACCCGCACCTCGCCGAGGGCGTGGACGGCGCGAGCTTCGTCTCCCGGTTCCGGCGCGAGGCGAGGGCGTCGGCGCGGCTGTCGCACCCCGGGGTCGTCGCGGTGTTCGACCAGGGCGTCGACGGCGACACGAGCTACCTGACGATGGAGTACGTCCCGGGCCACAACCTGCGTGCCGAGCTGCGCGAGGGCCCGCTGCGCGCCGACCGGGCGCTGGACGTCGCCGCGCAGGTGCTGGCCGCGCTCGCCGCCGCCCACCGGGTCGGGCTCGTGCACCGCGACGTCAAGCCGGAGAACGTGCTCGTCGACGACGAGGACCGCGTCAAGGTCGCG
Organism: Isoptericola dokdonensis DS-3; assembly: GCF_001636295.1. NCBI lineage: Bacteria > Bacillati > Actinomycetota > Actinomycetes > Micrococcales > Promicromonosporaceae > Isoptericola > Isoptericola dokdonensis. Next base: position 419,585 of record NZ_CP014209.1, on the reverse strand, counting down.
GACTTCGGGCTGGCGCGGGCCGTCACCGAGGTGACGTCCACCGCCACCGGGACGATCCTCGGGACCGTCGCCTATCTCGCGCCCGAGGTGATCACCTCGGGCGGGTGCACCCCGGCGACCGACGTCTACGCCGTCGGTGTGCTGCTGCACGAGATGCTCACCGGAGCGCTCCCCTACCCCGGCGAGACGCCGGTGCAGGTCGCCTTCCGGCACGTCCACGAGGACCTGCCGCCACCGTCGGAGCGGGTGCCGTGGCTGCCGGCGGAGGTCGACGCCCTGCTCGCGTCGTTCACCGCCCGCGACCCGGCTCGCCGGCCCGCCCACGCCGGGGTGGCGCTGGCCGCGCTGCGCGCGCTGCGGACCGGTCTGCCCGACGACGTCCTCGACCGCACCGCCGACCCGGTCGTGCCGGGCACGACGACCGCAGGCTCGGCGCTCTCACCGGTGGACGAGGCCGCCGCCGACGACGCCACCACGTCGCCGCCGGGACCCGCGGTCGGCGCCGGCTCCGCGGACGACGTCGATGAGATCCCCGCGGCGTTCTTCGCCGACGTGGTCCCGACCGGGCACGTCACCGAGCACGTCGTCACCGCACCGACCACGGCGATGCCCCACGACGTCCCGGTGCGCCGTCCCCGCCGACGCCGACGCGCCGCGGTCGCCTGGCTGTGCGTGGCGGTGCTCCTCGCCGGAGGCGGCGTCGGCGGCTGGTGGTGGTTCGCCGACGGGCCCGGGGCGTGGACCGACGTGCCCGCCGGCCTCGTCGGCGCGGAGGCCGAGGACGCGCAGGCGGCCCTCGACGCCGCCGGCCTGGCAGGCCGCACCACGGAGGCGTTCGACGACGAGGTCGCCGAGGGTGACGTCGTGAGCACCGAACCCGGTGCCGGCGAGCCCGTGCGTCGCGACGGCGCCGTCACCCTCGTGGTCTCCCTGGGGGTCGAGATGCTCACCGTCCCGACCGGTCTGGTCGGGTCCGCGCAGCGCGACGCCGAGGCCGCCCTGGAGGACGCCGGTTTCACGGTCGGCCCCTCCGGCGGAGCGTACGACGACGAGGCGCCCGAGGGCGAGGTGCTCGAGGTGTCCGTCGAGGAGGGGGCGCGCGAGCCGCACGACACCGAGGTGCGCCTCACCGTCTCCCAGGGTCCCGCGCCGGTGCAGGTGCCCCAGGTGGTCGGCCGGTCGGCGCAGGACGCCGAGCAGGACCTCGCCGCCGCCGGGCTGCGCGTCGACCACGCCGACCCGGAGCACTCCACGGAGGTCGCCGAGGGCCACGTCCTGGCGCAGGACCCCGAGCAGGGCAGCGACGCCCGGCGCACCGACACCGTCACGCTCACCCTGTCCGCGGGGCCGCGCGAGGTGAAGGTGCCCGACGTCGTCGGGATGTCCGAGCAGGAGGCCTCCGACGCCCTCGCGGACGCGGGGTTCGAGGTTGACGTGAACCGCTACCTCGGCGGCCTGCTCGACACGGTGCGGTTCCAGGACCAGACCGGCAAGGCCCCCGAGGGGAGCACCGTGACCCTCACGGTCTGGTGACGATCACCGCCGCGTGAGCATCTCGGCCACCTGGAAGGCCGTCTCCAGGGACTGCTGGTGGTTCAGCCGCGGGTCCACCAGCGTCTCGTAGCGCAGCGCGAGCCCCTCGTCCGAGATCTCCTCGCTGCCCCCGAGCACCTCGGTGACGTCGTCGCCCGTCAGCTCCATGTGCAGGCCGCCCGGCACCGTGCCGAGGTCGCGGTGCACCTCGAAGAACCCGGTGACCTCGTCGAGCACGTCGGTGAACCGTCGTGTCTTGAAGCCGCTGTCGGACGTGATCGTGTTGCCGTGCATCGGGTCCGTCACCCACGTGACGGACACCCCCGCGGCCGTGACCTTCGCGACCACCTCGGGCAGGACGTCGCGCACCTTCGAGGCGCCCATACGGGTGATGAACGTCAGCCGACCGGGCGTGTTGTCGGGGTTCAGCCGATGCGCGAGGGCGAGCGCGTCGTCCGCGGTCGTCGTCGGGCCGAGCTTGACGCCGATCGGGTTGGCCACCCGCGACAGGAACTCGACGTGCGCGCCGTCGAGGTGCCGGGTGCGCTCGCCGATCCACAGGAAGTGCGCGCTCGTGTCGTAGTGACGGCCGGTCCGCGGGTCGACGCGCGTCAGCGCTCGCTCGTAGTCGAGGATCAGCGCCTCGTGGCTGAGGAAGAACTCGACGGTGCGCAGCGCGTCGAAGTCCGCGCCGCACGCGTCCATGAACCGGATCGCCCGGTCGATCTCCGTGGCGGTGCGCTCGTAGCGCGCGTACGACGGGTTCTGCATGAACCCGCGGTTCCACTCGTGCACGCGACGCAGGTCGGCGTACCCGCCCCGGGTGAACGCGCGCACCACGTTGGCGGTCGCCGCGGAGATCCGGTACGCCTGCTCCAGCCGCTGCGGGTCGGGGATGCGCGACTCCGGGGTGAACGCGTGGCCGTTGACCATGTCGCCCCGGTAGCACGGCAGTGTCACGCCGTCGCGTGTCTCGAGGTCCGACGACCGGGGCTTCGCGTACTGCCCGGCCAACCGGCCCATCTTCACCACGGGCGTGCTCGCGCCGTGCGTGAGGACGACCGCCATCTGCAGGATCGTGCGGACCTTGTTGCGGATGCGCGTGGCGTTCGCGTCCGCGAACGTCTCGGCGCAGTCACCGCCCTGCAGGAGGAACGCCTCGCCGCGGCCGGCCGCGGCGAGGCGTTCGGTGAGGGTGTCCGCCTCGGCGGGCACCACGAGCGGCGCCGCGACCGACAGCCGGGCGGCGACCGCCGCGAGGGCGTCCGCGTCCGGCCAGGTCGGCTGCTGGAGCGCGACGAGGTCGCGGAACCGGTCCAGCCCGTCCGGGTCCGTGCCCGGTGCGACGGCGTCGACGGCGCTGCTCATGGTGCCCGGCCCTCAGTGCGCGACCGGCGCGGCGGGGACGAGCGGCTGACCGATGCCGGCCAGGAGCTCGCCGAACCACTCGGTGTGCACGTCGAACGCCTTGCCGCCGGCGATGCGTGGGAACGCGATCGCCTTGAGCCGGTCGCCGTCCTCCTCGTCGTGGCCGATGACGCCCGGCTCGCCGCGCAGGGCGCAGTCGACCGCGAGATCCGTCATCGACTTGATGAGACGCAGGTCCTCGGCGTTCGCGGCGGCGGCGCGCGAGTAGTAGCCGGACTTCTGGACCATGACCTTCTCGGCGCCCAGCTTCTCCGCGAACTGCTGCGCGAACCACTGGCCCGGGTTGATCGTGTCGAGCTTGACGTGACCGAACGGGTCGCGCTGGACCTCCTCGCCCGCCGCCTCGAGCTGCGCGACGATCTCGTGCATGCCCGCACCCTCCGACAGGAAGATGTTGACGTTGCCCTGGTCGTCCATGACGGCCTTGAGGCGCTCCGCCTCGGCGTCGATGTCGAGCGCCAGCTCCGGCAGGAACACCGCGTGCACGTCCCAGCGCTCGCGCGTCAGGCCCAGGGCGGGCGCCCACTCCTGCGCGTCGAGCCACTTGCGGTACTCCTTGGCCGCGGCGGCGGTGAGCCAGCCGCAGTGCCGGCCCATGACCTCGTGCACGATGAGCATGCGCGGGCCCGAGCGGTGCTCGCCGATGACGTTCGCCGCGAACCCGGCGGCCTCCTCGGCCGCGGTCCAGGCGCCCAGCGACTGACGGATCGGCACGACGTCGTTGTCGATCGTCTTGGGCAGGCCCACGACGGTCAGCTCGTAGCCGTTCTCGTGCAGGAACGCGGCCAGGTCGGCGGCGGTGGTGTTGGTGTCGTCGCCGCCGATGGTGTGCAGGACGTCGACGCCGTCGGCCTTGAGCTGCTCGGCGGCCACGTGCAGCGGGTCCTGGCCCTCGGCCACGAGACCTCGCTTGACGCAGTCGGCGGCGTTCGTCAGCTTGACGCGCGAGTTGCCGATCGGCGAGCCACCGAAGCGGTGCAGGATGCCGGCCTGCGCGCGGCCCTCGGCGTCGATGACGATCTTCGTGCCGGTGAGCAGGCCGTGGTAGCCGTACTGGTACGCGATGATCTCGATCGACGGGTCGAGCTCCGTGTACCGCTCGATGAGGCCGCCGACGGCGGAGGACAGGCAGGGCGCGAAGCCGCCGGCGGTCAGGAGTGCCACACGACGAACCGACATGACGGGTACTACCTCTCGGTGGGGGACGAACAGCCCTCCCATCCTAGGTTCACCGGGCGGGCGCCGGCGCCGCCGTCCACCGCGCGGCCACCGGGCGGGTCGCCGTCCGCGACGGCGCGGCCTGCCCGTGCCGGGAGGGGATCAGGCGGACGGCGTGGTGCCCTGCTCCCCCGGGGCGTCCGGAGCGTCCTGCGCGCCGGCGGTACCCGGGGCCGTGCCGGCGGCCGTCTCCTTCGCGGCGTTCCCGGCCGCGATCCGCGCCTTCATGGTCGCCGCGTACACGTCGACGTACTCCTGCTCGCTGAGGCGGCGGATCGCGTAGATGATCTCGTCCGCGACGGCACGCAGCACGAACCGGTCGTTCTCCATGCCGCGGTAGCGGCTGAAGTCGAGCGGCTCGCCCAGGACCACGCCGATCGGCATCGGCTTCGGGATCGCCCGGCCGAGCGGCTGCGCGACGTCGGTGCCGATCATCGCCACCGGGACCACCGGGGCGCCCGACTCCAGGGCGAGCCGCGCCACCCCCGTCTTGCCACGGTAGAGCCGCCCGTCCGGGCTGCGCGTGCCCTCCGGGTAGATGCCGAACAGGTCGCCCTCGGCGAGGACCCGCAGCCCCGTGTGGAGCGCGGCCTCGCTGGCCTTGCCGCCCGACCGGTCGACGGGGATCGTCCCCACCCCGCGCATGAACCCCGCGACGAGGCGGCCGCGCAGGCCCCGGCCCGTGAAGTAGTCGGACTTGCCGAGGAACTTCACCTGGCGGTCCAGCACGATCGGCAGCACGAACGAGTCGATGACGGCCAGGTGGTTGCTGGCCAGGATCGCCCCGCCCTCGGCGGGCACGTTCTCCAGCCCCTTGGTCCACGGCCGGAACACCAGGCGCAGCAGCGGCCCGGCCAGCACGTGCCTCATGACCCAGTAGAACAACCGTCCTCCTCGCGACGTCCACGACAATAGAGTGGTCCCATGGCCCCCATCGACCGCGGCGCGGACCCGGACGACCTGCCGGACGCGGACGTCGACGCCCGCTGGTCCGACATCGTCGCACGTCTCGGCGACCTGGAGGACCCCCGGCGCGACGCCGGGCCCGCCGCGGACGCCGACACCGGCACCGAGGCGGAGGACCCGCCGGCACCCGACCCGAGCACCGACGCGGCCCCGCCCGCCACCGTGGCCGCCGGACCGCGCGACTGGCCCACGACCCCCGGGGCCGAGGCCCTCGAGGCCGAGGAGTCGCACTTCGTCCCGCCGGACCCCGGGCCGATCACCGACCGGGAGCCGCTGACGACGCTCGCGTGGACGGTCGTGGTGGCCGTCCCGCTGCTCGTGGTGCTCCGCGTGGTCGTCGGCGCGTTCGCGCCGGGACTCGTGCTGCCCGGGTGGCTGACGCCCACCGCCGGGCTGCTGTTCCTGGCGGGCGTCGGGGTGCTGGTGTGGCGGATGCCCCACCGTCGCGACCCCGACGACACCGACCCCGGCGCCGTCGTGTGACGTCGCACGCCGCGGCCGGGGGTCAGCGGCGGGCCAGGTCCGCCGCGCCGACGATGCCCGCCTCGTTGCCGTGCTCGGCGAGCTCGATCTGGGCCTCCGGGCGGTGGCCCAGGGCGGAGAGCTGCGCCTGGTAGGCCTTGCGCACGGGAAGCAGCAGGAGGTCCCCGGCGGCGCCGACGCCGCCGCCGATGACGAACAGCTCGGGATCCAGCAGGGCCGCCACCGACGCGGCGCCCTCGCCGATCCAGCGGCCGAGCGTCGCGAGGAGCTCGAGGGCGAGCGGGTCGCCCGCCTGGGCCGCCTCGGTGACGTGGGGCCCGGCGATCGACTCGGCGTCGCCGCCGGCGAGCTCGAGCAGGTGTCGGGCGCGTGCCGGCTGCGCGATGGCAGCCTGGCGGGCGTCGCGCACCAGCGCGCTGCCCGAGGCGTACTGCTCCCAGCACCCCTCGTGCCCGCACCCGCAGTAGTGGCCGCCCGGCACGACCCGCATGTGGCCGACCTCCGCCGCGACGCCCCACTTGCCGCGCACCAGCTCACGGTCGACGACGACGGCGCCGCCCAGCCCCGTGCCCACGGTCAGCATGATCATGTCGGTGGCCGCCCGGCCCGCGCCGAAGCGGAACTCGGCCCAGCCGGCCGCGTTGGCGTCGTTCTCGACGACGACGGGGACGTCGACCTCGACGAGCTTCGCGACACGTTCGGCCAACGGGTACTCGCGCCAGGCGATGTTGGGCGCGAACTGGACGGACGTGCGGTCCGGCGAGACGAAGCCCGCGGCGGCGAGCCCGATGGCCCCCACCTGGTGCTCCTGGGTGAGCTCGTTGCACGCGTCGGCGATGGCCCGGTCGATGCTCGCGACGTCGTCCGCCGTGGTCTCACGACGGACCTTGGCCAGGATGCGACCGGACTCGTCCACGACGCCGACGGCGATCTTCGTGCCGCCGATGTCGACTCCGATGGCGTGCATGCCTCAACCTCACGATCGCTCTCGGGGCGTCGGGCGGCGAGGGCCGGCCGGCGCGGGGGAAGGGCGCGGCTCGCGCGCCCACTACACCCTACCGACCTCGCGGTGCCCTGCACGAACGTGTCCGCCCGCCGACCGGCCGGCGCACGACGCCCGGGAGGGTGCCGCGGCACCCCTGCGACCCGGTATCGTGACGCCCACCCACGGACCCTGCCACTGGAGCCAGCATGGACGAGATCACCGTTCCCCCCCTCGTGGAACTCCCCGCCACGTCGAACCTCAACGACGTCCTCGCGACGCGTGTCGCCCAGGACCCCGCCGGGACGGTGATCGAGCGTGTCGTCGACGGGCGCTGGGAGGCCCTCTCCGCGGGCGCCTTCGACGCCGAGGTCGTCGCCGTGGCCAAGGGCCTGGTCGCGCTCGGCGTCGAGCCCGGCGACCCGGTCGGCATCATGTCCCGCACCCGGTACGAGTGGACGCTGCTGGACTTCGCGGTGTGGGCCGCCGGCGCCGTGCCGGTCCCGGTCTACGAGACGAGCTCCGCCGAGCAGGTGGAGTGGATCGTCACGGACGCCGGCGTGCGCCTGCTGGTCGCCGAGACCTCAGAGCTCGCCGAGCTGGTCGAGAAGGCCCGCCCCGCCGCGCCCACGCTGGGCGAGGTGCTGTCCATCGAGGACGGCGCCGTCGACCGGCTCGTCGCCGCGGGTGCCGACGTCGACGACGCCGAGATCGCGCGGCGTCGCGCGCTCGCCGGCCTCGACGACGTCGCCACCATCATCTACACGTCGGGCACGACCGGCCGCCCCAAGGGCGCCCAGCTCACGCACGGCAACTTCGCGTCCCTGGCCGCGAACGCCGTCGTCGCCGTCCCCGAGGTGTTCTCCGCGGGCGGCCGCACGCTGCTGTTCCTCCCGCTGGCCCACGTCTTCGCGCGGTTCATCGAGGTCCTCGCGATCTCGGGCGGCACCGTGCTCGGGCACTGGGACAACCTCAAGACGGTGACCGAGGGTCTGGGCGCGTTCCGCCCGACCTACATCCTCGCGGTGCCGCGCGTCTTCGAGAAGGTCTACAACTCGGCCGAGCAGAAGGCGGCGGCCGGCGGCAAGCTGAAGATCTTCCACTGGGCCACCGCGACGGCGATCGCATGGTCGCGCGCGCAGGACACCGGCGGTCCGTCGTTCTGGCTGAACGTGCAGCACGCGGTGGCCGGTCGCCTCGTCTACGGCAAGCTCCTCGCCGCGCTCGGCGGCCAGGCGCGATACGCAGTCTCAGGCGGCGGCCCGCTGGGCGAGCGCCTCGGCCACTTCTTCCGCGGCATCGGTCTGACCGTGCTCGAGGGCTACGGCCTCACCGAGTCCACCGCCCCGACGAGCGTGAACCGCCCCGGCGCGAACCGCATCGGCTCCGTCGGCCTCCAGCTGCCCGGCTGCAGCGCCCGCCTCGCCGCGGACGGCGAGATCCAGCTGAAGGGCATCCAGGTCTTCCGCGGCTACCACAACAACGCCGAGGCGACGGCCGAGTCGTTCGACGACGGCTGGTTCCGCACCGGCGACCTCGGCACGATCGACGACGACGGCTTCCTGGCGATCACCGGCCGCAAGAAGGAGATCATCGTGACCGCCGGCGGCAAGAACGTCGCCCCGGCGATGCTCGAGGACCGCATCCGCGCCCACGCCCTGGTCAGCCAGTGCGTCGTCGTCGGCGACAACCGCCCGTTCATCGGTGCGCTCATCACCCTCGACGCCGAGGGCCTGCCGGGCTGGCTGAAGATGCACGGCAAGCCGGAGATGACGCCCGCGCAGGCCAAGGACGACGCGGACGTGCTCGCCGCGCTCGACTCCGCGGTCACCCGCGCCAACGAGGCCGTCTCCAAGGCGGAGTCGATCCGCAAGTTCAGCGTCCTGCCGGGCGACCTCACCGTCGAGAACGGCTACCTGACGCCGAAGCAGAGCGTGCGCCGCCACGTCTTCGTCGCGGACTTCGCCACCGAGATCGACGAGCTCTACCGCGACACCCGCAGCAAGGACTGACCCGACGGGCCGGGACGGTGTCGGTGGCCCCGGCTACCGTCCCGGCCATGTCCAGCAGCACCCTCCCGGACGTCGGCGCCGGGGTCCAGCTCTCGTTCGCCGACCTGGGCACGCCGCTGCGGGACGTCACCTTCGTCGTCGTCGACCTGGAGACCACGGGAAGCCGCGCCGACGACTCCGGCATCACCGAGATCGGCGCCGTCAAGGTCCGTGGCGGCGAGGTCCTGGGCGAGTTCCAGTCGCTCGTCGACCCGGGGCGTCCCGTCCCCGCGTTCGTCGCACGGCTGACCGGCATCACCACCGCGATGGTCGCCACCGCGCCCGGCATCGAGCTCGTGCTGCCGAGCTTCCTCGAGTTCGCGCACGGCGCCGTGCTCGTCGCCCACAACGCGCCGTTCGACATCGGGTTCCTGCGCAGCGCCTGCGCCGCCCTGGACCACCCGTGGCCCGGCTTCACCGTCGTCGACACCCTGCCGCTCGCCCGCCGGGTCGTCACGCGGGACGAGGCGCGCAACCACAAGCTGAGCACCCTGGCGACCCTGTTCCACGCCCGCACGTCGCCCGAGCACCGCGCCCTGGCCGACGCGCGCGCCACGGTCGACGTGCTCCACGGGCTGCTGGAGCGCCTCGCGCCGCTCGGCGTCACCCACCTCGAGGACCTCGCCACCGCGGCCGACCCGGTGCCCGCCGACGTCCGGCGCAAGGCGACCCTCGCCGACGGCCTGCCCCGCTCCCCCGGCGTCTACCTGTTCCGCGGCCCCGACGACGAGGTGCTGTACGTCGGGACCTCCACGAACATCCACCAGCGCGTGCGGTCGTACTTCACCGCGGCCGAGAAGCGCCGCCGCATCACCGAGATGGTGCGCATCGCGCACGCCGTCACCCCGGTCGTGTGCGCGACCCCCCTCGAGGCGCAGGTGCGCGAGCTCCGCCTCATCGCCGAGCACGCACCGCGGTACAACCGGCGCTCCAAGCACCCCGAGCGACAGACGTGGGTGCGGCTCACCGACGAGCCGTACCCCCGGTTGTCGGTCGTGGGGGACGTCGTCGGCGACGTCCCCCACATCGGCCCGTTCACGTCCCGCCGCACCGCCCAGGACGCCGTCGCGGCCCTGCACGACGCCCTGCCCCTGCGCCAGTGCACGCAGCGGCTGCCGCTCGTCGCCAGGGAACGGCGCAGCCCCTGCGCGCTCGCCGGCCTCGACCGCTGCTCCGCCCCCTGCACCGCCACGACCGGCCCCGACGTCGGGTACGCGGACGTGTCCGCCGCCGCGGCCGACGTGCTCACCGGCGATCCCGGGCCCGTGGTCCGGGCGCTGGCCGACCGGGTCGGCCGTCTGGCCGCGCAGGAACGCTACGAGGAGGCCGGGCAGGTCACCGCACGGCTGCGGGCCTTCGTGCGAGGCGCCGACCGGGCGCAGCGGCTCGACCCGCTCAGCCGCTGCCGCGAGCTCGTCGCGGCCCGGCCCACCGCGACCGGCGGGTGGGAGGTCGTCGTGGTGCGGCACGCCCGGCTCGCCGCGACCGGGGTCAGTGGGCCGGGCGAGGACCCGTGGCCGCTGGTGGAGGCGCTGCGCGCCACGGCCGAGGTCGTCGAGGCCCCGGCGGCACCAGCCCCGGCGAGCCACCCGGAGGAGGCCGACCTGCTCCTGCGCTGGCTCGACACCCCTGACGTCCGTCTGGTCGCCGTCAGCGACCCGTGGACCTGCCCCGTGCGCGCGGCCGCGTCGCACGCGGACCTCGACGACGTCGCCGCCGCCGTGGCGCTGGCGACCGACGACGTCGATAGCATGGACCCATGCTGACCGCGATCGTTCTCATCGACACCGCGCCCGACCGGATCCCCGAGGTCGCCACGCAGGTCACCGACCTGGCCGGCGTCAGCGAGGTCTACTCGGTGACCGGGAAGGCCGACCTCGTCGCGATGGTCCGGGTGCGTGAGCACGACGCCCTCGCCGACGTCATCGCCGACGGCATCAGCAAGGTTCCCGGCGTGCTGCGCACCGAGACCCTCATCGCGTTCCGCGCCTACTCGAAGGTCGACCTCGAGCAGGCGTTCGCGCTCGGCCTGTCGGACTGACCAGCCCCTGGACGGGTCACCGTCCCGTGGCGGCGACCCAGCGCTCCAGCACGGTCGAGGCCGCGCCGTCGTCGACGCTGCGCGCCGCGTGACCGAGACCGGCCGTCAGCCGGTCGGCGAGGGAACCCTCTCCGGTGCCCGGCAGGGTGCCGTCGGCCACCAGCGCCGCAGCGGCGTTCAGCAGCACGGTCTCCCGCACGGCCGCCGCGCCGCCACCCGTCAGGACCTCCCGTGCCACGGCGGCGTTGTACGCCGCGTCCGCGCCGCGCAGCTCGTCGAGCGTGACCGGCCGCAGGCCCAGCTCCGTCGCCACGAGCCGCTGCTCGGCCACCTCGCCGTCACGGACCTCCCAGACCGTGGCGGCGCCGGTCGCCGCCAGCTCGTCGAGGCCGTCGTCGCCGCGGAACACCAGCGCCCGCGTCCCGCGGGCGGCGAGCACGCCCGCCATGAGCGGCGCCATCCTGGCGTCGGCGCACCCCACGGCCGTGGCGCCGGGCTGCGCAGGGTTCGTCAGCGGACCCAGGAAGTTGAAGGCGGTCGCGATCCCCAGCTCGCCGCGGGCCGTCGCGGCGTGCCGCATCGACGGGTGGAACATGCCCGCGAAGCAGAACGTGATGCCCGCCTCCTGCGCGATCTCCGCCACGCGCGCCGCCGGCTGGTCGAGCCGCACGCCCAGGGCCTCCAGGACGTCGGCCGAGCCGGAGGAGGACGACGCCGCCCGGTTGCCGTGCTTGACCACGCGCAGGCCCGCGCCCGCCACGACGACCGCCGCCATCGTCGAGATGTTCACGGTGTGGTGCCGGTCGCCGCCCGTCCCGACGAGGTCGACGATCGGGCCGGGCACCTCGATGCGGATCGCGTGGGCGAGCATCGCCTCCGCGAGGCCCGTCAGCTCGGCCGCCGTCTCGCCCTTCGCGCGCAGCGCGACGAGGAAGCCGGCCAGGCGGGCGGGCGGCACCTCCCCCGCCATGACCTGGTCCATCGCCCAGGACGTCTGTGCGGCGGAGAGGTCGTCCCCGGCCACCAGCGCGGTGAGCAGGCCGGGCCAGGTGGTCGAGGCGGGATCGATGTCGGGCACGACGGTCCTCACTGGGCGGGTCGGGGTCGACCGGTCGGGGACGAGCACGGCCGGGACCGGATGGTCCGCGTCGCACGGTAGCCCACGCGGGGGGCCCGGCACCCCCCGGTCTCGCCGGTCGGCGTCAGACGGGCTGCGTCAGGGTCTGGGCGACCGCGCGCTGCACGGCCAACGGGTCCAGCGGGCGCGGCACGACGGCGTCGGCGAGCGACCACGAGGCGAGCCACGCGTCGTCGGGCCGGGCCGTCAGCACCAGCACGGGAGGGCACTGGTAGACCTCGTTCTTGAGCTGGCGGCAGACGCCCATGCCGCCCGCCTTGTCGGCCTCGCCGTCCAGGACGAGCAGGTCGAACCGGCGCGAGTGCGCCGCCTCGACGACGGCTGCGGCGGTGGCCACCTCCGTCCACACGAGGTCGGGCTGCCCCACCCCCAGACGTGGCCCGACGGCGAGCCGCACGTGGTCTCGCACGGTGCTGTCGTCGCTGTACAGCAGGACTCGCGGGCCGGTCGTCATCGAGCATCCCTTCGCCGTCGTTTCATGGCATCGTGGCACAGCACCGTCACCTCGGTCAGCACCGGGACGTGGTCTTTTCCTGGCACTCCGGCGAGTTCCGTCATGAAGACGGCCCTCGACGCCGTGATTCTGCAGATTCCGTGAGGCCGATCTCCACGATCCGCCCCCTCCGAGTCCTCGAAGCCGCCCCACGTCCGCCATAATGGCTGATGTGTCGACCGCAACGGCTGCTGCCCCCCACGCCCACCAGCACGTGACAGTCAACCGACCGAACCCCGTCTCGGTCGGGACGATCGTCTGGCTCGCGAGCGAGCTCATGTTCTTCGCGGGCCTCTTCGCCATGTACTTCACGGTCCGCTCCGTGATGCCGGAGGACGAGTGGGCGGCCCAGGCCGACATGGTCAGCTTCACGTTCCCGCTGATCAACACCACGATCCTCGTGCTGTCCTCGGTGACCTGCCAGGCCGGCGTGTTCGCCGCCGAGCGGTTCCAGCCCACGCGCACGGGCTCGCTGCTGAACCTGCGCCTCTGGGGCATGAACGAGTGGATGACGCTCACCTACCTCATGGGCGCCGTCTTCGTCGCGGGCCAGATCTTCGAGTACGCGGAGCTCGTCGAGCACGGCCTGACGATCTCGTCCAGCGCCTACGGCTCCGTCTTCTACCTGGCGACCGGCTTCCACGGCCTCCACGTCATCGGCGGCCTCATCGCCTTCCTGTTCCTGCTCGGCCGCTCCTTCCGCGCCAAGCGGTTCACCCATCACGAGGTCACCACCGGGCTCGTGGTCTCCTACTACTGGCACTTCGTCGACGTCGTCTGGATCTTCCTGTTCCTGGTCATCTACGTCCTGAAGTGATCCCCCCGACCGGCGACGTCGCCGGCACAGCCCCTGCACCAACCACCTGCGAGACGAGGACATTTTCGTGAAGGCACTCGCCGCCCGCCGGCACCACCGGGCCGCCCCGGTCGTGCTGATGCTGCTGGCGCTGCTGCTCATGGGTGGTGTGTACGCCACCCTGGCACCGACTCCGGCCAGCGCCGACACCGCCAGCACAGCGACCGACGTGGAGGAGGGCGAGCGGCTCTTCCAGGCCAACTGCGCCACGTGCCACGGCCCGAACGCCGAAGGCACCGCCGAGGCGCCCTCGCTCGTGGGCGTGGGTGCGGCGTCCGTGGACTTCCAGGTGTCCACCGGCCGCATGCCGATGCAGCTCAACGGCCCCCAGGCGGCCGAGAAGCCTCGCCAGATGAACGAGGAGCAGACCGCCCAGCTCGCGGCCTACGTCGCCTCACTCGGCCCCGGACCGGCCATCCCGACGGACGAGCAGGTCGACGCCAGCGCCGGCGACTCCTCCAACGGAGCGCTGCTGTTCCGCACGAACTGCGCCATGTGCCACAACGCCGTCGGCGCCGGTGGCGCGCTCTCCGAGGGCAAGTGGGCGCCCCCGCTGCTCGACGTCTCGGAGCGCAACATCTACCAGGCCATGCTGACCGGCCCCCAGTCCATGCCGGTCTTCAACGACGCCAACATCACCCCCGAAGAGAAGCGCGACATCATCGCCTACATCTTCGAGCAGCACGAGGGATCTGCCGGCGGCCTCACGCTCGGCTCCCTCGGCCCCGTCAGCGAGGGCCTGTGGGCCTGGGTCGTCGGCCTGGGCCTGATGATCGGTGCTGCCGTGTGGATCGGAGCCAAGTCCTCGTGAGCGAGAACCAGAACCCCTCCGTCGGCCAGGACGTCACGGCGTCCTCGACGACGACCAGCACCGAGCGCTTCGCGGACCCCGGCGTCCCCGAGCACAAGCTCCGCCTGACCGACACCGACCCGGCGGCGAACAAGCGCAACGAGCGCATCATCGTGCTGCTCTTCGCCCTGTCCTGCGTCGGCGCGATCGCGTCCCTCGTCGCGTACTTCGCGGTGCGCCCCGACGGCACCACGGAAGGCACACGCCTCTCCACGGTGCTGCTCGGCGTCACGATGGCGATCTCCCTGCTCGGCATCGGCTTCGCCGCCATCCACTGGGCCAAGTCCCTGATGAGCGACCACGAGCACGTCGACGAGCGCCACGAGCTGCGCAGCTCGACCGAGGTCCGCGAGGTCGCCGTCCAGCACCTCACCGACGGCGTCGAGGACTCCGGCATCGGCCGTCGCGGCGTGCTCAAGGGCGCCGCCGTGTCCGCGCTCGCCCTCTTCCCCCTGACGTTCGCCGTGCCGCTGATCTCCAGCGTCGGTGGCGACTGGGACGTCGCGAAGTTCAAGCACACCATCTGGAAGCGCGGCACCCGCCTCGCGTACGACCCCTCCGGTCGTCCGATCAAGGCGTCCGACCTCACCGTCGGTTCCGTCGCGCACGTCATCCCCGAGGCCACCGAGGAGTACATGGCCTCGCACGAGTGGATCACCGAGAAGGCGAAGGCCGTCGTCCTCCTGGTGCGCCTCAACCCGGCGGACATCCGTTCCGACCAGTCGCCCGCGGGCGAGACCTGGTCCTACGACGGCATCGTCGCCTACTCGAAGATCTGCACCCACGTCGGGTGCCCGGTGGCTCTCTACGAGCAGCAGACGCACCACCTGCTGTGCCCGTGCCACCAGTCGACCTTCGACATGGCCGACGGCGCCAAGGTCGTCTTCGGCCCGGCGAACCGAGCCCTGCCGCAGCTGCCCATCGCCGTCGACGACGGCGGGTACCTGATCGCGCAGGACGACTTCTCCGAGCCCGTCGGACCGAGCTTCTGGGAGCGTCTGAAGTGAGCACCGAGACCAGCGCGTCCGTGGACGCGCCCACCACCCCCGTCGGCAAGGCTGCCGACTACCTCGACCAGCGCACGAGCATCGGCGTCGCCGTCAAGGAGTTCGCGCGCAAGGTCTTCCCGGACCACTGGTCCTTCATGCTCGGCGAGATGGCGCTGTTCTCCTTCGTCGTCCTGCTGCTGTCCGGCGTCTTCCTCACCATGTTCTTCGATCCCTCCATGGCGCTCATCGAGTACCACGGGGCGGGCCCGGAGTCCATGCAGGGGCAGCTCATGTCGGTCGCCTTCGCCTCCACCCTCGACCTCTCGTTCGAGGTGCGCGGCGGTCTGCTCATGCGGCAGATCCACCACTGGGCGGCCCTGATCTTCATGGCCTCGATCGTCGTGCACATGATGCGCGTGTTCTTCACCGGCGCGTTCCGCAAGCCGCGCGAGATCAACTGGCTCGTGGGCGTCGTCCTGATGATCCTCGGCCTGGCCGCCGGCTTCTCCGGCTACTCCCTGCCGGACGACGTGCTGTCGGGCAACGGCCTGCGCATCACGGACGGCGTCATCAAGTCGATCCCGGTCATCGGCTCGTACATGTCGTACTTCGTGTTCGGCGGCGAGTTCCCGGGCGAGCACATCATCCCGCGCCTGTTCACCGTCCACATCCTGCTCGTGCCGGCACTGCTGCTCGCGCTGATCGGCCTGCACCTGTTCCTCATGGTGCTGCACAAGCACACGCAGTACCCGGGTGGCGGGCGCACCGACAAGAACGTCGTCGGCTACCCGCTGTTCCCGGTCTACGTGGCCAAGATGGGCGGCAACTTCTTCATCGTCTTCGGCATCCTCGCCCTGATGGGCGCCACGATGGCGATCAACAACGTGTGGAACTACGGCCCCTACGACCCGTCGCCCGTCGGCGCGGGCGCACAGCCCGACTGGTACATGCTGTTCCTCGAGGGGTCGCTGCGCCTCATGCCGGGCTACGGCACGGAGTGGGTGCTCTTCGGCTACACCCTGTCGCTGAACGTGCTCATCCCCGCGGTCGTGATCCCCGGCCTGCTGTTCACGTTCCTCCTCGCGTACCCGTTCGTCGAGGCCAAGGTGACCGGCGACCGCCGCGAGCACCACGTCCTGGACCGACCGCGCAACGTGCCCGTCCGCACCGGCCTCGGCGTCGCGTTCCTCACCGCGTTCATCATCCTGGCGCTGGCCGGCTCGAACGACCTCATCGCGACCCACTTCGGGCTCTCCATCAACGAGATCACCTGGGTCTTCCGGGTGATGTTCTTCGTCGGACCCGTCATCGGGTTCTGGATCACGAAGCGCATCTGCCTCGGTCTGCAGCGCAAGGACCGCGAGCTGGTGCTGCACGGGCACGAGACGGGCCGCATCGTGCGCTTCGCCAACGGCGAGTACATCGAGGTCCACCGTCCGCTGGACGAGCAGGAGCGCTGGCTGCGCGTCAACTACGACGCCTACGAGCCGCTCGCGATCGAGCCCGCGACGGACGCCCGTGGTGTGAAGCGCCGCGGGTACCGCAGCGACAAGGCATGGCAGAGGCTCTCCCGGTTCTTCTACGAGGACCGCGTCGAGCCGGTGACTCCCGCCGAGCTGGCTGCCGCGCACTCGCACGGCGAGCACGACGAGATCGCCCACGAGAACTCCCCCGCGGAGGTCACCACGGGGGCCGAGAACGTCGATCGGGAGCGCTGAGACTCCTGACGGGCCGGACCAGGACCCGCGAGCCGCACCCTCCTTCTCGGAGGGCGTGGCGCGCGGGTCCTCGTCTACCCTGACCGAGGCGGCGGAGCGACCCCGCCACCCACGGTTCGACGAACTGACGCCGCGCCCGTCCGCGTGCGCGGCCTGAACTGGAAGGTACCTGAGCATGGCTGTCTACACGCTCCCCGACCTGCCCTACGACTACAGCGCCCTGGAGCCGCACATCAGCGGCAAGATCATGGAGCTGCACCACGACAAGCACCACGCCGCCTACGTCACCGGTGCCAACACGGCCCTGGACAAGCTGGCGGAGGCACGCGAGTCGGGGGACCTCGCCGCCGTCAACCTGCACGAGAAGAACCTCGCGTTCAACCTCGGCGGCCACGTCAACCACACCGTGTTCTGGAACAACCTCTCCCCCGAGGGCGGCGGCGAGCCCGAGGGCGAGCTGGCCGAGGCGATCAAGGACCAGTTCGGTTCCTTCGCCGCCTTCCAGGCGCAGTTCACGGCCGTCGCCACCGGCATCCAGGGTTCGGGATGGTCCGTGCTCGGCTGGGACTCGATCGGCGGGCGCCTCGCGATCTTCCAGCTCTTCGACCAGCAGGCCAACGTGCCGGTCGGCATCACGCCGATCCTCATGCTGGACATGTGGGAGCACGCGTTCTACCTGGACTACCTGAACGTCAAGGCCGACTACGTCAAGGCGTTCTGGAACATCGCCAACTGGCAGGACGTCGCCGCCCGTCTCGAGCGTGCGCGCACCCAGACCGCCGGTCTGATCGTCCCCGCCTGATCGTCGAGCGGCCTTCCGCCTGACACCACCGGAGGCCCGTCCACCCGCCGTACGCGGGAGGACGGGCCTTCGTGCTCCCGGTGCGAGTCAGCGCTCGTGGACGCGAGTCAGCGCTCGTGGACGCGAGTCAGCGCTCGTGGACGCGAGTCAGCGCTCGTCGGCGCGAGTCAGCGCTCGCCCGAAGCTCCCGACGCGGAACGTGAGGTGGAAGGACGTCGGGGGATGCCGCGCGTCGTCGTCAATCCCGGAGTGGAGCGCCCCCTGGGGCGCGTGAACGCGACGACGCGCGGCATCCCCCGACGTCCGGACCCGAGAGTGTGCGCTGACTCGCGCCCACGAGCGCTGACTCGCGGCAATCCACGCTGACTCGGCAAAGCCCGCGCTGACTCGCGGGAACCTGCGCTGGCTCGCGGCCGCCACCACCGGGATCGCAGTGCCCGGGACGGCGAAGGCCCCGCCGCACCGGAGAGTGCGACGGGGCCCTGGAGGCGAGAGAGCTCAGTGGGCGTGCTGCCCGCGGCTGAACTCGAAGACCCAGCCGACGAGGCCGATCACGCCGACGATGAGGCTGATGTAGAAGACCCACCAGCCGACGGCCAGTCCGAGGAAGGCGATGGCGGCGGCGGAGCCGAGCACCAGGGGCCACCACGACCAGGGGGCGTAGACGCCCTGGTCGCCGGCGCCCTGCTCGATCTCGCCCTCCTCGTCGTCCTCGGGACGAGCGTCGGTGTGCTTGGCCTGGACGACCAGGTAGGCACCGATCATCGCCATGAGGGCGCCGACGAGCGGGATGCCCAGGTAGCCGACGGGCTCCGCGAAGTCCGTGAGGAAGCCGTAGACGACGCCGACCACGACGAAGAAGGGTGCGAGCCAGACGAAGAGGCGGATCTCGATCTTCACTTGTTCGTCTCCTCGTCCTCGGGACGCTCGGCGTCGATCACCGTGGTGGTCGACTGCTGCCTGTCCGGGTGGTCCTGCTGCTCCGCCAGCTCCTCCACGTACTCCCGGTGACCGTTGCGGTCCGGGCCACCGTAGATCTGCTCGGAAAGGCCCTGAC
This sequence comes from Isoptericola dokdonensis DS-3, assembly GCF_001636295.1. Taxonomy (NCBI): domain Bacteria; kingdom Bacillati; phylum Actinomycetota; class Actinomycetes; order Micrococcales; family Promicromonosporaceae; genus Isoptericola; species Isoptericola dokdonensis. Next base: position 400,980 of record NZ_CP014209.1, on the reverse strand, counting down.
GGTTGTCGTGGTTCTCCATCGCGGCGACCTCGGGGTGGTGCAGGTCGAACGCCGGGGACTCGCTGCGGATGCGCGGCAGCGACGTGAAGTTGTGCCGCGGCGGCGGGCAGGAGGTCGCCCACTCGAGGGAGCGGCCGTAGCCCCACGGGTCGTCCACCTCGACCTTGGGCGCGTTGCGCCAGGTCGTGTAGACGTTCCAGAGGAACGGCAGGGTGGACGCGGCGAGGATGAACGCACCGACGGTGGAGAGCTGGTTCTCCCAGGTGAAGCCCTCGTCCGGCATGTAGTCGGCGTAGCGGCGGGCCATGCCCTCGACGCCGAGCCAGTGCTGGACCAGGAACGTCATGTGGAAGCCGATGAACAGGATCCAGAAGTGGATCTTGCCGAGGCGCTCGTTGAGCATGCGACCCGTGAACTTGGGCCACCAGAAGTAGAAGCCGGCGAACATCGCGAAGACCACGGTGCCGAACACGACGTAGTGGAAGTGCGCCACGACGAAGTACGAGTCGGACAGGTGGAAGTCGAGCGCAGGGCTGGACAGGATGATGCCGGTGAGGCCACCGAAGAGGAACGTGACCAGGAACCCGATCGACCAGAGCATCGGCGTCTCGAACGTGAGCTTGCCGCGCCACATCGTGCCGATCCAGTTGAAGAACTTCACTCCGGTCGGCACCGCGATGAGCATCGTCATGAAGGCGAAGAACGGCAGCATGACGGCGCCGGTGACGTACATGTGGTGGGCCCACACCGTCACGGACAGGGCCGCGATGGCGATCGTCGCGTAGATGAGGCCCTTGTAGCCGAAGATCGGCTTGCGGCTGAAGACCGGGAAGATCTCCGACACGATGCCGAAGAACGGCAGCGCGATGATGTAGACCTCGGGGTGGCCGAAGAACCAGAACAGGTGCTGCCACAGGACGGCGCCGCCGTTGTCCGGGTTGAAGACCTGCGCGCCGAAGCGGCGGTCGGCACCGAGGGCGAACAGCGCGGAGGCCAGCGGCGGGAACGCCATCAGCACGAGGAGGCTGGTGACCAGCGTGTTCCAGGTGAAGATCGGCATGCGGAACATCGTCATGCCGGGCGCGCGCATGCAGATGATGGTGGTGATGAAGTTGACCGCGCCGAGGATCGTGCCGAAGCCGGCGAGGGCTAGGCCGAACACCCAGAGATCTCCACCCAACCCTGGACTGAAGGTCGTGTTCGACAGTGGCGCGTAGGCGAACCAGCCGAACGAGGCGGCTCCCTGCGGGGTGAAGAAGCCCGCTGCGGCGATGAGACCACCGAAGAGGAAGAGCCAGTACGCGAACATGTTGAGTCGCGGGAAGGCGACGTCCGGTGCACCGATCTGCAGCGGCATGATCACGTTCGCGAAGCCCGCGAACAGCGGCGTCGCGAACAGCAGCAGCATGATCGTGCCGTGCATCGTGAAGAGCTGGTTGTACTGCTCCTTGCTCTGCACGATCTGGATGCCGGGCTCGAACAGCTCGGCACGGATCAGCAGGGCGAGGATGCCTCCCACGGCGAACCAGAAGAACGACGTGATCAGGTACATGTACCCGATGGTCTTGTGGTCGGTGGAGGTGATCCACTTGATCACCGTGCGGCCCAGCGTCTGGCGCTGCGGACGCAGCCCCGGGATCAGGTCCGCGCCGTGCGCGGTTTCGGTGGCGGCCATCAGCCCTCGACCTCCACGGTCTCGTCGTGCGCGGCACCCGAACCGGGGTGCTGCTGGCGGTTGAGGTCGAGCCCGAGCTCGCCGGTCTGGCCCTTGTCGCGCAGCTCGTCCATCTTCGCGTCGTAGGTGGCGCGGTCGACGACCTGGACGTTGAAGAGCATGCCGGAGTGGAACTCGCCGCAGAGCTCGGCGCACTTGCCGGCGTAGGTGCCCTCCCGCTCGGGGACGACCTGGAACGTGTTCGTCTTGCCCGGGATCATGTCCATCTTGAACAGGAACGCGGGGATCCAGAACGAGTGGATGACGTCGCGGGAGTCGACGGTGAACTCGACCCGCTCCCCCACCGGCAGGTAGAGGGTGGGGAGCTTGTCGGAGGTGCCCACGGCGCCGTCGACGGCGTCCTCGGCGGTCTCGGAGCCCGGCTCCAGCAGCTGCTGGCCGGTCTCGTACACGTCGTCGTCGAGGTAGTTGAAGTCCCAGCTCCACTGCTTACCGATGACCTGGATGCTGACGTCGGGCTCCTCGGCGGTGTCGAGGATCGCCGTCATGTCACGGTTCGTGTAGAAGAACAGCACGAGGACCATCAGCAGCGGGACGATCGTGTACATGATCTCGAGCGGCATGTGGTAGCGCGTCTGCACGGGCAGGCGGTGGTCGTCGCGACGCTTGCGGTAGGCCGCGACGCACCAGAGCATCAGGCCCCAGGTGACGATGCCGACCAGGAGGGCGGCGACCCAGGAGCCGACCCAGAGGTCGGTGATGCGTCCCGTCTGGTTGGTCACCTCGCCGTCCTCGTAGCCGGGGAGGTAGCCGCGCGAGGCGGCGTCGCTGGCGCAACCGGTGGCGAGACCCGCGACGACGACGGCGAGCGCCGTCGCGCGCAGCGCCAGCGATCGCCGGTTGCGGGGGGTTCTCTTCGAGTGCAAGGGGGGCCTTTCACGTCTCGTCCGACCGACGGCCCCAGGAGCAGGGCGCACGGGTAGACATTCGTCCTCGATGGGAGCAGCCTAGCGCGACCTTCACGGGTTCGACGCCAGAAGCACCCGAGTCCTACGTGACGGCGACCAGCGCCTCTGTCGCCATCCGAGCCCGTTGACGACATGCCTCGGGCGGGTGTCAGATCGGCACGCCGGATCGGTCGTCCCCGGGGCATGATGGCGGGACGCTCCCGCTCCCCGACAGCATCGAGACCGAGGCCCGTGTGACACATCCCACCAGCCCTCCCCCGCCCCGGACGCACCTCGACAACGGCGGCGGCGCCCCGTGGCACCCGCTCGCCCGCGAGGCGCTCGCGCAGTCCCTCGCCGACGGCTGGGCGGACCCCCGAAGGCTGCACGCCGAGGGCCGCCGCGCCGCTGCGTTGCTGGAGGGCGCGCGGGAGGCCGTGGCCGCCGTGCTGGGCGCACGCACGCCCGAGGTCCGGTTCACGCCGTCGCACACGGCGTCGCTGCACGGGGCGGTCGCGCAGGTCGCCCGGGCACGACGACGGCGCGGCCGCGACGTGGTGGTCGGCGCGACGGAGCGCGCCGCGACCCTGCACGCCGCGGCGCACGCGGCCGACCGCCACGACGGCCGCAGGGTGCTGGTGCCGGTCGACGGCGTCGGGCGGGTCGACGGCGACGCCTTCGCCATGGCCCTCGGCGCCCCCGGTGTCGCCCTGGCGGCCCTCCAGCACGCCAACGGTGAGGTGGGCACTGTCCAGCCGCTCGACGTCGTGCACGCCGCGGCGCGGGAGCGGGACGTGCCGCTGCTCGTCGACGCCGGCGCGAGCGTGGGCCATCTGCCCGTCCCGCAGGCGTGGGACCTGCTCGCGGCGGACCCGGCGGACTGGGGCGGCCCGGCCGGCGTGGGGGTGCTCGCGGTGCGCCACCGCACCCGCACCGCCTCCGACGGCCCCGAGGATCCCGACCCGTGGGCGCCGGGCGGGGTGAGCGTGCCCCTGGCGTTCGCGGCCGCCGTGGCGCTCCAGGCGGTGGAGGCCGACCGGGTCGCGCAGGACGCACGACGCCGGGCGCTGGTCGACCGCGTCCGGGCGTCGGTCGCGACGATCCCGGACGTCGAGGTGGTGGGTGACCCGGACGACCGGCTCCCCCACGTCGTCACGTTCTCGTTCCTCTACGTCGACGGCGAGGCCCTGGTGGGCGAGCTCGACAAGGCAGGCTTCGCGGTCGGTTCGGGCTCGGCCTGCACGGCGGCCACGCTGGAGCCCTCGCACGTCCTGGCCGCGATGGGGGTGCTGACGCACGGCAACGTGCGCATCGCCCTCGACCGGTCGACGACGTCCGACGACGTGGACCGCTTCCTGGCGGTCCTGCCGGACGCGGTCGGCCGGGTCCGCGACATGCTGGGGGCGGGGGACCTGTGAGCGGCGGGCCCGAGGTCGACGCCCGCGGGCTGCGTTGCCCGCTGCCGGTGGTGCGGCTCGCCGCGGTCGCGCGGGAGCTGCCCGCCGGGACGGAGGTGTCGGTCCTGGCGACCGATCCCGCCGCCCGGCACGACGTCCCGGCCTGGGCCCGCATGCGGGGTCATGCGTCGACCGGCGAGGAGCTGGTCGAGCCGACGGACGGCGAGCGCTGGTGGCGACTCACGGTGCTCCTCGGCGGGCGTCCCGGCCCGGGGACGACGAACGCCGCCGGATCCCCCGGGTGAGGGGGATCCGGCGGCGTCCACCGGGTGCGGCCGGGTAGCCCGGCCGGCCGGGTCAGGCGAACGAACCGCCGCAGGCGCAGGACTCGCCGGCGTTCGGGTTGTCGATCGTGAAGCCCTGCTTCTCGATGGTGTCGGCGAAGTCGATCTTCGCGCCCTCGAGGTAGGGGACGCTCATGCGGTCCACGACGACCTCGACGCCGTCGTAGTCGCGCAGGGCGTCGCCGTCGAGCAGGCGCTCGTCGAAGTAGAGCTGGTAGATGAGGCCGGAGCAGCCGCCGGGCTGCACGGCGACGCGCAGGCGAAGGTCGTCGCGGCCTTCCTGCTCCAGGAGGCTGCGGACCTTGTCCGCGGCGATCTCGGAGAGGTCGACTCCGTGCGTGGCGATCTCGGTCGTGTCGGTCATGCTTCCTCCAACAGGCTCAGGCGTGCTGCTGTTCCCGATCCTACGCCCAGGTTCCCCGGCGTCGGCGACCCACGTCACACCGGGCGACGTGGCGGGCACCAGGTCTGGGCGACCCGGGCGAGACGGCCGGCGTCCCACGGGGCGCCGACGTCGTGGACGCCCGCGACGCCCGCGGCGGCGACGGCGCGTCGCGAGGTCAGGTCGGCGCCGGTGAGGACCACGACGGGCACGGCGTGCGCCGCAGCGGCTGCGGCGGAGTCGGCCACCGGCCCGGCGTGGAGCGCGGCCGTGTCGAGGACGTCGACGTGCACGACGACGAGGTCCGCGGCTCCGACGCGGTCGGCGAGCCGGGCGAGGTGCGGCGCGGCGGGCGCCGACGCCACGCTGCGCAGCCCGAGCTTCGTCATCGGGACGAGGACGGCAGGGCGCTCCGCCGCGGCCCCGGGCACGGGCGCGGCCGTGCGCTCCGGAGCAGCGGACGCCGGCAGCTCCAGCCGCTCGACGACGCAGTGCGGCGCCGCGTCCCGCCACACGTCCGCGAGCGCCCCGGAGGCGTCGGTGCGCCCGCCCGCGGGCGGTCGGGGGGCGTCGCTCTCGGCGGTCACCAGCAGCACGTGCATCCCGTGATCGTGGCACATGCGGACACCGTGGGAAGATGTCGTCGTGAGCACTCTCCTGAACGAGACCTCGACGTTCGTCGAGCCGGCCGCGTCCCCGCTGCTGCTGCTCGGCCAGGGCCGCGACCTCGCCTCGGAGCGCGGGGTCGAGTGCACGGGCGCGCTGCCCGCGGCGTCCGACCCCGACCTCGTGGAGCGCGCGCGGGCCGCCCGCGCGGCGCTCGGCGACCGGGCGTTCGTCCTCGGCCACCACTACCAGCGCGACGAGGTCATCGACTTCGCGGACGTCACGGGCGACTCGTTCAAGCTGGCGCAGCGGGCCGCGGCCCGCCCCGAGGCGGAGTTCGTCATCTTCTGCGGCGTGCACTTCATGGCGGAGTCGGCCGACATCCTCACCACGGACGCCCAGCAGGTCGTGCTGCCGGACATGGCGGCGGGCTGCTCGATGGCGGACATGGCGGAGATCGGCCAGGTCGAGGAGGCGTGGGCCGTCCTGGAGGACGCCGGGATCGCCGGCGACACCGTCCCGGTCACCTACATGAACTCGACGGCGGCGATCAAGGCGTTCACCGGCCGCCACGGCGGCACGGTCTGCACGTCGTCCAACGCCCAGGTGGCGCTGCGCTGGGCGTTCGACAAGGTCGGCGGGGTGGACGGCACGGGCAAGGTGCTGTTCATGCCGGACCAGCACCTCGGCCGCAACACCGCCGTGCTCCAGCTCGGGATGAGCCTGGACGACTGCGTCGTGTTCGACCCCCGCAAGCCGGGCGGCGGGCTGACCGCCCAGGAGCTGCGCGACGCGCGCATGATCCTGTGGCGTGGCCACTGCTCGGTGCACGGCCGGTTCTCGCAGCGCAACGTCGACGACGTCCGGGCGAAGGTGCCCGGCGTGAACGTGCTGGTGCACCCGGAGTGCAAGCACGAGGTCGTCACCGCCGCCGACATGGTGGGCTCGACGGAGTACATCATCAAGGCGCTGGAGGCGGCCGAGCCGGGTTCGTCGTGGGCGATCGGCACCGAGCTCAACCTGGTGCGCCGCGTCGCGCGGGCCCACCCGGACAAGCAGGTGCACTACCTCGACTCGACCGTGTGCTTCTGCTCGACGATGAACCGCATCGACCTGCCGCACCTGGTGTGGGCGATGGAGTCGCTGGTCGAGGGTCGTGTGGTGAACCGGATCGTCGTGGACGCCGACGACGCCCACTGGGCCCGCGTGGCCCTGGACCAGATGCTGGCGCTGCCGGGGATCTGACGGGAGCAGGACGATGAGCACCGACGGCGGGCTCCACATCGGCGTCCTCGTGTTCGACGAGGCCGAGGAGCTCGACGTCGTGGGCCCGTTCCAGGTGCTCGCCGAGTGGCAGGAGCACTCCGAGGTCAAGCCGCACGTCAGCACGTTCTCCCGGGACGGCGAGGGGGTGCGGCTCGCCAAGGGCATGCGGCTGGTGCCGGCCCGCTCCGCGGACGACGTGGGGCCGCTGCACCTGCTGGTGTACCCGGGTGGCTGGGGCACGCGCACGCTCATGGCGGACCCCGACCACCTGGAGTGGTTGCGGCAGGTGCGGGTGCAGACGCCGGTGGTCGCGAGCGTCTGCACGGGCGCCCTGGTGCTCGCCGCCGCGGGCCTGCTGTCCGGGCGGCCGGCGACGACCCACCACGACCACTACGACGACCTGGCGCGGATCGACCCGAGCGTCGTGGTGGACACCGAGGCCCGGTTCGTCGACGACGGCGACGTGGTGACCTCGGCGGGCGTGTCGGCCGGGATCGACATGGCCCTGCACCTGGTGGCGCGGCTGGAGTCCCCGGAGGTGGCGCGGGCGGTACGGCGCGCGCTCCAGTACGACCCCGTCCCGCCGGTCTGACCGAGCCGGAAGTTATCTGATACCGGGCGTCGCTGATATAACGTCACGTCATGACCCGGATGCTGCACCTCGTCAAGGCGACCCTGCTCCCCCGCAAGCCGCTGCCGGGCTTCGGGCCGTTCGACACGTCCACGACCGTGCTGCGCGTCCACCCGGGCGACCTCGACCTGTACGTCCACGTCAACAACGGGTCCTACCTGCAGATGATGGACGTGGCCCGGTCGAACCTGCTCGGCGACCTCGGCGGCCTGCCCCGGCTCAAGGCCAAGGGCTGGTACCCCGTGGTCGCGGCGTCGACCATGTCGTACAAGCGGTCCCTGCAGCTCTTCGAGAAGGTCACCCTCTCGACCCGCCTGCTCGGCTGGGACGAGCGCGTCGTGTACCTCGAGCAGGTGTTCTCCGTCGGGGACTCGTTCCGCGCCCGCGGCTGGGTCGCCGGACGGTTCCTCGCCAAGGACGACTCGCGCGTCGCACCCGCCGCCGTCGTCGAGGCGCTCGTCGACGGCGAGGCACCCCCGAGCCCCGCCCTGCCGGACGACGTCGCCGCGTGGGCGCGAGCCGTCGACGTCGCGCACCGCGAGCAGACCGTCCGCCCCGGACCCTGAGCGCCGCGCGACCTGCGGACCGGCGGTCCGCAGGTCGCGCACGTCTCAGGCCTCGCCGACGACCTCCGTCGCCTCGGCGAGCGCCGACGCCACGACGTCGTCGTCGGCGCCCGACGTCCCGGCGAGCCTCCGCAGGTCGTCGAGCGCCGTCCGGGCCGCGGCGTCGTCGCCCAGCCGCACGTGCAGCTCGACCAGGTAGGCCAACGCCGTCGCCAGCACCCCCGGCCCCTCGTCCACGGAGGCGGTCCCGGTCGTCGCCCGCCGGACCGCACCACCCAGGACCTTGCGCGCCTGGGCGACGTCCCCGTGGGAGTCCGCCACGACGACGGCGTTCTCGACCGCCCGGGCCAGCGAGCCACCGCCGTCGGACGTCCACGTCGTGCTGTCGCCCGGCCCGCCGACGACCGGGGCGTCCGGGGCACGGCTGAACCGCACCCAGTTGCCGGCCGGGTCGACCAGGCTGAACCCGCTCAGGGCGCCGTTGTTCGCCCGGCGACGGGGCCGCGTGATGCGCGGCGTCCCGCTGACCGGGACGGAGCCGTAGAGCGCGCGCAGCCCTTGGGTGAACCGCGCGTGCACGGGGCCGGTGTCGGCGACGACCACCGCGCACGTGGAGTGGCTCGCCTCCGGGTCCCACGTGGGCATTCCGTAGTAGTGCAGGTCGACCCCGCCGACGGACAGCGCGACGTACGGGTTCGGGCGGAGCTGGCGGTACGTGCGCTCCAGCCCGAGCGCCGTCCAGAACTCCGCCATCTCGTCGACGTCGGCGCACGGCAGCAGCGGCACCATGTGTGCCCCCGCGACCGCTGCGGCGAACCCGTCGGCCGGATCCGGGGCGTCGCTCACGCGGGACGGACCCCGGTGCGGGCGATCTCGCGCAGCAGCAGCGCCTCGGCCAGCACGACCTTGCGCAGCTCGCCCAGGTGGACGGACTCGTTCGCGCCGTGGGCGCGCGAGTCCGGGTCCTCGACACCGGTGACGAGCACGGCGGCGTCCGGGTAGGCCTCCAGCAGGTCGGCGATGAACGGGATCGAGCCGCCCACCCCGATGTCCACCGGGTCGGTGCCCCACGCGGCGGCGAACGCGGCCCGCGCCGCCTGCATCGCCGCGGAGTCGGCCGGCGCGCCGAACGGCTTGCCGTGCTCGTGCGGGGTCCACGTCACCCGGGCGCCGAACGGGGCGTGCGCCTCGAGGTGGGCGGCCAGCGCGTCGTCGGCCGCCTGCGGGTCCTGGCCCGGCGGGATGCGCAGCGACAGCTTCGCGGAAGCGGACGGCGCGATCGTGTTGGACGCGTGCGCCACGCTGGTCGCGTCGATCCCGATGACGGCCAGCGCGGGCTTGGACCACAGCCGCCCCGCGATCGTGCCCTCGCCCGCGAGGCGGACGCCGTCCAGGACGGACGAGTCGGCGCGGAAGTCGGCCTCGGCGTAGTCGACCTCCGGCTCGGACCCCGTGACCAGACCCTCGATCGCGACGTTGCCGACCTCGTCGTGCAGCGTCGCGACCAGCCGCGCGAGCAGCGTGTTCGCGTCGAGCAGCGCGCCTCCGAACATGCCGGAGTGCACGGCGTGGCCGAGCGCCTCCACCGTGACGACACCGTCGACCAGGCCGCGCAGCGACGTCGTCAGCGCCGGGACGCCGACCTTCCAGTTCGTGGAGTCCGCGACGACGATGACGTCCGCCGCGAGCAGCTCGTGGTGGTCCGCCAGGAAGCGGGCGAAGCTCGGCGAGCCGGACTCCTCCTCGCCCTCGACGAACACGGTGACGCCCACGCCGAGCTCGTCTCCGGCCGCGGCCAGGGTGCGCAGCGCGCCCACGTGCGCCATGACGCCGGCCTTGTCGTCCGCCGCGCCGCGCCCGAACAGCCGCTCGCCGCGCTGCGTCGGCTCGAACGGGTCGGTGTCCCACGTGGCGGCGTCGCCCGGCGGCTGGACGTCGTGGTGGGCGTACAGCAGCACGGTCGGGGCGCCGGCAGGGGCAGGGCGGCGGGCGACGACGGCGGGGGCGCCCGGCGTGCCGTCGGGTCGCGGCGAGCGCAGGACCTGGACCTCGGGCAGGCCCGCTCCGCGCAGGAGCTCGGCGACGGCCTCGGCGCTCGCCGCGACGTGCGCCTGGTCGAAGGCCGCGGCCGAGACGCTCGGGATGCGCACGAGCGCCTCGAGGTCGGCCTGGACGGCGGGGAACAGCGCGTCGACGTGGTCCCGCAGGGCGGACACGTCCGGGTCGGTGTGGTTCACGCCCCCACGCTAACCCGGCGTTCCCGGGCGCCCGCGCGCTCGACTACCCTGGTGGGGTGTTCTCCCGCAAGCGCGACATCGCCGAGGCGTCGTCCTCCAGCACGCCCGACAACGCCGTCGACCCCGTGACGGCCGCGGCCGACATCGAGGCCGGGGGCCGGCCCGCGGCCAAGGGCCGCCCCACCCCGAAGCGGAGCGAGGCCGAGGCGCGCAACAAGCGTCCCCTCGTGCCGAACGACCGCAAGGCCGCCCGCAAGGCCTCGCGGGAGAAGATGCGCGAGGAGCGCAACCGCGAGTACATCGCGATGCAGACCGGCGACGAGCGCCACCTGCCCGCCCGCGACAAGGGCCCGGTACGCCGGTACGTGCGCGACCACGTGGACGCCCGCTGGAACCTCGGGGAGTTCTTCCTGCCCGTCGCGTTCGTCTTCATCTTCGCGAACATCCTCGTCATGCAGAACCCGACGCTGAGCGCCCTGGTGCTCGTCGCGCTGTACGCCGTCGTCATCGTGACGATCCTCGACGCGACGATCATGTGGCAGCGCCTCAAGCGTCGCCTGCGCGACAAGTTCGGAACGGTCGGCGCGGACGGCACCAAGACCTTCGACGTCCCGCGCGGCACGATGATGTACGCCGTCATGCGCGCGTTCCAGATCCGCCGCTCGCGCCTGCCGAAGCCGATGCACAAGAAGCACGGCGTCTGGCCCGAGTGAGTCCTCCGCCCGGGCGGAGGCACGCCCCGGGCCGTCATAGGGTGACGGCATGGTCAACTACCGTTACCTCGGCAACAGCGGTCTCAAGATCTCGGAGATCACCTACGGCAACTGGCTCACCCACGGGTCCCAGGTCGAGAACGACGTCGCCGCGCAGTGCGTGCGCGCCGCCCTCGACGCCGGCATCACCACGTTCGACACGGCGGACGTCTACGCCAACACCGCCGCGGAGCAGGTCCTCGGCGACGCGCTGAAGGGCCAGCGCCGCGAGTCGCTGGAGATCTTCACGAAGGTCTACTGGCCGACCGGCCCGAAGGGCCCCAACGACACGGGCCTGTCCCGCAAGCACGTCATGGAGTCGATCAACGGGTCGCTGCAGCGCCTCGGCACCGACTACGTCGACCTCTACCAGGCGCACCGCTACGACGTGGAGACGCCGCTGGAGGAGACGATGCAGGCGTTCGCCGACATCGTCCGCCAGGGCAAGGCGCTCTACATCGGCGTCAGCGAGTGGACGGCCGACCAGATCCGCGCGGGTGCGGAGCTGGCCAAGGACCTCGGCTTCCAGCTCATCAGCTCCCAGCCGCAGTACTCGATGCTGTGGCGGGTCATCGAGGACGAGGTCGTCCCGACCTCCCGCGAGCTGGGCCTGTCCCAGATCGTCTGGTCCCCCATGGCGCAGGGCGTGCTGTCCGGCAAGTACGTGCCGGGCAAGGAGCTGCCCGCGGGCTCGCGCGCCACCGACGCCAAGGGTGGCGCCCAGATGATCGAGCGCTTCATGCGCGACGAGGTCCTCGAGCGGGTGCAGCGGCTCAAGCCGGTCGCCGACGAGCTCGACCTGTCCATGGCGCAGCTCGCCGTCGCGTGGGTGCTCCAGAACGACAACGTCGCCGCCGCCCTGGTCGGCGCGTCCCGCCCGGAGCAGGTCGCGGAGAACGTCAAGGCGTCCGGCGTGACCATCCCGGCCGAGCTCCTCGCGACGATCGACGACGTGCTGGGTGACGTCGTCGAGCGCGACCCGGGCAAGACCCTCGAGGGCATGCCGAAGACCCGCGTCGCCTGACGCACGGTCCACGACGGCCCGGCCACCGCCCTGTGCGGCGGCCGGGCCGTCGTCGTCCCCGGTCGACTCAGCGGGCTCCGTGCTCGGCACGCACGACGTCCAGCGCCCGGGCGATCTCGCGGGCGCGGCGCGGGACCCGGTCCTCGGGGGCGGACCCGCTTGCCGGCGCGGGACCTGCCGGTCCCGCCGTCGACGACGCCGGGCGGGCGGTCGACGACGCCGGACGGGCGGCAGCGGGACGTCGGACGCGACGGGTCGGCCCCGCGGTCGCGGTCAGCGACCCGGTCGGCACGAGGAACCGCCACCGGGTCGCGACCTGGACCACCGGCCCGACGCCGAGGGCGAACGCCACCGTCGCCCAGCCGAGCGTGCCGCCGAGCAGCCAGCCGGCGGCCACCACGGCGACCTCGATACCGGTCTTGGTGGCGCGCACCGACCAGCCGGTGCGCGCGGTGAGGCCGGTGAGCAGCCCGTCGCGGGGGCCGGGGCCGAGGTGCACGCCGACGTACGCGGCGGTGGCGACGCCGTTGAGCACGATCGCCCCGAGCGCCAGCGCGACGGCGCCGACCGCGCCGGGTCGCGGCACGAGGGTCTCCAGGAGGCGCAGGAGCGGCTCGATCGTCAGGGAGATGACGACCACGTTCGCCACGGTGCCGATACCAGGCCGCTGCCGCAGCGGGACCCAGGCGGCCAGCACGAGTGCGGAGACGACGCCGACGACCACACCGAGCGACCACCCGGTGGCGCGGGCCAGACCCTGGTGCAGCACGTCCCAGGGCATGGCGCCCTGCCCGGCGTGGAGCAGCATCGCCATGGACGCGGTGAAGGCGAGCAGCCCGAGGACGAGCTGGACCCCGCGGCGCGTGGCGCCCAGGGCGGGGACGGGCAGGGCCGGGAACGTCGTCGGGGGCAGGTCGGTCGTCGTCATGCCGCCATCCTCCGACCCATTGGCATCGTCATCCATAGCCAATCGTGGGAGAGTGGACCGGTGACGACCACCACCCCGGCCCGCACGAGCGCCGTCCGGCACCTGTCCGCCCCCGCGACCGCCCGGCTGCTCGGCGCCTGGCGCGCCGGCGGCCCGGCCTACGTCGCCCTCGCCGACGCGCTGCGGGCTGCCGTCCTGGCAGGTTCGCTGCCCGCCCTGACCCGGCTGCCCAGCGAGCGCGACCTCGCCGCCGTGCTCAAGGTCTCCCGCACCACCACGTCCGCCGCCTACGCACGCCTGCGCGAGCTCGGCTTCGCCGCGAGCCACGTCGGCTCGGGCACCGTCGCCGTGCTCCCCCGCGGTGGCCGACCCGCCGCCGGCCGGCCCGCCGCCGGCGACGCCCCCGTCCCCGACCTCGCCGACGAGCACGCCGTCGACCTCGCCCAGGCCACGCCCGGCGCCGTCGACGCCCTGCACGACGCGTACGCCCGCGCGCTCGAGGCGCTGCCCGCCTACCTCGCGACCGGCGGCTACGCCCACCTCGGCCTCGACCCGCTGCGCGAGGCCGTCGCCCGTCGGTACACGGCACGCGGCGTGCCGACCGACGCCGACCAGGTGCTCGTCACCACCGGCGCCCAGCAGGCACTCGCCGTGCTCGCGTCCACGCTCGTCCGGCGCGGCACCACCGCCGTCGTGGAGTCACCGACCTACTTCCACGGCATCGAGGTCCTGCACCGCGCGGGCGCACGCGTCGTCGGCGTCCCGCCCGGCGACGTCGAGGCGCTCGAGTCGGCGGTCCGCACGACCGGGGCCCGGTACGTCTACGTCGTGCCCGACCACCACAACCCCACCGGCACGTCCCTCGACCCCGAGCGGCGCCGCGCCGTCGCCGACCTCGCCGCCCGACTCGACGTCACCGTCGTCGGCGACGAGACCCTCACCGACCTCGGGCTCGACGACGACGCCGAGCTGCCTCCGCTCGCCGGACCGGGGACGGACCCGCGGCTCGTCAGCGTCGGGTCGGCGTCCAAGTCGTTCTGGGGTGGGCTGCGCGTCGGCTGGGTCCGTGCCGACCGCCAGCTCGTGCACCGGCTCGGCGCCGCCCGCCAGGTGCTCGACATCGCCACACCCGTGCTCGAGCAGCTCGCCGTCGCCGAGCTCCTCGACCGCGAGGACCAGATCCTGCCCGGGCGGCGGGCCGCGGTCCGGGCGCAGCGCGACCTCCTCGTCGAGCAGGTCCGCGACACGTTCCCGACGTGGGACGTCCCGCGCCCGGCGGGCGGGCTGTGCCTGTGGGTGGACCTCGGGCGTCCCGTCGCCCAGCAGCTCGCCGCCGCCGGCGTCGCCGAGGGCGTCCAGGTGTCCCCCGGTCCCCGGTTCACGCCCGACGGGTCGGCCACCGACCACGTGCGCCTCACCTACACCCGGTCGCCGGCCGCGCTCACCGACGGCGTCGAACGGCTCGCGCGCGCCTGGCGGCGCGTGACCGGCTGACGGTCCCGGCCGGGTGCGAGCAGGCCGTCAGGGGGTGCGGAACGACACCGACGGCGTGACCTGCTGCCCCTCGCTCAGCAGCCGGGCCTGCACCGCCCCCGCCGCCGCGAGGCCGCGCCAGTGCTCCCCCAGCCACTGCTCGGCGTCGAACTGCGTGCTGAACACCGGGCTCAGCGAGGCGTCCAGCCGCGCACCGTCCTCGCCCTCCAGCGCCCACTCCCAGCGAGGCCGGATCACGCGATGCTCCCCGCGCTGATCGACCCGGCCGACCGGGTCAGCGCACGGTTGATGCGCGACGGCCACATCGGGCCCTCGTAGACGAACGACGTGTAGCCCTGGACGAGGTCCGCCCCCGCCCGCAGGTAGGCGCGCACGTCGTCGGCCGCGCGCACGCCCCCGACACCGATGACGACCGGGTCCGGGCCGAGCCGCTCGCGCAGCCGCGCGACGACCTCCAGCCCGCGCGGCAGCAGCATCGGGCCCGAGAGCCCACCGGGCCCCCGGTCGTGACCGATGGTCGTGTTCACGGCGACGACACCGTCCAGACCCAGGTCGAGCGCGAGGTCCGCCACGGCGTCCACGTCGGCGTCCGCCAGGTCGGGGGCGATCTTGACCAGCAGCGGGGTGCGGCGCACCCCCGCCGCCGCGGTCGCGGCGTCGGCCGCCTCGCGGGCGGCGGCGAGGATCGGGCGCAGCTCGGCGGTCGTCTGCAGGTCCCGCAGGCCGGGGGTGTTCGGCGACGACACGTTGACCACCAGGTAGTCCGCGTGCGGCGCGAGCAGCCGCGCGCACGCCGCGTAGTCGGCCGCCGCGTCCGCGGCCGACGTCGTCTTGTTCTTGCCGATGTTGACCCCGACGACGGCGGCCCGGCCGGCAGCGGTGCGGCGCAGGGCGCGCAGCCGCTCCGCCATCTCCGCGGCGCCGTCGTTGTTGAAGCCCATGCGGTTGCGCACACCACGCAGGTCCAGCTCGCGCCACATGCGGGGCGCCTCGTTGCCCGGCTGCGGCCGCGGCGTCACCGTGCCGACCTCGACGAACCCGAAGCCGAGCATCGTCAGGCCGCGCACCGCCCGGGCGTTCTTGTCGAACCCGCCCGCCAGGCCGAAGGGCGCCGGGACCGTGCGGCCCAGGACCTCCACGCTGCCCGGACCGCCGACCCCGCGCCCCAGGTACGGGGCGAGCGCGCCCTGGACGACGTCCCGCACCACCGGGACCTTCCCGGCGACCTCGATCGCGCGGAACGCCAGCTCGTGCGCCCGTTCCGGGTCCATGCCCTTGAACACGGCGTCGAACAACAGGGAGTACGGGGTCATCGGTCCTCCGCGGATCGGGACGTGTCGGGTCGGGCACGGTGCCGTGGCCGAGTGTGCCAGAGCCACCACAGCCCCACGAAGGGCAGGACGAGCGGCACATAACCGTAGCCCTGGCCCAGGTGCGACCACACGGTCGCCTCGGGGAACAGCTCGGCGTGCCAGAACGAGAGCGTCCCGACGACGAGCACACCCACCGCCTCGACCACCACGGCGACCCATGCGGTGCGCCGCCACGCGGGACGGGCGCCGAGCGCCAGCGCGAGCGTGGCCACCACGTACACGGCGGCGGCGAACGCGGACAGCAGGTAGGCCAGCGGCGCCTCGTCGAGCTGGAAGATCACCTGGTACACCGACCGGCCCAGCGCCGCGAAGGCCAGCACCCCGTACACCGTGACGAGCAGCCGGCCGAAGCCCTGCCCCGTCGACCTCGCACCCTCGGTCACGCGCCACCCTCCCAGATGATCCAGAGCCGCCACTGGAGGAACGCGACCGTCAGGGACGCGACCAGCAGCACCACCGACGACCAGCGGGTCCGCTCCGCGAACGCCCACGCCGCCGCGATCGGCAGCAGCAGGGCGGCGGTCAGCAGGTAGCCCCAGAACAGCGGACCGTCGACCTCGTGACCCCCCGCCTGCAGCACGCCCGCCACGACCGCCTGCACGACCAGGACGGCCTCGACGGCGGCCGCACCGAACAGCTGGCGCAGCACCACCGCACGGTCACGCACGACGAACCACGCCGCCCAGCCGGCCAGTGCCGCGCACAGCACCAGGGCGAGCACGTAGAGGGGAAGGACCACGTCCGCAGACTACCCGTGCCCTGCGACGACCCGACCCGTCCGGTCGCGTTAGCCTGGGCACCGTGGCTGACCTCACCCTGACCGCGAAGAACCCCGCCCGCATCGCCGCCGACGCCCTCGTCGTCGGGACGTGCCTCACGTCCGACGGCGTCGCCGTCGTCGCCGACCAGCTCCCCGCCACCCTGGTGGAGCAGATCGAGACCCTCGCCCCCCGGCTCGGCGTCACCGGCGCCCGCCAGGAGGTCCGCACCCTCCCCGCCGGCCCCGACGTCGCCGCCGACGTCCTCGTGCTCGTCGGTCTCGGCGAGCGCGACGCCGACGGCACGTTCGACCGCGAGGCCCTGCGCGAGTCCGCCGGCGCGGCCGTGCGCTCCCTCGCCGGATCCACCTCCGCCGTGCTCGCGTTGCCCGCCGTCGACGAGACCGAGCTCGGCGCCGTCGTCGAGGGCGCCCTGTACGGCGCGTACGCCTACACGACCTACCGGGACGCGAAGGCCGCCGCCAAGCAGGCGCCCGTCGCGACCCTCCAGGTCGCCACCGGCTTCGCCCGCACGAGCGCCGCCAAGGCCGCCGTCGCGCGCGCCGAGATCCTCGCCGCCGCCGTCCACGGCACCCGCGACCTGGTCAACGCCGCCCCCAACGACCTCTACCCCGCCTCCTTCGCCGACGCCGCCAAGGCCGCCGTCAAGGAGACCGGTGCCAAGGGCGTCAAGGTCACCGTCCTCGACGACAAGCAGCTCGCCGCCGGCGGCTACGGCGGCCTCACCGGCGTCGGCCAGGGCTCCGCCCGCGGCCCCCGCCTCGTCAAGGTCGCCTACACCCCCGCCAAGGCCACCACCAAGGTCGCGCTCGTCGGCAAGGGCATCACCTTCGACACCGGCGGCATCTCCATCAAGCCCGCCGCCGGCATGGACACCATGAAGTCCGACATGGCCGGCGCCGCCGCCGTCCTGCACACCGTCGTCGCCGCCGCACGCCTCGGCCTGCCCGTCGCCGTCACCGGTTACCTCTGCCTCGCCGAGAACATGCCCGGCGGCAACGCGCAGCGCCCCGGCGACGTCGTCGCCATCCGCGGCGGCAAGACCGTCGAGATCCTCAACACCGACGCCGAGGGCCGCCTCGTCATGGCCGACGGCCTCGTCTCCGCCGTCGAGGACGGTCACGACGTCGTCCTCGACATCGCCACCCTCACCGGCGCGCAGATGGTCGCCCTCGGCCGCCGCGTCTCGGCGGTCATGGGCACCGACGACGTGCGCGACGAGGTCAAGGCCGCCGCCGACACCGTCGGCGAGCAGTTCTGGCCCATGCCGCTGCCCGGCGAGATCGCCGAGGGCCTCAAGTCGAAGGTCGCCGACATCGCCAACGTCGGTGAGCGCTGGGGCGGCATGCTCGCCGCCGGCCTCTTCCTGCGCGAGTTCGTCGGCGAGACCCCGTGGGCCCACCTCGACATCGCCGGCCCGGCGTTCAACGAGAAGGGCGCCCACGGCTACACGCCCGCCGGCGGCACCGGCACCGGCGTCCGCACCATGCTCGGGTTCCTCGAGAGCCGCGCGGGGGTCTGACCCTCGCCGGTCCCGTTCCGGGTGAGGCCCGGTCTGCACCACGTCGCGCGTGGCGCAGACCGGGCCTCACCCTGTCGTCGTCCGTTCGCCCTGCACCTGCGGACGCGACGATGTCGGGTCGAGCCGTGCTGCAGGGCCTCGCACATCGGCTGTCGGTCCGTGCAGGGAGCCGTCGACGTCGGCCGGCACCGCGGCCGGGCCGGTCAGCGGCGGGTGGCGCGCTTCTTCTGCTCGGCGCGCTGCGCGGTGTTCCAGTCGCGCATGCGCTGCGGGTAGCCGGTGAAGCGGACGTTGTAGACGGGGATGCCGAGGGAGCGGGCCACCTCGAAGCCGGTCTGCTCGTCCGGGACGCGACGGCGGGTCCACTCCCCCGTGGTGGCGACCAGCAGCACGGTGGCCGGGGTCTGCGCGTTGGGGGGCTCCACGTAGGCCTCGACACCTACGCGCGAGGACACGAACTCCTGCAGGTGGGCGACGGCGGCGCTCCTTCCCCCACCCGTGGCGACGGGCGCCGACGACGACGGGGCGGTGCGGCCGAGCAGTCGGTCCAGGGCTGACCTCAGGGACATGTCGAGAGACTACCGCCGCCTCCCGGCGGTGAGCGCGGTCACCGACGTTCTGACGGCGACGGGCAAGCGCGTGCCGAAAGTCCCCCGAACCGGGCAGGGTGTACCGAGCATCACAATTCTGGAGGGGCGACCTCGATTGGGGTGCAGCACCAGGTAGTGACAAGATGACTCGGAGTGACCCAGGAAAGCGGCAACCCACGTGGACACG
Organism: Isoptericola dokdonensis DS-3; assembly: GCF_001636295.1. Classification (NCBI taxonomy): domain Bacteria; kingdom Bacillati; phylum Actinomycetota; class Actinomycetes; order Micrococcales; family Promicromonosporaceae; genus Isoptericola; species Isoptericola dokdonensis. The sequence goes on along the minus strand of NZ_CP014209.1, from coordinate 382,280 downwards.
GCCGGTCGTCCGACCGGCCCCGTCCGGCACGTCGCCTGACCCACTGATCGAAGGAGACCCCACAGGTCATGTCTGAGAACGTGCAGCTGCCCGCACTCGGCGAGTCCGTCACCGAGGGCACCGTCACCCGCTGGCTCAAGTCCGTCGGTGACACCGTCGAGGTCGACGAGCCCTTGCTCGAGGTCTCCACCGACAAGGTCGACACGGAGATCCCGTCGCCCGTCGCCGGTGTGCTCGAGCAGATCCTGGCCGAGGAGGACGAGACCGTCGAGGTCGGCGCCGTCCTCGCCGTCATCGGTGACGGCTCCGGCGCAGGGTCCGACGACGCCGGTGACGCCCAGGGCTCCGCCGAGGCCGAGGCCTCCGCGCCCGCCGAGGAGCCTGCCGCGCCGGCCGAGGAGCCCGCCCAGCAGAAGTCCGAGGAGCCCGCCGCCTCCCCCGCACCGTCCGGTGGCGGTGAGGGCACCGAGGTGACCCTGCCGGCGCTCGGCGAGTCGGTCACCGAGGGCACCGTCACCCGCTGGCTCAAGGAGGTCGGTGACGAGATCGCCGTCGACGAGCCGCTCCTGGAGGTCTCGACCGACAAGGTCGACACCGAGGTCCCGTCCCCCGTGGCCGGCACCCTCCTCGAGATCCGTGCCGCCGAGGACGAGACCGTCGAGGTCGGCGCCGTCCTGGCGGTCGTCGGCTCGGGCGCCGCCCCGGCCAAGGCCGAGGAGAAGCCCGCCGAGGCCCCCGCCCCGCAGGAGAAGGCCGAGGAGAAGCCCGCCGAGGCTCCCGCCTCGCCGGCTCCCGCGGCGCCGAAGCCGCAGGAGCAGCCCGCCTCCCCGGCCCCCGCACCGGAGAAGAAGGCCGAGCCCGCGCCCGCCGCGTCCGCCCAGGGCGGTCGCGGTTCGTACCTGACCCCGCTCGTGCGCAAGCTCGCCGCGGAGAAGGGCGTCGACGTCTCGACCCTCCAGGGCACCGGCGTCGGCGGCCGCGTCCGCAAGGAGGACGTGCTCGCCGCGGCCGAGAAGGCGGCCGCTCCGGCTCCCGCCGCGGCCGCTCCGGCGGCCCCGGCCCCGAAGAAGCCGTCGGTCCCCGAGGTCTCCCCGCTGCGCGGGACGACCGAGAAGATGTCGCGTCTGCGCAAGGTCGTCGCCGAGCGCATGCTCGAGGCGATGCAGACCCAGGCCCAGCTCACCACGGTGGTCGAGGTCGACGTCACGAAGGTCGCCAAGCTCCGTACTCGGGCCAAGGCGGACTTCAAGGCGCGCGAGGGCGCGAACCTCACGTTCCTGCCGTTCTACACGCTGGCCGCCGTCGAGGCGCTCAAGGCGTTCCCGAAGGTCAACGCCTCGATCGACACCGCCAAGGGCGAGATCACGTACCACTCCTCGGAGAACATCGGCCTCGCGGTCGACACCGAGCGTGGCCTGATCGTGCCGGTCATCAAGAACGCCGGTGACCTCAACCTGGCCGGCATCGCCCGCCAGATCGGCGACCTCGCGTCCCGCACCCGGGACAACAAGGTCGGTCCGGACGACCTCAGCGGCGCCACCTTCACGATCACGAACACCGGCTCGGGCGGGGCGCTCATCGACACCCCGATCGTCCCGGTGGGCCAGGTCGCCATCCTCGGCACCGGCACGATCACGAAGAAGCCCGTCGTGGTCACCGGTCCGGACGGCGAGGAGACCATCGCGATCCGCCAGATGGCGTACCTCTTCCTGTCGTACGACCACCGTCTGGTCGACGGCGCCGACGCCGCCCGCTTCCTCGCCGCGGTGAAGAACCGCATCGAGGAGGGCGCGTTCGAGGCCGAGCTCGGTCTCTGACAGGTCCGGCACGCCCGCAGGGCGGGCACCTCGTCACCACGGTCGGTCGACCGTCGGTGGCCGGGTGCCCGCCCTGCGGCGTCTCATCCGCCGACGTCGCTGACCCGCCACCCGGCGTCGGTCCACCGCAGGTGCAGGACGGCGGTACGCGGCGACCCGGCGGGCACCTGCGTGGTGGTGCCGTCGGCGGCGCGCTGCACGTGCGCCTCGACCACGTAGTCCACCGCCACGACGGCGGCTCCGCCGCGCGGGCCCGACTCGACCCGGGCGTCGTGCACGGTCACCGCGGGGCCGACGACCTCGACACCACCGGTGCCGGCGACGAGCTCTGCGGCTTCCGCCGCGGCGGGCGAGCCGGCCACCGCGAGTCCCGTGACGCTGCCCTCCCCGGCGAGCAGCGCGACGCGGCGCGCGGTGAGCGCCTCGGCGGCCCCCGCCGGGTCCGCCGGGTCGCGCAGCCAGGCGTCGTCCGTCGGCAGCCCGGACTCGGGCAGCGGCGAACCGGCCTGCGCCGTGGCCGGGGCGCCCGCGGGCCCGACGAGGTGCAGGCCTCCGGCGACGAGCAGCCCGACGACGAGCGCCACCCCGGCCGCTCCCACCAGCACCCGACCACGTGCCACGGGGCGTCGCACCGCGGGACCGGCCCGGCGGCGGGCGGTACGGCCGACGACGGGATTCCGCCCGGCGCGACGGGCGCGCCGGTGCCGCACCCGTCCGGGAGCGGCGACCTGCCGGGTCGACCGTCCGGCAGTCCGGCCGAGGGCGGCCGCGGCGAGGGTGGCGGGTTCGGGCAGGTGCACGGGTTCGGACGCCACGGCGTCGTGCGCGCGGGCGGCGAGCGTGCCCGCCTCCGGGCGCACGCGCGGATCCGCCGCCAGCGCCGGGGCGAGCGCGGCGCGCAGCGCGACCACGTCGTCCCCGTCGCCGTCGACGGTGAGCGACGCGACCAGTCCGGCCAGGGCGTGCACGTCGTCGGCCTCCTCCCACGCGCCGGCCGGGGGTTCAGGACGGGGCCGCAGGCGGGGCCGGCCGCCGAGGTCCACGACGACGTCACCCGCCGCGAGCGGGCCGTGGACGAGTCCGGCGTCGTGCAGGGCCGCCAGCGCCCCGGCGAGCGCCACGAGGACGCCGGACGACTCCGCGGCCGAGCAGCGGCCGCGCACCGACAGCACGGTGGCCATGTCGGTCGCCACCCCGCCGCCACGCGCGACGTGCAGCGTCCCGGACGGGCCGGTCCGCGCGGCACCGACGGGGTCGAGGCCGTCGTGCTCGGTCGCGGCGAGCCGCGCCAGCCGGTCGAGGAGCGCCTCGCGGGCGGCGGCGTCGGCGGGGACGGTGAGGACGACGTCGGTGCGCACGGGAACATCGAACACCGTCGGGCGGGCCGGCCGCAGCGGTCGTCCACAGGCGCCGGACGACCGGGGCGGCCCCAGCGGGGCGGCTCGGCTCAGAGGTCGACGCGGCGTCCGTCGCGGGCCGAGACCCGGGCGGCGTCGAGCACCTCGGCGGTGCGGACCGCGTCGGCCGGGTCGACGGGCGCGGGGGCGTCCCCCGCGAGCCAGGGGCCCAGCGCGCGGTAGAAGTCGGCGTGCCCGCCGGGCGCGGCGGGCACGGGCTCACGGTCGCGGCCCCGGGTCAGCCAGCCGAGGCTGCCGGCCGGCGCGGCGTCGTCGAAGACCTCCAGCGGGGACGCGTCCTGCTCGAACGTCGTGACGAGGTACGCGCCGCCGGTCCCCAGCACGCGGGTGCGGGGGCCGGGCGCCCCGACCACCGATCCGGCCCACAGCCGTGACACGACGGCGTGGGGCGAGGCCGCCACCCCGCCGCCGGCGGCATGGGTGAGGACGAGGAACACGTCGTCCTCGGTGGGCGTGGTCAGCGCGCGGGTCTGCGCCCACACGTCGGTCACCGGCCCGAAGAGCCGGGTCGCGGAGTCCACGAGGTGCGGACCGAGGTCGAGCAGGAGCCCACCACCGGCCCGGTCGTTCTCCTTCCACCGCTTGCGCGGCACGGGGCGCCACCGCTCCCAGCGGCGCTCGAACGTGTGCACGTCACCGAGGGTCCCCCGCTCCAGCAGCGCGGTCAGCGTGAGCTGCTCCGGGTCCCAGCGCCGGTTCTGGAAGACGGTGAACGGGGTCCCGGTCGCGGCCGCCTCCGCGACGACCGCCCGCGCCTCGTGCGCGTCGACGCCGATGGGCTTGTCGAGCACGAAGGGCACGCCGGCGCGGGCGAGCGCGGCGGCCTGCTCGGCGTGCAGCGCCGTCGGGCTGGCCACGACGACGAGGTCGTAGGTCGTCCGCGCGGCGAGCAGCGCGTCGAGGTCGGGGAGCAGCCGGGCCCCCGGCCAGTCCCCGGCGGCCTGCGCCCGCCGGCCGGGGTCCCGGGTGACGACGGCCGTGACGGGGAGGCCTGCCTCGGCGGCGAGCCGGGCGTGGATCTCCCGCCCGGCGCCGCCGTACCCGATGATCGCGATCCTCGGCGGACGGGCCGGCGCCGCCGGCCCGTCCTGCTCGGAGGTCGTCTCGTTCGCCGTCTGCTGCGCCATGGGCTCCATGGTGCCCGACGGCGGGGCAGGCGGCCCCTCAGGACGCGGCGGTGTCGCGGTGCCGGGCGGCGCCGCGGGCGAGGCGCGACGGCCACCACACACGGTCCCCGATGTCGTGGACCAGCGCCGGGACGAGCAGGCTGCGCACGACGAGGGTGTCCACGAGCACCCCGAAGGCGACGATGAACGCGAGCTGGGCGAGGAACAGCAGCGGGATGACGCCCAGGGCGGCGAACGTGGCGGCCAGGACGACGCCGGCCGACGTGATGACCGACCCGGTGACCGCGAGGCCGCGGAGCACGCCCGCCCGGGTGCCGTGGACGAGCGACTCCTCCCGGACGCGTGTCATGAGGAAGATCGAGTAGTCGACGCCGAGCGCCACGAGGAAGCAGAACGCGTAGAGCGGGACGGCCGGGTCGGCACCGGGGAACTGGAAGACGTGGTTGAAGAGGATGGCCGCGACGCCCAGCGCGGCACCGAAGGACAGCACGTTGGCGGCCATGAGCAGCACCGCGGCGAGCACCGACCGCAGCAGGAGCACGAGGATGACGAGGATGACGGCGAGGACGACGGGCACGATGACCCGCAGGTCCCGCTGCCCGGCGAGCTGGGTGTCCAGACGTTCGGCCGCCGCACCGCCGACGAGCGCCTCGGGCGAGACGTCGTGCACGGAGGTGCGCAGCGCCTCGACGGTCTCCACGGCGGCCTGGCTGTCGGACGGCGCCTCGGTGGTGACGTCGACGCGGACCTGGTCGTCGATCACCAGGGGGTCGCCCTGCGCCCGGGCGCCGGGGGCCGCGGCGGGCTGGTCGGTGACGGTCGTGGCGGCGGAGACGCCGTCGGTGGTCTCGGCCGCCTCGAGGACCGCGTCGAGGTCGTCGGCCGGGGCGACGACGATCACCGGCTGGGCGGAGACGCCCTCGAAGTGCGCGGTGAGCACCTCCTCGCCGTCGACGGAGTCGACCTGGGTGAGGAACACCTCGGAGTCGCCGGTGCCGTCGGCGTCGAGCGTGGGCACGAAGGCCGCGGCGACGGCGAGGAGCACGGCGGTGACGATCCACGTCGCCCGGTCGTGGCGGCCGACGAAGGACGCGACCCGGGACCAGACGCCGTGCCCGGCGACGTCCACGCTGTCGTCGGCGTCGGCGGTGGGCGACGGCGCGACGGCGTCCTGGGAGACGTCGGCGGTGGCGGCGTGCGGCACGCGGGGCCAGAACACCCAGCGGGCGCGGCGCCCGCCGATGAGCAGCAGGGCCGGCAGGAGGGTGAACGCGGCCAGGAACGCCGCGACGATGCCGATGGCGGCGACGGGGCCGAGCGAGCGGTTGGACGACAGGTCGGAGAGCAGCAGGCACAGCAGGCCGGCGACGACGGTCCCGGCGCTGGCGGCGATCGGCTCCCAGGACGCCTTGACGGCACGGCGCATGGCTGTCCAGGGCGACTCGACGGTCGTCAGCTCCTCGCGGTAGCGCGCGACGATCAGCAGCGCGTAGTCGACGGACGCCCCGACGACGAGGATCGACAGGATGCCCTGCGACTGGCCGTTGAGGGTGAGGGTGCCGCTCGCCGCGAGGTGGTAGACGGCGAGCCCGGCGAGGCAGAGCGCCAGGACGGCGTTGACGATCACCAGGACGGGCAGCGCGGGAGAGCGGTAGACGAGCCCGAGGATGACGAGGACGGCGCCGAGCGCGACCAGGAGCAGGACGGTGTCGATGGCGCCGAACGCGTTGGTGAGGTCGGCGACGAACCCGGCGGGTCCGGTGACCCAGGCGTCGAGGTCGGTGCCGGCGAGCCCGCCGTCGGAGGCCGGGGCGGCGGCGAGGTCGCGCAGGGCCTGGATGGACAGCCCGGCGACGCTGGACTCCTCGGCGCCGACGTCCTCGCCGGCGAGGTCGGCGTCGAGGGAGACGACGACGAGGGCGGCCTCGCCGTCCTCGGACGGGACGACGACGGGGTCGGCCACGCTGACCTCGCCGACGGTGGCGGGCTCGTCCCCGGAGGTGCCCTCGAGGGGGGCGTCGGGGACGGCCTCGGCGTAGGTGCCGACGGCAGCGAGCTGGTCCTCGGTGAGGGTGCCGCCGTCGGCGCCCTCGACGACGACGAGCGCGGGCAGGGTCTCGGAGTCGGTGAACTCGGCGGCGAGCTCGGCCGCCCGGGTGGACTCGGCGCTCTCGGGCAGGAAGGCGGAGGCCTCGTTCGTCTGGACGCTGCTCAGGTTGCCCTGCGCCTGGCCGCCGAACGCGCCGACCGCGAGCCACACCCCGATCGCTGCCAGAATGACGAGACCACGGACGACACCCGTCCACCTATTACTCAGCATGCTGAGTATCATGGACGAACGGAGGAACCCACGCAAGTGACCGAACCCGCACGCTGGCCCGGCGACGCCGAGCCCGCGCCCACGAGCGAGGACCCTGCCCAGTGGCCCACGGGCAGGCTCCTCTTCACCGTCGCGCGCCGGATCGAGCGCGAGTGGAACGCCCACCTCGCCGGGTGGGAGCTGAACCACGCCGGGTTCCCCGTGCTCCTGCACCTGCTCGCCGGGCCCCGCACCCAGCGCGAGCTCGCCGACCTCAACGGCGTCACCGAGCAGACCATGAGCCGGATCGTCGTGCGGCTGGAGCGGTCTGCCTACGTGACGCGCGACGACGACCCGCGTGACCGGCGACGCCGCGCCGTCAACCTCACCGATGCCGGACGCCGCGCCGCCGCCGCCGCCGGCCGCTACCGGCCGGCCGAGGACCTCACCTCCCGCGGCCTGGACGACGCCCAGGCCGCGCAGCTGCGCACGCTGCTCGTCGCGATGGTCCGGGCCGGCCGCGAGCAGCCCGGCCCCGAGGACGACGGCGCGACGTCCGGGCGCGACGCCTGAGCACGCCGCCCGAGCACGACGACGGGCCGGTCGCACGACGGCGCCGGCCGCACCGGGCGCTACGCTGACGCGATGGACGTGCGCAGGCTGCCCGGGCTCACCGACTACCACGAGGCGTGGGCGCTGCAGCGCGAGGTGCACGAGGCCGTCCGCACCGGCGCGGCCGACGACACACTCCTGCTCGTCGAGCACCCCGACGTCTACACCGCCGGGCGCCGCACCCGCCGCGACGAGCGGCCCGACGACGGCACGCCCGTCGTCGACGTCGACCGCGGCGGCAAGATCACCTGGCACGGACCGGGCCAGCAGGTCGTGTACCCGATCGTCCGCCTCGCGGAGCCCGTCGACGTCGTCGCGTACGTCCGTGCGCTGGAGGAGGCCGTCATGGCGACCTGCGCCCGCCTCGGGGTCGCCACGACCCGGGTCGACGGCCGCAGCGGCGTGTGGCTCGCCGCCGACCCCGGCGACCCCGCCACGGGGCGCGCAGCACGGCTCGAGCGCAAGGTGTGCGCCGTCGGCGTCCGTGTCGCCAAGGGCGTCACCATGCACGGCCTGGCCCTCAACTGCGCCGTCGACCTCGGCCGGTTCGGGCACATCGTCCCCTGCGGCATCACCGACGCCGACGTCACCTCCCTCAGCGCGGAGCTCGGCCGCACGGTCACGCCCGCGGACGTCGCCGACGACCTGGTCGACGACCTGCGGGCGGCCCTGGCCCCCTGCACCGCTCCCCCGGCGCACCGGGCCACCGTCGGGCCACCGACACCCCCCGGTGTTGCCGACGTCACGTCCACCGACCGGGAACCCCGACCCGAGGGTGAGCCCGCTCACGTAGGCTGACCGGGTCCGGCCGGGTCGCTCGACCTGCCCGGCGACCACCCGCTCGACGACGGAGAGAGCCGTGACGATCGCACCCGAGGGCAGGCGCATGCTGCGCGTCGAGGCCCGCAACGCCGCCACCCCGATCGAGAAGAAGCCCGAGTGGATCAAGACCCGGGCGGTCATGGGACCCGAGTACCGGGAGCTGAAGAGCCTCGTCAAGGGCGGAGCCCTGCACACCGTGTGCGAAGAGGCCGGCTGTCCGAACATCTTCGAGTGCTGGGAGGACCGGGAGGCGACGTTCCTCATCGGTGGCGACCAGTGCACCCGCCGCTGCGACTTCTGCCAGATCGACACCGGCAAGCCCGCCGACTTCGACGCCGACGAGCCCCGCCGCGTCGCCGAGTCCGTCCAGCAGATGGGCCTGAAGTACTCGACCGTCACCGGCGTCGCCCGCGACGACCTGCCCGACGGCGGCGCCTGGCTCTACGCCGAGACGGTCCGCCAGATCCACGCCCTCAACCCGGGCACCGGCGTCGAGCTGCTCATCCCCGACTTCAACGCCATCCCCGAGCTGCTCGACCAGGTCAACGAGTCGCGGCCCGAGGTCATGGCGCACAACGTCGAGACCGTGCCGCGCATCTTCAAGCAGATCCGGCCCGCGTTCCGCTACGACCGCTCCCTCGCCGTGCTCACCCGCGCCCGCGAGGCCGGGCTCGTCACCAAGTCGAACCTCATCCTCGGCATGGGCGAGACCATCGACGAGGTCAAGCAGGCCCTCGTGGACCTGCACGACGCGGGCTGCGACCTCATCACCATCACCCAGTACCTGCGCCCCTCCCTGCGCCACCACCCCGTCGAGCGGTGGGTGCGCCCCGAGGAGTTCGTCGAGCTCAGCGAGTTCGCGGAGTCCACCGGATTCCTCGGCGTCATGGCGGGGCCGCTGGTGCGGTCGTCGTACCGGGCCGGCCGTCTGTGGGGCCAGGCCATGACCAAGCGCGGCGAGGCGGTCCCGGCCGCCCTGGCGCACCTCACCGAACCGACCACCTCGCGCCAGGAGGCGGCGAGCCTCGTCGCTCCTCGCGCCCAGTAGAATCAGGCACCATGGCCCGCACCAAGTCCGACGCCGGCGAGCCGGCGTCCACCCCGAAGCAGAAGAAGCCCAAGAAGCAGCGCTGGTACCACCAGGTGTGGTCCGCCTACAAGATGACGAAGCGGCAGGACCCGCTCGTCACCTGGGTGATGCTCGCGGTGTTCTGCGGCGTGCTCGCGGTCGCGCTGCTCATCGGCTTCCTCACCGGTCACCCGATCTACGCCGCCGTCGTCGGCCTGCCGTTCGCGCTGCTCGCCGCGATGTTCATCCTGACCCGGCGCGCCGAGCGGGCCGCGTACACCCAGATCGAGGGGCAGCCGGGCGCCGTCCGTGCCGCCCTCGGCACGGTCCGCGGCGGCTGGACGTTCGACGACGAGCCGGTCGCGGTGAACCGCCAGCAGGACCTCGTGTTCCGCGGCGTCGGCCGCGCGGGCGTCGTCCTCGTCTCCGAGGGTCCGGCGCACCGCGTGCAGCGGATGCTCGACGACGAGCGGCGCCGCACCACGCGCGTGATCCAGAACGTCCCCGTCACGACCATCCAGGTCGGCGGCGAGGCCGGTCAGGTGCCGCTGCCCAAGGTCGCCCGGCAGGTCCAGAAGATGAAGAAGCAGCTCACCCGGGCCGAGGCCGGCGAGGTCGGCAAGCGGCTCAAGGCCCTCGGCGGCGTCCGTCTGCCGGTGCCGAAGGGCGTCGACCCGCTCAGGGCGCGCCCCGACCGCAAGGGGATGCGCGGGCGCTGAGTCCTCGCAGCACGGCCGCGGGAATCACGACAGAGCGGCCGGGACGGTCATCGACGCACGATGACGGTCCCGGCCGCCTTGTCGTGGAGCCCGCGGCCGTCGGCGTCCCACACGACGGCGGGGATGACGAGGCACACCAGCGCGGCGCGCAGGGCTCCGCGACCGAACCCGACGATGTGCGGGCCCCTCACGCCGAGGCGACGGACCTGCAGGCGCAGCAGCGCGTGCCCGAGGGTCGCGCCGACCGTCGCGACGAGCACGAAGTTCATGGCGGCGAAGACGCCCAGCGTGGCCAGCGAGCCGTAGTCGAAGAAGGCGTAGCTGATGGCGCTGGCGGCCGCCCAGTCGACGCAGAGGGCGACGACACGACGTCCCAGGCCGGCCCGCGACCCGGGCCCGGAGGCCGGCAGACCGAGACCGTCACGGTCTCGCGTCTCACCTGTCGGGACGTTCGGGCCGCTCAGCCAGGACCCGAAATCTCTGCGCGTGGCCATGTCCCCAGGGTACGCGGCCCGATCGGGCGCTACGTAACGTGGACGAAACTTCCGGGCCACGCGGGGGTAACGGTACGGTCCTAGCGTCATGGTCGCCGAGCCACGTGGCCCCGTCCCATCAAGGAGCGCATGCATGTTCACCAATGCCGAGGAGGCAATCGCCTTCACCCGCAACGAAGGGGTGGAGTTCATCGACGTCCGGTTCATCGACCTGCCGGGCGTCATGCAGCACTTCAACATCCCCGTCGACCAGTTCTCGGAGGACTCCTTCACGGAGGGCCTCATGTTCGACGGCTCCTCGATCCGTGGCTTCCAGGCGATCCACGAGTCGGACATGAAGCTGGTCCCGGACGTCAAGACCGCCTTCATCGACCCGTTCCGCAAGCGCAAGACGCTCGTCATCAACTTCTCGATCGTGGACCCGTTCACGGACGAGCCGTACTCCCGCGACCCGCGCAACATCGCCGCCAAGGCCGAGGCCTACCTCGCCTCCACCGGCATCGCGGACACCGCGTTCTTCGCCCCCGAGGCGGAGTTCTACGTCTTCGACGAGGCGCGCTTCGAGACCAACTCCCACTCCTCGTTCTACTCGATCGACTCGGTCGAGGCGGCGTGGAACACCGGTCGTGAGGAGGAGGGCGGCAACAAGGCGTACAAGACGCGCTACAAGGGCGGCTACTTCCCCACCTCCCCGTCGGACCGCTTCGCGGACCTGCGCGACGACATGGTCGCCACCCTCGGCGAGGTCGGCCTGAGCGTCGAGCGCGCGCACCACGAGGTGGGCACCGCCGGCCAGCAGGAGATCAACTACCGCTTCAACACGCTGCTGCACGCGGCCGACGACCTGATGAAGTTCAAGTACGTCATCAAGAACGTCGGCTTCAACGCCGGCAAGTCGGTCACGTTCATGCCGAAGCCGATCTTCGGTGACAACGGCTCGGGCATGCACTCCCACCAGTCGCTGTGGCTGAACGGCGAGCCGCTGTTCTACGACGAGAAGGGCTACGGCGGCCTCTCGGACATCGCCCGCTGGTACATCGGCGGTCTGCTCAAGCACGCCCCGTCGCTGCTGGCGTTCACCAACCCGTCGGTGAACTCCTACCACCGCCTGGTCCCCGGCTACGAGGCCCCGGTCAACCTGGTCTACTCGGCCCGCAACCGCTCCGCGTGCATCCGCATCCCGGTCACCGGTTCCTCCCCGAAGGCCAAGCGCGTCGAGTTCCGCGTGCCCGATCCGTCGGCGAACCCGTACCTCGCCTTCTCCGCGCAGCTGCTCGCCGGCATCGACGGCATCAAGAACCGCATCGAGCCCCCGGCGCCGGTCGACAAGGACCTGTACGAGCTGCCCCCCGAGGAGCACGCGCAGATCGCCCAGGTGCCCAGCTCGCTCGGCGAGACCCTCGACACCCTCGAGGCCGACCACGAGTACCTGACCCAGGGCGACGTCTTCACCGAGGACCTCATCACCACCTGGATCGACTACAAGCGCACCAACGAGATCGACCCCGTGCGTCTGCGTCCGCACCCCCACGAGTTCGAGCTCTACTACGACATCTAAGCCCGGGGTCTAACTGACCTCGGACGATGCCGCGGAAACGGCCTCTCACCTGCGTGAACGTCTCTCAACGTTTGCCAGCGGTGGGGGGCCGTTTCTGTCGTCCCGGTACGCAACGGGTACACAGTGAGGACGGCGAGGGCATCCTGCCGAACGCGTCGGAGGCTTGAACCCGGGACGACGCGCACACGCTCACACTGCCCGACGCGGCGTGGACGAGCGTCTACGAACGTCCGGACCGCGCCGCAGAGCGTCCCAACGGCCGCCCCGCGACACGACAGCAGACCGACCCTCCCGACGCGCCAGGGGACGCTCACGGCACGTCCCGGGCGCACCTATTCGTCGTCGCCCTCATCGGCGAACGCGCCCGAGTAGTCCAGGAACCGGACCTGCAACCCGTGCGTTCCGTCATAAGGCACCGCAGGATCAGCAAACTTCATGCGTGAGTGATCCCGGACGAGGAGCATCTCCGCAATGCGCGCGGTGTCGACGATGAGGTCCACCAACCCGTCGTCGCCCGCGTCGGCGGGACCGTGCACGTCCTCGGCCTCGTAGTCCGCATCGACGTAGAAACCGCTCATCTTCTCGTCGTTCATCGCTCGCGTTCGCGGAGAGACATGGCAATACAGAGATGTCAGCGCCTCGATGACTGCCTCCGGGTCGACCGGCAGGCCGTCGACATCGACAGGCTGCGCGACGTCCCAGAACCATGCGCACCAATGCTCATAAGCAACGACTCCGCGATCTTCGGACCGTGCATACGGAGCTTCCTCGCGTCCGCGAGGTCCCCAGTCAGGGTGACCGTTGGTTTGGTGTCCGTCCACGCGTCCTCGGAAGCCCCGTAGACCCACGATGCCTTCGCGATCTCCTCGCGCGCGAGGATCGTCAACGACGGAGCACGCGCGTACGAACCACGCTCACGCAAGGCGTCTGCGTCGTCAACAAGGTCAGCGGCGTTCTCCAGCAGGGCGCGCCACCAGCGACGTATGAACTCCGACGAGACGGTCTTTTCCATGGAACCAGTCTCCCAGCGCCCGCTGACACGCCAGCGCACCCCTGCAGAGGAGTCGGCCAGATTTTTCAGAATCCCGCGATCACATCGGCGCGGATCGCGGGATTTCGCATCTTTCGGAGGGGTCGACCGTTGCCCTGGGACACAAACGGGCAGCAGTTGGCTCTAGCAGTCGACGCGCTCAACCAAAAAGTTGACGCGAATTCTCCGACGGCTCGCGTGGTTCATCGAGAGTTCTGCGAAGAAGTCACTTTGCGTGTGATGGGACCAGATCGGCGTTGAGGACTCTAATGATGTCTCCCACCGCCTCGTCTGCGTCGTGGATCGAGCGCCAGACCCCGCCGCTGTCCTGTCCTGTGCGCGCGTAGTTGAGCGAATCGATATCACCGAGCATGAGCGGAGCGAGTGCCTTCCGCACCTCAGCGCCGACGTCGGGCGGGGCAAGGAGTTGCACGAGCGCGATGCCGTCGCGTGTGCGCTTGACGGGTGAGCGGCTGTAGTCGGTCTCTTCGTAGTCGACGCTCGGATGTGCGACCCTCATGCGTTGGTGAATGAGGTCGGCCATCTCCATGCTCGCGGCGATGAGGTCGGCGTATGCGCTGCGGCGCTCGTCGAGCAAGTGCGCAAGTCGTGCGGCTTGGGCGTCTCGATCCGCCTGTTCGGTTCGTTCCATTGCTGCTCGATCGTCGCGCTGTCGTTGGGCGCGCAGGGTCGCCAGGGTGCCCCAGAGTCCGGCGATGATGCCTGCCAGGCCGAGCACCCCGGAGATCACAAGGGGCAGCCATTCGCGAAGCTCCATGGCGGGAAGCGTACTCGTGGGTGGGTGCCACTACCCTCCTAACATGACGACTCTTGCCGAGACGATGGCAGCGGCTGCCGATGACCTGACTGCGAGCATCCGCGCAAGCAGAGCAGCGTTCAGCCACTCGCTCACAAAGGGCGAGTCGGCCGAGGCCGCGTTACGCGAGTTCTTCAAGTCGTACTACCCGGACTCCATCGGCGTCGCCCGGGGACAGGTCATGGACTCGCGCGGCGCCAAGAGCAAGCAATTGGACGTAATCCTCTACGATGCTCACCGGACACCGGTTCTCTATTCAGACCGAGAGAGCGGCGCGAGGCTTATCCCTGTGGAAGGCGTCATCGCGGCCGTTGAGTCCAAGATGCACCTTAAGGCCGCTGACATTCCATCGATCGCCGAGAGCGCGCGAGTTCTTAAGCAGATGAACCGTGACGCATACTTCATTCAGGAGAATCCGGTAATCGTCCGCGAGGTGAGCGCCTATGGAGCCACCTGGCCACGACTGCCCGTCATGTACTTTGTATTTGCATTTGAAGGCCCGAGCATGGAGACGGTGGCCGATGCGCTCAACAGTGCACATGCAAATTTGCCGACGCATCTGCGAATCGACCTCACGTGCATCCTCGATAAGGGGATCGTCCTAAACGAGGTTCCCTCGGGCAACATAAATACCCTGCCGACGCCAGACTCGTTCTTGTGTGGCTACCCAACCAACCACTCGCTTTTAATGTTCCACATTCTCGTGTCGCAGTACGTTCTTCAGGCAGACCTGCCGCCAATAGACATCAAGCGCTACATTCCGGGTGACTTCGTGTTTTGAGAGGATGAGCACGCCTTCCGACGCGTCTAACGTCGCGGCCGGTATGGCCACGGCCCCTCGGCGGCTCGTGCGCGTATCGCTTCGATGGCCTCGTCCAACTCTCGCTGCTTCCGCGCTTCCCACCATTCGCGGAAGCGCTCTTCGGCGTCTTCGGCGTAGGTTCCGGTCTTGGCCCAGGGAGTGCGTCGCGCGTCGAGAAACGCGCGGAGCTTGGCGTCTCTCTGTCGGCGGCTGCCCGGTGCGGCGGCGGAGGCGGTGCGACGGACGGGCAGCACCATACGCGGGGTCGGCGTGAGGGGTACGTTGTTGCCGTTCTCGCTCAGGCCGATGATGACGGCGCCGTCGTACGCGGGGACGTCGACGAGCGACACGTGCGCGAGGTCGGCGTGGATGACTTCCCGAATGCTGCCCGTGATGGTGCGGGACTGGTCCGCGAAGAATCCGATTGATACGCCGCTGTACGTTCCTTCCTTGGTGTTCTCGAATGCGGAGCGGCCTTCGGGCGTGTTGAAGAATCGGAACGTGCCGAACAGCCCTGCTGTGGTCTCCGTGAAGAATGTTGCTCGGGCGACGGGTCGGCGCTGTTCTCCGCTGACGTGCGAGTCCGTGAGGCGCACGCGGGCCCAGTGCGCGGGTCCAGCCTCGACGAGCCCGGCGAACGCGCCGTGCGCGAAGAGTTCGCCACGATGGCCGGGGACATCGACGGCGTAGGTCGAGTTGGTGAACGCGGCGACGACCGACGTCGCCTAACTCTCTCCGGACCAGGGGACCACCGACTCGTCATCCCGAGAAAGGCGAAGGATCATGACCGTCACCGTGGAACGGCCGCCCGCCACCGGCGCGAACACACCGCCCGTCGTCCGCGCCGTCGACGTCCTGTGCGTGCCCTACGGCGAAACCAACCTCGGACACGCTTCCGCGGAGTTCACGCTTCGCATCTACGGGCATGCGCTTCGCGGCGCGAACGACAGGGCGCTCGACGTCGTAGACGAAGCACTCGCCCGCCGCTCGCGATACACCAGCGGTACACAGGCAGCCACCGACAACGTCGTTGAACTGCGGAAACGTGCCTAGTCCGCGCTGTTCTACGACATCTGAGTTCCACCTCGATGTCGCGCTCGACAGCGACGTCCCCGGCGTAGCGCTCGACCGTGAGGTCGGCGAAGGCCCCGGAACCCTCCACGGGTTCCGGGGCCTTCGTCGCGCCTGCCTGCGGTGCGGGTGGCGGGACTTCTGCCTACCGTGGTGGCCATCTCTGACACCGTTGACGCGCTCACCGCAGGGATCGACCTGTCGGCGAACCCGCGCAAGACCGGGGTGGCGACGATCGCCTGGGACGGCGACGCCGCCACCGTGGTGGAGTGCGCCGTCGGGCACCACGACGACGCCGCGCTGTGCGAGGTCGTCCGCGCGGCCGGGACGACCGGGATCGACTGCCCGCTCGGCTGGCCCGACGCGTTCGTCGACTTCGTCGCCGCGCGCCGCGACGGCGGCCACGACCTGCAGATCCCGCCGGACCGACGCCCGCTGACCTACCGGGCCACCGACCTGGACGTCTGGGAGCGGACAGGCGTGCGGCCGCTCACCGTCTCCGCCGACCGGATCGGATCGGTCGCGATGCGCTGCGCGGTGATCCTGGCGATGCTCACCCGGTCCGGGACCGTCGTCGACCGGTCGGGACGTGGACCGGTGATCGAGGTCTACCCCGCAGCCGCCCTGAAGATCTGGGAGCTGCCGCACCGCGGCTACAAGGGCCAGGACCCGGAAGCCCGACGCGTGCGCGACGAGCTGGTGAACAAGGTGACCGATACGTTCCCCCGCCTGGACCTCGCGGACTTCGCGCAGGCGTGCCGGGACTCGGACGACGCCCTCGACGCCGTGCTGTGCGCCGTCATCGCCGGCTACGCCCGACAGGGGCGTTGCGAGCCCTCGCCCGAGGGGCTGCGTGACCTCGCGTCGCGGGAGGGCTGGATCGTGCTGCCCGGTCCGGCCGCATGACGTCCTCGCCGCGCGTCGCCGTACCGAAGGTGGCGGGCCCACCATCACCTCGGGCCCGAGCCGGCCTTGCGCCGGGCGCAGGCTAGCCGCGCGGCGGTACGTCGGTGTCCGGGGCCGCTACGGGGCCCGCGTCCGTGCCGTCGTGCGTGTCCTCGTGCCCGGCGTGGCCGGTGCTCTCGTGCTCCCCGTGGCCCTTGCCGAACGGCAGGACGTGCATGATCGCCACGACGACGGCACCGACGACGAGGCCGACGATCGCGGAGCACAGCGTGTTGAAGCACCAGGCGAGGAACCCGCCGATGCCGGGCACGGCGGCGGCGATCGCCTCCTCGCCGTGGTGGACGAGGTCGTACAGGCCGTGCCAGCCCAGCTCGTCGACGCCGACCAGCAGGATGTGGCCGCCGACCCACAGCATGGCGACGGTGCCCACCACCGAGATGACGGACATGACCTTCGGCATGCCGGCCACGAGGGCGCGTCCGAGCCGCTGGCTCGTCGCGGAGGGCCGTCCGGCGAGCGCGAGGCCGGCGTCGTCCATCTTCACGATGAGCGCGACGACGCCGTAGACGATGACGGTGATGGCCAGCGCGACGACGAGGAGGATCGCCAGCCGGGAGAAGAACGGCTCCTCGGCGACCTCGTTGAGGGCGATGACCATGATCTCGGCCGAGAGGATGAGGTCCGTGCGCACGGCCCCGGCGACGAGCTTCTTCTCCGCGTCGGGGCCCTCGACCGCGGCGGGCTTCTGGTGGTCGGTGTGGCCGCGGAGGCGGCCCCAGATCTTCTCGGCGCCCTCGAACGCGAGGTACGTGCCGCCGACCATGAGGATCGGCGTGAGCAGCCACGGCGCCCACTGGCTGAGGATCAGCGCGACCGGCAGGATGATGAAGACCTTGTTGCGGATCGAGCCGACCGCGATCTTCTTGATGATCGGGATCTCGCGGTTCGCCGCGACGCCGTGCACGTACTGCGGGGTGACGGCGGTGTCGTCGACGACGACGCCCGCAGCCTTCGCGGTCGCCTTGGCCGCCGCAGCGCCCACGTCGTCCAGCGACGCGGCCGCGAGCTTCGCGATCGCCGCGACGTCGTCGAGGAGACCGAGCAGACCGGCGCTCACGCGGTCACCGCCGCGGTCCGGGCCGGATCGTGGAGGGGCATCCGCACGCAGCAGGATCCGCAGGTTCGCATGTGCTCATCCTGCCGCATCCGACGGCCCGTCGGGACGCGGTCCGTGGCCTGGTCGAGGCCTACTCCTCGCCGTACACGAGCCGTTCGACGACGGTGCGCGCGCGGCGCGAGGTGCGCAGGTAGAGGTCCTCGAGCTCGACGCCGCTGCCGACGTCCCCGAGCAGCCGCGCGAGCGCGGGCAGCGAGCGGGCGTCGGCGGGCAGGACGTCGGCGCGCGGGCCGCCCGTCTTGCCGGACCACAGCACGAGCGCCGAGCGCAGCCGGGACGCGAGCAGCCACGCCGTGCGCAGGTAGGTGGCGTCGGTGTCGTCGACGAGCCCGGCGTCCACGGCGGCGTCGAGCGCCGCGACCGTGCGGGTGGTGCGCAGTCCCTCGACCTCGTGGGCGTGCTGGAGCTGGAGGAGCTGCACGGCCCACTCGACGTCGGACACCCCGCCACGACCGAGCTTGAGGTGCCGGGTCGGGTCGACACCGCGCGGGAGGCGTTCGGACTCCACGCGCGCCTTGATACGGCGCACCTCGCGCAGGTCGGCCTCCGGGAGGCCGCCGGCGGGGTAGCGCAGCGGGTCGACCATCGCGTCGAAGCGACGGGCGAGGTCCTCGCCGCCCCCGATGACGCCCGCGACGGGACGGGCGCGCAGCAGCGCCTGCTGCTCCCAGACGCTGGCCCACCGCTCGTAGTACTCGGCGTAGGAGTCGAGGGTGCGCACGAGGACGCCCTGGCGCCCCTCGGGCCGCAGGTCCGCGTCGACCGGGAGGTTCGGTTCCGGGCCGACGGCGGAGAGCAGCTTCTGCATGCTGCGCGCGGCGGCGACGGCGAAGTCCTGGGCGAGCCGGCCGTCGGCCCCGGGGCGGGGCTGGTGGGCGAACATGACGTCGGCGTCGGAGCCGTAGCCCATCTCCTGCCCGCCGAGACGGCCCATCGCGATCACCAGCATGCGCGTCGGGTCCGCCGCCGGGTCGGGGTCGAGGCCCAGCTCGCGGCGGGCCGCGTGCTCGGCGACGCGCAGCCCTCCGACGAGCACGACGTCCGCGGCGTCGGAGATCGCCGCCTGGGCGGTGACCGGGTCGAGGACGCCGAGCGCCTCCCCCGCGCCGGTGCGGGCGAGCTCGCGGCGGCGCAGCGCCCGCAGGCTGGTGGCGGCCGGGCCGGCCTCGTCGGCGCGGGTGAGGATCGCGTCGGCCTCGGCGGCGAGCCGCTCCGGGCCGCGCGGCTCCAGCCGCGAGGTGTCGGCCAGCCACTGCACGGACTCCGGCGACCGGGCGAGCGCGTCCGACAGGTAGCGCGACGACGCGAGCAGCTGGGCCAGGTGGTAGGCCGCGTTGCCCGAGTCCCGCAGCAGGCGCAGGTACCAGGGGGTGGTGCCCAGCTCGTCGGAGAGCTTGCGGAACGCGAGCAGGCCGCCGTCCGGGTCCGCACCCTCGGCGAACCAGCCGAGCATGACCGGCAGGAGCTGACGCTGGAGCGCCGCCCGCCGGGAGGTGCCCTCGGTGAGCGCGACGACGTGCCGCATCGCGCCGTCGGGGTCGCGGTAGCCGATGGCGGCGAACCGGGCGCGCGCGGCACTCGCGTCGAGCGAGATCTCGTCGTCCGACAGCTGCGCCCACGCGGGCAGCAGCGGCCGGTAGAAGACGGCCTCGTGCAGGGACCGCACCTCGCGGCGCGTGGCCCGCCAGCGCTTGAGGAGGCCGTCGGCGCCGGCCGCCGCCATGCCGAGCGAGCGGGCCAGGCGGCGCAGCTCGTCCTCGCCGGAGGGCAGAAGGTGGGTGCGGCGCAGCCGGTAGAGCTGCACACGGTGCTCCAGGGAGCGCAGGAACCGGTAGCAGTCACCCATGCGGACGGCGTGCTCGCGGCCGACGAAGCCCTCCTGCGCGAGGGCGCCCAGCGCATCCAGGGTGTTGGCCTGGTGGATGCCGTCGTCGGTGCGGCCGTGCACGAGCTGCAGGAGCTGGACGGTGAACTCGACGTCCCGCAGGCCGCCCTTGCCGAGCTTGATCTGCCGGTCGGCCTCGGCGGTCGGCACGTGGTCCTCGACCCGGCGGCGCATGGCCTGGGAGTCCTCGACGAAGTGGTCGCGGTTGACCGCCGACCACACGAAGGGAGCGGTCGCCTCCCGGTACGCCTCCCCCAGCGCGATGTCGCCCGCGACGGGCCTCGCCTTGAGCAGCGCCTGGAACTCCCAGGTCGCCGCCCAGCGCTCGTAGTACGCGACGTGGCTGGCGAGCGTCCGCACGAGCGGCCCCTGCTTGCCCTCGGGGCGCAGCGCGGCGTCGACCTCCCACAGCGCGGGTTCCATCGAGGTCCCCCCGCACACCTTCTGCAGGCGCGAGGCGAGCTGGGTGCCGATCCGCATCGCGGTGGGCTCGTCCACCACGGGCTCCCCGTCGGCGACGTCCGGCTCGCACACGTAGACGACGTCGACGTCGGAGACGTAGTTGAGCTCGCGGCCGCCGGTCTTGCCCATGCCCAGCACGGCGAGGCGGACCTCGGCACCGTGGCCCTCGAGATGCGACCGGGCCACCGCCAGCGCCGCGTCCAGGGCCGCCGCGGCCAGGTCGGCCAACGCGGCCGCGACGCCGGGGAGCACGGCCAGGGGGTCGGGCGCCGTGAGGTCGGTCGCGGCAATGCGCAGCAGCCGCGACCGGTAGGCCCGGCGCAGGGCGTCCGTGCCCGTGCGGGCCGCGGCGTCCGGCCAGGCGGGCGCAGCCTCCGGGCCGGCGGGCGGGTCGGCCGCGACGGGCAGGCGCACGTCGGGGTCGGCACCCACCGCGCGCAGGAGCTCGGCACGCACCGTGGTGGGGTCGACGCCGATGCCGCGGTCGCCGTCGGCGAGGACGTCGAGCAGCTCGGGTCGCCGGATCACCTCGTCGCCGAGCGCGCTGGAGGCGCCGAGCACGGCGAGCAGGCGGGCACGGGCGCCGGCGGCGTCCGCCCGGCGCAGGGCCTGGAGTCGGTCCTGGGCGTCGTCGACGCCCGCCAGCCGCACGATCTGCAGCAGCGCGAGGTCCGGGTCGGCGGTGCCGGCGAGCTCGGCGAGGAGGACGTCGTCGTCCTCGCCGACCAGCGCTCGCAGGGCAGGGTCCTCCCAGAGACCCGCGGACCGGGTGAGGTCCGCGAACCCTGCCCGCAGCAGCCTGCGGGTCGGGGTCTCGCGGCGACCCCGACCGGAGGTGGTCGAGCTCACCGCGACGCCGCCCCCGTTCGGATCACAGGAACTGCAGCGACGTCTGCAGCTCGTAGGGCGTGACCTGCGAGCGGTAGGCCGCCCACTCGTTGCGCTTGTTGCGCAGCACGTAGTCGAAGACGTGCTCGCCGAGGGTCTCGGCCACCAGCTCGGAGGACTCCATGAGCTCGATCGCCTCGTCCAGCGACTCCGGCAGCGGGGAGATGCCCAGCGCGCGACGCTCGGCGTCGGTGAGCTCCCAGACGTCGTCCTCGGTGGCCTCGGGGAGCTCGTAGCCCTCCTCGATGCCCTTCATGCCCGCGGCGAGCAGCACCGCGAACGCGAGGTACGGGTTGGCGGCGGAGTCCAGGGCGCGGTACTCGACGCGCGAGGAGTTGCCCTTGCCCGGCTTGTACATGGGCACGCGCACCAGCGCGGAGCGGTTGTTGTGGCCCCAGCAGATGTAGCTCGGCGCCTCGGCGCCGCCCCACAGCCGCTTGTACGAGTTGACGTGCTGGTTCGTCACCGCGGTGATCTCGCCCGCGTGGACCAGCAGGCCGGCGATGAACTGGCGGGCCGTCTTCGACAGCTCGAACTGGGCGCCCGGCTCGTGGAACGCGTTGCGATCACCCTCGAAGAGCGACATGTGCGTGTGCATGCCCGACCCCGGCTGGTTCGCCAGCGGCTTCGGCATGAACGACGCGAACACCCCCTGCTCGAGGGCGACCTCCTTGACGACCGTGCGGAACGTCATGAGGTTGTCGGCGGTGGCGAGGGCGTCGGCGTAGCGCAGGTCGATCTCGTTCTGGCCGGGGCCCGCCTCGTGGTGCGAGAACTCCACCGAGATGCCCATCGACTCCAGCATCGTGATCGCCGCGCGGCGGAAGTCGTGCGTGCTGCCGCGGGCCAGGTGGTCGAAGTAGCCGCCGGTGTCGACCGGGACGAGCGGGGCGTCCGGCGACGAGACCTGGTTGAACAGGTAGAACTCGACCTCGGGGTGCGTGTAGAAGGTGAACCCCTTGTCGCTCGCCTTGGCGAGCGTGCGCTTGAGCACGTTGCGGGAGTCCGCCAGGGACGGCGAGCCGTCCGGGGTGAGGATGTCGCAGAACATGCGGCCCGTGCCGTGCCGCTCCCCGCGCCACGGCAGGACCTGGAAGGTCGTCGGGTCGGGCTTGGCGATCATGTCCGCCTCGTAGACGCGGGTCAGCCCCTCGATGGAGCTCCCGTCGAACCCGATGCCCTCGACGAACGCCTGCTCGAGCTCGGCGGGCGCCACCGCGACCGACTTGAGCACACCGAGCACGTCGGTGAACCAGAGTCGGATGAAGCGGATGTCGCGCTCCTCGACCGTGCGGAGCACGAACTCCTGCTGCCTGTCCATGTGCCCATCCTGCCCGATACGTGTGGATCGTGGGTGACGCGCCACGACGGCGACGTCGAACCGCCCGGGGACACGGCCCCCGACGACTGTCGCCTACGCTAGCGACCATGGCAGCTTCGGGCCACAACCCCTCCCCCCCGTCAGAGCCGACCGCCGGTGTGAGGTCCGTCACGCCGGACCCCTCCGTCGCGGGCGGCATCGCCCCCGGCGCGAAGCGTGTCCGGGTGCACCACCTGCGCCAGGCCAAGGAGCGCGGCGAGAAGATCACCATGCTCACCGCCTACGACGCGGTCACGGCAGCCCTGTTCGACGCCGCCGGCGTCGACACGCTGCTGGTCGGCGACTCCATCGGCAACACGATGCTCGGCCACGCCACCACGCTCCCCGTCACGCTGGACGACATGCTGCGGGCCGGCCGGGCCGTGGCGTCCGCGGCCCCGCGGTCCTTCGTCGTCGTCGACCTGCCCTTCGGCACGTACGAGGAGGGCCCCGCGCAGGCGCTCGCCTCCGCCGTGCGGGTCATGAAGGAGACCGGGGCGTCCGCGGTCAAGCTCGAGGGCGGTCGCCGTTCGGCGGCGCAGATCCGCGCCATCACCGACGCCGGCATCCCCGTCGTCGGACACCTCGGGTACACCCCGCAGTCGGAGAACGCCCTCGGCGGCCCGCGGGTGCAGGGCCGTGGCGACGAGGCCGCCGAGGAGCTCAGCCAGGACGCGCTCGCCGTCCAGGAGGCGGGGGCGTGCGCCGTCGTGCTGGAGATGGTGCCGCGCGAGGTGTCCGCACGGATCACCGAGTTCCTCGCCGTCCCGACCATCGGGATCGGTGCCGGGCCGGAGGTCGACGGGCAGGTGCTGGTGTGGACCGACATGGCCGGGATGACCGACTGGTCCCCGCGGTTCGCGCGCCGGTTCGCCGAGGTCGGCCGCCTCCTGCGCGAGGCCGCGCAGGAGTACGTGGCCGACGTCCGCTCCGGCGCCTTCCCGACGGCGGACCACACCTTCGCGCAGTGACCGTCGCGCCGGGGCGGTCAGCCCCGGCGCCACTCCTCGTCCTCGGTCTCCCAGTCCTCGGTGCGGCGCGACGCCGTGTCGAGGGCCTGGGCGGCCTCCTCGCGCGTCGGGTACGGGCCCATGAGGTGCGTCCACGACGACTTCTCGCCGGAGGTCTCCACCTGACCGGTCTTGGTGTTGAACCAGTACTGGGTCGTGCTGTTCTCCTCGCTCATGCCCCGAGCATGCCGCAGGATGGGTGTCATGGCTGAGCAGAGCAGCAATCAGGTGGCCTTCGGCATCGACATCGGCGGGTCCGGCATCAAGGGTGCGCCGGTCGACCTGGCCACGGGCGAGTTCACCGCGGACCGACGCCGGATCCCCACGCCGCACAAGTCGACGCCCGACGCCGTGGCCGAGGTCATCGGCGAGCTCGTCGAGGGGTTCGACCTGCCGCCGGACTCACCGATCGGCGTCGCGTTCCCCGCACCGCTCGACCACGGCGTCATCCGGTTCATCGCCAACCTGCACAAGTCGTGGCAGGGGGTCGACCTGCCCGCGCTGCTGCACGAGACGACGGGCCGCGACGTCGTGGCGGTCAACGACGCCGACGCCGCGGGGGTGGGCGAGCAGCGGTACGGCGCCGCGGCCGGGCACGACGGCGTCGTGCTCGTCGTGACCCTCGGCACGGGCATCGGTTCCGCCCTGCTGGTGGACGGCGTGCTGGTCCCGAACACGGAGCTCGGCCACCTGGAGATCGACGGGCACGACGCCGAGTCGAAGGCGGCGGAGTCGGCGCGCGGCCGCGAGGACCTGTCGTGGGAGAAGTGGGCGAAGCGTCTGCAGCGGTACTTCGAGACGGTCGAGATGCTGCTCTCGCCCGAGCTGATCGTCGTCGGCGGCGGCGTGAGCAAGCACCACGAGAAGTTCCTGCCGCTGCTGGACCTGCGCGCCGAGATCATCCCCGCCACCCTGCGCAACAAGGCGGGCATCGTCGGGGCGGCGTCCCTGGCGGCGCGTCCGCACTGATCCGTCCGGACGTCACGACGCCCCCGCCCGTGCCGGGCGGGGGCGTCGTGCGTTCAGCCCGCGACGAGCGCGTCGAGGTGCAGCGTCCGCAGCACGTCGCGGACCTGGGGCGACGGTCCGTGGACCGACACCTGGAGTCCTTCGTCACGCCCGATGCGGCAGAGCTGCACGAGGAACGCGATCCCCGCCGAGTCGATGAACGTCACGCGCGCGACGTCCACGACCACGGGCAGGTCCCGCTGGAAAGCGCCGGCGAGCGCCGCCGACGCCTGGTTCCGCAGGGCGCTGTCGATCTCGCCCCACAGGGTCACCCTGCTCACCGTCGGCTCCTGCGCGAGCAGGATGCCGCCGGCCCTGACCTCACTGGTGAGTGTCACGATCCCACCTTCGTCCTCGCAGTCCACGCCCCCTGCGTGCCGCGGTGCGACACCGGCGTCTCCTGACCCGTGACCTCGTCGTCACGATGCGGCCACCGTACTCCCGGAACAGCCTCGGGTAAACCGTCGTATGGACTTTCTTGACCGAATTTTCACCCTCGTCACGGAGGCGAAACCTCGTCGAAGTCGATGCGCACGACCCGGCGCCGCGACGTCGGCGCCGACACCTGCGTCAGTCCTGCCGCGGCGAAGACCTGCGGGGTCCCCACGCTCGCCTCGTCCCACACGACCTCCCCGCCGTCCGCCGCGACGATCGGGTAGCCCTCCAGCGCCGTCGCACCACGGGACCGGGCGAAATCCACGGCCGCGGCCGCCAGCTCGTACATCAGCCCCCCGCCGCGGTGCCCCGCCCGCACCACGAAGCACGCCGCCACCCACACGCCGTCGTCGTCCCGGTCCTCGTGGCGCCCCCGCCACACCACCGGGCTGCGACCGTAGTAGCGGCGGTACGTCGGGCGCGGCGCCACCGCCACCCACCCCGCCGGCTCGCCGTCGTCGTAGGCGACCAGTCCGCTCGTCGTCGGCGCCGCCGGGTCGCCCGCGCACGACTGCTCCGCCAGCCGCATCCGCCGCTCCCCCACCGGCATGTCCCACCACGACCGGTCCCCCAGCACCTGACGCTGACACTGGCACCGGCCCGCCTGGGACGATCCCAGCACCGTCTGCACGTCGTCGAAGGGCACCTCGTTCGCGGGGCGGAACTCCAGCGCGGCCATGTGCGGAACGCTACGGCAGGATGTGCACCGTGGGCAGCCCGAGGGACGCCGTCGCGCCGTCACGGTCACCCTCGATCCGGGCGCCGACGAGGACCTTGACCTCGCGCTCGCCCTGGCGCCCCTCGCGGTGCGTGGTCGACCTAGGCGCGACCGTGGTTCGCTCTGAGTCGTGGCCGCAGTGCGACGACAGAGAACGCCGGACGGGTCGTGCCGCAGCGGCCATGTCAGACCGGAGGGGTCGGTGCGAATCTTCTTCCGAAAGCAGCCTCCACCGCCTCTGGACCCGGATGACGTCGTCGTCACCAGCGTCGAAGTCCTGGACCGAGGTCTGCCGATCACGCGGATCATCCACTGGTCGCACGGCTACACATTTCTTTCCGGGCTTGAGAGCGAAGGTTCCCGACCCGTCGCAGTCCACTTCAAGCACATCGCGGACATCGACTCCACAGCGTCGAACCTGACCTTGAAGGAAGGCGGGATCGCGCTGCGAGTGATGGACCTGCGGGGCGTGCCAGGCAACTGGAAGACCTACGGCCCCTGGAGCGACGAGCACCTCGACGAGCTGCTGCAGTCCGGCTGCATCGACGACGTGCACAACGACCTGACGCCGTGGGACTGACGAGCGCTACGCTTCGCGCTGAGCTGGCGGCATGCGGGTGCAGCGGCGACCTTGCGGGCCTGCGCGGAACGCTCCACGCGAAACGCGCGACACCGGATCCCACCCACGGCCGAACGACGACGACCGGACCCGACACGCCGTGGACAGCGCCTTCGCACCGCCTGCCGCGCACCGGGACGACGGCGCCACTGCGGCGTGGGGTCACGTGGGCCGCGTTTTCGCCGAGGCCGGGTACGACCTGCCCGCGCTGCGCAAGCGCCGCCGTGGCCGCCCCGCCGCCGGCGACGGCCCTGGCAAGCCCGTCACGGTCCGCTTCGACGAGCAGACCCTGACCGCACTGAGGGAGCGCGCGAAGCAGGAAGGCCTGGCGAACGAGTCGGAGGCGATCCGCGCCGCGGTCCGCGCCTGGGCCCACGTGGCGTGAAGATCCACGAGTCCGTCCGCAGGCACGGAGCCCTTTGCAGAGACTCTTGCGGGCTGGCTCCCCTACCGCCCTGTAAAACTACAGGTCGGTCCGTGTGATGCGGACGAGTCGGTCTGTACGCCGGGTTCTGTCCCCGTGCCCGGTTGCCCCGGCACGGGTGACGGTCATCCATCTAGGCCCTGCGTTGCCGCAGGGCTCCAGCGGTCTACCCGACTGCGCTTCTCCGGAGAGAATCGGGCGGGCCGCCCTCGATCACAGTCTGTCTGACCTTGCTCCAGGTGGGGTTTACCAAGCCACGACCGTCACCGGCCGCGCTGGTGGTCTCTTACACCACCGTTTCACCCTTACCCGCACGCCAGGCGTGCGGGCGGTCTGTTCTCTGTGGCACTGTCCCGCGGGTCACCCCGGGTGGCCGTTAGCCACCACCTCGCCCTGCGGAGCCCGGACGTTCCTCGGCACCGCCGAAGCGATGACGCGACCGTCCGACCGACTCGTCCGCCCGGCAAGGATACCCGCTGGTGAGCCCTGCCCGGTCGGCGGACGCCGGTCGGGCGGCGGCCGTTCACACGTCGACGCGGTACCCGAGAGCCAGCTCGTCACCCGCGAGGCCGCGGATCCCCCAGTTCTCGCGCGGGCTCTCCAGCACCACGAGCTCCAGGTCGTCGCTCGTCAGCCCCAGCGCGGGGGCGACGTCGTCGAACATCGCGCGGACCAGCGCCCGCTTCGCCTCGACGCTGCGGCCGGCGAAGCAGACGATCTCGACCACGAGGTAGGCCTCCGAGCGGGGCGCGACGAGGTCGCCGTCGTCGAGCAGGCAGAAGCGGTGGAACCGCTTGTCGGCGGGGATCTGCCACGCCCCCACGAGCGCGCCGTGCAGCGCGTCGGACACCTCCGTCCGTCGCGGACCCCACACCGACCGGTTGCCGTAGACCTTCACCTGGACCACGTCCGCAACCTACTCCCGGCCTCGTGCCGTGTCCCGGGAGCCCGGCGGCCTGGCGCGGCGCGACCCACGTGAGCGATCGCACGCGGGACCGGCCCCGCCGGAGCACCGCTGCTCACCTAGGGTGGCCGGGTGCTGATCTGCCTACCGCCCTCCGAGGGCAAGACCCCCGCTCCGGACGGCGCGGCGCCGGTGGACCTCACGGCGCTGACGGCGCCGTCGCTGACGCCCCGGCGGGAGAAGGTGCTGAACGCCCTCGCCGAGGTGAGCGCGCGTCCCGACGCGACGGACGTCCTCAAGGTGGGTGCCGGGCTGGCCGACGAGGTCGCCCGCAACACGGCGCTGCGCACCGCCGCGGCGGCGCCCGCCACCGACGTCTACACCGGCGTCCTCTACGCGGCCGCGGGCCTGGGCGACCTGACCGGCACCGCCGCGGCGCGTGCTGCGTCGTCGGTGCTGGTGTTCTCCGGCCTGTGGGGCGTCGTCGCGCCGGGCGACCGCATCCCCGCCTACCGGCTGTCGATGGGCGTCGACCTGCCGGGCATCGGCAAGCTCGGCACGGCCTGGCGCGACGACCTCGCCGCCGTCCTCGACGCGCGGGCCGCGGGCGACGTCGTCGTCGACTGCCGCTCGGCCGCGTACGCCGCCGCGTGGAAGCCGCGCACCACGGGCCCCGACGCCACGGACTGGGTCGCCGTGCGCGTCGTGCGCGAGCACGACGGGAAGCGCACGGTGGTCTCGCACAACGCGAAGCACACCCGCGGCGTCCTCACCGGGCACCTGCTGCGCCGGGCCGGTGCGGCGCCGACGTCCGCCGAGACCCTGCTGGCCGCCGCCCGGGAGCTCGACGGCCAGGTCATCGGCACGGAAGTGGGCACCGGGCTCAGCTACCGCATGGTCGAGGCGACCCTGCACGACGCCACCACCCGCACCGGCCCCCGCACGCTGGAGATCGTCATCGCCTGACCGCACTCCCCCACCGACCTGACGTCGTCGCCCTCGCCCGCCGCACGGAGCCG
Organism: Isoptericola dokdonensis DS-3; assembly: GCF_001636295.1. Classification (NCBI taxonomy): domain Bacteria; kingdom Bacillati; phylum Actinomycetota; class Actinomycetes; order Micrococcales; family Promicromonosporaceae; genus Isoptericola; species Isoptericola dokdonensis. Next base: position 353,810 of record NZ_CP014209.1, on the reverse strand, counting down.
GGATGTCGTGGGACGATGCGGCCGTGGACCAGGTCTTCGTGTTCGAGGTGGAGGACTCGCGCGCCTCGGGCTGGAGTGCCGAGATCGCGGTGCGCGCCCGGCGGCCTGCCGAGGCGTTCCGGATCCTCCGGGACGCAGGGCTCCGCAAGTCCCAGTTCACCCGTGGCATCCGGCCGACCTGGTCGATGTCGCCCGACGAGCTCGGCGACCTGCTCTCGGCGCGGAGGATGGCCCGGCGACTGCTCGACGACGAAGGATGGACTCCGTGGTCGGCCGTCGAGGACGGCCTCGCGCTCAACTGGCGAGACGCCCCGCGGCGACGCTGACTCGCCGCCCTGCCGAGCGGGTCAGGCGTCGGTCGGGAACCCGACGACGCTGACCTCACGCTCGCCGTCCGGCCACAGCCGCAGGATCGACAGGGAGCACGGCGGGATGCGCAGGCGGCCCCAGGACGTCGGCGGTGCACCGAGGGTCCCGCCGACGAGGGCGCGGATGACGGCGGCGTGGGCCACGACCACGCTGGTGCCGGTGGGGCGCGCGGCGGCGACGTCGTCGAGGGCGGGCCGCACCCGCTCGCCGAGGGTGGCGTAGGACTCGCCGCCGGGCGGCGCGAAGGTGCCCTCGCGCACCCAGCGGGACAGGTCTCCGGGCCACCGCTCCGCCACCTCGACGGGCGTCAGGCCCTCCCACGCGCCGAACCGCACCTCGGCGAGGCGGTCGTCGGTGCGCACGTGTGCGCCGATCCGGCGGCCGATCGCGGCGCCTGTCTCCTGCGCGCGGGTCATGGGTGAGGACACGACGGCGTCGGCGCGCGGCAGGTCCGTCCAGCGGTCCTTGCCGACGCGGAACACGGCGTCGGCGGCCTGCGCGGCCTGCCGACGGCCGAGCGTGGTGAGCGGCGGCCCGACGACGTCCCCGCCGGACAGCGCGCCCGCCTCGGTCAACGGGGTCACGCCGTGCCGCACGAGGACGACGGTCGCGGGGACCGCGCCGTCGTAGCGGGCCAGCGCCCCCGACGCGGGGGCGGGCATCAGGCGTCGTCGGCGCCGCGGACGAGGATGCGCCCGCACTCCTCGCAGCGCACGACCTGCTCCGGGCCGGCGTTCTTCGCGGCGGCGAGGTCGCCCGGGTTGAGCTCGAGACGGCAGCCCTCGCAGCGGTTGCCGCGCAGCGCGGCGGCGCCGAGCCCACCGAGCTGGTTGCGGAGCTTGTCGTAGAGGGCCACGAGCGCGGTGTCGAGGCCGGCGACGGCCTCGGCGCGCTCGGTCTGCACCTGGCGGCCCGCAGCGTTGACCTCCGCGAACGCGGCGTCCCGCTCGGCGGTGGCGGCGTCCTTGGCGGCGACGAGCTCGGCGTGCGCGGACTCGACCTCCGCGAGGGACTTCTGGTGGGCCTCGAGCCGCTCCATGACCTCGATCTCGGCGTCCTCCAGCACGCCCTGGCGCCGTGCCAGCGACTCGAGCTCGCTGACGACCGCCTGCGCGTCCTTCGCCGACAGCGACCCGCCGTCGAGGCGCTGCTGGTCGCGGGTCGCCCGTGCCCGCACCTGCTCGACGTCGGCCTCCGCCTTCCTCACCTCGCGCTCGAGGTCCGCCACCGCGGTGCGGGAGTCCACGAGCGACCCGTGCAGGTCGGCCAGGCGCGACTCCAGCTCGGCGATCGTGGCGAGCGTCGGGTGGGTGCGCTTCTGGTGCGCGAGCTGCTGCAGCCGCGTGTCGAGCGCCTGCACGTCGAGGAGTCGGCGCTGGTCCTCAGCGGGGGCGGTGGCCATGGTGGGTCCTCTCGACGTGCGGGCGGGTGGGCTCAGCGGTCACCGGCGCCGATCCGGGCTGTCCACGGGTCGGTCACCAGGGTGCTCACCCTGGTGGTCACCGTACCGCCTGGCAGCCTGCTCGTGAGATCCGCGGCCGCGTACGCGAGCCACGGCCACTCCGAGGCGAAGTGGGCCACGTCCACGAGGAACGGCGTCGCCGCCGTGGCCTCCTCCGGGTCGCCCGCCTCGAACCCGGCGCGCTCGCGCAGCTCGGACGCCGGGTGGTGCCGCAGGTCGGCGGTGACGTACACGTCGACTTCGGCGGCGCGCACCGCGTCGAACAGCGAGTCCCCGGAGCCACCCACGACCGCCGCCGTCGCCACCGGCGCGTCGAGGTCACCGGCGACGCGCACCCCCTGCGCCGTGGCGGGGAGCACACCGGCGACGTGACGGGCGAACGCCCCCAGCGTGGTCGGCGCCTCCAGCCGGCCCACGCGCCCGATGCCCCGCTCGACGTCGTCGGCGCGTGCCACGAGCGGCGCGCGGTCCACCAGGCCCACGAGGTCCGCGAGCGCGTCCGCGACCCCGCGGGGTGCGGAGTCCGCGTTGGTGTGCGCGACGTACAGCCCGCAGCCCGCGGTGAGCAGCCGGTGCACCACCGACCCCTTGAAGGTGGTCGCGGCCACCGAGTGCACGCCCTTGAGGAACAGCGGGTGGTGCGTGACGACGAGGTCGGCGCCCCAGTCGAGCGCCTCGTCCACCACGGCCGCGACCGGGTCGACGGCGAGCAGCACCTTGCGCACCTCGCGACGCGGGTCGCCCGCGACCAGCCCGACGGCGTCCCAGCCCTCGGCGGTCGACGGCGGGTACAGGTCCTCCAGGACGGCGACGACGTCGGCCAGGGTGGGGGTGCTCATGCGCCCGACCCTACCCACCGGGGCGATGACGTCACTTGGCGTCGGCGTACGAGTCGACCGTGGCGACCGTCAGCGGGAACACGACCGGGAAGTCGCCGAACAGCAGGCGCCCCGCCTCGTCGGCGGCCTCCCGCACGACCCGGGCGACGTCGTCGGCGAGGTGCGCCGGGGCGTGCACCACGACCTCGTCGTGGAGGAAGAACGCCAGGTGCGGGCGGTCGGCGAAGGGCGCCGGGCCGAGCCCCGTCGTCGGGCTCGTGCCGAGCTCCCACAACCGTCGGCGGATCGACGCGAGCCAGCACAGCGCCCACTCCGCGGCGGTGCCCTGCACGACGAAGTTCCGCGTGAACCGGCCCCAGGACCGGGCGGACGACCGGGCGGCCGTCGCGGCGTCCTGTTCCGCACCGTCGTCCAGCGCGCCCGACTGCGCGGCCTCCCACGCCCGGCCGGGCGGCGGCGAGCTGCGGCCGAGCCACGTCGTGACGACGCCGCCGCGCTCCCCCGTGAGCGCGGCGTCCTCCACGAGGCCCATCGCCCGCGGGAACGCGCGGGTCAGGCGCGGCAGCACCACGCCGCTGACGCCCGTCGTCCCGCCGTACATCGCACCGAGCATGCCGACCTTCGCGTGCTCGCGGCTCTCCACGGCGCCGCTGGCGACGATGCCGGCGTAGAGGTCGCCGTCCTGCCCGGCGGCGGCCATCGCCTCGTCGCGCGCCATCGCGGTGAGGACCCGCGGTTCGAGCTGGGCGGCGTCGGCGACGACGAGCACCCACCCCGGGTCGGCCTGCGCGGCGCGCCGCACCGCCTTGGGGAGCTGGAGCGCCCCGCCGCCGGTCGACGACCAGCGCCCGGTGACGACGCCGCCCACCACGTAGTCGGTGCGGAACCGGCCGTTCGAGACCCAGCGGTCGAGCCAGTGCCAGCCGTTCGCCGTCCAGAGCCGGTACAGGTTCTTGTACTCCAGCAGCGGCGCGACGACGGGATGGTCGAGCCGTTCGAGCTCCCCCTTGCGCAGGCTGCGGGCGCCGACCCCGGCGTACTCCATGGCGCGCAGCAGGTCGGGGTGGGAGTCCGGGTTGAGGGTGGGCGGCGCGTCGAGCGCCGCCCGGACCTGCCCGACGAGCTCCTCGAGCCGGGCGGGGCGGGCCCCCTCGGGCGGCCGCGGTCCGAGGATGCCGGTGAGGATCTGGTCATGGAGGTCCGCTCGCCACGGCAGCCCGGCGTGCCGCATCTCGGCCGCGACCAGGGCGCCCGCGGACTCGGCGGCCAGCAGCAGGCGCAGACGCCCCGGCGCGGCGGCACCCTCGACGGCCGTCTGCTGGGCGGCGAGCTCCGCCACCGGGTCGGGCAGCCCCGCCGCAGCTGGCACCGGGACGGCGCCGGGCACCGGGTCGTCGTCGAAGAGCGACTCGGCCTGCGGACGGCGCAGCGTCCCCAGCGGCACGCCCGGGTCGACCGGGACGGGCGCGGCGTCCCATGGCCCGGGCGGGGCGGTCGCGAGCGCCGAGCCGGCGCTGAGCGTGGAGGCGCGCAGGATGCGGTGCGCCAGGCGCAGGTCGTGCGCCCGCCGCACCCGGACGCCGGCGACCAGGAGCCCGGGGTACCAGGTGTTCGTGTCGTCCCAGGTCCAGCGGGGGTGCTCGGCGGCCTCCACGCCGGCGACGGCGGCGGGGAGGTCCGGCCCGAGGGAGACGGAACGGGCCGGGGCGACGCCGGTCAGGGCCGCGGCGGGCCGCGTCAGCTCGGGTTCACCGCCGGGGCCGGGAGACAGGACGGCGTGCACCCGCCCATCATCGCCGCCGGGTCCGACATGCGGGCATCGCCTGCGCGTCCCGGCAGGAGGGACCCGGTGGCCCTATGGTCGTCCGCAGGGCCGCCGCCGGGTCACCAGGACGGCGACGCGGCGTCGGGGTGCCACCGGACGGAGGGATCGCGAGTGCAGGACGAGCAGGACACGCAGGAGGGCGCCGGGCTGCCGGAGGCCCAGGAGACCGACGCCGCGGGCACGACCGCGAGCGCGCCCGACGCCGGGGACACCCCGAGCGTCATCCGCGCGACCGCCGACCCCGAGGGGGTCCCCGCGACGGAGCGACCGGCGGGCGTGCGGCGTGTCGTGGTGCTGGCCGACGCCGTGCCGCCCGCCATGCTGCGGGCGCTGCTGGAGCCGTACCGAGGGTCGGAGCTGTTCGTCGTCGCGCCCGAACCGCACGCCGAGTGGGGGCTCGACGGTCTGCACGAACGGTTCCTGCCCTTCGGCAAGGAGTCGAACGCCCAGTGGTACCTCAAGCTCTGGGGGCCGGTGGACGTGATCGTCAACGCGCGGTCGGCGCCCGCGTCGCGACACGACGCGATGCTCGCGGACCTGTTCTTCCACCTGCACCCGGGTGGCACGTACGTCGTGCCGCGCTGGGCGTTGACGGCGTACCGACCGGGGAACCCCCTGGAGGTCAGGCTGCGTCGGCTGGCCGCCGCCCTCGTCCGGGGAGTGCCGGACGACGCGTCGAAGCGGGACCGGGAGCTCGCCGAGGCGGTGAGCGCCGTCGACGTGACGCGTGACGAGATCCGCCTGGTCAAGCGCGGCCGGCACTACCTCAAGCTGTCCGACCGGTGGGCGGACCGCATGCTCGGCACCCGCGACCGGGACCTCGTGGTCCGCCGGCTGCGCACCCTGCCCGCCCAGACATTCGCCTCGGGCACCCGGCTGGTGTCGCACGGCGCGTCGCGGGAGCTGGCCGGGCTCGCCACGACGGTCGAGGTGCCGCCGCTGCACCTGCGCAGCTACCGGGGGCAGGTCGGGCTGGTCAGCAACAGCCTGGCGTTCACGCGCCACGAGATCCTGCCGGACTCGTTCCGGCACCACCTCGCGGCCGATCTCGTCAACCCGCGCGTGGTGGACGTCAACAAGGACTTCGCGCGGATCCCGCAGCACGTGATGCCCACGGAGGAGCTGCCCGGGTCGTACTACCTGCTCGACGCGGAGAACTCCGGCCACTTCGGCCATCTCATGACGGAGGTGATCTCGAGGTTGTGGGGGTGGGACGCCGCGAAGGCCGACGACCCCGACCTCCGGGCGATCTTCCGCATCCGCCACGCGAACGAGCGCGACCCCCGCCTGGAGCGCATGCTCCTCACGGCGTTCGGGATCGCCGAGCACGACATCACCTGGATCGACCATCCGGTGTACGTCGAGTCCCTGTACGCGGCGACGCCGATGTTCCACAACTCCCGTCCCCACTACGTGCACCCGCAGATCCGCGAGACGTGGCGGCGGATCCGCGCGGGACTGCCCGCCGACCCGGGTCCCACCTGGGACAAGGTCTTCGTCTCCCGGCCGGACACGTTCGGGAACCGCCGGTGCCTCAACCGGCCGGAGGTCGAGCGGCACTTCGCCGACGCCGGCTTCCACGTGATCTATCCCGAGCAGCACTCGCTGAGCCGGCAGGCGGAGATCTTCTCGGCGGCGCGGGTGGTGGCCGGCTTCGCGGGGTCGGCGCTGTTCAACACGTTGTTCGCCGAACGCCTGGAGCACCTGGTCGTGCTGGGCCAGGAGGCCTACACGGCGCGGAACGAGGTGCTCATCTCGCTGCCCCTGGACGTGCAGGTCGACTACTTCTGGAACGAGCCCGAGATCGCGCACCCGCCGGGCGGCTGGTCGCGGGAGGCGTACAAGTCCGACTGGACCTTCGACCTGCGCCGGCATCGCAAGGACCTCGCCCGACTGCTGCGCGAGGTCCGCTGACCGGAGGCGGTGCGGGTGAAATCGTCCGCTATGTCACGACACGGTCACAAGGTCGGACCCGCGGGATTCCGCGGGTCCCGGACAACGCTGTCCACTGTGTGCCGCGGGAGGTCACGCGGGGGTCTCTTTTCATCCTTGAGGGCGCCGGGGACGGCTGGATAGCGTCAGCGCGCCGCGGTACCCCCGTGGCGCGAGATCGATGAATTCTCATCGGTCGCCGTCCGGCGTCCCTGAGCCGAGGGGCGCGCCAGCACCAGTCACGGAGACAACTCCCGCATGACTCCCCCGTCAGCACGCGCACCGCTCGCCTCCCTCCTCTCCACCGCCCTCGTCGCGCTGGGCATGGTCGTCGCCGCGCCGGCGGTGGCCGACACCCCCGCCGCCGACACCACCGGCCCCACGGTCACCGTCAAGCCCGGGTCGGACGGCGCCGACGGCCGCTACCGCTCGCTGAGCGTCAAGCTGCACGACGGCGCCAAGGTCGACAAGGTCGAGATCAACGGCGTCGCCAAGGACCTCACGAACAGCACCTACTCCGACGTCAACGGCATCAAGCCCGGCACCTTCGGCGCGGTCGAGGGCGCGAACACGCTCGTCGCGTTCGACGCCCTCGGCAACACCAGCACGCTGTCGTTCACCCTCGACACCACCGGCCCGACGATCACGGTCAAGCCCGGGTCGGACGGCGCCGACGGCCGCTACCGCTCGGCGAGCGTCAAGCTGCACGACGGCGCCAAGGTCGACAGGGTCGAGATCAACGGCGTCGCCAAGGACCTCACGAACAACGAGTGGTCCGACGTCAACGGCATCGAGCCCGGCACCTTCGGCGCGGTCGAGGGCGCGAACACGCTCGTCGCGTTCGACGCCCTCGGGAACTCGGCCACGCTGGAGCTGGTGCTCGACACCACCGGTCCCGAGGTCACGGTCAAGCCCGGGTCGCAGGGCGCCGACGGCCGCTACCGCTCGGTGAGCTTCAAGCTGCACGACGGTTCGAAGGTCGACGGCCTCACCCTCAACGGCGTCGAGAAGGACCTCACGAACAACGTCTGGTCCGACCTCAACGGCGTCGAGCCCGGCACCTTCGGCGCCGTCGAGGGCGACAACGTCCTCGTCGTGCGCGACGCCCTGGGCAACACCACCACGCTGGAGTTCGTCCTCGACACGAACGGTCCGAAGATCACGGTCAAGCCGGAGTCGCAGGGCGGCGACGGCCGCTACCGATCGCTGAGCGTCAAGCTGCAGGACTCGTCCAAGGTCGACAAGGTCGAGATCAACGGCGTCGTCAAGGACCTCACGAACAACGTCTGGTCCGACGTCAACGGGATCGCGCCGGGCGTCTTCGGTGCCGTCGAGGGCGACAACACGCTGGTCGCGTTCGACGCCCTCGGCAACACCACCGGGATGGAGTTCGTCGTGGACACCACCGGCCCCGAGGTGTCCACCAAGGACGACACCATGGGCGGCGACGGCCACTACCGCTCGGTGAGCTTCAAGCTGCACGACCCCTCGAAGGTCGACGGCCTCACCCTCAACGGCGTCGAGAAGGACCTCACGAACGACGTCTGGTCCGACCTCAACGGCGTCAAGCCCGGCACCTTCGGCGCCGTCGAGGGCGACAACGTCCTCGTCGTGCGCGACGCCCTGGGCAACACCACGACCGTCGAGTTCGTGCTCGACAACGCCCGCCCCGTCGTCGAGATCACGGCGCCCACCGCCGGTTCGTCCACCTCGGCCGCGGAGGTCGGCGACGTCGTCCTCACCGCGACCGACGGCACCGCGCTGCGTCGCGTCGCCGCCAACCTGTACAAGGACGGCGCGTTCTACGGCCCCATCGGCTCGACGTCGGCGACCACCGCGCTCGGCGAGTCCTCCTGGACCGGCTCGTGGAGCATCCCGGCGGACCTCCCGGCGGGCACCTACACCGTCCGTGCCGGCGCGTTCGACCTCGCCGGCAACTGGGGCGGCGCGAACGTCGACATCGTGGTCACCGAGCCGGCGACGACCGAGCCGGGCGACGGCACGGACGGCGGGGAGGACACCGACGGCGGCGACACGGACGGCGGCGACGACGTCCAGCCCTCGCTCGACGGTTCGACCGTCGGCACGACCAGCGTCGACGGCGTCCCGTGGATCACGTTCGACGTGCGCCTGACCGACCCCGCGGGCACCTCCACCGGCAACACGGCGCGCCTCGTGATGTCCGACGGCACGCACACCCACGAGATCGAGCTGGGCGAGCTCGTCGACGGCCACCTCGCGGGCAGCGTGCTCTGGCCGGGCGCCGAGGTCGCCGAGGACGGCACCCCGACGGCGTTCCCCGGCTGGGCGTACACCGACGGCACCTGGACGCGCACCGACGGCGGTCTCGCGTGGACCCTCGGCGACATCACCGCGACGCTCGTGGTCAACCCCGAGCTCGCGGTCGAGATCTCCTACCCCGCCGGCGCCGGGCCGCAGGTGACCGACGGCGTCGAGACCCTCGACCCGGTCACGACCGACGAGGGCACCGCCACCGACGACGACACCCGGTCCCAGGTCGTCGCCGCCGTGACGTCGGACACGCCTGCCGCGGACGCGGACGCGGCGCCGTCCACGGTCGCCGAGCTCGCCACCACCGGCTCCTCGACGACGTGGCTCGCCCTGGGCGCCGTGCTGCTCGTCGCCGCCGGCGCGAGCGTCCTGGTCCTGCGCCGTCGTCGCGCCTGACCAGCCCGCAGCACCCGCGGCACCCGCCCGTCGGCCCCGGCCCCGCACCCGCGGGGCCGGGGCCGGCCCGCGTCCGAGGGACACGAGGGCGGTCGCGAGCGACGAGGTGGACGGGTCGTCGTCACGTCCGGTGAGGGCTCTGTGCATGCCGCCCGGACCGGGCTGCGGCTCGTGCCCGCACCACCTATCCTGTCATCACCCATGACTGAAATGACCGAGTTCGCCGCGCCCCCGACACCGTCCGGAGCCACTCCGCCCGACGCGGGGGGTCGGCGGTGGTGAGCGACCTCACGCCGGCCGGAGCCGAGGAGCCGGGCGGGCACGTGGTGCTCGGCGGCACGTACGTGCTCGGCGAGATCGTCGGCACCGGTGGCACCTACACCGTCTACGAGACCACGCGTCTCCAGCGCCCGGGGACGGACGAGGCCCCGGAGGCCACCGACGAGCCCCCGGTGGTCGAGCCTCCCCTGCTGGTGAAGGTCCTCCACCCGCACCTGATCGACGACGACCACGCGCGCGCGTCCCTGGCACGGGAGGTCGCCGCGTCCGAGCAGCTGGACCACCCGGGGGTGTCGAAGGTCCTCGACTCGGGAGAGGACGAGGTCGCGGGCGCCACCGTCCCGTGGATCGTCACGCGGCGGCTGCCCGGCACGCTGCTGTCCGAGGTCGCCGCCGGTGACGGGCTGCCGTGGCCGGATGCGCTCGCCGTGGTGGCCGGCCTCCTGGAGGCGCTGACCGCGGTGCACGCCGCCGGGCTGGTGCACCGCGACGTCGGGCCGCGCAACGTCGTCGTGGACCGCCGCGACGACGGCACGTGGTCGGTCGGGCTGCTCGACCTCGGGCTGACCGCACCGGCCGGTGGCGACGGCGACGGCGAGCAGGTGAACGGCTCGGCGGCGTACATGTCGCCCGAGCAGGCACAGGGCAGGCCGCTGGACGCGCGCAGCGACCTCTACTCGGTCGGCGCACTGGCCTACTTCGCCTTGACCGGCCACGCGCCGTACGTGCGCCCGACGCCGGCCGACGTCCTGCGGGCGCACGTCGAGGCGCCCGTCCCGGCACCGTCCGCGCGTCGCGCCGCGGTCCCGGTCGCCGTGGACCGGTTCGTGGCCCGGGCGATGGCGAAGAACCCGGTCCGGCGTTTCGCCTCGGCCGACGCGATGGGGTCCTCTCTGGCCGGGCTGCTCGGGGCGAGCTGGCTCCCGGCCGCCGTGCAGACGGCCGGAGACGCCACCCAGGCCCTGGACCAGGTCGACGACCCCGACCGGACCGCCGTCGTCGGTGTCGGCGCGGCGGCCGCCGCCGCGACCGCAGCACTGGTGGACGACCAGGCCGAGATGGGACGGACACGACAGCTCGGCCCCGTCGTCGCGGACCTCCCCGACGAGGCCGGGGCGGACCCGGGCGAGGACCCGGGGGCGCCCGAGGACGAGGACCGGCGCGGCTTCTTCGCCCGGCCGTGGGGCATCGCCCTGCTCGTGGTCCTCGGGCTGCTGGTCGTCGGCGGGCTCGCCTTCGCGCTCTGGCCGCGCGACGACGCCACCGAGGCGCCCGCCCCCGCGGTCTCGTCCAGCCCGTCCCCGTCACCGAGCCGGTCGTCGTCACCGACCCCGACCTCGGCCCCGGTCCAGCCCGACGAGCCGGAGTCCCGGCCCACGCCGACCCCGACCCCGTCCCGCACACCGTCGGCCAGCCCCACGCCGAGCGCGACGCCCACGCCGTCGCAGGAGCCCTCGTCCGCACCGGAACCCACCGCGACGCAGACCGAGGACCCGGACCCGACACCCGAGCCGGAACCCACCGAGACCGAGACCACCGAACCCGAACCGGAGCCGGAACCCACCGAGACCGAGACGACCGAGCCGGAACCGGAGCCCACCGAGGCCGCGCCGAGCGATCCTGCGCCGGCCCCGTCGGGCGACGCTGCCGTCGGGGACCCGAGCCCCGCGCCCTGAGCCCTGCCGTCCGTCCGCACTGCTCCAGGTCGACCGACGAGGAGGACCGATGTTCTCGCGACCGCTGTCCCACGGCGCGCGCCTGGCCCCGCTCGAGGTGTGGCACGCCGACGAGCTCGCCGACCACATGGACCGGGCCCGCGAGCACATCCGACCATGGGTGGGTCCGACGTTCGTCACCGACGACGTCGACGGGGCGCGTGCCACGCTCACGCGGTACGCGGACCGCCGCGCACGCGACGCCGGGGGCCTGTTCGGCATCTGGCGCGACGACGTCCTGGTGGGCGGTGTCCTGTTCACGACGTTCGACGCCGCCGCCGGCACCTGCGAGGTCGGCTGCTGGACGGAGCCTGCCGCGCAGGGCCATGGCCTCGTCACGCGAGCGTGCACCGTCCTGCTCGACTGGGCCCTCGTCACCCGTGGGCTGCACCGGGCCGAGTGGCAGTGCCGCGCCGACAACGAGCGCAGCGCCGCCGTCGCACGTCGGCTCGGGATGACGCTCGAGGGCGTCCGCCGCGAGGCGTGGTCCTTCCAGGGCGACCGCTACGACCAGCAGCTGTGGGCGGTCCTCGCGCACGAGTGGCGCCCAGGTCCCTGAACCCGGTGCGCGGCGCCGGCGTCAGTGCGAGCGCAGGGCGTCGATCAGCCCCGCCTTGCGCATGCCGGACCGGCCCTCGATGCCGAGCTCGGCGGCACGCCTGCGCAGGTCGGCGACCGTCCAGTCGTCGTAGGACCCGGACTTCCCGCCCTGGGACCCGACGGCGTCACGCCCGCGGGCGGCGGCCGCGTTGGCGATCCGCGCGGACTTCTCCTTGCTGTTGCCCTCGTCGCGGAGCTTCTCGTACAGCTCGTCGTCCTTGACGCTGGGGCCGGGGTCTCGTCGCGGCATGTCTGTGCTCCTCTCCGTGGTGGCGGTCGCCCGCCGGGGTCGTGCTCCATCATCGGCACGGAGCGCGACGGCATGCATCCGGGCGGGGCCCGGGGCCCGCTCACTTGCGCGGGCCGGGGGCGACCGAGCATCCTGGTGCCCGGTCCAGAGGTGGGCCCTTCCTGCACCCGCGGAGGTCTCTGCCTTGAGCGACCCCGGGCCGGCGACGCCGGCTCCCGCCCTGCTCCGCCCGGACGACCCCGTCCGCGTCGACGCCGCCCGCCTCGCCGACGCGGTGTCCCGCCCCGACGACGTGGACGCCGTCCTGGCGTGGACGGTGGACGCGTCGGCAGAGCTCCCCCAGCCCGGGACGGGTTCGACGACCGCCCTGTGGTCGGCGCTCGCGTCGGTCGCGGCGGCCGACGTCGGGGTGGCGCGCATCCTGGAACCGCACCTGGACGCCCTCGCCGTGCTCGCCCAGGCGCCGGGTCCGGTCGATCTCGGCCCCGTGCGGGCGGGGTCGGGGAGCACCTGGGGCGTCTATGCCGCCGAGGGGCCAGGTGCCCGGCTCGAGGCCCGCGAGCACGACGGCGGCTGGGTCCTGTCCGGCACGAAGCCGTGGTGCTCGCTGGCGGGCTCGCTCTCCCACGCGCTGGTCACCGCCTGGGTCGGTGACCGCGAGCGCCGACTCTTCGCCGTGCACCTGCGCGGTGACGGTGTCCGCCCCGCCACCGGGCCCTGGGTGTCGCGCGGCCTGGCCCAGGTGGTCAGCGCACCGGTGACGTTCGAGGCCGCCCGGGCCGTGCCGGTCGGACCCGCCGGGTGGTACCTGCACCGGCCGGGCTTCGCCTGGGGCGGCATCGGGGTCGCGGCCTGCTGGTGGGGCGGGGCCGTCGGGCTGGCGCGCACGCTGTGGGAAGCGCTCGGCCGACGGGAGCCGGACCCGCTGGCGCTGGCCCACCTCGGCGCGGTCGACGTCGCCCTCACCGCCGCGCGGACGTCTCTCGCCGCGGCGGCCGACGCGGTCGACGCGGGGATCGACGGCGCGCCGTCCGCCGTGCTGGCCCGCCGGGTGCGGACCGTCGTCGCGGACGCCGTCGAGGAGGTGCAGCGGCGGTGCGCGCACGCCCTCGGCCCGGGCCCGTTGACGGCGGACGAGCCGTTCGCGCGCCGGGTCGCCGACCTCGGCGTGTACGTGCGCCAGCACCACGCGGAGCGGGACGCGGCCGCCCTGGGCCGCGACCTCCGCGCCGCCGGGGAGCTGCCGTGGTGACGTTCGACCACCGCGAGCCGGGAACGCCGGAGGACGCCTGGGTCGCCGCCGGCATCCTGGACCGGCCCGCACCGCTGGACGTCGACGACGTCGACGCGCTGTTCGTCGTGGCGGCGCACCCCGACGACGAGTCCCTCGGCGCGGGCGGCCTCGTCCACCGGCTCGCCGCGCGCGGCGTGCCGGTCACCGTGCTGGTCGCGACTGACGGCGAGGCGTCCCACCCGGGACGCGATGCGGACCAGCTGCGCGCCGAGCGGCGCCGTGAGGTCGCCGAGGCCGTCGCCGTGCTCGCTCCCCACCTGCGGCTCGTCCTGCTCGGGCTGCCGGACGGCGGGCTGCGTGAGCACCGCGAGGACCTCGCCGGTCCGCTCGACGAGCTGCTCGTCGTGACCGGCGGGCCACGGGTGGTCGTCTGTGCGCCGTGGCGCGGGGACGGGCACCGCGACCACCGGGTCGCGGGCGAGGTCGCGGCGCAGGTGGCCCGTCGGCACGGGGCGAGGCTCCTGGAGTACCCGATCTGGTGGTGGCACTGGGGCGACCCGGACGCCCCGGACGTGCCGTGGGCGGACCTGCGCGGGCTGCCCCTGACCGCCGCGGAGTCCGCCGCCAAGTCGGCCGCCGTGCGCACCCACGCGAGCCAGGTGCTCCCCGACGTCGAGGACGTCGCCGTCGTGGGCCCCGAGATGCTCCGACGGGCGGACCGTCCGGTCGAGGTCTTCGTCGAGGCGGCCGACGGGCCGGGCGCGGGCCCGGCGCCGAGCGGGGCCCGCACGTCGCTCGGGCGGGACTACTTCGACCGCTTCTACGCCGGCCGCGACGACCCGTGGGGCTTCGAGTCCCGCTGGTACGAGGAGCGCAAGCGTGCCGTGCTGCTCGCGAGCCTGCCCCGCGAGCGCTTCCGGCACGCGCTGGAGCTGGGCTGCTCCACCGGGGTGCTCACCCGGGAGCTCACCGCCCGCTGCGACCGGGTCACCGGCGTCGACATCGCGGACGCGCCCCTCGCGGCGGCCCGGGACCGGCTCGGCGACGGCGTCGAGCTCCTGCGCCTCGACACCCCCGACCAGTGGCCGGACGGCACCTTCGACCTCGTCGTGCTGTCGGAGGTCCTGTACTACTACGGTCCCGAGGACCTCGACCGGACGCTGTCGCGCGTGCTCGGGTCCCTGGCCCCCGACGGCGTCGTGGTCGCGTGCCACTGGCGCCACGAGGTCCCGGCGTACCCGTCGGGCGGCGACCGGGTGCACGACGTCCTGCGGTCCCACCCCGACCTGGCGGTCCAGGTGCGGCACGCCGAGGAGGACTTCCTCCTGGAGGTCCTGGCCCGGCGTCCCGCCGTCTCCGTCGCCACGGCGGAAGGCCTGCGGTGACCGGCGCCCGGCTGCGGTCCGTGCTGGTCGTGGTGCCCGTGCGCGACGAGGAGGACCTGCTGCCGGGCTGCCTGGGGGCGCTGCACCGCGCCGTGGGTCACCTGCGCGGACTGCGCGGCGACCTGGCTGTCGAGGTCGTCGTGGTGCTCGACGGCTGCACGGACGCCAGCGCGTCGATCGCCCGCGCCGCGGGCTTCCGCACGGTCGTCACCGGGGGCGTGGGTGTCGGCGCCGCGCGCCGGGCCGGCGCCGACGTGGCACCGCGGGGCGTGCCGGCCGCGCGGACGTGGCTCTCCTGCACCGACGCGGACTCCACGGTCCCCGTGGGCTGGCTGACGCGCCAGGTGACGTTGGCGGAGGCCGGCGCCGACGTGGTCGTGGGCACGGTGCGCCCCCGGCTGGACGACCTGTCGCCCGATCGCGCCACGGCCTGGCGCGCCTCCCACGCCCCGGGGGTCGCGAACGGGCACGTGCACGGCGCCAACCTCGGCATCCGGCTGTCCTTCTATCTCGCCGCCGGCGGGTTCGCCGCCCTGCCGGAGCACGAGGACGTCGCGCTGGTCGAGGCCGCCCGCGGCGTCGGCGCGCACGTCGTGGCCGACGCCGCGGGCGAGGTGCTCACCTCGGCGCGGCTGGTCGGGCGCACCCCCGGCGGCTACGCCCGGCACCTGCGCGACGACCTGGCGCCACGGGAGCAGGCGCGGCGGGGCCTGGCCGGCTGAGCGCGGGCCGGACCCCGCCGTCGGCGGCAGGTCGAGGGTCCGTCAGAAGACGGGCTTGCCGCCGGTCACGCCCAGCACGGTGCCGGACACGTACCCGGCGTCCGACGGCGAGGCGAGGAAGACGAAGGCGGGCGCGACCTCGGCAGGCTGGCCCGCCCGCCCCAGAGGCGTGTCCTGCCCGAACTTCTCGATCTTCTCCTCGGGCTGGGTGGCCGGCTGCAGCGGCGTCCAGATGGGCCCGGGCGCCACCGCGTTCACGCGGATCCCACGCGGACCGAGCTCGGCCGCGAGGTTGACCGTCAGGTTGTTGATCGCGGCCTTCGTCGAGGCGTAGTCCAGCAGCGCCGTCGACGGCTGGTACGCCTGGATCGAGGAGTTGTTGACGATGCTCGACCCCTCCCCCAGGTGGCGCAGCGCCGACTGGGTCACCCAGAACAGGGCGTACAGGTTCGTGCGCATGACACGGTCGATCTCGTCGGTCGTGACGTCCTCGAACGCGTCGCGTCGCGCCATCTGGAAACCGGCGTTGTTGACCAGGACGTCGAGGCCGCCGAGCGCCTCGGCGGCACGCTCGGGCAGGGCACGGGCGGTGCGCTCCTCCGTCAGGTCACCGGGCAGCAGCACCGCCGTCCGG
The DNA here is from genome assembly GCF_001636295.1 of Isoptericola dokdonensis DS-3. Lineage (NCBI taxonomy): Bacteria > Bacillati > Actinomycetota > Actinomycetes > Micrococcales > Promicromonosporaceae > Isoptericola > Isoptericola dokdonensis. The sequence continues at coordinate 337,876 of NZ_CP014209.1, read as the reverse complement.
CCGGTCTTCGTGACCCAGCGGGCGGTCTCCTCGGCGTCCTCCTGCTCCTCGGGCAGGTAGCCGATCGCGACGTCAGCACCCTCGCGGGCGAACGCGATCGCCACCGCCCGCCCGATCCCGGAGTCCCCGCCCGTGATCAGCGCGCCCAGGCCGTCGAGCCGGCCGCTGCCGCGGTAGCTCGTCTCGCCGTGGTCGGGGACGGGGTCCATCGCTCCGGTCAGGCCCGGGGGCTGCTGCTGCTGGGCCGGGAACGCTTGGTCGGTCATCGGTGTCCTCCTGGTGGGGTGAACGTCGGGCGAAGCCGCGCCTTGACCTCACTCCGACGGTAGCCCGGGGCGGTCCACTCGGCCACCGTGATGAAGGCGTCACAGGGATGTGCGATCCTGATCGGACGGGAGCCCAGTCACCAGCCCCCGATCGGCCGGCACCTCCGCGTCCGGCTCGTCTCCAGGACGACGACACCCCGCGTCGGCCGTCCCGGGAGGGGACACCTGTCGTGGAGACGGTCAAGAAGCGGCCGCCACGGCATCGGTGAGGAGGACCGATGACGACAACCCCGGAGATCTCTCTGCTCGGACGCGCGCTCGTGCGCGGTGACGTCGCGGCGACCGGCGCGTACCGGGTCGACGTCGCGACGCAGCGCTGGTGGTGGTCCGACGAGACCTACCGCATCCACGGGTTCGAGCCCGGCGAGGTGGTACCCACCACCGAGCTCGTGCTCGCCCACAAGCACCCGCAGGACCGTGACCGGGTGCGGGACCAGCTCGGCGGCATCGCCGGCTCCGGCCTCGAGCCGTTCGGCTCGCTGCACCGGATCGTCGACGCCCGCGGCGCCGAGCGGCTCGTGTGCATGGTCGGCGAGCCCCGCAGCGGGGAGCACGGGCCGGAGGTCCACGGGACCGTCGCCGACCTCACGGGACCGGTCGCCCGCCACGCCGCCCGCCGCGCCGACGTCGAGATCGAGGCCGCGGCGCGCAGCCGTCGCGACATCGAGCAGGCCAAGGCCGTGCTCGCCCTCGTGCTGGACCTCGACGACGACGAGGCCTTCGCGCTGCTGCGCCAGCACTCGAACCACGCCAACGTGGCCGTGCGGGAGCTGGCCCTGCGCGTGCTCCGGTACGCGCACGCGGCGCAGCGGCAGGGACGGCTCGACGCCTCCGCCCTGCTCGCGCAGCTCGCCGGTACCGTCGGCAGCCCCGACGACGCCGCCACCGCGCGCTGAGGCGACCGGCGGCGGACCGGCTCAGGGCCCGGTGAGCGTGCTCGCACCGCGACGCAGGGTCACCAGCAGCGCCCCGGCGACCAGGTAGTCGTGGTCGGTCCCCCGCCGCGCCTCACGCAGCTCCTCGCTCGCCTCGTCGAGCGCCTCCGTCAGCGCCGCCGCTGCGTCTGCGTCGGCGCCGTCCGGCCCGGCGGACCGGAGCGCGGCACCGAAACGGCGCAGGGCCAGGGCGAACGCGGGCCGCAGCCGTGACCCCAGGGCGACCTCGTCCTGCGAGCGCCCCTCCCACTCCACGAGGAGTCGCACGACGACGTCGACGACGTCCGACACCGACTCCAGGGCCTCCGCCCGTCGCAGCTGGGACCGGGCCTGGCCGCGGTGCCGCATCACCCGGAGGTTCGCGCGGGTCTCCTCCCGGACCGCGGCGACGGCGTCGCGGACCCGCACGATCGTCGGGCCCAGGTTGCGGCGCTGCGCCTCCCACGCCTCGACGTCCAGCGTCGTCTCGTTCTCCAGGCCGTCCGCGACCGTCTCCAGCTGTTCGACCAGGACGTCCCGCAGGTGGTCGAGGGCGAACTCCGACGGCGTCAGCGGCAGGGGCGGGTAGAGCAGGTTGACGCCGACCCCGATCGCCGCGCCCACCGTGATCAGCCCGCCGTACACGCCGGCGTACTCCAGGGCGTCGGCGTTGCCGAGGATGAGGACGAACAGCGCGGAGTTGACCACCCACGAGCCCATCTCCCCGAACCCGCGCCAGCCCGCGCACAGCAGCGCGACCCCCACGACCAGGGCGATCCCTGGCGCCCCGGGCTCGATGACCAGGTCGGCGGTCCACGCGATGACCGCGCCGAGGAGCAGCGCACCGACCGCCTGCACCGACTCGCGCACCGACCGCGCGACCGTGCTCATCGTGGCGATCACCGCGCCCAGCGGCGCGTAGTAGGGGTATTCCGAGAACGGCTCGGGCGCGATCACCCCGACCACCCACGCCAGCGCCGCGGCGATCGAACCCTTGAGCGCGATCGACCAGCGCGGGTGCCGCGCCCACACGCGTTGCACGGCGGTGAGCCCCCGGACGAGGTGCGAGGAGGACGAGTCGGCCATGCTCCGCATCCTCGCCACCGGCAGGCGTCGACGCACACCGAGAGCGGCGGTCGCGGCGAGGATCACAACAGCTCGGCATCCCTTGACATATTTACTGAGTCGCCTCAAACTTGAGTAGACTCGGCTCAAGGACGGCGCGCTCCGAGGCGGCGGGCGAGGGGGCCGGACCTCGTCGATCGCACGGTTCTCGCCGGGCCGAGCCCGCCGCTTCCTGCACCGCAGACCACCACCCCGACAGACCCCGAGGAGACAGAGACCGTGCGAGCCTTCCTGGTCGACGAGTACAAGCAGCCCGTCCACGAGGCGGAGGTGCCGGAACCCGCCGCGGGCGACCACGACGTGGTCGTGCGCGTCGCGGCGGCCGGCGTGAACCAGCTGGACGAACGGATCCGGGAGGGCGCCTTCAAGTCGATCCTGCCCTACCGCACCCCGCTGGTCCTGGGTCACGACGTCGCCGGGACGGTCGTCGCCGTCGGCGCGGACGTCCGGGACTTCTCGCCCGGCGACCGGGTGTTCGCCCGCCCCCGGGACCACCGGATCGGGACGTTCGCCGAGCGGATCGCCGTCGACGAGTCCGACCTCGCGCTCGCGCCGGAGTCGATCGACCTGGTCGAGGCCGCCTCCCTGCCGCTGGTCGCGCTGACCGCCTGGCAGGCACTGGTGGACTTCGGCGACGTCCGACCGGGCCAGAACGTTCTCGTCCATGCAGGTTCGGGCGGTGTCGGGTCGATCGCGATCCAGCTCGCCAAGCACCTCGGCGCCCACGTCGCGACCACCGCCTCCGCGAAGAACGCCGACTTCGTGCGGGAGCTCGGCGCGGACCTCGTCATCGACCACCGCACCCAGGACTTCGAGCAGGAGCTGTCCGGCTACGACGTGGTCCTGGACTCCCTCGGCGGGGAGAACCTCGCCCGGTCGCTGCGGATCCTCAGGACCGGCGGGAAGGCGATCGGGATCGCGGGGCCTCCCGACCCGGCCTTCGCGAAGAGCCAGGGCCTGAACCCGCTCGTGCGGGTGGCGGTCGCCGCGCTCAGCCGGAAGGTCCGCCGGCAGGCGAAGAAGCTCGGGGTCTCGTACGAGTTCCTGTGGATGCACGCCAGCGGCGAACAGCTGCGGCAGATCGCCGCGCTCGTCGACGACGGCACCCTGCGCCCGGTGGTGGCGACGACCTTCCCGTTCGAGCAGACCCCGCAGGCGCTCGACGCCCTGGCGGCGGGCGGCCTGCGCGGCAAGGTCGTGGTCACCGGCCCCTGACCCCCCACCGACGGACCACGACGAGCCACCGAAGGAGTCATCATGAGCACCACCGACGAACCCGTCGTCACCTCGTACGCCGAGGCACCCACGAAGACCGTCACCGCGGGCGGCACCACGTTCGCCTACCGTGAGCTCGGTCCGCGGGGCGGGCCCCCGGTCGTGCTCTTCGTGCACCTGGCCGGGACCTTGGACAACTGGGACCCGCGCCTCGTGGACGCGGTCGCGGCGTCACGCCACGTCATCACGTTCGACCAGCGCGGCGTCGGCGCGTCCTCCGGCCAGGTCCCCCGCACCATCGAGGAGGCCGCGGACGACGCCTACACCTTCATCACCGCTCTCGGGTTCGACACGATCGACGTCCTGTCGTTCTCCCTGGGCGGGATGATCGCCCAGGACCTGGTCGTCGCGCACCCCGACCTGGTCCGCAGGCTCGTCCTGACCGGGACGGGGCCCCGCGGCGGCAAGGACATGGACAAGGTCGTCGGCGTGACCTACCGGGACATCCTGCGCTCCGTCGTCGCCCGCTCGGACCCGAAGGAGTTCCTGTTCTTCCACCGGGACGCGGCCGGCAGGAAGGCCGGCAAGGAGTTCGTCGCGCGCCTCCAGGAACGCGCCGTCGATCGGGACCGGCCCATCAGCGCCTCGGCGTTCCGGACCCAGCTCAAGGCCATCCAGCGCTACGGCCGCTCCGCGCCGTCGGACCTGTCCGTCGTCACCCAGCCCACCCTGATCGCCAACGGCGACGACGACCGTATGGTCCCCTCGATCCTGTCCACCGACCTGCACCAGCGGATCAGAGGCTCGGAGCTGATCATCTACCCGAACTCCGGGCACGGGGCCCTCTTCCAGCACTGGCGGCAGTTCGCCCCCGTCGTCGCCGAGTTCCTCGCGCCCTAGCCGGCGGCTCCCGCAGGCCCGGGCGGACGCGACGACTGTCAGCGGGGAAGGATCGCGGCGACCTGGGTCCGGATGCTCGCCAGCAGGTCCGGGAGGCTCGAGGCCGCGTTCACGCTCGCCCCGAGCTCCAGGAGCAGGACGGCGGAGACCACCCGGGCCAGGGTGGCCGCCTCCACGGCGGGCACCTGGGCGCGCGTCGTCAGGACGTCGGCGACGGCCTCCTCGGTCTGCGCGACGATGGACAGCGCCTCAGCGTGATGGGGCTCTCCCGGGTCACCGAAGACCATCTCCCGCAGGTAGGTGCGGCCGTTGTCCACCTGGACGCGGTTGCACTCCGCGATCGGCGCCACCAGCGCCATCACCCCGTCCAGTGCGGTCGTCGCGGCGGCGGCATCGGCCTGCCCCCGCTCGAGCGCGGCGGCGTAGTGGGCGTTCTGCACCAGCAGGAGCAGCTCGCCCTTGGTCCTCGCGTACAGGAACAGCGTGCCGGTGCCGATGTCCGCCGCGTCGGCGATCTGCTGCGTCGTGACATCGTCCACGCCGTGCTGGGCGAACAGCTCGCCGGCCGCCGCGGTGATGCGCTCGAGCTTGGCCTGCTTGTTCCGCTCGCGTCGCCCGAGGGGCTGGGACGCCACCGCCATCGGTCTCCTCCTGGAATAAACGTTGACCTGCCTCAGTTCTGAGTGTAGTCACTACAGCGTGGGCTCGCACGCCGCCGATCCCCCACGCCTGCACGAGGCTACCGGTCGCGCACACCGGCTCCCCTCGCCCGACGCCCACCGATCTCGAAGAACAGGAACCCCATGACCTCCCTGCACGGATCCGTCGTCCTCGTCACCGGCGCGAACGGCGGCATCGGAACCCACTTCGTCCACGAAGCACTCGCCCGCGGCGCCGCCAAGGTCTACGCCACGGCCCGCAGGCCCCACGCCTGGGACGACGACCGCATCGTGCCGCTCGCGCTGGACGTCACCGACCCGGCCTCCGTCCGCGCAGCCGTCGAGGCCGCACCCGACGTGACCGTGCTGATCAACAATGCCAGCGCGACCGCGGCCGGCCCCGGAATCCTCACGCACACCGACGAGGAGATCCGCGCCAACGTCGAGACGAACTTCCTCGGGCCGCTCTTCCTCGCCCGCGCCTATGCCCCGATCCTGTCCGCCCGGGGCGGCGGCACGGCGATCATCGACATGCACTCCGCCCTCGCGTGGTACGCCGTCGCCGGGATCTACTCGGCCACCAAGGCCGCCCTGTGGTCGGCGACCAACTCCCTGCGGCTCGAGCTCCGGCCCGCCGGCGTCCAGGTCGTCGGCGTGCACGTCGGCTGGGTCGACACACCCATGGCGGCCGGCACCACCGACCCGAAGCTCGACCCCGCCGTCCTCGTCACCCGGGTGCTGGACGCCACCGAGGCCGGCGAGCACGAGGTCCTCGCCGACGAGGCGTCCGTCCAGGCAAAGGCCGCCCTCGCGGCGCCCCTCGAAGCCGTCTACCCGCAGCTGAGGGCCGTGGTCTAGCTCCGGGTCCACCGACCTTGTTCCACCGCAGGACGGGACGAAGGCCCCTGTCCCGGACGCGCGGCCCCTGCCCATGCTGGGAGCACCGAGGAGCTTCGGTCCGCCAGGAGGTTGCCATGCGTCACGACGGTCCCGTGGTCATCGCGCTCGACGGCTCGCCGCACAGCACGCAGACGCTGCACTGGGGGCTGGACGAGGCGGAGCACCGCGCGGCGGAGGCCGTGCTCGCCCGCACGTACCAGGTTCCCCTGGACCGCTCCGGGTGGGGCTGGTACCTCGTCGTCGCGGAGACCCCCCTGCGCACCGAGGTCAGCGAGTACCTCGACGAGACGCTCGACCAGGCGACCGCGCGGAGCCCCGGGATCGTCGTCACGACGCGCGCTCTCGAGGGGCAGGAGGTCCCCACGCTGCGCGCCCTGAGCAGGGACGCGCAGCTGCTCGTCGTCGGCGCGCAGGGCCAGGCCGGACGGACGCGCACCGGACGGGTGGCCGCCCACCTCGCGGCCCACAGCCTCTGCCCCGTGGCGGTGGTCCGCCAGGCGTCGGCCAGGTCGGTCGTGGTCGGGGTGGACGGCTCTCCCACGTCCCTCGCCGCGGCGGACGCCGCCGCCCGGGAGGCTACCTGGAGGAGCGCACCGCTCGTCGTGCTGCACGCCCGGCCACCGCTGCGGGCTCCGAACGTGACCTTCGTCGTCCCCGCGATCGAGACGGCGGACGCGGACGACCCCACGCACCGGGCCGCGCAGCGGACCGCCGCGACGCTGCGGGAGGAGAACCCCGGGCTGGAGGTCCGCCTCGAGCTCGTCGACGACGAACCGGCGCAGGCGCTGCTGGCCCGTTCGGGTCCGGACGACCTCGTCGTCGTCGGCTCCCGCGGCATGGGCGCCTTCCGTGGCATGCTCCTCGGCTCGGTGAGCAGCGAGGTGGTGCGGCGAGCGGCGAGCACCGTGCTGGTGGTCCACGACGGCGAGGACCTTCCGGACCGGAGCTGATCGGGCACAGGTCCCGCCGGCACGCGACCAACGGCCCTGTCGTCCCGGTCGCCGCCCGGGCAGCGTGGAGGTCACGTCCCCGGACGAGGGCCGACGCAGAGGTCCGGACACGGCGGGCGACGCTCACGCGGAGAGGACAGCACGGTGGACGAGCACGAGATCAGGCTGATCGACCATCCCGCACAGGCCACCGTCGGCGTGCGGCGGGTCGCCCGCACGGACGAGCTCGGCGACGTGTTCGCGACGCTCCTGCCCCGGGTCACGGAGCTCCTGGACCAGCTCGGCGTCCGACCGGCGGGCCCTCCCTTCGGGCGCTACCGCGACCGGACGGGCGACGAGCTCGACGTCGAGGTCGGGTTCCCCGTCGACGACGACGTCACCCTCCCGCCGGTCCCCCACGGGGCCGGGAGCGAGCCGCGAGCCGGGGTGGTGGTCGCCGCGAGGCTCCCGGCGGTGCGCGTGGCCGAGGTGATCCACACCGGTCCGTACGACGGCCTCGGGGCGACCCGCGCCCGCGTGGACTCGTGGATCGCCGAGCACCACCTGCGCCCGCTCGGCGAGTCGTGGGAGCTCTACGAGGCCGGCCCGGAGTCCGACCCGGACCCCGCGACCTGGCGCACCCGCGTCGTCGTCGCCATCACCGGCCCTGCCGTGGAGGCACCCTCGCCGCCCCCGCACGCCGGAGCGGGGTCGTGAGGGCCGTGGAACGCCCGGCACCCGTCGTCGTCGCCGTCGACGGGACCGACCGCAGCGACGGCGCCGTCCGGTACGCGGTCCTCGAGGCACGACGACGCGGGACGGGCCTGAGCGTGGTCCACGTCGCGCCCACCGCCCTGCCCGTCGGGGGCTCCATGCCCTACCTGGACTTCCGCGGGGACGCCCTGACCGAGGTCGCCCGCAGGGTCGCCGACGAGGCGGTAACCCGGATCCGGACCCTCGCGCCGGACCTCACGGTCGAGGGTGTGCTGCGGCAGGGCCGGCGCGTGGAGGAGCTCGCCGGCACGGCCGCCACGGGCAGCCTGCTGGTGCTCGGTCGCGAGACCCGGCACGGTGCGGACCGTGTCTACGTCGGCACCACCACGGCCGCCGTGGCGGCGCGGGCCCCCGTGCCGGTGGCCGCGGTCGGGAGCGACTGGCAGGCGACGGAGCACGGGCGCGTCGTCGTCGGCGTCGAGCCCCGCTCCGGAGAGGTCCTGTCGTACGCGTTCCCCCTCGCGGCGGCCCGGCACGCCACCCTGCAGGTCCTGCACGCGTGGACGGTTCGCGACCCCTACGCGGACCTCGACCCCGAGCGGACCGGCGACTGGGTGGTCGCCGCCACGCGGCTGCTCGAGTCGACGGTGGCCGACTGGAGCGCCGGCTTCCCCGACGTGACGGTCGAGGTCGCGGTGGTGCACGGTCGGCCGGCGCAGGTGCTCGTCGACGCGTCGGCGAGCGCGGACGTCGTCCTCGTCGCACGGCGTCGGCGCAGCCTCGGGCACCCGAGCCGCCTCGGCGCCACCGCACGGGCGGTGCTCGGCCACGCCGCCGCCCCGGTCGAGGTCGTGCCGTTGACCGGCGTCCCGCAGCACGCCCCGCTCGTGCTCGAGCGCTTCGGCGAGGTCCTCCGGAGCTGATCGGCGGGCCCGGGACCTTGGACCCTCCACGTCGGGTCGCGTGCCCCTGTCGGCGAGCGCCCGCGAGGCGATGTCCTGGGAGGAGCAACCCCGCCCCTCTCCGTGGCCAGGAAGGACCGTGATCACCGTGACCGCTCTCGTCGTGTACGAGTCGAGCTTCGGCAACACCGCGTCCGTCGCCAGGGCGGTGGCCGACGGCGTCGCCCAGCACATGCCCGTGCGGGTCGTGCCGGTCACCGATCCGGCGTCCGAGGCGCCGGTCGACGAGTCCCTCGTCGTCGTGGGCGGCCCCACCCATGCGTTCGGCATGAGCCGGGCGAGCACGCGGCGAGAGGCGCAAGGACGGCGCGGCGCCACGCCCCACGACGTCCCGGGCGTCCGCGACTGGATCGCGCACCTGCCGACCGACCCCGACGGCCGGCTCTACTGGATCGCGCACCTGCCGACCGACCCCGACGGCCGGCTCTACGCCACGTTCGACACCCGGGTGACGACGGTGCAGCACCTGCCCGGCTCCGCCGCCCGCGCGGCCGCACGTGCCCTGCACCGCAGCGGCCACCACGCCGTGGGCCACCCCGAGTCGTTCTACGTCGCGGACGTCGAGGGCCCGCTCCTGCCCGGCGAGCTGGACCGTGCCCGGGAGTGGGGCGCGGCGATCGCGCAGGCGGCCGAGAACCTCCGGGCCACGACGTAGGCCCGATCGTGCCAGGACCGGAGGACCTCATGGCCACCACCTCGGAGCGTCCGATCGTCGTCGGGATCGACGGGTCGCCGGAGGCGTCCCGTGCGCTGGCCTACGCCGTGCGGCAGGCGGAGCGGGAGAGCTGCTCGCTGCTGCTGGTGAACGCGATCCACGAGACCGTCCCGGTCGGCCCGATGCTGCCCCTGATCAGTGCCGAACCGCTGGCCGACGTCGGGCGCCAGCTGCTCGCCGAAGCACGCGACGTCGTGGAACAGCTCTCCGACGGCAGGGTCGCCGTCCGGCTGCAGGAAGCGCTCGGCCCCGCGGTCGAGGCGCTCGCCGCCGCCGGCGCACGAGCCCGGCTCGTCGTGCTCGGGCACCGCCCCACCTCGCTCATCGGGCGGATGTTCACCGGCAGCACCACCTTCGGCGTCGTCGCCCGTGCGACCTGCCCCGTGGTGAGCGTGCCCCCGGACCGGACCCCGCAGGACGCCGCGCTCCGAGTCGTCGCCGCCGTCGACGGTTCGCCCTGCTCCGCCGACGTCCTCGCCCGCGCGTTCGTCGCCGCCGAGCAACGGTCGGCCCGGCTCGAGGTGGTGCACTGCTGGCGCCTGCACCCGTTCTACAGCTACCTCGTCGACGAGTGGTCCGTCCAGGAGCAGTGGGGCACCCAGGCGCACGGCATCATCGACCGCCTCGTCGCCGAGGCCGCACGGGAGCACCCCGGCGTGCCGGTCGAGTGCCAGGTGGAGTACGCCGACGTCGCCGACACGCTGGTCCGGCGCTCCTCCGGCGCCGACCTGCTGGTCATGGGCCGCCACGGGCACGGGGCCCGGGGCTCCCGGCCGGTCCCGGCCGTCCTCGGCAGCGTGACCCGCACCGTCCTCCAGCACACGCACTGCCCGGTCGAGGTCGTGCCACCTCGCTCCTCGACCGACACGTCTCTCGAGCGCCGCGAGGCGGCACGGACCATCGCCGCCGGAACTGCCCTCGACCCGTCCGACGTCGCCGCACCCGTCGGCGGCCCACCACCAGGAGGAACGTCACCATGAGCACCTACCAGAGCCGCCACGAGGCTCCGCCGACCGCACCCACCACCCCCGCGGGGGCCGCCGTCGGAACCCCCACCGGGACCTCCCCCGGGGCCCGCCGCGCGCTGCGCTACGTCGGCGCGGTCATCAGGATCAGCCTCGGCTGGGTCTTCCTGTGGGCCTTCCTCGACAAGCTCTTCGGCCTCGGGTACGCAACGCCGCCCGAGGGAGCATGGCTCGAGGGCGGCCAGCCCACCGCCGGGTTCCTCGGGAACGCGACCACCGGGCCGTTCGCCGACTTCTACCAGGGCCTGGCAGGCCAGGTCTGGCTCGACTGGGTCTTCATGATCGGGCTGCTCGGCATCGGGCTGGCCCTGCTGCTCGGCATCGGGATGCGGATCGCCGCCGCGGCCGGCGCGCTGATGCTCGTCCTCATGTGGACGGCGGTGCTGCCGCCGGCGAACAACCCGTTCATGGACGATCACCTCGTCTACGCGCTGGTGCTCGTCGCCCTCGCCCTGGGCGACGCCGGACGCACGTTCGGTCTGGGCGCCTGGTGGCAGCAGACGTCCCTGGTGCGACGCTGGCCCGTCCTGGTGTGAGAGGCACCGCCCGGAGGTGCCGGGCAGCACCCCCCGGCTTACGCTCCCCGGGTGGAGAGGACCTCGGCCGAGGTGCAGGACGCCATCCTGCACGCGGTCCACGGTTTGACGTCCGACGTCGACCTGCGCGACCTGCTGGTCGGCGTCGTGCGCGCCGCGTGCGACCTGTCCGGGGCCCGCTACGGCGCGCTCGGCGTCATCGGCGGCTCCCGCCGGCACCTCGTCGAGTTCGTCACCGAGGGCATCGACGACGAGGGCCGGGCGCGCATCGGGCACCTGCCGACCGGGCGCGGCCTGCTCGGCCACCTGATCGTCCACCAGGAGGCGCTGCGCCTCGAGGACCTCACGACCCATGCCTCGGCAGCGGGCTTCCCGCCCGGGCACCCGCCGATGACCACGTTCCTCGGCGTCCCGGTCCGGGTGCGGGGCCGGGTCTTCGGCAACCTGTACCTCACCGACAAGACGACGGGGCGGGCGTTCACCGCCGCGGACGAGGACGCCGTCACGGCCCTGGCCGGCGTCGCCGGCCTCGCCATCGACCACGCCCGCCTCCTGCTGTCCGCCGAGCGACGAGCACTCTGGCTCGAGGCCACGGCCGCCATCCCCACGGCCGTCCTGCGCGCGGCGAGCACGGACGACGCCCTCGACGTCGTCCTGCGGGAGTGCCTGCGCGCGTCCGGCGGGCTCACCGCCATGGCGATCGCGCCCGGACCGGACGCCCCCGGGACGTTCACGGTCCGCACGGCCGTCGGCGACCTCGGACGCGACCCCGAACGCACTCTGGCCGACCTCCGTCCCGCCGTCCTGCTCGCGATGGCCAGCAGCGAGACCCGGTGGGCCGACCTCCCGGGCGCGGGCGGCGCCGTCATGACCCGGCTGTCGATCGACACGCTCACCCGCGGCGCGCTCGTCATCGTGCTCCGGCGGCGGGCCTACGCGGAGCACCTCGCCGAGGACTCCGACCTCGTCGCGAGTTTCGCCGGTCAGGCGTCCCTCCTCCTCGAACGGCGACACACCCGGGCCATGCAGCAGGAGATCGCCGTGCTCGCCGAGCGCAACCGCATCGCGCGCGACCTGCACGACGGTGTCACCCAGCGGCTGTTCGCCCTGGGCCTCCAGCTCACCGCGGCGGAGCGGCGAGCACCGCCGGACGTCCAGGAGCTCCTGCATACGATGGCGAAGGACCTCGACGACACGATCCGCGAGGTCCGCCGGGCGGTCGTCCACCTCCGCCCGTCCGACCGGCAGCAGCACTCCCTGCGGGCCAAGGTCCAGGCGCTCGTCGCGGAGTACACCCATGTGCTGGACCGGTCCCCGGCGCTGCGGATCGACGGCCCCGTCGACATCCTCGTCGACCCGGCGCTGCACCACCACGTCGTCGCCGTGCTGCGCGAGGCCCTCTCGAACGCCGCGCGGCACGCCGCCGCCACCGGCGTCCAGGTCGAGGTCGTCGCCACCGTGGACGAGCTGACCTGCACGGTCGCCGACGACGGCGTCGGGTTCGACCCGGCAGCGGCGCGCAGCGGGCTGCTCAACCTCGCCGAGCGCGCCGCCGAGCTCGGCGGGGCCCTCACGATCAGCTCACGCGACCCGCACGGCAGCGAGATCGTCTGGCGGGTCCCCCTGCCCGGCGGCGGGACCGAGCCCCCGAGGGAGGGCTAGCGCCCGCCCCGCCCGTCGTGCCGGAACCCGGACCCGTCGTCCGTCGCACCGAGGAGCCGCGTCGCCATGACCGCCGCCTGCGTCCTCGACTCCAGGCCCAGCTTCGTCAGGATGTTCGACACGTAGTTCTTCACCGTCTTCTCCGACAGGAACATCTGCGAGCCGATCTGCCGGTTCGTCAGCCCCTCGGCGATCAGCATGAGGACCCTGTGCTCCTGCTCGCTCAGGCCCGCCAGCGCCGGTTCCACCGCGGGCCCCGCCCGGAGCCGTTCGAGCACGCGCGACGTCAGGGCCGGGTCGATCATCGACTGGCCCGACGCGACGCGCCGCACCGCCACGACCACCTCCGGTCCCGTGATCAGCTTCAGCAGGTACCCGGACGCCCCCGCCATGATCGCGGCGAACAGGGCCTCGTCGTCGTCGTACGAGGTGAGCATCAACGCCCGCAGCTCCGGCATCGACGAGTGCAGCTCCCGGCAGACCTCGATCCCCGAGCCGTCCTGCAGCCGCACGTCGAGCAGAGCGACGACGGGCCGGGTGCGACGGATGTCCTGCACCGCCTCGACCGCCGAGCCCGACTCCCCCACCACCTCGAGGTCCTCCTCGGCGTCCAGGAGCCCCCGCAGGCCGCGGCGCACCAGCTCGTGGTCGTCGAGCAGGTACACCCGCACGCTCTCCATGCCCCCGTTCTACCCCCGCCCCGCACCGGTCACCATCGGTGCCGGCGCGCCGCCAGGACCCGTCGCGGCTACGTTCGGACCGACCGCTCCCAGCGCACCGAACGAAGGAGCCCCGATGGGTTCAGCCATAGGCCAGTCCCTGCCCGTCGCCGTCGGCGTGCTGATCAGCCCGTTGCCGATCGTCGCGGTCGTCCTCATGCTGGTGAGCCGGCGCGCCACGGTGAACGCGACCGCCTTCCTGCTCGGCTGGTTCCTGTCGATCACGGTCGTGGCGCTCCTCGTCGCGGTGCTGGTCGGCTCCGCGTCGACCGACGACGGCGGGCCGCCGGCGTGGGCGGCGTGGGTGAAGATCGTCCTCGGCGTCCTGCTCGTGCTGCTGGCGGTCAAGCAGTGGCGCGGCCGCCCCCGGGCGGGAGCGGAGCCGGAGACGCCGCAGTGGATGCAGGCGATCGACGCCTTCACCCCCGTCCGGGCGTTCGGGCTCGCTGTCCTCCTCAGCGCCGTGAACCCGAAGAACCTGCTGCTCGTGGTGTCGGGTGGTGCGGCGATCGCGAGCGCGTCGTCCGACACGACGGAGCAGGTGGTGGCATCGATCGTCTTCGCGCTCGTCGCCAGCATCGGTGTCGCGGTGCCCGTCGGCGTCCAGCTCGCCGCCGGTGAGCGTGCCGGCGCGGTGCTCGACGACCTCAAGGGCTGGATGGTCCAGAACAATGCGGTGATCATGGCCGTGCTGCTGCTGGTCCTCGGCGCCAAGATGGTCGGCGACGGCATCTCGGCGATCTGACGACGGACCGCCCCCGACGACGGGGAGGCACGGGCAGAACGGAGGGAAACCTGGTGGTGGGCCCGGAGGGATTCGAACCCCCGACATCCACGGTGTAAGCGTGGCGCTCTAACCAGCTGAGCTACAGGCCCTGGCAGCGCAGGCAAGGATACCGGTCGCGCGGGTGGTGCTCGCCCGCGGGCCCGCCCGCCGGACGACGACGTCGGCGGGCGGCGCCGCTCAGATCTCGGTGAGCGCCCGGAGATACCCGTCGAGCTCGCGGCGCTGCCCGCGCGGGTGCACGACGGACCAGCGGACGATGCCGTCGGCGTCGACGAGGAACGACCCGCGCAGCGCGTGCCCGGATCTGTCGTCGAAGACGCCGAAGGCGCGCGCGGCGGCCCCGTGCGGCCAGAAGTCGCTGAGGAGGACGAAGCCGAAGCCCTCGACCTCCTGCCACGCCTTGAGGGCGAACACGGGGTCGGTCGAGACGGCGAGGAGCCGGACGCCCGCGGACTCGAAGTCCTCGATGTTGTCCCGCAGCTCGCACAGCTCGCCGGTGCAGATGCCGGAGAACGCGAACGGGTAGAACACCACCAGGACGGGCTCGCCGCGCAGGTCGGCGAGCTGGGTGGGTGTCCCGTGCGTGTCCGGGAGGGTGAAGTCGGGTGCCGGGTCGCCGGCGACCGGCGGGGTCAGCCGCTCAGCGCCCACGGTTCGCGAGCCGCGTCGCTGACCAGTCGTCGCCGGCGGCGAAGGTGCTGGTGGCGTGCAGGCCCGCGGTGGTCGCCGCCTCCTGGATCTCGTCGTGGCCGACGTGGCCGTCCCGGCCGGGCTTGCGCGTGAGCAGCCAGACCTTCCCGCCGTCCTCGAGCGCCGTCTGTGCGTCGACGAGCATGTCCGTGAGGTCGCCGTCGTCGTCGCGCCACCAGACCAGGACGGCGTCCGTGACGTCGTCGTAGTCCTCGTCGACGAGCTCACCGCCGAGCGCGGCCTCCAGCGCAGCGCGCAGGGGCTCGTCGACGTCGTCGTCCCACCCGAACTCCTGCACGACCTGACCGGTGGTGAACCCGAAGCGTGCCGCCTGGGTGTCCGCCTGCTGTCCCACGGGTGTGCTCTTTCCTTCCGTCGACGATGGGCACGACGTCTGGCGCGCCTCGAGCGCCAACGTAGTGCACTCGAGCCGCAGATGCCCGCCCAGTCCGGCGAGGACGGCGGACACGCCGGGCCGACGAGGTGCAGGCATGACGTAGATCACGGATTCTTGACTCCCTGCTGGTGTTCCCCCGGGCAAAGTCGCGACACAATGACTGATGACCACCCGTGGGTGGACCGCGCCGTCGCGACCCCGACGACGCGGCCTCCGCGTACGGGGACGCCTTGCACGAGCGGCCGCCACACCTGGCGGCAGCCCGCAGAAGAGAGAGGTTGCTGGTGGCTTCCAACGAGACGGGACCGCTGATCGACGGTCTGCTCAGCGCTGTGCCGGACATCGACCCTTCCGAGACCTCGGAGTGGGTGGAGTCCTTCGACGGGCTCATCGACGACAAGGGCGGACCCCGTGCCCGGTACGTCATGCTCAACCTGATGCGCCGCGCCCGTGAGCGCAACGTCCAGATCC
Source organism: Isoptericola dokdonensis DS-3 (assembly GCF_001636295.1). Taxonomy (NCBI): domain Bacteria; kingdom Bacillati; phylum Actinomycetota; class Actinomycetes; order Micrococcales; family Promicromonosporaceae; genus Isoptericola; species Isoptericola dokdonensis. The sequence continues at coordinate 322,230 of NZ_CP014209.1, read as the reverse complement.
CGACGTCGGTGGCGACGCCCTACGTGAACACCATCGGTGTGCACGAGGAGCCGTACTTCCCCGGCGACGAGGCCGTGGAGCGCCGCTACCGCTCGTGGATCCGCTGGAACGCCGCCGTCATGGTGACGCGCGCCCAGCGCCCCGAGGTGTCGGTCGGCGGGCACATCTCCTCCTACGCGTCCGTGGCGACGCTGACCGAGGTCGGCCTCAACCACTTCTTCCGCGGCAAGGACCACCCGGGCGGCGGCGACCAGGTCTACTTCCAGGGGCACTCCTCCCCCGGCCAGTACGCCCGCGGCTTCCTCGAGGGCCGGCTCTCCAGCGACCGCCTCGACGGCTTCCGCCAGGAGAAGTCCCACACGGCCGGCGGCCTGCCGTCCTACCCGCACCCGCGCCTGCTGCAGGACTTCTGGGAGTTCCCGACCGTCTCGATGGGTCTCGGCCCGGCGTCGGCGATCTACCAGGCGTGGACCAACAAGTACCTGCACAACCGCGGCATCAAGGACACCAGCCAGCAGGACGTCTGGGCGTTCCTCGGCGACGGCGAGATGGACGAGCCGGAGTCGCGCGGCATGCTGCAGCACGCCGCGCACCAGGGCCTCGACAACCTGACGTTCGTCGTCAACTGCAACCTGCAGCGCCTCGACGGCCCCGTCCGCGGCAACGGCAAGATCATGCAGGAGCTGGAGGCGCAGTTCCGCGGCGCCGGCTGGAACGTCATCAAGGTCGTCTGGGGCCGCGAGTGGGACGCCCTGCTCAACGCGGACAAGGACCGCGCCCTGGTCAACCTGATGAACTCCACGCCCGACGGCGACTACCAGACCTACCGCGCGGAGTCCGGCGCGTTCATCCGCGAGCACTTCTTCGGCCGGGACCCCCGGACCAAGGCGCTCGTGCAGAACATGACCGACGACGACATCTGGAACATGAAGCGCGGCGGTCACGACTACCGCAAGATCTACGCCGCGTACGCCGCCGCGCGCGCCCACACGGGCCAGCCGACGGTCATCCTGGCGCAGACGGTCAAGGGCTACGCCCTCGGCTCGAGCTTCGCGGGCCGCAACGCCACGCACCAGATGAAGAAGGTCAAGAACGAGGACCTCAAGGCGCTGCGCGACAACCTGCGGATCCCGCTGACGGACGAGCAGATCGACGCCGACCCGTACCTGCCCCCGTACTTCCACCCGGGCATGGAGGACGAGACGATCCAGTACATGCTGGAGCGTCGTCGTCACCTCGGCGGGTTCGTGCCGGAGCGCCGCAGCGCGCCGAAGGCGCTCACGCTGCCGCCGGCCAAGACGTACGAGCTGCTCAAGAAGGGGTCGGGCACCCAGCAGGTCGCCACGACCATGGCGTTCGTGCGCCTGCTCAAGGACCTCATCAAGGACAAGGAGTTCGGCCGGCGCATCGTGCCGATCATCCCCGACGAGGCCCGCACGTTCGGTCTGGACTCGATCTTCCCGAGCGCGAAGATCTTCAACACCAACGGCCAGAACTACCTGGCCGTGGACCGCGAGCTCATGCTGAGCTACAAGGAGTCCGAGTCCGGGCAAATCATGCACACCGGCATCAACGAGGCCGGTTCCGCGGCCGCGTTCCAGTCGGTCGGCACGTCGTACGCGACGCACGGCGAGCACATGGTGCCGGTCTACATCTTCTACTCGATGTTCGGCTTCCAGCGCACCGGCGACCAGTTCTGGGCCGCGGGCGACCAGATGGCGCGCGGCTTCATCATCGGCGCCACCGCGGGTCGCACCACCCTCACGGGTGAGGGCCTGCAGCACGCCGACGGCCACTCGCCGCTCATCGCCGGCACCAACACGGCGATGGTCCAGTACGACCCGGCGTACGGCTACGAGATCCGCCACATCATGCGTGACGGCATCGAGCGCATGTACGGCGAGGGCACGGACGGCGTCGACGCCAAGGGCCGCCCGCAGGACGTCATGTACTACCTCACGGTGTACAACGAGCCGATGGTCCAGCCGGCCGAGCCGGAGGACGTCGACGTCGAGGGCATCCTGCGCGGCATCCACCGCGTCGCGACCGACGACGGCGAGGGCCCCAAGGCCCAGCTGCTCGCCTCGGGCGTCGGCCTGCCCTGGGCCCTCGAGGCGCAGGAGCTGCTCCGCGAGGACTGGGGCGTCTCCGCCGACGTGTGGTCGGTGACCTCCTGGAACGAGCTGCGTCGTGACGCGCTCGCCGCCGAGAAGGACGCCCTCGTCGACCCGGCCGCCGAGCCGCGCGTGCCGTACGTGACGCAGAAGCTGTCCGGCGCGCAGGGTCCGTTCGTCGCCACCAGCGACTACGACCACCTCGTGCCGGACCAGATCCGCGCCTGGGTGCCCGGCGACTACGCGGTGCTCGGCGCCGACGGCTTCGGGTTCTCCGACACCCGCGCCGCCGCTCGCCGGTACTTCCTCATCGACGGTCCGTCGATGGTCGTCAAGACGCTCCAGCAGCTCGCCCGCCGTGGCGAGGTGCCCCGCGAGGTCGTGGCGCAGGCCGTCGAGAAGTACCGCCTGACCGACGTCAACGCCGGCACGTCCGGCGTCGCCGGCGGCGACAGCTGACGACCTGCCACCGGTAGCACGAGGCCCGGTCACCCCGCGGGGTGACCGGGCCTCGTCGTCCCTGGCGCTCCGCCTCGCGGCGTCCTGCGCGGGACCGCGGTCAGGCGGTGGAGCCCGCCACCTCGGCGGCGTCGATGGCGGCCACCAGCTCGGACCGCACCGCGGCGACGGCGGTGGCGTCGCCGTGCGACTCGAGCGCGGCGAGGTGCCGTCGGGCCTCGTCGAGTCGGTCGGCCTCGACGGCGGCGAGGACGAGCTGGCGGCCCACCTCGACGTCGTGCTCGCGCACCCGCCAGTGCCCGATGCCGAGCCCGAGCGCCTCGACAGGCAGCCCGGCGTCCCGCAGCACCTCGAGCCCCTCGGCGAGGGCCTGCCCGGACGGGTCCCGCTCGGCCGCGGTGGTGAAGCGGCGCATCGCGCCCTCGGGGTCGTCGGCGACGGACAGCCGCCCGAGCTCCAGCAGGGGACGCCACGCCCGGGGGTGGCCGGCCAGCTCCTCGGCGAGCGACCAGACGGCCAGGTCGGCGGCCTCGACGCGCTCCTCCTCGGGCAGCGCCGCGAGCGGGTCGTCGGGGCTGGTGGGATCGGCCGCCCGGCGGCGGACCAGCTCGGCGAGCGCGGCGAACGCACGACGGTCGTTCGGGTCGTCGTGCAGCATCGCCCGCAGCGCGTCCTCGTGCACAGCATCTCCTCGGCGTCGGTTCCCCGTCGGGCGCCGCACGCCGATCCTGGACGAGGAGCGCGGGCGTCGCAGAAGCTGACGCAGACGGGGCATCAGGGCCATGCACCCGACCCTATCCCCTGCGGGTGACGCCCGGGCGGGCGAACCGCCCGACCGCGACGCACGCCCACCGCTTTGTGCGTTCCCCACAACCCAGGCCCTATCCTCAGACCATGTCCTCCTCCACCGTCTCGCGTGACGAGAACGTCCGTCGCGTCCGCGACGGGCTGGGCCTGCTCACCGCCGCGGCGATGCGCCGCCTCGACGAGGAGGTCCACTGGTACCGGCAGCTGCCCGCCGAGGACCGGTCCTACGTCGCGCTGGTCGCCCAGTCGGGCATCACCTCGTTCGCGACCTGGTTCGCCGACCCGACCCAGACGCCCCACGGCGTCGGCGAGATGTTCGCGGCCGCCCCGCCGGAGCTCACCCGCTCCATCTCCCTGCAGCACACCCTGCAGCTCGTGCGCCTCATGGTCGACGTCGTCGAGTCGAACTCCGACCAGATCGCCGCGCCGGGATTCGAGCGCGAGCTGCGCGAGTCGGTGCTGCGCTACTCCCGCGAGGTCGCGTTCTCCGCGGCCGAGGTCTACGCGCGGGCCGCCGAGGTGCGCGGCGCGTGGGACGCGCGCCTGGAGGCGCTCGTCGTCGACGCGATCGTGCGCGGCGACACCGACGACGCCCTGCGCTCGCGCATCTCCGCGCTCGGCTGGAGCGGGCGGGGGCAGGTGCTGGTCGTGGTGGGCGAGACGACCGACAGCCTGGACGACGTCGCGACCGCCGAGCTGCGCCGGGCCGCCCGCCGCGCCGCCGGTGACACGCTGGTGGGGATCCACGGCGACCGGCTGGTCCTCGTCCTGGGCGGCGAGGGCGACCTCGTCGCGGCGGCGACCGCCCTGGTCGGGCGGTTCGGCCCCGGCCCCGTGGTGTTCGGCGGCGTGGTGCCGTCGATGGGCGAGGCGACGGCGTCGGCCCGGTCGGCCCTCGCCGGGCTCGCCGCCGCACCCGCCTGGCCGCAGGCCCCGCGGCCCGTCCTCGCCGACGACCTGCTGCCCGAACGGGTGCTCACCGGGGACGTCACGGCCCGGCGCACCCTCGTCGCGCAGGCCTACCGGCCGCTGCAGGAGGCCACCGGGTCCGTGCTGGAGACGTTGTCGGCCTACCTGGGCACCGGCCGCTCCCTGGAGGCGGCGGCGCGTCGGCTGTACGTGCACCCCAACACCGTGCGGTACCGGCTGCGCAAGGTCTCCGAGATCACCGGGTGGGACCCGCTCGACGCCCGCGAGTCGTTCGTGCTGCAGGTGGCGCTCGCCCTGGGCCAGCTCGGCACCGACGGCTGACGCTCCCGCCGCGACGCGCCCCCGCACGGCCCCCCGATTGAGGATTCCCACAATCGGCCTGGTCGAGGTTGGTGCGCGTCGCGACGGTCCGGCGTCGGAGCCAGGTGGCACCGTGGACTCGTGCTCGCCGTCGTCTGCCCTGGACAGGGCTCTCAGACCCCCGGGATGCTCGCGCCTTGGCTCGAGCTGCCCGGCACCTCCGACCTGCTCGACTCCTTCTCGGCCGCGGCCGGGACGGACCTCGTCCAGCACGGCACCACGTCCGACGCCGAGACGATCCGCGACACCGCGGTCGCCCAGCCGCTCATCGTGTCGGCCTCGCTGCTCGCACTGCGCACGATCCTCGACGGGCGGGCGACGACCGACGTCGTCGACGTCACCGCCGGGCACTCCGTCGGCGAGCTCGCCGCGGCAGCCGTCGCCGGGGCCCTGGACGACGCCGGGGCCGTGGGCCTCGTGTCGCACCGCGCGCGGGCCATGGCGGACGCCGCCGCCGCGACGCCGTCCGGCATGAGCGCCGTCGTCGGGGGCGACCCGGACGAGGTGCTCGCCGCGATCGAGGCGGCGGGCCTGTTCCCCGCGAACGTCAACGGCGGCGGCCAGGTCGTCGCGGCCGGATCGCCCGAGGCGCTCGCGGCCCTCGCCGAGCAGCCGCCGACGCGCGCCCGCGTCATCCCCCTGCAGGTCGCCGGCGCGTTCCACACGCCCTACATGGACGCCGCCCGCACGGCGTTCGAGAAGGTCGCGACCACCTGGCTCGCCACCGACCCGCGGCTGCCGCTGCTGAGCAACGCCGACGGCGCCGCCTACGCCACGCTCGGCGAGGGCGCGCACGGCCACGGCCGCTCCACCGACGTGCTCGCCCGCCTCACCGCCCAGGTCACCGCACCCGTGCGCTGGGACCTGTGCCAGGCGTCGCTGGCCGACCTCGGTGTCACCGCGATCCTCGAGCTCGCCCCCGGCGGCGTGCTCGCGGGCCTCGCCAAGCGCTCCCTCAAGGGCGTCGAGCTGGTCGCCGTGAAGTCGCCCGACGACGTCGAGGCCGCCCGTGACCTGATCGCCCGGCACTCCGTGGCCGCCGGCGCCACCGCCGCCGAGGGCACCGCGTGACCACGCGCAAGGCGCTGCGCCAGGCCGAGCCGGTCCGGCACTCCCGGATCCTCGCGCTCGGGGCCGAGCGCGGCACGGCGACCGTCACGAACGACGACGTCGCCGGACCGATCGACTCGTCCGACGAGTGGATCCGGCAGCGGACCGGGATCGTCACCCGGCGTCGCGCGTCGGCGGACGTCGACGTCATCGACCTCGCGGAGGCCGCGGCGCGCCGGGCGATGGACGCCGCCGGGCTGACCGGGGCCGACGTCGACGCCGTCATCCTGTCGACCATCACCTGGTTCCACCAGACGCCGTCCGGCGCCGCCGTGCTCGCCGACCGTCTGGGCGCCACCCCCGCGGCCGCCTACGACGTCTCCGCCGCGTGCGCCGGGTACTCCTACGGCATCGCCCAGGCGGACGCCCTCGTGCGGTCGGGCGCGGCCCGGCACGTGCTCGTCGTCGGCGCGGAGAAGCTCAGCGACTTCGTCGACCCGACCGACCGCACCATCTCGTTCCTCCTCGGGGACGGCGCGGGCGCCGCGATCGTCGGGCCGTCGGACACCCCCGGCATCGGCCCCACCGTGTGGGGCTCGGACGGTTCCCGCGCGCAGGCGATCCGCCAGACGCACCCGTGGACCGACCTGCGCGACTCCCCGGACGCCGGGTTCGCCACCATGCGCCAGGACGGCCAGACGGTCTTCAAGTGGGCGAGCTTCCAGATGGCGCCGATCGCCGCGAAGGCGATGGCGGAGGCGGGCGTCGAGCCCGACGACATCCAGGCGTTCGTCCCCCACCAGGCGAACATGCGCATCATCGACCAGATGATCAAGCAGCTCCGCCTGCCCGAGTCGGTCGTCGTCGCCCGCGACATCGCCGAGACGGGCAACACGTCGGCCGCGTCCATCCCCCTCGCGGCGCACCGGCTGCTCGCCGAGGGCCGGGTGTCGTCCGGGGACCTGGCCCTGCAGATCGGCTTCGGCGCCGGTCTCGTCTACGCGGCCCAGGTGGTCGTCCTGCCGTGACGAAGGCCCCGTAGAGTCCGAACCCGGTGGTGCGCGAGAATCGCACTGCCACCACGACCCGGTGCCGGACGCCCGGCACCCAGTTCAAGGAGAGAGCAACCCCATGGCTTACACCGCATCCGAGATCCTCGAGGGCCTCGCCGAGATCGTCGCCGAGGAGACCGGCCTGCCCACCGACGCCGTCGCGTCGGAGAAGTCCTTCACCGACGACCTCGACATCGACTCGCTGTCGATGATGACGATCGTCACCCACGCCGAGGACAAGTTCGGCGTCCGCATCCCGGACGACGAGGTCAAGAACCTCACCACCGTCGGCGACGCCGTCTCCTTCATCGAGGGCGCCCAGGCCTGACCGGCCCCCGGCGCGGGGGCGGTCCGGTGCGACACCGGCCGCCCCCGCCCCACCGGTCCGTCCCGGGCCGCCCGCCGTCCGTCCCAGTCACCAGGAGCACCACCATGACCGCCTCCCGCGACGTCGTCGTCACCGGCCTCGGAGCCACCACCCCGCTCGCCGGGGACGCCCCCTCGACGTGGGCGGCCGCGCTCGCCGGCCAGTCCGGCGCGCGCACGATGGACAACGACTGGTCGGAGAAGTACGAGATCCCCGTGACCTTCGCGGCGACGATCAAGGTCGACCCGTCGGAGGTGCTCCCGCGCCCGGAGATCAAGCGGATGGACCCGTCGGCCCAGTACGCGATGATCGCCGCCCGGGAGGCCTGGCAGGACGCCGGCGCCCCCGAGGTCGACGGCGAGCGGCTCGGTGCCGTCGTGTCCTCCGGCATCGGCGGTATCTGGACCACCCTGGACGGCTGGGACGTGCTGCGCGAGCGGGGCGCCCGCCGCGTGCTGCCCATGACCGTCCCCATGCTCATGCCGAACTCGCCGGTCGCGTACGTCTCGCTGGAGTTCGGCGCCCAGGCCGGCGCGCACTCCCTGGTGAGCGCCTGCGCGTCGGGCGCGGAGGCCATCGGCTACGGCATCGACATGATCCGCAACGGTCGCGCCGACGTCGTCGTGTGCGGCGGTACCGAGGCGACGATCCACCCGATGCCGATCGCCGCGTTCTGCGCCTCGCGCACGCTCTCCCTGCGCAACGACGACCCGGCCGGCGCGTCGCGCCCGTACGACGTCGACCGCGACGGCTTCGTCATCGGTGAGGGTGCCGCCGTGCTGGTGCTGGAGTCCGCCGAGCACGCCGCGGCCCGCGGCGCCCGCGTGTACGCCAAGCTGTCCGGTGTCGGGCTGTCGTCCGACGCCTACCACATCACGTCCCCCGACCCCGACGGCAAGGGACAGGTCGCCGCGATGCGGCGCGCGCTCGCCGACGCCGGCGTCGAGGGCCGCGACGTGGTCCACATCAACGCGCACGCCACCTCGACGAAGGTCGGCGACCTCACCGAGACGCGCTCGATCCGTACCGTCCTGGGCTCGGAGACCGACCACGTGCGGCTGTCGGCGACCAAGTCGATGACGGGCCACCTGCTCGGCGGCGCCGGCGCCCTGGAGACGCTGTTCGCCGTCAAGGCGGTGCACGAGCGGCTCGCTCCCCCGACGATCAACGTCGCCCAGCCGGACCCGGAGCTCCAGGTGCCGCTCGTGCGCGACACCCCCGCGCAGCTCCCCGACGGCGACATCGCGGCGATCAACAACTCGTTCGGTTTCGGCGGGCACAACGTGGCCCTCGTCGTCACCAACGCCTGACGCACGCACGACGGCGCCCCACCGCCCGCGATCTCTCGCGGCCGGTGGGGCGCCGTCGTCGTACCCCAGGGTGGACGGTGCGGGCTACCCGACGCGGTGCAGCCAGCGCACCGGCGCACCCGCCCCGGCGTACCGGAAGGGTTCCAGCTCGTCGTCCCAGGCCGTGCCGAGCGCCAGGTCCATCGCGTCCCGCAGGGCGCGCGGCTCGTGCGCCTGCTCCATGGCCGCGCGCACGCGGTCCTCGGGCACGACGACGTTCCCGTGGACGTCCGTCATGGCGTGGAAGATGCCGAGGTCCGGCGTGTGCGACCAGCGGGCGCCGTCGGCGCCGTGGCTCGCCTCCTCGGTCACCTCGTAGCGCAGGTGGTCCCACCCGCGCAGCGCCGAGGCGAGGCGCGCCCCCGTGCCCTGCGCACCCTGCCACGAGTGCTCGGCACGATAGAGCCCTCTCGCCGCCGGTTGGGGTGTCCAGTCCAGCGCGACGTCTCCGCCCAGCACACCTGCTGCCGCCCACTCGAGGTGGGGGCACAGCGCGCGCGGAGCGGAGTGCACGAAGAGCACACCGCGTGTGATGGCACCGGCCATGTTGTCCTCCCTGGGTGTCGAGGTCCGTCTTCCCCTACGTCCTCGAGCTCCACGAAGTTCCTGGTCAGCACGTCGCAGCGGCGTGTCGTCTTGCGTCCTGCGTCACATCTTTCACCACGGCACCGACACGCGCGACAGTGATTCGGACATTTGAGGCTCCTCAGAGGCGCTCGCGCAGCTCCCGCATCGCCTTCTTGCGCACGGTGCGCTCCAACCGGTCGAGGTAGAGCTTGCCGTCCAGGTGGTCGCACTCGTGCTGCAGGCACCGCGCCAGGAGGTCCGTGCCCTCGACCACCACCGGCTTGCCGTCGAGGTCGATGCCCTCCACCCGGGCGTACCAGGCACGCACCGTCGGGTAGAACAGACCCGGCACCGACAGGCAGCCCTCGTCGCCGTCCTGCGTCTCTTCCGACAGGTCCACGATCCGCGGGTTCAGCACGTAGCCGATCTCGTCGTCGACGTTCCAGGAGAACGCGCGCAGGTTCACACCGATCTGGTTGGCGGCGAGCCCGGCCCGGCCGTCGGCGTCGACGGTCTCCAGCAGGTCCTCGACCAGGCCCTTGACCTTGTCGTCGATGGTGGTGATCTCGTCGCAGGCCGTCCGCAGGACGGGGTCGGGAACCACCCGGATCTCTCGCATCGCCATGCCCGGCATTCTTCCACGACGCGACCCTGACCTGCGGACCGGCAGGTCATCGCGGCCGTGACGCTGCGCACGCCGGCCGTTCCGGTAGGCTCGCCGCCGCGCCCCGTTAGCTCAGCTGGTCAGAGCAGGAGACTCATAATCTCTCGGTCGCGGGTTCAAGTCCTGCACGGGGCACCACGGCGACGCGCGGCGCACCCGCACGGCCACAGTCCGAGCCGTCAACGCTCGGGTATGGCGCCGCCGGCGTCCGCGACGCCCCGGTCGCGCCCGATCCGCCCCAGGTGGGTGTGCGTGAAGTCCTCCAGCTTGAGCCCGTACCCGAGCGCGCGGTCGACGGCGACGTGGAACGCCCAGCACGCGGCGAGCAGCGCCGGCCAGCCGACGTCGTGGCCCGCCAGGAGCAGGGCGGCGTAGGCCGCCAGGGCGACCGCCGGGCCGGTGTAGCTGTGCACGGCGTTGTAGGCGAGCGCCCCGGCCCGCGGCCCGCGCAGGTAGCCCAGCGCCGAGAGGTCGAAGAGCAGGAACGCCGCGAGCAGCGCCCACCACGGCTGGTCGGCGGCGATCGTGGCGACGACGACCGCCACGGCGACCGCCCCGTTCTCGAGGCGCTGGATCGTGATGACCGACATGGTTCCCATCCTGCCCGGTGCAGGACGAGCCTGCGTAGCCTGGTGGGATGGCGCAGCCACCGGTCCCGCACGACGCCGACGTTGTGCGCACCTGGCGGCCGGACCACCCGACCGACGTCGTGACGACCCTCGCGCCGCTGCGTCGGGGCCGCGCCGACCCGACGCACCAGGTGACCGGCCGCAGCGTGTGGCGGACGACGCTCACGGACGACGGCCCCGCGACGATGCTGCTCTCCCCCGGCGACGACGGGACGCTGACGTGCCGCGCGTGGGGCGAGGGCGCACGGGCCGCCGCGGACCTCGCGCCGGACCTGTGCGGAGCGCGGGACGACCCGGCAGGGTTCACCCCGGACCTCCCGCTGCTCGCCGACCTGCACCGCCGCCACCCGGCGGTCCGCGTGCCGCGCAGCGGGCGGGTGCTGGAGGCGCTCGTGCCCGCGGTCCTCGAGCAGCGCGTCATCGGGGTGCAGGCGCAGGCCGGGTGGCGGCACCTGGTGCACCGGTTCGGCACGCCGGCGCCCGGCCCCACGCCGGTGCCGATGACGGTGGTGCCGTCGGCGCGGCGGTGGGCCACGATCCCGGTGTGGGAGTGGCACCGGGCCGGTATCGACCCGGGCCGGGCCCGCACCGTGACACGGTGCGCCGAGGTGGGGTCGAGCCTGGAACGGCTCGCGGCTCTCGCCCCGCAGGAGGCTGCCGAGCGCATGCGGTCGCTGCGCGGGGTGGGCGCCTGGACGGCGGCCGAGACCGGGCAGCGCGCCCTCGGCGACGCCGACGCGCTGTCCGTCGGTGACTTCCACCTGGCGCGCGTCGTCGGGCTGGTCCTCGCGGGACGGCCCTTCGACGACGACGAGATGGTCGCCACGCTCGCGCCCTACCGCCCGCACCGCTACCGGGTGGTGCGGCTCCTGGAGGTCGGCGGGCTGTGGGGCGCGGTACCGCGCCGGTCACCGCGCCCGACGTTCGTCGACCACCGCCGCCACTGAGCCCGCCGTCACCGGCAGGCGGTGCGGCCCCGCGACCAGCACGCCCGGGCGCACGACGAGGGCGGCACCCCACGGGTGCCGCCCTCGTCAGGGTCGGTGCTGCGCGCCCTACTTCTTGAACGCGTCGCGGACGTCGTCGCCCGCCTGCTTGATGTTCGCCTTCGACTGGTCCGCCTGGCCCTCGGCCTCGAGGCGCTCGTTGTCGGTCGCCTTGCCGGTGGCCTCCTTCACCTTGCCGGCGGCCTCCTCGGCGGCGTGCTTGGCCTTGTCACCGATGCTCATCTGATGCCTCCTGGAGTCGACTACCCCTCGACGCTATCCCTGGGCAACACGTTGCGCATCCCGGCCCCCGCACCGCCGGTACGGTGGCCCCATGCCCGCCCGTCGCACCCCCCGCGCCGTCCGCGCCGCCGTGCCCGTCACCGGCCCGGAGAAGGTCCTCGCCGGAGCCGAGCTCGCCGACGGACGGTGGGCCGTGGCCACCACCGCCGATCTCGTCGTCGTCACCGCCCTGCCCGCGGCCGACGTCGTCCTGCGCCGCCCGTGGTGCGACGTCGACAAGGCGGCGTTCGACCCGCACCGCTCGACGATCGCCGTCGAGTGGGTCGATGCCGCCCCGACGCTCGGCCTGCCCCTCGTGGACGCGACCGCCACGAACCTGCCCGCCGTCGTCCACGAACGGGTCCTGCGCTCCGTCGTCCTGGCCGACACCGTGACCGTCCCCACGGGCACCGTGAAAGTCGCCGTGCGCCGCGACCGGGACGGCTCGCTCTTCTCCCAGGCGGTCGCCGGGCAGGGCGTGGACCTGGCCGATCGCACCGTGACCGACGTGGTGGACGCCACCGAAGCACGCCTCCGGGAGGCGTGCGGACTACCCCGGTAGACCTGGTACTGTTATCTCCGGTTCGCGGCGCAAAGCGCAGCGAAACGATCCCGCGTAGCTCAGCTGGCAGAGCATCCGACTGTTAATCGGACGGTCGTTGGTTCAAGTCCAACCGCGGGAGCCCAGCATGAAGGCCCGGCGACTCGACAGAGTCGCCGGGCCTTCGTCGTTCGGCCGGCAGAGGGTCAGCCCTGGTCGGACTTCCCTGCCGCGCGGGCGGCGTCGACCTCCGTCGTGGCACCGGCGGTGGAGAGCTCGCCGGACGACGACTCCAGGTGGGCGCGGACGAACCAGTGGAACTGCTCCAGCTCGCGCAGGTTGCCGATGAGCAGGTCGTTGGTGACGTCGTCGAGCTCGGCCGTGGCCTCGGCGGCCTGCCGGTGGTCGGTGATGACCCCCTGGTAGACCTCGTCGAGGGCACCCAGGTGCTCGATGGTCGTCGCGCGGCCGAGGCTGTAGTCCTCCCAGGTGCGGGACGCGACCAGCGCACCCGGCGTGCCGATCGGCTCACCGCCGAGGGTGGCGATGCGCTCGGCGACGTCGTCCGCCATGAGCCGCACGGCGTCGACCTGCGGGTCCAGCATCTCGTGGACGGCGATGAAGTGGACACCGACCACGTTCCAGTGCACGTGCTTGAGCGTGAGGTGCAGATCGGTGAGCGCGTTGAGCCGGTCCTGGAGGATGGCGGCGACCTTCGCGCCGTCCTCGGTGGTGAGGGTCGGGACCGTGTAGGTGGGCAGCTTCTTGCCGGTGGGCATCGCAACTCCTTCGATGGGACGTGACCCCATCGTGTCCAGGGAAGACCCCGTGCGCGACCGGAACCGGCCCGGCCGGCGAACCCCGTCAGACGCTCTCGCGCAGGCGACGCCGTTCTGCCTCGATGGCCAGGAGCCGGGTGAACGCGTCCTGGTAGCCGTCGGGGTCCGCGGCCGGGTCGAGACGCTGCACGCGGCTCTTGGCGTCGGCGATGCGACGGGTGAGGCCGAGGTCGGCGACCTTGCGCACCACGTCGACGACGTAGGCCGCGATGGCGGACTCGCGGTCCTCGGGCACGGGAGCGACGGCCAGCTCGGTGACCAACGGCGCGACGGCGTCCCCCGCCTCGGTGACCACGGCCTCGACCCAGCGTCCCCCGCCGAGCCCGGCGCCGGCGGTCACTCCCCCGGCGGCCCGGACGGCGGCGTGCACGGCACGCCACGCGGGCGTGGCGAAGGCGTCCGCGTCGAGGTCGTCGAACGTGGCGGGGACGTGCTGCGGGTACTGCAGGACGACGACGAGCGCGAGCCGCTCGATCCGCGCGACCGGGTCGGACGGGTCCGGCGCGGCGAGCACGGGCCCGGACGACGGCGCCGCGGCGTCGGGCGCGGCGGGCCGGTCGTCGACGCGGCGCGCCGGGGTGCCGCGCTTCGCCGACCGCCCGACCTCGCGCCGCACCTCCTCGGGGTCCAGGCCGATCCACCGGGCGAGGTTGCGGCTGTACCCGAGCTGCATCGAGCGGTCCCGGATGCCCGCGACGAGCGGTGCCGCCGAGCGCAGCGCCCCGACCCGCCCCTCGACGGTGTCCAGGTCGAACTCGCGCAGGGTGGTGCGGATGACGAACTCGAACAGCGGCACCCGGCCGTCCACGAGCGCGCGTACGGCCTCGGGGCCGCGCGCCATGCGCAGGTCGCACGGGTCCATGCCGCTCGGCTCGACCGCGACGAACGTCTGCGCGTGGAAGCGCTGGTCCTCGCCGAACGCGCGGATGGCGGCCTTCTGCCCGGCGGCGTCGCCGTCGAACGTGAAGATGACCTCGCCGCCGAGCGACGCCCCGGACGCGAGCTGGAGCCCGCCCCCGGCGGTGGTGTCCCCCAGGAGGCGGCGGACGACCTTCGCGTGGTCGCCGCCGAACGCCGTGCCGCACGTGGCCACGGCGACGTCGACGCCCGACAGGTGCGCCGCCATGACGTCGGTGTACCCCTCGACGATGACGACCCGCTTCGACTGCGCGATGGCGCGCTTGGCGAGGTCGATCCCGTAGAGCACCTGCGCCTTCTTGTACAGGGTGGTCTCGGGGGTGTTGAGGTACTTCGGGCCCTGGTCGGACTCGAAGAGGCGCCGGGCACCGAACCCGATGACGGCACCTGTCACGTCGCGGATCGGCCACACGAGGCGCCCGCGGAAGCGGTCGTAGACGCCGCGCTGCCCCTGGCTCACCAGCCCGGACGCGATCAGCTCGGGCTGGGTGAACCCGCGCCCCTGCAGGTGGCGCATGAGGGCGTCCCAGCCGGTGGGCGCGAACCCGACGCCGAACGTCTCGGCGTCCGCGCGCTCGAAGCTGCGCTCGGCGAGGAACGCGCGGGCCGCCTGGGCGTCCGGCCCGAACAGCTGCTCGGCGTAGAACTCGGCGGCGACCCGGTGCGCCTCCATGAGCCGCTGCCGGCGGCCCGGCTCCTCCCGCGGCCCGCGCTGCGCCGCCGCGCCCGTGCGGGCGTCCTCGTAGCGGAGCTGGATGCCGGCCTGGGCGGCGAGGTGCTCGACGGCGTCCGTGAAGCCCATGCCGTCGATCTTCTGCACGAACGAGATGACGTCGCCGCCCTCGCCGCAGCCGAAGCAGTGCCAGCGGCCCACCCCGGGGCGGACGTGGAACGACGGGCTGCGCTCGTCGTGGAAGGGGCACAGCCCCTTGAGCGAACCGACCCCGGCGGGCTTCAGCGTGACGTGCGCCCCGACGACCTCGTCGATCCGGGCACGTTCACGGACCGCCTCCACGTCCTCCCGCTTGATCAGCCCAGCCACGTGCGCAGTCTAGGCCCGCGGCGCGGCCCCGGCGTCAGCCCTCGCCCCGCACCAGGCGTGCGTGCAGCTGTGTCGCCGACACGTCCGTGAGGGACGCCACCTGGTCGACGACGACCCGCAGCCGGGCGGCGTCGTCCGCCGCCTCGCGCCAGTCGGCCGCGAACTGGGGCTCCAGCGCGACGGGCGCGCGGTCGGTCAGCACCTCGACCAGCTCCGCGACGATCTCCCGCTGCGCCGTGTACACCGGCTCCGCCTCGCGCGGCGCCATGACGTACGCCACCGCGACGCCCTTGAGCGCGAGGATCTCGTCGGCGGTCTCGTCCGGCACGACCAGGCGCGCCGCGTAGCGCGTCAGCGGGCCGTCCCCGTAGCGGTCCCGGGTCGCACGCTGCGCCGCACCGCTGAACCGGCCGATGAGCTGGCTGGTGGCGTCCTTGAGGGCCGCGAGCGCCCGCCGGGACCCGTCGAACTCGGTGACGAGGTAGCCGGTGTCCCGCAGGCGGCACAGGGCGGCGTCGAGGGCGTCGGGGTCGTGCCAGTCGCCGTACCAGGCGCGCACGTGCTCGACGACACGCCGACGCTCGTCGGCGTCGTCGAGCACGCGCAGGTCGAGGCGGCTGCCGACGACGGCGTCCTCGACGTCGTGCACGGAGTAGCTGATGTCGTCGGCGAGGTCCATGACCTGCGCCTCCATGCAGCGCACGCCGCCGGCGGGGGCGCCCTCGCGCAGCCAGGCGAACACCGCGGCGTCGTCGGGGTAGACGCCGAACTTGTGCGTGGGGCGGCCGTCGGGTCGAGCCGGTCCCGCGCCGAGCCGCCAGGGGTACTTGACGCTCGCGTCGAGGGAGGCGCGCGTGAGGTTGAGGCCGCGGGGCGCGCCGTCGTCGGCGACGATCTTCGGTTCGAGCCGGGTGAGGAGCCGCAGGGTCTGCGCGTTGCCCTCGAAGCCGCCGACGTCGGCGGCGAGCTCGGCGAGCGCCCGTTCGCCGTTGTGGCCGAACGGGGGGTGGCCGATGTCGTGGGTGAGGCAGGCGGTGTCGACGAGGTCGGGGTCGCAGCCGAGCGCGCGCCCCATCTCGCGGCCGACCTGCGCGACCTCCAGGGAGTGCGTCAGGCGGGTGCGCACGAAGTCGTCGCTGCCGGGTGTGAGCACCTGCGTCTTGGCGCCGAGGCGCCGCAGGCCCGACGAGTGGACGACGCGGGCGCGGTCCCGCTCGAACGGGGTGCGGTCCTTCGACTTGGGCGACTCGACGTGCCAGCGCTCGACGTCGTGGTCGCCGTAGGACGGCGTGCCCCGCTCGCCGTGGGCCGGGCGCGGGCCGGCGGGGACCACGGTGGGGTCGAACGCGTCCTGCGAGAACGTCTGCACGGGCGAAGCCTAGCCGCGGCGTCCGACGTGCCGTCGCAGAGGTCAGCCGACGGGTTCGGCCTGGTTCGCGTCCGGGGAGTACCGGTACACGCCGGTGCGCAGCTCGCCCGCCCACTCCTCGTACCTCGGCATGCCGAGCGTGCGGGCGACGTCGAGCTCGGCCTCGACGTCGTAGGGCACGCGCACGTGCGTGAGACCGAAGGGCGCCGGGTCGGTCGCGTCCGGGACGCCCTCGAGGATCGTGTAGACGGGCGTCGGCTCGTCGAGCGGGTTGCCGACGCTGCCCGTGTTGAACAGGGTGCGGGAGCGGTGGGTCTCCACGTAGGCGTCGTGGACGTCGCCGTACCCGACCAGGTCGGGCGTCGGGCCAGGTCCGGTGAGGTCGGTCGCGGCGAACATCGCAGCGAACTCCTCGGGCGTGTGGTGGAAGTGCACCTTGCGGTGCACGCTCGCGGCCGACGCGTGGAACAGGCGGATGCGGCGCCCCGAGAGCACGAGGTCGTGGCACAGCGGCTTGCTCCGGAGCCACGCGAGCTGGTCGGCGCGCAGCTCGTCGCGCCACCACACCATCTCCGGCGGCCCGTCGTCGGCGATCTGCGGCAGGAAGTCGTCCCAGTTGCCGCGCACGTCGACCTCGCACACCTCGCGCAGCCGGTCGACGACGGCGCTGCCCCGGGGACCCTTGCCCGCGTCGTCGCCGAGGTTGATCACGCGCGTGATGCCGCGTGCCGCGACGTCCGCGAGGACGGCGTCGAGGGCGCCGAGGTTGCCGTGGACGTCGGAGAGGACGGCGATCTGCTCGGTGGCCACACGACGATGCTCCCACAGGGGCGGCGCGGTGGGACGCACGACGGACCGCCGCGGGCCGGCGTCGCTACGCGCGACCCGTGCGCTCCAGCACCCCGCGCAGGAACGCGATCTGCGCGGCGTGCTCGAGGGCGTCGACGGCGACGGAGACCAGCCGGGCCCCGAGCGTCACAGGCGGGTCCCAGGACCGGTCGACGACGGTGTCCAGGTCGGCGTCGGTCAGGCCGGTCAGGACGTCGAGGGTCTCGTTCTGCACGTCCTGGACGTAGCCGAGCAGGAGCCCGGCCGACGACCGCACCTGGGCGACGTCGTCCGGCGTGTGGCCGAACCCGGAGTCCTGCGGGCCGAACGGGAGGTCGAACTTCTCGTCCCACCGGCCGGCGGTCCAGACCTGCTCGCGGCCGAGCGCGGCGGACACCTGCAGGTCCTGCCCCCGGCCGACGTGCCAGGCGAGCCAGCCGATGGTGTTCGCCTCGGGATCGAGCCGGGCCGTGAGCGCCTCCGGGGAGAGCCCGTCGACGGCACGGCGGACCGTCGGTCCGATCCGCGCGTACAGGTCCTCCAGCACCTCGATGCCTTCCACCGTGGCCTCCTTCCGGTCGTCCCTGCCCACGGTGCCTCCTGCACGGCCGGTGCGCGACCGCGACGGTCCGTCAGGCCTGACCGGCAGACAGCAGCGTCAGGCGAGGCGCACGACGGCGACCCCGGGGCCGTCGCCGGAGACCCGCAGGCCCTGCGGCCCGGCCGAGACCGGCACCTCGCCGTACAGCGGCTCGGGCTCGGCACCCGGCGCGAGCAGCCGGCCCGGCAGGGTCACCCCGGACCACGGCCCGCGCGCCACGACCACCAGCACCCGCTCGGCGGGCGACTCGCGCAGGAACACCACGGCGTCGTCCTCGACGACGGCCCAGCGCATCCCGCCGTCGCGCAGCGCCGACGACCCGCGCCGCACCGCCGCCAGCCGCCGGTACACCTCCAGGGTGGCGGCGTCCCAGCGCGGTCCGCCGTGCGCGGCCTGGTCCCACGCCATGGTGGTGCGGGCGTGCTCGCCGTTGTCGCCGGTCGCGCCGACCTCGTCGCCCGCGAACACCACGGGCGTGCCCGGGTAGGTGAGCAGCAGCGTGACCGCGAGCTCGACGGCGTCGGGCCCGACGACGGTGCGCAGCCGCGGGGTGTCGTGCGAGCCGAGCATGTTCCACTGCCGGGCCGTCACCGACCAGGGCACGCCGGCGTCGAAGTCGCGCATGGCGGCGACCATCGAGCCGCCGGGGCGGCGCACCCCCGCGACGGGCAGCCCGTGCGCGGCGACCGGGGACCCGTCGAGCGCGAGCCACGACCACACCGGCCGCGTGAAGCCCGTGTAGTTCATGTTGGCGTGCCAGCCGCCCGCCAGGAGGTCGGCGGTGGCGTCGTGGAAGTGCTCGGCGACGAGCGCGGCCTCGGGGTTCTCGCGGCCGATCGCCGCACGCAGGGCACGGGCGACGTCGTGGGTGCGGTCGTCGCTCCCCCACCGGCCGGTCATGTTCGCGACGTCGACGCGCCAGCCGTCCAGGTGGTACGGCGCGCGCAGGTAGCGACCGATCGGGGCGTCGGGCCCGGTGACCATGCGGTGCCAGGTCTCGTCCGAGCCCCAGTCCAGCTTGGGGAGCGAGCCGAACCCCAGCCAGGACGCGTACCCCTCGCCGGCCGGGGTGGTCGCGACGTCGGCGCCGCCGGGCTCGGCCCACACGAACAGGTCCCGCTCCGGCGCGGCGGGGTCGGCCAGGGCCCGGGTGAACCACTCGTGCCCGGCACCGGTGTGGTTGGTGGTGATGTCGCCCATCAGCCGCATGCCCCGCGCGTGCACGGCGTCCGCCAGCCGCGCGTACGCGGCGTCGCCGCCGAGCAGCGGGTCGACGGCGGCGAAGGTGGAGGCGTCGTAGCGGTGGTTCGAGCGTCCGGGGAACACGGGCGTCAGGTACAGGGTGCCGACCCCGAGGGCCTCGAGGTGGTCGAGGTGCTCGACGATCCCGTCGAGGTCGCCGCCGAAGAGCTGGGTGCCGGCGAGCGGGCCGTCGCCCGCGGGCTCGTCGTCCCAGGAGGCGGGCACGGCCCAGTCCGGCGCGGGCCGGGAGATCGCGGCGCCCGAGCGGGCGAACCGGTCGGGGAACACCTGGTAGACCAGCCCGTCGCCCAGCCAGGCGGGCGCCGGGGCGTGCGTGGTGAGGCGGAAGCTCCCGGCGTCGGGCACCTCCCGCGCGTGCACGCCACGCCCGTCGAGCCAGCGGTAGCCACCCGGTCCGTCGAGGAGGAACCGGTACGGCGTGACGGGGTTGTGCACGTCGACCTCGGCGACGTACGAGGTCTCCTCGTCCGTGCCGCCGTCCGGGCGGGCCGCCACCAGACGCGGCTCGCCGTCGCGCACCGTGCGCAGCCAGACGCCGGTGACGCCCGCCGCCCGGGGCACCCGGACGCGGACGGGCACGGTGTCACCGAGGGCGGGAGTGCCCGGCGGGACGTGGAGCGCGGAGCCGTCGTGGTGCGGCTGGTCGAGCAGGTGCGAGGTCATGCTGTCCTTCCGGTCGGCGGGCACGCCGCCGCCGGAGGTCAGCGACGACGGCGCCCGACTGCCCACCCGAGGGCGAGCGCGAACGCGATGCCGACGACCTGTGCGCCGACGATCGCCTTGTTGAGGTCGAGCACGGGCTGCCAGCTCGTGCCCTCGGCGGAGATGACGTAGACGCCGAGCGGCTTGACCTGCAGACCGTAGCCGCCGCCACCGCCGTTGCCCTCGCCCGAGCCGTCGCCGTGGGTCTCGCCCCGGATCTCGCCCTGGGCGTCGCCGGACGCGTCGCCGTGGTCCTCGGGGCCGCCCTCGGTGTTCTCGGCCGGCGAGCCCAGCCGGAACGAGCGCGACCAGCCACCGATCTGCCCGGTGCCCTTGCCGCTGCCCGTGCCCGTGCCGGAGCCCGCGCCGGAACCGGTCGCACCGGCGCCGCCGGACCCCGTCCCCATGCCGCCCCACACCTTGGCGACGGGGATCACGAGCTGGCCTTGGTGCTCGTACGGTTCGCCGTACGCGCGGCGCACGGAGAACGAGTCGTCGGCGGCGTCGGTGAGCCGCCCCAGGTCAGGGGTGTAGCTGCGCGTCTCGGTCATGCGCCCAGGCTAGGGCCACGGTGTGAGCCCCGCCACAGGCGGGCCCCACCAGTTCTCAGCCCTTGACCGAACCCGCGGTCAGGCCGCCCACGATGTACTTCTGCAGGAACAGGAACAGGGCGAGCACCGGGACGGTGGAGATCACCGCGCCGGCCGCGAACAGGCCCCAGTTCGCCTCGAGCAGGCTGGACACCCAGGAGTACAGGCCGACGGCGAGCGTCCAGTTCGCCTCCGACTGGAGCAGCACGCGCGCGATGACGAACTCGCCGAAGGTCGAGATGATCGACAGCAGCGCCACGACCGCCAGGATCGGCGTCACGAGCCGCAGGATGATCGTCCAGTACGTCTGCGCGTGCGTGGCGCCGTCGATCTTCGCGGCCTCGTCCAGCTCGCGCGGGATCGTGTTGAAGAACCCGTACATGAGGAACGTGTTCACCCCGAGCGCGCCGCCCAGGTAGACGCAGACCAGCGCCACGTGGGAGTTCAGGCCGAGTGCCGGGACCACCTGGCCGAGGCTGATGAGCAGCAGGAAGATCGCGACGAACGCGAGCATCTGCGGGAACATCTGCAGCACCAGCAGGGTGGTGAGGCCGACGCGGCGGCCCGTGAAGCGGAACCGGCTGAACGCGTACGCGGCGGCCGCGCCCATGAGCACCGTCCCGATCGCGGTGACCACCGCCACCTTGACGGAGTTGCCCATCCACTCCCAGAACCGGGTGTCGGCGAGCGCCGCGTAGTTCGCGGTGCTGACGGAGTCGAAGAGCTGGTTGGAGCCGGTGAGGGTGCCCGACTCGCTGAGCGAGGCGGACAGCACGTAGACGATCGGGAAGACGGCGTAGACGACGAACACGACGCCGACGACGTGGCGCCAGCCGACCTCGGCGAACCAGCGGCGCGCGGACCGGCGGCGGGCCGGGACGGCCGGCCGGGTGGCGGCGGGGAGCGTGGTGGCGGTCATGTCAGTTGATCTCCTCGAGCGCGCGGGTCCGCCGGAAGGCGACCGCGCTGATCGTCGCGATGATCAGGAAGATGACGATGGACAGGGCGCTGGCCAGGCCGAAGTTCTTCGGGGCGTTCCCGTCCAGGCCGGCGACCGAGTAGACCATCGTGATGAGGATGTCGGTGTGCCCGAGCGGCACGGAGGCGTCCTCGAAGCGGGGCCCGCCGCCGGTGAGCATGTACACCAGGGCGAAGTTGTTGAAGTTGAACGCGAAGCTGGAGATGAGCAGCGGCGTCGTGGAGACGAGCAGCAGGGGCAGCGTCACCGACCGCCAGGTGCGCCACCGGCTCGCGCCGTCGATCTTCGCGGCCTCCATGACGTCGCTCGGCAGCGACTGCAGGGCGCCGGTGCAGATGAGGAACATGTACGGGAACCCGAGCCACAGGTTCACGGCGATGAGCGAGAACTTGGCCAGCCAGGGGTCGGTGAGCCACGGGATCGCGGCCCCGCCGAGCAGCACCTGGTTGACGAACCCGAAGCTGCGGTTGAGCAGGCCGGACCACAGCAGCGGCGCGACGAACCCCGGGATGGCGTACGGCAGGATCAGCAGGGTCCGGTAGACGCGGCGGCCCCGGATCGGCACGTTCATCACGGACGCGAGGAACATGCCCAGCAGGAACGTCGTGCCGACCGACGCGATCGCGAACACGAACGTCCACAGCACGACCTGGAGGAACGGTCCGGCGTACCGCGAGTCGGAGAACGCGAGCGTGAAGTTGTCGAGCCCGACGAAGACGCGCCAGCCCACGGCCAGGGTGGAGCCGTCGGCTGCCTCGAACTGGCCGGAGTCGTTCGGCGTGTAGACCGTGCCGGTGGTGGTGTCGGTCATCGTGTCGGCGGCCTCGTCGTAGACGAGCGCCGAGGTGTACACGTAGCCGGTGCGGGCGTCGGTGGTGCGCACGGAGCCGTCGGCCTCGTCGTCGGAGACGGGCACGCGCAGGTTCGTCACCTCGTCCTGGCGCTCCAGGACCTGCTGGCGGTCCAGCACCTGCCAGCCGTCGACGGTCGTGACCTGGCCGTCGGCGACCGTGGCGTCGACCGGGGCGAGCGGGTCGTCGGCGCCACCGACGGCGGTCGTGCCGTCGGGCTGCACGACGGCGAAACCGAGCTCGTCGCCGTCCGCGACGACGGTCAGCGGCAGGGACGGCGAGCCCTCGACGCGTCGCTCGTTCTGCACGAGCAGCGCCGCCACGGCGTCGTCCTTGGTGGAGTTGTGCCCGTCGCCGTAGTTCGTGAAGGCGACCCACCCGGTGTAGGCGATCGTGAAGACCTGGAAGGTGAACAGGAACACCAGCCCGGGCAGGACGTACTTCAGCGGAACCGTGCGCCGCGAGAAGTACACCCAGTTCGCCACCGCGAGCATGGCGACCATCGCGCCGAGGATCACCCAGGACTCGGCGACCCACGCCGACCACACGACGTAGACGCCGAACGCGTCGACGACGGCCATGAGGGCGAGCTTGACGAGGAACCCCGCGCCGTAGCGGCGGGCGTGGGACTCGTCGGGGCGGGGCCGTCGCGCGGTCCCGCGCTCGCCGCCGGGCGGGACGGCGTCGGCGGGGCCGGGGCGTTCGACGGTGGCGCTGCGCGCGCCGGGGTTCGGGTCGCTCATCGTGGGGCCTTCCGGGTCGCACGACGGGCCGTGGCGCGTGCCACGGCCCGTCGTGAGAGGTCTGGACGTCAGGAGCCGAGGGCGCCTTCGATGTCGGCGATCATCTTCTGCCAGCCCTCGGCCGGGTCGACCTTGCCGGTGAGGATGTTGGCCTCGGTCACGCCCCAGAAGGCCCACACGGAACCCATCTCGGGGATGGACGGCATCGGGACGGCCTCGGCGCCGACGGCGCGGAAGCCGGCGACGATCGGGTCGGTCGACGCGGCGTCGGCGGCGGCGGTCAGCGCCGGCGGGCGGCCGCCGGCCTCGAAGAGGGCGGTCTGCGCCTCGGTCGTGGCCATGAAGTTGACGAGGAAGTCGTTCGCGACGAGCGCGTTGTCGCTCTGGGCGCTGACGTAGAAGCCCTGGACGCCGACGAACGGCTGGGCGGGCTGGTCGCCCGCGGTCGGGACCGGGTTGATCGCGAGGTCGAGGTCGGCGAACTGCTCGATCATCCACGGACCGCCGACGATGAACGGCGACTGCCCCTTGGCGAAGGCCTCGACGGCGATGTCGTAGGTGATGTCGGTGCTCAGGGTGCCGTTGTCGCCCTGCTCGGCGAGCCACTGCGCGTACGCCTCGCCGTTCTCGCCGCCCATGGCGAGCTCGGGCGAGTAGGAGCCGTCGGCGTTCTGCTCGAACACCGGGGCGCCGAACGAGGTCTGGAACGGGTAGTACGTGTACGGGTCGCCCTCGGTGCCGGTCTGCACGAGGACCGGGTACTTGACGTCGACGTCCTTGCTCATCTCCAGGAGCTCGTCCCAGGTGGCGGGCGGCGTCGGGGCGAGCTCGGTGTTGCGGATGAGCGCGATGTTCTCGATGGCGTAGGGCAGGCCGTAGACCTGGCCGTCGGCGGTGAACGCCTGGACGGCGACCTCCTCGAACTCGGCGGCCTTGTCGCCGAGCTCGACCGGGGCGACGACGCCGTTGGTGATGAGCTCGCCGAGCCAGTCGTGCGCGCCGACGGTGATGTCGGGGCCCTCGCCGGTGGGGACCTGGGCGATGAAGTCGGTGCGGATGTCCTCGAAGTTCTTCAGCACGAGCTCGACCTCGGTGCCGGTCTCGGCGGTGAAGTCCTCGGCGGCGGCCTCGACGGCGGCCTGGCGGGTCTCGTCCACCCACACGGTGAGGGGCTCGCCGGAGCCCGCGGCCCCGGTGGTGGCGGCGTCGGTCGGCTCCTCGGCCGGCGCGGCGGGCTCCTCGGACGAACCGCACGCGCTCAGCGCGAGGGTCGTGACGAGGGCGGAGGCGAGCAGGATGCTCCGTCGCATCGGGGTTCTCCCAGCATGTCGATGATGGCCCGGTGGCGTGGACGCCGGGGCCCGGCTGAGCGTGAATCTAGATCCCTGTCGACGGTTCTTGCAAGATCTTGCAATAACGTTTCGGCAACAGACTGCCGAAACGCGTCTCGACTGGGAACAGTCACAGGCCGGTGACCTGGTTGTCCCCTACCATCGACCGCGTGCGCACCCGACTGAGCGACCTGGCCGAGCAGGCCGGCGTCTCCACCGCGACGGTCTCGCGCGTGCTCAACGGCAAGCCCGGCGTGGCGAGCTCGACGCGCCAGTCCGTCCTCGCCGCCCTCGACGTCCTCGGCTACGAGCGGCCCTCGTCGCTGCGCGGCCGGTCGGCGGGGCTCGTGGGGCTCGTCGTGCCGGAGCTCACCAACCCCGTCTTCCCCGCGTTCGCCCAGGCGGTCGAGTCCGTCCTCGCGCAGCGCGGCTACACGCCGCTGCTGTGCACGCAGGCGCCCGGCGGCACCACGGAGGACGAGTACGTCTCGACCCTCGTCGACCACTCCGTGGCCGGGATCATCTTCATCTCCGGCCTGCACGCCGACACCCGCGCCAAGCACGGCCGCTACGAGCTGCTGCGCAGCCAGGGCGTGCCGATCGTCCTGGTCAACGGCCACGCCCCGGGCATCGACGCCCCGTTCGTCTCGCCGGACGACGCCGAGGCCGTCGACGTGTCGGTCCAGCACCTGGTCACGCTGGGGCACACGCGGATCGGCCTGGCCATCGGGCCGGAGCGGTACGTGCCCGCCCGGCGCAAGGTGCACGCGTTCACCGCCGCCCTGGTGCGGCACGGCCTGGCCGCCGACGAGGCGGCCGCACAGCGGCACGTCCTCAGCACCCTGTACACGCTCGAGGGCGGTCAGGTCGCCGCCGGCGAGCTGTTCGACGGCGGGCACACGGCGGTCGTGTGCGGGTCGGACATCATGGCGCTGGGGGCCGTGCGCGCCGCCCGGGCCCGCGGCCTGTCGGTGCCCGGCGACGTCTCGGTCGTCGGCTACGACGACGCCCCGCTCATCGCGTTCACCGAGCCCCCGCTGACGACCGTGCGCCAGCCGGTCGAGGCGATGGCGCACGCCGCCGTCAGCGCCCTGCTCACGGAGATCTCGGGCGACCGCGCTCCGCGCACGGAGCTGCTCTTCTCCCCCGAGCTCGTGGTTCGCGGCTCCACGGGACCCGTGCGCCGCTGAGCCCTTGCGCGGTCGGTCGGCCACGCGCAGCCTGGAACGAGCCCCGATCGAGGGCGCTCACAGTTTGCAAGAAGTTTCAGTACGCTTGCAGCGCTGACCCGTTTCCGTCCCGACCGTGAGGACCACCATGGCCACCACCGAGCCGACCACCCCGACGACCGCGCTGCCGCTCGGCGCGACCGTGCACGTCGGGTCCGACGCCGCCCGCGAGTGGTGGCGCGACGCCGTCATCTACCAGGTCTACCCCCGCTCCTTCGCGGACGGCGACGGCGACGGCATCGGTGACATCCCCGGCATCACGTCGAAGCTCGACCACCTGAAGAACCTCGGCGTCGACGCCGTCTGGCTCTCGCCGTTCTACCGCTCCCCGCAGAAGGACGCCGGCTACGACGTCGCCGACTACCGCGACGTCGACCCGCTGTTCGGCACGCTCGCGGACTTCGACACGATGCTCGCGGGCGCCCACGACCGCGGCATGCGCGTCATCGTCGACCTCGTGCCCAACCACACCTCCGACCAGCACGCCTGGTTCCAGGAGGCGCTCGCCGCGGCCCCCGGGTCCCCCGAGCGTGCCCGGTACGTCTTCCGCGACGGCCGCGGCCCCGCCGGCGACGAGCCCCCGAACAACTGGCAGTCGATCTTCGGCGGCCCGGCGTGGACGCGCCTCGCGGCGTCCAGCACGGCCGCGGGCGACGCCTACGACGAGCCCAGCCCCCAGTGGTACCTGCACCTGTTCGACTCCTCCCAGCCGGACCTCGACTGGACGCAGCCGGAGGTGCGCTCCGAGTTCGAGGACGTCCTGCGGTTCTGGCTCGACCGGGGCGTCGACGGCTTCCGCGTCGACGTCGCCCACGGCATGATCAAGGCCGACGGCCTGCCCGACTGGGACGGCCACGTCGCCATGGTCGAGGGCTCCAGCGACGGCGACGACGCGCAGGCGACCGACCCGGGCGCGCCCGAGGACGGCTCCACCGGCGCCGGCAACCAGGGTCCGATGTTCGACCAGGACGGCGTCCACGAGATCTACCGCGACTGGCACCGGGTGCTCGCCGCGTACGAGGGCGACCGCTGCCTCGTGGCCGAGGCGTGGGTCGAGCCGCTGTCGCGCCTCGCCCGCTACGTGCGCCCCGACGAGATGCACCAGGCGTTCAACTTCTCGTTCCTCACCACCGGCTGGGACGCCGCCGCGCTGCGCCGGGTCGTCGCGGCGTCGTACCGGGCCAACGACGAGGTCGGCGCGCCCACCACCTGGGTGCTGTCCAACCACGACGTCGTGCGCCACGCGACCCGCCTCGGCCTGCCCGACGCGGGCGTGCGCCCCAACGGCGTGTTCGCGACCGACCCGCAGCCCGACGAGGAGCTCGGCCTGCGGCGTGCCCGCGCCGCGTCGCTGCTCATGCTCGGGCTGCCCGGCTCCGCGTACCTCTACCAGGGCGAGGAGCTCGGCCTGCCCGAGCACACCACCCTGCCGAACGAGGTCCGCCAGGACCCCGGCCACTTCCGCACCGACGGCGCGGAGGCCGGCCGCGACGGCTGCCGCGTGCCGCTGCCCTGGCAGGCCGACGCCCCCGGCTACGGGTTCGGGCCCACCGGCGCCACCTGGCTCCCGCAGCCCGACTCCTACGGCCGCTACGCCGCGGACGTCCAGTACGGCGACCCGACGTCGACGTTCGAGCTGTACCGGGCGGCGCTCGACACCCGTCGCGCCGAGGGCCTCGGGCACGGCGGCCTGACGTGGCTCGCCGACCACGCGGACGCCGCCGACGTCGTCGCGCTGCGCAACCGCGACGTCGTCGTGCTGGCCAACCTCGGCAGCACGCCCGTCGAGCTGCCGGCCGGCCACGAGGTGCTGCTCGCCTCCGGCCCGGTCGACACGACGCTGCCCGCCGACACGACCGTCTGGCTGCGCGCCTGACCTGTCCGCTCCCCCGCGATCGGCGGCGCACCCCTGGCGGGTGTGCCGCCGGTCTCACCTCCGCCCGAGCCCGCCCCGCCCGGCCGGGTGCCGCCCCCGGGGTGACCTAGGATCGGACGCGATGTCGTCCCCGACCGGTCGCCCCCGATCCGCCCGCGTGCTGCGCGGCGGCGTCGCCGCGACCGTCGCCACGGGTGTCGCGCTCGCCTCGCACGTCGCGGGCGGCGGCGCCGTCCCGGGCCTGCTCGGCGTCCTCGCGCCGTGGGTGGTGTCCCTCTGGGTGGGCACGCTCGTCGGCGGGCGACCCGCCCGCTGGCGCGCCGTCGTGTCCGTCGCGGCCGGCCAGGTCGCCTTCCACACCCTGTTCGTCCTCGGCACCCCCACCGGCGCCGTGCGCACCGGCGGCGCGCACGCCCACCACGCCCAGCTCCCACCCGTGCCCGCGTCGACGGACGCCAACGTCGCCGCCCTCCAGGGCGACACCACGATGTGGGTGTGGCACGCCGCCGCCGCGGCGGCGACCGCCGCGCTGCTCTTCCACGGCGAGGCGCTGCTGCACCACCTGCGCCACCTCGCCGGGCTGGTCGTGTCCTGGCTGCTGCCGCGACGCGACCTCGTGCCCGTCGGCGCCCCGCGTCCCGTGCGCCCCGCCGTCGTGGCCGCCGGCCACCGGCCCGCCCGGCACGGCCCCGAGCTCTCCCTGCTGCGGCGACGCGGCCCCCCTGTCCTCACGGTCTGAGTCCTCGCGGGTCCGGCGTCGCCGACCCGCGCGCCGCCGCACGCCGTCCCCCGGCATGCGGTGCGCGAGCCCACCCGTGCTGGTGCCCACCCGGGCACCGGAGAGGCCCTTCCATGTCCCGCACCCGCGTGGTCGCGGGCGGCATCGTCACCGGCGTCGTCGCGCTCCTCGCGACGGCCGCCCCGGCGTCCGCCCACGACCAGCTGATCAGCAGCGACCCCGCGGCGGGCTCCGTCCTGGAGTCCGCCCCCGACCAGATCACGCTCACCTACTCCGACGACCTCCTCGACCTCGGGGCGACGGTGATCGTCGCCGACGCGGACGGCCACGACTGGGCCGCCGCCGAACCCGTCCTCGACGGCACCCAGGTGCAGGTCCCCCTCGACGCGGAGATGCCGGACGCCGGCTACGAGGTCCGCTGGCGCGTCGTCTCCGCGGACGGCCACCCGATCTCCGGCGTGGTCGGGTTCGTCGTCGGTGACGGCACCCCGCTGGAACGCGGCACGCCGCCGGACGCCGCCGGGCCGGCCGAGGGCGCCGCGCCGGTCGACGCCGAGCAGGGCGGCCCGGCCCAGGGCAGCACGGCTCAGGGCGAGGCTGCGGCCTCTTCCTCCGACGACGGACCCACGCGGGTCCTGCTCGTCGGCGCCGGCGGCGCGCTGCTCGCGCTCGCCGTCCTGTTCCTCCTCACCCGTTCCCGCCGCCGCGACACCGTGGCCGGCGACGACGTCACGCCCGCGGACGCCGCGGACGCCGCGCCGTCGGACTCCCCCGAAAGGCACTGACATGTTCCTCCGTCACCACCGCACCACGACCGCCCTCGTCCTGCTGTCCCTCAGCGCGCTCGCGCTCACCGGCTGCGCCGCGGCGGACGAGCCCGCCGCGGGCACCGCCGGTTCGGCGACCTCCGGGTCGAACGCCGCGGAGTCCGTCACCGTCACCGACCCGTGGGTCAAGGCCGCCGACGAGGGCATGTCCGCCGCGTTCGGCGAGATCACCAACGACGGCGGCGACGACGTCACGATCGTCTCCGCGACCAGCGAGGCCGCCGGGATGGTCGAGCTGCACGAGACCGTCGACGACGGGACCGGCGCGATGACGATGCAGGAGATCGACGGCGGGTTCGTCGTCGGCCCTGGCGAGACCCTGTCCCTGGAGCCCGGCGGCAACCACCTCATGCTCATGGACCTGACCGACCCGCTGGAGGCGGGCGAGGAGGTCACGGTCACGCTGACGTTCTCGGACGACTCCACCGCGGAGATCACCGCACCGGTCAAGGACTACTCGGGCGCCAACGAGAGCTACTCCGGCGACGACTCCGACATGGACATGGACATGGACATGGACGGCACCGAGCACGACCACGAGCACACGGTGGACGAGGACGCCTGATGGCGTCCCCCGACCGGAGCACGCGCACCGGCCGGGCGGGTTCGACCCGGCGGCAGTTCCTCCTCGGAGGGGCTGTCGCCGGCGTCGGCGCCGCCGCGGCGATCGGCGCCGACAAGGCCCTCCGGCAGCCCGACCCCGTCGTGACGCCCGCGCCCCCGCACGGCACCGGGACGGTCCCGTTCCACGGCGTGCACCAGGCGGGCATCGCGACGCCCGCGCAGGCGCACGCCACGTTCCTCGGCCTCGACCTGCGCGACGACGTCGACCGGGACGCGCTGCGCCGGCTGATGCGGATCGTGTCCGACGACGCCGCGCGCCTCACCCGGGGCGAGCCCGCGCTGGCGGACTCCGAGCCGGAGCTCGCCGTCTCCCCCGCCCGGCTCACCGTGACGTTCGCGTTCGGCCCCCGGTTCGTGGCCCGGGCGAGCGGCGTCGCCCCGGGCTGGCTCAGACCGCTGCCGGAGTTCACGATCGACCGGCTGCTGCCGGAGCTCAGCGACGGCGACCTGCTGGTCCAGGTCGCCGCGGACGACCCGCTCACCGTCGCGCACGCGACCCGCATGCTGCTCAAGGACACCCGCAGCTTCACCACCGTGCGGTGGGTGCAGCAGGGTTTCCGGCGCGCCTACGGCACCGAACGCCCCGGCACCACGATGCGCAACCTGTTCGGGCAGGTCGACGGCACCGTCAACCCCGAGCCGGGCACCACCGACTTCGACCAGGTCGTGTGGAGCACCGACGGGTGGCTCGCCGGCGGCACGAGCGTGGTGCTGCGCCGCATCGCCATGCACCTGGACACCTGGGACGAGCTCGACCGGTCCGGGCGCGAGCAGTCGGTGGGGCGCTACCTGAGCAACGGGGCGCCGCTGACCGGCAGCCGGGAGCACGACGAACCCGACTTCGAGGCGACGACGTCCCTCGGGTTCCCCGTCATCGCCGAGTTCTCCCACGTGCGCCGCGCCCGCGGGGACGACCCGACGCAGCGGATCTTCCGGCGTGCGTACAGCTACGACGACGCCCCCACGGGTGCCGAGGTGTCGGACTCCGGGCTGATCTTCGTGTCGTTCCAGGCCGACGTCGACCGGCAGTTCACGCCCCTGCAGCAGCGCCTGGCGGACCTCGACCTGCTCAACGAGTGGACGACGCCGGTCGGGTCGTCGGTGTTCGCGGTGCCGCCGGGCTGCGCCGAGGGCGGGTTCGTCGGGGAGACCCTGCTGACCTGAGGCCCGCCGCCGGGCTCAGCCGCCGGAGACGGACAGCTCGGCCTCGCGCAGCTTCGCCTCGAACTCGGCGTCGAGGTCGCGCGAGTCCAGCCAGCCGTACGGCAGGTGCGGGGTCTTGGCGGACCCCGCACGCCCGCGCGGGCCCTCGGCGTCGTCGCCCGGGTAGCCGAGGGTGAGGTCGAGGGCGTCGAGGTGCTCGCGCAGCTCGGCGAGCGACGACACCATCGCGAGCGCCCGGCGGGCGTCGCCGCCGACGGCGTACCCCTTGAGGTACCAGGCCATGTGCTTGCGCAGGTCGCGCACGCCCTTGAACTCGTCGCCGTCGTAGTACTCGATCATGAGCTCGCCGTGCCGGTAGATCGCGTCGGCGACGTCGCGCAGGCCGGGGCGGACGCGGACGTCGGAGCCGTTGAACGCGGCGGCGAGGTCGGCGAACAGCCAGGGGCGTCCCTGGCAGCCGCGGCCCACGACGACGCCGTCGGCGCCGGTCTCGCGGACCATGCGCACGGCGTCCTCGGCCGCCCAGATGTCGCCGTTGCCGAGCACCGGCACGGTGCGGACCTCCTCCTTGAGCCGCGCGATCGCGGTCCAGTCGGCGGTGCCGGAGTAGTGCTGCGCGGCGGTGCGGGCGTGCAGCGCGACCGCGGCCGCGCCGAGGGACTCGGCGGTGCGGCCGGCCTCGAGGTAGGTGAGGTGGTCGTCGTCGATTCCCTTGCGCATCTTCACGGTCACCGGGACGCCGTACGGCTCGGCCGCGGTGACGGCGGCGCGCACGATGTCGGTGAAGAGCTGCTTCTTCCACGGCAGGGCGGCGCCGCCGCCCTTGCGGGTCACCTTGGGCACCGGGCAGCCGAAGTTGAGGTCGACGTGGTCGGCACTGTCCTCACCGGCGATGATCTTCACCGCGGCGCCCACCGTCGCCGGGTCCACGCCGTACACCTGCGCCGAGCGCGGCGTCTCGTCGGGCCCGAACGTGACGATGCGCAGCGCCTCGGTGTTGCGCTCCACGAGCGCACGGGACGTCACCATCTCGGCGACGTACAGGCCCGGGTCGAAGCCGGTGGACCGTCCGGCCTCGCGGCACAGGGTGCGGAACGCACGGTTGGTCACGCCGGCCATCGGCGCCAGCACGACGGGCGTGGCGACCGTCAGGGGGCCGATCTGCAGCGGGGGAAGCACAGCACTCACCGGTCCATTGTCCCATCGGCGCCGCGTCCGTCCCCGTGGGACGCGTCACGATCCGGCCGCCCGGGATGCCGGTGACCGCGGACGGTGGCAACGTGTGCAAACCACGACGAAAGGACACACCTCATGGCTCTGTGGCTGGTTCTCATCATCGCCGGGCTCGTCTCGCTGATCCTCGGCCTGATCGGCCTCGGTCAGATCTTCATCTGGGCCGGGGTGATCGCGATGGTGGTCGGCGTCGTGCTGGTGCTGGTCAACCGCGGGAACCGCAAGGTCGGCTGACCAGCGGCGACATCCGGCGCCAAAGGTTCAAGATGCGCACACCGGCGCATCGTGGAAGTGTCGTGACAAGCCCGGCAAGACCTGTCGGGACGGACGAAGGAGATCCTTGTGCCTCTGTGGCTCATTCTCATCATCATCGGCGTCGTGCTCGTGATCCTGGGGGTCGCGACCGAGATCGGGCAGTTCCTGCTCTGGATCGGTGTGATCGTCCTGGTCGTCAGCCTCGTGCTGGGGCTGCTGCGGCGGGCCAAGAACTGACCTGACGCGCACGACGCCATCGGTGGCGTCGGCAGCACGAAACGGGGGCCGTCCTGGTGGACGGCCCCCGTTCGTGTGCCCGGCAGTGCCGGGCGGTGGCTCAGCAGCCCAGCAGTCGCTGGCCGAGGTAGCCGGCGACCTGGTCGAGCGCGACGCGCTCCTGGGCCATGGTGTCGCGGTCCCGGATGGTCACGGCCTGGTCCTCGAGCGTGTCGAAGTCCACCGTCACGCAGTACGGCGTGCCGATCTCGTCCTGACGGCGGTACCGCTTGCCGATGGCCTGGGTGATGTCGTGGTCGACGTTCCAGTGCTCGCGCAGCTCGGTGGCGAGCTTCTCGGCGGTCGGCATCAGCTCGGCGCTCTTGGACAGCGGCAGCACCGCGGCCTTGACGGGCGCGAGGCGCTTGTCGAGGCGCAGCACGGTCCGCTTGTCGACGCCGCCCTTGGTGTTGGGCGCCTCGTCCTCGGCGTAGGCCTCGACGAGGAACGCCATGAGCGAGCGGGTGAGGCCGGCGGCGGGCTCGATGACGTACGGGAAGTACTTCTCGTTCGTCACCGGGTCGCGGTACATCAGGTCCTTGCCGGAGTGCTCCGCGTGCGTCGACAGGTCGAAGTCGGTGCGGTTCGCGATGCCCTCGAGCTCGCCCCACTCCGAGCCGGTGAACCCGAAGCGGTACTCGATGTCGACGGTGCGGGTGGAGTAGTGCGAGAGCTTGTCCTCGGGGTGCTCGTAGAGGCGCAGGTTCTCCGGGGCGATGCCGAGGCCCGTGTACCAGGCCATGCGGGTGTCGATCCAGTACTGGTGCCACTCGGCGTCCGTGCCCGGCTCGACGAAGAACTCCATCTCCATCTGCTCGAACTCGCGCGTGCGGAAGATGAAGTTGCCCGGCGTGATCTCGTTGCGGAACGACTTGCCGATCTGCGCGATGCCGAAGGGCGGCTTCTGCCGCGAGACCGAGGCGACGTTCGCGAAGTTCACGAAGATGCCCTGCGCCGTCTCGGGGCGCAGGTAGTGGCGGCCGGACTCGTCCTCGACCGGGCCGAGGTAGGTCGACAGCATCATGTTGAAGTCGCGGGGCTCGGTCCACTGGCCGCGGGTGCCGCAGCTCGGGCAGGCGATCTCGGCGAGTCCGCCCTCGGGCTCACGGCCCTTGCGCTCGGCGAACTCCTCGATCATCTGGTCCTCGCGGAACCGCTTGTGGCAGCTCAGGCACTCCGTCAGCGGGTCGGTGAACGCGCCGAGGTGGCCGGACGCCTTCCACACCGGCGTCGGCAGGATGACCGACGAGTCGAGGCCGACGACGTCGGGACGTCGCGTCATGGCCTTCCACCACTGCTTCTTGATGTTCTCCTTGAGCTCGACACCGAGGGGGCCGTAGTCCCACGCGGAGCGCGTCCCGCCGTAGATCTCGCCGGACTGGAAGACGAATCCCCGGCGCTTGGCGAGGGAGACGACGGCGTCGAGCTGGGCGGAGGGGGACGGTGCAGCCACGGATCACTCCTGGGTGTCGGCCCCAGCCGGTGGCTCCGGCGGGGCTTGTTCACGATGGTTCGGCGCCCGACGGGCACCGCCAGCCAGCCTACCGGCCGCCGCGACGGACGACGCGGCCCCGCGGACCGGCCACGGCGGCGCTGCGACGACCGCGGTCGCCGCGTAGCGTGACGAGGGTCGCCCCGTGCGGCTTTGACATTCATTCTCGAACTGCCTGAGAATGGTTCTCATGCCTACCCTTCGTCGCGCCCTCGCCGCCACCGCCGCGCTCGCCCTGCCCGCGGTCGCGCTCACCGCCTGCTCCACCGACGGCGAGGGCACCGGGTCCGACGACGGCACGCTGCAGGTGCTGGCGTCCTTCTACCCCCTGCAGTACGTGGCCGAGCAGGTGGGCGGCGACCTGGTGAGCGTCGACAACCTCACGCCCCCGTCCGCCGAGCCCCACGACCTGGAGCTCGCCCCCGCCCAGGTGCGCGCCGTCGGCGACGCCGACCTCGTCGTCTACCAGTCCGGCTTCCAGGCCGCCGTCGACGAGGCCGTGGACGCCCGACAGC
The DNA here is from genome assembly GCF_001636295.1 of Isoptericola dokdonensis DS-3. Lineage (NCBI taxonomy): Bacteria > Bacillati > Actinomycetota > Actinomycetes > Micrococcales > Promicromonosporaceae > Isoptericola > Isoptericola dokdonensis. The sequence continues at coordinate 287,787 of NZ_CP014209.1, read as the reverse complement.
CTGAGCACGTCGTGGATGCCGCCGACGTCGTCGAGCTCGAGGCGAGCCCCGGCACCGTCGAGCACATGGACGACGAGCACGAGGGCGAGACCGCCGAGGAGCACGCCGAGCACGCGGACGAGGAGGACGGCCACGACCACGGCGCCCTCGACCCGCACTTCTGGCTCGACCCGACCCTGCTGGAGCCCGTCGCGGACGCGGTGGCCGACGAGCTGTCCGCCGTCGACCCCGGCAACGCCGCCACCTACGCGGCCAACGCCGAGGCCCTCACCGCGACGCTCGACGACCTCGACGCGCGCTACGCGACCGCGCTGGAGCCGTGCGCCGGCCAGACCCTCGTGACGAGCCACACCGCTTTCGGCTACCTCGCCGAGCGCTACGACCTCGTCCAGATCGGCATCGCGGCGATCGACCCCGAGGCCGAGCCGTCCCCGGCGCGCCTGCGCGAGATCGGCGACGTCGTCGAGGCGAACGACGTGCAGACCATCTTCACCGAGACCCTCACGAGCCCGAAGGTCGCCGAGACCCTCGCGTCCGACCTCGGCGTGGCCACCGCCGTCCTCGACCCGCTGGAGGGGCTCTCCACGGAGGCCGCCGACGCCGGGGCGGACTACGTTGCCGTCATGGACGACAACCTCGACTCGCTCGTCACCGGCCTGGGCTGCGACGCATGACGGTCCCCGCCGACACCCGCACCGGCTCCCCCGCCGTGGACGTCCGCGGCGTGCACGTGCACCTCGGGGCCAGCCACGTGCTGCGCGGCATCGACCTGCGGGTCGACGCCGGCGAGGTCGTCGCGCTGCTGGGCGCGAACGGCTCCGGCAAGTCCACGTTGGTGCGCACCGTCGTCGGGGTGCTGCCCCCCAGCGCCGGCACGGTCGACCTGCTCGGCCACCGGGTCGGCAACGCCGTGCCCTGGGGCCGGGTGGGCTATGTGCCGCAGCGGGTGACCGCCGCGGCGGGCGTGCCGTCGACGGCGCGCGAGGTCGTCGCGTCCGGGCTGCTGCACGGCCGCCGCCTGCGCCTGCCGCGCGGGTGGCGCGGCCTGGCCGCCGACGCGCTCGACCAGGTCGGCCTCGCCGAGCGCGCCGACGAACCCACCAGCAGGCTCTCCGGCGGCCAGCAGCAGCGCGTCCTCATCGCCCGCGCGCTCGTCCGCGGCCCCGAGCTGCTCGTCCTCGACGAGCCCGTCGCCGGCGTCGACCGCCCCAGCCAGGAGGCGTTCGCCGCCACCATGACGCGGCTCGTCGGCGACGGCCTCACCGTCCTGGTGGTCCTGCACGAGCTCGGCGAGCTGGCGGACCTCATCACCCGCGCCGTCGTGCTGCGGCACGGCAAGGTGGTGCACGACGGCGCCCCGCCCCGTCCGCACGCGTCCCACGACGACGCGACGCACGACCACGTCCACCCCCACACCTCGGAGCTGCCCCTGCGCTCCGGCACGCGCGTCGGCCTCGGCGGCCCGCTCGACACCGACGAGGAGGCCCGGCCGTGAGCGAGATCGGCTACATGCTCACCGACCCGCTCATGCAGCGGGCCCTGCTGGCGGCACTGCTGGTCGGCGCCTGCGCCCCCGTCGTCGGCACCTACCTCGTGCAGCGCCGCCTCGCCCTGCTGGGCGACGGCATCGGGCACGTCGCGCTCACGGGCGTGGCCCTCGGCTGGCTGGTCGGCTCGACGATGGGGCTCGTCCCCGTCGACGCCCTCGCCATCCCCGGGGCGATCGTCGCGTCCGTCGTCGGATCGGTGCTCATCGAGGTGGTGCGCCGCCGCGGCCGCACCTCGGGCGACCTGGCGCTGGCGATCATGTTCTACGGCGGCATCGCGGGCGGCGTGCTCATCATCGGCATCGCGGGCGGCTCGTCCGGCAGCCTCATGGCGTACCTGTTCGGGTCCATCTCGACCGTGACCACCACCGACCTCGTGCTCACCGTCGTGCTGTCGGTCCTCATCCTGCTCGTCGGGGTCGGGCTGCGCGCCGCGCTGTTCTCCGTCAGCCACGACGAGGAGTTCGCGATCTCGTCCGGCCTGCCCGTGTGGGCGCTGAACATGGCCGTCGCGATCCTCGCCGCGCTGACGGTGACCGTCGCGATGCGCGTGGTCGGGCTGCTGCTCGTCTCCGCGCTGATGATCGTGCCCGTCGCGATCGGCCAGCTCCTCACGCACTCGTTCCGCCGCACCATGACGGTCGCGTCGATCATCGGCGTCACCGTGTGCGTCACCGGCCTGAGCATCACCTACTGGTACCCGGTCTCCCCCGGCGCCCTCATCGTGGTCCTCGCCATCGCGGTGTACGCGGTCGTGGCAGGCTTGCACCCGCTGCTCGACCGTCGTCGGCCCGCGGGCGACCCGCACCCGGACATCCCCGACGACGTCGAGGTCGCCACCGCCGACCCGGCCACCGAAGGAGACTGCGTCCGATGACCCAGCTGCGCATGACGAAGCAGCGTGCCGCCGTCGCCGAGGTCCTCGAGGGATCCGACGAGTTCCGCAGCGCGCAGCAGCTCCACGAGCAGCTGCGCAACCGCGGCGACGCCGTCGGGCTCGCCACCGTCTACCGCACGCTCCAGGCCCTGGCCGACGGCGGGGACGTGGACGTGCTGCGGGCCGACGACGGCGAGGCCCTGTACCGCCGGTGCGCCCGCACCGAGCACCACCACCACCTCGTGTGCCGCTCCTGCGGCCGCGCGGTCGAGATCGACGGGCCCACCGTGGAGTCGTGGGCGGCGAGCGTCGCCGCGAGCCACGGCTTCGCCGACATCGAGCACACGGTCGAGCTGTGGGGCACCTGCGCCGACTGCCGGGCGGCGCAGCAGGCGCGGTGAGGTGAGGCCAGGCTTGCCTGGCATGATGGGGTCGTGACGAGCGCTCCCCTCCTGGCCGCCGCGGCGGACGACGCCGAGCGGCACGGCGTGTTCACGCTCGACGGGTTCCCGTTCTGGGCGGTCTACCTCGTCGCGTTCTGCATCGTCATGGCCCGCGCCCAGGCCACCTACTGGCTGGGCCGGGGTGTCGCCCGCGGGCTCGGCGGCACCCGGCTGGCGACGTTCCTGGCGAGCCCGCGCGCCGTCGTCGTCATCGACCGCCTCCACCGGTGGGGACCGCCGGCCGTGACACTGTCCTTCCTCACGGTGGGCGTGCAGACGGTGGTGAACCTCTGCGCGGGGTACCTGCGCATGCCGTTCGGCCGCTACCTCGTCGCCCTCGTCGTCGGCTGCCTGCTGTGGGCGGCCGTCTGGACGACCGTCGGCGCCGCCGCGCTGTACGCGGCGATCTGGCTGTTCCTCCTGCACCCCGTGGCGCTCTTGGGCGCCGCCGCGCTCGTCGTCGCCGGCGGGTGGTGGTGGCTGCGCCGCCGTCGCGCCCGCACCCCCGCCGAGGTCGAGACCGCCTGACGTCCGCCACCCGGAGCGCGGACGGACCGCTCCACGGCGTGTGCCAGACTTAGGCAATGCTCGCCTCACCTCACGCAACGCCCTCCGCGGCCCGCGTGACGACCGACGCGAGCGGCCAGGTGGCCCGCAGGACCCGCCGCCGGCTGCTCACCCTCACGCTGAGCCTGCTCGGGCTCGGCGTCGTCGTGGTCGCCAGCCTCGCCCTCGGCGTCCGCGACATCTCCCCCGCCGTGGTCTGGGACGCGCTCACGGCCCCCGTCGCGGGGAACGTCGACCACGACGTCGTGCTCGACCAGCGCGTCCCGCGCGCCCTCGTCGGCCTCGTCGCCGGGCTCGCGCTCGGCGTCGGCGGCGCCGTCATCCAGGGCGTCACCCGCAACCCCATCGCCGACCCCGGCCTGCTCGGCCTCAACTCCGGCGCGTCGTTCGCCGTCGTGTGCGCGGTGTGGCTGCTCGGGCTGAGCCAGCCGTCGCAGTTCGTGTGGTTCGCGTTCCTCGGCGCCGCCGCCACCGCCGCGCTCGTGTTCGCCGTCGGCGGCGGGCAGCCGGTCAAGCTCGCGCTGGTCGGCGCGACCGTCACCGCGCTCATCACGCCCCTCATCACCCTGGTGCTGCTGCGCGACCCCGCCGCGTTCAACCTGTACCGCTTCTGGGCCGTGGGCTCCCTCACCGGCCGCGGCCTGGACACGCTGCTGGTGGTCCTGCCCTTCGTGGTGGTCGGCGTCGTCATCGCGGCCGCGCTCGCCCACCGCCTCAACATGCTCGCCCTCGGCGACGACGTCGCCCGCGGCCTCGGGCAGAACGTCGGCCTCACCCGCGCGGCCTCCGGCCTGGTCGTCGTCCTGCTCGCCGGCGCCGCCACGTCGCTCGCCGGGCCGATCGCGCTCGTCGGGCTCGCCGTGCCCCACGCCGCCCGCCGGCTCGTCGGCACCGACTACCGCTGGGTGCTCGCCCTGAGCGCCCTGCTCGGGCCCGTCATGCTGCTCGGCTCCGACGTCATCGGCCGGCTCGTGCTGCCCGACGCCGAGCTCGAGGCCGGCATCGTCGCCGCCGCGATCGGCGCCCCCGTCCTCGTCGCCGTCGCCCGCGGCCGGAAGGTGGCCGGCCTGTGACCGCCGCGCTCTCCCCCGCGACCCGCTCCGGGGCCGACGGCGTCCGGGACCTGCGGACCCGTCGTCGCCGCCGGCTCGTCGTCGTCCTGGCCACGCTGGCCGTGGTGATCTTCGCCCTGGCCACGCTCGCGCTCGTGGTCGGCCCCGCGTCGCTGTCGCCCGGCAAGGCCGTCGCCGCGCTGTTCGGCGTCGGCGACGAGGGCGACCTGTTCGTCGTCCAGCGCCTGCGCCTGCCGCGGATCCTCGCCGCGCTGCTCGCCGGGGCGGCGTTCGCCCTCGCCGGCGGGCTCTTCCAGTCCACCCTGCGCAACCTGCTGGCCAGCCCCGACATCCTCGGCATCTCCGGCGGCGCGTCGGTCGGCGCCGTCACCCTGATGCTCGGCTTCGGCCTGTCCGGCCTGGCCGTCGCGGCCGGGGCGTTCGTCGGCGCGACCACCGTCGCGCTGCTCATCTGGTTCTTCGCCTGGCGGTCCGGGCTGCACGCCATCCGGTTCGTCCTGGTCGGCGTCGGGTTCTCCTACCTCGCGTCGTCGGTCCTCGCCTGGGAGCTCGCGTCGGTCGACCAGCGCGACGCCGCCTCGGCCCTCGTGTGGACCGTCGGCAGCGTCGCCGACGTCCGCGACACCGAGCTGTGGGTGCTCGGCGGCGGGTTCGCCGTCCTCGCCCTGGCCGTCGTGCTGGTCGCCCGCTGGCAGTCGCCGCTCGCCCTCGGCGACGACCACGCGACCGGCCTCGGCGTGCGGGCCGACCGGGCGCGCGTCGTGACCCTGGCGCTGGCGGTGGCGATCGTCGCCGTCGCGACGTCCGTCGTCGGGCCGCTCGCGTTCGTCGCGCTCGTCGCGCCCGCCATCGCCCGGCGCCTGCTCGACGACGGCGGCCCCGCCCTCACCGTCGCCGTGGCGACGGGCGCCGCCCTGGTGCTCGGGTCCGACCTGGTGGCCCAGCACGGGCTGTTCGGCGTCAGCGCGCCCACGGGCATCGTCACCGGGCTCGTCGGCGCCCCGTACCTGCTGTGGCTGCTCGCCACCCACGACCGGAGGTCCCGCTCATGATCGACACCGTGCACCCCGCCGCGCCCCGGGTCCGCGAGCCCCGCACGGGCCCGCTGGCCGCGCACGGCGTCAGCATCGGCTACGACGGCCGCCGCGTCATCGACGGGCTCGACCTCGAGCTGCCGGCCGGGCGGATCACCGCGATCGTCGGGCCGAACGCCTGCGGCAAGTCCACGCTGCTGCGCGGGCTCGCTCGCCTGCACCCGCTGGACGCGGGCCGGGTCACGCTCGGCGACCAGGACGTCACCCGCATGGCCCGCAAGGAGCTCGCCCGGCTGGTCGGCGTGCTCCCCCAGTCGTCCGTCGCGCCGGACGGCGTCCGCGTGGCCGAGCTCGTGGGCCGCGGCCGGTACCCGCACCAGGGGTGGTTCGGCCGGCACAGCAGCGACGACGACGCGGTGGTGATGCGGTCGCTGGAGGCGACGGGCGTCGCGGACCTCGCCGACCGCCCCGTCGACGAGCTGTCCGGCGGGCAGCGCCAGCGGGTGTGGATCGCGATGGTGCTCGCCCAGGAGACGGACGTCGTCCTGCTGGACGAGCCCACCACCTACCTCGACGTCACGCACCAGGTCGAGCTGCTGGACCTGCTGCACGACCTCAACCGGGAGCGCGGCACGACCGTGGTCATGGTGCTGCACGAGCTGAACCTCGCCGCGCGGTACGCCGACCACCTGGTCGTGATGAGCGCGGGGAAGGTCGTGGCGCAGGGTGCGCCGGGTGACGTGCTGGACGAGGCGACGGTGCTGGACGCCTTCGGGCTGGACGCCCGTGTGGTGCCGGACCCGGTCGCGGGAACGCCGATGATCGTGCCGGTGGGCCGCCACCACCGCCCCGACGGATCGCTCGCGCCGACGGGCTCCACCGAGCCGTCGGGTGACTGAGATCACGTCACGATCCGGGAACGGGCGTGAGACGCCCGTTCCCGGCGCCAGCAACTGAGGTTAGGCTTTCCTCATCGTGAACCACCCCGCGTCCGCGCGGGCACACCGAGGAGTCCCCTTGCGCATCCGCCGCACCCTTGCCGCCGCCGTCGGGCTCGCCGCCGTCGGCGCGCTGACCCTGACCGCCTGCGCCTCCGAGAGCGAGCCCGAGACCGCGGACACCGCGGCCTCCGAGGCCCCCGCCGCCGAGGGCGCCACCGACGAGTTCCCGATCACCATCACCCACGCGTACGGCGAGACCGTGATCGAGTCGGAGCCGCAGCGCGTCGCCACCTGGGGCTGGGGCTCCACCGAGGCCGCGCTCGCCGTCGGCGTCGCCCCGGTCGGTGTCGCCGAGCAGGTCTGGACCGTCGGCCCGCAGACCCTGCTCCCCTGGGTCGAGGAGGGCTACACCGAGCTGGGCGCCGAGACCCCGGCCATCTTCACCGACGCCGAGAGCGGCGCCTCGGTCCCCTACGAGGAGTTCGTCGAGGCCGACCCCGACCTCATCCTCGCCCCCTACTCCGGCATCACGCAGGAGCAGTACGACGTCCTCAGCGACATCGCCCCCGTCGTCGCGTACCCGGAGACGCCCTGGACGACGCCGTGGGACGACATCGTCTCGATCTCCGCGCAGGCTCTGGGCCGCTCCGCCGCCGGTGAGCAGGTCCTCGCCGACATCGACACCTACTTCGCCGACCTCGCCGCCGAGCACCCCGAGTTCGAGGGCAAGACCTACGCGACCATCGTCGACTCGCCCACCGAGGGCCTCGTCTACGTGTACACCCCGGCCGACCCGCGCGTGTCGATCCTCGAGGGCCTCGGCATCGTCTCGGCCCCGTCGGTCGAGGAGCTCGACACCTCCGACGGCGGCTTCTACTACACGCTGTCCTACGAGGAGCTCGACAAGCTCGAGGCCGACTTCCTCCTGGCGTACATCTACACCCCGGAGGAGGCCGAGGCGTTCGACACCAAGGCCGAGCTCCAGGCCATCCCCGCCGTGGCCGCCGGCAACATCGTCAAGGTCGTCGAGCCCGTCGCGGTCTCGTCCGTCTCGCCGCCCACCGCGCTGTCCTACGACTGGACCGACGGCGTCCCCGCCATCGTCGACCAGCTCGCCGCGCTCTACGGCGAGGACTGAGCCTCCTCGCGACCCCTTGAAGCAGGGCCCGGCACACCGTCGTGTGCCGGGCCCTGCCTTCACCGGGCCGAGGGGCGGGACCCGGCGCGTGATCGTCTCCTTCCCGAAGTGGAGCGCCCCCTGGGGCGCGTGAACGCGATCGCGCGCCGGGTCCCGCTCCTCGGACGGCTCAAGCCGTCGGCACGTCCACCGCTCCGCCGTAGCGCCGGTCCCGGCGCGCGAACTCCTCGACCGCGCGCCACAGGTGCCGCCGGTCGACGTCGGGCCACGGCTCCGGCAGGAACACCAGCTCCGCGTACGCGGCCTGCCAGATCATGAAGTTGCTGGTGCGCTGCTCGCCGGAGGACCGCAGGAACAGGTCGACGTCGGGCAGGTCCGGCTCGTCGAGGTACTTCTGGATCGTCTTCTCGCTGACGCGCGCCGGGTTGACCTTCCCCGCGACGGCGTCCCGGGCGATGGCGGCCGCGGCGTCCGCGATCTCGGCGCGCCCGCCGTAGTTCACGCACATCGTCAACGTGCAGCGATCGTTCTCCTTCGTCATCTCCTCCGCGACCTGGAGCTCGTTGATCACCGAGCCCCACAGCTTCGGCCGGCGCCCCGCCCAGCGGATGCGTACGCCCCACGAGGACATCTCGTCGCGGCGGCGCCGGATGACGTCCCGGTTGAAGTTCATCAGGAAGCGCACCTCCTCGGGCGACCGCTTCCAGTTCTCCGTGCTGAACGCGTACGCCGACACGTGCTTGACGCCGATCTGCACGGCGCCCGCGACGACGTCGAGCAGCGACTTCTCGCCCTGCTTGTGGCCCTCGATGCGCGACAGCCCGCGGGCGTTGGCCCACCGGCCGTTGCCGTCCATGACGACCGCCACGTGGTTGGGCACGAACTCCAGCGGGATCGCCGGGGGCGTCGCACCGGACGGGTGCGGGTAGGGCTCGGCGTACTGCCGGGGCTCGCGGGGCATCAGGCCTCTCTCTCGATCATGCGCAGGGAGCGCAGCGTGCGCTCCAGGTAGAACTGCGAATAGGCGGCCACGAGGCCCGACGCCTCGGTGCGGTGGCGCGGCTCCGCGGCGTCGGCGACGTCCCAGTCGCCCGCCAGCAGGGCGGCCAGGAGCTCGAACGTCTCGGCGGCAGGGGCGGCGGCGCCGGGCGGACGGCACCGGGAGCAGACGGCGCCGCCCTGCGCGACGGCGAAGGACCGGTGCGGTCCCGGTGCGCCGCAGCGGGCACAGTCGGTGAAGGACGCCGCCCAGCCCGCCACGGCGAGCGCGCGCAGCAGGTAAGAGTCCAGCACCAGGCCTGGCGCGTGCGCCCGCTCGGACAGCGCACGCAGCGCGCCGACGAGCAGCCAGTACTGCTGCACCGCGGGCTCGCGCTCGGCCGCCACGAGCCGGTCCGCGGCCTCGAGCATCGCCGCGCCGGCCGTGTACAGGCCGTAGTCCTCGCTGATCTGCCGGGCGAACGCGCCCACCGTCTCGACCTGCGTCACCGAGTCCAGGTTGCGCCCGGCGTGGAGCTGCACGTCGACCATCATGAACGGCTCCAGCCGGGCGCCGAACCGTGACGACGTGCGCCGCACGCCCCGTCCCACCGCGCGGACCTTGCCGTGCTCCCGGGTCAGGAGCGTGATGATGCGGTCCGCCTCGCCCAGCTTGTGGGTGCGCAGCACGATCGCGTCGTCTCGGTACAGGGGCACCCGGCCATTCTCTCAGCCCGGACCGACAGCGACGGCTGCCGTCGTCGTCGTCGAGCATGCCCTGAGGGCGGCCGAGCATGCGACGAGCGCCCGTCCGGTCTCGCTGACGGGCGCTCCTCGCATGCTCGGCCGCAGGGGCCGGGTGTCAGGTGGCCGGTGGTCAGGCGCGCTCGGCGCGGTTCACCGCGGACACGATCGCCTTGAGCGACGCCGTGGTGATCGACGGGTCGACGCCGACGCCCCACAGGACGTCGTCGCCCACCGCGCACTCCACGTACGCGGCGGCGGTCGCGTCGCCGCCCGCGCTCATCGCGTGCTCCGTGTAGTCCAGCACCTTGACGTCGACGCCGACGGTCGCGATCGCCGCGACGAACGCCGCCAGCGGGCCGTTGCCCGAGCCGGCGAGCGTCTGCCGCTCGCCCTGGTCGACGACGTCGACCTCCAGCGTCGTCGCGCCGTCCTCGACCGCGCGGGTGCGGATCTCGCGCAGCTTGAGCCGGCCCCACGCCTCCAGGCCGTCGGTGCCGCCGCCGTCCTCGACCGGCAGGTACTCGTCGGTGAACATCCGCCAGATGTCCCCGCCGGTGACCTCGCTGCCCTCGGCGTCGGTGTACCGCTGCACGACGCCGGAGAACTCGATCTGCAGCCGGCGCGGCAGGTCCAGGCTGTGCTCCGTCTTGAGCAGGTAGGCCACCCCACCCTTGCCGGACTGGCTGTTGACGCGGATCACGGCCTCGTACGACCGGCCCAGGTCCTTCGGGTCGATCGGCAGGTACGGCACGCCCCAGGTGAGGTCGTCGACGGGCTTGCCGTCGGCCGCCGCCCGGGAGGCCATGTGCTCGAAGCCCTTCTTGATGGCGTCCTGGTGGGAGCCGGAGAACGCCGTGAACACCAGGTCGCCGGCGTACGGGTGCCGCTCGTGCACCGGGATCTGGTTGCAGTACTCCACCGTGCGCCGGATCGCGTCGATGCCGCCGCCGGCCGTGAAGTCGATCTGCGGGTCGATGCCCTGACCGAACAGGTTCATGCCGAGCGTCACCAGGTCCACGTTGCCGGTGCGCTCGCCGTTGCCGAACAGGCAGCCCTCGATGCGGTCCGCGCCCGCCTGGTAGCCCAGCTCCGCGGCGGCCACGGCGGTGCCGCGGTCGTTGTGGGGGTGCAGGGACAGCACGACGTGCTCGCGGTACCTGAGGTTCCGGCTCATCCACTCGATCGAGTCGGCGTACACGTTCGGCGTCGCCATCTCCACCGTGGCCGGCAGGTTGACGATGACGGGACGCTCCGCCGTCGGCTCCAGGACGTCGAGGACCTCGTTGCAGATGCGGGCCGCGAACTCCAGCTCGGTGCCCGTGTACGACTCCGGCGAGTACTCGTAGTACACCGTCGTCCCCGGGACCGTCTCCTCGAGCTTGCGGCACAGCCGCGCGCCCTGCAGGGCGATGTCGACGATCCCGTCCATGTCGGACCGGAACACGACCTCCCGCTGGAGGACCGACGTCGAGTTGTAGATGTGCACGATCGCCTGCTTGGCGCCCCGGATGGCGTCGTAGGTGCGCTCGATGAGGTGGTCGCGGCACTGCGTCAGCACCTGGATGACGACGTCGTCCGGGATGCGGCCGGAGTCGATGAGCATGCGGACGAAGTCGAAGTCCGTCTGCGACGCCGACGGGAAGCCGACCTCGATCTCCTTGTAGCCCATCTGCACGAGCAGCTCGAACATCCGCAGCTTGCGCTCGGCGTCCATCGGCTCGATGAGGGCCTGGTTGCCGTCGCGCAGGTCGACCGCGCACCAGCGGGGCGCCTTCTCGATGCGGCGGTCGGGCCACGTGCGGTCCGGCAGGTCGACCTTGATCTGCTCGTGGAACGGCACGTAGCGGTGGTAGGGCATCCCGGAGGGCCGCTGCGGGTTGTGGGCGGCGATACCGGTGGTGGCGTGGGTGTCGTGGGAGCTCTGCATCAGGGGGTTCCTTCGAGGGAGGTCGGCGAGGGCCGGCACACCAGATCCACCGCGGCGAGGGAACCGGCCTCGATCAGGCCCCGCCGCGGCACGGAAGGAGGAGGCTCACCACGCGCTGCACCCTCACACCGTACACCGTCGGTGAGCCGGGTCACCGTGCCGTCCGGGGCCCGCGCTGACTCGCGCGCGACAGCGCTGACTCGCGAGTCAGCGCTGTCGGGCGCGAGTCAGCACTGTCGGGCGCGAGTCAGCACTCCCCGGCGCGAGTCAGCGCTGTCGGGCGCGAGTCAGCGCTGTCGGGCGCGAGTCAGCGCTGTCGGGCGCGAGTCAGCGCTGTCGGGCGCGAGTCAGCGCTGTCGGGCGCGAGTCAGCACTCCCCGGCGCGAGTCAGCGCTGTCGGGCGCGAGTCAGCGCTGTCGGGCGCGAGTCAGCGCTGTCCGGCGCGAGTCAGCGGCGCGAGCGCAGGGCCGCGTCGACGGCGGGGTCGCCCAGCGCGCCGAGCCAGTCGAGCAGCGCCGGGTAGGTCGACGGGTTCGCCGCGACGTGCGGGCGCAGGTGCGGGGCCTCCTGGACGATGGCGGCCAGGTCCTCCAACGGGGTGGCGGGGTCCAGGGCGTGCCCGGCGGTCCAGCGGGCGCCGGGCTCGTCGACGACGGGCGCCAGCACCTGGGTGGCGTCGGGCCGGGCCACGGGCTGCGTGCCGCGCACGGGGGCCATGCCCTGCACCTGCGTCCGGGCGGCCTCGTCCGTCACGGGAGAGAGCTGCTGCGTGGCGTCGGTGCCCGCCGCCCACGTCCCCCGCCAGCGGGACGGCTGCGCCGCCGCGGAGGCGTGCTCCGCCTCCGGCTGCTGCGCCTGCTCCTGCTGGACCGGGGCCTGCTGGACCGGAGCCTGGCGGCCCGGCGCGGACACTTCCTGGACGGGCACGGAGGTGGCCGACGCACGGTGCTCACGGCCGGACACGTCGTGATCGTCGCCGTACCCGCCGGACGTCGTCCGGTCGGGCGAGGTGGCCGACGGCTCGACGACGGCGGTGGCGCCGGTCGCGGCGGACTGCCACGCGGCGGGCTCGCCCGGCACCGGCTCACCCTGCACCGGGTAGCCCTGCGGGGCGGAGGTCGCCGACGCGGCGGACCCGGCGGCGACGAGCTCGCGCACGGCCCGCGGGACGAGCAGCGCCGCCAGCACCAGGGCGGGCAGCCCGAGGGCCAGCAGCAGCTCCTCGACGCGGGACGCCGTCCCGACCCCGGCGCGCGCGACGATGATGACGACTCCGAGCACCACCACGACGCACGCGGCACCCACGGCCGTGGCGTGACCCGCCCGCGGGTCGCGCAGCAGCGCCCGCCGCGCGAGGAACGCGACCAGCGCGACGAGGACGCCGACGACGAGACGCAGCACGAGCTGGACGAGGTTGCCGGCCGACGCCCCGCCGACGAGCTGGACGAGGGCGACCAGCCCCACGAACCCGGCGGAGACGATCATGATCTCGAGCGCCTGCACGGCGACCCGCACCCAGCGGGCGGCCGTCTCGGACTGCGGCTCGCCGTCGTGCCGGCGCGCTCGTTCGAGCATCTCGGGCAGCGCGGCGGCCGCGATCACGGGCAGGAGGAACAGCCCGAACCGGTTGCCGTGCACGGACTCGAGCCAGCGGTGCTCCAGGGCGCCGCCGAGCACGGCGAGCTCGAGGGCGACCACCAGGCCGAGGCCCACGAGCACGGTCCCGGAGGCGTCGTCGCCGCGCACGAAGCGACGCACCGTCAGCCACAGCACACCGAGCACGAAGGCGGCTCCGAGCACCGAGCCCAGGGTGGAGGTCCAGGGCGCGCCGTCGACGAGGCCCAGCACGGGGGTGAGCACGGCTCCCACGGCGACGACCCCGGCGACGACCACGACGGGACGCGTCCCAGGGAACGCGGCCGCGAGCGTGACACCGGCGAGGCCGAGCGCCAGGCCCGGACCGACGGCACCGGCGCCCGGTTCGCTGCGGACGACGTCGAGGACGAGGTACAGCACGGTGACGAGCGCGTACGGGGCGAGCCCCCAGCGCCGGGTGGACGGCTCGGCGAGGCGGAGCCAGCCGCCGGTGAGCACCCCCGCCCGGCGCGCGTAGGGCGCGGCCACGACGACGAGGGCGAGCAGGGTGGCCAGGACGACCCACAGCAGGTCGCTGCCGCGGCGCAGCACGTCCCACGGCAGCGGGAGCGCCACGAGCAGGGCGACGGCCGCGACGACGTCGCGCACGACCTCGCTCGCGGGCACCCCGTCGAAGGGTGAGCGTCGCTCGGCGGCAGCAACCTCGGACATGTGCGGTGACTCCTCGGTGTCGACGACCGTGGCCGGGACCGACCGGGAACGTTTCTACCCGATGACGGACGCGACGTCAGGTCACCGCTCCGAGGAGCGCTCAGATGCCGAGCTGGAACACGCCCCAGTACGCGAGGGTGACCAGCAGGGACGCCGATCCGAGCCCGACGGCCCACACACCGACGTGAGCGACGCCACCGCGGGCCACGGCCGAGTCGCGGCCTGCGCGCCGTTCGGCGCGCACGCGCGCGGCCCGCAGGAGCAGCACGGAACCCGCCACGACGGCGACGAGCCCGAGCACCCGGACGGTGACCCAGCCTCCCTGCACGACGAGCGCGTTCTTCTCGTAGTCGAGGGCGAGGCGGGCCACGAGCATGAGGTACACGGCGAGCACGACGGTCGTGGCGACGGACGCCAGGCCGAGCACGCCGAGCGGTGCGGCGATCCCGGGGGCGGCCGGCGCCGGCGCCGGGCGGTCCCGCCGCCGACCGAGGGCGCGCCACCCCGAGACCGCGCCGAGCAGCGTGAGCCCACCGAGGACGAGCGCCGCGCCGCCGACCACCGCCACCACGACGACGTCACCGTTGCCCCACCATCCGGGCCGGGGCACCGGGGCGGCGAGGTAGAGCTGGTCCGGGGTGGCCCCCGCGACCGTGGGCTCGGCGGTGCCCGTCGCGGGCAGCCCCTGGACCCAGGCGGCCAGGTCCCGCGGGAAGTCGGGGTGCAGGGGCGACGGGTGCTCGGGGTCGTTGCCGGGATGGTCGGCGGGGGCGAGCCGGATGCCGTGGTTCGCACCGCCGTAGTAGCGGACGGTCACGGGGGCAGGCTCGGGGCTGACGGCGGTGTCGGACAGCACGATCCGGGCGCCCTGCTCGACGGGCATGGACGGGTCGGCGGTGCCGTAGACGACGAGCACGGGGGCGCTCTGCCGCTCGAGCCAGGGCCGCACGTCGAAGTCGGCGTAGCCGAACCCTCCGCCGGGGAACTGCATGCCGACCGCCCGCGGGATCGCCCGGAAGAGCTGGTCGGGGACCTGGGTGTTGCGCAGGTAGCTGTCGACGGCGTACGCGGCCTGCTCCCGCGGCGGCACGATCGGCGCCGAGACGAGCACGGTGAAGGCGATCGCGGGGTCGTCCACCTGCATGACGGGCGCGATCCACGTGCCCTCGGACTCGCCGTACACCCCGACCCGTCCCGGGTCGACGCCCTCGACGGTGCGCAGCAGGTCGACCGACCGCTGGTAGTCGAGCGCCATGTGCTCGTAGTCCCGCTCGCGGGTGGAGTACGTGTCCAGCCGCTTGTCGGGGACGAGCGTCACGACCCCGGCGCTCGCGAGCAGGTCGGCGGTGTCGACGAACGCCTCCGCCGAGCTGCCGGTCCCGGCGCCGTGGACGAACACCACGCCGGGACGGTCGGCCAGCACGTCGCCGTCGGAGTCGAGGGGACGGCGCAGCACCCCGTCGACGGTGGCCCCGTCGAGGGCGATCGTGACCCGGGTGGTGCGCACCGCGTGGTCCCCCACGGCGCCGACGTCGGGCACGGCCCGCCCGTCGGCGCTGACCTGGACGGTCGTGTCGGCGGTCGCGGGCACGAGGTGGTCGCTCACGGGGCGGGGATCCCACTGGGGCCCGGCCACGGAGCCCACCACGGCGAGGCCGACCAGCAGGGCGACGCTGGTGGCGAAGGTCCGGAGCACCACTCGTCGGATGCTACTCCGGTCAGAACCCCAGGCGCTGGAGCTGCTTGGGGTCGCGCTGCCAGTCCTTGGCGACCTTGACGTGCAGGTCGAGGTAGATGCGCGTGCCGAGCAGCTTCTCTATGCCCTCGCGGGCGACCGAGCCGACCTCGCGCAGCCGGGCGCCGCCCTTGCCGATGATGATGCCCTTCTGGCTCTCGCGTTCCACGAACAGGTGCACGCGGACGTCGAGCAGCGGCGGACGGCCCTTGTCCGGGTCGCCCGTACCCTCCCGCTCGACGATCTCGTCGACGACGACGGCCAGGGAGTGCGGGAGCTCGTCACGGACGCCCTCGAGGGCGGCCTCGCGCACGAGCTCGGCGATCATCGTCTCCTCGGGCTCGTCGGTGAGCTCCCCGTCGGGGTACATGTCGGGCCCCTCGGGCAGGTGCGCCACCAGGACGTCCGTCAGCTCGGCGACCTGGAAGCCACCCTTGGCGGAGACCGGGACGATGGCGGACCAGTCGCGGTCCATCGACTGCGCGAGCTGGTCGACGGCGATGAGGTGCTCGGCCAGCGTGCCCCGGTCCACGAGGTCGGACTTCGTCACGACGGCGACCACGGGCACCGCCCGGCGACCCTCCATGAGGGGTGCCAGCTGGGTGGCGATGTACTTGTCGCCGGGGCCGATCTTCTGGTCGGCGGGCAGGCAGAACGCGACGACGTCGACCTCGCTGAGGGTGTCCGCGACGAGCGCGTTGAGGCGCTCGCCCAGGAGGGTGCGCGGGCGGTGCAGGCCCGGGGTGTCCACCAGGACGAGCTGGGCGTCCTCGCGGTGCACGATGCCGCGGATCGTGTGCCGGGTGGTCTGCGGGCGGGCGGACATGATGGCCACCTTGTCCCCGACCAGCGCGTTGGTCAGGGTGGACTTGCCGACGTTCGGCCGGCCCACCAGGCAGGCGAAACCGGACCGGTGCGGGGTGTCGTCGTGGGTCATGCGTCGTCCTTCTGGTCGTGCGGCACGAGGTCCTCGTCCGCTCCTGAGCGTACGGTGCGGTGGACGAGCAGGCTCGCGAGCTGCTTGCGCCGGCCCTCGACGTGCTCCGCCTCCAGCCGCAGGGGCCCGACGTCGGCCGTCGAGCCGGCGAGCGGCACCTTGCCGAGCGCCTTGGCGAGCAGTCCGCCCGCGGTGTCCACGTCGTCGTCGTCGAGCCGCAGGTCGAACAGCTCGCCGAGCTCGTCGACGGGGAGGCGGGCGGGCACCCGCCACACGCCGTCGCCGAGGTCCTCGGGCTCCGGCTCGGGCGCGACGTCGTGCTCGTCGGTGAGCTCGCCGACGAGCTCCTCGATGATGTCCTCGACCGTCACCAGGCCCGCGACGCCGCCGTACTCGTCGACGACGACGGCGATGTGGGACCGGCGCGTCTGCATCTCGCGGAGCAGGTCGTCGGCGGGCTTCGACTCGGGCACGAACATGGCCTCGCGGGTGATCTCCGCGACGGGCAGGTCGGCGGCCGACGGGTCGTGGTCGAGCCGCCGGGCGACGTCCTTGAGGTAGGCGACGCCGACGAGGTCGTCGACGGTGCGGCCCACGACCGGCACCCGGGAGAACCCGGAGCGCAGGAACAGCCGCATCGCCTTGTGCAGGGGCGTGGTGGCGGACGTCGAGACCATGTCGGTGCGGGGCACCATGACCTCGCGGGCGAGCGTGCCGCCCAGCTCGAGGGCGGAGCGCAGCAGCTCGCGCTCGGTGGCCTCGATGGCCTCGTTCTCCCGGACCCGGTCGGCCATGTCGCGCAGCTCGTCACCCTCGGGCGCGCCGGAGTCGGCGAGGTTGCGGCGCGGCACCCAGGCGACG
Source organism: Isoptericola dokdonensis DS-3 (assembly GCF_001636295.1). Taxonomy (NCBI): domain Bacteria; kingdom Bacillati; phylum Actinomycetota; class Actinomycetes; order Micrococcales; family Promicromonosporaceae; genus Isoptericola; species Isoptericola dokdonensis. The sequence goes on along the minus strand of NZ_CP014209.1, from coordinate 270,675 downwards.
GCCCGGTGCACGGCGGTCAGCGGGCCGGCGAGCGCGACGAGCGCGCGGGTCGGCCGGTGGTACGCCCAGGTGCGCGGGCTCAGCCGGACCAGCAGGACGCCCGCGACGAGGCCGACCACGGCGACGGCGAGCAGCGTCTCCCACCAGCCGCCGAACCAGTGCGCGAGCAGCAGCGCGACGGCCGCCACGGCGAGGGTCTCGGCCAGGACGCGCACGAGCGCGAACGACCCGGCTGCGCGCGGGTCCGCGGCCAGCGCCTGCGCCTGCCGGATCCGCCGCCGGCGGGCGTCGGGCACGGGGGTGCCGTCGGGGCCGTCCTCGAGGGCGACGGCGAGGGACATGCGGGTCACGCGGGTCACCGCGGCCTCGCCGGCGCTCAGCAGGGCGGAGACGACGAGCGCGACCACCAGCAGCGCCCACAGCGCTGCGTCAGGAGCCTGCACGGGTCACCGCCCGGCCAGGAAGGTGAGCAGCAGGCGCCGCTGGAGGGCGAACATCTCGCGCTCCTCGTCGGGGTCGGCGTGGTCGTAGCCGAGCAGGTGCAGGATGCCGTGCGTCGTGAGCAGCAGGAGCTCCTCGGCGGTGGAGTGCCCGGCGGCCTGGGCCTGGGTGACCGCCACCTCGGGGCAGAGCACGATGTCGCCGAGCGTGCCGGGCGGGGTCCGGTCGCCCTCGCGGCCGGGGCGCAGCTCGTCCATGGGGAACGACATGACGTCCGTGGGACCGGGCTCGTCCATCCACCGCACGTGCAGGTCCGTCATCGTCGCGGTGTCGACGAACACGATCGACAGCTCGCTGGCGGGGTGGACGTGCAGCGCGTCGAGCGCGTGGCGGGCGAGGGCGGAGAACTCGGCCTCGTCGACCTCGTACCCCGACTCGTTGTTGACCTCGACGCTCACCGGTGTCCTCCACGGTCGTGCCGGGTCCCCCGGCGTCGGTCGTCGGCCGGCTGGGCGGAGTCCCAGCGGGCGTACGCGTCCACGATGTCGCTGACCAGCCGGTGGCGCACGACGTCGGTGCTGGTCAGGCGGCAGAACTCGACGTCGTCGACACCGGTGAGGATGTCCTCGACGACCTGGAGGCCGGAGGCGGTGCCGCCGGGCAGGTCGACCTGGGTGGCGTCGCCGGTGATGACCATGGTCGAGCCGAAGCCGAGCCGGGTGAGGAACATCTTCATCTGCTCGGCGGAGGTGTTCTGCGCCTCGTCGAGGATGATGAAGGACGAGTTGAGGGTGCGGCCGCGCATGTACGCCAGCGGGGCGACCTCGATCGTGCCGGACTCGATGAGCCGCGGGATGGCGTCGGGGTCGAGCATGTCGTGCAGCGCGTCGTACAGGGGCCGCAGGTAGGGGTCGATCTTGTCGGACAGCGAGCCGGGCAGGAAGCCCAGCTTCTCCCCCGCCTCGACCGCCGGACGCGTGAGCACGATGCGGTTGACGCGCTTGGCCTGGAGCGCCTGCACGGCCTTCGCCATCGCGAGGTAGGTCTTGCCCGTGCCGGCGGGGCCGATGCCGAACGTGATGGTGTTCGCGTCGATGGCCTCGACGTAGTGCTTCTGCCCGACCGTCTTGGGCCGGATGGTGCGCCCGCGGCTCGACAGGATGTGGTGGGTCAGCACCTCGGCGGGGCGCTGGGCGGTCGCGGCGGTGAGCATCGCGACGGAACGGGACACCACCTCGGGCGTCAGCGCCGTGCCGGACTCGACGACCTGGACGAGCTCGTCGAGGAGCTGCGAGACGACGGCCACGTCGCCGGCCGGGCCGCGCACGGCGATCTCGTTGCCGCGGGCGTGGACGTCCACCCCGGGGAACCCGTCCTCGACCGCGCGCAGCACGGCGTCACGGCTGCCCAGCAGCGCCACCATGGGGACGTGCGTCGGGACGACGACGCGATGCTCGGCCTGGTGCTCCGTGGGGCGCAGGCCCAGCGGCCGGTCGGAGGCGGCGGGGTACGACGACATGCTCAGGCAGGGCTCCATCCCAGCTGGGTGCCGGCCAGGACGTGGCCGTGCACGTGGAAGACGCTCTGGCCCGCGCGGGGGCCGGAGTTGAAGATGAACCGGTACTGGCCGTCCGCGAGGTCGTGCGCGACCGTGTCGGCGACCTCGACCACCTCGGCCAGCAGGGCAGGGTCGGCAGCGGCGAGCACGGAGACGTCGCCGTGGTGCTCGCGCGGCACCACGAGGACGTGCACGGGCGCCTGCGGGTCGATGTCCCGGAACGCGACGACGCGGTCGGTGGTCGCCACCACGTCGGCGGGCAGGTCGCCCGCGACGATCCGGCAGAACAGGCAGTCGGAGTTGCCGTTGTCGCTCATGCGCTCCACGCTACCGCCACCGGCCGAGCCGGTCGCACAGGATCGCCGCGGCCACGGGCCCGGCGCTGGAGGTGCGCAGCACGTGCGGCCCGAGCCGGGCGGCCACCGCCCCGGCCGCGACGAGCGCTTCGAGCTCGGTGGCGGAGATCCCGCCCTCGGGCCCCACCACCACGAGCAGCTCGGGTGCGGGGGCGCCGGGCGCCGCGGGGGCGGGCAGCACCACGTCGGCGAGCGGCGTCGTGGCCTCCTCGTGCAGGACGACGACGGCGCCACCCGCGGCGACGACGTCGGCGGTGCGCGCGGCGAGGCGGGTCGTCGTGAGGTGCTCGGCGACGGGCGGCAGCCAGGCGCGTCGGGACTGCTTGACGGCGGCGCGCACGAGCGCGTCCCACCGCGACCGCGCCTTCTCGGCCCGCGGCCCCCGCCAGACGACGACCGATCGGTCCGCCTGCCACGGCACGACGGCGTCGATCCCGACCTCGACGGCGGCCTCGACCGCCTGGTGGTCGCGGTCGCCCTTGGCGAGCGCCTGGACGAGGGTCAGCACGACGTCGGGCGCGGGCTCGACGACGACCTCGGCGACCTGCAGCCGCAGCTCGCCCGGCCCGGTCGCGGCGACGATCCCGCACAGGCGGGTGCCGGCCCCGTCGACGACGTCGACCCGTTCGCCCGGCTCGCGCCGCTGGACGACGCTCGCGTGCCGACCCTCGGGGCCACCGAGGGTGTAGACGTCGCCGACGACGACACCGGAGGTGGTGCCGTCGTCGGCGAGGAACACCGGTGCGCTCACGTCAGCGGCCGCTGAACTTGTCCCGCAGCCGGGAGAACACGCCCGGGTGGGCGGCGGCGAGCCGCGGCTCGGGCCGCTCCTCGCCGCGCAGGCGGGCGAGGTTGCGCAGCACCTCGACCTGCTCGTCGTCGAGGGCCGTCGGGACCTGGACCTCGACGTGCACGTTGAGGTCGCCGCGGCCGTTGCCGTGCAGGTGCCCGACGCCGAGCCCCTTGAGCGTGACGACCTGGCCGGGCTGGGTGCCGGGCCGCAGGTCGATCTCCTGGGCGCCGTCGAGGGTGTCGAGCTCGAGCACGGTGCCGAGCGCGGCGGCCGTCATCGGCACGGGCAGCGTGCAGTGCAGGTCGTCGCCGCGCCGGACGAACACCTCGTGCGGCTTCTCGCGGATCTCGACGTACAGGTCGCCGGCGGGGCCGCCGCCGGGACCGACCTCGCCCTGCGAGGTCAGCTTGATCCGGGTGCCCGTGTCGACGCCCGCGGGGACGTTGACCGTCAGGGTGCGGCGCGAGCGCACGCGCCCGTCGCCGGAGCACTCGGCGCACGGCTCGGGGATGATCGTGCCGAAGCCCTTGCAGACGTCGCAGGGCGCCGTCGTCATGACCTGGCCGAGGAACGACCGCGCGACCCGCTGGACGTTGCCGCGGCCGTGGCAGGCCACGCAGGTCTGCAGGTCGGTGCCGGGCCGGCAGCCCTTGCCGCCGCAGGTGCCGCACACGACGGCGGTGTCGACCTGGAGCTCGCGCTTGGCGCCGAACGTCGCCTCGACCAGGTCGATGTCCAGGCGGACGAGGGCGTCCTGGCCGCGGCGGGCGCGCGGCACCGGCCCGGCCGCCTGGCCGCCGCCGCCGAAGAACGTCTCGAAGATGTCCTGGAAGCCGAAGCCCTGGCCGAAGCCGCCGCCCGCGCCGCCGCCGGGCGCCGTCGGGTCGACGCCCATGTCGTACTGCTCGCGCTTCTCGCGGTGGGACAGGACCTCGTAGGCCCGGGCGACGTCCTTGAACTTCTCCTCGCCCTCGGCACCCGCGACGTCCGGGTGCAGCTCGCGGGCGAGCCGGCGGTAGGCCTTCTTGATCTGCTCGGGCGTGGCGTCGCGCTCGACGCCGAGGATCTCGTAGTAGTCGGTCACAGGTCTCTCTTCGGTGACGTGCGAGGTGTGGTCAGGGGACGCCGGGGTCAGCCCGGCAGGACGCGGGAGAGATAGCGGGCCACGGCCCGCACCGAGGCCATCGTGGCGGGGTAGTCCATCCGGGTCGGGCCGATGGAGCCGAGCGTGGCGATGGTGTCGCCCTCGCTGCCGTACCCGGTGGCGACGACGCTGGCCTCGGCCAGCCCGTCGAGGCGGTTCTCGTGCCCGATGCGGACCTCGACGCCGTCGCCGGTCATCTCGGTGAGCAGGCCCAGCAGCACCACCTGCTCCTCCAGGGCCTCCAGCACGGGCCGCAGCCCGAGCTCGAAGGTCGTCCCGGAGCGGGCGAGGTTCGCGGTGCCGGCGAGCACGACGCGCTCCTCGGTCTCGGTGTCGAGGGTGTCGACGACGAGGTCGGCGACGGCGCGCGCGACCCCGCCGAGCTCCGGCCCGGTGGCCCGCACGAGCGCGTCGAACGCGGCCGGCAGGTCGGCGAGCCGCTTGCCCGCGGCCGCCGCGTTGAACCGCGCCCGCAGCTCGCCCAGCCCGGCCTCGTCGAGACCCGGGCCGACCTCCGCCCCGTCGGGGCCGACGGGCAGCTCGCAGAACCGCTGCTCGACGCGCCCCGTGTCGGTGATGACGACGACGAGGATGCGGCCCACGGCGACCGGCACGAGCTCCAGGTGGCGCAGACCCGAGCGCCGCAGCGACGGGTACTGCACGACCGCGACCTGGCCGGTGAGCTGGGCGATGAGCCGCCCGGCCCGGGACAGCACGTCGTCGAGGTCGACCGCCTCGGACAGGAAGGTCTCGATGGCGCGCTTCTGCGGCACGTTGAGGGGCCGCACCTCGGCGAGCCGGTCGACGAACAACCGGTAGCCGGCGTCCGTGGGGACCCGGCCGGCGGACGTGTGGGGCTGGGCGATGTAGCCCGCCTCCTCCAGCGCCGCCATGTCGTTGCGGATGGTGGCGGGCGAGACGCCGAGCCGGTGCCGCTCGGTGAGCATGCGCGAGCCCACGGGCTCCCGCGTCGTGACGTAGTCCTCGACGATGGCGCGCAGCACCTCGAGCCTGCGTTCCTCGCTCACCGGACGTCCCTCCCGTCGTCGCACCCCGTGCCGTCTTAGCACTCTCCGTTGCTGAGTGCCATCCTACGCGTCCCGAGCACGGCCGCGGAGGACGCCCCGGCGACCTGAGGTACCTCAGGCGCCACCGAGGCCCGGACCCGCGCCGCAGAACCGGTGACCTGCCCGATCCGGTCGCCTACCTCACGGCGCGAACCTGGATCTCGACGGACCGACCGGCCCGCCGCCGCACCGGCCGAGGAGCCTGACATGGACCACTGGGAGCACCTGACCGACCACCGCCTGCGCGAGGCCGAGCTGGTCGCCCGCGCCGAGCAGGTGCGCCGCGCCCGCGAGCGCCTCGCCGCCGACCGCCCGGCCGTGCCGGTGCTCGCGGGCGCGCGGGCCCGGTGGTCCCGTCTGCTCGACGCGCTGCGTCCCGGCGCGACGCACCGCACCGCGTGACCGTCACCGACGCACCGGGCCGCGTGGCGGCCGACGACGCCCGTCCCGGTGGGTCCGGGGCGGGCGCCGCCTGGCACGATGTCCGCATGGCACCGGACCCTGCACCGCTCGTCGGCCGTGACGCCGAGCTCGCCACGCTGCGCCGTGTGGTGGACGACGCCCGCGGCGGCGCCGGCGGCACGGTCGTCGTGTCCGGCGAGGCCGGGATCGGCAAGACGCGGCTCGTCGCGGAGGTCCTCGCGAGCCTCGACGGCGACGTCCTGGTCGCCCGTGGGCAGTGCGCCGACTCCGGTTCCGGTCCCGTCCCCTACGCCGGCCTGGAGGGCGTCGTGCGGGACCTCGTCGACGCCCTCGGCGCCGACGACGTCCTGGCGGCCGCGGGCCCGGCGGCGGACGCCCTCGGCGCGATCGTGCCGGGGCTCGTCGCCCAGCGGCCGGGCGTCGCGAGCGGTCGCGGCCCGGAGGTGCTGGCCGACCTGCTGTCCACGGTGGCCTCCGGGCGGCCGGTCGTCGTCGTGCTGGAGGACCTGCACTGGTCGGACGACGCGACCCGCTCGACCCTGGTCCGGCTGGCGCGCGCGGCCCGCACCTCGGCGCTGGCCGTCGTCGCGACGTTCCGCAGCGACGACGTCGGACGGCGGCACCCGCTGCGCACGACGCTCGCGGAGCTCGACCGGGCCCGGCTCGCCGCCCGGCTGGAGGTCGGCCCGCTGGGCGCGGACGAGGTCGCGGCGCTGGCCCGGGCCGTCGACCCGCGGGGCGGTGCGGACGGGGTCGCCCTGGCCGAGCTCGTCGAGCGCTCCGGCGGGGTCCCGTTCTACGTGGAGGAGCTCGCCTGCTGCCTCGGCGACGACCTGCCGCTGTCCTTGCGCGACGTCCTGCTGGTGCGCTACTCCCAGCTGTCGCCCGAGGCGCAGGCGCTGTGCCGCACCGTCGCCGCGGCAGGTCAGCGCGCGTCGCTGGACCTGCTCGCCGCCGTGCTCGGCGAGGACGCGCTCGCCACCGCGGAGCCCGCCGTGCGGGAGGCCGTGGACGCCGTCGTGCTCGTCGCCGAGGCCGACGGCTACCGGTTCCGGCACGCCCTGCTGCAGGAGGCGGTCGCCGAGGAGCTGCTGCCGTCCGAGCGGCGGCGGCTGCACACCGCGTACGCCGAGGCGCTGGCGGGGCTGCCCGCGACCGTGCCCCGGCTCGCCGAGATCGCCGACCACTGGTGGCACGCCCACCTGCCCGACCGCGCGCTGGCGGCCGCCGTGGCCGCCCAGGCGGCCGCGGGGCACGACGCCGCGTCGTCGACGGCGGTCGCGCTCGGCGAGCGCGCCCTCGAGATGTGGGACCTCGTGCCCGATGCCGAGCGGCTCACCGGGACGACCCACCACGACCTCCTCCTCGCGGTGGCCGAGGCGCAGCACTCCGCGAGCCTGCTGGACCGCGCCCTCGCCCTGACGCGCCAGGCCCTCGCCGAGTGGCCCGCCGACGACCCCGCCGGGCGGGCCAGCACCCTCGGGCAGGTGGCCGTGCACACGCTGCGCACCGGCGACGACGCGGGCCGCGCCCTGCTCGACGAGGCCCTCGCGACCGCACCGCCGGACGACCTCGGCACGCTGGGGCCCCTGCTGCGGCTCAAGGCCCGCACCGCGATGCTCGACGGCGACCACGCCGTCGCGGTCGACGCCGCCGACCGCGGGCTGGACGCCGCCCGGGGTACCGGCGACCGCGCGCTGGAGGCGGTGCTGCTCAACACCCGCGGGGTGGCCCGTGTCGACGCCGGAGACCTCGCCGGCGTCGACGACCTCGCCGCGTCGCGGCGGCTGGCGGGCGACGACTGGGACGCGATCAGCCGCTTCCACACCAACATGTCCGACCAGCACGTCAAGCTCGGCGAGTTCGAACGGGCACGGGCCCTCGCATCCGCGGGGGCGGACCTCGCGCGGGCCCGCGGCGCGGGCTGGGGCAGCCTCGCGATGCTCGAGGGCAACGTGGCCGAGGCCCTCATCGGGCTCGGTCGCTGGGACGAGGCAGCCGCCTGGTACGAACGGTCCGTGCCGCTCGTGGCTCCCAGCCAGTTCGCCGTCTACCTCACCGAGCGGTGGACGTGGCTCACGCTGTGGCGCGGCGACGGCGAGCGGGCCCAGTCGATGGGCCGCCGGTACCGGGCGCAGTGGCTGCGGCACGACCGCATCGAGATGCAGGTCCGGGCGCGGGTGCGCGCGACCCTGGCCGAGCTGGCCCTCGAGCGGGGCGACGTCGACGAGGCCCTGGACCTGGTCTCCCCCGCGCTCGACCCCGGCCGGTTGACCGGCGCCTACGCCCTGACGGTGCTGGTGGTCGCCGCGCGCGCGGTGGCGCAGGCCCGCGCCCAAGGCAGGCCGGTCGACGACGCCCCGTACCGGGCGGCGCTCGCGGCCGTGTCGTGGCCCACCCGCGGCGTCTGGGCGACGGTGTTCGCCGCCGAGCTGGGTGACGCGCCGTGGTCGGCGGTCGCGGCGCTCGACGTGGTGGACGGTGCGCCGGCCCACCTGCGCCCGTACGCCCTGCTGCGGGACGGTGAGGCGCACCTCGACGCCGACGACAGGTCGGCCGCGCGGGGGCTGCTGACCGCCGCCGTCGAGGCGGGCGAGGAGATCGGGGCCGGGCTCGTGACGACCCGGGCGACCGCCCTGCTCGACGACGCCGGGCTCCTCGCCCGGCGGGCCCGGCCGAGCGCCGCACCGGCCGAGGGCCTGGCGAGCCTCACCGAACGGGAGGTCCAGGTGCTCGACCTCGTCGCGCAGGGCCTGACGAACGGCCAGGTGGCCGAGCGCCTCTTCATCTCCCGCAAGACGGCGTCGGTGCACGTCTCGGCGATCCTGCGCAAGCTCGGCGTGACCAGCCGCACCGAGGCCGCCGTCCTCGCCCGCACGACGGGGTCCGCCGGGTCGCCGTCGTCGGAGGGTGTGTCGGTCGCGCACGGGCCGCCGTCCGCTCCGTAGGCTCGCGGCCGTGCACGACCGCTACGGCTCCGACGTCCTGTCCTCCGCGCCCGGCCCTGGCCCGTCCGGGTCGGCGCACCACCGGGCGCGCCCCACCTCGCAGCCGCGTGCTGCGGAGCAGGGCCTCGTCGTCGAGGAGGTGCAGACCGGCTGGGTGGGCGCCGTCGTCCGGGTCGAGAAGTCCGGGGGCGTGCACCTGGTGGTGCTGGAGGACCGGCGCGGCCGTACCCGCTCGTTCCCGCTCGGCCCCGGGTTCTGGGTCGAGGGGAAGCCGGTCGAGCTCACCGCCCCCGTGACGTCCCGAGCGCCCGCCGCACCGACGCGCACCGCCTCCGGGTCGGTGGCCGTGCACGGCGCCCGCGCCCGCGTGGCCCGCGGCTCGCGCATCTGGGTGGAGGGCAAGCACGACGCTGAGCTCGTCGAGAAGGTGTGGGGCGACGACCTGCGCGTCGAGGGGGTCGTCGTGGAGATGCTCGACGGCGTCGACCACCTGGCCGAGGCCCTCGCCGAGTTCGCGCCGACGCCCGACCGCCGCGTCGGCGTGCTCGTCGACCACCTGGTGCCCGGGTCGAAGGAGCGACGGATCGCCGACGACGCCCTGCGCACCGTCGCGTCCGGCACCGTGCTGGTGCTCGGGCACCCCTACGTCGACGTGTGGCAGGCGGTGAAGCCCGCCCGGGTGGGCCTGACGGCGTGGCCGACGATCGAGCGCGGCACCGAGTGGAAGCGCGGCATCCTGCGCGAGCTCGGCTGGCCCGCGGCCTCCACCCAGGACGTCGGCCGGGCCTGGCAGCGGATCCTGGGGACGGTGCGCGACTACCGCGACCTCGACCCGGCCCTGCTGGGCCGGGTCGAGGAGCTCATCGACTTCGTGACGGCCTGAGGCGCGTCAGACCATCCCGTCACGCTGCGCGTAGCGGTTGACCTTCTCCGAGACCGAGACGATCGCCTGGTAGAACTCCAGGGTGATGCGCACGAGCGCCAGGTAGACCAGCGCCAGGATCCAGCCGAACAGCAGGAACAGGATCCCGGACCAGACGCTGTAGTTGAACGCGGCGACCAGCGCGATCAGCCAGCCGAGCGCGATGAGGACCGTCGCGATGATGTAGACGATCTTGACGACCTTCGGCGTCACGTAGGTCATGAACGAGTAGTCGAAGAGCGCGCCGAAGAAGCCCTTGGTGTCGTTGCGCGCCACGTCGGCGGCCGAGCTCGCCGCGGCGGCGTAGATCGGCTGGTCGCCGACCGGCCGCTCGCCCACCGGCTGCTGGTAGGTCTCGTACGACGGCTGCTGCTGGTGCGGCTCGCCGGGCTGCTGGTAGACGCCGCTCGGCTCCCGGTACGGCTGCGCGGGAGGCTCGGAGGGCGCCGGCTGTCGCGGCGGCTGCCCCTGACCGGACGGGTCGGTCGGCTCCGGCGGCGGGGTCGGCGTGTTCTGGCTCATCGTTCCTCCTGGTCGTGGGCCTGCGTCACCACTCTCGGACGGCGCGCCGAGGTCCGCCACCGGAGCCCGGCCTGCGGGCCGACATTCCGGACAACCTCCTGCTCTGTCAGGATGAGGACATGACGCAGAGCTCCCCGGCCCCGGCGCCCGCGCCCCGGCCGCTGTCCCGCTCCGACGAGCGCATGTGGGCGATCTTCGCCCACGTCGGCCCGCTGATCGTCGCCGCCCTCAGCGTCGGGCTGCTCGGCGTGCTCGCACCCCTGGTGATCTGGATCGCGCTGCGCGACCGCAGCGCCTACGTGGCCGACCAGGCGAAGGAGGCGCTGAACTTCCAGATCGGCGTCCTCGTCGCGTCCGCCGTGGGCCTGGTGCTGCGCAACGTCCTCGGCGACATCCCGCTGATCGGCTGGCTCTTCGCCGCCGTCGGCTCGGTGCTGCTGGCCGTCGTGTGGATCGCCGCGCTCGTCCTGGCGATCCTCGCGGCCGTCGCCGTCAACCGGCACGAGCTCTACCGCTACCCGTTCACCCTGCGGCTGGTCCACTGACCGCCGTCCGCCCGACGAAGGAGCAGCCATGTCCCAGCAGACTCCCGGCACCCCGGAGCCCGAGGACCCGCGGCCGGCCGGCGAGCAGCCGGACCCGTACGCCCAGCCGGCCCCCGGCGCCCAGCCGGACCCGTACACCCAGCCGGCCCCCGGCGCCCAGCCGGACCCGTACGCGCAGCCCGGCCCGCAGGGCTACGGCCAGCCGCAGCCGCCGTACGGCCAGCAGCCCGGCGGCCAGCCCCCGTACGGCTACGGCCCCGCGACGGTGAGCCCGTCCGAGGAGCGCACGTGGGCGATCTTCGCGCACCTCGGCGGGGTGTTCCTCAGCTTCCTGGTGCCGCTGATCATCTGGCTCGTGTACCGCGAGCGCAGCCGCTACCTCGACGACCAGGGCAAGGAGGCGCTGAACTTCCAGATCACCCTGGCGATCGGCTACGTCGTCAGCTTCGTCCTGATGTTCGTCGTGATCGGGTTCTTCACGTTCTTCGCCGTCTGGGTGTGCTCGATCGTGTTCGCCATCCTGGCGGCCGTCGCGTGCTCGCGGCAGGAGTGGTACCGCTACCCGCTGACGATCCGCTTCATCCGCTGACCGCACCCACGGCCCGGGCCCGGTGCCCCCACCACGGGGGCGCCGGGCTCAGGCCGTCAGGTCGCGGACGACGGCGTCGGCGAGCAGGCGTCCGCGGCGCGTGAGCACGGCCCGGCCGTGGATCGCCGCGGCGCCGTCGAGCAGGCCGCGCGCGACCTGACCGGCCACCGCACGCCGGCCGGCGGCGTCCAGGACGTCCAGGTCGAGGCCCTCGGCGAGGCGCACCCCGAGCATCACGCGCTCGAGGTGCGCCTCGCTCGTCGTCAGCAGCTCGCGCCCCGCACCCGGTGACCGGTCGTCCTCCAGCAGCGCGGCGTAGCGCCGCGGGTGCTTGACGTTCCACCAGCGCACCCCGGCCACGGCGGCCTCGCCGTCCTGCGACCCGCCGTCGGCGGCGCCGACGTAGGAGTGGGCGCCCGGCCCGATGCCCCACCAGTCGTCGCCGCGCCAGTAGGCGAGGTTGTGGCGGCACGCGTGCTCGGGCCCGCGCGCCCAGTTCGAGACCTCGTACCAGCCGAGCCCGGCGGCGGTGAGCAGGTCGTCGGCGAGCTCGTACTTGGCGGCCTGGTCGTCCTCGTCGGGCAGGGCGACCTGCCCGCGGCGCACCTGGGCGAACATCTTCGTGCCCGGCTCGACGACGAGCGCGTACGCCGAGACATGGTCCACGCCCGTGGCGAGCGCCGTCTCGACCGAGGCGCGCCAGTCGTCCAGCGACTCCCCCGGCGTGCCGTAGATGAGGTCGAGGGAGACGTCGAGGCCGGCCTCGCGCGCCCAGCGCACGACGTCGGGGATGCGCGCCGGGTCGTGGGTGCGCTCCAGGGTGGCCAGCACGTGCGGCACCGCCGACTGCATGCCGAACGACACCCGCGTGAACCCGGCCTCGGCGAGCACGGCCAGCGACTCCGGCGTCACCGAGTCGGGGTTGGCCTCCGTGGTGACCTCGGCGCCGGGGGCGAGCCCCCACGCGTCGCGCACCCCGACCAGGATCCGTGCGAGGTCGGCGGCGGGCAGCATCGTCGGGGTGCCGCCGCCGAAGAACACCGTCGACACGGGGCGGTCGCCCAGCCCGGCGTCCGCGAGGACCCGCTGCGCGAGACCGACCTCGCGCAGCGCCGTGGAGGCGTACTCCACCTGCGACGCCCCGCCGCCGAGCTCGGACGCGGTGTACGTGTTGAAGTCGCAGTAGCCGCAGCGCACCGTGCAGAACGGGACGTGCACGTACACGCCGAACCCGCTGCTGCGCGCGCGGTTCAACGGCCGGGGGCCGGCGACGGACGGGGGCAGCGAGCCGTCGGCGGGGACGGCCTCGCCCTCGGGCAGTGCGGGCACGCTACTTCTTCTTGTCCTTGTCCTTGCCGGCGCCACCGGACTCGTCGGAGGACAGCGCGCTGATGAACGCCTCCTTCGGCACCTCGACCGACCCGATGTTCTTCATGCGCTTCTTGCCCTCCTTCTGCTTCTCGAGCAGCTTGCGCTTGCGGGAGATGTCGCCGCCGTAGCACTTGGCCAGGACGTCCTTGCGCATCGCGCGCACCGTCTCGCGGGCGATCACGCGGGCGCCGACGGCGGCCTGGATCGGCACCTCGAACTGCTGGCGCGGGATGAGCTCCTTGAGCTTGGCCGTCATCCGCACGCCGTAGTCGTACGCGGCGTCCTTGTGCACGATGGCGCTGAACGCGTCCACCTGGTCGCCCTGCAGCAGGATGTCGACCTTGACGAGGTTGGCCGACTGGTCACCCTGGGGCTCGTAGTCGAGCGAGGCGTACCCGCGCGTGCGGGACTTGAGCTGGTCGAAGAAGTCGAACACGATCTCCGCGAGCGGCAGCGTGTACCGCAGCTCGACCCGGTCCTCCGACAGGTAGTCCATGCCGTGCATCGTGCCGCGGCGGTCCGTGCACAGACCCATCACGGTGCCCACGAACTCGCTGGGGGTGAGGATCGTGGCCTTGACGACCGGCTCGCGGACCTCCTTGATCTTGCCGCCCGGGAACTCGGACGGGTTCGTCACCTTGACGTCCGTGCCGTCCTCCAGCGTCACGTCGTAGACGACGTTCGGCGCGGTGGAGATGAGGTCGAGGTCGAACTCACGCTCCAGGCGCTCGCGCACGATCTCCAGGTGCAGCAGCCCGAGGAAGCCGACGCGGAACCCGAACCCGAGCGCCACCGACGTCTCCGGCTCGTAGTTGAGCGCCGCGTCGTTGAGCTTGAGCTTGTCGAGCGCGTCCCGCAGCACCGGGTAGTCCGACCCGTCGATCGGGTACAGGCCCGAGAACACCATCGGGCGCGGGTCGTCGTAGCCGCCGAGCGCCTGGGTCGCGGGCTTGTGGGCCGACGTCACGGTGTCGCCGACCTTCGACTGGCGCACGTCCTTCACGCCCGTGATGAGGTAGCCCACCTCGCCGACGCCCAGGCCGTTCGTCTTGTGCGGCTCCGGGGAGATCACGCCGATCTCCAGGAGCTCGTGGGTCGCCTTCGTCGACATCATCTGGATCCGCTCGCGCGGGCTCAGGTTGCCGTCGACGGCGCGCACGTACGTCACGACGCCGCGGTAGGTGTCGTAGACGGAGTCGAAGATCATCGCGCGGGCCGGCGCGTCCGGGTCACCGACGGGCGCCGGGACGTCACGCACGATGCGGTCGATGAGCACCTCGACGCCCTCGCCCGTCTTGCCGGAGACGCGCAGCACGTCGGCGGGGTCGCCACCGACGAGGTTCGCCAGCTCCTCGGCGTACTTCTCCGGCTGCGCCGCCGGGAGGTCGATCTTGTTGAGGACCGGGATGATCTCCAGGTCGCCCTCCATCGCCAGGTACAGGTTCGCGAGGGTCTGGGCCTCGATGCCCTGCGCAGCGTCGACCAGCAGCACGGCGCCCTCGCACGCGGCGAGCGAGCGGGAGACCTCGTAGGTGAAGTCGACGTGGCCCGGGGTGTCGATCATGTTGAGCGCGTACGGCGTCAGGCTGCCGTCACCCGCCGCGTCGTCCTGGACCGCCCACGGCATGCGGACGGCCTGCGACTTGATCGTGATGCCGCGCTCGCGCTCGATGTCCATGCGGTCGAGGTACTGCGCGCGGGCGTCCCGGGCCTGCACCACACCGGTGAGCTGGAGCATGCGGTCGGCCAGCGTGGACTTGCCGTGGTCGATGTGCGCGATGATGCAGAAGTTGCGGATCAGCTCGGGTGCCGTGGCGTTCGGCTGGATGCGCGCGCTGAGCGCGGGTCCGGGGATGGGCAACGCGTCTCGCTCCGTCGTGGTGGGGATGGCGGGTGGGCCCGGCCATTCTCCCATGCCGCCAGGGCGCCCCTCCCCGGTGGCAGGACCTCGACGGTCGGTGGCCGACGACGCCCTGCCGCTCCGGGAGCACCGTGGCTACGTTGGGGCCATGACCACCGCCCCCGCCGTCGACCCGGCGACCGGCCTGCGCACCGACGGCGGCCCGGACCTCGACCACCTCGCCCTGCTGGCGGCCCTCCAGGAAGCGTTCGCGGCGGGGACGCGGACCGCGGACCCCGCTGCCCGGGTCCCGGCGTGCGGGCGCTGGCGGGTCCGGAACCTCGTCGAGCACCTCGGGCGCATCCATCACTGGGCCGCCGGTCAGGCCCGCCGCGAGCGGGAGACGCCGCTCGGCCGCGGCCCGTTCGACCTCGTGCCGTTCTACACCGCGCAGGCCGCCGAGCTGCACGGGACGCTGGTGGCCCTCGGGCCCGACGCCGACGCCTGGACGCTGACCGGGCGCGGGCCCGCGACGTTCTGGTGGCGACGGCAGCTCCACGAGACGCTGGTGCACCTGCACGACCTGCGCGCCGCCGGCCACGGCTCCGGGGTGGCCGTCGGCGCCCAGGACCCCGTGGGCGTCGACGCCGAGGTCTGGGCCGACGGCGTCGACGAGGTCGTCACGATGTTCCAGCCCCGCCAGGTGCGGCTCGACCGCATGGCGCCGCTGGACCGCACCGTCGCGCTGCACGCGACCGACGTCGGGCGGGTCTGGATGCTCGGGGCCCACGACGACACGGAGCCGGGCGTGCCCGCCACGACCGTGCACGCCCCCGCCCGCGAGCTGGACCTGCTCCTGTGGCGGCGGCTGAGCCCCGAGGAGGCCGGCGCCACCGTCACGGGCGACCCGGACGCGCTGGACGCGGCGCTCGCCGAGCCGATCGTCCCCTGAGCCCTCCTTCCGCGGCGTCCGCACCCGGTGGCGGCGCTCTCGACACCGAGCTCTCGACACCGTGGATGCGTCCTGCTTCACTGGGCGGCGCCGCCACGCCGAGCCATGCCGAGGGAGTCACACCGTGCCCGCACTCTGCCGCGTCGACCGCGACGGCGCCGTCGCGACCGTCGTCCTGGACCGCCCCGAGCACCGCAACGCCCTCGACCTGGCGCACAAGGAGGCGCTCCTGGACGCCCTGGAGGACGTGGCGCGCGACCCGGAGGTCCGCGCCGTCGTGCTGACCGGGTCCGGGCCGGCGTTCTGCGTCGGGCAGGACCTGCGGGAGCACGCCGCCGGGCTGGCCGACGGCACGTGGGACCGGCAGCGGACCGTGGAGCGGCACTACAACGCGATCGTGCGCACCCTGACGACGATGCCTCAGCCGGTGGTCGACCACGGCGGGGGCATCGTGACCCGCGATGCGCACGTGCTGTCCGGCACCTTCCAGGTCAGCGTCGGCGACACCGTCACCGGCGGACAGCAGATCGCCTCAGTCGGTGGCGACCGCAGCATCGACCCGGCCGACGCAGGCACCTCGACCGGCTGCCACCTCCACTTCGAGGTCCAGCGCGACGGTCAGGCAATCGACCCCGGACCCTTCTTCACCGAACGTGGCATCACCCTGGGCTCCTGAGCGCGAGGCGCTCGCGGACGGCGGCCAGTGGGTTTCCCGGCCATGATGGATCGCATGACGTTGCCAGACAGCGGTGTGCGCTGGGTCTTGAGTGGGGCGTGGCTGCACATCACCGGCGAGCAGGGCCCGACAGCCTGCGGGCAGGAGGTGACGCAGGCTGTGCGGCATCGGACCACGTCCGCGATCCGCAAGCTTGGTGCCGGTGTTAGGTGGCGGATCTGCGTCGGCTGCCAAGCGGCCGAACCTGATGTCGCCGACGGCGTCATGGCTGTGGTGGCGCAGAGGACCCAGCAGCGAGGCCTGATCGCCGCGGACACGGCCGACCGCGACACCCAGCGAGCCCCGAACCGCTCGGTCCGTACCGTCCGCGGAGGGCTGCCCACTCTGGGTCGCGATGGCCGACGCTGACCCGCCGCGTCGAGATCTCGCTCGGGCCCGTCAGTCGGTGCGCGCTGAAGCGAGCCTGCACATGCGGCAGCGGCGTCGGCCATCGGCCATCGGCGAAGACATATGTGTTCGCCGCGGTGTACTCGTGACCGTGTGGGCAGTGCGTCTTCGCTCGCTGGTGCTCGGCGCCGTCGCGAACCTCGAGGCTGTCTTGGCGTCGCCAGCGCTTCATGTGCATCCGGCACAAGCCGAGTCGTCCGCCGCCGATCCTGGAGCAGCCCGGGGCGGCGCAGCTCACCGGTGCCGCCGCCGTGCGGACAGTGAAGCGGTCGACTATCTGGGCTGCCACGGATGCCTCGACGAGCCAACGCCCATCCACGGGCTTCAGGCCTGACCGCCGGAGCCAAGCGCGATCTGATGCTTCTCCTGCCGGGAGGAGCCGCGCGATCTCTGCGGGCGTCGTCGTCGGCCGGTCAATGGTGCACACGCTAGTTGCGTGGTCGCTGGCCTCCTGGAGCGCGAGAGGCTACCTGCGCGTGAGCCTGCCGTCGGTGTGGAAGCCAGCGGCGCACTGGTTGCTTGGATTGTCGGTCGTGTTCCAGACGTAGGAGATTCGGACGGACTTCGCGGCTCGCTCATCGCGCTTGAACGTGAAAGTGATGTCGTCGCTTGATTCAGTTGTCCCTCCACCCAAGCATTCGTCGGTGACCTTGCCGCGGGAGGTCAGCACCCACCGGTCGCCGTCCTGCGCCCAGGTGAACTCACTGCTGTCGAGCTCCCAGTCACTGCGTTCGTACAGGTCGGAGTACTTGACCTCACAGCTGCCCTCGGGCACCGGCACGCAGGACGCTGGGACTTCGACGCGGACCTCGAAGGTCTGTCCGAGTCTGGTGGCGGTGTCCTCGTTCGACCAGTCCTCGGTGGCGGTGTCCTCGTTCGACCAGTCCTCGGTGACGGTGACCTTGCCTGTGTAGGTGCCCTCAACGGTGAAGGGCTCCGGCTCCGGTGAAGGCATGGGTGTCGAAGGTGGTGAAGGTGTGGGGTCCGACACGAGGGCGCTGTCGCACTCTGAATCGCGCTGGGGTTCGTTCCTATGCGTTCCCTTGGCCAGCGAGTGCTGGCCAAGGGAACGCATAGGAACGAACCCCAGCGCGATTCACCCTCCCCTTGAGTTAGGTGGCTGGTCCTGCGCGTGCTGTACTTCTGCCGACCTGGTCCGGCCAGAAGGGGAAAGATCATGAGACGAAAGGCTGTGCTCGCCGCACTCGTGTTGGTCGCGTCGACGGGCTGCTCCGACGTCGGAGAGGCGCAGGATCCAGCGTCCACGACGGACCACGTGTCGGTGTCTGCGGCGCCGCCTTCTAGCTCCATGCCGACGACGGCGTCCCCTGAGCCGGAGCAGCCCTCTGAGCCCGCATCCCCGGCGGGCTCTGAGCCCGCTGGCGAGGACACAGAGTCGACCCGGCCCCTGGACGACGACAACGTGTGGGTGGAGGCGACGCCGGGCACAGAGCAGGAGGCTGCCTTCCTCGAGGAAATCCCCGAAGGGGATGATCTTCCCGAGGGGTACGACGCCTTCATCGTCGGCTCGGCGCTGGACGGTGACTGCGCTGCCCTGCTGGGGGAGCTGGCGGGTAACAGCGAGGGGGCCGACGCGGGTGACGTGGTCTCCGTAGCGATGACCGAGTACGTGATCGAGGTGCTGACTGCAGCCGACGAGAACGGGATGTGCGACTCGGTCGCGTCTACTGAGTAGTCGGCTCCGGCCTTGGTGGTTGCCGCCAGGCCCTGCGTCGCAGCCCGTTGATGAAGCTCGCGGTGTGGAGGAATACCAGTCTCAACACCACCACGTGCGCGAGCAGAATCGAGGCTTGCCGAAGTCCACGCCACCGCCGCCACCGCCACCGCCTCCGACACTCACCGAGCCGCCCGCAGAGCCACCCTCGGTACCTCCTCCGCTGCTGGACGCGTCATCGGCAGGTTCGGGTTCGGGCTTCGGAGGGATGACGGCCGCCTCGATGAGGATCAACTGACCCGGTCGGAGTGGCTCGCCCGCCGCGGGGATCGTGCGGCCCGTCACGATCGTCTTTTCGAGGTCCGGCTCGACGTTGGCGCTGCCCTTGGTCGTCAAGCGTGCCTGGCGCTCGGAAGCCGTCTCGCCGGCCGGTCTCTCCGCAGTCCAGTCCAATGTCCCATCGCGGAAGACGTAGGCCCACTTCTCGGTGCCCCCCCTGCCTGCCTTGCCCTTCTTCCAGTACGCCACGGTTAGTCCTTGCACGGGCCCGAAGGTCTTCTTGAGCGTCTTGGCGTAGGGGCCCCTCTTGACCACAGGCATGGTGGGGTTCTCCTCGAACCACTCCAACTCGGCCCGCGGCAGGACGTAGTAGTCGACGAAGCTGTCGTAGTCCTGCGGTTCGCTGAGCATTTCTCCGGCGTTGGGAAACTGCGAGTAGATCACCCAGTCCTCGCCGTCGTGCTCCGAGCGGTCGAATGGGGACATGTCATGGATCGCTCCCTCGGAAGGGTTGCCCCAGTACTGGGGGTAGGCGGCCGCGATCGCTGCATCGGCCTCGTCGTACGTCATGCCCACGACGGTGGGTATCTCGAACGAGTCGGGGGTGGTGATCGCCACGTAGGACGCGATCACGCAGGCAGTGAGTACTCCTAGCAGCGTGAGGCAACCGGTACCGGCGGAACTGTTCTGAGCCACCCAGGAAGCCTACGAAGCGGACAAACCTGCCCCGGACCGTAGAAGGGGTGAAAACGCCCATCGCGGCGAGCAGGATCATGTTCCGCACCTCGGAGTCACACGGCCCGCCAAGCAAGCCCTGCACCCGCTGGACCGAGCCCGGAAGTCTCAGGAGCCGTGTCACAGGGCCGTGCGCTGCCGCACCTTCTGAAGGTGTAGACGCAGACCACTGACCTGTGCGAGGACCCGTGAACGTGCTCACCGCTGCCTGGACCGGCGACGGCGCCCCCACCACCGGCGGGGCCACCGGCCGGTGGTGGGGGCGGGACAGAGGACACCCTCACCCCGACCCGCACGGTCGTGTCCAAGACCTTCACCGCGTTCGACGAATGGGCCGACCCCAACGGGCCAGGACTGTGCGCGGGATGCACCTGGACCTACTCCACCCCACACCTGCGATCAGCACCGCACCTGGTGACCCGCACGCCGGCCACGCTGAACGAACTCACCCGCACCCAGACCGCCGACCTCCTCCAGAACGACCCGCTCCAGCCCGCCCAGGCGCTCGTGGTCCCCCTCCGTCGAGACCTACACCTACCTCGCGGCGCTCGCGGACGACTGGGACCTGAACCTGCACACGATCCCGGCCCAGATGACCACACTGGAGGCCATTTCCGCCAGCGGCGCCTGGGACCACCATGCGCCGTCCTCACGCCGGACCGCGGTCGACCTGCACCAGGTGCTCATCACCGAACCGGTGGCGATCGCGCACAAGAGCCCACGGGCCCGGCGAACTGTGGGGGGTTCGGGCCGAGGAGTCACGCGGCCGAGCCGCGGCCTACGCCAACGCGCTGCGCGCCCAGCGGTGCCACTGCTCGCCCCTGTGCGAAGGGCGAATCGCGCGGGCGCGCCACGGTGGCCGCATCGCCCGGATCGACGGCACCGTCGCCTACGGCCCGGTGTGGGACTGGAGCACGGCCGAGATCTGGGGCTACATCTCCCGCCACGCTCTGCCCGTCAACCCCGTCTACATCAAGCTGCGCGAGCTCGGGGCGCCGGAGCACTTCATGCGGGTCTCAGCCATGCTCGACGGGAACCGCCTCACCGAGGGACGCCTCACCTGGCTGCGGCGCGGATGGCCCGCACTTTTCGAGGAACTGGCTGTAGCGCTGCCCCGCATGCGTGAGTACATCTAGGCAGACGGGGGCCGGTCGTTGTCGGCGTGCGGTTGACGAAAAGCACCCCCAGACGGGATCGCACCCCGCGGTAGGAACGAGACGCTGGACGCTGGTCGAGCGGCAGGAGGCTCACGTACCTGGACCCCGAGCTGGAAGCGGCCATGAAACTCGTGCCTGTTTACTGAGCGGGAATGTGCTCCCAGGTCGGGCCATACGCGTTCGGCGACCTCTTCATGTCCTGGTAGAAGTCCCACCCCTGATCGCGGCTCGTGAAGATCCGCTCCTCCACGACACCGCCGCTGTCCACGACCTTCCAGGTGACCCTGTAGTTGAGCGCCGGATCCTCGTACCCGCTGGTGGGTTCGTTCCTCATGCCGCCGATAGTCCCATCTCGGTGCGGGACAACTCAATGCCACATCGGCCTGATCAGGTTCGTGAGTTGCCGCTCCTGGACCCGATCCGCGCTCGCGGATGCCCTGCACCAGGTCGGTTCCGCTGCTCACCTAGCCCTTGCCCCGCCTCTGGTTCCAGAGCTCCCAAGCGCTGTACATCAGGTCTATCGGCAGGATCCAGATGCGTACAACCTGCTCGGCTCCTGTGCTGTCCTCCAGGCCGGTGTCCCATGCCCAGGTGCGTGCGTGCGCGATACCCGAGGTCGTGTTCCACAGTTCTTGGACGCGAGCCAGCGGGTTTGCCGGTCCTCCGTCGAGGTGGTGGGCAACCGCTTCAAGGAGGGCCGATTCGGAGATTTGGCTCCCCGGCTTCTGCTGCATTGAGACCAGGGCCGCTTCGCTGTCCTGCTGCAGTTCGTCCGCGGCCTTCGACAGTTCCTGATCGAGAGCTCCTTCGCCCTGCCAGACCTTGATCAGCCGGTGTACGTCTGCACTCTCGGCGCGCAACAGGCGTAGTGCACGTACCCGACGTTCGTCAGCGTCGTCCGGGTCCAGAACATAGAGCGCCTTCGCCGCGCCGACCAGAGTGGTTCGCGCCCATGTCAGGTTGGGCTTGGCGAAGACGGCGTTGTCGTAGGCGCGCAGGAGATGGCCCGCGGCCGCTGCGTGTTCGCCCGCGGTGGCTAGTGCTCGCCAGACCACTTTGCCCAGCACGCGGCCACCAGGCAGTTTCCGCGATCCGTCGCGAGCGAGATCGCTGCCTGGCGTGATCTCGCAAGAGGCCGGCGCAACCACGCGTCGGCCCCACCTGTCGAACTGGACCGAGATGTGGGCCGCGAGCTCCTCGGGCGTCGGTGCGTCGGCGCCCGCGGAGGTCATCGGCTGCACTCCGAAAGCTGCTGAATCTGGAGGATCAGGAACGGGTACATGCGTCCCATCCTCACCGGCGCCGGCCATGGCTGCTAGTGGGACCCGCGTCCGGAAGCAGACGCAGGGACGGGCGGCATGTGGTCCTGTGGAGGTAGTCGAGGGGCCACGCTGGCGTCGGCGGCGAGCAGTAGCGTCAAACCACCAACCACAGCGGCAGCCTGACCACCTGCCCGTCCTTCGGAGGACAGCACCATGACCACTTCCACGCTCGAACGCACGCACCTCGCCGACCTGCCTCCGGACGACCAGTTCCGCCTGCCCGGCCGTGAAGGGTGGTGCCGCGTGCTCAGCACGACCACCGAGACGATCTACGCTCGCGACCCGCGCGCCGGAGAGATCAGCCTGGACCTCGCCGACTTCGGCGACGCCGAGCGCGCCGACCACACCGGCATGCACCAGACCAGCATCCTGCGCTGGCACGGGGGCGGATGGACCCACCACCAGACCTGCTTCATCCCGCAGGACTGGACCCAGACCAACCTGCGGGCCGCTGCGTGCCCATCCCCTTCATCCAGCAAGTCGAGGAACTCCTGTCCCACGACGGGCGGGTCCGCATGCGGCCTCGCGCACCACATGCTCGTCAAGGAGGCCTGAGCCCGATGCGCGACTCCGTGATCCCGGTCGTCTTCGACGTCATCGCGCACAGCGAGATAGACGCTGCCGAGGCGGTCGCCACTGCCCTCGAGTCTCGACCCCCTGAGCCGGCAGGCGAGGCTTGCGACCGCTACGTCGAGGCCTGGTGGCTCCCGGTCGCCGCCCACAAGGGAGTCGACCGCAACGACCGCCCGGCCATGTTCCTCGTCGAGGCCGCGCCCACCGCGGACGAGCTCGAGGCCGCGAACCACCCCGGTCGCGGCTTCCCGTTCGGCGAGCACCTCAACCGCGAGCGCCTGACCCGTAAGGATCTCGACGACGTGACCACGCTGGTGGCCGCCTACGAGCATGCGTTCGCGGCGACCCGGCACCCTGCCGCCGCCGACCACTTCGTCGTCGAGACGGGCCGGTGAATCGGCTACGCGCACGCGCTGGCCGTCCTGACCGGAGTTGACTACGCCGCGGTGCTGGCCTGGCACGGCATCGCTGACGAAGAGGACCCGCTGGCCAACACCTTCACCCTCGTCATCGCGCCCGACGACGACGGGCCTACCTACGACGCCGACAACGCGTGCCGCGGCTGTGGGGAGCATCTGGCGGACCCTAACGCGCCCGGCTGCCCCAAGCCGGCTACGGGCCAGTGAGTGTCGACGTGGGACCGGCCGAGATCGACGACGCGACCGTCGTACAGATCGATGCCTCGGCCGGGGGACCGCTCCGCACGCCGCCGTGCACGGGGCGTGCGTCGGCGCCGGGCTGGGGATCGCGCTCGCGTGCGACCTGCGGGTGCTCGCCGACGACGCCGTCCTCGGGTGCGCGTTCGGCGGCGTCGGGCTCACTTTCGACTCGGGGCTCTCGGCGACCCTCACCTGGGCGGTGGGTGCGGCGCGGGCCCGGGAGCTGGTGCTGCTCGGCGACACCTTCACCGCCACCGACGCCGTCGGGTGGGGCGTGGCCGGCACCGTCGTCCCGGCGGACGACGTCGCCGCCCGTGCCGCCTCGCTGGCCGCACGGCTCGCCGCCGGTCCCCCGCTCGCCCAGGCCGCCTCCAAGCGGCTCGTCGCCGCGGCCCCCACCCGCACCCTGGCGGAGACGCTCGCCGCGGAGGCCGTCGAGCAGGACGCCCTCGGCCGTACCGCGGACCATCGCGAGGCCGTCTCGGCGTTCCTGGAGCGCCGGGCCCCCCGCTTCGAGGGCCGGTGAGGGGCGCGCCCCTCAGGCGAGCCGCGTCATCTCGACGGCGACCTCCAGGTCGCTGGCGCCCGGCCCCGCGTACACACCCTTGAGGGGCGGCACGTCCCCGTACTCCCGCCCGCGGCCGACCACCACGTGGTCACCCCCGGCGAACCGGCGGTTCGTCGGGTCGTAGGCGACCCAGCGGCCCACCCACCACTCCAGCCAGGCGTGCGACTCCCCCACCACGGTCTCCCCCACCGCGGCGTCGGCGCGCGGGTGCAGGTAGCCCGAGACGTAGCGGGCCGGGATGCCGACCGAGCGCAGCGCCCCGATCGCCAGGTGGGCCATGTCCTGGCACACCCCCTGGCCGGAGGTCCACGCGTCCGACGCCGGGCTGTGCACCGTGGTCACGCCCGGCACGTAGTCCAGCCGGTCGCGCACCTCCCCGCAGATCGCCTCGGCCGCCTCGGCCGGCCCGAGACCGCTCGCCACGTCGAGCGCGAGCGCCGCGACGTCGTCGGGCACGACCGTCGTCGGCGTGGTCGCCAGGAACGCCGGGTACGCGTCCAGCACGGGGCCGCCGCCCAGCGCCTCCCAGTCCGGGGCGTCCTGCGGTGCGCCGGGCGAGCCGGTCACCTCGACCGTGGACTCCGCGACGATCTCCAGGTGCTCGTGCGGCTCCAGCACCTCGAAGATCGTCACCGGCGTGCCCCAGTAGTCGCGGTACGTGTCCGTCCACGTGTGCGGGGCCACCGTCAGCCGCGCCGACCGCACCTGCTGGCGGTCGTCCTGCACGGGACGCATCCGCGCCTCGTTGTACGACGCCGTCACCGGCGACCCGTACGTGAACGCCGTCCGGTGCACCACCCTGACCAGGCTCACAGCGCCTCCCCCACCCAGGCCGTCGACACCGTCGACGGGAAGTACCGGTCGCGCACCGCGACGCTCGCCCGCGAGCACGCCTGCTGCACCTGCTCCATGACGGCCGGCAGGTCCTCGATCGTGTCCGACCGGCGGGCGAACTCCAGGCGGGAGCGGACGACGCCGAGCTCGCGCACCGCCTCGTCGCTCACCTCGCGGCGGGACTCCACCGGCTCCAGCGCCCGCAGCGCACGGTCCGCCGAGCCGAGCGCGTACACGATGGACCGCGGGAACAGCCGGTCCAGGACGAGGAAGCCCGCCGCGTCGTCGTCGGAGGTGCGTCCGCGGTGCGCCCGCAGGTACGCCTCGTGGGCGCCGCACGAGCGCAGCACGCTCGTCCAGCCCGGCCCGGCCGAGCCCAGGCGGGCCTGCGTCGTCAGCAGCCGGGCCGTCATGTCGGCCCGTTCGATCGACTGGCCGAGCACCATGAAGTGCCAGGTCGCGTCGTGCGGGGTCGCGGACTCCATGAGGCCCGCCACGACGGCGGCGCGCTCGCGCACCCACGCGAAGAACTCGTGCGGCCGGCGGGACCGGCCGATCTTCGACACGTCGTTGCGCGTCGTGTTGAGGGTCTCCCACAGCTCGGTCGAGACGATCTCGCGCGCCCGGCGCGCGTTCTCCCGCGCCGCCACCAGGGCGCCCGCGATGGCCGACGGGTTCGCCCGGTCGTGGGCGAGCAGCCGCAGCAGCGTCTCCCGCCCCACCGGGCCGTCCTCCGGCGTGGCCGGGTGGTCCATGATCGCGAGCAGGGTGCGGCAGGCCGCCGACTCCTCCGCCCACGGCTCCTCCGACAGCATCTGGACGTGGACGTCGAGGATCCGGGCGGTGTCGTCCGCCCGCTCCACGTACCGTCCGATCCAGAACAGCGACTCGGCGATGCGGCTCAGCATGCGGGCACCTCCTCGGTCTCGTGCTGCTGCTGTTGCTGTTGCTGCTGCTGTTGTTGCTCGCGGCCCGCCAGGTCCGCGGGGTTCGTCGCGATGGGCACCCCCGCGACCTCCCCGCCCGAGTCCGCCGAGGCGGCACCGGCGGGACCCTGCGCCGGGTGCGCCGCCGACGGCGCCCGCCGGTCGGTGAGCACCCAGGTGTCCTTCGACCCGCCGCCCTGGGAGCTGTTCACCACGAGCTGCCCCTCGCCCAGCGCGACCCGGGTCAGCCCGCCGGGCAGCACCCACACGTCGTGGCCGTCGTTCACCGCGAAGGGACGCAGGTCCACGTGCCGAGGCCGGAACGCGCCGTCCGTGTACGTCGGGACGGTGGAGAGCTGGACCACGGGCTGCGCGACCCAGCCGCGCGGGTCCGCGACCAGGCGCGAGCGGAGCCGGTCGAGCTCGGCCGGCGTCGCGTCCGGACCCACCACGATCCCCTTGCCGCCCGAGCCGTCCACCGGCTTGACGACGAGCTCGGCGAGGCGGTCCATCACCTCCGCGAGCGCCCCCGGCTCCTCCAGGCGCCAGGTGTCGACGTTCTTCAGCACCGGCTCCTCCCCGAGGTAGTACCGAATGAGGTCGGGCATGTAGGTGTAGACGAGCTTGTCGTCGGCGACCCCGTTGCCGATGGCGTTCGCGAGGGACACGGTGCCGCGGCGGGCGCAGTCGACCAGGCCCGGCACGCCGAGGACCGAGTCCGGCCGGAACCGCAGCGGGTCGAGGAAGACGTCGTCCACGCGGCGGTAGATGACGTCCACGCGGCGCGGCCCGCTGGTGGTGCGCATGTAGACGCGCCCCGCCTGGCAGTACAGGTCGCGGCCCTCGACGAGCTCGACGCCCATGAGGCGGGCCAGCAGCGCGTGCTCGTAGTAGGCGGAGTTGAAGACGCCGGGCGTGAGCACGACGACGGTCGGGTCGGGCACGCCGTCGGGGGCCGCCGCCGCCAGGGCCGCGTGCAGACGCCGCGGGTAGTCGATGACGCTGCGCACCCGCAGCCGGGAGAACAGCTCGGGGAACGTGCGGACCATCGACTGCCGGTTCGCGAGCACGTAGCTCACCCCGGACGGCACCCGCACGTTGTCCTCCAGGACACGGAACTCCCCGGCCTCGTCGCGCACCAGGTCGATGCCCGCCACGTGGCAGCGCACCCCGTTGGGCGGGACGATCCCGTGCGCCTCGCGCTGGAACTCCGAGCTGGACAGGACCAGGCGGCGCGGCACGACGCCGTCGCGCACCGCCTCCTGCGGCCCGTACACGTCCGCGAGGAACGCCTCCAGCGCCCGGACGCGCTGCGCGACCCCGCGGCCGATGTCGTCCCACTCGTCCGGGGAGACCACCCGCGGCACGACGTCGAGCGGGAACGGGCGTTCCTCGCCCGCCACGTCGAACGTGATGCCCTGGGCCACGTAGGCGCGGGCCAGCGCCTCGGCGCGGGCGGTCACCTCCTGGGCCGACAGGGACGTCAGCGTGTCGTGGACGCCCCGGTAGCGGGTCCGCACGGAGCGGTCGCGGTCGAGCAGCTCGTCGAACGCCGCACCGAGGGGGTAGTCGTCGAAGAGGTCCGCCATGACCGCACGGTAGGCGCCCCAGGGCCCCGGCGCGTTCCGACCGTGTTTCGTCCCCGTGTCGTGGACCCGTGCCGGGACGTTCCCCGGCACCGCCCCGGACGTGGAAGGCTGGGCCCGTGGCCACCTCGACCTGGACCGACCTGCTGCGACGCCTCGTGGGCGCCCTGCGCCCGAGCGGCGCCCGGACCCGGCGGGCCGGGGCGCCGCCCCGCCCGTCCGCCCCCCGCCCGGGGGCGCCCGCCGAGGGCTACCCGGGGGACTACGACGGCGTCGTCGCGGCCGAGTACGCCCCGCACCTCGACGGCTCACCCGACCCCGGCGAGGTCGTGTGGACCTGGGTGCCGTTCGAGGAGGACTTCAGCCGCGGCAAGGACCGCCCGGTGCTCCTCGTCGGGCGCGACGGCCCCTGGCTGCTCGCCCTGCAGCTCACCAGCAAGGACCACGACCGCGACGCCGCCCAGGAGGCCCGCTGGGGCCGGCACTGGATGGACGTCGGCAGCGGGCGCTGGGACTCCCAGGGGCGCCCCAGCGAGGTCCGCCTCGACCGGGTGGTGCGCGTCGACGCGGCGAAGGTTCGCCGCGAGGGCGCGGTGCTGCCGCGGACGACGTTCGACGCCGTCGTCGGCGGGATGCACCGGCACGGGCACTGAGGTCCGTCGCCGGGCCGCACCGGCCAGCGGGTCGACCACGTCGTCGGCACGACGGCGTCGGTTCAGCGGGCGGACGCGCCCTTCGCGGGGCGTCGGGCCACCAGCACGTCGCGGTCGATCGACTGGTCGACGCGGTGACGCAGGCGCAGGTACGGGTCGGCGTCGACGACCTCCAGCCCGTGCCCGGCGAGCACCTCGACCGCCTCCGCGCGCGGCGCGACGTGCGTGTTCCAGG
Organism: Isoptericola dokdonensis DS-3; assembly: GCF_001636295.1. Classification (NCBI taxonomy): domain Bacteria; kingdom Bacillati; phylum Actinomycetota; class Actinomycetes; order Micrococcales; family Promicromonosporaceae; genus Isoptericola; species Isoptericola dokdonensis. The sequence goes on along the minus strand of NZ_CP014209.1, from coordinate 242,879 downwards.
CCAGGCCCATCGCACCCCCCGGGCGCAGCATGGCCTTCCACGCCGGCACGGCCGAGGTGAGCAGCTCCAGCGGGCCGCGCTGCAGCTCGCCCTTCGCGACACGGCTGCCGTGCTGGACCCCGTAGGGCAGGTCGCCGACGACCACGTCGAACGAGCCCGGCCGGAAGAACTCCCCGACGCGACGGGTGTCCGCCGCGACGACGTCGAGCTCGCGCACGTCGCCCGCCTTGAACTCCTCGCGCGTCATGCCGATCGTCGCCTCCAGGCGCTTGGCCACCACCTTGCGGTCCCGGCGCACCGGCCCGAACGCCACCGTGTGCTTGAGCCGCTTGCGCTGCAGGTACGTGCGCACGAACGTCGCGTACGCCTCCATGTCCTGGGTGTCGACGTCGATCCCCGACGCGTGCCAGCCGTACAGCAGCGCCTGGTTGAGGGTGGAGCCGCGCCCGCACACCGGGTCCAGCACCCGCAGCGGGCGGTCGAGCATCTCTCCCGCCGACGCGGAGGCCGCGACCGTCACGTTGAGCAGGAGGCGGGTGAACTGCTCGTTCGTCTTGCCGGCGTACTTCTGGATGGTCACCAGGTCGTCGTCGAGGCGGTCCAGCCGGGGGGCGAGCACCGGGTGCAGCGCACCGTCCTCCAGCCGGAACAGCGCGTACAGGGACGAGGCGTTCGCGAGCCGGCGCACGTCCCGGTCGCCGAGGTCGTCCGCGACGAACGTCACGTACTGCACGCCACCGAGGCGGTCTGTCCCGAGGTCGCGCAGCAGGCCCGGGCGGACGGCGTCGGCGAGGATCTCCAGCTCGGCGGCGAGCAGCTCGTGCGAGGCCTCGGCGTACACCCGGTTGGCGGACGGCAGGAGGAGGGCGGCGTAGCGTGCGGTGGTCACCGCTCGATGCTACGGCGGCGGGCACCTGCGGCACGGCGTCGACCCCCGTCGGAAGCCCGAGGTGCGACGCGTGCCACACCCCACGACGGGTTCCCGGGGCCCCGCACGGCTGGTAGTCTGGTTGATCGCGTGTCCGCCCAGGTCGGCGGGCACAGCCACGGTTCCTCTCCACGGGTTCCCCACCCCAGTCCCGGAGCTGTGGCCGCCCTCTACGACCTATCCGCTCGCCGGCAGGCGAACACATCAAGGAAGTTGACCAGTGGCCAACATCAAGTCCCAGATCAAGCGCATCAAGACGAACGAGAAGGCGCGCCTGCGCAACAAGTCCGTCAAGTCCGAGCTGAAGACGCACGTCCGCAAGGTCCGTGAGGCCGTCGCCGCCGGCGACAAGGAGGCCGCCCAGGCCGCCCTCAAGACCGCGACGCGCAAGCTCGACAAGGCCGTCTCGAAGGGCGTCATCCACGCCAACCAGGCTGCGAACCGCAAGTCGGCCATCGCCAAGTCGGTCGAGGCTCTCTGAGTCTTCCGGTCGGCCCTCGGGCCACCGATCAAGGCCCCCGCACCCACCACGGTGCGGGGGCCTTCGCGTCCCCACAGACGCATGCGCCGACTCGGCGCGACCAGACCCGGCGCGACCAGCGCTGACTCGGCGCGGCCAGCGCTGACTCGCGCCGGTGCCGTGCCGGCCGGCGGTCAGGTGCGGCGGGAACGGGCGATGGTCAGGACGGCGCGCTCGACGGCGAACACCGGGTCCCGTCCGCCGCCCTTGACCTCGGCGTCGGCCCGCGCGACCGCGCTGATCGCCGTCGCGAGACCCTCGGGGGTCCAGCGGGCGAGGTCCTTGTTGGCGATGCGGACCTGCCAGTCCTGCAGGCCGAGCTCGCGGGCCGTCGTCGAGCCGCCACGGATCGCCGCGACGCGGGCGAGGGTGCGCAGGCGCAGGGCGAGCGCCGCGACCACCGGCACCGGGTCGGCCCCGGTGGCGAGCGCGTGCCGCAGCAGCGCGACCGCCGCTCCGGCGTCCCCCGCGACGGCGGCGTCGGCGACCTTGAAGCCCGTCGCCTCGACCCGGCCACCGTAGTAGCGGTCCACCGTCGCCTCGCCGATCGTGCCGGTCGTGTCCGCGACGAGCTGGGCGCACGCCGCGGCCAGCTCGCGCAGGTCGTTGCCGAGCGCGTCCACCAGGGCGCGCACCGCGGCGGCGTCCGCACGGCGACGGGCCTGCCGGAACTCGCCGCTGACGAACGCGACCTTGTCGGCGTCCTTGGTGATCGCCTCGCAGCGCAGCTCGGGCGCGCCCGACGCGGTGATCGCGTCCAGCATCCGCTTGCCGCGGTTGCCGCCGCCGTGCACGACCACGACCGTGCTGTCCGGGTCGGGCGACGCGACGTACGCCACGACGTCGGCGACGAGGTCGTCGGTGCAGGCCTCCGCCCCGCGCACCACGACGACCTTCGCCTCCCCGAACAGCGACGGGCTGGCGGCCACGGTGAGCTGGCCGGCGCCGTAGGTCGCGCCCTCCAGCTCGACCTTCTCGACCTCGGGCTGCGCCTCGCGGGCGAGCCCGAGCACGCCGTCGACGGCCCGCTCGGCGAGCAGCGGCTCGGGCCCCCGCACCAGCACGACGGGGGCGAGCTGCGGGTCGTCCCACGAGCGGGCGTTCGACGGGGCCGCACCGCGGCGGCGGGAGGTGGAGGCGGGCACGCCCCTAGCCTGCCAGAGGCGGCCGACACGGTCGGCCGCCCCGGCAGCCGCTCAGGCCGTGGCGCACCACATCCCGTCGAGCGTGAACGCGTCCGGCACGTGGTCGGTCCCGGTGCGGGCGGCCCCGACGAACCCGAGCGTCACCGTCGAGCCGCCCCGCGCGCCCGGGTCGGCGAGCCGGGCGTTCCAGGGCTCGTTCGTCACCGTGACGGCGGCGCCGTCCTGGACGGCTTCCCCGCCCCACAGCCCGACGACGCGCTGGTCGCCGTCGAACCGCCAGCCGAGCTCCCACCCGTCACGGGCGCCCGGACCGAGGTTCGTCACCCAGAGCTGGCTGACGAACCCGCCCGGCCACGTGCCGTGGACGGTGTACCCGACCTCGCAGGTCGGCGTCGGCGGCTCCCACGCGTCCGGGGCGACCGAGGCCATGTCGTCCGCCCACGACGCGTACCAGGCCAGCGCCGAGTTCCAGTTGATGGTCATCTCGTTGGTCGACCACGCGTCGACGTGGTCGATGTAGCAGGTCTGCGGGGCGCACCCCTCGAGGGCGGCCCGGGACACCGGGTCGTCCAGCGCGGAGTTCGGCCCGCCGGACAGCATCCCGTCGGGGTGCGGGGGCAGGCGGTCGGCGGACGCCATCCAGCGGTTGTGCATCCTCTGCGAGAAGTACGTGCCGTACCCCTTGACGTAGGAGTTGTTGATCGCGTTGCGGCCCAGCACGTAGTCGGCCGCCTCCAGCGCGGCGTCCCGGTAGGCCTGGTCGCCCGTGAGGTCGTAGGCGGTGGCCACCACGACGGCGTTGTTGAGCACCTGATGGGTGGAGCCCCACGCGTACCCGCCCTCGGGGGCGTAGGGCAGGCCGAACGGCTGGCTCTGCTGGATCGCGACGTAGCCGTCGGCGGCCGCCACGACCGACGCGACGACGTCGGCCCGGCCGGGCAGCGTGCTCGGCACCGTGGCGAGGTCGAGCCGCGCCGCCGGGGCCGTCCAGCCCCAGTCGAAGCCGGTCGGCTTCCACACGTCCTCGCGGGCGCCGCCGACGTGCAGCGGCGAGCCCAGGACGGCGTCGGCGTACCGCTGCCCGCCGGTGGTGAGGTAGAGCTGCGCCGCCGCCCAGTACCGCTCGTCCGTGACGTCGGTGTCGTCGTACGGCCCGCCGCCCGGGTTGGGGTCGATGACGTTGGTGTTCGGTGCGTAGATCTCGGGGTGCGCCGCCGCGGCGACCCACGCGCGCTTCGCCGCCCGGCGCAGGTCGTCCGCGAAGCCGGCGTCGTAGGGCTCGTACAGCCGGGCGCCCTGCGCGGCGGCGGCGGCCAGGTTGAGCGTCGCCGCCGTGGACGGACGGTGCAGGTAGCGCGGCTGCGGGTCCTCGGACGGCAGCAGGTTCAGCCCGGTCCAGGCGATGTCGTGGACCTTGTGGTGCACCAGCCCGCCGGCGTCGAACGACTCCCCGTCGATCGTCATCGTCGTGCCGCGGGGCACCTGCATGGCGAGCATGAACTCGAGCTCGTGCCGGACCTCGTCGAGCACGTCGGGCACGTCGTTGCCCCGCTCGGGGATCACGAGCGTGCCGTCACCGAGAGCACCGGACTCGACCGTCCCGGCGTGCAGGCTGCGCTCGTAGGCGGACAGCAGCTGGTAGACCGAGATGCCGGCGTTGACGACGTACTTGCCGTGGTCGCCGGCGTCGTACCACCCGCCCGAGACGTCGCGCACGTAGCCGTCCGGGCACGCCCAGCCGTCGACGCCGTAGTGGTCGTCGGCGCCGAGCTGCGGCGCACCGTTCGCGTCCACGGCGCCCGTGGGCGGCAGGCACGGCAGGTCGACGTCGCCCTGGTTGACGCCGTCGCCCGGCGCGTCGACGTGCCCGGCGGGGCGTGCGTGCTCCGCCTTCTCCTCCACCCCGTCGACGACGACCGGGACGATCTCGGTGCCGGAGCGCTGCGTGTAGTAGATGCCCAGCGCGTCGGTCCGCAGCGTGTCGTACACCGTGGCCGAGATCGCGAACGGGTACGACTCCTCGCCGTCCGCGACGAGCCGGAAGCCCTCGCCGGTCGCGGCGACGTCACCGAGGTCGACCGTGTGCACGTCGAGCCCGGCGGAGGCGTCGGTGCCGGCGGGCTCGGTCGTGCCGGTCGCGACGACGGCGCCCGTCGCGTCGTGCAGCTCCCAGGGCAGCGGCTCGGTCGCGTCCGTGACGACGGTCGCCCGCTTCGGGCCGTCCGGCAGGTAGCCGACCTGGTTGACCCGCACCCGGGGGCCGGTCTCGTGCTCGAACTCCGGCACCGTCCCTCCGGTGGTCAGGGAGAACAGGTCCAGGCACAGCTCGAGCTCCGCGGCGTTGCCGCCGACCTGGAGCTGGAGCTGGGTGTCCGCCGCGGCGTCCACCTCGAAGGTCTGCGTGAACGTGCCGTCGAGGGCGACGTCCGCGGAGAACAGGGGTGGCCAGTCGGCGCCGGGCCGCGGCACCAGGATGCGCCCGGTCGTTCCCGGCGGGGCCGACGCCGTGAGGGTGACCGTGTAGCTGCTGCCCGGCTCCAGCGCGATCCCGCTCTGCCCGAGGATGACGTCCCACTGGTTCCCGCCCGCGGGCACGGTGCCGCACATCCGGCCGCCGGTCTCCGCGAGCGCGAGGTTCGCCGTGGTCCACCACGGCTCCAGACCGTCGAAGGTCGGGTTCTGAGCCAGGTGCGCCAGCGGGGTGACGTGGACGTCGGTGAGGCACAGCCCGCCCGCGGGCTGGGCCCCGGCGAGCTCGAACTGGACGCGCTGCGCGTCCCCGGAGGCGGTGAAGCCCCACTCGTAGTCCTGCGGTTCCGGCTCGACGGCGAACGTCTCGCGGACGTCGAAGACCTCCGGCCCCGCGGCTCCGTCCGACTGCACGCGAGCCTCGAGGCCGTCCGTGCCGGGCTCGCCGTGGGCGGTGAAGCCGAACAGGTACGACTCCCCCGCCGTCAGCCCCAGCGCCACGAAGTTGCCGAACCGTTCCACCGCGGGGACGTCGAGGCAGAGCTCGCCGTCGGTGACGTCCGCGTCGGTGATCCCCCACCACTGGTCGTGGACGCCGGGCTCGAAGGCGCCGTTCGCCACGAGGTTCGGTGGCTCGTCGGCCTGAGCGGTCACCGGGACGGCCGCCCCGGCCAGGACGACGGCGGACGTCGTCACGGTGGCGGCGAGCACGCGCCACAGGTCCAGTCTGGTCTTCACGCCGACTCCTCGTTGAGAGCGCTTCCACGGTCTGGTCGCCTCCCACGGTAGCGGGCAGCCCGCGCGCCGTCACCCCCTCCTGCCTCCGCCCCGGTCCGCACCACCGCCGCCGACGCCGCCCTGCTCCGCGCCCTGGCACCCGCGGCGGTCGGTGGTCCCGGGCGGCCGGGTAGCCTGGCGCGGTGCCCCGGACCCTCGTCGTCACCAACGACTTCCCGCCCCGACAGGGCGGCATCGAGACGTTCGTCCACGCGATGACGTCCCGCTTCGACCCCGACGACGTCGTCGTCTACACCTCGTCCACGCCGGGTCAGGCCGAGCACGACCGCGGCCTGCCGTACCCGGTGGTGCGCGCCCGCACGCGGATGCTGCTGCCCACCCCGGCACGGACCCGCGACGTCGTGCGGCTCGTCACCGAGCACGGCTGCGAGTCGGTGTGGTTCGGCGCCGCCGCCCCGCTCGGGCTGATGGCACCCGCCCTGCGCAGCCGCACCGGCGTGCGGCGGATGGTCGCCACCACGCACGGGCACGAGCTGTGGTGGGCCCGGGTGCCGGGCACCCGCGCCGCGCTGCGCCGGATCGGACGGTCCGTGGACCACCTGACGTACCTGTCGGACCGCACCGTGGGCGTACTCGCCGGCGCCGTCGGGCCCGAGGCCGCGGCACGGGCCGTCCGCCTGTCCCCCGGCGTCGACCCCGAGACCTTCGCCGACACCGACCCGGCCGGCGGGCGGGCGGTCCGGGCGCGCTACGGCATCCCGCCCGACGCCCCGGTGGTGCTCTGCGCCGCCCGGCTCGTCGAGCGCAAGGGGCAGGACGTCCTGGTCCGGGCGCTGCCCGCCGTCCTGGCGTCCGTGCCCGACGCCCGCCTCCTGATCGTGGGCGACGGCCCCGACGCCGCCCGGCTGCGCCGGCTCGTCACCGAGCACGGCGTCGACGACCACGTCGTCCTCGCCGGCGGGCACCCGCACGCCGCCATGCCCGCCTTCTACGCCGCGGCCGACGTCTTCGCCATGCCGTCGCGCAGCCGCCGCGGCGGGCTGGAGGTGGAGGGGCTCGGCATCGTGTACCTCGAGGCGCAGGCCGCCGGGCTTCCCGTGATCGTCGGGGACTCCGGCGGCGCGCCCGACGCCGTGGACGACGGCGTCACGGGGTACGTGGTCGACGGCACCGACCCCACCGACGTGGCCGCCCGGCTGGTGGCGCTGCTCGCCGACCCGGAGCTGCGGGCACGCGCCGCCGCGGCGGGTCCCGGCTGGGTCCGGGACTCCTGGACGTGGGACCAGCGGTTCGCGACGCTGCACCGCCTGCTCGTCGGCTGAGCCCGGCGGGGCCGTCGACCGTCACGGACCCGCCCCGCACGACACCGCCAGCCGGGCCTCCCGCACGACCAGCGCCGCGGTGCCGCACTCGTCGGTGCGGACCACCCGCGCTCCCGTGCCCGCGTAGAGGTCGAGGGCGGAGTCGGTGGGGTGGCCGTAGTCGTTCTCCCCGACGGTGACCAGCACGACGGCGGGCGACAGCAGCGCCGCGAGCCCCGTGTCCTGGGAGGCCGACCCGTGGTGGGCCATCTTCACCACCTCGACCGGGTCGGTGGGGAACCCGCGCCCGCGCAGCCGCTCGGCGAGCGCCCGCTGGCCGGGCTCCTCCAGATCACCGAGGGTGACCACGTCGAGCCCGGACGCCGTGCGCACGGCGAGCGCGACGCTCGCGTCGTTGGCGCCCACCCCGGCGCCCGTGGCGCCGAGCACCTGCCAGGTCACGTCCCCCGCGGACCCCTGCTGGTCCGGCGCGCCCACCGCCACGTCCACCCCCGCGGCGGTGAGCGCCGCACGGGCGCGGGCGGCGGGAGCCTCAGGTTCGGCGAGGGCGGACACCAGGGCGCGCTCGACCGGGACGGCGGCGAGCACCTGCTCCAGCCCGCCGACGTGGTCGGTGTGGAAGTGGCTCAGCACGAGCAGGTCCACACGCCGGACGCCGAGCCGCGTCAGGCAGCGCGCCGCGGCGTCGCCGGGCGGACCGACGTCCACGAGCACCGCCGACGCCGGGCCGCTGCGCAGCACCAGCGCGTCGCCCTGACCGACGTCGCACGCCACGACCTGCCAGTCCGGCGGCGAGCCCGCACCTCCGCCGACCCGCGGGACCACGACGAGCACCGCGACGACCAGTGCGCCGCCTGCCACCAGCACCCCGGCCAGGACCGGCACGCCCCGGCCTCCCCGGCCACGTGCCGACCGCCCGGACCGCACCGCACGGGCCGCCACCGGGACCGCGACGCCCGGCGCCGGACGGCGAGCTCGGGCGATCCTGCGCAGGAGCCCGACGACGTCCGGCCGAGCCGGGTCGTCCGGCGGCTCCCACCGCAGCACGAGGACCAGCACGAGCAGCGTGACCACGGCGAGGACCACCGCCCCGACCGGCCCGGACCACCACGGGACCTGGTGGCCGGGCACCGCCGCGCCGACGGTCGCGACCCCGGCGAGCCAGCCCGTGGGCAGTCCGGCGAGCCATGCGAGGGGCCCGGCGACGCCGGGCGCCCAGGGCGCGAGCAGCGTGGCGGCCAGGGCAAGAACGGTGGCTGGGACGAGCGCGGGGGCGGCGACCACGTTGGCGGGGACCGCGACGAGCGCGACCGCGGGGTCCAGCAGAACCAGGACCGGGCCGCAGGCGGCCTGCGCGGCCCACGGCACGGCGACGGCGAAGGCGAGCGCCCGACCGCACCAGGGGGCGAGGCGGCGGGCGAGCGGTCCGGCGAGCAGCACGATGCCGGCGGTCGCGGCGCAGGACAGCGCGAAGCCGAACGAGCGGGCGAGCCACGGGTCCACGACGAGCAGCACGGTCGAGGCGGCTGCCAGGGCCGGCAGGCCCTGGCCGGGGCGACCGAGGGCGAGGCCCAGGAGCCCGGCGGCGCACGTCCACACCGCCCGCAGCACCGACGGCTCGGGTCCGACGAGCAGCACGAACCCGCCCGCGGCGACGACAAGGGCGACGACCCGCCAGCCCCGGGGCACCCCGGCCACGACGAGCAGGGCGGTGACGACGGCGAGCACGATCGTGAAGTGGCTGCCCGACACCGCCGTGGCGTGGGTCAGGCCGGTGACGCGCATCGCGTCGTCGAGCTCGTCCGGCACGCGGGTGGTGTCCCCGAACGCCACGCCGGGCACGAGACCGCGGGCCTGCGGCGTCAGCGGGTCGGTGACCTCCAGGAGCGCCGTGCGCATCCGGTCGGTGACGCGCAGCGCCGGGTGGGGTGCGGCGCGTTCGACCACCGCCTTGGTGGCCGTGGCCTCGGCGACGGTCCCTTCGCCGAGGCCGGGTGGCGCGAGCCGGGCGCGGACGACCACGGCCGCGCCGACCCGCGGCGGGTCGCCGGGAGCGGTGACGACGACGTGACCCCGGGCGGTGGTCGTCGCGCCGCGGGCGGTGACGTGGTCGACGCCGATCTCCCACGTGGAGCCGTCACCGAACCGGGCCGGGCGGGCGGCCGAGACGACGGTGCCGTGCAGCGTGGCCTGCGCCTCCTCGACGGCGAGACCGGGCAGCGCCCCGCGCGCGTCGGCCTGCACCTGGAACGACCCCGCGAGGGCGACGAGCCCCGCGCACGCCAGCAGGAGGTGCGCGAGAACGGGGCCGGCGCCACGAACCGCGAGCACGCACCCGGCCATCACCCCGCCGGCCAGGAGCAGGACGACACCGGCGAGCGGGCGCGACCCGGTCAGCCACCAGGCGACCACCCAGACGGTGAGCGCCACCGGGACGAGGCGCAGGTCGCCGGTCACACCACGACGAGGTCGCGCAGCCCCTCGAGCACCGACGGCCCGATGCCGGAGACCTCGGTGAGCTCGTCGACGCTGGTGAACGGGCCGTTCGCGTCCCGCCAGGCCACGATCCGCTCGGCCAGGACGGGGCCGACACCGGGGAGCGTGTCGAGCGTGGTGAGGTCCGCGGTGTTGAGCGGCACCGGTGCACCCGGGGTCGGGTCGGGCGCCGGCCCCCCGGCAGACGGCGCCGAGCCTGCCCCGGCGTCGACAGGGGCGGGCGTCTCGCCCGGTGCGGGCACGTGCACCTGCTCGCCGTCGACCACCGTGCGGGCGAGGTTGAGCCGGGTGAGGTCGGCGCCCTTGGTCGCGCCGCCCGCCGCGTCGAGGGCGTCGGCCACGCGCGCACCGGCTGGGAGGGTGACGAGGCCCGGTGCGACGACCTTCCCGACGACGTGCACCACCACCTGGGGGCCCTGCGCGTCGACGGCGGGCGACGGCGACCCGGCCGGTGCCGGCGCGACGTCGGTCGGCGGGACGAACGGCGACGCCCCGGGGGTCGCGGACGCGACCGCGCCGGGCTCGGGACCGACGGCCGCAGCGCCGGCGTCGACCTGGACGGAGACGGCCTCGTCGTGCGCCGCGAGATCGACGAGGTCGCCCGATCCCTGCGACCACAGCGCGAGCCCCACGGCGACGACGGCGACGAGGAGCAGCGCGCACGCCGCGGCGACGGCGGTGCGGGCGTCGAGCGCCCAGCGCCGCCCGACGGCGTCGTGCGCGCCGAGCGGATGACCGTGGGCGGCGCTGTACGTGGCGGCGACGTGCGCGGCCGAGCGCCGGCGGCGCAGTCGCTCGGCGAGCTCGTCCGCTGCGGGTTCGGCGGCGGTCGGGGTCCGGCGGTCCGCGAGAGGACCGGGGTGGGCGGGCGCAGGTGCGGCGTCGCCGGCGAGGGCGGCGCGCAGGGCGTCGACCCGCGTCGCGACGGGGTCGTCCGCCGGCGGCGGCGAGGAGGTGGTCACCCCCGCGACGCTAGGGAAGACCGGCCACCGTGCGCGCTGCCGCCGGGCCCTTCTGTGGACCGCTCAGCGCTGTGGACGGGCCGCGGCCGGCATCACCAGGGGCCGCCGGGCTCCAGGTCGTGCACGTGCGCCCCGCGATCCACCACGACGACGGCGAGCGCCCCCGGTCCCACGTGCGCGCCGAGCACGGCGCTCACCGGGGACACGACGGGCCGCGCGCCGACCCGCTCGGCCAGCTCGGCGGCGACCTCCTGCGCACGTTCCGGCGCTCCCAGGTGGTGCACGGCGAGCGCGGGACGCGACGCCTGAGCCGCCCGTTCGACCGCCAGGTCGACCAGGCGTGCCACGGCGGCCTTGCGGGTGCGCACCCGCTGCACGAGGTCGACCCTCCCGTCGACCAGACCGAGGATGGGTCGCACCCCGAGCGCCGTACCGAGCGCGGCCGCCGGGGCCGAGAGCCGCCCACCACGCCGCAGATGGTCCAGGGAGTCCACGAGGAACCAGGCGCCCGCCGAGTCCGCGACCTCCTGGGCGCGGCGCGCCACGTGGTCGGCGTCGCAGCCCGCGGCGGCGCACCGGGACGCCTCCAGCGCGGCGAAGCCGAGCGCCATCGCGGCGCTGCGGGAGTCGACGACCCGCACCGGCAGCATCGCGCGCTGACCGGCGCGCGCCGCGGAGTCCACGGTGCCCGACAGCGCGCTGGACAGGTGCACCGAGACCACCGATCGTGCACCGGCGGCCACCAGGCCCCGGAAGGCCCGCGTGAACTCCTCGGTGGCGGGCTGCGACGTCGTCAGCCGCTCGCCGCGGGAGATGCGGTCCGCGACGTCCTCCGGCGTGATGTCGACGCCCTCGCACCGCTCGCCGTCGGACGTGACGACGTGCAGGGGCACCACGAGCGGCCCCGCGTCGAGGCCGTCGAGGACGCCGACCTCGACGAGGTCGGCAGGGTCGGGGAGGCAGGCCGTCGAGTCGGTGACGACTCGCACTGCAGGTTCGTCGCGCATGTCGGGGCGAGTCTAGCCGCGCCCCTCAGTCCCCCAGCGGCTCCGCGTGCCAGATGCGGTCCAGGTAGTCGCGCATCGAACGGTCCGACGAGAAGAACCCGGACCGTGCGACGTTGAGCACCGCGGACCGGCTCCACGCCTCCGGGTCGCGGTAGTACGCCTCCACCCGGTCCTGGGCGTCCAGGTAGGACTGGAAGTCCGCCAGCACCATGAAGCGGTCCTCGCCGAGCAGGTTCGACACGACCGGCTCGAAGACCGACCGGTCGCCGCCGGAGAACTCGCCCTTGGCGACGAGGTCCAGCGCGCGCCGCAACGTCGGGTTCTCCTCGTAGTACGCGGACGGCCGGTAGCCGGTCTCCGCGATCGCGGCGGCCTCCGGCTCGGTCAGGCCGAACAGGAAGAAGTGGTCGTCGCCGACGAGCTGGCGGATCTCCACGTTCGCGCCGTCGTCCGTGCCGATCGTGAGGGCCCCGTTGAGCGCGAACTTCATGTTGCCGGTGCCCGACGCCTCCTTGCCTGCCAGCGAGATCTGCTCCGACAGGTCGGCGGCCGGGACGAGGGTCTCCGCCACGGTGACGTCGTAGTTCGCCGGGAACGCGACGTGCAGTACCCGCGACGCCACCGGGTGGGCGTTGACCACCGTGCCCACGTGGTTGATCAGCGCGATGATCTCCTTCGCCATGACGTAGCCGGGGGCGGCCTTCGCGCCGAACACGATGGTGCGCGGCACGACCTGGTCGACGTCGAGCTCCCCGGACACGATCCGGTCGTAGAGCGAGATCACGTGCAGGATCTTCAACGTCTGCCGCTTGTACTCGTGCAGCCGCTTGACCATGACGTCGAGCATCGTGTCCGTGGGGACCGTGATGCCGTCGCGGCGCTCCAGCAGCTCGACGAGGCGCTGCTTGTTCGCGGACTTGACCTCCCGGAAGCGGCGGCGGAACTCCGGGTCGTCGGCGAAGGGCTCCAGCTCGCGCAGCCGGTCGAGGTCCGTCACCCAGCCGTCGCCGATGGCCTCGGTGACGAGCGCGGACAGGCCCGGGTTGGCGAGCCGCACGAACCGGCGCGGCGTCACCCCGTTGGTGACGTTGGTGAACTTGTCGGGCCACAGGTTCGCGAAGTCGGCGAGCACCTTGTCGCGCAGGAGCTGCGAGTGCAGCTCGGCGACGCCGTTGACCTTGGTCGCCGCGACGGTGGCGAGATGCGCCATCCGCACGGCCCGGAACGGGTGCTCGGCGATGATCGACATGCGGCGCACCAGCAGCTCGTCGTCGCCGAAGGTCTCGCGCACCTCGTCGAGGAACTCGTCGTTGATGCGGTAGATGATCTCCAGGTGACGCGGCAGGAGCCGCCCCAGCAGCTCGACCGGCCACACCTCCAGCGCCTCCGGCAGCAGCGTGTGGCACGTGTACGCGAAGCAGCGGCGCGTGACCTCCCACGCCTCGTCCCACGCGAACCCGTGATCGTCCACGAGGATGCGCATCAGCTCCGGCACCGCGATGACGGGGTGGGTGTCGTTGAGCTGGAAGCAGATCCGCTCGTGCAGGCGGTGCAGGTCGAAGCCCTCGGGCAGGAGCTGGTCGATGAAGTCGCGCAGCGAGCACGCCACGAAGAAGTACTGCTGCTGCAGGCGCAGCTCCTTGCCCTGCGGCGTCGAGTCCTCCGGGTACAGCACCTTGGTGATGTTCTCGGCGAACGTCTGCGCCCGGACCGCCTCCGCGTAGTCGCCGTAGTTGAAGATCTTCAGGTCGAACGCATGCGTCGCCCGCGCGCTCCACAGGCGCAGCGTGTTCACGCGACCGTTGCGGTAGCCCGGCACCATGTAGTTGTAGGGCACACCCAGCACCTGCCAGCCCGGCACCCAGCGGGAGCGCTCGACGGCGTCCTCCCCCTCGCCCTCGGTGTACTTCTCGGTGTGCCCGCCGAACGAGACGGTCACCTCGTGCTCCGGGTGCGCGAACTCCCACGGCGAACCGTTGTCCAGCCAGTGGTCCGGCTCCTCGAACTGCCGGCCGTCGACGAACGTCTGCCGGAAGATGCCGTACTCGTACCGGATGCCGTACCCGATCGCCGGCACCGACATCGTGGCGAGCGAGTCGATGAAGCACGCCGCCAGGCGCCCCAGGCCGCCGTTGCCCAGACCTGGCTCCACCTCCGCCTGGCGCAGCACGTCGAGGTCGAGACCGAGGGACGCCAACGCCTCCGCCGCGATCTCCTCCAGGTCCGCCGCCAGCAGCGCGTTGTCGAGCTGCCGGCCCAGCAGGAACTCCGCCGACAGGTACGCGACCGCCTTCGGCTGGCGGCGGTAGTGCGCCGTCGTCGTCTCCATCCAGCGCGCCATCAGGTAGTGCCGCACCGTGCGGGCCAGGGCCAGGTAGGTGTCGTTCGTGCTCGCGCGTTCCAGGACCGTGCCCTGGGTGAAGTTGAGCTCGCGCAGGAACTCCCGGACGAAGCCCTCGACGGAGTGCTCAGGGCTGCTGATCAGCGGTGTGTCGGTCACTCTCGTGACCCTACTCACCGCGCCCGCCGCTGTCGTCGCGTCCGCCGCACCGACCCCGAACGGTCACACGGTCGTAGCGCGACGGACACGTCGGCAGCTCACCGGTGACAGCGGGGAGCCGATGCCGGTATCGTCCGCTTCGTCCCCCACCGCCACCCCGGGAGTCACTGTGACGACGCCAGTCACCTCCGCCCGACGTCGTCTCGCTGCTGCCCTGCTCGGGGTCGTGGTCGCACTGTCCGGCGTCGTCGCGGCGCCGGCCCAGGCGCGGGACACCATGCCGCCCACGGCGCCGCGTGTCGCCGTCGACCGCTGGCTCGATCCCAAGCCGACCGACTTCTCCGGCCTGTACGCCTGGTATCCCCGGGTCACGTGGGCAGCGTCCCGCGACGCCGGGCAGGTCACCGGGTACCAGGTCCAGATGAGGACGACCGCAGAGTTCGGGCCTTTGTCACCGTGGGCGACCGTCGGCAGGACCTGGCGTTCGGCAGACGCGCGGAGCATGAGGCCGATGGTGTACGGCGGCGACCAGATATGTCTCCGTGTCCGTGCCCGAGACACGGCGGGGAACGTCAGCGCCTGGTCGAAGCGTCGATGCGCGACTGCGCCGCTCACGCCCATCATGTACTTCGACGGGTTCCGCGCCTTCATCGACGACGACGGCGCGCGTACCCACGAGTTCGCCGTCGTCTCGACCCGTCTCGACGGCTTCTCGACGCGGACCCGCCACCCCCTGACGGACGTCCGCGGCGTCCGGGTCTCCGTCCGCACAGGCCCCACGGCCGGCCGGATGAAGGTGTACGCCGGCAAGCGCTACCTCGGCACCGTGAACGCCCGGTCGAAGAGCACAGGCTGGCACAGCCGGAAGGTCACGATCCCCGCCGACCGGGCGAGCACGGGACGGATCCGCTTCGTGCCGGTGACGAAGGCACCGGTGCACGTCCGCTTCGTCTGGCCGATCCGCTGACGTCGGTAGCGGTCAGGCCCCCACGAGCGTGACCGGCCGGGACCTGCCGGTGGCGTCCTTGACGACCTGGACGACGACGTCGGCGTGCGGCTCCAGCGCGCTGACCTTGTCCAGCGGCGCGCCGACGATCAGCTGGAAGCCCAGCCCACGCCACGCGCCCACGGCCCGCCCCGCGAACCGGGCGTCGGCCTTGATGAACGCCTCGTCGAGGAACACCGGCGCGTAGCGGGGTCGCTCCGCCCCGGCGTCGCCGAGCTGGTAGCGCAGCGCGGCGCCCACGATGAACGCGACGAGCTCTTGCGACTCGCCGCCGGACTTGCCGGCGATGTGGTCGTAGACGCTGACGTGGTTCCCGGCGAGGTCGACGCACTCGGCGCTGATGCGGACGTGGTCGCGCACGTCGACGAGACGTCGCCGCTCGGGACTGTCGGGTCGGATGCGGTCGACGAGCCGCGCCGTGCGGGCGTACCGCCGCTCGTGCTCGGACATCGGGACGTCGCCCGCGGGGGTGGTGGCGAGCTCACGGAGCTGCCGGCGGAACGACGCGACGTCCTGGCCCTCGACCGGCGTGGCAGTGATGCGCAGCCTGTGCTCGCCGTCGCGGAACGGGAGGTCCGCGAGGATCGTGTTGACCGGCTCCATGCGGTCCCGGATCTCGGCGACCGCCTGCGCGATGCCGTTGTTGAGCCGGGTGAGCTGGTCGCCGGACATCTGCCGCAGGTGCGCCGACCACTTGTCCCGCAGCCGGTACAGCTGGGCGAACTCCAGCTCCTCGAAGATGCGCAGGTGGTCGGCGAACGCGGCGTCCGGGTCGGTGGACCGGTTCGGGTCCGGCCAGGCGTCGTCGAACCGCTCGAACAGCGTCCGCAGGGCGGCCCGGGCGGTGCGCTCGGTCTCCTCGGCCGCGTCCCGCTCGTGCCGCAGCTCGCGCTCGACGGCGGCGACGGCGGTGGTGAGGTCGGCCAGCCCGGCGCCCTCGACGGCCGCGCCGGACCACCCCACCTGCGTCATGAGGTCGGCGAGCCGGCGCTCCTGCGCCGGGGTGGGGGCGACGCCCCGGTCGTCCGCGGCGTCGACGGCGTCGGCCACCTGGTCGACCTGGTCGGTGATCTGCTCCCACGCCGCGGCCAGCTCGGTCACCCGGTTCTGCGCCCCGGCACGCTCCCGGTACAGCTCCTCCAGCCGGGCCTTTAGCTCGTCCTCGTCCGCCTTGAGGGCGCGCAGCACGTCCGAGCCCGCGACCAGCGTCTCCAGGCGGCCCCGCCGCTCGTCGAGGCGGGCCTGCGCCCCGGCCACGTCGACGTCGTCCCACTCGACCCGCAGCGCCTGGCTGTACGCGACGAAGTGGTCGGCCTCGCCGCGCTGGCGCAGCCGCGCTCCGCCGAGGGAGTCGCCGGCGAGCCGCAGCTCCTCGCGCGCCGCCTCCAGATCGGTCTCGAGCGCCGCCAGCCGGCGGTGGTTGCTGAACCCGAGCACGGACGCGCGGCCCTGCCCGCCGTGGGCGCCGCGGCGGCCCTCGGACGTCTGACCGGAGCGCGTGAGCGCCCGGTCGTGGCGGGCGAGCTCGGCGGCGTCGTCCACGCACACGTAGGCGAAACGATCCGCGAGGCGGTCCGCCAGCCAGCCGCCGAACGGCCCGGCCTTGACCTCCAGGCGCCCGCCGAGCAGCGCACGGTCGGTCTCCTCGTGGAGCGGCAGCCCGGTCGGCACGCCCTCGAAGCGGACCCGGACGCGCAGGTCGAGACGGTCGATCGCGGCACGGAAGCCGCCCAGGCGCGCCTCGTCCACCAGGACGGTGAGGGCGAACCCGCCGAGCGCCAGCCCGATGGCGTCGCGCCACGGCTCGTACTCGCCGCGAACCTCGAGCAGCTCGCCGACGAACGGCAGGTCCTCGGGCGCCGTCCCGGCGGCCTCCGCCAGCGCGACGCGCGCCTCGTGCAACTCGCGGGGCACGTTGCCGCGCCGCTCGCGCAGCGACGCCTCCTCCCGCTCCAGGTCGGCGACGGCCCGCTCCGCGGTCCGCACCCGGTCGCTGGCCTCGACGACGGCCTCCGACAGGGAGTCCACGAGGGCCTCGCGGTCGTCGCGGTAGCGGCGGGCGTCGGTGTGCAGGCGGTCCAGGTCGCGGCGGGAGGCGACCTCACGCTCCAGCGGCGCGAGGTGACCCTCCAGCTCGGCACGGGCCCGCCGCACGGCCGCCAGGCGACGCTCGGCGTCGTGCGCGTCCCGCTCGGCGGCCTCGACGGCGTCGCCGCCGTTGCGGCGCTGGTCGGCGCGCACCTGCTCCAGCTCGCCCTCGGCGGCGCCGATGCGGTCCTCGGCGACCGCCACCCGCTCGACGGCCGCCTTGTGCTGGGTCCGGTTGCGGGTCTCGGCGTCGCGCAGCAGGTCGAGCTGGGTGCGGTCGCGCCACGCGGTGAACGGCGTCGGCCGGTGGTCGTCGCCGTCCTGGCCGCCGTCCAGGCCGAGCTCGTCGACGGTGCGGCGCACCGCCGCGGCGGCGTCGATCGCCGTCCGGTGCTCCGTCATCGGCCGCAGCACGTCGACCTGCCGCTGCGCGGTCTCCATCTCGTCGCGCACCTGCGAGAGCTCGTCGAAGTGCTCCACGACACGCTCGGCGACGCGGATCGTCTCCGGCTCCTCCAGCACCAGCGCCTTGTAGAGGGCGTCGACGGTGGTGATCTGCTGCCCGGCCTGGATGCGGCCGAGCAGCTGCACCGCCTTGTCCCCGTCCCCGGCCGCACCGATCCCGAGGGCCGAGTGCAGCCGCGCCGCGAACGCCTTGTCCGTGTCGAACACCGCGGTGATCCCCGCCGCCGTCAGTCCCGGACGCGCGAACCGCTGCGCGGCGAGGGGCTCCAGCACGTGCAGGTCGAGGTCGTCGTCCACGACCGCCCGCACCGCCACCACCGCGTCGGAGCGCTGCACCCCGCGCGGCACGTACCAGGCCCGCAGCGCCGTCAGCCGCTCCCCCGCCTGCGACGACCACGTCATCGCCACCGCGGCCCACGTGTCCGCCGACTCCCCGCGGAGCACGCGGTCCTTCGCCGCCGCCGACCCCGGCGTGCGCTGCTCGTCCAGCTTGCCGCGCACGTAGCTCAGCACGTTGCGCTGCTCCTGGCCGCGCGCCCGCCCGCTCGTCGCGCCGTTCGACGCGCCGTTGAACGGGGTCGTGTGGCTCATCATCAGGGCGATGTACGCGTCCAGCAGCGTCGACTTGCCCGACCCGGACGCCCCCGTGAGCAGCGTCGTCGTGCCCGCGAACCGCACCTCGTGGTGCCCGTCGTAGCCGCCCCAGTTGACCAGCTGCATCGAGCGCGCCGTCCACTGCCGGCCGTCCGACGCCGTCGGGATGAGCCCGAACAGCGACTGCTGCATGCGGGGGGCGTCGGTGGTGGCACCCGTCGTGACGGTCACGCGTCGGTCTCCTCGTCCTCGTCCACGGCGTCGCCGTCGTCCTCGCCGCGGGCCCCGTCGTCCCGGGCGCCCGCCCCCGCCGACCCGCCGTCGCGCAGCCACGCGGTGAGCTCGCGCAGCCGCTCCACCGGCAGCAGGATCTCCACGACCGGCTCCACCCGGTAGCGGCCCGCCGCCACCTCGGTGAGCACGTGCTCGCGCACCAGCGTCGCGATCGCGTTGTCGATCTCCCGACGCCGCGCCGCCAGGTTCGTCTCATCCTGCGCCAGGAATCCTGCCGCGTAGTCCACGAGCTCCTCGGCGTCCAGGTGCGCCGTGCGCTCGCCGGCGCCCTGCTCCTGGCGGAACCGGTTGCGGGCCAGCAGCATGAGCAGCGTCTCGACCCGCTTGTACGGCTCGTCCTTGAGCAGGACCGGCACGCTCAGGCCGTCCTCGCGCACCTGCCGCTTGTACGCGATCTCGTAGTCGCGGTCCACGACCAGCTCGACGAACAGGTCGTGGCAGCGCGACGTCAGCACGTTCTGGTGCGCCAGCAGCGCCTTCCACTCCGTCGGGTGCGCCGCCGCCGACACGTACCGGCGCTGCAGCACCAGCGCGAGCGCCCGCCGCGCGGGGTACGGCAGCACGCCGGTGTCCCCCGCGAACAGGGCCTCGACGTCGTCCTCCATCGGGTGCGTCGCGACGAAGCCCGCGTCCGGGGCCTGCGGCGTCGCGGCGTCCGACGCCGGGTCCGGTGCCTCGGCAGGACCGTCCACGGGGCCCGGGGCGTCCGCGGGCGTCCCCACGACGGGGTCCGCGTCGTGCCCCTCGATGACGTCGGTCATGCGTCGGACTCCTCAGGTGTCGCGTGGTCGGAGAGGTCGGAGCGGTCGGCCAGGGCGATCGGGACGTGCGGCAGCACCAGGTCGCGCGTGCTGCCGTCCGCGCGCACCGCGGTGACGCGCCGCAGCCGGGCCGCGGGCACGTCCCGGTCGGCCAGGACGTCGTCGAGGGCGCCGGGCACGGCGAGCTCCAGGTAGCCGAGCAGCTCCACCGGGCGCCGCAGCTCTGCCGGTGCCGTGGCGAACACCTCGTCCACGCTCGCGCCGTCGGACGTCGCGAGCACGCGCGCCGCGTGCGCCGACGTCTCGCCGTACCGCGGGCCGCCCATGCCGAGCAGCTCGTCCAGCACCGGGCCGGACGGGTCGTCGTCGAGGTCCGCCCAGGTCAGCGCGTCCGGCGGCGTCTCGGGGCGCAGGTCGTGGAGCTGGTCGCGGAACCGGCCCAGGCGGGCACGCTCGAACCAGCGGAGCGGATCCACCCGCGCCGAGCGCGACGACGACTCGAACCAGTCGGCCATCGCCGCCGTCGCCTCCCGCAGGGCCGCGTCCAGCTCGCGGTCCCGCAGCGGGTTGTGCACCCGCAGCTGCTGGGTGATCGTGCGCGACGCCCGCGTCTGGGCGTCCAGGACGGCGTCGACCGCCGCCAGGAGCTGACCGTGCAGCGCGCGCACCGCCTCGCGGCGGTCCGCCGGGACGGCCGCCGCGAACGGCTGCCCCAGCACCGACCGCACGCGCGCGTCCACCTCGCCGAGGAGCTGCGGGTCGCGCAGCAGCTCCATCGCGCCGGAGAACGCCCGCCCCTCCGGGGTGCGCTGCATCAGGGTGTCCGACGCGTCCAGGTAGTCCGCGAGCACGTCACCCGTGGCCCGCTCGTCCTGCCGCAGCCCCGTCACGATGGTGCGCTGCAGCTCCGCCACCGACTCCGCCACCCGCGCGAAGTCCGCCGGGAGCTCGCGCACCAACGACGCCACGTTGTCGAACTGCTCCACGAGTCGCTCGGCCGGGACCTCGACGACGTCACCGCCGGCCTCCAGGCGCGCCAGCTCCGCCTCGGCGCGCGTGATCTCGTCCTGCGCGTGCGCGATCCGCTCCCGCAACGCCGCCTGCTGCGAGGCCCGGTCCGGCTGCGCGTCCCGCGCCAGACCCTCCAGCGCCACGAACAGCGTCCGGATCCGCGACTCGCTCACCAGCGACCGCGTGCCCTGCGTCCGGTCCACGAACGCGAGCGCCTCCGCCGCGTGGGAGCTCACCTGGTACTGCTCGGTCCCGTCGTCGGCGAGCGACCGCACCAGCCAGCGCCCCGCCACCCAGCGGGAGCACAGCGCGCGCGCCGGCTCGTCCGGCACGTCGTCGTGGCCCGCCGCCCGCGCCTCCACGAGCAGGTCGTCCACCTCGACGTGCAGCTGGTCCGTCGGCACCGTCACCCGGCCCGGCGCGAAGATCACCGACAGCAGCGCCACCACCAGCGGGCCCTCCCGCCGGTGCAGCAGCGCCAACGACGGCAGCCCGAAGGCGCCCCGGCTCCGTGCCAGGGCGCCCTCCAGGCGCGCGGGAGCGCGGCGAGGCCGGGAGTCCCCCGATGACGGCGCCCCCTGGTCGCCCGAGCCTGCGGTTCCGCTGCGGCCGCGTGCCTCGCTGCGCTCGGCCCCCAGCCTCCGCTGCACCTCCGGCTCAGACGACAATGTTGACGAGCTTCGGGGCCCGCACGATCACCTTGCGCACGGGCGCACCGTCGAGGGCGCGCACCACGTTCGGCTCGGCCAGCGCCGCGGCCTCCAGGTCGGCGTCGGAGATCGACGGCGCGACCTCCAGGCGGCCGCGGACCTTGCCCTTGACCTGCACGACGCAGGTCACGGTGTCCTCGACGAGGTACTGCTCGTCCGCGACCGGGAACGGCTCACGGGCCAGCGAGGCGCCGTGGCCCAGCCGCTCCCACAGCTCCTCGGCGAGGTGCGGCGCCACCGGCGCGACCATGAGCACCAGCGGCTCCACGGCGGCGCGCGGCACCGACGCCAGGCCGGTCAGGTGGTTGTTGTACGTGATGAGCTTCGCGATGGCCGTGTTGGGGCGCATCTGCTCCATCTCGACGCGGACGTCCGCGATCGTGCGGTGCAGCGCACGCAGCGTGGCGACGTCCGGCTCGTCGTCGGTGACCGTCACGGCGCCGGTGGTCTCGTCGACGACGTTGCGCCACAGCCGCTGCAGGAACCGCTGCGAGCCCACGACGTCGCGCGTGTTCCACGGGCGGGACAGGTCCAGCGGCCCCATCGACATCTCGTAGACGCGGAACGTGTCGGCACCGTACTGGGCGTACATCTCGTCGGGCGTGACGACGTTCTTCAGGGACTTGCCCATCTTGCCGTACTCGCGGCTGACGGGCCGGCCCTGGTAGGTCCAGCCGGACTGCTCGTCGCCCTCGACCTCGCCGGCCGGCACGTAGGCGCCGCGCTCGTCGGTGAAGGCGTACGCCTGGATGTAGCCCTGGTTGAACAGCTTGCCGAACGGCTCCAGCGACGACACGTAGCCCAGGTCGTGCAGCACCTTGTGCCAGAACCGCGCGTACAGCAGGTGCAGCACGGCGTGCTCGACACCGCCGACGTACAGGTCGACGCCGCCCGCCGGGCCGGAGGTCGCGTTGTGGCGCGGCCCCATCCAGTACTGCTCCAGGCCCGGGTCGACGACGGAGCCGCCTGACGCGCGCGCGGCCGACGAGTCGGTCGGGTCCAGGTAGTTGAGGTAGTACCAGCACGACCCCGCCCAGTTGGGCATGGTGTTGGTGTCGCGGCGGTACTGCCGGGGTCCGTCGCCCAGGTCGAGCGTGACCTGGACCCAGTCGTCGTTGCGGCCCAGCGGGGCCTCCGGCTCGGAGTCCGCGTCGTCCGGCTCGAAGGTGCGCGGGGCGTAGTCCGGGACGTCGGGCAGCGCGACGGGCAGCATGTCGGCCGGGATGGCGACCGGGCGGTCGTCGGCGTCCCACAGGATGGGGAACGGCTCGCCCCAGTAGCGCTGGCGGGAGAACAGCCAGTCGTTGAGGCGGTAGGTGGTCGTGCCCGCGCCGGTGCCCTGGGCCTCCAGCCACGCGATGATGCGGGCCTTGGCCTCGGCGACGCCCAGGCCGTCCAGGGAGATCTCGTCGTTGGCGGAACGCACCGCCACGCCGTCGCCCGTCCAGGCGCCCTCGTGGCCCTCGGGCAGGCCGCCGACGGGCTCCACGGTGTGCACGACGGGCAGCTCGAACGCCTCCGCGAACGCGAAGTCGCGCTCGTCGCCGCCGGGCACCGCCATGATCGCGCCGGTGCCGTAGCCCATGAGCACGTAGTCGGCGGTGAACACGGGGATCGTGTCGCCGTTGACCGGGTTGACCGCGAGGTGGCCGGTGAACACGCCGGTCTTCTTGCCGGCGTCGGCCTGCCGCTCGACGGCGGTCTTCGCGGCGGCCTCGCGGCGGTAGGCGACGACGGCCTCGGACGGCGTGTCGAAGCCACCGGTCCAGACGGCGTGGGTGCCGTCCGGCCAGGCGGCGGGCACCTCGTCCAGCAGCGGGTGCTCCGGGGAGACGACCATGAACGTCGCGCCGAACAGGGTGTCGGGCCGGGTGGTGAACACCTCGACCTGGGTGCCCGCGCCCGCGGCGTCCAGATCGGTCGTGCCGACCACGTCGAACCGCACGTTCGCGCCCGTGGAGCGGCCGATCCAGTTGCGCTGCATCGCCTTGACCTTGTCCGGCCAGTCGATGAGCGCCAGGTCGTCGGTCAGGCGGTCGGCGTACGCGGTGATCCGCATCTTCCACTGGCGCAGGTTGCGCGTGAACACGGGGAAGTTGCCGCGCTCGGATCGGCCGTCGGAGGTGACCTCCTCGTTCGCCAGCACGGTGCCCAGCCCCGGGCACCAGTTCACCGGGGACGAGTCGACGTAGGCCAGGCGCTGCGCGTCGACGACGTCGCGACGCTCGGCCTCGCTCAGCGCGGCCCACACGGCACCGCCGGCGTTGTCGCCGTCGTGGCCCGGCACGGGACGCGTGCCCGCGGCGAGCTCGTCGCGCAGCTCGGAGATCCGGCGCGCGCGGCCGCGACCGGTGCCGACGGTGTCCCCGGGGCGCTCGGCGTCGGCGTCGTACCAGGAGTCGAAGATCTGCAGGAAGATCCACTGCGTCCAGCGGACGTACTCGGGGTCGATGGTGGCGAACGAGCGCCGCGAGTCGTGCGCCAGGCCCATGCGGCGCAGCTGGCGCTTCATGGTCTCCATGTTCGCCTCGGTCGTGACGCGCGGGTGCTGACCCGTCTGCACCGCGTACTGCTCGGCGGGCAGGCCGAACGCGTCGTAGCCGAGGGCGTGCAGCACGTTGTCGCCGCACATCATGCGGAACCGCCCGACGACGTCGGTGGCGATGTACCCCAGGGGGTGCCCGACGTGCAGGCCCGCCCCCGAGGGGTACGGGAACATGTCCATGATGAAGTACGGGTCGCCCGCCGGGGTGGCGCCGTCGGGGCCGGTGAGCTCGCCGCCGGGATTCGCGGCGTGGAACGTGCCGCGCTCCTCCCACCGGTCCTGCCACCGTTCCTCGATCTGCTGGGCGAGGGCCGGGGTGTACCGGTGCTGGGGCTCGTCGGGACGCTGCGTGACGGTGTCGGGGTGGGGCGTGCTCACCTGCGGGAGTCTACCGGCCGGGCGGGGGCCGCCCGGCAGGGATTTCCCCTCAGAAGGAGGCGACGAGCGCGGGCCCGACGGCGAGCAGCAGCCAGGCGATCGCCACCACGTACCCGATGACGAGGAACACCCAGTGGTACGCCACGACGGCGTGCCGGGCGGACCCGCCGAGCCGCAGGTCGCCGTCCTGCACCGCGCGCACGACCTGGTACCAGAGCAGCGGCCACATGATCGTCCAGACGACCATGCACGCGGGGCACAGCGCCACCAGCGCGTAGAAGCTCGTCCACATGAGGAAGAACACGAGGAGCTGGCCGAGCACGGTCCCGCCGAGCAGGCTCAGGTGGAACCAGCGCGGCAGCCGCGCCCCGGTGAGCAGCACGACCCCGGTGGTGATCACCACGGGGAACGCCGCGACGCCGATGAAGGGGTTGGGGAACCCGAACAACGCGCCCTGCCACGACCCCATGGCGACGCCGCAGTCGAGGAACACGTTGATCGAGCACGACGTGACGCGGTCCGGGTCCTGGAGCTTGAGGATCTTCTCGATCGCGAGCCACAGCGACCCGCCGAAGCCGATGCCGCCGAGGACGACCAGCAGGGTGCCGTAGGCACGCGCGGTCAGGGCCCGCGGGGCGGTGGCCGGGGTGTCGGGGTCGGTGCTCACCGTGGTGTCGGTCACGGCGTGACGGTACCGCACCCTCCTGGGAGGAGGACCGCCGTCGGTTCGGTCCGTCGTCACCGGTTCGGTCGGGCGGGCGACCGAACCGGTGACGACCGACCGAACCGGCAGCGCGGGGCTCAGGCGACCAGGGTGTCGGCCGCCTCCCGGGTGCCGCCGGGGCCGCTCGCGGCGGTGCGCCACCGCGCGGTGGCCAGGACGATGGCGAGGCCGACGACGGTGAGGACGAGACCCACCCAGGCGGGGGCGACGTAGCCCCACCCGGCGGCGATGACGAGCCCGCCGAAGAACGCGCCGCTCGCGTTGCCGAGGTTGAGGGCGGAGTGGCACAGCGCCGCGCCGAGGGACTCGGCCCGCGGCGAGAGGTCCATGAGGCGGGTCTGCATCGCGAGGCCCAGCACCTGGGAGGTGACGCCGAGGAGGAACAGCCCGGCGACGGCGCCGACGACGGTGGACGCGGTGAGCGCGAACAGCACGAGCGCGATGCCGGTGGTGACGAAGCCGCCGATCACGGTGCCGAGCACGGAGCGGTCGGCGAACCGGCCGCCCAGCAGCGTGCCGACGGTCATCCCGACGCCCATGACGGCGAGGATCCACGGCACGGCGCCCTCGTCGAGGCCGGTGACGCGGGTGACGGTGGGCGCGACGTAGGTGTAGACGGCGAACAGGCCGCCGAACCCGATGGCGCCGGCGCCGAACGCGACCCACAGCGGACCGTTCGCGAGCGCCCCGACCTCCTGCCGGACGCTGGACTCCACCGGGCCGCGCTCGGGCACGAACCAGAACAGCCCGGCCAGCGCCGCCAGACCGAGGACGCCGATGAGCACGAAGGCGGCCCGCCAGCCCATGCCCTGCCCGACGGCGGTGGACAGCGGGACGCCGACGACGTTGGCGATCGTGAGGCCGGTCATCATCATGGCCACGGCGTGGCCGCGTCGCCCGGGCCCGGCCACGGCCGCGCCGACGGCGGCCCCGACGCCGAAGAACGCGCCGTGCGGCAGCCCCGCGAGGAACCGCCCGGCGACCAGCCACTCGATGCTGGGCGCGGCGGCGCTGAGCACGTTGGCCAGCGTGTAGAAGCCCATGAGGACGAGCAGGAGCCGACGGCGGGACATGCGTGCGGCGACGACGGTGAGCAGCGGCGCGCCCACGACGACGCCGACCGCGTACGCGGTGATGGCGTGACCGGCGACCGGGTCGCTCACCCCGAGGTCGGCGCCGATCTGCGGCAGCAGGCCCATCGTGGCGAACTCGGTGGTGCCGATGGTGAACCCGCCGAGCGCGAGCGCGAGCAGGGCGCGACGGGAACCCGGAGCGGTGGTCGTGGTGCGGGAGGCGGTGGCCGTCACGTCGGATCCTCTCGAAACGATTCGACGGCGCAGCGCAGGAAGTGCGCTCGCGCCGTCGGGGATGAGGGTCAGCCTACGCGCGCAGCACCCGGATGCGCGACGCCGCCAGATGTCCGAGGTCGACGGCGACCAGACCGTCGGGGCCCAGCCAGGTGAGCGACAACGTGCCCGCGTAGTCGCGCCGCTGGGCGACGGTCACCTCGACGTCGAGGTCCAGCCCGAGCCCGGCGAGGTAGCGCAGGGCCTCCGGGTCGGCGTCGGAGATCCGCGCCACCACACCCTTGGCCCCCTCCGGCAGCTCCTCCAGCGGGACCGCGTCCGGGCGGCGCACCTGGCCGTCCGCCGTCGGGATCGGGTCGCCGTGCGGGTCGCGGTCGGGGTGGCCGAGCCGGGCCGCGATGCGCTCGACGAGCCGCTCCGAGACCGCGTGCTCCAGCACCTCGGCCTCGTCGTGGACCTCGTCCCAGGAGTACCCGAGCTCACGGACCAGCCACGTCTCGATGAGACGGTGCCGGCGCACCATCGCCAGGGCGTGGCGCCGTCCGGTGTCCGTGAGCCACACGCCCGCGTAGGGCTCGTGGCCGAGCAGGCCCTGCGCGGTGAGCCGGCGCACCGTCTCCGACACCGTCGACGGGCCGACACCCAGCCGGTCGGCGAGCATCCCCGTGGTGACCTTCTGGTCGCCCCACTCCTGCGCCGACCACACCGCCTTGAGGTAGTCCTGCGCCACGGAGGTCAGGTCGGCCGGTCCGGAGGTCTCGCTGTCGGTCACGCCCCAGAGCCTACGTGGCGGCGCCGACGCCGACCCTACGGTGCCGGTGTCCCGGTGCCGGTGCCGGCGCTCGGCGAGGACGACGGTGTCGGCGAGCCCGCCCCCGGACCGGGTGTCGCCTCCCCCGCACCGTCAGCGCCCGGCGCCTCGAGCTGACCCACCGGCGGCACGGGGACGGGGATCACCTCGCGGTCGTAGACCGTCGCAGACCCGTCGGGGGTGACCGCGACGACCTGGAGGTCCAGCATCGTGCGCGTCGTCGGGTCGAACCGCAGCAGCGTCATCTCGGCCGTCCCGCGGAGCGGGCCCACGGTCGCCTGCCCCGACGCGGCACCGGCCGTGGAGGCGCTGACGTACCGCAGTCCCTGGCCGATCTGCTCCGGCCCGGCGCGCCGGTGGGTGTGACCCGACACCTGGAACGGGACGCAGCCCGACTCCAGCGCGCGGTTGCCCACCGGCGGGGTGTGGATCAGCAGCAGGTCGACGTCGCCGTCGTCGCAGGCGGCCTCGGCGAGGTCGCCCGCCTGCTCGGTCGGCGTCCGCTCGCGGGCGACGGACGTGCCCTCCCCCACCCGGGTCTCCAGCACGTCGCGGTCACCGAGGATCCGCACGCCCGCCACCTCCTCGACGTCGCCGTCCAGGACGAGCTGACCACGGGCGGCCTCCTGCTGGGACGTGAGCCGCGAGTCGTGGTTGCCGTCCGCGACGACCATCGGCACACCGTCCGGGACGGCGTCGGCGAACGCGTCGACGCAGACCTTCTCCACCGCGGTCCCGTTCATCGTGGTGTCGCCCGCGTTGAGCATCACGTCGACGCCCGCACGGGTGGCGAGCTCCTCGATCGGCCCGGCCATGCCCGCGTTGCAGTGCAGGTCGGACACCACGAGCATCGTCACGACGTCCTCGGCGTCCGCCTCGACGGTGCCGGTCGCGACACGCACCGCGTGCCGCACCTCCCAGGCCCGCCAAGCCGCGGCCACCTCGTCGCGGGCGCCCGCGTAGAACTCCTCGTTGTCGTCGTACAGGGCGACGAGCTGGCCGCCGTACGTGTCGATGACGCGGGCGAGGCGCCCCGTGATGGTGGCGCCCTCGAGGGCCGTGCCGTCGAAGACGGCGGAGGCGGGCCGCCCCCGCACCGGCTGCTCGACGCCGGACGCCACCGCCGTGGCCCCGAGGAGGGAGACGACGGCGACCCCGGCGGTGATCTGCCACGTGCGGGGCCCGAGCACCCGGCCGAGCTCGCGGCGGCGAGGCCCGCCGAGCAGCAGGGCGACCCCCCACCCCGACAGCCCGATGACGGCGAGCGCGAACGCCGCGCGGCGGGCGGCGTCCCCGAGCAGGGCGTGGGTCACGGCGTCGAACGTCGTGGAAGGGCTGGCGTAGAACTGGAGGTAGCCGTCGAGGTCGCCGGCGAGCCGGTCGAGGGTGGTGGTGCCACCCACCGCGGTGAGGTCGGCGGGGATCTCCTTGACCGTGACGTCCACGCCGAGCCCGGCGGGCAGCGGCGAGTCGATCTCCAGCGTGCCCAGCGGGCCGAGGTCGACCACGACCAGCCCGTCGGTGTCGACCTCGTAGAGCGCCTCGTGAGGCCCGAGCCCGAGCACCGCCGAGGCGGTGGTCACCCCGTAGAGCACGCTGGCGACCACCGCGGCCACGACCGCCAGGGTCCAGCGCAGCCAGCGGGGCGGTGTCCGTCGGTCCGTCATCGGCTCCACCCTGACCGATGTGCCCGGTTCGCGCCAACGCGGCTGGTCAGGCGTCCGCCTCGCGGAAGGTGCGCAGGGCGACGAACGAGGCGACCAGCGCGAGGACGACGCCGATGCCGGCGGTGACGCCGACCCCGGCCGCGAACGCGTCGCGCGCGGAGGCGAGCAGGGCGTCGGCGGTCTCGGCGGGCAGCCCCGAGGCGACCTGGACGGCGCCACCGAGGGTCTCGGCGGCGTTGGCGGCGTCGGCCGCGCCGACACCCTCGGGAACGACGACCCCGCGGTGGTAGGCCGCGGTGAGGATGCTGCCGAGCACGGCAGTGCCGAGCACAGCGCCGAGCTCGTACGCGGTCTCGGAGATGGCCGAGGCGGCGCCCGCCTTCTCGGCGCGCACGCTGGAGACGATGAGGTCGTTGCTGATGGTCTCGGCGGCGCCGATGCCGACCGACAGGACGGCGAAGGCGACGACGAGGGGCAGCAGCGCGCCGGAGCCGCCCCACAGGGCGACGACGAGGTAGCCGGTCGCGGACAGCAGCAGCGCGCCCGCCACCACCTTGTGAGCGGGTGCGTGCCGGACGACGCGCACGACGCCGAGCCCCGCGAGGACCATGCCGACGGTGCCGGGCAGCAGCGCGAGACCCGCCTGGACGGGGCTGAGCCCGTGGACGAGCTGGAGGTCCTGGGAGACGAAGAACAGGAACCCGACGAGCGAGAAGACGCTGAGCAGGTTGACGACGACGCCGCCGGAGAACGACGGGACGCGGAAGAGTCGCACGTCGAGCATCGGCACCGGGCGCCGGAGCTGACGGCGCACGAAGGCGACGCCGGACCCGAGGCCGACGAGGGCGGCGACGGCCGCGGCGGGGGTCGGCCCGTGCGCGACCTCCTTGATGGCCCACACCAGGGGCGTCATCGTGGTCATCGCCAGGACGACGGAGACGACGTCGACGGGACCCGGGGCGGGGTCCTTCGACTCGGGCAGCACCGCGGGGGCGAGCGCGAGGAAGATCACGAGCACCGGCACCGCGAGGAGGAACACCGAGCCCCACCAGAAGTGCTGGAGCAGCGTGCCGCCCACGATGGGCCCGAGCGCCGCACCGGCGGCGAAGCCGGTGGCCCAGATCGCGATGGCGAGGCGGCGCTCGGCACGGTCGGTGAAGACGTTGCGCAGCAACGACAGCGTGGACGGCATGAGCATGGCGCCGAAGAACCCGAGCAGCGCACGGGACGCCACGAGCGCGCCGGCGGTGGGGGCGAACGCGGCCAGCGCGGACACGGCGGCGAAGCCGATCGACCCGATGAGGAGCAGGCGACGGCGGCCGACACGGTCGGCGAGGGAGCCCATGGGCACGAGCAGCCCGGCGAGGACGAGGGGGTAGACGTCCACGATCCACAGCAGCTGGGTGCCGGTGGGCTCCAGCGAGGCGGAGATCTGGGGCAGGGCGAAGCTGAGGACGGTGTTGTCCACGGACACGAGCAGCACGGGCAGCATGAGGACGGCGAGCGCGGTCCAGCGACGGGCGCCGAGGGTGGCGGCGGGCTGCGTCGGTGTCGTCACCTGGGTGGTCACGACGGTTCCTTCCACGACGACGGACGGCCAGGGCGACGCGTCGCGCCGAACTTCTGTACCGTCCAGCCGGTACAGTAACACGTCGGCGCGGGATAGGCTTCCCCCATGCCTCCCGCACCCGCGGCCCGCGGCAAGGTCCTCCAGGCCTTCGCCGACCTCCTCGTCGCCTCCGGCGAACGCTCCGCCACGCTCGACGCCGTCGCCGAGCGCGCCGGGGTCTCCAAGGGCGGTCTGCTCTACCACTTCCCCTCCAAGGACGCGCTCGTCGAGGGGGTCGTCCAGCACCTGCGCGACCTCATCACCGCGGACGTCGCCCTCATGCGCGACGCCGAGGAGGGCCCGGTCGCCTACCTGCTGCGCACCTCGTCCGACGTCGGCAGCGCCTTCGACCGCACCTACCTCGCCGTCACCCAGCTCGCCCAGGGCCCCTACCCGTGGGCGCGCGAGGCTCTCGACCACGCGCAGGAGGCCTGGACGCAGGCGGTCACCACCGAGGTCCACGACGCCGCCGTCGCCCGCGCCATCGTGCTGCTCAGCGACGGCATCTACTACCGCGCCTCGATCGGCATCCAGGCGCCGCCGCTGGACGAGCTCCTGGGGCTGGTCGGCCGGTTCCGCTCCCCCGCCACCGCCTGAACCGTGGCCGCCCCGGAGCCGTACCACCTGGTCTCCACCTGGCGCCTGCGAGCACCCGTGCCCGTCGTGTGGGAGCTCCTGGCCGACCCGGCGTTCACCTGGCACCGCTGGTGGCCCCTGCTGCGCACCGACGTCGTCCGCGCCCACGCCGACCCCGACGGCCGGGCCGTGCCCGGCGCGGGCGTCACCCTGCGCGTGCACAGCCCCGCGAGCCGCGCGCTGCGGGTCCGCCTCACCCTGACCGCCGTCACCCCGCCCGCCGGCCACCCCGTCCCCGCGCCCGGCCACGCCCGGTTCACCGCCGACGGCGACCTCGTCGGCACGGCGTGCGTCGTCGTCCGCCCGGTGCCGTGCGGGTCGGTGGTCGCCCTGCGCTGGGAGGTCACGCCGGCCGCGGAACGCCCCGGCCTCGCCGCCCACCGCCGCCTGTCGACGGCGGCGCACTCCGCCGTCATGCGCGTCGGCGAGACCGGCCTGCGCCACCGGCTCCGCCGCCGGGCCACCAGCCCCTGCGCTGACTCGCCGGCTCCCACGCTGACTGACCGACTCCTGCGCTGACTCGCCGGATCCTGCGCTGACTCGCGAGTCAGCGCAGGTCGGCGCGAGTCAGCGCACCGGTCAGCCGGTCTTCTTGCGCTTCTGCGACGAGCCGGAACCCGACGACGACTTCTTCGTCGACTTCTTCTGGGAGTCCACGGACCGGCGCAGAGCCTCCATGAGGTCGACGACCTCCGCGTCCTCCTCCGGCGGCTGCTCGCCGAACGTCTCGGCCGGGTCCATCGTGTCGCCCTGCTCGATCTTCGCGTCGATGAGCTGGCGGAGCTGGACCTGGTAGTCGTCGGTGTAGTCACCGGGCTCGAAGTCCGCCTCGTAGCTCGAGACGAGCTGGGCGGACATGGCGAGCTCCTTGTCCGACACGGTGGTCGAGCCGTCGAGCGCGGGGAACGCGGCTTCGCGGATCTCGTCGGCCCACAGCAGGGTCTGGAGGGCCAGCACCTCGTCGCGCACGCGCAGCGCGGCCAGCCGGGTCCGCTGGCGCAGCGCGAACTTCACGATGGCGGTGCGGTCCGTCTCCTCCAGGGTGCGGCGCAGCAGCACGTACGCCTTGGGGCTCTTGGAGTCCGGCTCCAGGTAGTAGGTGCGGTCGAACAGGATCGGGTCCACCTGGTCGGTGGGCACGAACTCCACGACCTCGATCTCCCGGTTCGACTCGGCCGGGAGCGCCGCGAAGTCGGACCGCGTGAGCACCACCGCGTGCTCACCGTCGTCGTACGACTTGTCGATGTGCTCGAACGGGACGGTCTCGCCGCACACCTCGCACACGCGCCGGTAGCGGATGCGACCGCCGTCGGCGTCGTGCACCTGGTGCAGCGGCACGTCGTGGTCCTCGGTCGCGCTGTACGCCTTGACCGGGACGTTGACGAGGCCGAACGTCACGGCACCCTTCCAGATCGCCCTCATCACCCCATGGTCACGCGACCGGGGTCGTGGCGCGAGCGGTCAGCCGAGCAGGCCGAGCACCCCCACGACGCCGACCAGCAGCGCCAGCACCACCGAGACGCCCACCAGGACGGCGTGCACGGTGTAGAAGCGGGTGGCGCGACCGGACTCGTCGCGGGCCCGCGGGTCCCTGGTCACGCGACGCCAGAACTGGGGCCACACCACCAGGTTCCAGACGGCGGCGACGAGCAGGACGACGGACCAGACGACGGGGATCTCCACGCCGCGAGTATCCCCCACGGTGCCGGCACGCCCGGTCAGGACAGCAGGCCCTCGCGCAGCGCGACCAGGACGGCGCGGGTCCGGTCCCGGGTGCCGAGCTTCGCCAGGACGGCCGAGACGTGGTTCTTCACCGTGCCCTCGGCGAGGTGCAGCCCGCGCGCGATCTCGCGGTTCGACCAGCCCTGCGCCAGCAGGCGGAGCACCTCCAGCTCGCGGTCGGTGAGGCCGTCGGGGGCGATCGGACCCGCCGCCGCGACACCGGCCCCGCCCCGGACGGCCCGCAGCACCCGTGCGGTGATGCCGGGGGCGACGAGCGTGCCGCCGGCGGCGAGGGAACGCACCGCCCCGGAGAGCTGGTCCAGGGTGACGTCCTTGAGGAGGTAGCCGCGGGCCCCCGCGGTGAGGGCGCGCAGCACCAGCTCGTCGTCGTCGAACGTGGTCAGGACGAGGACGGCGACGTCGGCGCCGGCGTCGCGCAGCGTCTCCAGCGCCCAGATCCCGTCGGTGCCGGGCATCCGCAGGTCGAGCAGGAGCACGTCGGGGGCGTGCGCGGCGACGGCGGCGACGGCGGTCTCACCGTCGTCGGCCTCCGCGACCACCTCGACGTCGCCCGCGATGTCGAGCAGGCTGCGGATCCCGGCCCGTACGAGGGTCTGGTCGTCGGCGAGCACCACCCGCACGGCCCGTCCGCCGTCGGGCACCCCTGCGGTCACGACGCCACCCGCACCGGGAGCCCGACCTCGATCCGGAAGCCTCGCGACCCGTCGAAGCGCACGGCGCCGCCCGCCTGCTCGACGCGTTCGGTGATGCCGCGCAGCCCGTGCCCGGGGCGGACCGTGCCGGGGCCGAACCCGTCGTCCTGCGCGACGAGCACGAGCTCCCCGTCGCGGACGGCGACGTCCACGTCCAGCCGAGAGGCCTCGTCGGCATGCCGGACGGTGTTCGTGACCGCCTCCTGGACGACCCGCACGAGCGCGACCGTCTGCTCCTCGTCCGCGACGACGTCGTCGGCGACCCGTACGTCGACCCGCGGGTGCGGCACCGCCCCGGCGACGGCACCGAGCGCCTCGCGCAGGTCGGGGGCGCGACGGCGCAGCTCGCCGACGGTCGCGCGGACGTCGCCGAGCAGCTCGCGCGCGACGTCGCGGGCGCGCTCGACGTGCGCCAGCCGGTCCGGGTCGGTGCGGTGGACGGCGGACTCCAGCTCGAGCGTGAGCACGGTGAGCTGGTGGCCGAGCAGGTCGTGCAGCTCGCGCGCGATCCGCAGCCGCTCGGACGCCCGGCTCGCCTCGTCGCGCAGCACGGCGGCCGCGGCGAGCTCCGTGTGGGCGGCCGCCAGCTCGGTGCGCATGCGCTGCTCGCGCTGCAGGGCGGCGCTGACGAACGCGCAGCCCACCTGGAGCAGCAGGTAGAGCCCGGCACCGAGCAGGACCTCGAGGACGCTCGCGGCCCGGCCGGCGGCGTCGCGGGCCAGCAGCGAGCTGGTGACCAGGACGGCTGTGTTGACCAGGACGACGACCGCCGTGCCGCGCCAGGACACGAGGTACGTGCTCGTGGCGGCGCCGAAGACCAGCAGGATGGGGAGCCAGCCGGCGCCCGGCACCGTGATCAGCAGCACCCCGACGAGCACGGTCTGCGCCGTGACCCCCGTGACGGCCGCCCGGCTGCCGCGCGGCCGCTGCACGGCCCAGAGGGTGACCGCCACGTACGCGACGGCGACGCCGACCCACGTCCACCGGGGGACGGCGAACGCGTCGGGGTCGACGACGACAGGGACGAGCGCGAGGACCGCGACGCACACGCCGAGGACGGCGGCCCCGGCCGCCAGCTCGGCTCCCATCCGTCGCACGCGTCCACGCTAGCGCGACGGCGGTGCGCGGACCCGTGCCGGAAGTCATGGCCGGCGCGCCGGGTCGCCTGCCGGCTCGACCGGCCGCCGGTGTGCACGGTCCCAGGTGGTGAGACACCCCTTCCGAGGGGTCGGGGAACCGGTTTACCGTGGCGTGGTCCAGCGGAGCGGGCGACGACGCGCGGGGGCCGCGGACGGCACAGCACCATCCCACCGCCCCGGACGAGGACGTCCGACCCGGCGTCCGTCCCCGGGGCCCGCCTGCGAAGGAGCAGACCGTGCCACCCACCACCCGCAGCACCCGCCCGACCCGCCCGCCGGGCCGCGCCCGGCGCGCCCACCGCCTGCGCCGGGCGCTGGCCGCGCTCGCCGTCGTCGCCCTCGGCGCCGTCGGGACCGTGGCGGTGTCGGCGCCCGCCCGGGCCGCCACCGTCGACCCGGGCGCCGAGTACCTGCTGGTCAACCGCCACAGCGGCCTCGTCGCGGACGTCCTGGACGCCTCCACCGCGGACGGCGCCGAGATCATCCAGTGGAACCGGCTCGACGCCGCGCCGTGGCAGCGCTGGAAGTTCCAGGACATGGGCTCCGGCTACCACCGGATCGTGTCCGTGCACTCGGGCAAGGCGATCGACGTGTGGGAGAGGTCCACCGCCGACGGCGCCGAGGTCCGCCAGTACACGCCCGGCAGCGGGGCGAACCAGCAGTTCCGTCTCGTGGACACCGCCGGCGGGGTGCAGCTGGTCAACCGGCACTCGGGCAAGGCGCTCGAGGTGTGGGACTGGTCGACGGCGCCCGGCGGGCGCCTCAGCCAGTACACCTCCCACGGCGGCACGAGCCAGGTGTGGGACCTCGTCAGGGCCACCTCCGGCGGCGGCACCGGGGCGTGCGGCTCGGGGACCTTCACCACCGAGGCGACGAAGGACGGGTCCACCTGGACCGCTCGTCGCGGCGCCACCACGCTGTACACCGGCGCGGACATGGCGTCGGCGATGCGGGCCGCCGTCGGCGGGCTGACGGCGGGGCGCACCTCCCAGGAACGGGTCGTGGTGCGCGGGTCCGGCACGATCTCGGCCGGCACGTCGGTCGACCTGCCCAGCCACACCTCGATCGAGGTCTGCGGCACGATCGACGTCACCGGCACACCCCGGGCGAACCACGCCCCGCTGCGGATGCAGCACGTCCAGGACGTCTCGGTCCCGCACCTGACGATGACCGGTGCCCCGTACTTCGGCCTCTGGGTGCGCACGTCCTCGGACGTCCACCTCGGGGAGATCGACCTGCGCCTGTCCGGCGGGCTCGGCATCCGCATCGACTCCCGCGACGACGACTCGGTGCGCGAGGCGCGCGACATCCGCATCGACGACGTCTACGTCTCGGGCACGTCCAACCACGGCGTGGAGACGTACGGCGTGGACGGGATCAGCATCGGCACGGTCACCGCACGCGACACCGGGCACTCGGGGCTGCTCCTCAACGACACCGTGAACGCGACGGTCGGGAGGGTGGACGCGCAGGGCGCGGGCACCGGCACCGGGTACGCGGCGTTCCGCATGGCCAACCGCAACGGGTCGGTCGCGGGGGCGTACCCGACGAACGTCCGCGTGGGCGAGGTCGTCGCCCGGGGCGGGGGCCGCGGCATCTTCTGCGTGTCGGAGTCGGGCGGGGCGGTCGTCGACCGCGTCGACATCGCCGGCACCGGGTCCAACGCCGTGCTCATCGAGAACTGCACCAACGTGACGATCGCGGGCGGCACGATCGCCGGTCCGGGCGACGTGCGCATCGCCGCGCGCAGCGAGTTCGCCAACACCCGCGACGTCACGTTCTCGAACGTCACGCTGCGGGACACGACCTTCCGCGAGTCGCCGTGCGGGACGAACACCCGCCTGACGAACATCACCTGGAGCAACAGCAGCGACCAGTCCTGCTGACCCCGGTGGTGCACCGCCGACGGCCCCTGCCCCGTCCGGACGGGGCAGGGGCCGTCGGCGCGGCGTCCGCGGTCAGGACCCGAGGGCGTCCAGCACGGCGTCGGCCATGGCGGCCTCGCCACGGGCGTTCGGGTGCACGGGCACGGTGTTGGTGCCCCACAGCAGCGGCTCGACCCAGCGGGTCGAGGCCGGGGCGCAGGCGTCGTGGCCGTCGCTGCGCTGCGCCAGGTCGACGAACGTCGTCCCGGTGTCGGCGGCGGCCTGCTCGATGACGCCGTTGAGCGTGGCCTGGAGGTCGCGCAGGTACGACACGTCGCCGCGGGCGATCGGGAGCCTGGCGAAGCAGCCTCGCTCGGCGGGCACGATCCACGGGTACCCGAGGATCAGCACCTCGGCCTGGGGTGCGCGGGCCGTGATGTCCGCGAGCGCCTGGCGCACCGCGGGATAGGTGGTCTGTTCGACGGTGTCGGTGAAGCGGTCGCGGTAGGTGCGCTCGCACGGGTTCCCGTGGCCGAGGGTGACGGTCCCGGAGGCGGCGCAGGCGAGCAGCGCGCCGATGAAGGTGCTGGAGTCGTTGCCGCCGATCGTCAGCGTGACGAGGTCGGTGTCGGCGGTCAGGGCGTCGAGCTGGGCCGGCACCCGGGGGTACTGGGCCGTGGAGAGGTGCTTCGTCTCGGCGGCGCCGCAGGTGACGTCGGTGAGGTCGGCGCCGAGGGCGTCGGCGACGACGTTCGGGTAGTTGCGGGTGGTGCGCAGGCAGACGGCGCGGGCGGTGGGGTCGGGGGGCAGGATCCCGGACCCGGCGGAGTACGAGTCACCGAGGGCGACGTAGTCGAGTCCGTCGTCGGCCTGGGCGGGCGGGGCGAGGAGGGCCGTCGCGAGCGCGGCGGTGAACGCTGCGACGGTGGCGGCGACCGCCGTTCGACGGGGGCGGCGGGGCGCGGGTGGTGCTGCGTGCATGAGACAACTCCCTTGTCGTGTCGTGCCGGCACGGCGCTCCTCGTCGAGCGCCTGCGACCGAGTCTCCCGGGGTGCGACCCCGTTCACAACCCGGAACGCGCCGTATCCGGTACTTGCCGTCCGCCGTTCCCGGTCCTGCGGCACCGGCGATCCCGGGCCACGATGTCCCCGTGAGCCCGCAGACCCAGCGCGTGACCGTCGCGGGCCGCACCCTGTCCCTGTCCAACCTCGACAAGGTGCTCTACCCCGCGACCGGCACCACCAAGGCCGACGTCCTGCACTACCTCGCCCGGGTCGCCCCCGCGCTCGTCGCCCACGCCGCGCACCGCCCCGCGACCCGCAAGCGCTGGCCCGACGGCACCGGCGGGCAGCCGTTCTTCCAGAAGAACCTCGACGCCTCCACCCCCTCGTGGGTGCCGCGGCGCACCATCCGCCACCGGTCGTCGTCCAACGACTACGTGCTCGTCGACGACCTCGCCACCCTCACCTGGCTCGGCCAGACCGCCACCCTGGAGATTCACGTGCCGCAGTGGCAGTTCGGCCGCACCGGCACCCCGCTGCCGCCCGACCGGCTCGTCCTCGACCTCGACCCGGGGCCCGGAGTCGGCCTGCCCGAGTGCGCGCAGGTCGCCCGCTGGGCGCGCGAGATCCTCCAGGGCATGGGCCTCGAGCCGCTGCCCGTCACCAGCGGGTCGAAGGGCATCCACCTGTACGCGCCGCTCACCGGCCACGGCACGCTCACCAGCGACGACGTCTCGGCCGTCGCCCGCGAGCTCGCGCGGCACCTCGCCACCGAGCACCCCGACCTCGTCGTCGCCGACATGAAGAAGTCGGTGCGCGCCGGCAAGGTGTTCATCGACTGGTCGCAGAACAACGGCGCCAAGACGACGATCGCCCCCTACTCCCTGCGCGGGCGCGATCGTCCCACCGCGGCGGCGCCCCGCACGTGGGCCGAGCTCGACGACCCGGACCTGCGCCACCTCACCGCCGACGAGGTCGCCGACCGCTACGAGCGCGACGGCGACCTCCTCGCCCCGCTGCTCGCCGGCCACCTCGCCCAGCTCGAACCGACCCCGGAGCGCCTCGCCACCTTCACCCGGCTGGAGACCTACCGCGCCAAGCGCGACCCCGACCGCACCCCCGAACCCTTCGACGACGGCACCGGACCCGCCGTCACCACCGACGCCCCGACGTTCGTCGTCCAGGAGCACCACGCCCGCCGCCTGCACTGGGACTTCCGCCTCGAGCACGACGGCGTGCTGGTGAGCTGGGCGCTCCCCCGCGGCGAGCCCACCGACCCCGGCCGCAACCACCTCGCCGTGCAGACCGAGGACCACCCGCTCGCCTACGGCGCCTTCGAGGGCTCCATCCCCGCCGGGGAGTACGGCGCCGGGGAGGTCACCCTCTGGGACACCGGCACCTACGAGCTGGAGAAGTGGCGCGACGACGAGGTCATCGTCACGCTGCACAGCGAGCGGCGTGGCTCGCGGCGGCTCGCCCTCATCCGGACCGGCGGGCGCGGCGGCGACGACGAGAACTCCTGGCTGATCCACCGCACCAAGGAGCAGCCGCACGACGCCCGGCCGACGGGTCCGGAGCCCGCCGCCGACGCCCCGGGTCCCGGCCCGCACCCGGGCCCCGGCGCGGCGGACGACGCGAGCGGTGACGCCCCGCCCGCTCCCCCGCCCGCCGGCACGACGCCGGGCCCCGCGCCCCGCCCGATGCTCGCCACCACGGCGTCGCCGGGCGAGCTCTCCCGCCTGGACTCCGCCGAGTGGGCGTTCGAGGTCAAGTGGGACGGGTTCCGCGCGATCGCGGAGATCTTCCCCGCCACCGACGACGACGGGCCGGAGGTCCGGCTCACGTCCCGGTCGGGCCGCGACCTCACGGCCACGTTCCCCGAGCTCGCGGCGCTCGCGGACGCCGTGCCCGCCGCCGAGCTGCCGCTCGCCGTCGACGGGGAGATCGTCGCGCTCGACCCCGCCGGGCGGCCGAGCTTCCGGCGGCTCCAGCAGCGGGCGAACCTCGTCAGGCCCCGCGAGGTGGAAAAGGCACGCCGCACCGTCGGCGTCGACCTCGTCGTGTTCGACGTGCTGCGCGTCGCCGGGGTCGACGTCACCGACCACCCCTACGACGAGCGCCGCACGATCCTGGACCGCGTGCTGGAGCCGCGACGCCCGGTGCACGTGCCGGCCGCCCTGGACGGGACCGTGGCAGAGGCGTCGGCCGAGTCGCGGCGGCTGGGGCTGGAGGGCCTGGTGGCCAAGCGCCGACGCGCCCCGTACACGGCCGGGCACCGCTCGCGCGACTGGCTCAAGGTCAAGCACGTGGGCGGCCAGGAGTGCGTCGTGGTGGGCTGGCGGCCGCTGCGCGCCGGCACCCCGACCGAGGACGCCCGGTCGGTGGGCGGGCTCCTGCTCGCGGTGCCCGACGGCGGTGGCCTGCGGTACGTGGGGCGCGTCGGGACGGGCCTGTCGGACCGCGAGCGCCGCGAGCTCGCGACCCGCTTCGCGGCGGACGAGGTGCCCGACGCCCCCGTGCCGGGCGTCCCGCGCCCCGACGCCGTCGGTGCGCGCTGGGTGCGGCCCGCCACCGTGGTGGAGGTGGTCCACGCCGGCTGGACGGGCGACGAGCCCGGCGAGGGGAGCCTGCGGCACACGGTGTGGCGGGGACTGCGACCGGACAAGGACCCGTCCGCCGTCGTCGTCGAGGACGCGGGCGTGGCGCCGCCGGCCACCGACTGACGGGAGGTCGCCGGGTCCCGGCTCCTCTCCGCGCACTGCGTCGCGCACCGCGCCGCGGGGGGCGACCGCATACCCTGCGGGGACCCCGACCGGAAGGACCCCCGTGACCGTCACGCCCTCGACCTCCCCCGCACCCGACCGGATCGCCGTCCTGCGGCACGTGCGCCCCTGGGGCGGCGAGCCCGTCGACCTGCACGTCACCGACGGCGTGATCACCGCCGTCGTGCCGCACGACCCCACCCGTCGGGGCGACGGCGCCGCGGAGGGCGTCGTCGACGGTGGCGGGCTGCTCGCGCTGCCCGGCCTCGTCAACGCGCACGCCCACGTCGACAAGTCGTGGTGGGGCAAGCCCTGGGTGAGCTACGGGGGCGTCGCGACCACCCAGGGCCGCATCGCGCACGAGCGCGAGCACCGCGACGCGCTCGGGATCCCCGGCACGGACGTCACCCTCACCGTGCTGCGCGAGCTCGTGCGGCACGGCACCACGGCGGTGCGCACCCACGTCGACGTCGACCTCGGGATCGGGCTGCGCGGCATCGAGGTGGTGCGCGAGGCGCTCGCCGCGCTCGACGGCGCCGTGCACGCCGAGATCGTGGCGTTCCCGCAGGACGGTGTGCTGCGCCGCCCGGGCGTGCTGGACCTGCTGGACGCCGCGGCCGTCGCCGGGGCCGACCACGTCGGCGGCCTGGACCCCGCCTCCATCGACCGCGACCCGGTGGGTCAGATCGACGGCCTGGTCGCGATCGCGGAGCGCCACGGCGTCGGCATCGACGTGCACCTGCACGACGGGGGCGAGCTGGGGGCGTTCCAGATCGAGCTGCTGGTCGACCGCACGCTGCGGGCCGGGCTGCAGGGGCGGGTCAACGTCGCGCACGGCTTCGCCGTGGGCGAGCTGCCCGCCTCCCGGCAGGCCGACCTGGTGGCCGCGATGGGCGAGGCCGGGCTGACCATGACGACGGTCGCGCCGATCGGTGCGGCACCCCTGCCGCTCCTCGCGCTGCGGCGGGCCGGGGTGGCCGTAGGGCTCGGCACCGACGGCATCCGCGACCTGTGGTCGCCGTACGGCACCGGCGACCTGCTGGCGCTGACCACGCAGCTCGCCCGCCTGTCGCGCCTGCGCCACGACGAGGAGCTCGTCACCGCCGCCCGGGTCGCGACCAGCGACGCCGCCGCGTTCGTGGGGCGGGCGGTGCACGACCTGGTCGTCGGCGCACCCGCGGACGTCGTCCTCGTCGACGCCGAGAACGTGCCGGACGCCGTGGTGCGCGCGCCGCGCCGCGAGCTCGTCGTCGCCGGCGGGCGGGTCGTGGCCCGGGCCGGCGAGGTGCTGGTCTAGGAACGTCCGGAGAGGTCCCGTCGACGGCGGGCGCCGGCCGTCACGCCTCGTGGGCGTAGACGACGGTGTTGTCGGTGTAGTGCCCCACCGCGGCGTCCCAGGCCCCACCGCAGGTGATGAGGCGCAGCGCGGGGCCGTCGGTGTTGGCGTAGACCTTCCGCGTGGGGAACTCGGCCTTGGCGTACTGCTCGACCCGGTCGACGACGAACGTGACGGTGCTGCCGTCCTCGCGGTCCACGTGGACCCGGTCGCCCGCGTCGAGGTCGGAGAGCCGGTAGAACACGGACGGGCCGTTCGGGCTGTCGACGTGACCCTCCAGCACCGAGGGGCCCTCGGCGCCGGGCCGGGGCGACCCGTCGAACCAGGCGGCCCGGTCGACGTCGTCGCCCGCCGGCACCTCCACGGTGCCGTCCTCGGCGAGACCCAGGTGCAGCAGCCTCGAGTCGACGTCGATCGCCGGCACCCGGACCCGGACGGGCAGGGCGGGCTGCGCGGGCTGCGCCGACGCCGAGGCCGACCCCTGCGGTGACGGTTCCCCACCGGCTCCGGGACTCGGTCCGGGGACGCGCCGGTCGGTGGGTTGGGGGGCCGGGCCGGTCGCGGCGACGGACGCCCCGGCGCCGGCCGCGGGGACCGGCGCCGGGGCGTCCTGCTGCGTCACCAGCCCGACGGCGACCGCCGTCCCGCCGCCGAGCAGCAGCCCGGCGGCGAGAACGACGGCCGCACGTCGGCGCGGCATCAGGCGTCCTGGTCCGCGCGACGACGACGCACGGCCAGACCGGCGGTCAGGCCTGCGCCGGCGAGCAGCGCGACCCCGCCGGCCGCGAGGAGGCCGGCGTTCTCGATGCCGGCCGTGCCGCCGGTACCCGTCTGGACACCACCGGTGGGCATCTGGTCCATCTGCGAGGCGGTGAGGATGCCGCACAGCGCCGGGTCGGTGGCCTCGGCCGGCAGCGACGGGTCCAGGTCGGACTCCGTGTCGCCGTCGTAGGCGCCGGAGCCGTCGTGGTCGACGCCGTGCACGACGAGCGCGACGTCACCCGCGAGGATGTCGTCGGCGAGGTCCTGCGTGACCTCGATCTGGCCGCGCTGGTAGTCGATCTCGCCACCCTCGGCCGTGTCGAACCGGTCGACCGCGAGGGCGGAGTCCGCCGAGGTGTCGCCCTCGGTGGTCAACGACACCTGGACCGACCCGTAGGACGGGATGCCCTCGGTGGTGGTGATCGTGCCGGAGCCGTCGGCGTCGTCGCTCTCGACGGGGCACTGGTTCGCGGCGTCCTCGCCGTAGTGCAGGTGGGCCGCGTGCGGGCTGCCGGCCAGCAGGCCGGACGCCGCGAACTCGACGTTGAGCGTCGTGCCGTCGACCCAGACCATGGCGTCGCCGGAGCCGTCGACCCCGTTGAGGGGCACCGGCGTGAGCTCTCCCTGGGCGGTGCCGTCGTCGGCCGAGGCCGGCCCGGCGACCGCGAGCAGACCGGCGAGCGCGAGAGCGGGGGCGGCGAGGGAGGTACGGGTGCGTGCCTTCATGATCGATCCCTTCGTCTCGGGCCACGTCGTTCGCGACCCGTCGGAGGTTCGGAGCCCCGGGCAACCTGGATGGGTCGGCCCTCACGACCGGGCAGGAATGCCCGCGCCGGGGCGCCGGTTGCCGCCCGTATGCGAGCCATCACCTACAGCCGCTTCGGCGGCGCCGACGTCCTCGAGCTGACCGAGCAGCCGGACCCGCACCCCGGGCCCGACACGGTGGTGGTGCGGGTGCGCGCCGCCTCCGTCAACCCCGTCGACTGGAAGATCCGCGAGGGGTACCTCCAGGGCCTCATCGACACGCAGCTCCCGGCGGTGCCGGGCTGGGACGTCGCGGGCGTCGTGGAGCAGGTCGGCCTGGACACCCCCGAGC
The DNA here is from genome assembly GCF_001636295.1 of Isoptericola dokdonensis DS-3. Taxonomy (NCBI): domain Bacteria; kingdom Bacillati; phylum Actinomycetota; class Actinomycetes; order Micrococcales; family Promicromonosporaceae; genus Isoptericola; species Isoptericola dokdonensis. The sequence goes on along the minus strand of NZ_CP014209.1, from coordinate 199,789 downwards.
TCCAGGTGGGCGACGAGGTCTACGGGTACGTGCGCAAGGACGTGGTGCAGGGCGGCACCTTCGCCGAGCTGGTCGCGGCGCCGGTGCGCACCCTGGCCCGCAAGCCCGCGATGCTGAGCTTCGCCGAGGCCGCCGCCGTGCCGCTGGCAGGGCTGACGGCTTACCAGACCATCGAGCGGTCGGGCGTGCGGGAGGGGCAGACGGTCCTGGTGCACGCCGCCGCCGGGGGCGTCGGCATCTTCGCCGTGCAGATCGCGAAGGCCCGCGGGGCGCGCGTCATCGGCACCGCCTCGGCGGGCAACCACGAGTACCTGCGCGGGCTGGGCGTCGAGCCCGTCGAGTACGGCGAGGGTCTCGCGGACCGCGTCCGCGCCCTGGCGCCGCGCGGCGTCGACGTCGCGCTGGACTACGTGGGCGGGGACGCCGTCGCCGTGAGCGCCGAGGTGCTGGCGCCGGGCGGCGTCATCACGTCCATCGCCGACCCGGCCGCCCGCACCGAGCACGGCGGGATCTACGCCTGGGTCCGCCCGTCCACCGCGGACCTGGAGGCGCTCGGCGCGCTCGCTGACGAGGGCGTGCTGACGGTCGAGGTGGCGCAGACCTTCGACCTGGCGGACGCCGCCGACGCCCACCGCGCGAGCGAGGCCGGGCACGTGCGCGGAAAGATCGTCGTCACCGTCTGAGCGACCGCACGACGAGCGAGCGCCCGCACCGTCCTCGGTGCGGGCGCTCGCGTGCGTCGGTGGGCACGCGGGCGGTCAGCTCGCCGCGACGCGCCCGTGCTTCCAGTAGCCGGCGAAGTCGGCGTGCGTCTTGGGGACGCCGCGCTCGCCCACGAGGTGGCGGCGCACGCCGGTGGCGAGGCTCGACTCCCCCACGGAGAAGGAGTACACGTTGCCGTCGAGATGCGTGAGCCCGCGCACTGCGTCGAGGGCGGCCGCGCCGGGGACGGCGGCGGGGTCCACCTGGTCACGCTCGACCCAGCGCACCTCGATTCCCGCAGGGGTGCGGAAGTCCTGCCGGTCGGCGGCGGAGGGGACCTCGACGACGGCGATGCCGCGCGCGGCGTCGGGCAGGGCCTCGCAGATGCCGGCGACGGCCGGGAGCCCGGACTCGTCGGCCACGAGCAGCGTCCAGTCGTGGGCGTGCCGCGGGTTGAAGCCGACGCCCTGGTCGAGGATGCCCACGGTGTCGCCGGAGCGGGCCGTGGCCGCGAACGTCGACGCCGGCCCGGGCTCGCCGGCGCCCTCGTGGCCGTGCGCGCCGTGCAGCACGAAGTCGACGTCGATCTCGCGCAGGTCCGGCCGTGCCGCGCGGATCGTGTAGCTGCGCACCCACGGACGGCGCGCCTTCGGCGTCGTGAGGTACTGGGCGTACCACCCCAGGCCCGAGGTGCGGGTCGGCAGCCGCATGGCGTCGCTGCCCTCGCGCTGCAGGAAGAGGCGGAACCACTGGTCGTACCCGACGGCGGTGAGACGTTCCAGGCCCTCGCCGCCGAACGTCACGCGCATCATGTGGCCCGACACCTGCTTGGTGCCCACGACCTCGGCCAGGAGGACGTGCGGCTCGATCGGCTTGCGTCCGTTGTATCCGCTCACAGCAGTAAGGTTAGGGCAACCTCACCTGTCAGCGCCAGGGTGTCCGACCCGTGATCACGACGACGACGAGGACGCTGCCGCACACTGGTGCCGTGCCCCGGTCCACCGTTCGACGACCACGCCCCGCACCGACCCGTGCCACGATCCTCGGCCGCGCGATGGTCGGGGTGCTGGCCGCCGCGCTCCTGACGGGCTGCGACGCCGCCGCGCCCGGACCGGCCGAGGCCGCCTCGCCGTCCGCCCCGCCCACGCCCACGCCCACGCCGACGGCGCCGGACGCCCGGCCCTTCCCCGCGCCCAGCGCGCCGGCGCCCACCCCGGCCGTCGTGCGCGCGGGCGCCGTCGAGCTCGCCCTGCCGGCCGACGCCCCGACCGACCGCACGGGCGACGGTGCGGTCGAGATCACCCTCGACCCGGCCACCGGCGACCCGGCCACGACGCTCACCCTGCGGTCGGCCGGCACGTTCACCCTCCACCCGGACGGCTCGGCGACGATCGCCGACGACGGCACCGCCGTGGGCGGGCTGAGCGCCCCGGCCGGCACCGCACGCTTCCACCTCCTCGCCCCGGACACCCTGGAGGTCTCCGCCGACGCGGAGACCGCCACGACGCTCGGCACGTCCGGCGTGGTGAGCGCGCGCTGGGGCGACCGCGAGGGCGGCGACTCCCTCGCCGTCGACGCCACGGCGTGGGCGCGGCACGCGGGGCAGGCCGGGGTCGACGTCGTCTGGGCGGAGCTCGTGGCCGCCGACGCGGGCGTCGACACGGCGACGATGCACGACCAGCTCGTCTGCCACGCCCTCGGCGCCCCGGACAAGGACACGTGGAACCTCGAGCCGTGGCGGCCGGACGTCGGGCTCGTCCAGGTGCTGGCCGCGCGCTGCAACCCGACCGGCTGAACGCGCCGCGCGGGGCTCAGGCCCCGACGGCCCGCAGCACGTCGGCCTCCTCGGCGTCCGACAGCCCCGTGACCGGCGCGTCGGGATCGGCGTGCAACCACGCGAGGACGTCCCGCGCGGTGTCCTCGACGGGACGTGGGTCGAGCCCCGCCGCGACGGCGGGTGCGGCGTCGTGGGCGAGCATCCCGTCGAAGGCGGGGCGCGGCAGCCACAGCGCCACCGACCGCGGCCCTCCCCAGGGCCGGACGTCGTGCGCGGCCAGCGTCGCGTCGTCGACCCAGCGCCACCGCGGCACGACGCCGCACCCGCGGGCCACGGCGTCGAGGAACCGGCCGAACGGCTGCACGGGGCCGACGGCGTCGAAGGTGCCCGGGGTGGTGGTCCCCGCGAGGTCCACGACCCAGACGGCGAGGTCGCGGACGTCGACCACCTGCACGAGGGCGTCGGGCGACCCGGGGGCGAGCACGTCTGCGGCGCCCGCCGGGTCGTCGGCCAGGCGGCGCAGGCGCGCGGGCCACGAGGTGAACCGGCCGGTCGGGTCGCCCGGGCCGACGATCAGCCCGGGCCGCACCACGACGGCGTCGGCCGCACCCGCCCGCACGACCTCCTCGCAGGCCACCTTCATCGGGCCGTAGGCCTCGGGCTCCTGCGCGAGGGGGACGTCGTCGTGCCGCGCCGGGTGGAGCCGTCCGTCGCCCGGCCCGGCCGGGTCGGCGTCGTCCGCGTAGACGCTGATCGTGGAGACGAACACCCAGCGGGCGTCCGGCCACGCCGCCACCGCACGGCGCACGTGCGAGGGGTACCGCCCCACGTCCACCACGGCGTCGAACCGCTCGGCGACCAGGTCCGGCGGCAGCGGCTCGTCCCGGTCCGCGACGACGTGCCGCGCCCCCGCGGGCACCTCGCCCGACCGCCCGCGGGTCACCGCGAGGACGTCGTGACCCCGCGCGACGGCGTCGGCCACGACCGCCCGGGACAGGAACACCGAACCACCCAGCACCAGGATCCGCATGAGCCGACCCTGGTGCGCCACCCCGGCCGGGGCAACCCGGTTCGCCGAGGGCGCAGCCGCCGTCAGCAGGCCGCGGTGACCTCGGGCTGGTAGGTGAGCGCCCAGCACAAGGTGGACACGTCCGAGCGCAGGTCGTCGACCTGCCCGCGCAGCCCGTCCAGGTCGTCGTCGGTGACCGCGTCGCCGGAACCGTCGACCTCCCGTTCGAGCGCGGCGAGGCCGGTGCGGACGTCGGCGAGGCCGTCGCGCACGTCGTTCTGGAGCCGGTCGGTGTCCCCGACGACGTCGGTGAGGCGCGCCTGGAGGTCCCGGGTGCGGCCCTGCCCGTCCTCGGGCAGGCCGGTCCACGCCTCGACGTCCGCCACCCGGTCGTTCAGCGTGTCGACGGCCTGCGTGGTGGGCGTCGTCGCGCGCAGGTCGGCGAGCTGCTGCTGGGTCGCGGCGGTCTGGGCGACGGCGGCCTCGACCTCCGCGGCGAGCTTGCGGTTGGCGGACCACAGGACGCCGACGCCGACCGAGGCCGCCAGGGCCAGCACGAGCGTCGCGGCGAGGACGACGGGGACGACGCCGCGCGGTCCGCGGGAGGCGGGCGCGGTGGGCACGGGGCCGGTGGTCGCGGCGGGCGGTGGCGGTGGCGGTGGCGGCTCGGACGGGAACATCGACGTGATCGTCGCGGTGGGCCCCGTGTCGAGCTGGCGGTGCCGCGCGATCCGGTTCGGGCTGCGCGTCGAGGCCGACGACGTGCCGACGTCCGTGTCCATCCCACCTCTTTCGTCCTGGTGCGGACCATGGTGGTGCCCGCGCGGGCCGGAGCACAAGGGGCGAACCGGGTGGTTCCGCGCGCCGGGACGGGTGCCGGCCCGGTCGCTAGGGTCGAGGTGACCCGACCGGAGGCGCCCGCCCGCCGCGTCGGCCGCCCTGGCACCACGACCGAGGAGTCCCCGTGACGTCGATGCGCGACCGGCTGCGTGCCCTGCCCGTCCTGCCCGCCGGGCTGCCCGGCTGGGACGTCCCCGACGTCGGCGCCCTGCCGGCGGACCCTCGGACCCTGTTCGAGGAGTGGTTCGTCGAGTCGCAGGAGGCCGGGACCCGTGCGCCGCACGCGACGACCCTGTCGACGGTCGACGCCGACGGTGCGGCCCGGGCCCGCACGGTGCTCCTCACCGACGTCACCGCCGCGGGCTGGTGGTTCGCCGGGCACGCCTCGAGCCCGAAGGGACGGCAGCTGGCGGCCGAGCCGCGGGCCGCGCTGACGTTCCTGTGGCGGGAGTCGGGCAGCCAGGTGCGGGTGTCGGGTCCGGTGACGCCCCACCCGGACGAGGGGGCGGCGGACTTCCGTCGGCGGTCGGCCGCGTCCCGCGCCTCGGGGCTCGTGGGTCGGCAGAGCGAGGTGCTCGGGTCGCTCGCGGAGCATCGCGCGGCGTGGGCGGTCGCGCTGGAGCGGGCGAGCGCGGACCTCGACCTCGTCGCGCCGGGCTGGACGGCCTGGTGCCTCGACGCCGACGAGGTCGAGCTCTGGCGCACGGGCGACGGCACAGGTCAGACGCGGGTGCGCTACCGTCGGGCGGGCGACGCGTGGGTCCGCGAGCTCCTGTGGCCTTGACTGTGACCTGTGTCACCCCAGGTCAGAGACGTTGTGACGTTGCTCTCATTCTTTGTGACAGTTTTCACCAACGTCTTAGCATGGCCAGGTGAACTCGCGCGCAACGGCACCCCACCAGGCCCCCACGGACGCCGTCGACGTCGTCCTCATCGGCGCCGGCATCATGAGCGCCACCCTCGGCACGCTCATCCAGCAGCTCGAGCCGACCTGGTCCGTCCGCATCCTCGAGCGCCTCGACGACGTCGCGCTGGAGTCCTCCAACCCGTGGAACAACGCCGGCACCGGCCACGCCGCGCTCTGCGAGCTGAACTACACCCCGGAGAAGGCCGACGGCACGATCGACATCTCCAAGGCGGTGGCGATCAACGAGCAGTTCGAGACCTCGCGCGAGCTCTGGCACCACCTGCTGGCCACCGGCCGCCTCGCCAACCCGTCGTTCATCAACCGCACCCCGCACATGACGTTCGTGCGCGGCGAGAAGAACGTCGACTACCTGCGCCGCCGGCACACCTCGCTGAGCGCGCACCCGCTGTTCCGCGACCTCGAGTTCTCCACGGACCGCGCCGAGATCGAGCGCTGGGCCCCGCTCCTCACCGCCGACCGCGACCCCGCCGAGCCCATCGCCGCCACGCGCTCCGCCGCGGGCACCGACGTCGACTTCGGCAACCTCACCCGCCAGCTCGTCGACGGGATGGTCGCCAACGGCGCCGAGCTGCAGCTCCAGCGCGAGGTCACCTCGCTGCGGCGCGTCAAGGGCGGCGGCTGGCGCCTGCGCGTCAAGGACCGGTCCTGGAACGCCCGCCCCCGCACCTCGACCGTCACGGCCCGCTTCGTGTTCGTCGGCGCCGGCGGCGGCGCGCTGCCGCTGCTCCAGTCGGCCCGCATCCCCGAGATCAAGGGCTTCGGCGGCTTCCCGATCTCCGGCGAGTTCCTGCGCACCTCCGACCCCGAGCTCGTCGCCCAGCACCAGGCCAAGGTGTACGGCAAGGCCGACGTCGGCGCCCCGCCGATGTCCGTGCCGCACCTGGACACCCGCGTCGTGGACGGCCAGAGCTACCTCATGTTCGGCCCGTACGCCGGGTTCAGCCCCAAGTACCTCAAGAAGGGCAAGTACCTGGGCCTGATCACGTCCCTGCGGGCGAACAACCTCGGCTCGATGCTCGGCGCCGGGGTGAAGAACCTCGACCTCACCCAGTACCTCGTGGGGCAGGTCGTCGCCGCGCCGGAGACGAAGTTCCAGGCCCTCCAGCAGTTCATGCCGACCGCGCACCCGAAGCACTGGGAGAAGATCACCGCCGGCCAGCGCGTGCAGGTCATCAAGCGCGACGCCGACGGCAAGGGCGTCCTGCAGTTCGGCACGGAGATCGTCGCCGCCGCCGACGGCTCGATCGCGGGCCTGCTCGGCGCCTCCCCGGGCGCCTCGACGGCCGTGTCCGCGATGGTCGACGTGCTCGAGCGCTGCTTCCCGCAGCAGTTCGCCGCCTGGCGCCCGCGGCTGGCCACGATGATGCCGAGCCTGGACGGCGTGCCCGCCGACGCCCGCGAGATCGCCGCGACGGTCGACGCCGCCACCGAGCTCTCCGTGGCCCAGCTCGCCGCGCAGAACGGCGGCGTGCTGCCCTCCAGCGTCTACGACCAGCAGGCCGACCTGCGCGGCTGACGCCCGGCCCGCGCACCACGGCCCGCCGCCCCCGTCACGGGGCAGCGGGCCGTCGTCGTCCCGGGGGCGGGTGCGCGTCAGACCTCCGCGTCGAGCCGGGCCACGACGTCGTCGACGGCCGGTGTCGCCACGCCGTGCCGGGCGCCCCGGCGCGAGACGGCGCCGCCGATGGCGTCCAGCTCGCCCGCGTGCCCGGCCTCCAGGTCCGCCTGCAGCGAGGACCGCATCGCGGCCGGCAGGCCGTGCAGGATCGCGGCGAGGTCGGCGCCCGTGGTGGGCACGCCCTCCGCGGTCGCCACGGCTGCGACCTCCGCCAGGAGCGTCGCCGTGAGGTCGGCGTCGATGTCCAGGGCCGCCCCGAGCCCGTCGTGGTGCACCGAGGTCAGCAGCGCCAGCGGCGCGAGGAACCGCAGCTTCGACCACAGCACCTCGGTCTCCGTGCCGTCCACGACGACGGGCAGGTCGGAGGCCTGCAGCGCCGCCACCGCCGCCGTGCCGGACGCCGACCCCGGCACGGTCACGCGCAGCAGCTCGCCGCGGTGCCGGACGACGACGGGACCGTCCGCGTCGAGGTCACGGGTCGTCTCCCCCGCGTACGCGCCGCCGACGACGGCGTCACCGGGCAGCGCCGCGCGCAGGGCCTCCATGTGCTCGATCCCGTTGAGCAGGGACAGCACCTCGGACGGGCGGGAACCGGCGACCTGGCCCACGACGTCGCCGAGACCGGCCGCCTTCACCGTGACCAGGACGGCGGCGCCGGACGGCACCTCGGTGGTCGCCGGCACGGTGGCGGTCCAGCTCCCGTAGCGGTCGGTGTCGACGCGCAGGCCGTCCCGGAGCCGCCCGACCGTGCGCGGTCGGCCGACCAGCACGACGTCGGCGCCCGCACGGTGCAGGAACGCCGCGACGAGGCAGCCGACGGCGCCCGGCCCGACGACGGCGAGCGGTCCGGGAGCGGCAGGAGGTCCGGCGGTGGCGGCGTTGCTCATGGGCGTCGACCCTACCCGCACCGCCACCACCGGTCAGAGGGACTGGATGATCTTCTCCACCTGGTCCTTGGCGTCCCCGAACAGCATCGCGGTGTTCTCGCGGAAGAACAGCGGGTTCTGCACGCCCGCGTACCCCGTGGCCATGGACCGCTTGAACACGACGACGTCGCGGGCCTTCCAGACCTCCAGCACGGGCATGCCCGCGATGGGTGACCCGGGGTCGTCCTGGGCGGCCGGGTTGACGGTGTCGTTGGCGCCGATGACGAGCACGACGTCGGTGGCGGGCAGGTCGCCGTTGATCTCGTCCATGCCGAGCACGACGTCGTACGGCACCTTCGCCTCGGCGAGCAGGACGTTCATGTGGCCGGGCAGCCGGCCGGCCACGGGGTGGATGCCGAAGCGCACCTCCACGCCCCGCGCCCGCAGCTTCTCGGTGAGGTCGGCGACGGGGTACTGCGCCTTGGCGACGGCCATGCCGTAGCCGGGCACGATCGCCACGGACCGGGCCGCGGTGAGCAGCTCGGCGACCTCGGCGGGGAACGTCTCGCGGTGCTCGCCGTCGACGCCCTGCGCGGCGACGGTGCCGGTCTCGGCCCCGAACCCGCCGAGGATCACCGAGACGAACGAGCGGTTCATCGCCTGGCACATGAGGTAGGACAGGATCGCACCGGAGGATCCCACGAGGGCGCCGGTGATGATGAGCAGGTCGTTGCCGAGCATGAACCCGGCCGCGGCCGCGGCCCACCCCGAGTACGAGTTGAGCATCGACACGACGACGGGCATGTCCCCGCCGCCGATGGACGCCACGAGGTGCCAGCCGAGCGCGAGCGCGACGAGCGTCATGAGCACGAGCGCGGTGAGCGCGGCGCCGTCGGCGCCGCCGCGGGCGGCGTCGAGGAACCAGGCGAGCAGCACGGCGGAGACGACCAGCATCGCGAGGTTGAGCCAGTTGCGCCCCGGGAGCGTCAGCGGCGCGGAGCGGATCCGCGCGGAGAGCTTGAGGTTCGCCACGATGGACCCGGTGAACGTGACGGCACCGATGAGCACGCCGAGGTACACCTCGACCAGGTGCACGGTCTCGGCGTGGTCGGAGGTCAGGAACGACCCGAACCCGACGAGCACGGCGGCGAGGCCGACGAACGAGTGCAGCAGCGCGATGAGCTCGGGCATCTGCGTCATCTCGACGCGCCGGACCCGCCACGTCCCGACCCCGGCGCCGACGAGCAGCACCACGAGGATCAGGGCGGCCGTGACCTGCCACGGCCGCTCGGAGGTCTCGAGGGCGAGGGCGATGGTGGCGACGATCGCCAGCGCCATGCCGAGGATCCCGAGCACGTTGCCCCGGCGGGCGGACTCCTGCTTCGACAGGCCCGCGAGCGACAGGATGAACAGCACGCCGGCGATCACGTAGGTGGCCTGCACGGCCGACAGGACCGTCATCGGGCCGCCTCCCCGGTGGTGGGCGCTCCGCGCCGGAACATGCGGATCATCCGGTTCGCGACCAGGAACCCGCCGAACACGTTGATGCACGCGACCGACGCCGCCACGACCGCGAGGCCCGTGACGAGCCAGTCGTCGACCCCGATCTGCAGCAGCGCACCGACGAGGATGATGCCGCTGATCGCGTTGGTCTGGGCCATGAGCGGCGTGTGCAGGGCGTGCGTCACGGCGCTGATGACGTAGAAGCCCACGACGACGGCGAGGGCGAAGACGGTGAAGTGGCCGACGGCGTCCGGCGGGGACGCCGCGATCGCCAGCCCGGCGACGACGGCGCCCAGGGCGGCGAGCACGGTGCGGCGCCGGCCGCGCAACCGCTGCTGCGCGGCCAGCTCGGCCGGTGACGGGCCCGGTGGCGCCTCGGGTGGCGGCGGGGCCGCCGGGGCGGCGGACACCTGCACCGGCGGCGGCGGCCACAGGACCTCGCCGGCGTGGGCGACGGTCATGCCGCGCACCACGACGTCGTCGAGGTCGAGGACGAGCGCGCCGTCCTTGCCGGGCGTGAGCAGGGTCAGCAGGTTGACGACGTTGGTGCCCAGCAGCTGCGACGTGTGCCGGGGCAGCCGGCCGGGCAGGTCGGTGTACCCGAGGACGACGACGCCGTTGTCGCTGACGAACCGCTCCCCCGGCACCGTGAGCTCGCAGTTGCCGCCCCCGGCGGCGGCGAGGTCGACGACCACCGAGCCGGGTCGCATGGCGGCGACCATCTCGGCGGTGATCGTGGTGGGCGCCGTGCCCCGGACGAGCGCCGTGGTGATGACGACGTCGGCGCGGGCGGACTCCGCGGCGTAGGTGGCGAGGGTGGCGGCCTCCTGGTCGGAGGTGAGCGCGCGGGCGTACCCGTCGGTGCTGACCTCCTGGGCGGCGCCCGCGGCCTGCACGAACGTCGCACCCATGGACTCGATCTGCTCGCCCACCTCGGGCCGCACGTCGAAGGCCCGCACCTCGGCGCCCAGCGAGGACGCGGTGCCGATCGCGGCGAGCCCCGCCACGCCGGCGCCGATGACGAACACCGTCGCGGGCGGCGTCGACCCGGCCGCGGTGACCTGGCCGGTGAACATGCCGCCGAACTCCTCGGCGGCCTCCACCACGGCCCGGTACCCGGCGACGTTCGACTGCGCTGACAGCACGTCCAGGGACTGCGCGCGCGAGATGCGCGGCACGGCGTCGAGCGCCAGCGCCGACACCTGTCGGGCGGCGAGCGCCTCGACGAGCTCGGGCCGCGACGCCGGGGCGAGCTGCGCGACCAGCGTCGCGCCGGGACGGAGCCGGTCGACGTCGGCGGGCGCGGGCGCGTTGACGCACGTGACGACGTCGGCGGCCCAGACCTCGGCGGCACCGGCGACGCGGGCACCGGCCTCGGCGTAGGCGTCGTCGGGCAGGGCGGCGCCTGCGCCGGCTCCGGCCTCGACGACGACGTCGTGGCCGAGCGCGGTCAGCTTGCGCACGGTGGCGGGCGTGGCGGCGACGAGACGTTCGCCGGCACGCGTCTCACGGGGCACCCCGATCAGCATGGTCCGGACCTCCTTTGGTCGAGAGCGTTCGCAACCTACCGCGGGCGGGGGTGGACGCACGAGGACCGACCGCACCGCGAGACGGGGTCTCAGCGGTGCGGCCGGTCCGGCGCGGTCCGGGAGGGTGCCGGCGGGTGGTCAGCGGCCGGCCGGCACCAGCGCGTCGCCGTCGGTCTCGGAGGCCGCCGCAGGCACCGGCGCGGTCACCCCGGCGTCCCGCCGCGGCTTGGTGCGGTAGTGGGTGGTGTAGAGCATCAGCCCCACGAAGGTCAGGCCGCCGACGAGGTTCCCGACGACGGTGGGGATCTCGTTCCAGACCAGGTAGTCCATGATCGTGAACTCCGCGCCGAGCAGCAGACCCGCCGGGAACAGGAACATGTTGACGATCGAGTGCTCGAAACCCATGTAGAAGAACAGCATGATCGGCATCCACATGCCGACGACCTTGCCGATCACCGAGCGCGAGACCATCGCGGCCACGACGCCGGTGGAGACCATCCAGTTGCACAGGACCCCGCGCACGAACAGCGTGAGCATGCCCGCCGCGCCGTGCTCGGCGTACCCGAGGGTGCGGCCCTCGCCGATGTGCCCGATCGCCTGACCGACCTCGCCGGGCTCCACCGACCACGCGTAGGTGAAGTAGATGACCATGAGCACCGCCACCATGAACGCGCCGGCGAAGTTGCCGACGAACACGAGGCCCCAGTTGCGCAGCACGGCCTTGACGGTCACGCCCGGGCGCTTGTCGAGCAGGGCCAGCGGGGCGAGGGTGAACACCCCGGTCAGCAGGTCGTAGCCCAGCAGGTACAGCAGGATGAAGCCGACCGGGAACAGCACCGCGCCGAGCAGCGGGTCGCCGGTCTGCGTGGAGACCGTCACGGCGAACGCCGCCGCCATCGTCAGCAGGGCGGCGCCCATGAACGCGCGGATGAGCGTGTCCCGGGTCGACAGGTGCACCTTCGACTCACCCGCGTCGATCATGGCCGTGACCAGCTCGTTCGGCTTGACGTAGTCCACGTCAGCTCCCCCTCCGTCGTCGTCCCGCCCGGCACGTCGTCGGACCGGGCCTCTGGGGAACAGCGTGGTGGAGGCGCATTTCGCCGGGGGAACGGCGCCGTGACGGTCGTGGCTCGACTTCCTCACGCACCGGACGACCACGGCGTGAGGCGCCCGGGGCGTCAGCTCGTGCGCGCCCGGCGCCGGGCGCGCAGCCCGAGCAGGACGTCGACGACCAGGAACGCCGCCAGGGTGAGGCCGAACAGCGGCACGTAGTACGCCGCCCCTGCCGCGAGGGCGAACAGCACCACCGTCAGCCACAGGGGCGCCTGGCGCAGCGCACCGCGACCGAGCAACGGGCCCGGGCCACGTCCCTGCTGCCGCGTCGGACGACGCTGCCACCACATCCGGTACCCCAGCACGACCAGGACGACCAGCCCGAGCGCCGTCGCCGCCAGGAACAGCAGGTTCGGCAGGCCGAACAGCATGCCGAGGTGGAAGTAGATGCCCCACGAGCTGAGCTTGGCCAGGAACGGCTCGTCCTCGAAGTCGACCCGGTCGAGGACCTCGCCGCTGAACCCGTGGACGGCGATCGCGTCGTTGTCCATCGGCCAGGACGTCGCCGCCTCGGTGACGGTCCACGCCTCGTGGTGCGTCGCGGGCGGGGTGACCCGGTACGGCGCGACGAGGCCCTCCCGCTCGGCCGCCGCGGTGAGCCCGTCCCACGACGCGCCGTGCTCGAGGTAGTGGTCCTCGATCGCCCCGGCGACGCTGCCGTGCTCCGCGTGCGGGTCGGCCTCGGCGTCGTAGCCCGCGGTGAGGGCCGTGTCGAGCTCGGGGGCGGGCGTGGAGAGCGCCGACCGCAGGTCGCCGATCCGGGCGCCGGCGTGTTCCGACCAGGTCAGGCCGGTGACGGACAGCACGAGCAGGCCGGTCGCGGCGAGGATCCCGACGACGCCGTGCCACGACAGCGTGCGCCGGCGTCCCGGCCTCCCCCGCTCGGGCACGAGCAGCGCTCGCGCGGTGCGCTTCTTGCGGACGGCCCGCGCGACCCACATCGCGAGGCCGCCGAGAACCACGACCCACAGCCACGACGCGGCGAGCTCGGAGTACAGCGTGCCGACCGTCCCGAGGTGCAGCGAGGAGTGCAGGGTCTCGATCCACTCCCGCGCGGGCAGCCACTGGCCGTAGGTCAACGAGTCCCCGGCGACCTGGGCGGTGTACGGGTCGACGAACACGGTGCGCGCGGCACCCTCGGGCAGGCCGTCGACGGCGAGGACCACCCGCGTGGTGGTCTCCGGGTCACCGGCCACCTCGACGGCGCTGATGGTGCCCTCGGGATGGGCGGCGCGGGCGGCGGCCACCTGCGCGGACAGCGGGGCGGTGGTGTCGCCGACCTGCTCGACGACGAGCAGGTCGTCGTACATCGTCCGCTCGATCGTCGGGGCGAGCGTGTACAGCAGGCCCGTCGTCGCGGCGACCAGGAGGAACGGGCCGACGAGGATGCCGGCGTAGAAGTGCAGCCGCAGCAGGATCGGCTGCAGGGCGACCCACAGCCGGGAGCCCTGCGGCGGGGTCGGTGGCGCGGACGGGGGCGTCGACGGCCCGGCGGGCGTCGCGGAGGTGGTCGAGGGTGCGGTGGTCACGGTGGTCCTCTTCTCGGAGGGTGCGCGCGGTCGCCGGACGAGGCCGGGGCGCGCCGTTCGGTCGGGGGTGGGCGGGTGCGGCACCGCGCGCCGCACGACGGTGTGCGGCAGCCGCCGACCGTGCCGTGCAGGGTCGGGAGGCTCAGGCGGTGCGCAGGGCCGCCGGCGGGCCGCGCCGTGGCAGGGTGCGGGCCAGCGCGGGGGTCAGCGGCGACGCCACGAGCCCCACCGGGACCACGGGCCGTGCGGGCTCGCGCCGCGGGACGCCGGCGCGAGCCAGCACGACGAGCGTCGCGGTGAACCGGCGCACCGTCCGGGCCAGGGCGCGGTCGCTGCCGACCGCGAGCACCGTGATCGCCACGACGGCGAGCGCGTGCGCGGCGAGCATCCCCGGCTGCAGGTGCCCGGCCGCGTGGGCGACCAGGTCGGGGCGGGCCGCGGCGGCGAGCTCGGCGGCGACCAGGAGACCTGACTCGCCGTGCCCGGCATCGTGCCCGGCCTGGTGGGCGAGCTGCGTCGCGGCGGACGGCGCGACCGCCCGGGACGCGGAGAGCGCCTGGAAGCCGTGGTGGAGCCCCACCTGGAGGGCGCCCAGCACGGGCACGAGCGTCCACGGGGTCAGGCGCCACCGGCCGAGGACACCCGTGACCACAAGCGTCAGGGCGCCGAGCAGCGCGACGCCCACGGCGTCCGGCAGGCCCCCGCCGGCCGCCGTGTGGGCGCCCGCCGAACAGGCCACGGTGACCGCGGCCAGCACGACCGCGCGCACGACCCGGAGCGGACGCTCGCGGTCCGTCCGGTCACCGTGGGGGGTCCGGCTCACGCGGCGATCCTAGTGTTCGCCCGCGGTCCGCCGGAAGGCCTCCCGGAGGGCGCGTCGTCCGCTCCGGTCCGTCGCACGGTCGCGGTCAGTCCCGGCGCGGCCCCACCCACACCTGCTGGGCGTTGACGAACTCCCGGATGCCGTGCGGCCCGAGCTCGCGCCCGTACCCGGACCGCTTGACGCCGCCGCTCGGGAGCCGGGGATCGGTCTTGACGATGCCGTTGACCGCGACCTGCCCGGCCATGATCCGGGGCGCGATCGCCTCGCCGCGCTCGGCCGTCGACCAGACGCTCGCCGCGAGCCCGTAGGGCGTCCGGTTGGCCGTCGCGACGGCGTCGTCGGCGTCGGTGGCGGACAGCACGACCATGACCGGTCCGAACGTCTCCTCCCGGCAGGCCGTCATGTCCTCGGTGACGCCGGTCAGGAGGGTGACCGGGTAGAAGAAGCCCGGACCGTCGGGCAGCTCGCCGCCCAGCAGGAGCGTCGCGCCCGCGTCGACCGTCTCGGAGACCTGGCGGTGCAGCTCGCGGCGCAGGTCGTCGCGGGCGATCGGCCCGACCTGGGTGCTCTCGTGAGCCGGGTCCCCCACCACCAGCCGCGCCAGCCGGTCGTGCAGCCGCTCCACGAGGTCGTCGTGGACGGACGCCTCGACGATCACCCGCTTCGCGGCGATGCAGGACTGCCCGGCGTTGATGATCCGGGACAGCGTGATGGTGTCCGCCGCCGCGTCGAGGTCGGCGTCCGCGAGCACGACGCACGGGTCCGACCCGCCCAGCTCCAGCACGGTCGGCTTGATCTCGGCGGCCGCCACGCTCGCCACCGCCGAGCCGCCCCGGGCCGACCCGGTGAACGAGACCGCGTCGATGCGGGGGTCCCGGATCACCGCGGCGACGTCGGCCGTCTCCACCGGAAGGTCCGCGAACGCCCCGGCCGGTGCGCCACGCGCCGCGAGGGCGTCCGCGACGACCTCGGCGATCGCGTGCGCGCACCCCGGCACGTGTGGGTCGTGCTTCATGACGCACGTGTTGCCCGCCATGAGCGCGGGAGCCGCGAACCGGGACCACAGCCACAGCGGTGCGTTCCAGGGCAGCACGCCGAGCACGGTGCCGAGCGGGAGGTGCTGGACGTAGCTGCGGGTCGCGTCCGAGGCGATGGTCTCCGGCGCGAGGTAAGCGGCGCCGTGCTCGGCGTAGTGCTCGAAGCACCAGGCGGCCTTGGCCACCTCGGCCCGCGCCTCGGTCACCGGCTTGCCCATCTCCTGCGTCATGAGGGCCGCGAGCGGCTCGGTGCGCTCGCGCAGCAGCTCCGCCACGGCCTGCAGCACCGCGCCGCGCCCGTCGAGCCCGAGGTCCCACCAGGCGGAACGGGCCCGTTCGGCGGCGGCCAGCACCGCCTCCACCCGGTCGGGTCCCGCCGCCTCCGCCTCGCGGACGACGACGCCCGTCGTCGGGTCGGTCGCGATCAGCATCCGTGCTCCTCTCAGGCGACCTCGGGCTCGGGCCGCAGCGGTGTCGGGTCCGGCACGGGCGCCGACGACGCGGCGTGCTCCGGCTTGCACGTGAAGTCCTGGTCCAGGGTGAAGAACGACTCGCAGCCGCGGGCCGTGACGTGGACCGTGTCGGAGATCCCGACGGTCTTGTCCCCGTCCACGCCCCACATCCACGGGATGATGTGGAACGTCATCCCCTCGCGCAGGATCGCCGGGTTGCCCTGGTTGAGGCTGGCGATGTAGCCCTCGTCCCAGCTCGGCGGGAACGCGATCCCGATCGAGTAGCCCGACCGGGTGATGAGGCGGGCGCCCACCCCGTTGTCCGTGATGATGCTGCGCACGATGTTGTCGGCGTCGGACACCGTCAGGCCGGGCCGGATCGCCGCCTCCACCTCGCGCAGTGCCAGCTTCATGCGCTCCTGCGCGACGGCCATCGACGGCGACAGCTCGTCGAGCACCACCGTGCGCATCATCGCCGTGTGATAGCGGCGGAAGCAGCCCCCCACCTCGAGGAACACGTGCTCGCCCGGCTGCACCACCCGGCCCTCCCAGGTGGCGTGCCCGATCATCGTGCGCGGCCCGGACGTCACGTACGGCATGACCGCGGGGAACTCCCCGCCCGCCCGGAACATCGCCGCGCTGATCTCCGCGGCGACGTCGTTCTCCGTCACCCCGGCGGCGCACGCCTCGATCCCGGCACGCATGCCGACCTCGGTCGCCCGGGCGGCCCGGCGCATGACCTCGATCTCGTGCTCCGACTTGCAGATCCGCCCCTCCTCGACGATGCCGAAGCAGTCGACGAGCCGGCCGTCCGTGAGCGCGGTGTGGACGTAGTCCTGGTGGTAGGCCGGGAAGTAGTAGCTGTTGCGCTCGTACCCGATGTCCTTGGTGTGCAGCCCGAACTCGCGCAGCGCGTGCACGAGCCCCTGGATGGCGTCGCCGGTGTCCGGGTAGGGGCGGGTCAGCTCCACCCAGGTGCGGGCGTGGACGTTCGACTCCTCCATCGCGCGGGTGATCATGAACGGCTCGTCGCTCAGCGGCACCACGAGCGCCTGGAAGAAGGAGTACCCGGTCGTCTGGTAGTCGGTGAGGTACATGAGGTTCTCCGGGTCGCTGATGACCACCGCGTCGAGCAGGCGGTCGGCCATACGGCCGCGCAGCTCGGCGAGACGGCGCTCGTACTCGGAGAACGGGAAGGTCATGTCGTCGCGCTGGCGCACGGTGGTCTCCCGTCGGGGTCAGGCGGTGCGTCGCACCGCGGCGGCGAGGACGTCGAGCCCCTCGGCCAGGTCGTCGTCGTCGATGGTCAGCGGGGGGACGAGCTTGAGCACCCGGCCGCCCGTGCCGCAGGGGCCCACGAGCAGCCCCGCCTCGAAGCAGGCCGCCGCGACGGCCTTCGCCAGCGCGCCGTCGCCGACGTCGAGGCCCTGGATCATGCCGCGTCCGCGGACCTCGTAGCCCGCGCCGACGTCGGCGGCGAGGTCCGTCAGCGCGGCGGCCATCCGCTCGCCGCGGGCCCGCACGCGGGACATCAGCTCGTCGTCGTCGAAGTACGTCAGCGCCACACGGCCCGCCACGAAGCTCAGGCCCTGGCCGCGGAACGTGCCCGTGTGCTCACCGGGCGACCAGTGCGCGTCGAGCTCGGGCCGGACGAGGTTCATCGCGAGCGGCGTGCCGTACCCGCCGATCCCCTTGGCGAGGCACACGACGTCGGGGTCCAGCCCCATGCCGTCGAAGCTGAAGTAGGAGCCGGTACGCCCGCAGCCCACCTGGATCTCGTCGACGACGAACAGCGCGCCGACGTCGCGGGCGAGGTCGCGCACGGCGCGCAGCCACCCCGCGCTCGCCACGTTGACCCCGCCCTCGGCCTGGATCACCTCGACGACGAACGCCGCCGGCGGCGCCATCCCGCTCGACGGGTCGGCGAGCAGGGCCCGGAGCTGGTCCAGCGCGGCCGTGCCGCCCCCGGGCGCCGTCTCGAACGGCACCCGCAGCACGTGGTCCAGCGGCACCCCTGCGGCGGCGCGGAAGTAGTCGTTGCCGGTCAGGGCGAGCGACCCCAGCGTCATGCCGTGGAACCCGTGCGTGAACGCGACGACGTCGGGCCGTCCCGTGACCTTGCGCGCCAGCTTGAGGGCCGCCTCCACGGCGTTGGTCCCCGTGGGGCCGGTGAACTGCATCCGCACGTCCATGCCGCGCGGCTCGAGGACGGTCGCGGCGAACTTCTCCAGGAAGTCACGCTTGGTCGTGGTGGCCATGTCCAGGCTGTGCGCCACGCCGTCGGCCTCGAGGAACTCGATCATGGCCCGCTTCATGCGCGGGTCGTTGTGCCCGAAGTTCAGCACCCCCGCACCGGCGAAGAAGTCGAGGAAACTTCGTCCCTGCTCGTCCACCTGCCGCGCCCCCGACGCGCTGGCGAACACCGTCGGAAAGGCCCGGCTGTAGCTGCGGACCTCGGACTCCCACCTCTCGAACGCCTCCATCGCCCACAACTACGTGGCCCCGGTCACACCTGTCAAGGCGGGGAGGTCCCCCGGGCGTGTCCGCACCGGACGTCCCCTGGCGCACCGGCGTCAAAGACGAGGGCGACGACGCAGGTTCGCCAGCGGCGAGTACCGGGGCACCCACCGGGCGAGGGCGGCGGCCGACCCGGCGCCGAGCACGGCGGTCGCCCAGACGCCCGCGGCGAGGGAGCCGAGCGCGGCGCCGCCCGCCAGCACGAGCGGGCCGACGGCGTCCCCCGTGTCCTGGAACAGGCGCCACACCGACAGGAACGTCGGGCGCGTGGCGGCCGGGGCGACGTCCGCCCCGAGCGTCATGACGATCCCCGAGCCCATCCCGTTGCCGACGCCCAGCACCGCCGCGGCCACCGCCGCCCCGGCGACGGTGTGCATGAACGGCAGGATCGCCAGCCCCACCGCCATGACGAGCATCGACGGCACCGCCACCCAGAGCCGGCCGAACCGGTCCATCACCTTGCCCGCCGGGTAGAAGAGCAGCATGTCGAGCGCGCCGGACAGCCCGAACAGCAGCGACGTCACCTCCGCGTCGAGGCCCAGGTGCTCGCCCCACAGCGGGATGACCGTCTGCCGGGCGCCGCGGACGGCGGCGACCAGCGCGATCGCCAGCCCCAGGGTCGCGAACAGGTGCCGGTGCTCGCGCGCCACCGCGCGGATCGACACCTTCGTCCCCGGTGCGGCCGCGGGCCGGGCCGCAGCGGCGTCGTCGGCGTCCGGGCCGACCAGCACCAGGATCAGCACGGCCGTCAGCGCCGCGCCCGTGCCGAGCCAGAACGCGCCGCGCACCGACGTCGCGGCGATGACGGCCGCCCCGGCGAACGGTCCGACGAACAGTCCGATGCGGTGCACCCCCGCCAGCGTGGAGAGCACCCGCGCCCGGCGCAGCGGCGGGGTCACCGCCGTGAGGTACGACTGCCGGGCGAGGTTGAACACCGCGTTCGCCGCCCCGAGGGCCAGCACCCCGGCCGCGAGCCCGGCGAGGGTGTCGGTCAGGGCGATCGTCGAGAACGCCGCCGCCGCGACCAGACCGGCGAGCAGCATCGCCGTCCGGTCGCCCCAGCGTTGCGCCAGCGCGCCGGCGGGCAGGTCGAAGAGGATCTTGCCGACACCCAGCAGGGCGGCGACCAGCCCCGCCACCGTCAGCGACGCGCCGCGCCCGGTGGCCGTGGCCGCGACGACCGGCAGCATCGCCCCGATGCCGATCTCCAGCACCAGCGTCGGGGCGAACGCGCCCAGCACGACGCTGCGCAGCGGGAACAGTGGTCCGTGGTCGTGCGCCAGCTCGTCCTCCCGGGTCAGGTGCCGCCCCGAGGGCTCGGGTCCGGTCGTCGCGGCCGACGACCGACGGCTCCGAGGAGCCTACGTGCCGGACGGGCCGGGCTCACGCCCCCTCGAGCGAGACGCCGTGCCGGCGGGTCACCGACCCGATCGCCGCCAGCGCCTGCTCCGGCGGGGCGTCCGGCGGCACGGCCGCCGCGAGGTCGGCGAAGAACCGTCCGGCGCGGTCGCCGGAGGTGACCGCGAGGAACCGGGCCGGCCCCTCGACGACGGCGAACGTGCACGGTGTCCCTGCCGGGAACGTGACAAGACCTCCGGGACGCACGTCGTACGAGGTGCCGTCCACGAGCGCGGTGACGCGGCCCGCCAGGAGGAACAGCACGCCGCTCCACGGCGAGACGTGCGGCGGGGCGGCCGGCGCGGCAGGGGCGATCACCTCGAAGACCTCGAAGGTCCCCGCGGCGTCGTGCACGACGGCCTTCGCGACGTGGTCGCCGTCGATCATGCGGTAGGTCCGGCCCTCCCCGGGCTGGACGTGGACGCTCTCCATGGCTCCTCCTGTGCTCGGTACCACCGAGCGTGCGACGGAGCGCCGCGGGCGGCACGAGTAGTGCGCCACTCGTCCCTGCGCCGTCGGGGCCCGAGCCGCACGGGAGGGGAGGGCCCGGGGACGACGAAGGCCGCCCCTCAAGAGAGGAGCGGCCTTCGACTTCGGGTGGAGCTGAGGGGACTCGAACCCCTGACCCTCTGCATGCCATGCAGATGCGCTACCAGCTGCGCCACAGCCCCGAGAACCGGGCAGAAGCCCGATTCGCGCGTTTCCTCCGGGCTCTCGCCCCTCGGAACGATCGATATCTTAGGCAGACTTCGGCTCAGGTTCCAAATCCGCGTGCGGACCCGCCTGCCAGCGGTCCAGCGGGTATCCGGCACCCACGTTGTGGGCGACGAGCCGCCAGTCCGGGACGGCCCCCGGGGCGGATCGGTGCAGGTGGGACCAGTGCACGTTGTGCACACCGGCGACCCCGCGCCACGTCGAGGCGTCCAGGCCGAGCAGCCCCGTGACCGCCAACGAGATCGCGGCGCCGTGCGAGACCACCACGAGACACGCGTCACCGTCCAGCGCCTCGGCGTGCTCGCGCACCGCGGTGACCATGCGCTCGGCGACCACGGCCTTCGCCTCGGCGCCCACGCCGTCGGGGTCGGCGCCGCGGCGCCACTGCGCGTGCTGCTCCGGCCAGCCCGCGGCGATCTCCTCGCCGGTGAGGCCCTCCCAGTCGCCGAACGACCGTTCGCGCAGCCGCACGTCCGGCTCGACCGGCACGTCCAGCAGCCGGGCGTACGCCCCCGCCGTGTCCGCGGCACGCGTCAGGTCCGAGGACACCACCTTGGCCGCGCGGTGCGAGGCGATCAGCGCGGACGCGCCCTCCTCCGCCTGCCAGCGGCCGACCTCGTCGAGGGGGATGTCGATCTGGCCCTGCAGCCGCAGCGCGGCGTTGTAGGCCGTCCGCCCGTGCCGCAGCAGGACGACGGTGCGAGCGACCACCGGGTCACACGTCCCGGTCGAGGCGGATCGCCCCGTCGTCGGTCGCGCCGCCGAACTCGGCGCGCGCCGCCTCCCCGTCGCCGCCCCGGGCGTCCTCCGGCAGTTCCACGGCGGGGCAGTCCTTCCAAAGCCGCTCCAGCGCGTAGTACACGCGGTCCTCGGCGTGCTGCACGTGCACGACGACGTCGCCGAAGTCGAGCAGCACCCAGCGGGCCTCCGCCTTGCCCTCGCGGCGCAGCAGCTTCGACCCCGCCTTGTGCATCGCCTCCTCGACCGCGTCCACCACGGCGACAACCTGCCGCTCGTTGGTCGCCGAGGCGATGAGGAACACGTCGGTCAGCACCAGCTGCTCGCTGACGTCGAGCGCGATGATCTCCTGCGCCTTGCGGTCCGAGGCAGCCCGGGCCGCCACCACTGCCAGCTCGACGGCACGTTCTGTCGCGGTCATCGTCCGTCCTGTTCCCCGACGGTCGTCCCCACGGACGCCTGCTCGGTCTCGAAGCCCTCGTCGCCCTGCGCCAGCACCAGGTTCCACAGCAGGAGACCCAGCACGAACGCCAGCACGACCAGGATGATGTAGTGCAGCCAGGTGTACGACGGCTCGGCCTCGTCCCAGTCCTCGTCGTCGTCGTCGTGCACCGCCTCGTCGGGCGCGCCGACCGGCCCGGCACCGAACGCCCCGAACGGGGACTCCGGCGCGCCGGCGGGCGGCGGGACCGACGCGGGAGGCTCCGACGCCGCCGCCGGGCCGCCCCACGGCAGGCCGGGCGACACCGTGGTGGGCTGCTCGGCGAACGGGGACGACGACGTGGCGGGCGGCCACGCCGACGGCGCGGGACGCTCGGCCGGGGCAGACGTCGGGAAGGGGCTCGGTGCGGGGCTCCCCGACCCGGACGTCGCGGGGGTCGCGCCGAACGCCGACCGTCGGCCGGGGGCCTCCCCGAACGGGCTCGCGGCGGGTGCCGACCCGGCGGACTCCCCCGCGGACGTCTGCCCGAACGGCGAGCGGGTGCCCGTGCCGGACGACGACGACCCGAAGGGGGACGGCGCCGGCGGTTCCGACGACGGCGCCCCGGACAGCCCCGCGAACGGCGACGCCGGGGCCGACGGGGACGGAGGGGCCGGCGGCGAGTCCTGCGACCCCGCACCCGGCGGCGTGCCGAACGGTGACGACGGCTGTGCGGCGGAGGCGCGCGTGCTCGTCCGGCGCGGCGGTGCGGCACCGGGCGTCGCCGGGCCGGCGGACGGACCGCCGGCCGGGGGGCCGGACGGGCGGTCGGTGGCCGTCGAAGGAGAGACGGTGCGCGGCCCGTCGTCGCCGGTCGGGGCCTGCACCGGCGTGAGGCGACCCGTCTGGTCGACGCTGCGCATGCCGCCCGACGCGGACGGCGGCCGGACGGTCGGCGCCTGCGGCGCGGACGCGGCCGACTGCTCCCGCAACGACCGGCGCGACGGCGGCGGCGGGGCGGACCGCGGGTCGGGCGCCGACGCGTACGTCGGGCCGCCGAAGGCCGCCGGACCGGCGCCGGGGACCGGCGCGGGTGCCGGGGCGGGCGACGCCTGGGCAGCGGCGGCCTCGGCCGCGGCGCGCTCGCGCTCGCGGATCTCCCGCCGGGTCAGGGGCCGGGAACTGTTGTCACTCATCAAGACCTCGATACAGACCGTGCTTGGCGATGTACTGGACGACGCCGTCGGGGACCAGGTACCAGACAGGTTCACCGGCGGCCGCGCGGCGGCGGCAGTCGGTGGAGGAGATGGCGAGGGCCGGGACCTCCAGCGTCGTCACCGCACCGGGCGGGAGCCCGTCGACGGTGAGCTGGTGGCCCGGCCGCGTCACCGCCACGAAGTGCGCCATCTGCCAGAGCTCGGCGGAGTCCTTCCAGCCGAGGAGCTGGGCGATGGCGTCCGCACCGGTGATGAAGTACAGGTCGGCGTCCGGCCGCTCGGCGCGCAGGTCGCGCAGCGTGTCCACCGTGTACGTGAGCCCGGGGCGGTCGATGTCCACGCGACTGACGGTGAACCGCGGGTTCGACGCCGTGGCGATCACCGTCATGAGGTACCGGTGCTCGGCCGGGGAGACGCGGGTGGACTGCTTGAAGCTCGGCTTGCCGGTCGGGACGAAGACGACCTCGTCCAGCTCGAGCAGCGCGGCGGCCTCGCTCGCCGCCACCAGGTGCCCGTGGTGGACGGGGTCGAACGTCCCCCCCATGACCCCGACGCGGGGACGACGCTGGTCGTTCACGGGACCCCCGGGGGTGGTCAGTGCTTGTTGTTCGCGTGGCGGAAGGCGTACGTCGCGAGCAGCGCGACGACGAAGCCTCCGAAGGCGAGCACCCCGAGCAGGAGGGGGCTGATGGCCGACGCGTGCTCGGCGGCTTCCTCGGCGACCAGGACTGCGGTGTGCACCACGGGGGACTCCTTCGGGGTGTCTGGTTCAGAACGGTGGACAGTCTCTCACGGCACCGTGTCAGGGCCGCACGTGCCCGTCGCCGTGCACGACCCACTTGGTGGTGGTGAGCTCCGCCAGGCCCATGGGCCCGCGGGCGTGCAGCTTCTGGGTGGAGATCCCGATCTCCGCGCCCAGGCCGAGCTCGCCGCCGTCGGTGAACCGCGTCGAGGCGTTGACCATCACCGCCGCCGAGTCCACCTCCGCCACGAACCGGTCGGCCGAGCCGAGGTCCCGCGTGACGATCGCCTCGGTGTGACCCGAGCTCCAGGTGCGGATGTGCGCCACGGCCTCGTCGAGCGAGTCCACGACCCGCACCGCGAGCTCGAGGGCGAGGTACTCGGTCGCCCAGTCGTCGTCGGTCGCCGGGACCACCTCGACGCTCTCGGGCGCCCGCGCGACCGTCGAGGCGTCGCCGTGCAGCGTGACCCCCGCCCCGCCGAGCGCGGCCAGCGCCGCCGGGAGGAAGGCGTCGGCCGCGTCGCGGTGCACGAGCAGGGTCTCGGCGGCGTTGCACACGCCCACCCGCTGCGTCTTGGCGTTCATGACGATCTCGACGGCGGTGGCGACGTCGGCCGTGGCGTCGACGTAGACGTGCACGTTGCCGGTGCCGGTCTCGATGACGGGCACCGTGGACTGCTCCACGACCGTGCGGATGAGGTCGGCGCCCCCGCGCGGGACGAGCAGGTCGACGAGCCCGCGGGCACGCATGAGGGCGACGCCCCCGGCGCGACCGTGCCCGTCGATGGACTGCACGAGGTCGGCGGGCAGGCCGAGGTCGGTCAGCGCGCGGCGCATCACCTCGACGATCACCGTGTTCGACGATGCCGCGGCGCTGCCGCCGCGCAGGATCACCGCGTTGCCGGACTTCAGCGCGAGCCCGGCGGCGTCGACCGTCACGTTGGGCCGCGCCTCGTAGATCATGCCGACCACGCCCATCGGGACGCGCAGCTGGCGGACGCGCAGCCCGTTGGGCAGCGTCTGGCCGCGCACGACCTCGCCCACCGGGTCGGGCAGGGCGGCGAGCGAGCGCAGGGCGTCGGCGATCGCCGCGACCCGCGCGTCGGTGAGCGCCAGGCGGTCCAGCAGACCCTCGCTCATGCCGCTCGTGCGACCGCGCTCCAGGTCGACCGCGTTGGCCTCGACGATCTCGCCGGACGACGCCACCAGCGCGTCGGCCAGCGCGTGCAGGGCCGCGTCCTTCGTCGCCCGGGTGGCCGTCGCCAGCACGCGCGAGGCGACCTGCGCGCGGCGGGCCACGTCGCGCACGGCGGTCTCGACGTCCGGCTCCGGCCCCGGTCGCCCGCCGTCGTGCGTCGCGGCGGGCTGGGACTCGGACGTCGTGGTGGTCATGGACGCCAACACTACGACGCCGAGGCGGACGACGACAGGCCCGTCCGTCCGTCGAGCACCAGGTCGTCGCGGTGGATCACCTCGCGGTCGTAGCCCTCCCCCAGGTCGTCGCGCAGGTCGAACGTGGACCGGCCCAGCAGCCCCGGCAGCTCGGTGGCGTCGTAGGCGACCAGGCCGCGGGCGACCACGCCCCCGTCCGGCGCGACGAGCTCGACGGGGTCCCCCGCGTCGAACGAGCCCTCCACGCGCGTGATCCCGGCGGGCAGCAGCGAGGCGCGCCCGCCGAGCACCGCCCGCGTCGCGCCGTCGTCGAGGTGCAGGCGCCCCTCGGTGCGGGCCGCGTGCGCGATCCACAGCCGGCGTGCCGTCGTGCGGCCCTGCGCCGTGAAGAAGGTGCCGACGTCCTCGCCCGCCAGCGCGGCCCGCACGTTCCGCGCCGCGGTGAGCACCACCGGGACGCCGGCGGAGGTCGCGATGCGCACCGACTCCAGCTTGGTCACCATGCCGCCCGTGCCCACCGAGCTGCCCCGGGCGGTGACCTCGACCCCGGCGACGTCCGCGAGGTCCGTCACGAGCGGGATGCGCCGCGCGCCGGGGCGGCTGGGCGGGGCGTCGTGCAGGCCGTCGACGTCGGTGAGCAGCACCATCGCGTCGGCGCGCACGAGGTGCGAGACGAGGGCGGCGAGCCGGTCGTTGTCGCCGAACCGGAGCTCGTCGACCGTCACGGCGTCGTTCTCGTTGACGACCGGCACGACGCCGAGCGCGAGGAGCTTGTCCAGGGAGCGCTGCGCGTTGCGGTAGCGCGCCCGGCGCACGGTGTCCTCCGCGGTGAGCAGCGCCTGCCCGACCCCGATGCCGTGCTCGGCGAACGCCTCGGTGTACCGGGCGACGAGCTGGCCCTGCCCGAGCATCGCGCAGGCCTGGACGGTGGCGAGGTCCTTGGGCCGCGAGACGAGGCCCGCGGGGCCGATCCCGGCGGCGACCGCGCCGGAGGTGACGAGCACGACCTCGCCACCCGCGCGGCGGCGCTCCGCCAGCACGTCCACGAGCGCCCGCAGCGCCACGACGTCCAGGTGCCCGTCCGGTCGCGTCAGCGACGAGGAACCGATCTTGACGACGACGCGGCGCGCGGCGGGCAGGACGGAGCGGGGCGAGGTGTTCACGTGCCCATCATCGCCGGTCGGCGGGTCAGTCGTCGGAGGGGTCCGCCCAGTGACCGGCGCTGCGCTCGGTCCAGAGCTCCTCGCGCGCGGCCGTCTTGGCGTCCATGCGCTCGGTGTACTCCTTGCGCTTCTCCCCGCGGGTCGGACGAGCGGTCTCCTCCAGGCGCAGGTCGGTGCCGCGCGCACCGAGCAGCTCGACGCCGGCGGCCATCGTCGGCTCCCAGTCGAACACCACGGCGTCGGTCTCGGTGCCGATGCGCACCTCGTCACCTGCCACCGCGCCGGTCTTGAGCAGGCGGTCCTCGACGCCGAGCTTCGCGAGCCGGTCGGCGAGGAAGCCGACGGCCTCGTCGTTGTTGAAGTCGGTCTGACGGACCCAGCGCCGCGGCTTGGCGCCCTGCACGAGGAAGTACACGTCGCCGGTGGAGCCGTCGGTGCGGCGCTCGACGGTGAACCCGGAGTCGTCGACGGCGCGCGGTCGCAGCACGACGCGGGCCGGCTCGGGCGCGGGCGCCGCGGCGCGCGCCTGCTCGACCAGCTCGGCCAGCGCGAACGTCAGCGGCCGCAGGCCCTCGTGCGACGCGGTCGAGATCTCGAAGACCCTCAGCCCGCGCGCCTCGAGGTCGGGGCGCACCAGCTCGGCGAGCTCGCGCGCCTCGGGCACGTCGATCTTGTTCAGCACGACCAGGCGGGGCCGCTCCGTGAGCGGCACGCGACCGCCGGAGATCCCGAGGTCGCCGGAGTAGGCGGCGAGCTCGGCCTCGAGCGCGTCGAGGTCGCTCAGCGGGTCCCGGCCCGGCTCCAGCGTGGCGCAGTCCAGCACGTGCACCAGCACGGCGGTCCGCTCGATGTGGCGCAGGAACTCCAGCCCGAGCCCGCGGCCCTCGCTGGCGCCCGGGATGAGACCCGGCACGTCGGCGATCGTGTAGCGGGTGTCGCCCGCCTGCACGACGCCGAGGTTCGGCACGAGCGTGGTGAACGGGTAGTCGGCGATCTTGGGCCGCGCCGCGGACACCGTGGCGATCAGCGAGGACTTGCCCGCGCTGGGGAACCCGACGAGCGCGACGTCCGCGATCGACTTCAGCTCGAGGACGACGTCGCGCTCCTCGCCCGGCTCGCCGAGCAGCGCGAAGCCGGGGGCCTTGCGCTTCGGGGAGGCGAGCGCCTTGTTGCCGAGGCCGCCGCGGCCGCCCTGCGCGACGACGAACTGGGTACCGGCGCCCACGAGGTCGGCGAGCACCTCGCCGTCGCGGTCCTTGACCACGGTGCCGTCCGGCACCCGCAGGACGAGGTCGCCGCCCTTGGCGCCGTCCCGCTCGTCGCCCATGCCCTGCCCGCCCTTGGGGGCGCGGCGGTGCGGCGAGTGGTGGTACTCGAGCAGGGTGGTCGCCTGCGGGTCGACGACCAGCACGACGCTGCCGCCGTCCCCGCCGTCCCCGCCGTCGGGGCCCGCGAGGGGCTTGAACTTCTCGCGGCGGATGGAGGCGACACCGTGCCCGCCGTCACCACCGGCGGCGTGCAGGACGACGCGGTCGACGAAGCTGGCCATGGACTGATCCTCTCAAGGACGGCGGACCGGGAACAGCGCGAGGGGCGCACCGCAGCAACGGTGCGCCCCTCGTGCCCCCGGAAGGGGGAAGTGCGTGCGGAGGCTCAGGCCTCGACGGTGACGATGTCGACGACCTTGCGGCCACGACGCGTCGCGAAGGCGACCGAGCCGGCCTGCAGCGCGAACAGCGTGTCGTCGCCACCGCGGCCGACGTTCTCGCCCGGGTGGAAGTGGGTGCCGCGCTGGCGGACGAGGATCTCGCCGGCGTTGACGACCTGGCCGGCGTAGCGCTTCACGCCGAGCGACTTGGCGTTCGAGTCGCGACCGTTGCGCGAGGAGCTCGCGCCCTTCTTGTGTGCCATGACGGGCCTGCTTTCTGGGAGGTACGAAGAATGGGAGACCACGCGGGCCGGGGCCCGCGGGAGATCACTTGATGCCGGTGACCTTGAGGCGGGTCAGCTGCTGGCGGTGACCCTGGCGCTTGCGGTAGCCGGTCTTGTTCTTGTACTTCTGGATGGAGATCTTCGGGCCCTTCACGTCCTTGACGATCTCGGCCGTGACCTTCACCTTCGCGAGCGCGGCCGCGTCGGTGGTCACCTTCTCCCCGTCCACGAGCAGGATCGCGGGCAGCTCGACGGAGTCGCCGGCCGCACCCTGGATGCGGTCCATGACGACGATGTCGCCGACCGACACCTTCTCCTGACGGCCGCCGGTCTTGACGATCGCGTACACCATGTTGTGCTCATCTCTCCTGGTCTTGGCGTGCTCGCCCGACGTCGGTCACCGGCTTGGTCTGGGACTCGGCCCGCCGCGGCGGTCGAGTGCGGTGCGCCGAGGGCACACGGGACAGGCGCACCGAGGGCGCGCCGACGCAACACTTTACGCGACCGCGCCGCCCGGGACAACCACGACGGCGGGCACCCGGGCGTGATCTGGCGCACGGCCCGGACGTCGCCCGGCGGGCGCCCGGACCTCGGCGCACGATGGGACGGATGACCGCACCCCTGCCCGACGACGAGGTCGCCCGCGCGATGGCCGCCGTCGACCGCCGCCGCTTCCTGCCCTGGGCGCAGCGCGGCCACGCCGCCGAGGACAGGCCGCTGGCCATCGGCCACGGGCAGACCTGCTCCCAGCCGGCGACCGTCGCCGCCATGCTGCGCCTCCTCGACGTCCCGCCCGGCGCCGCGGTGCTGGACGTCGGCGCGGGCTCGGGCTGGACCACCGTGCTGCTCGCCCACCTCACCGGACCCGGCGGGTCGGTGCTCGGCCTCGAGCGGGTTCCCGAGCTCGCCGCGTGGGGGGCGGCGAACGTCGCCCGCGCCGGGGTGCCGTGGGCGCGGCTGCGCCCTGCCGGTCACGGCGTGCTCGGCGCGCCCCGCGCCGGGGGCTGGCCGCGCGTGCTGGTGTCCGCCTCCCCCGACGTCCTGCCCGGCGCGCTCGTCGACCAGGTGGCCCCCGGAGGCCGGATGGTGGTGCCCGTCGGCGGCACGATGCTGGTCGTCGCGCGCGACGTCGCCGGGTCCGTGCAGGTCACCGAGCACGGCGAGTACCGGTTCGTGCCCCTCGTCGAGGACTGACCCGGGGCGGGCGCGCCGGCGCACCCGCCCCGGACGACCTCCGCGAGACCTTCACCTCCCCCCGTGGGCCCCACAACCTACGGTCCCGTAGGCTCGGGCGAAACCGGGCGACCCCGCCCTGGTCACCACGGCGACTGCGAAGTCGACACGACATCCGAGCGAGGTCGAATGCCCCACTCCACGACGTCCACCCTCGAGGCGCCCGCCCCGGCCGAACAGCCCGGCGCACGCCACACCGGCAGCTACGCCCAGCTCTCCCGGGAGGTCCGCGACGCCGGCCTGCTGCGGCGGGCACACGGCTACTACCTCGCGGCAGGCATCGTCATCGCCGCGGGGATCGGCGGGGTCGTCACCGGCATGGTCCTGCTCGGCGACTCCTGGCTCCAGCTGCTCATGGCCGCGGCGCTCGGGATCCTGCTGACGCAGGTCGCTTTCCTCACCCACGAGGCCGCGCACCGCCAGGTCTTCGCGACCGGGCCCGTCAACGACGCGGTGGGGCGCTGGCTCGCGAACGCCGTCGTGGGGATCAGCTACTCGTGGTGGATGACCAAGCACTCCCGGCACCACGCCAACCCGAACCAGGTCGGCAAGGACCCGGACATCGCGCCGGACACGATCCGGTTCACCGAGGAGTCCGCCGCCGAGGTCCGTGGCCCGATGCGGCACCTGGTCCGTCGGCAGGGCTGGCTGTTCTTCCCGCTCCTCACGCTCGAGGGGCTCAACCTGCACGTCGTCTCCGTGCGGTCGCTGCTGACCGGCGACCCGGCGACGGCGCGCACGCGCCGGCGCGAGCTGATCGTCATCGCCGCCCGGCTCACCGCCTGGGTCGCCCTGCTCGTCTGGATCTTCCCCCTCGGCCTCGCCGCGGCGTTCCTCGGCGTGCAGCTCGCCGTGTTCGGCGTCTACATGGGCGCGTCGTTCGCGCCCAACCACAAGGGGATGGCCCTCGTGGCCCCCGGCACCAAGCTCGACTTCCTGTCCAAGCAGGTCCTCACCTCCCGCAACATCACCGGCGGCTGGTTCATGGACGTGCTCATGGGCGGCCTCAACCACCAGGTCGAGCACCACCTGTTCCCCAGCATGCCGCGCCCCCACCTCGGCCGCGCCCGGGTGCTGGTCCGCGAGCACTGCGCCCGCCACGGCGTGCCCTACACCGAGACCAGCCTCCTGGCGTCCTACGCGATCGTGGTGCGGCACCTCAACCAGGTCGGGCTCGCCGCCCGCGACCCGTTCGACTGCCCGATGCGGCGCGAGCTGCGCGGCTACTGACGCCCGGGAGACCGGTGGGCGCGGCAGCGCGCCTCGTAGGTCTCCGCGCCACCGACGTGGGTCGGGCTCGCGACCCTCGGGTCGCCGTCGTCCGGGACCAGCCGCACGTGGTACGCCGCGTCGCGGCCGCAGACGACGCAGACCGCGGTGAGCCGCGTGACGGACTCCGCCAGCGCCATGAGGCTCGGCAGGGGTTCGAAGGGCTGACCGTCGAAGGTGACGGTCAGCCCGGCGACCACGACGTCCAGCCCGTCGTCGGCGAGCCCCTGGACGACGTCGACCAGGGCTGGTCCGAAGAACTGCGCCTCGTCCACGGCGACCAGCGTCAGGCCCGCCGTCACCAGCGGGACGATCGCCGCGGCGTCGGCGACGCTCACGGAGTCCACGCCCAGACCGGAGTGGGTCGCGACCCGTCCGGCGCCGCTGCGCACGTCCAGGTCGTGCGCCACGACCAGCGTGCCGCGCCCGGCGATGCGGGCGCGCTCCACCCGCCGCACGAGCTCGGTGGACTTGCCGGCGAACATCGGTCCGCCGATCACCGCCAGCCGACCGGGGGCTCGACCGTCGTCCATGCGGACAGTCAAGCACCCCGGCCGGCGGCGGGCCTCACGGGGTGGCGGTCAGCGCCTGATCCGTGTCATCAGCCTGCTCAGGAGACCCTTCGGCGCCGGCTCCTTTGGGTGCGGGCGCCACGGCGGGCTCGGCGTCCTCGGCCGGCGCGTCCTGCGCCTGGTCCGACGTCGGCTCCTCCGTCGTGGCCGCCTCGGCCCCGGGGGCCGTGGCGGCGGCGTCGGCCACCTCGGCCGGCGACCCGGTCGACCCGGCGGCGTCCTCGACGGGCGCCGCGGACGCGGCGTCGTCCTCCTGGCCGTGCTCGTGGGCGTGCGCCGCCGCGGCGGCGATCGTGGCGAGCGTGGCCTTGACGGCCTTGCGCGCCTCCGACTCGTCCTCGGGCAGCTTCGGGACCTCGCCGTGCGGCTGCTCGTCGGCACGGCCGCCGCGCTTGCGGCGCGACGACGACCGCTTGGCCTCGGGCTCGGCCGCGGCCGGGGCGCCGGTGCTGCCACCGCGCTCGATCGGCTCGTCGTGCACGATGAAGCCGCGTCCCTTGCAGTGCTCGCAGGTGGAGGAGAACGCCTCCACCAGGCCCTGGCCGACCCGCTTGCGGGTCATCTGCACGAGCCCGAGCGACGTGACCTCGGCGACCTGGTGCTTCGTGCGGTCCCGCCCGAGGCACTCGACGAGCCGGCGCAGCACGAGGTCCCGGTTCGACTCCAGCACCATGTCGACGAAGTCGATGACGATGATGCCGCCGATGTCCCGCAGCCGGAGCTGACGGACGATCTCCTCGGCCGCCTCCAGGTTGTTGCGGGTCACCGTCTCCTCGAGCGTGCCGCCCGAGCCGGTGAACTTGCCGGTGTTGACGTCGACGACCGTCATCGCCTCGGTGCGGTCGATGACCAGCGAGCCGCCCGACGGCAGCCAGACCTTGCGGTCCATGCCCTTGGCGAGCTGCTCGTCGATGCGGTGCCGGGCGAACACGTCGCCGGACTCGACGAACCGGGTGACCCGCTCGCGCAGGTCGGGGGCGAGCTCGGCCACGTACGACGAGATCTCCGACCAGGCGTTCTCGCCCTGGACGACCAGCGAGCTGAAGTCGTCGTTGAAGATGTCGCGCACGACGCGGATCGCCATGTCCGGCTCGCCCTGCAGCAGCGCCGGGGCGCTCGTGGACGACTTCTCCGCCTTGGCGGAGATCGCCTGCCACTGCGACTGCAGCCGCTCGACGTCGGCACGCAACTCCTCCTCCGAGGCGCCCTCCGCCGCGGTGCGCACGATGACGCCCGCGCCGTCGGGGACGACGTCGCGCAGGATCTTCTTCAGCCGGCTGCGCTCGGTGTCGGGGAGCTTGCGCGAGATGCCGGTCATGCCGCCGCCGGGGACGAGCACGAGGTAGCGCCCCGCGAGGGTGACCTGCGACGTGAGGCGGGCACCCTTGTGCCCGATGGGGTCCTTGGTGACCTGGACGAGCACGGAGTCGCCCGACTTCAGGGCCTCCTCGATGCGGCGGGGCTGCCCCTCGACGCCCGCGGCGTCCCAGTTGACCTCACCCGCGTACAGCACGGCGTTGCGGCCCTTGCCGACGTCGACGAAGGCGGCCTCCATCGACGGCAGGACGTTCTGCACCCGGCCGAGGTAGACGTTGCCGACCATCGAGGCCTGCGCCTGCTGGGAGACGTAGTGCTCGACGAGCACGCCGTCCTCGAGCACGGCGATCTGCGTGCGCCCGCCCTGCTCGCGCACGATCATCGACCGGTTGACGGCCTCGCGCCGGGCGAGGAACTCCGCCTCGGTGATGATCTGCCGGCGACGGCCGTGGTCGCGACCCTCCCGCCGGCGCTGACGCTTCGCCTCGAGGCGGGTCGACCCCTTGAGCGCGGCGATCTCGTCGTCGACGCGCGGGGTACGCGCCTCGCGCTCGGCGGTCCGGCCACCACGACGACGGCGGCGACGACGACGGCTCGACGACGACCCCTCGTCGTCACCCTCGGCGTCCGCGTCGTCGACGGGACCGGTGCCGGCCCCCTCGTCCTCGACAGCGGTCGTGCCGGTGTCGGACTCCTGGTCGTCGACGGGCTCGTCGGCCGAGGCGTCGGACTCGTCGTCGTCCGCCCCGTCGTGGCCGTCGTCCGTCGCGTCGTCCTCGGGACGGCGGCCGCTACGGCGGCCCCGGCCCCCGCGACGACGACGCCGGCGCGGACGGATCTCCGTCTCCTCGCCGTCGTCCAGGAAGTCCGCCGGCCCGAGCTCGACCAGCTCGACGCCCTCGGCGGCCAGCTCGGACTCGATCTCCGCGATCTCGCCCACCGCGGCCTCGTCGGCCTCGGTGAGGTCGAGGGACTGCGCGTCCTGCGTCTCGACCTCGACGGCGGCCTCGGCGGGCGCGGCGGCCTCCTTGCTCGGGTCCGGGGCGACCGTGCCCTCGCTCGGGTCCGGGGCGACGGTGTCCTCGGGGGTGACGGCGGGCGCCTGCTCGCGAGCCGGCTCCGCCGACGCCCGGCGGGACCTTCCGGAGGACTTCGCGCCGGTCTTCGCACCGGCCTTCGTCCCCGTCTTCGCGGCGGACTTCTCGGCGGGCTGCGCGTCGGGCGCCTCGGTCGCGGACCCGGCCGTGCTGACGCCGGCGAAGGTGGGCGCGGCGGCCTCGGCGGCCCGGCCCGGGGCACGGCGCCGCGTCCGGGGCGCCGAGAGGTCCGGCGCCTGGAACAGCAGCGCGGTCGTGGCCAGGCGCGGGGTACCCGCGGGCTGCTCGTCGGGCGCCGGTACGTCACCGCGCCGCGTGCCACCCTGCTTCTTCTCCCGGGCGGCGGAACCGCGCGGGGCGCGCCCGGAGCGGGTCGGCGCCTCCTGCGCGGCGGGCGCCTGCTCGGCGGCGTCCTCGACGGCCGGTGCGTCCGCGGCCGGGGTCTCGGCGGGCGCCGCCGGGACCTCGGCGGCCTTCGTGGCGGCGCCGGTCCCGCGCGAGGCGCGGCGGCGCTTCGTCGGCGCCTCCTGGGCCGGGGCCTCCTGCGCCGGTGCGGCGGCCTTCTCGGCCGGCTCGACGTCGGCGGCGGCGGCGCGCTTGCGACCGCGCGCCGGGGCCTTGGCGGCGGGGGTGGCGGGTCCCGCGGGCAGCACGATGTCGTCCAGGCTCAGGGTGGACGAGGTCGCCGCGCCGGGGTCGGTGGCGACGGGCAGGTCCAGGGCGACCGCGGGGGCCGCGGACTCCTCGGCGGGCTCCGCGACGGCGGGCTCCTCGGCGGCCGGCGCGGTGACCGGCGTGGCAGCGGCGGGGGCCTCGGGGGCGGTCGGCGTGCCGGCGTCTGCGGGAGCGGCCCCGGTCGTCGACCGGGTGGCGCGGCGCGAACGACGCGCGGGCTTCTCCACGGGGGTCTCGACGGCGGGGGCCTCGGTCGCCGCCGGCACGGGGGTCGGCTCGGGCGTCGGCTCGGCGGCCGGCGTGGCGGGGACGACGATCGGCGCGGGGGTCGGCTGCGGCGCGGCGGCGGCGCGGGTCGCACGGCGGCGCGGTGCGCGGCGTGCGGGCGTCGTGCTGTCGTTCTGCTCGGGGGTCTCGGACGTCACGGAAGTGCTCCTGCTCCACGGGAGCCCACCCACACCTGCGGGCCGCCGCGGCGGTCGTCGTCGGTCGGCGGCACCGCTGAGGAGCCGCCCGGACGGAAGTCTCGGTCTCGGCCTGGGCCCCGTGGTCTTCGCTGACGCCGCGCGACCGGTCCCTTCGCGCCCGGTCGCGGCACCGCGTGCGGACGCAGGGGCCGCAAGCTCGCCGGCTGCCAGGGGATGTGGTGCCCCGGCAACCTTCGGTCCAGTATCGCACCTTCCGCCACCCGGGGCCGCGCGGCCGGGACGGCGGCGTGGCGTGCACCACATCCGGGCCCACCGGGTTGACATTGTGAACGTCTTCACGAATGGTTCGTGAAAGTCTTCACAACCGCCGGGCCGGGAGATCCGCTCCACCGTGCGGACCTGCGACGACGGACCTACCGTCGAACCACAGGCCCCGGCCCGCCGGCCCCGCCGTGACGGCACGCACCGAAGGAGTCCCCGTGGACGCACTCGAACTGGCCCGGTGGCAGTTCGCCATCACCACCGTCTACCACTTCATCTTCGTGCCGCTGACCATCGGGCTCGCCCCGATCGTCGCGGGCATGCAGACGGCCTGGGTCGTCACGAAGAAGGACCACTGGCTGCGTCTGACCAAGTTCTTCGGCAAGCTCCTGCTCATCAACTTCGCCCTCGGCGTCGTCACCGGCATCTGGCAGGAGTTCCAGTTCGGGATGGCCTGGAGCGAGTACTCGCGGTTCGTGGGCGACGTGTTCGGCGCCCCGCTCGCCATGGAGGCCCTCGCCGCGTTCTTCGTGGAGTCCGTGTTCCTCGGTGTGTGGATCTTCGGCTGGGACCGCGTGTCCAAGAAGGTCCACCTGGCGTCCATCTGGCTCTTCGCGCTGGCGACCAGCCTGTCCGCCTTCTTCATCCTGGCCGCCAACTCGTGGATGCAGCACCCCGTCGGCACCGTCTACAACCCCGAGACCGGGCGCGCCGAGATGGAGTCGATCTGGGCCGTGCTCACCAACAACACCCTGCTGGCGGCCTTCCCGCACACCATCACCGCCGCGTTCCTCACCGCCGGGACGTTCGTCACCGGCATCGCGACCTGGTGGATGGTCCGGCTCGTGCGCACCAAGGTCCCCGAGAACGTCGAGAAGGCACGCACCGTGTACCGGCCCGCGATCCTCGTCGGCGTGTGGGTCATGATCTTCGCCGGGATCGGCGTCGGCCTCTCCGGCGACGTCCAGGGCAAGCTCATGTACGAGCAGCAGCCCGGCAAGATGTCGTCCGCCGAGGCCCTCTGCGAGGGCACCGAGTCCGCCGAGTTCTCCATCCTCGCCATCGGCCCCCTCCAGGCGGGCTGCGAGGACGTCAACCACGTCCTGTCCGTGCCCGGTCTCACCAGCTACCTCGGCACCGGGCACTTCTCCGGCGAGGAGTCCTACCTGCCCGGCGTCTACGACGTCCAGCGGGAGTACACCGAGCGCTACGGCGATCTCACGGTCGACGGCGAGCCCGTCACCTACACCCCGCCGCTCGCCGTCACCTACTGGTCGTTCCGCCTCATGATCGGGCTCGCCGCCTTCTCCGTGGCCCTGGCGGCCGCCGCCCTGTGGTTCACCCGCAAGGGGCGCGTCAGCGACAACGTCTGGCTCTCCCGCCTGGGGCTGCTGGCCATCCCCATGCCGTTCCTCGCCTGCTCCTTCGGCTGGATCTTCACCGAGGTCGGCCGCCAGCCGTGGGTCGTGGCCCCCAACCCGACGGGCATCGACCAGGTGCGGCTCCTCACCGACCGCGGGGTCTCCACGGCCGTGCCACCGGGCGTCATCCTCACCTCGATGATCGTGCTCACCCTCGTCTACGCCGTCCTCGCCGTCGTCTGGTTCCGGCTCATGCACCGGTACGCGATCGAGGGGGTCCCCGACGTCGCGCGCGACGAGTCGCCCGAGGCGCAGGACCCCGACGAGACCGACCGCCCCCTGTCCTTCGCGTACTGAGCGCCGAACCCGTACTGGAGACCTGACGTGGACCTCGCGATCCTCTGGTTCGTCCTCATCGCCGTCCTGTGGACCGGCTACCTCGTGCTCGAGGGCTTCGACTTCGGCGTCGGCATGCTGCTGTCGATCCTGCCCCGGGGTGACAAGGAGCACCGCGAGAAGGAGCGGCGTGTGCTCGTCAACACCATCGGCCCCGTCTGGGACGGCAACGAGGTGTGGCTGCTCACCGCCGGCGG
This sequence comes from Isoptericola dokdonensis DS-3, assembly GCF_001636295.1. Classification (NCBI taxonomy): domain Bacteria; kingdom Bacillati; phylum Actinomycetota; class Actinomycetes; order Micrococcales; family Promicromonosporaceae; genus Isoptericola; species Isoptericola dokdonensis. Next base: position 163,023 of record NZ_CP014209.1, on the reverse strand, counting down.
TGCGACGTTCGCCGCGTTCCCCGAGTGGTACGCGACGATGTTCTCGGGCTTCTACATCCCGCTGCTGATCATCCTGCTGGGGCTCGTCGCCCGCGGCGTCGCCTTCGAGTACCGCGGCAAGATCGCCGACGCCGCCTGGGCCCGCCGCTGCGACTGGGCGATCCAGTTCGGCTCGTGGGTCCCGGCCGTGATGTGGGGCGTCGCGTTCGGCAACCTGGTGCGCGGGCTGGCGCTCGACGACGCCCACCAGTACGTCGGCGGGTTCTGGGCCCTGCTCAACCCGTTCGCGCTCGTCGGCGGGCTCACCACCACGGTGCTGTTCCTGCTGCACGGCGCCGTGTTCGTCGCGCTGAAGACCGACGGCGACGTCCGCGAGCGCTCCGCACGGCTCGCGTCCGGCCTGGCGGTCGTCGCGCTGGTCGTCGCGGGCGGGTGGGCGATCTGGGCGCAGCTCGCCTTCTCGGTGGCCTGGACCTGGGTCGCGGTGCTCGTCGCCGCCGGCGCCCTGGTCGGGGTCGTCGTCGCCACCCGGGCCCGCCGCGAGGGTTGGGCGTTCACGCTGTCGGCGGTGACCATCGTGGCCGCCGTGGTGCTCATCTTCGGGTCCATGTACCCCGACGTGATCCCCGGCCTCGACGGCGGCAACTCCCTCACCGTCGCCGAGGCGTCGTCCACCGACTACACGTTGACGATCATGAGCTGGGTCGCCGTCGTCCTCACGCCGCTGGTGCTGCTGTACCAGGGCTGGACCTACTGGGTGTTCCGGCGCCGGCTGTCCACGAAGGACATCCCCGCGCCGGCGGGGCTGACCTGGCAGAAGATCAAGGACGCGGCGTTCTGACGTGAGACCGCTCGACCCCCGGCTGCTGCGGCAGGCCCGTGCAGCCCGCTCCTACGTCGTCCTCACCGCCGCGCTCGGCGTGCTCTCCGCCGCGCTGGTGGTGGTGCAGGCGTTCGCGATCGCGCACGCCCTCGGTCCCGTCGTGGCCGCGACGAGCCCCGGCGGGAGCGGCGCGGTCGACGACGGCGCCCTGGCCCGGTGGCTGACCGTGCTGGCGTGCGTCGTCGTCGGACGCGCGGGCGTCGCCTGGGCGCAGGAGCGGTTCGGCCGCCGCGCCGCGACGCTCGTCGTGGCGGACCTGCGCCGCCAGGTGGTGCAGCACGCCGTGGCGCTGGGGCCCCGCCCGCCGGCCGGCACGTCCCCGGCCGACGTCACGACGCTCGCCACCCGCGGGCTGGGAGACCTGGAGCCGTACCTGGTGCGGTTCCTGCCCCAGCTGCTGCTGACGGCGCTGGTCACCCCCGCGGCCGTGCTAGTCGTGTGGGGGCTCGACTGGGTGTCGGCCGTCGTCGCGGTGGTCACGATCCCCCTGGTGCCGTTCTTCATGTGGCTGATCGGCACGATGACGGCGGGCACCTCCGAGAGGCGCCTGGCCACCGTCGAGCGCCTCGGCTCCCAGGTCCTCGACCTCGTCGCCGGGCTGCCCACGCTGCGGGCGTTCGGGCGCGAGATCGGCCCCGGAGCGCGTGTGCGGGCCCTCGGGGAGTCCTCGCGGCGCGCCACCATGGGCACCCTGCGGATCGCGTTCCTGTCCGGGGCGGTGCTGGAGCTGCTCACCACGCTCTGCGTCGCCGTCATCGCCGTCGGCGTGGGCCTGCGCCTCGTGTACGGCCACGTCGAGCTGGTGCCCGCGATCGCGGTGCTCGTCCTCGCCCCCGAGATCTTCCTGCCGCTGCGGCGGGTCGGCTTCGAGTTCCACGCCTCCACCGACGGGCTGGCCGCGGGCGAGCGCGCGTTCGCCGTGCTCGACGCCCCCTCTCCCCGGCCCGGCACCCGCCCGGTCCCCGACCTCGTGGGTGCCTCGATCGAGCTGGACGACGTGAGCGTGCGCGCGCCCGGCCGCGACGTCCTCGCCCCAGCGCGCCTGTCGGCGCGGATCGACCTCGGCAACGGGTCGCCGGGAGGCGGGCGCGTCGTCGCGCTGCGTGGTCCCAGCGGCGCGGGCAAGTCGACCGTCGTGCTGCTCCTGCTGGGGCTGCTGCGCCCCGACGCCGGACGGGTCGCGCTCCGCTCCCCCGCGGCCGGTGCCGTCGAACCGGTGGACGTCGCCGACGTCGACGCCGCCGCCTGGTGGGACCGCGTCGCCTGGGTGCCGCAGCGCCCCGCGATCGGGCCCGGCACCGTGCGCGACGTCGTCACCGACGGACGTCCCGTGGACGCCGACGCCCTCGCCGTCGCCGCGGCCACCACCGGCCTCGACGACGTCCTGGCGGACCTCCCCACCGGGTGGGACACCCCCGTCGGCCTCGGCGGGGTCGGCCTCAGCGTCGGGCAGCGGCAGCGCGTCGCGCTGACCCGCGCGCTCGTCGGCTCCGCCGACCGGCCGGTCGTCGTCCTCGACGAGCCGACCGCCCACCTGGACGCCCGCGGCGAGCGGTGCGTGCTGGACACCGTGCGGGCCTGGCGCGACGCCGGCCGCACCGTCGTCGTCGTCGCGCACCGCGCCTCGCTGCTGGCGCTGGCCGACCAGGTCGTCGACGTCACCGCCGAGGAGGTGGCCCGTGCCTGAGCGTCCGTGGTCCGCGCGCGACCCGCTGCGCCGGGTGCTGCCCCTGCTGGAGATCCGCTGGACGCGGGTCGCCCGCGCCGTCGGGCTCGGCGTCCTGACCCTGACGTGCGCGATCGGGCTCGCGGCCGCGGCGGCGTGGCTCATCGCCCGGGCGTCCCAGATGCCGCCGGTGCTCACGCTGTCGATCGCGACGGTGGGGGTGCGCGCGTTCGGCACCGGTCGGGCGTTCTTCCGCTACCTGGAGCGGCTCGCCTCCCACGACGTCGCACTGCGGGGCATGGCGGCCCTGCGCGCCAACCTCTACGACCGCCTCGCCCGCGGTGGCGCCGACGTCGTGGCGCTGCGCCGCGGCGACCTGCTCGCCCGGGTGGGGCGCGACGTCGACGACGTCGGTGACCTCGTCGTGCGGGCACTGGTCCCCGGCGCGGTGGCCGTCGTGACCGGGGCCGCGGCGGTGGCGCTCGTCGGTGTCTTCCTGCCCGCGGCCGCGCTGGTCCTGCTCGCCTGCCTGCTCCTCACCGGCGTGCTGTCCCCGTGGCTGGCCTCGCGGGCGTCGGCCGCGGTGGAGGTCCGGGGGGCGGCGGCGCGCGGCGAGGTGTCCGCGCGCACCCTGGAGCTGGTGGAGGACGGCCAGCAGCTCCGCGTGGCGGGGCGCGTCGCCGACCGCCTCGACGGGTTGCGCGGCGCGGACGACCGGCTCGCCGCCGCGACCGCCGACGGTGCCCGCGTGTCCGGCGTCGCCGCCGCGGTCGAGGCCGGGGCGCAGACCCTCGCGGTGCTCGGCTGCCTGCTGGTCGGCATCCCCGCGGCGCTGGCCGGGGACCTCGCCGCGACCGAGCTCGCCGTCGTCGTCCTGACACCGCTGGCCGTGTTCGAGGTGACCTCCGCCCTGCCCGGCGCCGCCGTGCAGCTGCGCCGGTCGCGCGCCGCCGCGCGGCGGCTGCTCGACCTGCTGCCCGACGACGTGGGCGCCGGGTCCACGCAGCCTCTCGCCGTCGACCCGGACGAGGGCCGGGCGGACGCCGCCACGGGAGGCGTGCTGCTCGCCCTCGACGGCGTCGACGCGGGCTGGCCCGGGCACCCGCCCGTGGTGCACGGCGTCGGCCTCACGCTGCGGCCGGGTTCCGTGGTGGCGCTGGCCGGGCCGTCCGGCGTCGGCAAGACGACGCTGCTGCTCACGGCGGCCGGGTTGCTCGCCCCGCAGGCCGGGCGGGTGGAGGGCGGCGGGCTGTTCGTCGCCGAGGACGGGCACGTGTTCGGCACCACCGTGCTGGAGAACCTGCGCGTCGCCCGCGCGGACGTCACGGCCGACGAGGCCACCACCGCGCTCGCCGCCGCCGGGCTGGGCACCTGGCTCGCCGGGCTGCCCGACGGCCTGGGCACCGTGCTCGGCGCCGGCGGCACGGACGTGTCCGGCGGCGAGCGCCGCCGGCTGCTCGTCGCCCGCGCGCTGCTGGCGCCGCACCGGGTGCTGCTGGTCGACGAGCCAGCCGAGCACCTGGACGCCGCCACCGCGGACGCGCTGGTCACCACGCTCGCCGAGGCTGCCCGGTCGACCGGGCGCGCCGTCGTCGTCGCCTCGCACCGGCTCAGGCCGCTCGCGACCGCCGACGAGGTGCTGCTGCTGGGCGCCGCCGGCACCGGCGGCACGGCACGCGTCGTGGCCCGGGGCCGGCACGCCGACCTGGTGCGCGACGTGCCCGGGTACGGCTGGGCCGCCGCCCAGGAGGACACCGCGACGCTCCCTGCGACCGGCTGACGAGACATCGGCCGCACGGCGTCCAGCCTTTCAGGGTCGGTCCCAGGGTGTTCCCCGGTTCCGGCCGGCCGGGGCGCTCCCCTAGCGTCGAGCCATGATCAGGATCGACTCGCTCACGAAGCGGTACGGCGACCTCGCCGCCGTCGACGACGTCACCTTCACGGCCCTGCCGGGCCGCGTCACCGGCTTCCTCGGGCCGAACGGCGCCGGGAAGTCCACCACGCTGCGGGTCCTGACGGGCCTCGCCGTCGCGACGTCGGGCCGGGCGACCGTGCTCGGGCGCCGCTACGCCGACCTGCCGAACCCGGGGCTCGAGGTCGGGGTGCTGCTGGACGCGTCGGCGCAGCACGGCGGCCGCACCGGCCGGGAGACGCTCGTGCTGGCGCAGCGCACGATGGGCCTGGCCCCGGCCCGGGTCGACGAGATGCTCGAGCTCGTCGGCCTGACCCGTACCGAGGGCCGGCGGCGCGTGCGTGACTACTCCCTCGGCATGCGTCAGCGCCTCGGGATCGCCACCGCGCTGCTCGGCGGTCCCCGCGTGCTGGTGCTCGACGAGCCCGCCAACGGCCTCGACCCGGCGGGCATCCGCTGGATGCGGGACCTGCTGCGCGGCTTCGCCGACGCGGGCGGGACGGTGCTGCTGTCCAGCCACCTGCTCGCCGAGATCGAGACGATCGCCGACGACATCGTCGTCATCGGGCACGGTCGGATCGTCGCGTCCGGGACGAAGTCCGACCTGCTCGCCGGGGCCGGGACGCTGGTCCGCGCCGACGACGGCCGCGGGCTCGCCGCGGCGCTCGTCGCGGCCGGGCACCAGGCGTCGCTCGGCCCGGACGGCACCGTGCTGACGGACGCCGACCCCGCCACCGCGGGTCGCGCCGCCTTCGCCGCCGGGCTCGCCGTCACGGAGCTGCGCGCCGCCGACGGCGCCGGCCTGGAGGAGATGTTCCTCCAGCTCACCGCCGACGACCAGCGCGATCCCGCCCTCGCCCGCGCCGCCGCGCCCGCCACGACCTCGGGAGTCCCGTCATGACCGCACCCACCCTCGCCGGGCTCGCCCCCGCGCAGCGGCCGGACCCGCAGGACCCCGTCCCCCTGGCCCGCCTGGTCGACGTCGAGTCCCGCAAGATGGTCGACACGCGGTCCAGCCTGTGGCTCCTGGTGAGCGTGGCCGCCCTCGTCGCCTGCGTGGTCGCGGCGCTCGGCTTCTGGGGTTCCGACGACGAGGTGTCCTTCGGGTCGTTCGCGAGCAACAACTCGTTCCCGCTGCGGCTGCTGCTGCCGCTCGTGGCGGTGCTCGCCGCGACGAGCGAGTGGAGCCAGCGCGGAGCGCTGACGACGTTCGCCCTGGTCCCCCGCCGCGCACGGGTGATGGGGGCGAAGGCCCTGGCCGCGCTCCTGGTGACCCTCGCGGCGACGGCCCTGACGTTCGTCCTCAGCGCGGTCGGCACCCTGGTCGCGTCGGCGGCCCGCGGCATCGAGCCCGTGTGGAACCTGCCGGTGGACCTCGCGGCCCGGCTCGCGCTGGCCAACCTCGTCGCGGTGGCGTTCGGCTTCACCGTCGCCGTCGTGATCCGCAGCTCGGCGCCCGCGCTCGTGGTGTTCCTCGGCACGATGCTGGTGTTCCCCATGATCTCCAGCGTCGCGGCGGCCCTGTTCGGCTGGTGGGCGCAGCACGGTGCCTGGCTCGACCTGTCCTGGTCGATGCAGTACGTCACCTCGCCGGACATCACCGGCGAGCAGTGGGCGCAGGTCGGCACGTCCGCCCTGGTGTGGATCGCGCTCCCGCTCGCCCTGGGTCTGCGGCGGGTGCTGCGCGTGGAGGTCCGCTGACCTGCGAGTCCGGTGGACCCGCGGGCGGACGACCGCGGGTCAGCCCGGCGCTCGGGTAGCGTCCGGGACGTGAAGATCCTCGTCCCGAGCAACGTCCCGTTCGACCTGACGATCGACGTCGAGGGGGTGGAGGTCGCGCCCTACGTCATGCGCGACCCCGTCCCCGACGAGCACACCGACGCCGAGGCGATCGTCACCTGGGCCAGCTCCGGCACGGTGCTGCGCGACGCCGCCGCACGGCTGACCGCCCTGCGCTGGGTGCAGACCCTCAACGCGGGCCCCGACCTCGCGCTGGCCGCCGGGTTCGGGCCCGACGTGACGATCGCGTCCGGTCGCGGCCTGCACGACGCGACGGTCGCCGAGCACACGGTCGCCCTGCTGCTGGCGTCCGTGCGCCGCCTCGACCGCTCCCTGGACGCCCAGCGCCGGCACGAGTGGGACCGGGCGCTCGGCCGCGAGCAGGTGCGCGAGCAGGAGATGTTCAGCCTCCAGGGCCGGCACGTCGTCGTGTGGGGCTTCGGCTCCATCGCCGCCCGCCTGACGCCGCTGCTCACCGCCCTCGGTGCCCGGGTGACGGGCGTGGCCACGTCGGACGGCGAGCGCTACGGGCACCCGGTGGTCGCCCAGGAGCGGCTGTCCGAGGTCCTCCCCGGCGCCGACGTGCTGATCTCGCTGCTGCCCGCGACACCGGGGACCCGGCACGCGCTCGACGCCCAGCTGCTCGCCCTGCTGCCCCCGCACGCCCGGTTCGTCAACGTGGGCCGCGGTGCCACCGTCGACGAGACTGCCCTGGTCGAGGCCCTGCGGTCCGGGGCGCTGGCCGGGGCGGCGCTCGACGTCACCGAGTCCGAGCCGCTGCCCGAGGACTCACCGCTCTGGGACGTGCCGAACCTGATCCTCACCCCGCACGTCGCCGGTGGCCGCCCGCAGGGCGCCGCCGGATTCGTCACCGCGCAGGTGCGGCGCTGGCTCGCCGACGGCCCGGACGGCCTGCACAACGTCGTCGCCCGCTGAGAGCGCGGCGGCGGTACGTGCCGGCCGGACGTGCCGGCTACCAGCGGCCCTGTCGCGGACGCGGCTGGCAGCGGGGGCACGTGAAGGACGAGCGGTTCATGAACTCGTCGCGCCGCACGGGCGTGCCGCACCGCGGGCACGGCTCCCCCGCCCGGCCGTAGGCGGCGAGCGACCGCGAGAAGTAGCCGGACTCGCCGTTGACGTTGACGTAGAGGTCGTCGAAGCTCGTGCCGCCCTGGGCGAGGGACTCCGTCATGACCTCGGTCGCGGCGTCGAGCACGCGCCGCACCACCGGACGGGTCATGGTGTCCGTGGCCCGCGCGAAGTGCACCCGGGCCCGCCAGAGCGCCTCGTCGGCGTAGATGTTCCCGACGCCGGACACCACGGTCTGGTCGAGCAGGGCGCGCTTGATCCCGGTCCGACGGCGGCGGACCCGTTCCACGGCGGCGTCCCGGTCGAGCGCCGGGTCGAGCAGGTCACGGGCGATGTGCGCCACGGGCTCCGGCACCGCCGTGAGCGGGGAGCCGTGACCGCCGGGGGCGCCGTCGGGCGTGGGCGCGAGGTCGGTCACCGACAGGTGGCCGAACGTCCTCTGGTCGACGAAGTCGAGGTACCGCGCGCCGGACGGCGCGCCGGAGAGGTGGAGGCGCACCCGCAGGTGCGGGTGCTCCCACTCCCCCGCGACGGCCGGGTCGCGGACCAGGAGCTGGCCCGACATGCCCAGGTGCGCCAGCAGCGCGGCCGCGGGCTCGCCGCCGCCCGCGGGCGCCACCGGCAGCCACAGGTACTTGCCGCGCCGCGCGGCACCCGTGACGCGGACGCCGCGGAGCTGGTCGGCGAACCCGGCGGGGCCACCCGCGTGCCGCCGCACCGAGTACTCGCGGAACACCTCGACGTCGCGCACCACCGCACCGACGACGAGCCGGTCGAGACCGGCACGGACGGTCTCGACCTCGGGGAGCTCAGGCACCGTCGGCGTCAGGGCCGGGCAGCGGGAGCGCCACGACCGCGTGGTACGCCTCCTCGGCGGCGGCCTGCTCGGCGTGCTTCTTCGCCGACCCCTCGCCCAGCCCGACGACCGGACCGGTCGTGACGCGCGCGTGGAAGTGCCGGGCGTGCTCGGGGCCCTCGCCGGTCACCTCGTACACGGGCGCGGTGAAGCCGTGGGCGGCGGCCACCTCCTGCAGGGAGGTCTTCCAGTCGAGCCCCGCGCCGAGGTCGGCCGCGTGCTCCAGGGTGTCGTCGACCAGCCGGTGCACCAGGCCGCGCGCGACCTCCAGGCCGTGCGACAGGTAGGTCGCGCCGAGCAGCGCCTCGACCGTGTCCGACAGGATCGAGTCCTTGTCGAAGCCGCGGGTGTGCACCTCGCCCTTGCCGAGCAGCACGTAGCGGCCCAGGTCGAGCTCGCGCGCGACGGCGGCGAGGGAGCGCTGCGAGACCGTCGCCGCGCGCATCTTCGCCAGCTCGCCCTCGGACTTGTCCGGGTGGCGGCGGTAGAGCGCCTCGGTGACGACGAGCCCCAGCACCGTGTCGCCGAGGAACTCCAGCCGTTCGTTGGTGGGGATGCCGCCCGCCTCGTGCGCGAACGACCGGTGCGTCAGCGCAAGAACGAGAAGCTCGGGGTCCAGGTGGACCCCGAGCTTCTCGAGAAGGGCGGTCGGCTCCGGTCGAGCGGTACCGCGTGCCGGCATGTCAGCCCGCGTGCTCGGTGCGCAGCGCCTCGGCGTACTGGCGACCCTTGTACGCGCCGCACGTCGGGCACGCCGCGTGGGACAGCTTCTGGCCCTTGCAGTTCGGGCACGTGGCGAGCGGCGTCGCGGTGGTCTTCCACTGCGAGCGGCGCGCACGGGTGTTGCTGCGCGACATCTTGCGCTTGGGAACAGCCACGGTCAGCTCTCTTTCGTCTCGTCGGACACGCCCGATTCCTCGAGCATGGTCTGCAGCGCCGCCCATCGCGGGTCGACGACGTCATGATGGTGCCCCGGGTCGTCCGCGAGTCGTGCTCCACACTCGGAGCACAGACCAGGACAGTCCGGCCGGCACAGCGGTTGAAATGGTAGTGCAGTGACCAGCGAATCCCGAACCGCGGGCTCGATGTCCGCGAGGTCGTCGGTCAGCACCGGCTCGTCCTCGACGTCCTCGTCACCCGATTCCTCGGCCGCGACGACCCGCTCGGGGTACACGAACAGCTCCTGGACCCGGACCGTCACCTGGGTGGAGATCTCGTCCAGGCAACGGGCGCACTCGCCGACGGCCGTGGCGCGCACGACCCCCGAGACCAGCACACCCTCCAGGACCGACTCCAGCCGCAGCCCGAGCGTCATGTCGGCGCCCTCGGGCACGCCGATCACGCCGGTGCCCAGGTCGGGGGGCGCAGCGACGACGCGCGCGACCTCCCGCAGGGTGCCGGGACGCCGCGTGAGCTCGTGCGTGTCGAGCACGAGCGGCGAGCGCTTCTCGGTGGTGATGAGGTGCTCCAGGGGCCAGGCACGCCGCAGCGGGCGGTGTGCAGGTGGATGACGGCCGGATGGGCCAGCGACCCAGTCTACGCGATCCGCCGACGTGGGCCAACGCCCCCTGCGCGTGACGTAGGCAACGCCCCACGACCCGCGGAACGGCGTCCCCGACCAGGGTCAGCGACCGGGTTCGCCCGGGTCGTCACCCGGCCACCGCGGGTCCTGCACGTGGTCCCAGCGGACGCGGGGCCCGCTGCTGTCCAGGCGCTCCGCGAGGCGGGCCCGTCCCGCCCGCACCTGCGTGGAGAGCTGGGCGAGGTCCGCCTCGAGGTCGGCGAGGCGGCCGTCGCAGTACTCGTCGGCGTCGGCACGCAGCCCGGCGGCCTTCTGCTCGGCCTCGGCCACGATCTCGGCGGCGCGCGACTCGGCCTGCACGACGACCTGCTCGTCGCGCACGAGCTCGATGGCCCGTGCCCGCGCGGTGGCGAGGATCTCCTCCGCCTGCCGGTGGGCGTCGTCGAGCGCCTGCTCGGCGTCGGCGAGGACCTCGTCGGCGCGCGACACCTGCGTGGGCACGCTCGCCCGCAGGTCCGCGACGAGCCCGAGCGCCTCGTCGCGGTCGATCTTGACGTTCGTCGACAGCGGTGACGTCCGCGCGTTCTCGACGAGCGCGGCCAGGTCGTCGATGATCTCGAGCAGCCCGGCGGTGGGGTTGGGTGCGGTCTGGGTCATGACGGTGCTCCTCACGCTCGGTGCGCGATCGCGGCGCGCACCGCCTCGGCCGCTGCCTGCGGCACGAGGTCATCGATCGGCCCGCCGTGGCGGGCGATGTCCTTGACGAGCGACGACGCCACGTGGGCGAAACGCTGCTCGGCCGACAGGAAGACGGTCTCGACACCGCTGAGGTGCCGGTTCATCAGGGCCATGGGCTGTTCGCCGTCGAAGTCCGCCCCGCCGCGCAGGCCCTTGACGACGGCGACGGCGCCGACGTCGCGGCAGAAGTCGACGAGCAGGCCGGGGACCTCCTCGACCCGCACGCCGGACAGCTCCGGGTCGTCGGCGACGGCCGCGCGGGCCACCTCGACCCGTTCGACCGGGCTCAGCAGGGCGTTCTTCGACGCGTTGACGGCGACACCGACCACGACGACGTCGAACAGCCGGGCGGCCCGGCGGACGACGTCGAGGTGACCGAGGGTGATCGGGTCGAAGGACCCGGGACAGACGGCGATGCTCACGCCGCCACCGTAGGCGCCGGTCTCACCGATCCGTGGGAGGTTCGGCGGCGTCGCGCGGATCGGGCTCGATCACCTCGGCGTAGTGGACCGTCGTGTCGCCGTAGGTCTTCGCCGCGAACGCGGCGAGGCTGCCGGGCCAGGTCGGCTCGCCGCTGCGCTTGGCGCGCTCCACCACGACGACGGCCGAGGGCGCCAGCACGCCGGGCACGGCGAGGTCGGCGAGGATCGCGTCGAGGGCGGCACCAGCGAGGTCGTACGGCGGGTCGAGCAGCACGAGGTCCAGCGCGTCGCCCGCGCCGGCGCGGGCGGCCTCGGCGAGCCGGGCCGCGTACCGCTCGGCGGGCTCGGCGACCACCCGGACGTCGCGCGCCAGGTCCAGGGCGGCGACGTTGCGCCGCGCGACGTCGGCCGCCTTGCGACCGGAGTCGACCAGGGTGACGTGGGCGGCCCCCCGGCTGGCGGCCTCCAGCCCGAGAGCGCCGGAGCCGGCGAACAGGTCGAGGACGCGGCCGCCGTCGACGACGCCGAGGTGCTCCAGCCGGGAGAACATCGCCTCCCGCACCCGCTCGCTGGTGGGACGGGTGCCCGACGGCGGCACGGCGAGCGTCCGCCCGCCCACGGTGCCCGCGACGATCCTGGTCATGGCGTCGAGCCTAACCGGCGGCCCGGACGCGGCCGGCACCGGTCAGGCACGCTCCAGGTACTCCTCCTGGTCGGCGTCGACCTGGGCGGCGATGGCGTCCGCGAGCGCCGGGTGGGTGGCGAGGCCGGGGTCGGCGTCGACGACGGCGGCGGCCTCGGTGCGGGCCTGCGCGATGAGGTCCGCGTCCTGGACGACGCGCAGCAGCCGCAGCGAGCTGGCGCGGCCGGACTGGGCCGCGCCGAGCACGTCGCCCTCGGCGCGGAGCTCCAGGTCGAGGGAGGCGAGCTCGAACCCGTCCGTGGTCGCGGCGAGCGCCTCGACCCGGGCGGCGGCCGGCGTGCCGGGCTGCGCGGTGGAGACGAGCAGGCACAGGCCGGGGTCGCTGCCGCGCCCGACGCGACCGCGCAGCTGGTGGAGCTGGGAGATGCCGAACCGGTCGGCGTCGAAGACCACCATGACGGTCGCCTCGGGGACGTCCACGCCGACCTCGACGACGGTGGTGGACACCAGGACGGGCACGTCGCCGGACGCGAAGCGCGCCATCGCGGCGTCCTTGTCGGCGGGGGCCATCTGCCCGTGCAGCACCCCGACGCCGACGCCGTCGAGGCGTGGCACCCGGCGGAGCTCGTCGGCGACCTCGAGCACGGCCCGCAGCGGGGCGCGTCCGGTGTCCGCGGCGCCGTCGAGGTCGAGGAGCTCGGGCATCTCCTCGACGTCGGCGGTGGCCTTGGCGGGGGCGTCGTCGTCGGGGTGGATGCGGGCGCACACGACGTAGGCGCGCCGTCCGGCGTCGACCTCCTCGCGGACCTTCTCCCAGACCCGCTCCATCCACCGCTCGTTCGCGGCCGGCACGACGTGGGAGGTGATGCCGGAGCGACCGGCGGGGATCTCGCGCAGCGTGGAGGTCTCGAGGTCGCCGAACACGGTCATCGCGACGGTGCGCGGGATGGGGGTCGCCGTCATGACGAGCAGGTGCGGCGCCGTGCGGCCCTTGGCGCGCAGCGCGTCGCGCTGCTCCACGCCGAACCGGTGCTGCTCGTCGACGACGACGAGGCCGAGGTCGGCGAACTGCACCTGGTCGCCGAGCAGGGCGTGCGTGCCCACGACGATGCCGGCCCGGCCGCTCGCGGCGTCGAGCAGCGCCTCCTTGCGGGCGGCGGCGCCGAGGGAGCCCGTGAGGAGGGCGACGGTGGTGGCGCGGTCGGCGCCGCCGAGCATCCCCTGCTCGGCGAGCGGACCGAGCATCGCCCGCAGGCTGCGGGCGTGCTGGGCGGCGAGCACCTCGGTGGGGGCGAGCAGGGCGGCCTGCCCGCCGGCGTCGACGACCTGGAGCATGGCCCGCAGCGCGACGACCGTCTTGCCGGAGCCGACCTCGCCCTGGAGGAGCCGCTGCATGGGACGAGGGCGGGCGAGCTCGGCGGCGACCTCCTTGCCGACCTCCTGCTGCCCGGCGGTGAGGGTGAACGGCAGCGCGGCGTCGAAGTCGGCGAGCAGCCCGTCGGCGCGGGGCGGGCGGGCGGCGGCGTCCTGCTCCGCGGCCCGGGCCCGGCGCTGCGCGAGCACGGTCTGCAGCACGAACGCCTCCTCGAGGCGGAGCCGGCGTCGTCCGGCCTGCCACGTGGCGGCGTCCTCGGGCACGTGCACGGCGCGCAGCGCGGCCAGCCGGGTCGGCATCCGGAGCCGGTCGCGGACCTCCGCCGGCACCGGGTCCGGGACGTCGTCCTCCGTGAGGGGGTCGAGGACGGTGCGGACGGCCCGCTGGAGGCGCCAGGTCGGCACGGCGGCGGTGGCGGGGTAGATCGGGATGGGTCGCGACGCCTCGTCGATCGCGTCGGCGTCGTCGTCGGCGTCCACCCCGACGAGCACGTAGTCGGGGTGGGTGAGCTGCCGGGTGCCGCGGTACTCCGTCACGACGCCGGTGAACAGCCCGTGGCGGCCGGGGCGCAGCTTGTCCTCGTGGGGGCGCAGCGCGCCCGGCCGCTTGGCGAAGAACGTCAGGGCGAGCTCGTGCCGGCCGTCGGTCACGGTGACCTGGAGCAGCGCACCGCCCCTGCTGCGCATCTGGCGGACCGTGGCGCGGGCGACCTGCGCCATGACGGTGACGTGCTCGCCGAGCGCGAGCTGGTCCATGTCCGTCATGGTGCCGGGCTCGCCGTAGCGGCGCGGGTAGTGGCGCAGGAGGTCGTCGACCGTCTCCAGGCCCATCGTGGCGAGCGGGTTCGCCGCTCGCGCCCCGAGGCTCTTGGCCAGGGGCTCAGCGAGGCGGTCGCTCACCGGGCCTCCTCGTCGACGGGTCCTCCGACGGGCTGCGGCGCGGCGTCGTCGGACGCCGGCTCGACGCCGATCCCGACCCCCGTGCCGGGGCGACCGGTGGGCAGCACGACGACGTCGGCGTCGGGCGCGAGCGCGGCCGCCGCCTCCGCCAGGTCGTCGAGGACGGACGCCGGCAGACCTGTGTCGGGCAGCAGCGCGACGATGCCGGGCGCCGGGACGTCGGCGACGAGCCCGCCCAGCACCCCGACGGCCTCCGCGGCGGCCGTGCGGGCCGTGCGCAGGCGGCCCAGGGCGGCCCGCACGACGTGCGGGACGTCGGGCGGGCCGGCCGGTCCGGCGGCGTCGAGGGCGTCGGCGAGCGCGGCGACCGCCGTCACGAGGTGCACGTCGTCGTCGGCGGCGACGACCGTGACGCCCGGTGCCGGGGCGATCGCGGCCCGGTCGTCGCGGGCGACGTCGCGGGCGCGGATCGCCGCCGTCGCGTCGGCGAGGCGACCGTCGTCGAGCACGTCGCTGGGCGCGAGGACGAGGACGTGCGGCGTCCCGGCCCCGAGCACGGTCTGCGCGACGTCGTCGACGGTGGGCGCGGTGTCGAGGTCGAGCAGGACGACGGCACCGCCGGAGGCGAGCTCGGCGGCGAGGTGCGGCGCCGACGTCGTGACGACGACCGCCCAGTCCTCGGCGGCCACCGCGAGGTGCCGGACGTACACCCGGGACACCTCGCCGCGGCGGGCCCAGCGGCGGGGCACCTCGAGCGCGGCCTCCAGGTCGGGGGTGTGCACGTGCGCCTGCCACAGGGAGTCGTCGTGGCCCTCGCCGCCGTCGCTGCCGCCCACGACGACCACCGAGTCGCCGACCTCGTCGAGGTCGGCCCGCAGGGCGTCCGCGACGGCGCCGTCGCGGAACCCGGAGGCGTGGTGGGGGCGGTGCAGCACGAACATGAGCTCGACCTCGTCGGCGGCGGCGTGCTCCGTCCCGGCGGGCGCGGGAGCGGCCGGGTCGGCGTCCGGGGGCGGCCGGTGGCCGCGCAGGTCCATGTCGAGCAGCACGGGACCCATGCTGGCGTCCGCCTCCGACACCGCGCCCGCGCGCAGGTCGACGTGCCGCTGGGCGGCGGCGAGGGCGTCGAGGACGAGCACCAGGCCGCAGGCGCCGGCGTCGAGCACCCCGGCGTCGCGCAGGGGGGCGAGCGCCCCGACGCTGCGCAGCGCGGCCTCGCGGGCGCCCCGCCGGGCGGCGTCCAGCACGGGCAGGTGGGCGGGGGCGCCCAGCGGGCCCACCATCCCCCCGGCCTCGGCGTGCCGGGCGGCCGCGGCGGCGGACTCGGCCGCCGTGAGGATGGTCCCGGGAGCCGGCCGGGCGACGGCCTGACGGGCCGACCGCGCGGCGACGTCGAGGCCGGGCCCGAGACCCTCGCCCCGGCTCGCGGCGACGGCGAGGCCACGCAGCCACTCGCTGAGGATCACCCCGGAGTTGCCGCGCGCACCGAGCAGGGCGGCGCGGGCCGCCAGGCGCAGCAGCCGCCGTCCGCTCGCGTCGTCGTCCGCGTCGTGGACCGCCGCGGAGGCCTCCCGCACGGTGAGGTACATGTTGGTGCCGGTGTCGCCGTCGGCGACGGGGAAGACGTTGACGCGGTCCAGGTCCTCCCGGGACGCGCCGAGCGCGGCGGTGGCCGCACGCAGCCACGTCCGTACGACGTCGGGGTCGATCAGCTCGGGCCGGTCCACGTCCCCCACCGTAGCGGTGACCCAGGGCACGTTGAGGGGTGCTCCGCCGATCGGCTATCATCGTGTGGTTGCCCGGGTGATCCGGGCACCCCCCAAGACCACTCACCATCACGCCCTGCTGCCCCGTGCGCGGGACGTGATCGACGATTCAGGAGACACCGTGGCTGCCAACTGCGACGTCTGCGGCAAGGGCCCGGGCTTCGGGCACAGCATCTCGCACTCCCACATCCGCACCAAGCGCCGCTGGAACCCGAACATCCAGCGCGTGCGCGCCGTCGTCGCGGGCACGCCCAAGCGCGTGAACGTGTGCACGTCGTGCCTCAAGGCGGGCAAGGTGCAGCGCCGCAGCGCCTGATCTCTGCCGGCGCCTGGGCGCCGTGATCGACGACGAGCCCGTCGGGTGAGAACCCGGCGGGCTCTTCGTCGTCCCCGCGCGACCTCGTTCCATGCAAAGAGATGGTGAAGTCTTTCCCAATTCCTCTTGGCCCGGCGGGTGGCGCGTGGCAGGCTGAGCCCATGAAGGTGGAGACCGACAACGACGTGCTCATCCGCTCGGCCACACCGGCCGACGCCGCCGACATCGCCCGGGTGCACATCATCTCGTGGCGCGGCGCGTACGCCCACGTGCTGCCGGCCGACTACCTCGACTCCCTCGACGTGGCCGAGCGCACCACCCGCTGGGAGGGCATCCTCGGTGCGGGCACGGGGACGACGCTCGTCGCGCAGGCCGACGGCCGCACCCTCGGGTTCGCGAGCTACGGCGCGTCCCGCGACGAGGACGCCGAGGAGGGCTGCCTCGAGCTGTACGCGATCTACCTCGACCCGGAGGCGTGGGGGCGCGGCGTGGCCCGGGACCTCATGCGCACGGTGCTCGCCGACGTCCCGCCGCAGGTGCGGATGACGCTGTGGGTGCTCGCGCAGAACGACCGTGCCCACCACTTCTACCGCCGCCACGGCTTCCAGCCGGACGGTGTGGAGCGCATCGAGGACATCGCGGACGTGCCGGTGACGGAGATCCGTTTCGCCCGGGCACCCGAGCGGAACGTCGGCTGACGCGACCGAAGGAACAGCCGCTGACCCGGAGCGCAGCGGACCCGGCGCGGGCTCAGGGGCGGAAGTGGTCCCACCCGGGTGCGACGTCGGGCTGCTCGCCGTCGAGGAGGACGGTCGGTGCGTCGTCGGCGGTGGTGACGACCCCGATCGGCCGGAACGGTGCGGGCAGCCCCGTGGCGGCGACGTGGGCGGGGAACGTGGCGAGGAGGCCGTGGTCCTCGCCGCCGGCGAGGACCCAGCGCAGGGCACGGTCGGGGTCGCCGTCGTCGCCGGTGGTGACGGACACCTGGACGGCGGCGGGCAGGAGCGCGACGACGTCGGGCCCGAGGTCGCTGCGGGCGATGTCGAGGGTGACGCCGCCGGCGCGGGCGAGGCGGCCGGCGTCGCGCAGCAGCCCGTCGGACACGTCGAGCATGGCGGTGGCCCCGGCGGCCGCCGCCGCGGGGCCGGCGGCGAGCGGTGAGCGGGGGCGCAGGTAGGCGCTGACGTACGGGTGGAGCGGTCCCCCGCCGTCGGGGGCGCCGTCGCGCGGCTCGGCGGCGCCGCAGGTGAGGAGGTCGAGGCCGGCGGCGGAGGTGCCGAGGGTGCCGGCGTGGGCGACGACGTCGCCGGGGCGGGCGCCGGAGCGCAGCACGGGGTCGCGGCCGGCGAGGTCGCCGTGGACGGTGACGGACACCACCACGGCGTCGCCGCCGGAGAGGTCGCCGCCGACGACGGCGGCGGGGGCGGACGCCTCGGCGAGGCCGCGGGCGAGGCCGGTGACCCAGTCGACCTCGAGGTCGCCGGGCACGACGAGGGACACGACGAGCGAGGTGGCGTGGGCGCCCATGGCGGCGACGTCGGCGAGGTTCTGCACGGCGGCGCGGCGGCCGACGTCGTACCCGGTGGACCAGTCGCGCCGGAAGTGCCGGTCCTGGACGAGGACGTCGGTGGTGACGACGAACCGGCCGTCGGGGGCGCGCACGACGGCGGCGTCGTCGCCGGGGCCGACGACGACGGCGGGACCGGTGGGCAGCAGCGGGAAGATGCGGGCCAGCAGCTCGGTCTCGTCGAGGTCGTGCACGCGGGTCGTGGGGTCGGTCACGACGGAACCCTAACCGGCCGGAGGGTGCCTGGCGGGCCGGTAGCGTGGGCCCGTGCCTCTCCCCCGTGCGTCCGCCCCGGTGGCTCTCGGCTGCCTGGTCCTGCTGTCCGCCTGCACCCCGATGATCGGGGTGGAGGCCGCTCCGGGTGCCGCGGACCCGGACTGCGCGCCGGTGATGCTGGCCCTGCCGGACGTGGTGGCGGGCGACCTGGAGAAGGTCGACACGAACGCGCAGGCGACGGCGGCGTGGGGGGTCTCGGGCGCGGCGGTGACGTTCCGCTGCGGCGTGGACCAGCCGCCGCCGTCACCGGACTGCCAGCGGGTGGAGTCGGGGCAGGGCAGCGTGGACTGGGTGACCGTGACGGGCGAGGACGGCACGTGGCGGTTCACGACGTACGGGCGGGAGCCGGCGATGGAGGTGACGATCCCGCCGACGGTCCTGACGGACCACTCGTCGTCGTTCGTCGGGGACCTGACGTCGGCGGTGGAGCTGGTGCCCGCGACGAAGGAGTGCACCTGAGGGGTGCGTCGCGGCGGCGCGACGTGCGGGGTCGTGCGAGCGTGGTCCGATGGAACCTCGTCTGAGCTTCGTCACCCTGGTCGTCGCGGACCTGGCCGCGTCCCGCCGGTTCTACGTGGAGGGGCTCGGGTGGGAGCCCGTGCTGGAAGCGCCGGGCGAGGTGCTGATGTTCCGGGTCGCGGACCGGGTGGTGCTGTCCCTCTGGGATGAGGCCGCGGCGGCCGCGGAGATCGGTCCGGTCACGCGGGGCGGGACGCCGCCGGTGACGCTGGCGCACAACGTCGCGGACCCGGCGCAGGTGGACGCGGTGCTGGACGACGCCCGCCGGGCGGGTGCGCCGCACGTGTCGACGGCGCAGGACCGCAGCTGGGGCGGGCGGTCGGGCTACTTCGCGGACCCGGACGGGTTCCGCTGGGAGGTGGCGCACAACCCGGGCGAGGTCGGCCGGATCGTGCTGCCCTGACCGGTGCCGGTCGTCAGCGCAGGCCGGTGGGGCGTTCGAGCGCGAGCCGGATGAGCTCGTCGACGAGCTCGGGGTAGGTCATGCCGGTCGCCTCCCACATGCGCGGGTACATGGAGTACGGCGTGAAGCCGGGCATCGTGTTGATCTCGTTGACGACGACCTCGTGGTCGGGCGTGACGAAGACGTCCACCCGGGAGAGGCCCTCGGCCTCGACGGCCTCGAAGGTGCGCACGGCGAGGTCGCGGACGCGGGCGGTGACGTCGTCGGGAAGGTCGGCCGGGCAGGAGAGCTGCACGTGGGCCTCGTCGAGGTACTTGGCCTCGAAGTCGTAGAACGCGTGCGTGTCGTCGACGACGATCTCGCCGGGCAGGGACGCCCGGGGACGTTCGCCGTCGCGGCCGCCGAGGACGGCGCACTCGATCTCGCGGCCGACGATCCCGGCCTCGACGACGACCTTGGGGTCGTGCTCGCGGGCGGCCTCGACGGCGGCGGGCAGGTCGGCGAGGTCGTCGACGCGGGAGATCCCGAGGGAGGAGCCGGCGCGGGCGGGCTTGACGAACAGCGGCAGCCCGAGGGCGGCGACGCGGTCGGTGCAGGCCTCGGGGTCGGCGGTCCACTCGTGGGGCTTGAGCACCTCGTAGGGGCCGACGGGCAGGCCGTGCCCCGCGAGGACGAGCTTCATGAAGTGCTTGTCCATGCCGACGGCTGAGGCGAGCACGCCTGCGCCGACGTAGTGCACGTCGGCGAGCTCGAGCAGGCCCTGGACGGTGCCGTCCTCGCCGAACGGCCCGTGCAGCAGCGGGAAGACGACGTCGACGTCCCCGAGGACGGACGGCACCTCGCCGGGCTCGAGCACGCGCAGCGCCTTCTCCCCCTGGGTGAGGGACAGCACGACCTCGGCCCCGTCGTCGGCCGTGACCTCGGGCAGCCGCCCGTCGGTGATGCGCCAGCGGTCGACGTCGTCCGCGGCGACGACCCAGCGGCCCTGTCGCGTGATGCCGACGGGGACGACGTCGTAGCGGTCGCGGTCGATCGCGCCGAGCACGCCCGCGGCGGTGGCCGCGGA
The DNA here is from genome assembly GCF_001636295.1 of Isoptericola dokdonensis DS-3. Lineage (NCBI taxonomy): Bacteria > Bacillati > Actinomycetota > Actinomycetes > Micrococcales > Promicromonosporaceae > Isoptericola > Isoptericola dokdonensis. The sequence goes on along the minus strand of NZ_CP014209.1, from coordinate 143,326 downwards.
GATCGCGTGCTCGCCGGAACGGCCGCCGAACAGGAGGGCGACGCGCGGCTTGCGCGCGGGGGCTTCAGGCTGCGTCTGGGACATCGGCCCGACCCTACCGGACCGGGCCGGGCCGACGTCCCCGCGCACCAGGTCAGGCCGCCCGGAGGTCCTTGCGCAGGATCTTGCCCGCGGCGGACTTGGGGATGGCGTGCGTGAACTGCACGAGGCGGATCTTCTTGTAGGGGGCGACCTTCGCGGCGACGTACGCCATGACGTCGTCGGCGGTGAGCTCGGCACCCTCGGCGAGCACGACGAACGCCTTGGGCAGCTCCTCCCCCGTGCCGTCGGGCACGCCGACGACGGCGGCGTCGGCGATCTGCGGGTGGGCGAGCAGCAGCGCCTCCAGCTCGGCGGGCGGCACCTGGTAGCCCTTGTACTTGATGAGCTCCTTGAGCCGGTCCACGACGTAGAAGGCCCCGTCGGCGTCGACGGTGACGATGTCGCCGGTGTGCAGGAACCCGTCGTCGGTGAGGGTGTCGCGGGTCGCCTGCTCGTCGCCGAGGTAGCCGACCATGACGTTGGGTCCGGCGCACAGCAGCTCGCCGGGCGCGCTCGTCCCCACGGCGGGCTGGTGGATCTCCTCGCCGGTGGCGGGGTCGACGATCCGCGCCTGCATGTTGGGGATGAGCAGCCCGATGGATCCGGGCGAGATGTCGTCGCGCCCCACGGGGATGGTGTGGGAGACGGGCGACATCTCGCTCATGCCGTAGCCCTGGGTGACGCTCGCGTGCGGGAGCCGCTGCCCGACGAGGCCGGCGAGGTGCTCGTCGAACGGGGCGGCGCCCGACATCATGAGGCGCACGCTGGACAGGTCGGCCTGCGCGGCCAGGGGGTGCTTCGCGACGGCGAGCGCGATGGGCGGGGCGACGAACAGCACGGTGGCGCGGTGCTCGGTGATGATCCGCAGGTACTCCGCGAGGTCGAACCGCGGCAGGGTGACGACGCTGGAGCGCTGGTAGAGCGCCCCGTTCATGAGGACCGTCATGCCGTAGATGTGGAAGAACGGCAGGACGGCGGGGATGACGTCGTCGCGGGTGAGCGGGATGTAGGGCTCGGCCTGGAGCACGTTCGCCACGAGGTTGCGGTGGGTGAGCATGACGCCCTTGGGCAGCCCGGTGGTGCCGGACGAGTAGGGCAGCACGGCGAGGTGGGTGGCGGGGTCGAGGGTGACGTCGGGGGCGGGCGCGCCGGCGGTGAGCAGGTCGCGCAGGTTCGCGTGGCCCTCGGCCCCGTCGAGGACGACGACGGCGTCGCGGGGCAGGCCGGCGGCGTCGGCGCCCTCCAGCGCCTGGGCGAGCAGCGGCGAGACGGTCACGAGCCCGCGAGCGCCGGAGGCGCGGAGCTGCTTGGCCACCTCGGGCCCGGAGGCGAGGGCGTTGACGGTGGTGACGGTGACGCCGGCACGCAGGAGCCCGTGGAAGACGGCGACGAACGCCGGGACGTTGGGGCTGTGCAGGGCGACGACGTCCCCGGGGCGGTAGCCGCGGGCCGCGACGGCGCCGGCGACGGCGTCGACCTGGCCGCGCAGCTCGCCGTAGGTGGTGGTGGCCCCGCTGGGGCCGTCGACGACGGCGGCGCGGGCCAGGTCGTCGTCGGTGAGCCCGGTGAACAGGAAGTCGTAGAGCGAGACGTCCGGGATCTCGACGTCGGGGTGCGGGCTGCGGATGACCAACGGTGGCTCCTCTCGGCGGTGCGGTCCTCGTCGACCACGCTGACGCCCAGCGTACCGGACAAGACCGACCGGACGGTATGCCGAGTGTTCGCGACGTCCCGGCGATCCGGCATCGGTGCTTGAATCGAGGCATGACCTCGATGCTCGACGACGACCTCGTCGCGTCCGTCCGCGGCCGGGCGGCCATCCACGACCGCGAGAACACCTACTTCGCCGACGACCTGGCCGACCTGCGCGCCGCCGGCTACCTCGGCGCCCTCGTCCCGGAGTCCCTGGGCGGCGCGGGCCTGAGCCTGCGCGAGCTGTGCCACGAGCAGGCGCGGCTCGCGGGCGCCGCCCCCGCCACCGCGCTCGCCGTCAACATGCACCACGTGTGGACCGGCGTCGGCCGCTACCTCCACGAGCGCGGCGACGACTCCCTCGACTGGCTGCTCGCCGAGGCGGCCCGCGGCGAGGTGTTCGGGTTCGGCTACTCCGAGGCGGGCAACGACCTGGTGCTGCTCGGCTCGCGCACCGAGGCCCGGCCCGACGGCGAGGGCGGGTACACGTTCCACGGCCGCAAGATCTTCACCTCCAACTCCCCCGGCTGGACGCGGCTCGGCGTCATGGGCCTCGACACCACGACGGACCCCGACGACCCGCGGATCGTGCACGCGTTCATCACCCGCGACGGCGGCGGCTTCGAGATCCTCGACGACTGGGACACGCTCGGCATGCGGGCCTCGCAGTCCTGCACCACCCTGCTCGACGGCGCCCGTGCCCCCGCCGACCGCGTCATGCGGCGGATCGCCCCCGGCCCGAGCCTCGACCCGTACGTGCTGGGGATCTTCACCAGCTTCGAGATCCTGCTCGCGTCGGTGTACGCCGGCATCGCGGACCGCGCGCTGGCGCTCGCCGTGGAGACGGTGGGGCGGCGCACGTCGATGAAGACCGGCAGGGCGTACTCCCAGGACCCGGACATCCGGTGGCGCATCGCGACGGCGACCCTCGCGCAGGACGGCGTGTGGCCGCAGATCGACCACCTCGCGGGCGCCCTCGACGCCGAGCCCGCCCGGGGCGAGGACCGCGGCGCGCGCTGGTTCCGCGACACCGCCGGCCTCAAGGTGCGGGTCACCGAGACGGCCCGCCAGGTGGTCGACGAGGCCATCCGCTGCTCCGGCGGGTCCACCTACTTCAACCGGTCCGAGCTCGGGCGCCTGTACCGCGACGTCCTCGCGGGGATCTTCCACCCCAGCGACGACGAGTCCGCGCACTCCACGGTGGCGCAGTCGCTGCTGGGCCCCGTCCAGGACTGACCGCGAGGTAGTACCTCCGGCGTCGAGGTCGTACCCCGGGGACCCGACCTCGACGCCGGAGGTACTACCTCGCGCGGCCGGGCGGGGGTCACGGGGGTGTCGGCACGTCGCCTAGGATGCCCGCCATGACTCTCGGCCGGGGCACCGTCGCCCGCTACGCGACCGGCTCGGTCGGCACCGGCGGGTTCGGCACGCTGCCGGGCCTGGTGCTCGTCTACTACCTGACCGACACGCTCGGGGTCGCGGCCCTGGCCGCCGGCCTGATCGTCACGCTCGCCAAGGTGTGGGACGTCGTCATCGACCCGGTCATCGGCACGGCCAGCGACACCGACCGGGCCCGCCGCGGCACCCGCCGGCGGCTGATGGTCGTCGGCGGCGTGGCGCTCCCGGTGTTCTTCCTGCTGACGTTCGCGGTGCCCGCGTCGTGGAGCCCTGGTGCGGGCGCGGCCTGGGTGCTGCTCGCGTTCCTCGCCGCCGCCACCGCGTTCAGCCTCTTCCAGGTCCCCTACATCGCCCTGCCCGCCGAGCTCACCGACGACTACGGTCAGCGCACCCGGCTGCTCACCGCCCGCGTCGTCGTGCTCACCGTCTCGATCCTCGCGTTCGGGGGCGGTGCCCCCGCGCTGCGCTCGGTGGTGCCGGACGAGCACGACGGCTACCTGCTCATGGCCGCCGTCGCGGGGCTCGTGCTGGGCGCCTCGCTGCTCGTCGCGGCGGGCGTGGAACGTCGTCGCGACGTCACCGCGGCGCCCGCCGGTGCCCCCGCGAGCCGTCCTGCGGCCGGGGCCGAGGGCGTCCGCCCGGTCGTCGGCGCCCCGTGGCACCGGCGCGTCGGCGCGTCGTACCGCCACGGCGTCGAGGCGCTGCGCGCGAGCCGGCCGTTCCGGCTGCTGCTGGCGACGTTCGTCCTCCAGGCGCTGGCCACGGGCACGATGCTCGCCGGCGCCCAGTACGTGGCCCGGTGGGTGCTGCACGACGAGGCCGCGGTGACGTTCCTCTTCGCCGCCCTCGTCGCCCCCGCCGTCGTCTTCGCGCCGGTGTGGGGTGCGGTCGCGCACCGCGTCGGCAAGGAGCGGGCGTTCCTCGTCGCCTCGGTCGTCTTCACCGTGGCCGCCGTCTGCCTGGTCGGTCTGGCGTGGGCGCCGGGCGCCTGGGTGTACGCCGTCGTCGCGGTGGCCGGTGCCGCGTACGCCGGGCTCCAGTCGCTGCCGATGGCGATGCTGCCCGACGTCGTCTCCCACGACGCCGCGACCCGCGGCCCCGGCCGGGCGGGCGCGTTCTCGGGGCTCTGGACCGCCGGGGAGACCACCGGGTTCGGGCTCGGCACCACGGTGATGTCGGTGACGCTCGCCGCCACCGGGTACGTGTCCTCCCGCGCCGGGCAGGACGTCGCCCAGCCCGAGTCCGCCGTCCTCGGCATCGTGCTCGCCTTCTCCGTCCTGCCGGCCGTCCTGGTCGCGCTCAGCCTGCTGACCCTGCGCCGCTACCCGCTGCGCAAGGCCGACATCGACGCCGCGCGACCCGCGGCCCTCCCCGAGGAGACCGCATGAGGTTCGCCACCGCTCCCGCCGACGTCCTGGCGCGGCTCGACGCCCTGCGCGCCGGCGACGCGCCCACGCACGGCGGGCACGTCCTGAGCTACGTCTACGACTCCGGCGAGCCGGAGCTGGACGAGCTCGCCGCGGCCGCGATCCGCACCATGCAGCCCGTCAACGGCCTCGACCCGACGACGTTCGGTTCCGTGGCGGCCCTCGAGCGCGACCTCGTCGCCTTCACGCGCACGCTGCTCGGCGGGGACGACGACGTCGTGGGCACGGTGACGTCCGGCGGCACCGAGAGCTGCCTGCTCGCCGTCAAGACCGCCCGGGACGCCTGGCTCGCCGCCCGCGGGCTGGAACCGGGCGCCGCGCGCCCCCGCCTCGTCGCGCCCGTCACCGTGCACGCCGCGTTCCAGAAGGCCGCCCACTACTTCGGGCTCGCGCTGGACCTGCTGCCCGTCGGCGACGACGGTGCCGTGGCCGCCGGCACCGTGGCCGAGCGGCTCGGCGACGACGTCGCGCTCGTCGTCGTCTCCGCGCCGTCGTACCCGCACGCCGCGCTCGACCCCGTCGTCGAGGTGGCCGCCGCCGCGAGCGCCGCCGGGATCCCCGTGCACGTGGACGCGTGCATCGGCGGGATGGCGCTGCCGTTCTGGCCGGGCCTGCCGGCCTGGGACCTGCGGGTGCCGGGCGTGACGAGCCTGTCGGTGGACCTGCACAAGTACGGGTACGCCCCCAAGGGTGTCTCGGTGCTGCTGCACCGCGGCCGAGACCGCCAGCGCGGGCAGTACTTCGCGACCACCCGCTGGCCCGGCTACCCCGTGGTCAACCCGACGCTGCTGGGCTCGCGCTCGGGCGGGCCGCTGGCCGCCGCGTGGGCGATCACGCACGCCCTGGGGCACGACGGGTTCGCCGAGCTCGCCGGGCGCTCGTACCGCGCGACGGCGGCGCTGGTGGAGGCGGTCCGGGCGATCGAGGGGCTGCGCGTCGTGGGCGACCCGACCGGCCCGCTGCTCGCCGTCGCGACCGACGACACGGTGGCGCCCGAGCGGCGCGTCGACCCGCACGTGTGGGCCGACGCCGTCGCCGGTCACGGCTGGGTGCTCCAGGCGCAGCCGTCGTGCGCCCAGCCGGACGGGACCGTGCTCCCCCACACCACGCACCTCACGGTGACGCCCGTGACCGAGCGGGTCCTCGACGCGCTGGTCCCCGCGCTGGTGGCGGCGGCCGACGACGTGCGCGGCACGCCGCGCCCGGACGCCGGCGCCGTGGTGGCGCCGCTCGCCGCCGCGCTGTCGGGCGGCGCCGGGCACGGTGCCGACGCGGGTACCGGAGCTGGTCCGCTGGACTCCGCGACCGCCGGGGCCGTGCTCGGCGGCCTCGGCCTCGACCCGTCCCGGATCGGGGACGACGGCCCCGGCGTCGGGCCGATGGCTCCCCTGCTGGCCGCCGTCGAGACGCTGCCCGCCCCCGTCGCCGAGCGGCTGCTCGTCGAGCTCCTGGCGCGGCTGGTCGAGCCGCGCTGACGCCCCGGACGCCGCCCCGGGCAACCGTGGCACGGACGTAGGCTGACGCCCATGTCGTCGCAGCACGCCTCCCCCTCGGACTCCCGCCACCCGGCGCCCGGCACCATCGCCGTCACCGCCGGCCGCCCGCCCCGCGTCCAGGGCGGGCCCGTCAACCCGCCGGTGGTGCTGAGCTCCACGTACGTCTCCGCGGGCGACCCCGCCGGCGCCCGCCTCTACGCCCGGATGGGCACCGAGACGTGGGAGCCGTTCGAGGAGGCGCTCGCCGCGCTCGAGGGCGGCCGCCACGGGATCGTGCTCGCCTCCGGCATGGCGGCGATCGCCGCCGCGCTGGGTGACCTCGGCGCGGACGACGTCGTCGTGGTGCCGCGGCACTCGTACCAGGCGACGCTCGGCTTCCTCGACGACCGCGCGGCCCGCCGCGGCGTCGAGGTGCGCCGGGTCGACGTCGCGGACACCGCCGCCGTCGTCGCAGCGCTGGACGGTGCGACCGTGCTGCTGGCCGAGTCCCCCACGAACCCGATGCTCGAGGTCGCCGACCTCCCGCGGCTGCTCGCCGAGGCGCGCGCCCGCGGCGTCCGCACGGTCGTCGACAACACGTTCGCGACCCCGCTGGGGCAGCAGCCGCTCGCGCTCGGCGCGGACGTCGTCGTGCACTCGGTGACGAAGTACCTCGCCGGGCACTCCGACGTCGTGCTCGGTGCCGTCGTCACCGACGACGACGCCACCGCCGCCGACGTGCGCGCCTACCGCACCATGCACGGGGCGATCGCCGGCCCGATGGAGGTCTACCTGGCGCTGCGCGGCCTGCGCACCCTGCACCTGCGCGTCGAGCGGTCGAACGCGAACGCGGCCGAGCTGGCGCGGCGCCTCGCCGAGCACCCCGGCGTCGTGGAGGTGCGGCACCCCTCGCTGCCCACCGACCCCGGGCACGAGCGCGCCGCCGCGCAGATGAACGGCTTCGGCGGGATCGTCGGGCTGCGTCCCGCCGGTGGGGCGGCCGGGGCCGACGCCCTCGTCGCCGCCCTGCGGCTGTGGGTGCCCGCGACGTCCCTCGGCGGCGTGGAGTCCACCCTGGAGCGTCGCCGACGCTTCGCCACGGAGTCGGTCACCGTGCCCGAGGACCTGCTGCGGCTGTCCGTCGGGATCGAGGACGTCGAGGACCTCTGGGCCGACCTCGCCCAGGCGCTGGACGTCGTCGGCGGCTGACCCTCCCCGCCGGGAGCGGGTGTGGTGGCCCGGCCCTCGGCCTAGGCTCGGGTGACGGGCCGGCAGGGCCCCGACGACGGGAGGTCCCCATGACGACGACGCGGTTCCGCACGGCGGCGATCGCCGTGGCCGGGGTGCTGCTCCTGGCGGCCTGCGAGGGCAGCGACCTGCCCGGCTACGGCTCCGGGGTGCGGCCCTCGTCGTCGGCCGCGGCGCCCTCCGGCACGACCTCCGGCAGCGCCCCCGCCGACGACGGCGCGTCGTTCACCGACCCGGCGGAGACGTCCGTGGCCGAGCCGGGCGGCGCGCAGCTGCTCACGGTCACCGACGTCACGGTGGAGGAGCACGACGGGTTCGACCGCGTGGTGCTCGCGCTCGACGGCGACGGGACGCCGGGCTGGCGGGTCGGGTACGTCGACGAGGCGCTGGACGCCGGCACGGGCGACGTGGTCCCGGTCGCCGGGGACGCCGTGCTGGAGGTCGCGCTGACCGGCACCGCGATGCCGATGGACTCGGGCGTCACCGAGTACGGCGGCGACCCGGTCGCCGGCACCCGCGAGGCGGTGGCGGTGGCGGAGGTCGTCTACCGGTTCGTGTTCGAGGGCGCCACGACGGCGTTCGTCGGTGTCACCGGGCAGGCCCGGCCGTTCCGGGTGCAGACGCACGACGACCCCCTGGCGGTGGTGGTCGACGTCCAGCGTTGACCGACCGCCGCCCGGGGGTCGTGCGGGGGGTGCGTCAGGAGACGACGCCCTCGGCCTTCTGGGGGCGCGACAGCAGCGCGCGGGCCATCTCCTCGACGGAGAGCCCCTCGTGCAGCACCGCGACGACGCCCGCGGTGATGGGCATGTCGACGCCGTGCTTCTCGGCGAGCTCCAGCACGGAGCGGGACGACTTCACGCCCTCCGCGGTCGTGCCGGTGGCGACCAGCGCCTCGTCCAGGGTCATGCCCTGCCCGATGTGCTTGCCGAGGGTGTGGTTGCGCGACAGCGGGGACGCGCAGGTCGCCACGAGGTCGCCCATGCCCGCCAGGCCGGCGAACGTCTCCGGCTGCGCGCCGAGCGCGCGCCCGAGCCGGGTGATCTCCACCAGACCGCGCGTGATGACGGTCGCGGTGGTGTTCCAGCCGAAGCCGCGGCCCTGCGCCATGCCGATCGCGAGCGCGATGACGTTCTTCACCGCGCCGCACAGCTCCACGCCGACGACGTCGGTGTTGGTGTACGGGCGGAAGTACGTGTTGGAGCAGGCCTCGGCCACCAGCCGGGCGTTGTCCTCGTCCGGGCACGCCACGACGGTCGCGGTGGGCTGCCGGGCCGCGATCTCCTTGGCCAGGTTGGGCCCCGACACGACGGCCACCCGCTCCAGCGGGATGTCGAGCGCCTCGGAGACGACCTGGCTCATCCGCTTGTCGGTGCTGAGCTCGACGCCCTTCATGAGGGAGACGACGACGGCGTCCGGCTCCAAGTGCTCGCGCAGGCCCTCCAGGGTGACGCGGGAGACCTGCGAGGGGATCGCGACGACGACGATCCTGGCCCCGGCGAGCGCGGCGGCGGCGTCCGTCGTCGCGGACATCGGGGGCAGCTCGACGCCCGGCAGGTACTTGGTGTTGCTGTGCTGCTCGGCGACCTCGCGCGCCACGGCCTCGTCGCGGCCCCACAGCGTGACGTCGCAGCCGGCGTCGGCCATGACCATCGCGAACGTGGTGCCCCAGGAGCCCGAGCCGAGGACGGCGGCTCTCACGCCGCTCACGGGCGCTCCACCGGCGGGTAGTGCATCTTCTTCTCCTCGTGGTCGGGGTGCTTGCGCAGGTCGAAGCGCCGCGCGGGCGGCTGCTCCGCGCGCAGCACGGCGAGCTCGGCGGTGACGGCGTCCATGACGCGGTTCATCACCTCGCGCAGCGTCGCCGAGTCGATCGGTCGGTCGTAGAGGTCGGACAGGTCGACGGGCTTGCCGGCCCGGACCTGCACCCGCTTGCGCGGGAAGGGCTTCAGCCACCGGCCGTAGCGCGGCAGGATCTCGGTGACGCCCCACTGGGCGATCGGCACGACGGGGAGCCGGGTGACCAGCGCCACGCGGGCGAGACCGGTCTTCGGCTCCATCGGCCACAGGTCCGGGTCCCGGGTGAGGGTGCCCTCGGGCAGGATCGCCACGCAGGCGCCGTCGCCGAGCTCCTGGCCCGCGCGCTCCAACGACTCCGCGGCGGCGGCGCTGCCGCGGTCGACGGGGATCATCTTCGTCGCGCGCATGACGCCGCCGAGCACCGGGGCGGTGAACAGGCTCTTCTTCGCCATGACGCGCGGCTCGTAGCCGTGGTCGAACAGGTAGTGGACGAACGTCAGCGCGTCGAGCTCGGTGACGTGGTTCGCCGCGGCGATGAACCCGCCGGACGCCGGCAGGTTCTCACCGCCGCTCCACTCGTACCGGCACATCGCGAACATCGAGTTGCGGACGACGACGGCGATGAGGCGGTAGAGACGCGACTCGGGTCTGGCTTTCGGCACGGGTCCAGAGCCTACCCGCCCGCCGTGCGGACGCCGGGTCCGACGGCGGGCGGGCCGGTGGTCTCAGCCGCGGGCGACGTCGGCGCCGAGGGCGACGAGCTTGTCCTGGAAGGCTTCGTAGCCGCGGTCGATGAGCGAGATCCCGCGCACCGTGGACGTGCCCTTCGCGGCGAGCGCGGCGATGAGGTGGGAGAACCCGCCGCGCAGGTCCGGCACCTCGATGTCCGCGGCCTCCAGCGGCGTCGGGCCCGACACGACCGCGGAGTGGTGGAAGTTGCGGGCGCCGAACCGGCACGCGCCACCGCCGAGGCACTCCTTGTACACCTGGATCGTCGCGCCCATCTGGCGCAGCGCCTCGGTGAACCCGAACCGGTTCTCGTAGACCGTCTCGTGCACGATCGACAGGCCGGTGGCCTGCGTGAGGGCGACCACCAGCGGCTGCTGCCAGTCCGTCATGAAGCCGGGGTGCACGTCGGTCTCCAGCACGATCGAGCGCAGATCGCCGCCCGGGTGCCAGAACCGGATGCCGTCCTCCTGGACGTCGAACTGCCCGCCGACCTTGCGGAACGTGTTGAGGAACGTCATCATCTCGGGCTGCGTCGCGCCCTTGATCGTCACGTCGCCGCCGGTCGCCAGCGCGGCCGACGCCCACGACGCCGCCTCGATCCGGTCGCCCAGCGCGGTGTGCGAGTAGCCGTCGAGACGGTCCACGCCCTCGATCTTGATCACCCGGTCGGTGTCCACCGAGATGATCGCGCCCATCTTCTGCAGCACCGCGATGAGGTCCATGATCTCGGGCTCGGTCGCCGCGCCGGTGAGCTCGGTGATGCCCTCCGCGCGCACGGCCGTCAGCAGCAGCTGCTCCGTCGCGCCGACCGACGGGTACGGCAGCGAGATCTTCGTCCCCTGCAGGCGCCGGGGGGCGCGCAGGTGGATGCCGTTGGGGCGCTTGTCCACCACGGCGCCGAACTGGCGCAGGATCTCCAGGTGGTAGTCGATCGGCCGGTCACCGATGCGGCAGCCGCCCAGGTCCGGGATGAACGCCTCGCCCAGCCGGTGCAGCAGCGGGCCGCAGAACAGGATCGGGATGCGGCTCGAGCCCGCGTGCGCGTCGATGTCCGCCACGTGCGCCGCCTCGACGTCCGACGGGTCGAGGTCCAGCACACCCGCCTCGGGGTCGTACTTCACCCCCACGCCGTGCAGCTCCAGCAGGCCGGACACGACGCCCACGTCACGGATCTGCGGCACGTTGCGCAGCACGCTCGGGGACTCGCCCAGCAAGGAGGCCACCATCGCCTTCGACACGAAGTTCTTCGCGCCACGCACCGAGATGGTGCCCTGCAGCGGCGTGCCGCCGTTCACGTACAGCAGATCAGTCATGGCCTGTGGTTCGTCCTGTCCTCGCTCGGGTGTCGCAGCGGGTCCGCTGCGGCCGGGGGCGGTGGTGCGGCCCGCGTCGTGCAGCCCTCGTGGTGCGGGGGCCGCGCGCCGCGATCGATCCTGCCCCCGCGGTGCCGGTGGTGCCAACATCCGGCACGCCCGCCGTATTCACGTTCACCACACCTTCACCCCGCACGCGCGGACTCGCGCGGCGCGCCGCGGCGCCTGGCCACGACGTGACCACTCCTCGACCGTCCCGTGACACGGCCTCACCCCGCCGGTCGGGCCGGCGCCTCCGGGGTCGCCGGGGCCGCGGACGACGCCGGGGCCGCGGACATGAACGCCGCGCAGACGACGCCGACGACGAGCACCGCGACGACGAGCAGGAGGGTCTGCGCGGCGGCCGTCGCGAAGCCGGTGCCGACGGCGTCCTGCGCGGCGGCGGCGAGCTGCGCGGCGACGTCGTCGGGCACGCCGGGCGGGAGCCGGAACGCGCCCTGGCCCATCCCCTCGGCGCTGCCCGCGGCGGCGGAGACGCCGTCGACGAACGCGGCGCGGTACTGCTCGGGCAGCCCCGCCGCGGCGTCCTGCGCGGCGGCGGGGATCGTCACCCCGAGGCGGGAGGACAGCAGCGCGACGACGGCGGCCGAACCGATCACGCCGCCGACCTGCCGGTTGGTGTTGAACGCGCCCGCCCCCGCCCCCGCGGTGCGGGCGTCGAGGCCCGACGTCGCGAGGTTGGACAGCGGGGAGAACGTCAGGCCCGTGCCGACGCCGAACAGCGCCATCGGTGCCAGCAGCACGTACGGCGACGCGGCCGGGTCGAGGACCAGCGCGAGCCAGCCCACCGCGGCGGCGATCGCCGCGAAGCCCGCCGCCACCACCCACTTGCCCGGCACCCGGTCGGACCACCGCCCGGCGAACGGTGCCACGACCCCCGACACCAGCGAGCCGGGCGCCATGACGAGCGCCGCGTGGATGGGCGTGAGGCCGAGCACGGACTGCAGGAAGATCGTCAGGGGGAAGAAGATCGCGATCATCGCGAACGACACGGCCATGCCGTCCACGTTGGCCAGCGAGAAGTTCCGGCTGCGGAACAGCCGCAGCGGCAGCAGGGCGACGTCGCCCAGCCGGTGCTGCCACCACACGAACACCCCGACGAGCACCAGGCCGAGACCCACCACGTTCCAGACGGTGAACGGACCCCACAGGTGGCCCCAGTCGTAGGTCGAGCCCTCCTGCAGGCCGAACACCACCAGCCCCAGGCCCAGGATCGACAGCACGACGCCGAGCACGTCGATGGACGTCTCGCGCGAGGCGAGGTGCGGCAGCCGGGTCACGGCGAACCACAGCGCGACCACCCCGACGGGGATGTTGACGTAGAAGATCCACTCCCAGCCGACCGTCTCGACCAGCACACCGCCCAGCAGGGGTCCGGTGATGGTCGCGACGCCCGCCGTCGCGCCCCACAGACCCAGCGCGGCGCCGCGCTGCTGCGCCGGGAACACCCGGGTGATCATCGACATCGTCTGCGGCGTCATGAGGGCCGCGCCGATGCCCTGCAGGGCGCGGAACGCGATGAGCCAGCCGATCTCCGGGGTGCTGCCGAGCTCCCCGGAGAACCCGCACAGGAACGAGAACACCGTGAAGACGACGAGTCCCGCGACGAAGATCGCCTTCTGCCCGTACCGGTCCCCCAGTCGGCCCGCCAGCAGCATGAGCGTCGCGTAGGTGAGCAGGTAGGAGCTGTTCACCCAGCCCACCTCGACCAGCGACGCGGAGAACGCGTCCGTCAGCGTCGGGATGGCGATGTTCACGATCGTGGTGTCCACCATGATCATGAAGAAGCCGAGGATCAGCGGGGGCAGCACGCTCCACGCGGAACGGCCGTGCAGGTCGACCAACGGCGTCACGGTCCGCCCGGTGTCGGTGCTCATGGCAGCCATCATGCTCCCCGGCGGGGTTCGGCTCCACGGCTGCGCACGGTCCGGCGACAGCGAAGGTCCCGGCCGGGCCGGGACCAACGGCCCTGACCGGCGGCGCCCCCGCGCGGGACGATCGAGCGAGACCGCCCGTCCCGCCTGCGATCGGAGACCGTCATGGAGGCGCCCACCACCGCCGCCGCGCGACCGGCCGTCGGGAGCCGCCGCGCCGGCTACCTCGTCGGCGCGGCCGTCCAGGTCCTGCTCCTGGTGGGGCTGCACGGCTGGCCCGGCTGGGAGTCCGCACCGTTCCTCACGGCCCGGACCGTCGAGGTCCTTCCCGCGGTGGACGCCGCGATCGTCGTCGGGCTCGTCGCCCAGCTCGTCTACGTCGTCGCGGACCCGCCGCGGCTGCGCGCGCTCGGTGACGTCGTCGTCACCGCCGTCGGGCTCGTCGCGATCGTGACGGTCTGGAACGTCTTCCCGTTCACGTTCCCCGGGCAGACGTTCGACTGGGAGCTGCTCGTGCGCATCCTGCTGGTGCTCGGCGCCGTCGGGAGCGTGCTCGTCATCCTGGCCGGGCTCGTCCGGCTCGTGACCGGCAAGGGGTGACGGACGTGTCCGCCGTGCTCGCCGAGGGACGTCGGCCGGTCGGCCCGCCCGTCCTGGTGGACGTGGGCGCTCCCGCAGACCTCTCGCGCTGGCTGTGGCTGGTCAAGTGGGTCCTCCTGGTCCCGCACGTCGTCGTCCTGGTGTTCCTCTGGATCGCGTTCGGGGCGCTCACCGTGGTCGTGTTCTTCGCGATCCTGCTCACCGCCCGGTACCCCGCGGGGATCTTCCGGTTCAACGTCGGCGTGCTGCGCTGGACCTGGCGCGTCACCGCCTACGGCTACGGCGTGCTGGGGACCGACCGCTACGCGCCCTTCACCCTCGCCGACGTGCCCGACTACCCGGCACACCTCGAGATCGCGCAGCCCGGGCGGCTGTCCCGCGGCCTCGTGCTGGTCAAGTGGTGGCTGCTCGCCCTGCCGCACTACGTCGTCGTCGCGCTCTTCCTCGGCGCCGGCAGCAGCCAGACCGTCGAGACCGTGTCCGGCGAGACCGTCGTCGTCGACACCCCGCCGTACGTCGGCCTGGTCGGGGTGCTGGTCCTCTTCGCCGCCGTCGTGCTGCTGTTCCGGGGCCGGTACCCCCACGGCATGTTCGACCTCGTCGTCGGGATGCAGCGCTGGGCCTGGCGCGTGACGGCCTACGCGGCACTCATGACGGACGTCTACCCGCCGTTCCGCCTCGACCTCGGCGGCCGTGACCCCGCGCGTCCGCCGACCCACCCGACAGGAGCACTGCCATGACCCACACCTGGAACGTCACCGTCCAGCTCTTCGACGCCGACGACCTCGTGCGCGAGGGCCGCCTCACCACGGCCCACGCCGTCCTCACCACGTCGGCCGGCACGACGCTCGAGGCGCACGGCGAGGCGCGCCGCAACCCCGACGACCCGCCCGTGCCGGAGATCGGCGAGGAGCTCGCCACCGCCCGGGCCCTGCGCGACCTCGCCGACCGGCTGCTCGCCGCGACGTCGGACGACATCGCCGCGTTCGAGCACCACCCGGTGCACCTGGACGCCTGAGGCCGGTCGGGGGCTCAGCCGGCGCAGCGACCGGGAGTCACGGCGTCGGCCAGGTCGGGCGCCTGCGCCACCACCGGCATCAGCTCCGTCGTCGTGACGCCGTAGGCCAGGTCGTCGTCGGAGTCGGAGCGGGCGAACACCACGCCGACGACCTCGCCGTCCGTGGACAGCACCGGCCCGCCCGAGTTGCCGGCCCGCACCTGCGCCGCGAGCGCGTACACGTCCCGCTCGACGTCGCCGCTGTCGTCGGAGGCCTGCGTGCGGACCGTGCCGACGTCGAGGACCTCCGCGCCGACCGACGTGAAGGGCCCGCCGTAGGGGTAGCCCTGCACGACGGCGGGGTCGCCGGTGGCGAGCGTCGGCGCCACGGGCAGCGGGTCGCCGTCGAGGTCGTCGACCGCGACCACGGCCAGGTCGGCAGCGGGGTCGTAGTAGACGACGCGCCCCTCGGCCGCCGGGCGTCCCGGCAGCTCGACGACGGGTCGCTCGACCCCCGCCACGACGTGCGCGTTGGTGACGACGCGGTCCGGGGACGCGACGAATCCCGACCCGGTCGAGCTGATCCCGCACGCGTACGCCGTCCCCCAGACGCGGGCGACGGACTGCGCGGCGACCTCCAGGGCGGGGTCGTCGAGGTCGACGTCCGGGGCGGTGCGGGTGCGCGCCGGGTCGAGCAGGGCGTCGATCTGCGGCAGCCCGTCGTCGAGGACGGCGGCCCGGGCCTGCGCCATCGTGCGCTGCACCGGGTCGGGGGTGTTCTCCTCGATGGTGCGCAGCACCACCGACGACGAGATCGCCGGCGTGAGGACGGGCATGCCGGCGGCCTTGATCGTCGAGGCGACGAACGACACCGCGAGGACGGCCACCAGCAGGTTCGCGACGCCGCCGAGCAGACGGTCGACGGGACGCAGCGGGGTGCGGTCCACCTGCGCCCGGGCGCTGTGCCCGACGCTCGACCCCACGGACGCACCCACCAGCGGCAGCGCGACGGCGAGGAGCACGGTCACCGGCCCGCGCCACTGCGCCGTCGGCAGCAGGTCCAGCACCAGCGGAACCAGAAGGTAGGCGGCGATCCCCCCGACCACGAGGCCCACCAGTCCGCCCAGCGTGGCGAGCAGGCCGCGGCTCAGCCCGGCCGCGAGCGCGACCACGAGGATCACGACAAGGATCACGTCGAGGGGGGTCACGGGGCCTCCGAGGGCTGGGAGCGGGACGCAGGACGATACGCGACGAGCCTGGGTGCCCGCTGGACGTCGCGCCGCGGGTCGACCCCGCGTGACGAGGACCACCCGCACGGGAGGCCCGCGACCGCCGCCGACCCGCGACGATGGGGTCGTGACCCGCGCCGACCGCCCCGCACCTGAACCGCTCCCCGACTCCCGGCCCGCCTGGCACACGTGGACGGTCCGGGCGGTCGCCACCGCCGGGCTGGCCGTCGTGGCGTGGGCCTGCCTGACCGCGGGCGAAGCCGTCGTCCACGGCCACCCGGCGTACGCGGTCTGGCTCGGGCTCACCGTGCTCGGCTGCGCGCTCGTCCTGTGGCGCTCGCTGCGCCCGCGGCGCGCGCATCGCGGCTGGCGGCGGGCCCTCGACGTCGCGCTCGTCGTCGGCGCCGTCGTGTGGATCGCGGCGACCGCCTGGCTGCGCCCGTTCACCGCCGTCGAGCCGGCCCTCGCGGCCCTGACCTCCGACGGCGAGGTGACCGTCACCGCGAGCGCCACCCGGATCGAGCTCGCCCCGGCCGACGGCGGCGACGGCACCGCCGTGTTCTTCCAGCCCGGCGCGAAGGTCGAGGCCCGGGCGTACGCGGCCGTGCTGCGGCCGCTCGCCGAGGCCGGGCACACCGTCGTCATCGCCCAGCAACCGCTCGGCATCGCGTTCCTCGCCACCGGCGCGTTCGACGACGCCCGCGCGCAGCACCCCGAGGTCGAGCGGTGGGTCGTGGGCGGGCACTCGCTCGGCGGGGTCGTCGCGTCGTCCGAGGCCGACGAGGGTGACAACCACGCCGACGGGTCCGCTCCCGTCGCCGGGCTGCTGCTGTACGCGTCGTACCCCGCCGGGGACGTCAGCGGCACGCTCACCGCCGCCGTCGAGTCGATCTCCGGGTCGCGCGACGGGCTGTCCACGCCGGCCAAGGTCGAGGCGTCCCGGGCGGACCTCCCGGCGGGCAGCACCTTCACCGTCGTCGACGGCGCCGTGCACGCCTACTTCGCCGACTACGGCCCGCAGCCGGGCGACGGCGACCCGGCCATCACCCACGACGACGCGCGCGACCAGATCTCCGCAGCCAGCGTCCGGTTCGTCGACTCCCTGGGCTCGTAGCCGCGCGGGCGCGACCGGCGCTTGTCGTCGCCCTCCGCCCATGGCGACGAGGTGCTCGCCGGGCTGCACGGCTGAGCCGGTCCGCGATCGGCCACGGCAGGCCGTCCAGGTCGACGGAGGACAGGTCGAGCCGGCCGGACGAGGATCAGCCGCGGGCCAGTGCCGCGGCGAGGTCCTGGAGGGCGGGGAGCGCCCGCAGCGCGGCCGCGCGCACGTCCGGCGGGGCGGCGGAGAGCCGCTGCTCCCAGAACCGGTGGATGAGGGCGACGTTCTCCTCGGCGAGGTCGGTCGCGACGAGTTCGACCGTCCGCCGGTCCCCCGGCGGGTGCTCGCGCACGACGAGCCCACGCGCCTCCAGCGTGCGCAGCGCGGTGCTGATGTTGCTGCGCGCGAGGCCTGTCGTGATGGCGACCTGGGACGGCGAGGTGCGCGGGTGGTGGTGGATCGCGCGGATGACGGCGACCTCCGTGCCGGTGAGCTCGACGATCCCGCGCAGCTCGGGCGAGCGCAGGTCCAGGTGCCGGGACAGCTCGACGACGACGTCGGCGAGGCCGCCCAGTCCTGAGGTCAGCCCCGGCGTGGGGGTGACGAGCGTCTCGTCGTCCATGGTCAGATCCTAGGCTTCGCTGATAGTTATAGTTCTATAACTATCAGCCGACGACCGTCGCGTCGTCCTGCCCGACAGGTCGTGCCGTCCCCGACCGCCGGACACCCTCGAAGGAGCCCGATGACCACCGCTGTGCCCACCCCGACCGTCGCCGACACCACGGCGACCGCCCGGCCGCCCCTGCGGGGCCGCCCCTGGCTCGTGCTCCTCAGCGTGTCGTTCGGCCTGTTCCTCGTCGGCCTCGACGCCACCGTCGTGTCGATCGTCAACCCGTCCATCGCCGCCGACCTGCACACCAGCTTCGCCCAGCTCCAGTGGGTCACCCACGGCTACCTGCTCGGGCTCGCCGTCTTCCTCATCCTCGCGGGCAAGCTCGGCGACCGGTACGGGCATCGCCGGCTGTTCGTCGCGGGCCTCGTCGTGTTCGCGATCGCCTCCGTCGGCATCGCGACCGTCGGGACCATCGCCGGGGTCATCGGCTTCCGCGTGCTCCAGGGCGTCGGCGCCGCCCTCCTCATGCCGCAGACCCTCGCCCTGCTCCGCGCCACATTCCCCCGCGAGAAGTTCGGCATGGCCGTCGGCATCTGGGGCGGCGTCTCCTCCATCGCCATCGCCGCCGGGCCGACCGTCGCCGGAGCCCTCGACGGCGCCTTCGGCTGGGAGGCCGTCTTCTGGATCAACCTGCCCGTCGTCGTCGTCGGCCTCGTCATGGCCGCCCTGTTCCTCCCCCGCACCAGCTTCCCCGGCGAGACGAGGCTCGACGTGCGCGGCGTCGTCGTCCTGGCCCTCGGCCTCGTCGCCGTCGTCTTCACCATCGTGCAGTCCGAGTCGTGGGGCTGGGGCGACTCGCGCACGCTCGGCCTCCTCGCCGTGGGCGTCCTGCTCCTCGTCGGGTTCGTCGCCCTGCAAGCCCGCACTCCGCACGCCCTGCTGCCGCTGGACATCTTCCGCGGCACCACCGTCGGTGCCGGCGGCCTGGTCCTCGTCGCGAACATGTTCGTCCTCGTCGGCGTCACGTTCTTCCTGCCCATGTTCTTCATGGGGATGCGCGGCGCGGACCCCCTGCAGGCCGGTCTCATGCTGGTGCCGCTCAGCGCGCTGTCGATCGTCACCGCGCCGATCGGTGCGTTGTTCGTCGCCAAGGCGGGCACCCGGGTGGCCGCCACCGTCAGCCTGAGCCTCACCACGGCCGGCCTGCTCGTGCTGCTCACCACCACGGTGACCTCCCCCTACGGGATGCTGGCCGTCGGGTTCGTGCTCCTCGCCTTCGGCACCGGCATGACGATGACCGCCGCCGCCGAGGCCATCGTCGGCTCCGCGCCCCTGCGGTACGCAGGCGTGGCGGGCGGCTTCCAGGCCACGTGCATCCAGCTCGGCGGCGCGATCGGCACCGCCGTGCTCTCCGCGATCATCGCGGCCTCCACCGCGTCCGGCGCCGCGGGGCTCGGTCTGTCGCCCGACGACGCGCACGGCCTGGCCTTGGCCACCCTCCCCGACGGCGTCGACGCCGCCACGCGCGCCGTGCTGGAAGACGCGTACGTCACCGGCATGCACCGGGCGCTGCTCACCGCGGCCGTGCTCGTCGCCGTCGTCGCCGTGGTGGCGAACCTGTCGCTGCGGCGCGCGCGCCGCGTCACCGCGGCCGAGGTCCTCGAGGAGACCGTCGAGGGCGAGGCCGGGCACGCCTGACCGTCGTGGGCCGGCGGGGCGGGCGGCCGTGGCTCTCGAGGGCAGGGTTCAGCGGACCTCGACGACGACCTTGCCGCGGTTCTCCCCCGCCGCGAGGCGTGCGAAGGCCGCCGGCGCCTCCTCCAGCCCGAAGACGGCGTCGATCACCGGGACGACGGCGCCGCTCGTCACGAGCGCCGTGGCCTCCGCCAGGTCGCTGGCCGACTGCGGCGCGACGAGCACGCCGACCCGCCGGCCCCGCGCCCGCCCGATCAGCGCGCCGAGCGTCGGCATCGTCAGCAGCAGGTCGGCGCGCCCGCCCACCATGAGGTAGCGGCCGCCGCGGCGCAGCGCCCGGTGCACCCGCCACGGGGCGCGGTGCGCCGCCAGGTCGACGACGCGGTCATAGCGGTCGCGGTGGGCGGCCCAGTCGTCCTCGTCGGCGGCGACCGTGTGGTCCGCGCCGAGGCGGCGCAGGTGCTCGACCTTGCGCGCGAGGTCGACGGCCGTCACCTCCGCGCCGAGGTGCCGCGCCAGCCCGACGGCGAACGCCCCGCCCGCGCCTCCCGCACCGTTGACCAGCACGTGGTCACCCGCGCTCACGCCCTGCAGCGCCCGCCAGGCGATGCAGCCCGCCTGCGGGATCGACGCCGCCACGACGAAGGACAGGTCGGGCGGCTTGATCGCGAGGGTGCGCGGCGACGTCGCCACCCGCTCCGCCAGGCCGCCCCGATAGCCGGGCAGCTCGCCGAACACCTCGTCGCCCGGGGCGAAACCGGTGACGGCCGGACCGGCAGCCACGACGACGCCCGCGACGTCCGAGCCCGGCACCGGGTTCCGGGGACGGCGCAGACCCGCGACCCGTGAGTACAGCGGGCGACCGGCCAGGTTCTCGCGGTCCGACCCGTTGAGCGACACCGTTCGCACGTCCAGCAGCACCTCGTCGTCCGCCGGCGTCGGCTCCGGCACGTCGGCCACGCGCACCACGCCCGGCGGGCCGTAGACCTCCTGCAGCACCGCTCGCACCAGGACTCCGCTCCTCGCGCCACCAGGACCCGACCACCGTACTGCGCAGGGCCCCGGCGGCGTCACTCTCCGTGGCGCTCGGCCAGCTCCTGCAGGAACCCCGGGATCCTGCCCGTGCCAACCGGTGTGGCCCCAGGCGACTGATTACCGCGATGCGTACCCGGAGCACTTCCGTGCGCAGTGTCAGCTTCGGGTGATCCACGAGGGCCCTACTGGTCCGAAGCCACGACGGCCGTAGCGCCCGCCGCCTGACCCCACGTAGAGTTCATCTCGGCACTGGCGGCGATTGCAGGAGCGAGATCCCGCCAGCCGAAGCGTTCACCGCCGAGTCTCTTCACGGTGGAGAGCACCATCGACTTCTGGCCGCTCTCGGCGACCAGGCTGCCCGGCAACACATAGAAGTCCCATGCGCCGATGTCGAGGCCGTCGTACTCCTGATCGGTCGTGGTGGTCTGGACACAGAAGACATATGCGTCGGCAACGAAGGCTTCGATCGTCTCGCCCGTCGCTGCGCTCCAGGAACGCTTGATCTTCGTGGCCTCCTGGCCGCCAGGCAGGCCGCCGAACTTCAGCACGGCTGGGCCGCGACGCTCCCATGCCTGTGTGTGGCCGCTGGTCTTGACCTCGATCGTGGTGCCGTCCGGAGCGAGAACGTCGTACGCATCCCACTCGATGCGTGGGCCTGTCGCGCCCACGGCGCGCGCTACGAGGAACTCGGCGAGGTATCCGCGGGCGGTGTTCTCCTTCAGGTTCGAGAGCGCGTAGGCCCAGAAGTCGCGGACGGTGGCGTCGACGTCGGTGAAGATCTCGTCGCCGGTCAGGCGCACGGGGTCAGACATGATCGGAGGGTAACCGGTGAAGGCGACATCGCCACCGCTCCCAGAACAAAGATAGACCCGGACCGCGGCATTCCGCGGATCCGGGCCTCAGACCTGGCGATCGGACGATGTCCGATCCGACCGACTCACTAGAAGTTGATTGTCAAGTCCGAGGTCTCAGGATTTGAGTTCCGCGGTTTCTGAACTCGTTCCGTGCGGCCGTGCAACTCGCGTGCAACTCGAATCAGGGGGTGCGGACAGTTTCACAACATGTGTTCCGTCCAACACATGACAGGCCCGTCACCGCAACCTTCGGCCTCCCGCAACGACAAACGCCCTAGGATCACCCAATCCCGTGAACCGACTTCCACACACACATCACCACCGAGTTCGGCGACCTGCATGCCGCCACGCGAGCCCTCATCGGCATCCAGATACTGATACGGGTGTTCGCAGGCCCCTTGGGCGCACGCCCCCGCTCACGCCTTCGCGCACACCCGCAGTCTCGGGCGGTTGTCGGTCGCGCCCCTACGCGGGGCCGATGTCGTCGGACACCGCGATGTCTTGACCCGACCGGATCGGGATTGCGTACGCGTCAAGGTCGAGAGCGAGCACGGTTCCGATCTTCGCGAGTCGCTGGAAGAGCTGGACCGCGAACCAGATCAGGTGTTGCCCCGTGGGAGCAAAGTGCAATTCGCCTTGGACCCGCTCGGCCGCACTGTGGCGGACCGCGATCGCGAAGTCGAGGGACTCCGCAGCGTCACCGGCGAGAATGGCGTCTCTCGCAGCCGCCGAGCTAAGGTCGGTCCACTCGGAGTCTGTCGCAAGGATTCCGCCGATGATCGGCTTGGACGCGGGGTCCTGGGCAGGATACTCGCCGCCGGCGTGGCGGATCGGGACCGTGGTCCGGTGGAGCGATCGCACACTCGCGATCTTCGTTCGTGCGTACTCGACGTAGGCCTTGTTGAGTGTGGGCTTGACCTCGAACACCGCGTAAATGCTCTCCACGGGAACGAAGCGCAGCCCCTCCTGCTCGAAGAAGAGCGGTGAGTACTGCTGGTCGTAGATCGCGAGGTCGATCTGCTGGCTCTGCCCGCCACGGGAATCGATGGCGAACACACGCCCCACGCCGTAGCGACGTGGCAGGAACTCCTGGAGGACGGTAATCCATTGGCCCTCGGTCGCGTCGCCCTTCGATGTCGGGTGGTCCGTGAAGCTCGGCATGAGCCCAAGGCCGGTCAGCATGTGCTCCTGCTTGGCACCGAAGGCCTTGCCGAGGTCGAACGGCTCTGCCACGGGCGACTACCTCTTTCGGAATCGTGGGACGAGGGGGCGAATGGATGCCTAGCGACGGGTGCTCGCCCAACGACTGCGCGCCCTCGCGGCAACCTTGCGGGCTCCGCTTCCGTTCATCCGCCAGCGGGCGACCGCAAGGCTGACATCCATCCGTTGGGCAACGATCTCGTCGGTCGCTCCCGCGCGGGCAAGCCTGAGTGCCGCCCCGTATGGGACAAGCAACTCGCCGGCCAGCCAGTCGGCTTCTTCCTCCTGGGCGCCGCCGAGCCCGCACTTGCGCTCGTCCGCAAGAGAGAGGCCGAACGCATGCTCGAGAACAACATGTGCGAGCTCGTGGCTCATGGTGGTGCGGCGCCGGACGACCATCTGGGCGTCGTTGTCGAGGATGATGACCGAGGTGCCGTCGGGGATCAGTGCCCCCGAGAGCGCGCTGCCGTCACGCTTCAGGAAATGCGCCCGCTCAGCGCAATCGAGCTCGCTGAGAGCCACCACGCTGATTCCGTACTCGGCGGCGAGCGCGTAGGGGTCGAACGGGACATACGGCCCGAGCCCGAGCTCGGTGCGCAGTTCCAACGCAAGGGACTTGGCCTCGGTCTTGAAGCCGCGTCGTATGTTCATTCCTTGGCTCGGGCGCGCTTGATCGTCGCGCCGATCACCTGCTCCAGGTACTCGACATCGGTCTCGTTCAGGTTCTTGTCGGCCCTAAGCAGAGGCGCGAGCTGAACCATCAGGTCTGGCGCCTCTTGTGTCGCACCACCCTCGACACCCTCGAAGAACTGTTCGGCGGGCACACGCAACCATCCCACGATCGTCGCGAAACCGTCGGTGTCAGGCTTGAGCCCGTTCCCGATTCGCGAGAGCAAGGATGGGCTGACGCCGATCTCCTTGGCGAGGGCACGCCATGAGAGCTCGCGCTGCGTCCGAGCCGCATCAAGCGCGGCGTAAAGCGCGGCCGTGTCGATCGTTGTCTTGGCCATTCATCCAGTGTCTCACAAGTGCAACGTTGCGGCGACGTCGGCACACGGTGTTAGTATTGAAACACTGGGTCAGTTTCGGCGCGAGAGGGGGTGAGTCAGATGGCAGGAGCCAAGCGTGGTCGTAGCGCGTCGACGGGCCGGTTCGTCAAGCAGTCGACGGTGAAGCGGCACCCGTCCACGACGGTGAACGAGTCCACCGGCAAGTCCGGCAAGAAGAAGTAACGGCCAACTCTGCCGAGTCTCGCGCCCGCTGTCGGTGGCGCGCGCGAGACTCGGCACCAGAACCAGCCCCATTACCACGATCGGAGAGGCCCACGTGGCTCACCTCAACTCGCAGTTCAAGGACGCCCTGGGCAACATCGAGCCCAGTGACGACAAGGTCAACGCCCCCGAGGCCCACAAGACCGTCCGGGCCGCTCTCGAAGCAGATCCGACGCTCGCCGGCTACCGCGTCGACTCGGTGCTCATCGGCTCCTACAAGCGGAATGTCGCGATCCGCCGCGTGAAGGACGTCGATGTGTTCGTTCGACTCCCCGACATCTCGGAGGACGTCACGTCGTCCGAGATCCTCGACAGGTTCTTCAAGGTCCTGCACGCCGAGTTCGGCACGGACGACGACGGTCACCGCCGCACCAAGCGTCAAGACCGAAGTCTGCAGGTCAGCTTCCCCGAGTACGACCTGTACGTCGATGCGGTTCCGGCTCGCCCATACGGTGACGGCGAGACCTGGGAGATCCCGCAGAAGGGGGACGACGATGAGTGGGTGCGCACCAACCCGGAGGCGCTCACCTCGCTGTCCAGCGAGATGAACAAGGCGCACGACGGGTTCTACGTCCCGACCGTCAAGCTGCTGCGCCAGACTCGGCGGGCCCTGCTCGGCAAGCACAAGCCCGGGGGCTTCTTCATCGAGGCTGCCACCTACCAGGCGTTCAAGAACGGAGAGGTGGCCGGTAGCGACCAGGCCGAGTACTTCGTGTCCACGCTCAGGGCTGTGAGCACGCTCATCAAGTCCTTCGTCGACTACGGGATCGGGGTCGATGACCCCACGCTGCCCAGTTCCAAGATCACGATCCGCGCCACGGACGACGAGCTCACCACCGCCCGTGACAAGTTCGACGACGCGGCAGCGGCCGCCGAGGACGCATTGGCGGAAGCCGACGAAGGGAAGGCCGCGCTCGCGTACCGCGAGCTGCTCGCGAAGAACGGCGACGACGAGATCGTGTTCCCGATGCCGCCGGGGTACAACGAGGACGGCACCAAGCGGGCGTCGCTCATCTCGGCTGGCGACCGGCTCGTGCCGGCCGGCAAGAGGACGTTCGGGTGAACCTTGGCACTTTCCGCGACGACATCGAGCACTCCCGCCTGCACTTCGCCGAAGGGCTTCTCAGGCTCGGGTTCGTAGAACAAGCTCGCGGCTGGGTGGGATCGATCAAGCATCCCTCAGGGTCGACCAAAGTCCGCATCGAATTGACGCCAGCGTTTCCCTTTAGGCAGCCCAAGGTCACACCGACAGACCCGGACGGCACGCCTTGGTCATGGCACCGCGAGCTCGATGGGTCACTGTGCCTCGTCGCCGAAGGCGACCACGAGAACCTCTGGTGGTCCGAGGCTGAAGCCTTCATCGAGCACGTCGCAGAATGGTTCGAGCGCGCGGATGCATCGTGGGCAGAAGACCGCCCGGATCTCGACCTCGACCGCTACTTCACCCCGGGTCCCGACCCTCGCCTGTACCTGTACGACGAGCTCGAACATCGGGTCGGGACCTGGGTGCGGTTTCGCCCCGGGCAGCACCACACCATGCGCCTCGCAAGTAGCGGAGTCCCGCCGAGGAAGCGCACGAAGCACCTGAAAGACGCGTTTGCGTACGTGGCAGACCTCGGGAGCCTCGCCATCCCACCGCGGTCCTGGGATGACCTCGCCCGGCGCCTCGAGAACAGCGAGACGCTGGAGCGCAAGATCCGAGACCGGGTACTGCAGGTGCTTGCGCTGCGGTACGACCGGGGCGGGCATCCGGGCGCGATTCTGCTGCGCGTAAGCCATGAGGAAGGCAGCGGCATCCACGTCACGCGTCTCTCGAGCGCGCCCGACACGAAGGCTGCGCGGGTCGCGAGGTCCGGCCTCGCGTCCTCTGAACTCACTCGGTATAAGGTCGCTGTCATCGGTCTGGGTGCCCTCGGCTCGTTCGTCGCCGATCTCCTTGTGCGCGCTGGCGTGACCGAGCTGACCCTCATCGACGACGACGTGATCAAGCCTGGCAACCTCGTACGTCACCTTGTCGGACCAGCAGCAATCGGCATGTCCAAGGTCGACGCCGTCGCTACCCACCTGAAGTACCAGCATGCGGTTGACCTGAAGCTCGACCCACGCGTGGAGAGCGCGAACCCCGACTCCGTCCTCCTTCTTGTTCGAGACCACGACCTCGTTATCAACGCCACGGCAGACTTCGCCGTGACGGCTGCGGTCCACGCGGTGTCGCGAGCCACGGGCAAGCACTCGTTGTCCGCAGCGCTGCAGAACGACGGGACTTCCTACCGTCTCGATGTGCTCCCGCCCCTCGAAAGCGCCTCGCCGCTACCGGACTCGTCGACATCGAGGCCCGACCATTCCGATGAGTACTTCGAGGCTGGCTGTGGGAGCCCGATCTCTCCGACACCGCCACACGCCGTCGTCGAAGCCGCCGCGGCGACTGTCCGACACGCAGTCGGCCTTCTGCTCGGGAAACCCATCAACCGATCTGGCGAAGTACGCAACCTCGCCCCGGCACCGGATGCTCCTTGACGTGGTCAGGCAAACAGAAGTCTGGGTGTCGCAGGCCGCGAAGCGAGCCATCGAGCTCGAGACGGCACGCCAGCACCCACTGGAGGCGGGCGGCGTCCTGACCGGATACCGGGATGGTGACGCGATCGTCGTCACCCACGCGATCGTGGTCCCGGATGCAACACACCGCCGGCACGTCTACGTGAGGGACGACGTCGGTGCCAACGAGCTGCTGCGGCAGTTCATCGCGGACCGTGATCCCGACGATCCGACAGGCTACGTCGGCGAATGGCACAGCCACCCAGCACCGATCGGTCCAAGCAACGTCGATGCCTCCACGCTGCGCGAACTCGCACTCCTCGCCCAGGGCCCAATCGCCCTCCTGGTCTGCATGTCCACTCCTGCCCCAGTTCTCGTGGCGCTCGTCGCCCGACGGCGTACGCGAGCGCAAGCGCGGGCCGTGGTTACGTCTGCAGTCGTTACGACTCCGAGTGCCGAGAAAGCGAGTGCGGTTCAGTTCACCTTCCCCAAGGACTAGCAGATGTCTGACGGCTTCTTCACCCTCTACGGCGATTCCGCCCCGCACAACTGGCTCCCTGATTGGCTCACGGCCCTGGGCGCCCGCCTGACATCTCCCGGCGCCGAACAGCTGGTCGCCCTCATCGACTTCGACGGTGACCGACATCTTGTCGACCTCAGCACGTTCCATCGGTCCCTCGCCGACGAGGAGCTGAACCGCACCTTCCAGACGTGGCTCTCCGAATCGGACGACATGATCGTCACCGCTCGACGCGTGAGCGACCAGCTGTACAGCGTCACCTGTTACCTGGACGGGCTGGACGCCGCCGAGATCGACGCTGCCACGCGCGCGGCGACAGAACGCGTCACCCGATCTCCCGCCGAGGTCGTGGCACTCGTCGTCGATCGTCGAGGTGCGACGGCCGACTTCGACTGGGACACCTACGTCATCCGTCCGGGTGTCGTGGCTGCCGCACCGGACCTCCTGATCATGAGGGACGACAGCGGGCGATCCGCAGCTTCCCTCGGCGGCGAATGGCGTCGCGACGACCCCGCTCCAGGTCTGGCCCGCTTCAACAGGCCTGCCTGACAACGGCGGCCTTTGCGGACGAGGCGCTGGCGTACCGCTTCCGCGGACACGCCCCCGGTCGTGCTGGGTTCCCGAGGCGGGCCAACCTTTCCCGGCTAGTCCTGGGTCTTCCTGTCTGAGGTGCCCAGGCCTCCCGCAACACGAGAGAGGCCCGGCCCTGCGACAGCTCGCAGACCCGGGCCTCTCCTCGGCCGATCCAGCCTGGCCGACGTGATCGCGGTCAGAAGTTGATCATGTGTCCCGCGATGCCGTGGATGGACTCCTGGACGGCCTCGGACAGCGTGGGGTGGGTGTGGACGTTGCGGGCGACCTCGTCGGCGGTGAGGTCCCACTTCTGCGCGAGGGTGAGCTCGGGCAGCATCTCGGAGACGTCGGGGCCGATCATGTGGGCGCCGAGGAGCTCGTTGTACTTGGCGTCGGCGACGATCTTGACGAAGCCGGTGGGGTCGCCGAGGCCGTGGGCCTTGCCGTTGGCCATGAACGGGAAGGTGGAGACCTTGACGTCGTAGCCCTCGTCCTTGGCCTGGGCCTCGGTGAGGCCGAAGGAGGCGACCTGCGGGGAGCAGAACGTGGCGCGCGGCATCATGCGGTAGTCGCCGAGCGTCATGGTCTCGGCGCCGCCGATGGTCTCGGCGGCGACGACGCCCTGGGCCTCGGCGACGTGGGCGAGCATGAGCTTGGCGGTGACGTCACCGATGGCGAAGATGTGCGGCACGTTGGTGCGCATGTGGTCGTCGATGGCGATGGCGCCGCGCTCGGTGAGCTGGACGCCGGTGTTCTCGAGGCCGAAGTTCTCGACGTTGGGCGCGAACCCGACGGCGGAGAGCACCTTGTCGACGACGATCTCGCCGGGCTTGTCGTCCTTGACGCCCTTGTAGGAGACGGTGACGGACGAGCCGTTGTCCTTGACGGTCTGGACGGCGGTGGAGGTGAGGAGCTTGATGCCGAGCTTCTTGTACTGCTTGGCGATCTCCTTGGAGACGTCGGCGTCCTCGTTGGGCAGGGCGCGGTCGAGGAACTCGATGATGGTGACGTCGACGCCGTAGTTCTTGAGGACGTAGCCGAACTCCATGCCGATGGCGCCGGCGCCGACGATGGCGATCGACTTCGGCAGCTCGCGGGTCATGATCTGCTTCTCGTAGGTCACGACGTTGTCGCTGAGCTCGACGCCGGGCAGCAGGCGCACCTTGGAGCCGGTGGCGATGATCGCGTTGTCGAAGGTCACCGTCTCGGTGCCGCCCTTGTTGAGCGTCACCTCGATCGTGTTGGCGTCGCGGAACGTGCCGCGGCCGTCGTACTCGGTGATCTTGTTCTTCTTCATGAGGAAGTGGACGCCCTTGGTCCGGCCGTCCGCGACGTCGCGGGACCGGTCGAAGGCCTTGCCGAAGTCGAACGTCACGTCTCCCGACATGCCGAAGAAGTCGGCCTGCGTGTGGAAGATGTGGGCGAGCTCGGCGTTGCGGAGGAGCGCCTTGGAGGGGATGCAGCCCACGTTCAGGCACACACCACCCCAGTACTTCTCCTCGATGATGGCGACGGACTTGCCGAGCTGGGCCGCACGGATCGCGGCGACGTAGCCGCCGGGGCCAGCTCCGAGGAGGACGACGTCGTAGTGAGAAGCCATGGGGACAGCCTATTCGGGCGGGGCGACCGGTGTGTTGTGACGTCGGTCGCAGGGTTTCAGCGGACGGAGTCGACGCCCTTGTTGGCAAGCTGGTCGGCGCGCTCGTTGCCGGGGTCGCCGGCGTGGCCCTTGACCCACACCCAGTGCACGTCGTGGCGGGCGACCTCGGTGTCGAGGGCTTGCCACAGGTCGACGTTCTTGACGGGCTTCTTCGCGGAGGTCTGCCAGCCGTTGCGCTTCCATCCCGCGATCCACGTCTTCATGCCGTTCATGACGTAGGACGAGTCGGTGTGCACGGTGACCGAGCTGGGTCCCTTGAGGGCGCGCAGCCCTTCGACGACGGCGGTGAGCTCCATCCGGTTGTTGGTGGTGAGCTTCTCGCCGCCGAACAGCTCCTTGACGTGCTCGCCGGAGCGCAGCAGCACCCCCCAGCCGCCGAGCCCGGGGTTGCCCTTGCACGCGCCGTCGGTCCAGATCTCCACGGTGGGGGTGTCGTTCACGCGGGACACCCTATGCCGCTCCCCCGCCCTGCCCTCCCCGCAAGCCATCGAGCGTGCGGACTTGGCACCTCAAAGGGCTCGATGAGGTGCCGAGTCCGCACGCTCGTTGCCTACGGGGAGCTCGACGGGCGGCGGGTGTCAGGGGCGGCCCGTACGGTCGACGGGTAGCGACGACGGCGGGCTGGGGCCGGCGTCGGAGCCTGACGACGGGGAGGTCGGCATGAGGTTCGGGTTCATCGGCAGCTTCGGCTCGCCGCAGCAGCAGGTCCGGCTCGCGCGCGAGTGCGAGGAGCATGGCTGGGACGGCTTCTTCACCTGGGACGGGGTGTCTCTCGCGGAGCCCGGCTTCGACGTCGTCCCGACGTGGGACCCGTTCGCGCTGCTCGGTGCGGTCGCCGCGGTGACCGACCGCATCACGCTGGGTGCGGTGGTCTTCGCTCCGCCACGACGTCGCCCGTGGGAGCTCGCGCAGCAGATCCTCACGGTCGACCACTTGTCGGGCGGCCGGCTGGTGCTACCCGTGGGGGTGGGCGTCCCGAACGACCGCGCGTTCACGTCCGTGCCGGGCCAGCCGACGTCGCTGCGGGACCGGGCCCACGCCCTGGACGAGGTCCTCGACTGGCTGCAGCGGTCGTGGTCGGGCGAGCTGTTCGAGCACGACGGCGAGTGGGCGGCCACGGGTCCGTTCCAGCTCCCGCAGACGCCGGTGAACGGCCGGGTGCCGGTGTGGCCCGTCGCCGTCTGGGACGCGGAGCAGCCGCCGCTGCGCAGCCTGCAGCGCGCCTTGCGCTGGGACGGGATGGTGGTCCAGGTCCGTGGCGGCGAGACCCCCGAGGACGCCGAGCCCGACGCCGACGACCTCCGCTCCCTCACGGCATGGCTCGCCGAGCAGCGCGGCCCCGACGCCCCGCCGTTCGACGTCGTCCATCAGGGCCGCCTCGACCCCGATCCCGACGTCGCACGCCGGCAGGCCGCCGAAGCAGCAGAGGCGGGCGCCACCTGGTGGATGGAGTCCTGGTGGGACCCGGCGACCACCCCGGAGTCCCTCTTCGACCGAGTCCGGCAGGGCCCGCCGACTGTCTGACGACCCCAGCGCCGAGCGTCCGCCCCAGGCCGACCGACGTCGTCGGCCACGACCCACGCGACACTGCACTGAGTGGCACCGACCCGTGCTGACTGGCGAGACCCTGCGCTGACTCACGCAAACCCGCACTGACTCGACGACATGTGCGCCGACTCGCGCAACCCGGTGCTGACTCGCGCCGTCCTGCGCTGACTGACGGAAACCTGCGCTGACTGACGGAACCTGAGCTGACTCGCGCCACGACGGACGCACCCGACGAACGGAGCGAGGGTGGTGAGGATTCCGCGCGCGGTCGTCAGACGGGAAGCGCAGGTCGCGCAGCGACCGTGAGCGCGACCGCGCGCGGAGTCCTCACCACCCTCGCGGACGCACTAGCGAGGCCCAAGGACGCACGAGTCCCGGGAAAGGTCAGGAGACGGGGCGAGCCGGCTCGATCTCCACCTTCGGGAGGTGCTTCGCGGGCAGGGTCTTGGGCCGCCAAGCGGCGCGCTGTGCCTCGAACGCGGTGATGTCGGCCTCGTTCTGGAGGGTGAGACCGATGTCGTCGAGGCCCTCCATGAGGCGCCAGCGGGTGTAGTCGTCGATCTGGAAGGGCACGGTGACGTCGTCGGCGGTGGCGGTGCGCGCGTCGAGGTCGACGGTGATCTCGGTGCCGGGGTGGGCCTCGAGGATCTTCCAGAGGAGCTCGATGTCCTCCTGCGCGACGATGCCGGCGACGAGGCCCTGCTTGCCGGAGTTGCCGCGGAAGATGTCGGCGAACCGGGAGGCGAGGACGACCTTGAAGCCGTAGTCCTTGAGCGCCCAGACGGCGTGCTCGCGGGACGAGCCGGTGCCGAAGTCGGGGCCGGCGACGAGCACGGACCCGGCACGGTAGGCGTCCTGGTTGAGGACGAACGACGGGTCGCTGCGCCAGGCGGCGAAGAGGGCGTCCTCGAAGCCGGTGCGGGTGACGCGCTTGAGGTAGACGGCGGGGATGATCTGGTCGGTGTCGACGTTGCTGCGGCGCAGCGGGACCCCGACGCCGGTGTGGGTGGTGAACTTCTCCATGGCGGTGCTCCTAGCGAGGGGTCGGGTCAGACGAACGACGGCGCGGCGAGGGGCGTCAGCGGCGTGCCGTCGAAGGTCGTGAGGTCGACGTCGTGGCCGAGGTCGAGGTCGGACACGGACGACAGGGTGCCGCGGATGGCGGTGGCGGCGGCGACGAGCGGCGACACGAGGTGGGTGCGCCCGCCCTTGCCCTGGCGGCCCTCGAAGTTGCGGTTCGAGGTGGAGGCGGCCCGCTCGCCGGGGGTGAGCTGGTCGGGGTTCATGCCGAGGCACATGGAGCAGCCGGCGTTGCGCCACTCGGCGCCGAAGTCCTTGAAGATGACGTCGAGGCCCTCGGCCTCGGCCTGGAGGCGCACGCGGGCGGAGGCGGGGACGACGAGGACGCGGACGTCGTCGGCCTTGTGGCGGCCCTGGACGACCTTGGCGACGGAGCGGAGGTCCTCGATGCGGCCGTTGGTGCAGGAGCCGATGAAGACGGTGTCGACCTTGATGTCGCGCAGCGGCTGGCCGGCCTCGAGGCCCATGTACTCCAGGGCGCGCTCGGCGGCGACGCGCTCGTTGGCGTCGGCGATCTCGGCGGGCACGGGCACGTTGGCGGACAGGGGCAGGCCCTGGCCGGGGTTGGTGCCCCAGGTGACGAACGGCTCGAGGTCCTCGGCCTTGAGCACGACCTCGGCGTCGAAGACGGCGTCGTCGTCGCTGCGCAGGGTGCGCCAGTAGTCGACGGCGGCGTCCCAGTCCTCGCCCTCGGGCGCGTGGGGGCGGCCCTCGAGGTACTCGAAGGTGGTGTCGTCGGGCGCGATCATGCCGGCGCGGGCACCGGCCTCGATGGACATGTTGCAGATGGTCATGCGCGCCTCCATGGAGAGGCGGCGGATGGCCTCGCCGCGGTACTCGAGCACGTAGCCCTGCCCGCCGCCGGTGCCGATCTTGGCGATGATCGCGAGGATGATGTCCTTGCTGGTGGCGCCGGGGGGCAGCTCGCCGTCGACGGTGATCGCCATCGTCTTGAACGGGGCCAGCGGCAGCGTCTGGGTGGCGAGCACGTGCTCGACCTCGGAGGTGCCGATGCCGAACGCGAGGGCGCCGAACGCTCCGTGCGTCGAGGTGTGGGAGTCGCCGCAGACGACGGTGAGGCCAGGCATGGTGAGGCCGAGCTGGGGGCCCACCTGGTGGACGATGCCCTGGTCGGCGTCGCCGAGGGAGTGGATGCGGACCCCGAACTCCTTCGCGTTGTTGCGCAGGGTGTCGATCTGCGTGCGGCTGGTGAGGTCCGCGATGGGCAGGTCGATGTCGAGGGTGGGGGTGTTGTGGTCCTCGGTGGCGATCGTGAGGTCCGGCCGGCGCACGGGGCGCCCGGCGAGCCGGAGGCCTTCGAACGCCTGCGGGCTGGTCACCTCGTGGACGAGGTGGAGGTCGATGTAGAGGAGGTCGGGCGCCCCGTCGGCACCGCGGCGCACCAGGTGCGCCTCCCAGACCTTCTCTGCCAGCGTCCCGGCCATCTCGAGCTCCTCGTCCGCCGCCCTGGTGGCGGCTGTCGTCCTTCTCTGGTGTCGCGACACCGACGCGGGTTCTTTCCCAGGACTTGCAATCTCAGCAAGCGAGACGTCAGTATCGACCTATGGACGATACTAGCGGAGTCGGCGTACTGGACAAGGCCGCGTCCGTTCTCGGGGCACTCGAGGCCGGACCCGCCACCCTGGCGCAGCTCGTCAGCTCGACGGGCCTGGCCCGACCGACCGCGCACCGCCTCGCCGTGGCGCTCGAGCACCACCGGTTCGTGACGCGCGACATGCAGGGTCGCTTCGTGCTCGGCCCGCGGCTCAACGAGCTCGCGACCGCCGCCGGCGAGGACCGTCTGCTCGCCGCCGCGAACCCCGTGCTCACGGCGCTGCGCGACCACACCGGCGAGAGCGCCCAGCTCTACCGGCGCCAGGGCGACCACCGCGTCTGCGTCGCCGCCGCCGAGCGTCCCGTCGGCCTGCGCGACTCCATCCCGGTGGGCGCCACCCTCACCATGCACGCCGGTTCCGCCGCGCAGATCCTGCTCGCCTGGGAGGAGCCGGACCGCCTGCACCGCGGCCTGCGCGACGCCGTCTTCACCGCCACGATCCTGTCCGGCGTCCGGCGGCGCGGCTGGGCCCAGTCGGTGTCCGAGCGCGAGCTCGGCGTCGCGTCGGTGTCCGCGCCCGTGCGCGGCCCGTCCGGGCGGATCGTCGCCGCCGTCTCGGTGTCGGGGCCGGTCGAGCGCCTGACCCGCCAGCCGGGACGCCTGCACTCCGCCTCCGTCGTCGCGGCGGCGAACCG
This sequence comes from Isoptericola dokdonensis DS-3, assembly GCF_001636295.1. Classification (NCBI taxonomy): domain Bacteria; kingdom Bacillati; phylum Actinomycetota; class Actinomycetes; order Micrococcales; family Promicromonosporaceae; genus Isoptericola; species Isoptericola dokdonensis. The sequence continues at coordinate 109,470 of NZ_CP014209.1, read as the reverse complement.
CCTCACCGAGGTCGTCCAGCGCGCCGGCGAGTGACGCGGCACGCCGTCGAGATGATGGCGACCGCGCCCGGAATGTCAGTAGGCTCCCGAGAAGCGTGGCGACCCTGCCCCGCCGACCGAGAGGCGTGAGGACCCGATGCCGGCCAAGGCCAAGACCGTTCTGATCTGGCTCGTGGTGATCTTCGTGATCTTCGCGATCTACAACAGCCCGGACCGTGCGTCCGAGGTCGTCTCGGCGATCTGGGACGTCGTCGTCAACGCGGTCGCCGCGTTCGGCGAGTTCCTGGGCGGTCTGCTGAACTGACGTGGACTCGCCCGACCACGCCGTCCGCACGCACCGCCACCTGCGCCGGTACGTGCTCGGCCAGGAGCGGGTGGCCCTGGCGACCCGTCTGCACTGGTCCTCGCTGCTCGAACCGGTCGCGACCACGCTCGCGGCGACGGTCCTGGCGGGCTGGCTGCACTCCGTCACCGGCGTCGGCTGGGTCTGGCTGCTCTGGCTCGTGGTCGCGGGGCGGCTGCTGCTCAAGATCGCCGAGTGGAACTACGAGTGGTTCGTCGCGACGGACAAGCGGCTGATCCTGACCTACGGGTTCGTCATCCACAAGGTCGCGATGATGCCGCTGACCAAGGTCACGGACATGGGCTACTCGCGCACGCCGACGGGACAGCTCCTCGGCTACGGCCGCTTCGTCATGGAGTCCGCGGGCCAGGACCAGGCGCTGCGCCAGATCGACTACGTCCCCGACCCGGACCGGACGTACCGCACCCTGTGCGACACGATGTTCATCCCGATGGCCCCGCCGCAGAAGCCGGCCGGGCGCGGCACCCCGCCCGCGATGTTCCCGCCCACGCAGCGCGACCAGCGGCCGATCACCGCCGAGCTCCCCGTGATCACCGACGCCGACGTCGCCGAGCGGTCCCGCGACGACCGCACGGACGGACCGGACGACCACCCCGACTCCCCGCCGACGCCGCCGCCGACGGGCGGACAGTCCTCGGGCTGGCCGGCCGCCCCGTCCGGGAACGGCGGGCGTCCGTGGTGGCGGCGCCCGGCGAAGCGCCCGCCGTACGCTCCCCCGCCCAGCAGCGGCGCGGGCCCGCACGTCCCCGACCCGTTCCTCTGACGTCCGCCCCGACCGGGCCCGACGCTCAGTGCTGGGACGGAACGGCCGAGCGGCCCGCAACGGTCCGGGAACGACGAAGGACCCGATCCGTGTGGATCGGGTCCTTCTGCTGTACCCCCAGCGGGATTTGAACCCGCGTTACCGCCGTGAGAGGGCGACGTCCTAGGCCGCTAGACGATGGGGGCCGGACGAGGTTCCGTCGCCGGAACCGCTGCTGCGTCCGTTGCCGGACTGCTGCGTACCCCCAGCGGGATTTGAACCCGCGTTACCGCCGTGAGAGGGCGGCGTCCTAGGCCGCTAGACGATGGGGGCCTATGGTTCGTCGGTCCGAGGATCGACGTGCCGGTGAGAACTCTAGCGCACCGTCGGGCCTGATCAGGGACCCGTCTGTGTGACGTAGAGCGCTGCGCTGGGGTACCAGGACTCGAACCTAGACTAAGAGAATCAGAATCTCTCGTGCTGCCAATTACACCATACCCCATGGTATGTAGACCTACCCGGAGAAAACAGACACCCTGCGGCGCCGTTCCGTGAAGGCCCAACGACCGGAAACATTACCGGACCGGAGCCCTGGAACCAAACCGGCCGACACGTGCCGTACGTCACGGGTCTCGGGGCCCGGGCGCTGACATCCGGGCACCGCTCGTGGCACGCTGCCACCATGCCGACGACGCCCGACCCGCAGTCCGTGTCCGACCGCGCCGCCGCCTTCACGCACGGCGCCGACGTCTACGCCCGGGTGCGGCCGTCCTACCCGTCCGAGGCCGTCGAGTGGCTGGTCCCCGCGCCGTCGTCGCGCGTGCTCGACCTCGCAGCCGGTACCGGTCTCCTCACGCGCGGGCTCGTCGACGCGGGGCACGAGGTGGTCGCGATCGACCCGGCCGCGGCCATGCTCGCGGAGCTCGAGGCGGAGCTGCCGGACGTCCAGGCCCTCCACGGCTCGGCGGAGGACATCCCCCTGCCGGACGCCTCCGTCGACGCCGTCGTGGTCGGGCACGCCTGGCACTGGTTCGACGAGCCGCGCGCCACCGCGGAGATCGCGCGCGTCCTGCGCCCGGGAGGCACCCTGGGCCTGTGCTGGAACGACCGCGACGAGCGGATCGACTGGGTGCGGCGGTTCGGGCAGATCGTCCACACCGGCGACCGGCTGCACGCCCGGGTGACCGCCCGGCCCGCCACCCCGGACCTGGGCACGGCGTTCGGCCGACCGGAGTCGGCGGAGTTCCGCTGGCTGCACCATCTGCCGACGTCGCGCCTGCGCGACCTCGCGGGCACGCGCAGCTTCCTGCTGACACTGGCCGACGACGAGCGCGAGGCCCTGCTGGGCCGCGTGGACGACCTCGTGGTGACCCACCCGGACCTCGCCGGCGCGGAGGTGGCGATGCCCTACGTCACGGTGGCGTATCGAGCGCGACGGCACTGAGGCGCCGGGCGGCGGCGCTCGGCGTCGCGCCCTCGCGCCACACGACGCGCAGCCGCCGGGTGAGGTCGACCCCCGCCATCGGGAGGGCGACGAGGCGTCCGGCGGCGACGTCGTCGGCCACGGTGAGCGCGGACAGCACCGCGACGGACCCGCCGTGCTGCACGGCGGCCTTGAGGGCGGCCGTGGAGCCGAGCGTCGGCAGGTGCTCGGGCAGCGACTCCCCCGCACGGGCCAGCGCGCCCTCGAGGATCTCGCGCGTGCCGGAGCCGGCCTCGCGCAGCACGAGCCGCGACTCGACGAGGTCCGCCGGCCCCACGGAGCGTCGTCCGGCCCACGGGTGCCCGGGCGCGACGACGGCGACCAGCTCGTCGCCCGCGACGGTCCGGCTGCGCAGGCCACGCCGCACCCCGACGCTCTCCACGAAGCCGAGGTCGGCGGCGCCGTCGAGGACGAGGTCCATGACGTCGGCGGAGTTGCGCACGACGAGTTCGACGTCGACGCCGTCCCCGGCGGCCGCGAGCCGGGCGAGCCAGCGCGGCACCAGGTACTCGGCGACCGTGAGGCTCGCGGCGACCCGCAGCGCCGTCGGCGGGCCCGCCCGCAGGCCGGCGACGGAGGTCTCGAACCGGTCGGCGGCGGCGACGACGTCGCGGGCCCACCCGGCGCAGGCGCGCCCGGTCGGGGTCAGGACGGTGCCGCGGGGGCCGCGGGAGACGAGCTCCAGGCCCAGGTGGCGCTCGAGGCGTCGCAGCCCCGCCGACGCGGTGGGCTGGGCGATCCCGAGCGCGCGGGCGGCCGCGCTGATCGAGCCGTGCACGTCGAGCGCGACGAGCAGCTCGAGCGCTGCGAGCGAGGTCCGGTCCGCCATAGCCCGAGTCTATGGATGGATCGGCACCTCGGCCTACCGGGCGCACGGCGCCACGGCGAGGGTGGGTCCATGGCACGACTGCTCCCCGGGCTCGGGCTCACGGCCGGCGCCACCGCCGCGCTGCTCGCCGTCGCGCCCGCCCTGGCCCGCACGGCGCCGTCACTGTCGCCGCTCGTGCTCGCCCTGCTCGTCGGGGCGCTCGTCGGGTCCGTCGTGGGCGTACGGTCCCGGCGGGGCCCCGGCGCGGTGGCGCAGCGTCGCGGCGCGGCCCGGCTGCTGACGGCGGCACGCCCCGGCACCGACTGGGCCGCCCGGCACCTGCTGCGGGCCGGAGTCGTGCTGCTGGGCCTCCAGCTCGCCGTCGGCGACGTGGTGGGCCTGGGCTGGCGCGGCCTGGCCGTCGTCGCGGTCACGGTCGCGACGACGTTCGCCGCCACCCTTGCCCTCGGTCGGCGGCTCGGCGTCGACCGGGACACCACGCTGCTCGTCGCCACCGGGTTCTCGATCTGCGGGGCCGCCGCGATCTCCGCGATGACCGGCGTCGTCGACCGCACGCCGCGGCGCGTCCGCGGCGGGGCCAGGATCCCGTCGCCCGGCGCCGGCCCGGCCCGTCCGCCGGAGGGCGGGTCAGGCTGGCGCTCGCAGGACACACCCGCGGACGCCGTTGCCACCGCCCTCGCGCTGGTCGCCCTGTTCGGCACGGCCGCCGTCGTCGTGCTGCCGTGGCTGGCGGGCCTGCTCGACCTCACAGCGGCTCAGGCGGGCCTCTGGATCGGGGCGAGCGTCCAGGAGGTGGCGCAGGTCGTGGCCGCCGCGGGCACGGTCGCCGGGACGGCAGCGCTGGCCACGGCGACGGTCGCCAAGCTGGCCCGGGTCGCGCTGCTGGCACCGCTCGTCGCGGGCGCCGGCGCGGTACGGGGGCGCCGCAGCGCGCCGACCGCCCCGGCCCCCGGGAGCGGCCGGCTCCGCCGTGGCGGACCGCCGCCAGTCCCGGGGTTCGTGCTCGGGTTTCTCGCCGCGGTGGCGCTGCGCAGCCTTGGGGTGCTCCCGCCAGGCGTCCTCGACGCCGCCGCGCAGGTCACCACGACGCTCTTCGTCGCGGCGATGTTCGCCCTCGGTCTCGGCGTCGACGTGCCCCGCCTCGCACGTACCGCCCGTCGTCCGCTGGCCCTCGGCGCCGGCTCCGCCGTCGTCCTCACGGGGACGTCGCTGGTCGCGGTCCTCGCCCTGACCTGACCGGCGGGGCGGCTCAGGCGTGCAGCGCCGCGCCGGCCTCGGCCAGTCCCGCCACGACGACGATGCCGTCGGCGCGCATCGCCGCGACGTCGGCGTCGTGCTCGGAGGACCGGCGCGCACCCGGGCGGTCGAGCCACACGCCGAGCAGCCCGGCGTCGTGGGCGGCGCGGGCGTCGACGCGCGGCTCGTCGCCGACGTACGCGGTGCGCTCGGGAGCTGTGCCGAGCCCGCGGGCGCCCTCGGTGAACACGTCCGGGTGCGGCTTGCCGTAGCCGAGGGTGTCGACCCCCACGAGGACGGGCACGTCGAGCCCGGCGGCGGCGAGCTTGCGCTCCTGGAGCTCCACCGCGGCGTTCGTCACGACGCCGACGGCGAGCCCCGCGGCCCGCAGGCCCGCGAGGAACGGCGCGGCGTCGTCGAACGCCCGCCAGGACCGCTCGAACGTGCCCCAGAACAGGTCGTCCCACGCGTCGAACGCCTGCTCGCCCACGGGTGCGCCGCCGAACGTGCGGTGCATCAGGTCGGCGCGCAGCCGGCGCTGGGTGCGATGGTCGGTCTCGCCCCGGGTGTACCGCAGGTAGTGCCCGCCCGGGTCGGAGCGCCAGTGGTCCAGCAGGGCCGCGTGGTCGACGTCCGCGGGCAGGTGGGCGTCCGCCACAGCGACGAGCGCCGTGGCGAACGCGGCCCGCGTGTCGACGAGCGTGTCGTCGACGTCGAGCAGCACGCCGTCGACGCGTGCCCCGAACGCCGGGTGCCCGGCGGGCTCCGTCACGACGCGGGGGCCGCGGGCGGGTTCTCGGCGAGCCGCGCGAGCGCGACGTCGATCCGGCCCAGCGTGCGGTCGCGGCCGAGCACCTCGAGGGACTCGAACAGCGGCAGGCCGATCGTCCGCCCGGTGACGGCGACGCGCACGGGCGCCTGCGCCTTGCCGAGCTTGAGGCCGTGCCGCTCCCCCACCGTCAGCACCGTCTCCTTGAGCGGCTCGGCGGTCCACGGCTCGAGCGTGGCGAACGCGGCCCGCACGTCGGCGAGCAGCTCCGGCGCCCCGGCCTTCATCGCCTTGTTCCACGACTGCTCGTCCTCGACGGGCGCGTCGAGGAACAGGAAGTCCACGTTGGCGGTGATGTCGCTGAGCAGCGCGACGCGCGACTGGGCGAGCGGCGCGACGGCGGCGAAGGCCTCCGGGTCGAACTGCTCGGCGGCCCAGGGGGCGTGCGGCGCCTGCAGCCACGGACCGACGGCCGCGACGAACGCGTCCACGGACAGCGCACGGATGTACTCGCCGTTGAACGCGGTCAGCTTCTTCAGGTCGAAGAACGCCGACGCAGAGTTGACGTCCTCGATGCGGAACCGGGAGATCATCTCCTCGAACGGCAGGATCTCCTCGTCGTTGCCCGGCGCCCAGCCGAGCAGCATGAGGTAGTTGACCATCGCCTCGGGCAGGTAGCCCTCGGCCAGGTAGTCCTCGAGGGCGACCTTGTCGCGACGCTTGGAGAGCTTCTGCCGCTTCTCGTTGACGATGACGGGCAGGTGCGCCCACACGGGCGGCTGCGCGCCGAGCGCCTCCCACAGCAGCTGCTGCTTGGGGGTGTTCGGCAGGTGCTCCTCGCCGCGGATCACGTGGGTGATCCGCTCGTCGAGGTCGTCGACGACGTTCGCGAGCAGGAACACCGGCGAGCCGTCGCCGCGCGCGACGACGAAGTCCTCCATCGCCGCGTTCGGGAACGTCGGGTTGCCGCGGATGAGGTCGACGACGGCCGTCTCGCCGTCGTCGGGCGTGCGGAAGCGCAGCGCGCGGCCCGGCGCCTGCGTCAGCCCGCGGTCGCGGCAGTGGCCGTCGTAGCCGGAGTGCTGGTTGCCGGTGCGGGCCTGCACGTCGTCGCGGGTGCAGTCGCAGTAGTAGGCGCGGCCCGCGTCGCGCAGGACACGGAGTGCCTCGCTGTGCTTCTCCAGGTTCTGGGACTGGAAGTACGGGCCCTCGAACGTCGGGTCGTCGGCGTGCATGCCCAGCGCGGCGTGCGCGGCGAGGATGCCGTCCACCCACTCCGGCTTGTTGCGCGAGGCGTCGGTGTCCTCGATGCGCAGGACGAACGTCCCGCCGGTCTGCTTGGCGACGGTCCAGTTGAACAGGGCCGACCGGGCGCCGCCCACGTGGAACATGCCGGTGGGCGAGGGCGCGAAGCGGACACGGACGTCAGAGGTACCTGCTGCGGGGATCACGGGAGACAGCCTAGTTGTCCCGCGCGGGCCGGGGCGCCGAGATGCCGTAGCACCCGGGCGCCCCGGCACGCGCGGGAACGAGCTCAGTCCTGGCGGCGCAGCACCGGGTTGGAGAGCACGCCGATGCCCTCGACCTCGCACTCGACGCGGTCGCCGTGGTCGATCCGGCCGACGCCCGCCGGGGTGCCGGTGAGCAGCACGTCACCGGGCAGCAGGGTCATCGCCTTCGACGCGTACGACACCAGGTAGTTGACGTCGAAGATCATGTCGGCCGTGCGGCCGTCCTGCTTGGTCTCGCCGTTGACGCGGGAGCGCACGCCGACGTCCTCCGGGTTCAGCTCGGTCTCGATCCACGGCCCGAGCGGGCACGAGGAGTCGAAGCCCTTGGCGCGGGCCCACTGGTCGTCGGTGCGCTGGGCGTCCCGAGCGGTGACGTCGTTCGCGACCGTGTAGCCGAGGACGTAGGCGCGGGCGTTCTCCGGCTCGACGTCCTTGCACAGCCGGGAGATCACGACGGCCAGCTCGGCCTCGTAGGACACCTCGGCCGTCCAGTCGGGCAGGACGATCGGGTCGTCGGGGCCGACGACGGACGTGTTGGGCTTGAGGAACAGCAGCGGCGTCGCCGGCGGCTCGTTGCCCATCTCCTTGATGTGGTCCAGGTAGTTGCGGCCCACGGCGACCACCTTCGAGCGCGGGATGACGGGCGCCAGGAGCCGCACGCCGTCGCCGAGCTCGACGCGCTCCCCGGTCGGCATGGCCGGCATGTAGAGCGGGTCGCCGCTGAGCACGGCCAGGTAGGTCCGATCACCCTCCGTCTGCACGAAGGCGAAGCGGGGGTCGTCTCCGGTGGTGAATCTCGCGATGCGCACGGACCCAGGCTATCCGGCGCGCGCGGCACGCGACGCCCGCGCCGTCCGCCCGTCCCGGGGCCTGCGGGGATAGGGTCGAAGGACCACCTCCGACGACGGACGAAGGACGATCATGAGCACGCCTCCGTACGGCCCGCAGGACCCGTCCGGCCAGCAGCCCGAGCCGCCGCAGCCGCACTCCGCCCCGACCCCTCCCGGGGACCCGTACGGCCGGCCCGGCCCGGCGCCGTCGGGCTCGGGGGAGCCGAACGCCCCGCAGCCCGGCGCCCCGTACGGAGCCCAGCCCCCGGGGTACTACGGTGCCCCGCCGCCCGGGCAGCCCGGCTACTACGGGCCGCCGCAGCCGCGGCCGGCGTCCGAGCGCAAGGGCTTCGCGATCGCCGCCCTGGTGCTCGGCATCGTCGCGCTGCTCGGCTTCTGGATCCCGTTCCTCAACCTGGGTTCGGTGGTCCTCGGCATCGTCGGCCTCGTGCTCGGCATCGTGGCGCTCGTCCAGATCTCCAAGGGCACGGCGGGCGGGCGGGGCATGGCGATCACCGGTGCCGCGCTGTCCGTGGCCGCGATCGTGCTCTCGATCGTCGTCACCGTCATCGCCGTGACGGCCTTCGAGAACAACGCGCCCTTCTGGGAGGAGGAGTTCCAGGAGGAGCTCCAGCAGCAGATGGACGAGATGGAACAGAGCTACTGAGCCGCGGGGCGCCGGCGCGTCAGGCGCGCGCCAGCACCTCGCCGTGCAGGACTGCGAACCAGCCGTCGGGCGCCTGCGCCCAGGCGAGCCAGTCCTGGGCGAGCTGCTCCAGGGCCACGTCGTCGGCAAGGTTGGACTCGACGGCCTGGCGCGCGAAGTTCGACTCGACGCAGCGCTCGGCCCACACCTGGCCCCACCACTGCCGGTCGGTCGGGGTGGCGTAGCACCACGACGACGCGCCGGGCACCGCCCCGGCGACGTCGAACCCGGCCTGCTGCACCCAGGAGAACAGGCGCCGCCCGGCGTCGGGCTGGAACCCGTAGGCGTGCGTGACCTCGTGGTAGAGCGTGTTCCACTCCGTCAGCCCCGGCGACTCCGGGTACCAGGCCATCGCGGCGTAGTCGGCGTCGCGCACGGCCACGAGCCCGCCCGGCTTCGTCACGCGCTTCATCTCGCGCAGCGCGGCGACGGGGTCGGACAGGTGCTGCAGGAGCTGGTGGGCGTAGACGACGTCGAAGGAGTCGTCGTCGAACGGCAGCTCGTAGGCGTTGGCCTGCTCGAAGTGCACGTTCTGCGCGCCGAGCGCCTCGGCGTGCGAGCGGGCGGCGTCGAGCACGGTGGCCGAGGCGTCGACGCCGACGACCTCGCCGCCCGCGAGGACGCGCGCCAGGTCGACTGTCACGGTGCCCGGCCCGCAGCCGACGTCGAGGAGCCGCAGGTCGTCCTTGAGGTGCGGCAGCAGGAACCCGGCGGAGTTCTGCGCGGTGCGGGCCCGGTGGGCGCGCAGCACGGACTCGTGGTGGCCGTGCGTGTACGACTCGGACTCCTGGCTGGGGACCGTGTGGTGGGTGCTGGGCGCCTCGATCGCGTCCGACAACGCCGCACCCGACGGCTCCCCGCTCGAGGGTCCCTCGACGGGGCTGCCCAGGCTCGGCGGGTCCGGGAAGTCGGGTCCGGGGTCGGTCGCTGCGTTCATGGACCTAACGTAAGACACGCCGCCGCGGACGGACACGTCCTTCTCACGGGCCGGGACGTCTGGCACGCTGCGGCCATGACGCTGCGCGACCGCCTGCTCGGCGGGCCCGACCGGGTGGTGGGCCTCGACGTCGCGCGCGGGCTGGCGATCCTCGGCATGTTCGCCGCCCACGTCGGCTCGACCGACGGGGCCGCGTCGTGGCTGGAGATCGCCGACGGACGCTCCTCGGTCCTGTTCGCCCTCGTGGCCGGGGTGTCCCTCGCCGTCGTGTCGGGCGGGCCGCGCCCGCTCGCCGGGGACCGGCTCGTGCACGCCCGCACCCGGCTGCTGGTGCGGGCCGTGATGCTGCTGGTCGTCGTGGCGGTGCTCGACCTGCTGGGCACCCCCGTGCTGCTCATCCTCGGCTTCTACGCGGCCTACTTCGTCCTCGCGCTGCCGTTCCTCACCTGGGGGCCGCGCCGGCTCGCCGCGGCCGCGGCGCTGGTGGCCGTCGTCGGGCCGCCGATCGCCTACTGGGGGCCCGAGGTGCTGGCCCGCGCCGGGCTGCACCTGCCCGACGACGGCTCGGGCGCCGTGACCGACTTCGTCGTCACCGGCCACTACCCCGCCGTCGTGTGGATGGCGTACGTGTTCGCCGGGATGGCGATCGGGCGCTGCGACCTCACGGCGCCGAGGCTGCGGGAGCGGCTGCTCGTGGGCGGGCTGGCGGCGACCGCGGTGGGCTACACCGTGTCCGGGGTGCTGCTGAGCGGGCTGGTGATCGACGTGCCCGGGGACGTGGTCGCCGGCCCGCCCGGCCAGCTCCCCGGCGACGTCCTCGTCGAGGCGCAGGTCGGGGCGACCACCAGCACGGCCGGCGCCGTGCACGCCTGGTCCGACCCGTGGCCCACCTCCTGGTACCTCGTGCAGTCCGGCCCCCACGACGACACGTTCTTCGAGGTGCTCGGCTCCGGCGGCTTCGCCGTCGCCGTGCTCGCCGCCTGCCTGTTCGTCCGGGGCGTCGGCGCGTGGGCGCTGTCGCCGCTGGCCGCCACCGGGTCGATGGCGCTGACCGTCTACTCCGCGCAGATCGTCGCGATCTGGTGGTGGGACCTCGTGGGCTCGGCGACCAACGGGCCGCTGGTCGTCATGGTGCTGGTGACGCTGGCGGCGGCCACGGCCTGGCGGCTCGCGCTGGGCCGGGGCCCGCTGGAGCGGCTGGTGGGGTGGGTGAGCGACCGAGCGGTCAGAGCGTGACGGTGCCGGCGATCGTGGTCCGCGTGTCCCCGCCGACCCACACGGTGCCCGCGCCGTCGCGGCGCACGTGCACGCGCCCGCGACGGCCGAGCACGGTGCCCTGCGCCGCGACGTACTCGCCCGGCAGCACCGACCCGGCGAGCCACTGGCCGAGCCCGGCGTTGAGGCTGCCGGTGACCGGGTCCTCCACCACCCCGCCGTCGCCGGGGAGGAACGCCCGGACCTCGACGGCCGCCTCGCCGGCGGCGTGCTCCCCCACGACCCCGACCTTCCAGTCACCGAACGCGACCGGGTCGGGGCGGACGGCGAGCACCGCGGCGGCGTCGGCGAGGCGCACCCCGACCCAGCCGGGACCGTTGTCGATCCACGCGGCGTCCACGACGTCGTCGGCCGCGACCCTCAGCGCGCGGGCGAGGTCCGCGAGGTCGTCCGGCGCGACCGGCCCGGAGCGGAGCAGCGGAGGCGCCCCGAACGCGAGGCGGCCACTGTCGGGCCGCACGGTGACCAGGCCGACGCCGCACTCCTGCACGAGGTCGCCGGCGCCGTCGGCGGCCTGCGCCACGCCCCCGGCCTCCAGCCAGGCGTGCGCGGTGCCGAGCGTCGGGTGGCCCGCGAACGGGAGCTCGCCCGACGGCGTCCAGATCCGCACCCGGTAGTCGGCGGCCGGGTCCGTCGGCGCCAGCAGGAACGTCGTCTCCGAGAGGTTCGTCCAACGGGCGAACGCGGCCATCTCGGCGTCGGTGAGGTCGTCGGCGTCGTGCACGACGGCGAGCGGGTTGCCGGTGAGCGGGCCGGGCGCGAACACGTCGACCTGGCGGAAGGCGAGGGTGTGGGTCACGCCACCCACGCTAGCGCGGCGCCCGCCCCCGGGTCGCCGCGCCCGGCTCGTACCCTGGACGAGTGCCTCCCGCCCCCGTCTCGACGCCGACGGCGTCCGCGCGCGTGCTGCCCGCCGACGTCTGGCACCCGCGGGCGCAGGCGCACGCCGACCGCGCCGACGACCTGACGCGCGTCTGGCGCGAGGCCCGCGAGCGCGGCGAGAAGCACGCGATCGAGGACTTCCTGTTCACCTACTACCCGACGCGGGTCGCGCAGCTACGCCGCTGGCACCCCGGCGCGGGCACGGTGCTGGCCGACGCCGACGAGCACGCGTCGTGGCGGTGGTACCGCGAGACGACCCTGCCCGACGGCGGCTCGGGCGCAGCGCTCGACGTCGCGGCGTTCCTCGCCGACCGCGGTGACACCGTGGCCTACGTGCGGGCGCTCGTCGGTGCGACGGCGTCCCGCCCGGGGTCGTTCGGCTGCTTCGGGCTGCACGAGTGGGCGATGGTCTACCGCGACGCGCGCGCCGGGCGGGACCACCGGCACCCGCTGCCGCTGCGGCTCGGCCACGACGGCACCGACGCCGTCGTCGAGTCGCACCGCATCGCCTGCTCCCACTTCGACGCGTTCCGGTTCTTCACGCCCGAGGCCCGGGACCGCAACCTGCTCGCCCCGACCCGCGAGCGCCAGCCCGCCCTGGAGCAGCCGGGCTGCCTGCACGCGGGCATGGACCTGTACAAGTGGTGCCTCAAGCTGGGGCCCGCGGTGCCGGGCGACCTGCTGCTGGACGCGTTCGAGCTGGCGCGCGACATCCGGTACACGGACATGGCGGCGGCGCCCTACGACGTGTCCTCGTACGGCGTGCAGCCGGTGGCCATCGAGACGCCGGAGGGCAAGGCGGAGTACGTGCGCCGTCAGCGCGGGTTCGCCGAGCGCGGCCAGGCGGTGCGGGCGCGGCTGCTGGCCGTGTGCGACGCGCTGGCCTGAGCCCGGCGGGGCGGCCTCAGACCTCGGCGGCGCGGCGCGCGCGCAGGGCGGCCTGGGCGTTGCGGTTGGTGCAGGTCGTGGAGCAGTAGCGGCGCGACCGGTTGCGTGACAGGTCGACGACGACACCCTCGCAGGTGTCGTCGGCGCACGTGCCGATGCGGTCGTGGGCGTCGGCGCGCACGACGTCGATCATCGCCATGGCGGTCTCCACGAGGATGCGGGTGGCCAGGGGCGCGTCGTCGGGGACGGCGTGGACGTGCCAGTCCTCGGGGTCGTGCCGGACGAGGCGCGGCACGGCGCGGGTCTCGGCGAGGGCGGCGTTGACGAGGTCGGGGGCGTCGTCGCGGTCGGCGAGGAGCAGGGCGCGCAGCCGGGGGGCGAGGGCGAGGACGGCGTCGAGCTCGGCGGTGGTGCGGTCGTGGCGTCCGGTGTACCCCTGCTCGCGGTAGAAGGCGTCGAGGTCCGCGACGGAGGTGATCGTCCGCGGGGGTTCGACGGCGTTGGCGAGGGCGGCGGCGGACACGAGCGCGGACGCGGTGTCATGCGCGAAGACCATGTTGACACGTTATCAGGCCCCCGCGTAGCGTCATGTGCCATGACATCGATGGCGCATGACGCCGCCCCGGGGGGCGCGCCCTCCTCGACCGGATTCCGGTCCACGACGACCGTCGGCCTGGCCCTCGCCGTCGTCTCCGCGCTCAGCTTCAGCCTGTCCGGCCCACTGGCCGCGAGCCTCTTCGCCACCGGGTGGTCGCCCGGCGCCGTCGTGCTCGTGCGCGTGGCCACCGGGGCGCTGGTCGTCCTGCCGTTCGGCATCGCCGCCCTCCGCGGCGACTGGACGCCCGTGCGCCGGAGCTGGCGGATCGTCGTCGCCTACGGTGCGCTCGGCGTCGCCGGCGCCCAGTTCTGCTACTTCGCCGCCATCCAGCACATGCAGGTCGGGCCGGCGCTGCTCATCGAGTACACGGCGCCCGCGGCCGTCGTCGGCTGGTTCTGGGTCCGCCACGGTCAGCGCCCGGGCGGCCTGACGCTGCTCGGCGTCGGCCTGGCCGCCGCCGGCCTGGTGCTCGTGCTCGACCTGTCGGGCGCGGCACCCTCGCCCGTGGGCGTGGCCTGGTCGCTCGGCGCCATGGTGGGTGCGGCGACCTACTTCGTCATCAACGCCCGGGCCGACACGGGCCTGCCCCCGCTCACCCTCGCCGCGGGCGGGCTCACCGTCGGCACGGTGCTGCTGGGCACTCTCGGCGCCGTCGGCCTCCTGCCCCTGACGGTCGCGGCCGAGCCCGCCACCCTCGGCGGCGCCACCGTGCCGGTCGGCGTGGTGCTCGGCGCGCTCGGCCTGGTCACCGCCGGGCTCGCCTACGTCTCGGGCATCGCCGCCGGACGCCGGCTCGGCGCGCGGCGGGCGTCCTTCGTCGGGCTGCTCGAGGTGGTCTCCGCCGTCGTGCTCGCCTGGCTCCTGCTCGGCGAGCTGCCCGCCCCCGTCCAGCTGCTCGGCGGACTGCTGGTGCTCGGCGGCGTCGTCGCCGTCCAGCAGGGCGAGGCCGCCACGGCCCGCCGGGCGGTCCCGGTCGCGGTGACCCCCGTCGCCTGAGGCCGTGCGGGTACGTGGTCGCCCGCATACGGGCGACCACGTACCCGCACGCCTCGGGAAAGTGGGCAGATCTACGCGGTTCTCCTGATGTGCGGGGACGGACGACGACCTAGCGTCGAATTTGTCCAGTTTCCTGACGAACAGGAGTTCCCCATGCGATGGCGTTCAGCCCTGGTCGGTGCCGTGGTCGGCGCGGCCGCCCTGCTCGCCCCCGTGGCCCTGGCCCCCGCGGCCTCGGCCCACGGCTGGATCACCAACCCCCCGAGCCGCCAGGACCACTGCGCCAGCGGCGCCGTGTCCTTCGACTGCGGAGGCGTCAAGTACGAGCCCCAGAGCGTCGAGGCCCCCAAGGGCTCGATGAAGTGCTCCGGCGACAACGCCGGGTTCGCGATCCTCGACGACACCTCCAAGCCGTGGCCCCGCACCCAGATCGGTTCCTCGGTGACCATGAAGTGGAAGCTCACGGCCATGCACGCCACGAGCACCTGGGAGTACTTCGTCGACGGCGTGCTGCACCGCACGTTCAACGACAACGGAGCACGCCCGAACCAGATCGTCGAGCACTCGCTCGACAACCTGCCCCAGGGGAACCACACCATCCTCGCGCGCTGGAACGTCGCCGACACCGCGATGGCGTTCTACTCCTGCGTCGACGTCACCGTCGGCAGCGGTGGCGGCAACCCGACCCCCACCCCGACGCCCACCGATCCCACGCCGCCGGGCGACTGCACCGGCACCGTCTGGGACGCCGGCACCGCCTACGTCGGCGGCACGGAGGTCACCTACCAGGGCCACGTCTACAAGGCCAAGTGGTGGACCCGCGGCGAGAGCCCGGCGTCCGCCGGCCAGTGGGGCGTCTGGCAGGACCTCGGAGCCTGTTGACGCAGCACCCCGGACGACCGCCCGGTCCCCCGATCCCGGGCGTGCACGGCATCGAGCGTGCCGGTTCTCCCCGCGACTCCTCGTGGAGAGAGCCGGCGCGCGTCGCGCGCCGGGGGCACGTCGGGCACCCCTCGCCCACCGGCACCCGGGCCCGGCGTCCCGGCTGACACAATGACCGCACGATGACTGCCACCGACGCCGCCCCCACGACCGCCCGCCCCGCCGGCACGCTCCTGCCGTACCTGCCCGCCCCCACCGGCAAGGCACCGGACCCGGACGTGCTGTTCGAGGGCTTCGGTCAGTGGGCCGCCGGCGGTGGCCGCAGCCTCTACCCGCACCAGGAGGAGGCGCTGCTCGAGCTCATGACGGGCTCGCACGTCGTCCTGGCGACCCCCACCGGGTCCGGCAAGTCGATGGTCGCGATGGGCGCCCAGTTCGCGGCGCTCGCGGCCCGCCGCTCCGGCGGCGGCGGCCGCACCTACTACACCGCGCCGCTCAAGGCGCTGGTCAGCGAGAAGTTCTTCGACCTCGTCGCGGCGTTCGGCTCGCGCAACGTCGGCATGATGACGGGCGACTCCGCGGTCAACGCCGACGCCCCGATCATCTGCTGCACCGCGGAGATCCTCGCCAACCTCGCGCTGCGCCGCGGCGCCGGCACGCCCGGCGACGACGACTTCATCGCGCAGGTCGTCATGGACGAGTTCCACTACTACGGCGACCCGCAGCGCGGCTGGGCGTGGCAGGTGCCGCTGCTGGAGCTGCCGCACACCCAGTTCCTGCTCATGAGCGCCACCCTCGGGGACACCACGCGGCTGCGCGAGGACCTCACCGAGCGCACGGGCCGTGACGTCGCCGAGGTCGCGGACGCCGAGCGGCCCGTCCCGCTGACCTTCTCCTACGTGCTGGAGCCGCTGCCCGAGGTCATCGACGAGCTCGTCCAGACCCGCCGCGCCCCGGTGTACGTCGTGCACTTCACGCAGAAGGACGCCGTCGACCGGGCGCAGGCGCTGCTCAGCTCGAAGATCGCGACCAAGGAGGAGAAGGACGCGATCGTCGCCGAGATCGGCGCGTTCCGGTTCGGCACCGGGTTCGGCAAGGTGCTGAGCAAGTACCTGCGCTCCGGCATCGGCGTCCACCACGCAGGGATGCTGCCCAAGTACCGGCGGCTCGTCGAACGGCTCACCCAGAAGGGTCTGCTCAAGGTCGTCTGCGGCACCGACACGCTCGGCGTCGGCATCAACGTGCCGATCCGCACCGTGCTCATGACGTCGCTGGTGAAGTTCGACGGCGAGCGGATGCGTCACCTGTCGGCGCGCGAGTTCCACCAGATCGCGGGCCGTGCCGGGCGGGCCGGGTTCGACACGCTCGGCGAGGTGCTCGTCATGGCGCCCGAGCACGTCATCGAGAACCGCAAGGCCGTCGCCAAGGCGGGCGACGACCCGAAGAAGCTGAAGAAGATCGTCCGCAAGAAGGCCCCCACCGGGTCGGTCAACTGGACGGACTCGACGTTCGAGCGGCTGCGGGACGCCCCGCCGGAGCCGCTGTCGAGCCGGTTCTCCGTCAACCACGCGATGGTGCTCAACGTGCTGGCGCGCACCCGCGGCGACGGCGCCCGGCACGACGCCGTCGACCCGGTCGAGGCGATGCGGCACCTGCTCACCGCCAACCACGACACCGACGCCCAGCAGGCCGAGCACGTGCGCCAGGCGCTGCGCATCTACCGGTCGCTGCGCGTCGCGGGCGTCGTGGAGAAGGTCCGCGTGCCCGACGCTTCGCGCCCCGCCGGGTACCGGCCGAGCGTGCGGCTCGTCGTCGACCTGCCCCGCGACTTCGCGCTCAACGCGCCGCTGTCCCCGTTCGCCCTGGCCGCGATGGACCTGCTGGACGTGGACTCGCCCACGCACGCCCTCGACGTCGTCTCCGTCATCGAGGCCACCCTCGACGACCCGCGCCAGATCCTCTACGGCCAGCAGAAGAAGGCACGCGGCGAGGCCGTCGCGGCGATGAAGGCCGAGGGCATCGAGTACGACGAGCGCATGGAGCTGCTCGAGGAGGTGTCCTGGCCGAAGCCGCTGGCGGACCTCCTCGGCCCGGCCTTCGAGATGTACAAGCGCTCGAACCCGTGGGTCGCCGACGCCGAGCTCGCCCCCAAGTCGGTGGTGCGGGACATGCTGGAGCAGGCGATGACGTTCGCCGAGCTCGTCAGCACCTACGCGCTGGAGCGCACCGAGGGCGTGGTGCTGCGCTACCTCGCCGACGCCTACCGCGCGGTGCGCCAGGTCGTGCCCGAGGAGCACCGCACCGAGGACGTCGCGGAGGTCGTCGAGTGGCTCGGTGAGCTGGTGCGCGGCGTCGACTCGTCGCTGCTGGACGAGTGGGAGCGGCTGCAGAACCCGGTCGACGACGACGCCGACGACGTCGTGGAGGGTGAGCTCGCCGAGGCGGGTGCCGAGGCCCCGGCCCGCCCGGTCACGGGCAACCCGCGCTCGTTCCGCCGCCTGGTGCGCAACGCGCTGTACCGCCGGGTCGAGCTCGCCGCCCGCGAGGACTACGACGCCCTGGGCCGGCTCGACGCCGCGTCCGGCTGGGACGGCGACGCGTGGGCCGACGCCCTCGACGCGCTGTTCGAGGCGCAGGGCGACGAGGCGATCGGCATCGGGCCGCAGTCCCGCGCCAGCGCGCTCGTGACGATCCTGGAGCCGGGCGCCGAGCTGCCGTCCGGCGCGCTGCCGGCGGACTCGTCCGCGGTCCCGGCGGGCGTGTGGTGGGTGCGGCAGGTGCTCGACGACGCCGACGGCGACCGCGACTGGGCGATCACCGCCCACGTCGACCTCGCCGCGAGCGACGAGGCGGGCGCACCGGCGGTGCGGGTGCTCGGCGTCGGGCGCCTCTGACCAGCCCGACGACCAGGGCTCAGAGGCCGACGGCGCCGCGCACGAGGGTCGCGGCGCCGCCGACGTACGCCAGCGCGACGAGCACCTGACGGGTGCGCGCGGCCGACACGCGCGGCGCGAGGACCTCGCCGATGCCGAGGCCGCCCAGGATCGCCGCCATCACCACCACCCACTGCCACGGGTCGAGGGCGGGGAACGACGCGTCGGCGAGGACCAGCTTGGCGGTGAGCGCGGCCAGCGCGTTCGCGGCGAAGTACGGCTGGGCGGTCGCGGCGAACTTCTTCGGCTCCCAGTCGCTGAGGACGGCGTAGACGGCCACGGGCGGGCCGCCGATCCCGGCGGCCACCGACCCGACGCCGCTGGACATCCCCGTCAGCGTGAGCGGCCAGCGGGCGTCCGGCCGCACCACGTGGGTGCCGTGCGCGCGCAGCCGCGAGGTGACCACGGCGAGCGTCATCGCGAGGATCACGATCGCGCCGACCGTGATCTCCAGGACCGGGGCGCTGACGTCGCGCAGCAGCAGCGCGGCGGGCACGGTGACGACCAGCGACGAGGCGAGCAGCCAGCCGAACTTCGCCCACTCGACGTCGCGCACCACGCGCCCGAGGATCACCGTCGAGGCGATCGCGCCCGCGAGGTTGACGAACAGGACACCCTCGAGCGGGCCGACGATGAGCACGATGAACGGTCCGGCGACCAGCCCGAAGCCCATCCCCGTCACACGCTGGAGCGCCCCGCCGACGAGGATGGCCAGGACGAGGAGGGCGAGCACCCGCCCACGGTACGGGACTGCGCCCACGGACCGGACGCGACCGGGCGCCCGGTGGGTGCCGTCCGGCACAATCGGCCGCGTGGCGAAGAAGAACGCGCAGACCTCCCACGGCACCCCGGCGATCGTCGCGCTCGACCGGGCGGGCGTCCCTTACACCCTGCACCCCTACGAGCACGACCCCGCCTCCGGTCTGAGCTACGGGCTGGAGGCCGCCGCCGCGCTGGGCGCCGACCCCGCCCAGGTGTTCAAGACGCTCCTCGCGGACGTCGACGGCGCGCTCGTCGTCGGGATCGTGCCCGTCGCCGGGAGCCTCGACCTCAAGGCGCTGGCCCGCGCCGTCGGCGGCAAGCGGGCCACGATGGCCGACCTGGCCGTCGCGCAGCGCGCCACCGGGTACGTCGTCGGCGGCATCTCCCCGCTCGGGCAGAAGCAGCGGCTGCGCACCGTGCTGGACGCCACCGCGACCGGGTTCGACGTCGTCTACATCTCGGCCGGACGCCGCGGCCTCGACCTCTCCCTCGCCCCGGCGGACCTGCTGCGGCTCACCGGGGGCGTCACCGCCGACGTCGCCCGCTGAGCGCCGTCCGCACCGACCGGGTCCGGGCGGCCGGCTTCGTCGCGCCGAGCCCGCGGCCCGGCGCTACCGTCGAGCCATGACCGCTCCCACCAGCGACGGCGTCCCGGGACCGGGCGGCCCCGCCCTCGACGACTCCGTGCTGCGCCCGAAGATCGCCGGCCTCATGCCCGAGGTGCTCGCCGAGCTCGAGGCGCTCGTCGCGATCCCGTCGTGCGCGTTCCCGGGCTTCCCGCCCGAGCCCGTCCACGCGGCGGCACAGCGGATCGTCGACGCGTTCGGCCGGCACGGCGTCGAGGCGCACGTGACGCCCGTCGACGGCGGGTACCCCGCCGTCACCGCGGAGATCCCGGCTCCCCCGGGCCGCCCGACCGTCCTGCTGTACGCCCACTACGACGTCCAGCCGGTGCCCGCGTCGCAGCAGTGGTCCACCGACCCGTGGACGCCGACCTGGGTGGACGGACGCCTGCACGGGCGCGGCGCCGCCGACGACAAGGGCGGCGTCGCGATCCACCTCGCCACGCTCGCCGCGTTCGACGGTCGCCCGCCCGTCGGGGTGCGGCTGGTGGTCGAGGGCGAGGAGGAGACGATCTCCCACCTGGAGGCGCACGTCGTGGCGCACCCGGACGACTTCCAGGCCGACGTCATGGTGGTCGCCGACATGGGCAACCTCGTGGTGGGCGAGCCCGTGCTGAGCGTCGGGCTGCGCGGCCACGTCAAGGCCGTGATCGAGGTCGAGACGCTCGCCGCACCCGTCCACTCCGGCCTCTTCGGCGGCGCCGCGCCCGACGCCCTCATGGCGCTGATCCGGGCCCTCGCCACGCTCGTCGACGACGACGGCGCGTGCGCGGTCCAGGGCGTCGCGTCGGGCGAGTGGGACGGCGCGGACCACGCCGAGGAGCTGCTGCGCGCGAACGCGGGCGTGCTCGACGGCGTCGACCTCGTCGGTACGGGCCGCGTCGCGTCCCGGCTGTGGGCCCGCCCGTCGGTCAGCGTGCTCGGCATGGACGTGACCCCGACCGCCGAGGCGTCCAACGTGCTCCAGCCGCGGGCGAAGGCCGTGGTGGCGATGCGCATCCCGCCGGGGCAGGACGCCCAGGAGGCGATGGACGCCCTCGTCGCGCACCTGCGCGCGCACGTGCCCGGCAACGCGCGGGTCACCGTCACCGAGGACAAGAAGTCGCCGCCGTTCTCGCAGCCCACCGACGGGCGGGCGTTCGGCCTCATGCGGGACGCGCTCGCCACGTCCTACGGACGGCCCGTCGAGACGGTCGGCTCCGGTGGCTCGATCCCGCTCCTGGAGACCCTGCGCGCCGTCGCGCCGCACGCCGACTTCGTGCTCGTCGGACCGGAGGACGCCCAGCACGCCAACATCCACGGGCCCGACGAGAGCGTCGACCCGAGCGAGATCGAGCACATGGCCCTCGCGCAGGCGCTCCTGCTCCAGGCGCTCGCCCAGGACTGACCCGCCGCGCGGGCCGGCAGCCCGCAGCCGTGCCCCGCCGAACGGAAGGAGCACCGTGGACACCCTCGTCCTCGTGCTGGAAGCGCTCGTCGTCGTCGCCGGGATCTACCTCGGCGTGCGCATGGGCGGCATCGGCCTCGGCCTCTGGGGCGCCGTCGGCGTCCTGGTGCTCGTCTTCGTCTTCCAGGAGCAGCCCGGCGACATCCCGTGGGAGGCGATCCTCGTCATCCTCGCGGTGATCACCGCCGCGTCGGCCATGCAGTCCGCCGGCGGCATCGACTACCTGGTCGTGCTCGCCGAGAAGGTCATCCGCTCGCGTCCGCGCCTGGTCAACTACCTCGCGCCGCTCATGACGTTCCTGTTCTGCGCCGGATCCGGCACGGGCAACATCATCTTCCCGCTGCTGCCGGTCATCTACGAGGTCTCCTACGAGCGCGGCATCCGGCCCGAACGACCGCTGGCGACGTCGGTCGCCGTGTCCGGGTTCGCGCTGGCGGCCAGCCCCGTCGCCGCGGCGATGGCGGCGTTCGTCGGCCTCACGGGCAACCGGGACGACGCGCTCTCGCTCGGCGAGATCCTGCTCATCACGCTGCCCGCCGTCCTGCTCGGCACGATCGTCGCGGCCCTCGTCCAGTCCCGGGTCGGTCGCGAGCTCGCCGACGACCCCGAGTACCAGCGCCGCCTGGCCGAAGGTCTCGTCACGCCGCCGCGCTCCGCCGGGGGTGCCGACGGCGCGGCCACCGCCACGACGACCGTCACCGCCGTCGAGCCGCGCGCCAAGCGGGCGGCGGGCGTGTTCTTCCTCGGCGTCGCGCTGGTCGTGCTGCTCGGCGCGTTCGACGGGCTGCTGCCGTCGTGGACCGTCGACGGCGAGACGGTGACGCTCAGCCTCACCACCCTGCTGACGATGGTGATGCTCGCCGTCGCGCTCGTCGTCATGCTGGTCGGCCAGGTCAAGCCGGCCGAGGTGCTGGACGCCCCGCTCACCAAGTCCGGACTGACGGCGATCATCGCCCTGCTCGGTATCGCGTGGCTGGCGAACACGTTCATCGCCGGGAACGAGGAGACCGTCATCGGCGGGCTCACGGAGGTGGCGACCAACAACCCGTGGTTCCTCGCCGTCGGCCTGTTCCTCGTCGCGGCGGCCACCACGAGCCAGTCGGCGGCGGTGAACACGATGATCCCGTTGGGCATGAGCCTCGGCCTGCCGACGGCGACCCTCGCGGCCTACCTGCCCGCGATGGGCGGCGTCATGACGCTGCCGGCCAACGGCTCCCAGCTCGCCGCGGTCGAGATCGACCGGACCGGCTCCACCCGGATCGGCAAGTACGTGGTGAACCACTCGTTCATCCTGCCGACGCTCGTCATGGCCGCGGTCTCGGTGCCCACCGCGCTGCTCATCGCGACGCTCTTCTGAGACGGCCCGGCTCCTGCGGGGAGCCGGTCGGGACCGCGACTCAGTGCTGGTAGGCCGGGTACCGGGCGTCGCTGTCCACGATGTCCTTGCCCAGCGGGAGCAGGGAGATCGGGATGAGCTTGAGGTTCGCGATCGCCAGCGGGATCCCGATGATGGTGATCGCCTGCGCGATCGCCGTGGCCACGTGCCCGAGGGCGAGCCACCAGCCGGCAAAGACGAACCAGACGACGTTGCCCAGCACGGACCAGCCGCCGGCGCCCGGCTTGTCGACGACCGACCGGCCGAACGGCCACAGGGTGTACCCCGCGATGCGGAACGACGCGATGCCCCACGGGATCGCCACGATCGTGATGCAGCACAGGATGCCCGCCACGACGTAGCCGAGAGCCAGCAGGAACCCGCCGAACACGAGCCAGATGATGTTGAGCAGCGCCTTCATGGACCGATTGTCCCCCGACGAGGCGCCCCCGCGGTATCAGGGAACCCCCGGACCGGTTCCTAGACTGGTCCCATGCCCTCCACGCTCCACGACCGGGTGCTCGCCGCGCGCGCCCGCCTCGACGCTGCCGCGACCGCCGCGGGCCGTGACCCGGCGTCCGTCCGGATGATGCTCGCGACCAAGACGCAGGACGCCGCGACCGTGCTGGACGCCGTCGCCGCCGCGACCGAGCTCGCCGCCGCGCGCGGGGACGACGCCCCCGTCCTGGTCGGCGAGAACCGGGTGCAGGAGCTCGTGGCCAAGGCGCCGGCACTGGCGGACCTCGTGGCGGCCGGCCGCCTCGAGGTGCAGATGATCGGCCCGCTGCAGCGCAACAAGGTCAACCAGATGCTGCCCGTCGTCACAGGGCTCGCGTCGGTGGACCGGCTCCCGCTGGCCGAGGCCGTGGCGCAGCGGTGCGTGCGCGCCGGGCGCACGCTCGACGTCCTGGTGCAGGTCAACGTCTCGGGCGAGGCGACGAAGTCCGGCGTGACTCCAGCGGACGCCCCGGCGCTGGCCGCCGCCGTCGCCCGGCTCGACGGGCTGCGGCTCACCGGCTTCCTCACCATCGGCGCGCGGTCCGACGACACGACCGTCGTGCGCGCCGGGTTCGCACGCCTGCGCGACGTGCGCGACGAGGTGCTGGCGTCCGGGGCGCCCGGCACCGCGGACGCCCGCGACCTGTCCATGGGGATGTCGACCGACCTCGAGCTCGCCGTCGCGGAGGGTGCGACGATCGTGCGGCTCGGCACCGCCGTGTTCGGGGCGCGTCCCGCCGCCTGACCGCTCCGCCCGACGACGATGCGCCGCGGCACGCCGCCGTCCGGCCGGTCAGGGCACCCGGTGGGTCCACTCCGGCGTGGCGAACTTGGTGCGCACGAGCTCCTCGGCGCGGGCCAGCTCGTCGGGCCGCAGCGCGGAGGGAACCGTCGAGTACCGCTGGGCGAAGTAGTCGGCGAACGCGTCGACGACCTTCTCGCGCGGCAGCCCCGTCTGCGAGCGCAGGGGGTCCACCCGCTTGTTGGCGCTCTTCGTGCCCTTGTCGGACAACTTCTCGCGGCCGATGCGCAGCACCTCGAGCATCTTGTCGGCGTCGATGTCGTAGGCCATCGTCATGTGGTGGAGCACCGCTCCCCCGGCCAGCCGCTTCTGCGCCGACCCGGCGATCTTGCCCGCGGGAGAGGCGACGTCGTTCATCCCGGCGAACCGTGCCTCGACACCCAGCTCGGCGAGCGCACCCAGCACCCAGTCGTCGAGGAACGCGTACGACGCCTCGAAGCTCAGCCCGTCGACCAGCGACGCCGGCACGACGAGGGAGAACGTCACGCAGTTGCCCGCCTCCATGAACATGGCGCCGCCGCCGGAGATGCGGCGCACCACCGTGACGTCGTGCTTCTCGACCCCCGCGTCGTCGATCTCGTTGCGGTACGACTGGAAGGAGCCGATGAACACGGCGCGCTCGTCCCACTCCCAGAACCGCAGGGTGGGGCCGCGACGGCCCTGGGCGAGCTCCTCGGTGAGGACCTGGTCGAGGGCGCCGAGCGTGCGCGGGGGCAGCGGGCCGGGCCGCAGCACCTCGAACGTGTGGTCGTCCCACGTGGTGGCGAGTCCCAGCGCACGGCGGACGGCGACCGCGACGGCCCGGGCGTCGAAACCGACCATCGCCACCGGGCCGGGCACCTCGCCGGACGCCTCCGCCGCGGCGAGCGCGTCGTCGACGACCCGGGTCAGCTCGGCGGACGACGTCGTGGCAGCCAGCCCGGTCAGCGCCCGGTCGATGACCTCGAGAGCCTCGTCGGGCTCGAGGAAGAAGTCGCCCGAGATCCGGACGTCCCGCAGGACGCCGGGTCCCGACGAGTCGTCGACCGTCAGGTCGACCGCCACGAGCTTGCCACCGGGAACCTTGTACTCACCGCGCACCCGGCCAGCCTAACCGGCACGCGGTGACCCGGGCCCGCCGACGACGAGCAGAGGGCCCTGGCGCACGATCGCGTTCACGCGCCCCAGGGGGCGCTCCACTTCGGGAAGAGACGATCGTGCGCCAGGGCCCTCTGCTCGTCTGGGGAGGAACCGACCGACGCGGGAGCCGTGGCCTCCTCAGAGCGCCTCGACGCCGGCGTGCACCAGCCCGTAGACGTGCGCGTCGATGAGCGCCTCCCAGGCGGCCTCGATGATGTTGGGGCCCACGCCGACCGTCGACCAGGACCGCTCGCCGTCGCTGGTCTCCACCAGGACGCGGGTGGTGGCGTCGGTGCCGTGCTCGGCGTCGAGGATGCGCACCTTGAAGTCGATGAGGTCGAACTTCTCGATGGCCGGGTAGACGCGGGTCAGGGCGTGCCGCAGCGCCTGGTCGAGCGCGTTGACCGGGCCGTTGCCCTCTCCGGTGACGACGATCCGCTCGCCCCCGGCGTGCAGCTTGACCGTCGCCTCGGCCACGGCCTCGGCGTCGTGCCGGTCGGCGTTGCGGGCGTCGCCGGTGGTCTCGACGATCGTGCGCCACGACTCGATGCGGAAGTAGTGGGGCCGCTCGCCGGTGAGCTCCTCGCGCAGGATGAGCTCGAAGGAGGCGTCGGCGGCGTCGAACGTGTAGCCGCGCGCCTCGGCGTCCTTGACCCGGGTGGTCACCCGGGTGAGGAGCTCGCCCTGACCGGCGAGGTCGAAGCCGAGCTCGCGGCCCTTGAGCTCGATGGACGCGCGGCCGGCCATGTCGGAGACGAGCATCCGCATGTCGTTGCCCACGGCGGTGGGGTCGATGTGCTGGTACAGGTCGGGGTCGATCTTGATGGCGCTGGCGTGCAGGCCCGCCTTGTGCGCGAAGGCGCTCGCGCCGACGTAGGGCTGGCGTCCGTACGGGGAGATGTTCGTGATCTCGGCGACGGCGTGCGCGATGCGCGAGGCCTCGGCCAGGCCGTCCCCTGCGAGGGTGTCGATGCCGCTCTTCAGCGCGAGGTTCGCCACGACCGTCACCAGGTCGACGTTGCCCGTGCGCTCGCCGTACCCGTTGACCGTGCCCTGCACGTGGGCGCACCCGGCGTCGACGGCGGCGAGGGTGTTCGCCACGGCGCAGCCCGAGTCGTTGTGGGCGTGCATGCCGAGCAGCGGGTCGCCGTCGCGGGCGTCGCGGCCGTGCACGAGGCCGAGGGTGTCGCGCAGCGCCCCCACCGTGTCGCTCACCCACGCCGGGAGCATGCCGCCGTTCGTGTCGCAGAGCGCCACGACCTCGGCGCCCGCCTCGAAGGCGACCCGCACGGCCTCGGTGGTGAAGGCGGCGTCGAACCGGTAGCCGTCGAAGAAGTGCTCGGCGTCGACCACGACGCGGCGTCCCTCGCGCACGAGGAACTCGACGGTGTCGCGGATCATCGCCAGGCCCTCGTCGGGGGTGGTCCGCAGGGCCCGCTCGACGTGCCGCACGTCCGACTTCGACACCAGCGTGACGACGGGAGCCTCGGAGTCCAGCAGGGCCCGCACCTGCGGGTCGTCCCACGCCCGGGTGCCGGCCTTGCGGGTGGAGCCGAAGGCCGCGAGCACCGCGTTCCGCAGCTCCAGCTCCTTGGCCGCGCGCCGGAAGAACTCCGTGTCCTTGGGGATCGCGCCCGGCCAGCCGCCCTCGATGAACCCGACGCCGAGCTCGTCCAGCAGCGGCGCGATCGCGAGCTTGTCGGCGACGGAGAGGTTCATCCCCTCCTGCTGCGCACCGTCGCGCAGGGTGGTGTCGTACACGTGGAACGGGGCGGTGACCATCGGGGGCTCCCCAGGGGCTGAACGATTCGGGACAACAAAAAAGACCCTCCGGGTACGGAAGGTCTGCGCGTCCGGCGGGTGGGCCGGACGCGCTAGCTAATGAGGCAGAGCCACCGGCTGTGGTGCTGCGGACGCGGGTACGCGCGAGTCATGCGTCACATGGTGCCACACCGTCCACGCCGCGGTCACGCGGTTCCGCGACGTGGACACCCGCCGCCGGGACGTCCGGCTCGGGCGATGTGTGGTGGGTTCGCCCGATCTGTGGTCCGCTGTGTCCCACCACTCCTGGAGGAGGCAGACGTGAACGACCCTCGGCGGCCCGGCGCGCAGGACGACCCCGGCGCGTACCCCGCACAGCCCGACCCGTACCGCACCGCGGGCGGCTCGCACCAGCCTGCCCCCCACGGCACGACCCCCACCGCCGGACACCCGGCCGGTCAGGCCTACGACGCCGGCTACGCGGCCGGTCAGGCGGACGTCCCGCCCGGTGTCGTGCCCGCCGCGGACGACCCCGCCTGGGACCCCGTCGTCGACGACACCCGGCCCACGCAGCCAGGACTCGTCGTCAGCCGGTACTGGTCGGGCGCCGCCGTGACGGTGCTCGTCAGCGCGCTCCTCGGCCTCGCGTGCTCCGTCATCTTCGAGGAGGTGTTCGGGCTCACGCTCGTCGCGCCCGACCCGCTCGGTGTCGGGCACCACGTGTCGTGGGTCTTCACGGGGGCCGTGTACGCGCTCGTCGCGGCCGTGGTGCTGCAGCTCCTCGTGCTCGCGGCGCCCCGGGCCCGCATGTTCTTCGGCTGGCTCGTCGCCCTGACCACGGTGATCCTCGTGGCGCTGCCGTTCACCGGCGGCGCCGACCCCCTCGACGCCACGATGACGGGACTGGTCTGGATCGTCCTCGGCATCGCCGTGTTCTCGATGCTCAGCGGCGTGCTCGGCCGGACCCTCGTGCATCGTCGGCCCATCTGATCTCCAGGTCCGACCCCCGCCGGCCCGGCGCGACCGCGGCCAGGACCGTGCGCGCCTCGGCCTCGATGGCGGCCCGCACGTCGGGGGCCAGGTCCGCGACGGCGGTCAGCCGCACCGCTCCGCCGTCCCACGACCAGGTGCCCACCACCCGCCCGGCGACCCAGACCGTGGGCAGCACGTCGCCGTTGCGCCGGTACACGTGCTCGACGACGGCCGGGTCGAGCAGCCGGGAGCGGTCGTCGAACGCCACCAGCAGGTGGTCCCAGCGCGGCAGGAGGCGGACGGGCGCCGGGGCGTCGCCCGGCACCAGTTCGGCGTCGGCCAGGTCCAGCAGCCCCGCACCGTCAGGACCGGTCAGCTCCCGCAGGTCCAGGCGGTCCAGGGCGGCCTCGAGGAGCCGTCGACCGCGGATCCCGACGCCGCGGGCCACGTCGGCGCGCGTCGCCGGCCCGAAGGCCCGCAGGTAGCGTTCGACGACGTCGGCTCGCGCGCCGTCGGGGTCCGGACGGTCGGCGGAACCGAGCCACGTGGCACCGGCCACCACCCGGTGGGTGCCGTGCTCGTGCCAGAACCCGCTCGGCGGCACGTGCACCAGCCCGCCACCGGCCGACGCGAGCCGCCACCACGCCCGGGACACGCCGCCCGGGACTGCCGCCGCGGCGTCGACCCCCGGGTGCCGGTCGACGACGAACGCCTCCACCTCGTCGACCGTGCGGGGCTGCGCGCAGTGCTCACGCACCGCCGCGTTGAGCTCGACGAGATCGATGCCGGCGCGACGTGCGCTCGGACGCCACGCCGCCAGCCGGGCCTCCGCCGACACCACGTCGGCGGCCGCCCACCGTGCGGCCGGCAGCAGGTGGAGCGTCGACCGCATCGCGGTGGCCTTGACGAGGAGGCGTGCCGTCAGTGCGTCCTGGACGGCGTCGACCGCGGCACCGGTCCGCCGTGCCGCCAGGCCGAGGTACGGCATGTCGGCGTGCTGCGCCTGCAGCCCGCCGACGTCACCGGCGATCTGCTCCGCCGTCCGGCGGGCGCCGGACCGGCGGAGCAGGTGCTGGCGCGCCAGCGTCGTCCGGTTCAGCTCCGCGAGGGTCGTCGTGGAAGCCACGCGTCCCGGCCCCTCCCGTCGGACGGTCAGGTCGTCGTGCGGTGCCGTCAGGCCAGGCGGCGCATCCAGCCGTGGCGGTCGGGCGTACGGCCGTACTGGATGTCCGTGAGCTCGGTGCGGATCGCCATCGTCAGCTCGCCGGGCTCACCGCCACCGACCTGGTGGTCGAACGAGCCACCGGCGAGCCGGCCGATCGGCGTCACGACCGCCGCCGTGCCGCAGGCGAAGATCTCCGTGATGCTGCCGTCGGCGAGCCCGTCGACGATCTCCGTCAGCGGGATCCGACGCTCGACCACCCCGTGGCCGCGGTCCGTCACGAGCTGCAGGATCGACGAGCGCGTCACGCCCTCGAGGATCGATCCCGTGAGCTCGGGCGTGTGCACCGTGCCGTCCGCCTTGACGACGAACACGTTCATGCCGCCGAGCTCCTCGAGGAACGTGTTCGTCGTGGAGTCGAGGAAGCACACCTGGTCGCAGCCGTTCTCCTGCGCCTCGGTCTGCGGGAGCAGGCTGGCCGCGTAGTTGCCGCCGCACTTGGCGTCGCCCGTGCCGCCCGGGGCCGCACGGTGGTAGTCCTGCGACACCCAGATCGACACCGGCTTCACACCGCCCGCGAAGTACGGGCCCACCGGCGACGCGATGCACAGGTACTCGACCTCGGTCGCCGGGCGCACGCCGAGGAACGCCTCCGAGGCGAACATGAAGGGGCGCAGGTACAGGCTGGAGTCCTCGCCGCCGGGCACCCAGGCGAGGTCGGTGCGCACCAGGGCGGCGATCGACCCGATGAAGTCGTCCACGCTGAGGGCGGGCAGCGCCAGCCGGTGCGCCGAGCGGGCGAACCGCGCCGCGTTGGCGTCCGGGCGGAACGTCCACACCGAGCCGTCGGCGTGCTTGTACGCCTTCATGCCCTCGAAGATCTCCTGCGCGTAGTGCAGGACGGCGGTCGCCGGGTCGAGCTGGAGCGGGCCGTACTTCTCGATGCGGCGGTCGATCCAGCCCGTGTCCTTGCGCCACGTGATGCGCGCCATGTGGTCGGTGAACACCGTGCCGAAGCGCGGGCTCGCGAGCGCGGCCTCGCGCTCGTCGTCAGGCGTGGGCGAGTCCGTCGGGGCGACGTCGAACAGCTCGACGAGGTCCTCGAGCTCGGTGGGCAGGATGGGGGAGGTCGTGGTCATGATCGCAAGGGCCTTTCACCGGGTGACCCCTGTAGTTTTCCACGACTCGCGGTCCCGCGGGCACCGGTCGGACGCGTCCACCACACGGCCACCCCGGACGGGAGTCGGGGGGACGGTTCGGGGACGACGGCCGAGGTCGTCGAGGTGCGCCGGTCAGCCGGCGACGCGGGCAGCGAGCTCCTGCCCGACCTCGGCCGTCGACCGTACTCGCCCGCCACGCTCGGCGAGGTCGGCCGCGACCGCCGCCTCGACGCGCGCCGCCTCGGCGGTGAGGCCGAGGTGGTCGAGCAGGAGGGAGACCGACAGGACCGTGGCGGTCGGGTCGGCCTTGCCCTGACCGGCGATGTCGGGCGCGGAGCCGTGCACCGGCTCGAACATCGACGGCGCGGTCCGGTCGGGGTTGATGTTCGCCGACGCCGCGAGGCCGATGCCACCGGTGATCGCGGCGGCCTGGTCGGTGAGGATGTCACCGAACAGGTTGTCCGTGACGATGACGTCGAAGCGCGACGGGTTCGTCGTGAGGAAGATGGTGGCGGCGTCGACGTGCAGGTAGTCGGTCGTCACGTCCGGGAACTCGGCGTTCACGGCCTCGACGGTGCGGCGCCACAGGTGCCCGGCGTGCACGAGCACGTTGTGCTTGTGCACCAGCGTCAGGTGCCGGCGGGGGCGCGCCTGGGCGCGGGCGAAGGCGTCCCGCACCACGCGCTCGACACCGAAGGCCGTGTTGACCGACACCTCGGTCGCGATCTCGTGCGGGGTGCCGGTGCGGACCGAACCGCCGTTGCCGACGTACGGACCCTCGGTGCCCTCGCGGACCACCACGAAGTCGACCTCGCCCGGCTCGGCGAGCGGGCTCTTCACGCCCGGGTACAGCTTGCCCGGGCGGAGGTTGACGTAGTGGTCCAGCGCGAACCTCAGCTTGAGCAGCAGACCGCGCTCCAGCACGCCGGAGGGCACGGTCGGGTCGCCGATGGCGCCGAGCAGGATCGCGTCGTGCTCGCGGATGCGGCCGAGGTCGTCGTCGGTGAGCGTCTCACCGGTCGCGTGCCAGCGACGCGCCCCGAGGTCGAACTCGGTGGTGGCGACCTTGACGTCGGAGCCGGCCAGGGCCGCCTCGAGGACCGCGAGGCCCTGCTCGACGACCTCCGTCCCGATGCCGTCACCCGCCACCACTGCCAGGTCGATGTTGCGCGTCATGCGGCGATGCTACGCCGCACCTACCAGGATGCGGGACACCTGTCTCACGATGCGGATGGCAGCCTGTGTCAGAACTCGCGTGCCGACAGCACGCAGAACTCGTTGCCGTCCGGGTCCGCGAGCACCGTCCACGACGCGTCCGCGGGCTGCCCCACGTCGACCACCGTCGCCCCCAGCCCGACCAGCCGCGCGATCTCCGCGTCCCGGTCGTCGCTCGTGTGCGGCGCGAAGTCCCAGTGCAGCCGGTTCTTGCCCACCTTCTCGTGCTCCACCCGGACGAACACCATGCCCGGCGGCACCCGGTGGAACTCCAGCTGCTCGGTGAGCTCACGCGCCCACGGCGGCACGAGGACGACCTCGTCGTCGGCCGCGTACGCCGTTTCCCAGCCGAGCGCCCCCGCCCACCACGCGGCGAGCGCACCCGGGTCCGTCGACTCCACCACCGTGGAGTACCAGCGCAGGGTCATCGTCGTCTCCTCTCGGTGACCCGCACGCTAGCGCGGGCCACCGACATCACTCGGAGTACAGGACGGTGAACCGCTCGCAGACCACCGGCATCGACGGGTCGAACGTGCGACCCGCCGCCTCCAGCGTGCGCCGCCAGTACGTCTCGTGGCCCTCGCGCCATGCCGCCAGCGAGAGGTCGTCCTCGCCCTCGAGCCGGGCGTGCTCGGCGGTGACCTCGTCGAACGGCACCGTCTCCACCGCGTCCGTGCGGATCAGGGCTCGCGGGGCGCCCTCGCCGTCGAGCACGATCGACAGGTCGCCGCGCCGTGGCAGCGGCTCCTCCGCCACCTCGAACTCCCACAGCGCGCTCGCCGTCGCCGTCTTCGTCCCCGCCAGCACCAGACCCAGCAGCTCGTCGGCGAGCCCCGGCGAGTCCCCGAAGGCCCATGCGGGCGGCGGCACCACGTTCTCCGACCGCTCCCCCACGGCGCCGCCGTGGCTCGTCCGCCCCGCCTTCGGCCGGGCCGACTCCCAGAACGCGGTGATGCGCTCCGCCTGCACGAGGTCGTCCAGACCACTCTGCTGCGGGTCCTGCGGGACGTCGCCCGAGGTCACGTCGTCAGTCATGCGGCCATCCTGCCACCCTGCGCCACCGGCCGCCGCCCCCGCCACCGGTCGGCGAGTCAGCGCACACCACCGCGAGTCAGCGCACGGACCACCCGAGTCAGCGCACACCACCGCGAGTCAGCGCACCGGCCGGCGAGGCGGCCGGCCCCGAGCCGACGGGGACGGGGACGGACGTTGCGGGCAGCAGTGCGCGGCACGGCACGCCAGGATGGCGGCATGAGACTGCGGGTGGCGGCCTACGCCGTGATCGTCGACGAAGGCCGGGTGCTGCTCCCCCACTGGCGGTCCGGCGACCACCAGTCCGGTTGGACGCTCCCCGGCGGCGGCCTCGACCCCGGTGAGGACCCGGCCGACGCCGCCGTGCGCGAGGTGCGGGAGGAGACCGGCTACGACGTCGTCTTGGACGGCCTGCTCGGCATCGACAGCATCGTCGTGGCCGAGGGCAGACGGGTCCTCGCGCCGACGCACGTCGACGACCCGTCCGCGATGCACGGGCTGCGCATCCTCTACCGGGCGCACGTCGTCGGCGGTGAGCTCCGGGTCGAGGTGGACGGCTCCACCGACGACGTCGCCTGGCACCGGCTGGAGGACGTCGCGGGGCTGGAGCGGGCCGAGCTCGTCGACACCGGGCTCGACCTGGCAGGCGTCGTCGTCCCCTCGCGCTGACTCGCGCCGTCCCGCGCCGTCGTGCGCTGACTCGCGCCATCGTGCGCTGACTCGCGCCATCGTGCGCTGACTCGCGCCATCGTGCGCTGACTCGCGCCATCGTGCGCTGACTCGCGGCGGGCCGGGAATGCACGCGCGGCCGCCGTCCCGGGGTGGGGACGACGGCCGCGCGCGACGCTCGTGACAGGGGTGGTGTCAGCGAGCGGCGCTGCCCTCCGTGTAGTCGGAGTCAGCGGGCTTGATCCACGCGAACATCTTGCGGAGCTCGCGACCGGTGGTCTCGATGGGGTGCGTCTCGCCCTTGGCGCGGAGCTCCTTGAACTCCGGGGCGCCGGCGTCCTGGTCGGCGATGAAGCGCTCGGCGAAGGCACCCGACTGGATGTCCGCGAGCACGGCCTTCATGTTCTCCTTGACCTCGGGCGAGATGACGCGCGGGCCGGAGACGTAGTCGCCGTACTCGGCGGTGTCGGAGACGGACCAGCGCTGCTTGGCGATGCCGCCCTCGACCATGAGGTCGACGATGAGCTTGAGCTCGTGCAGCACCTCGAAGTAGGCGACCTCGGGCTGGTAGCCGGCCTCGGTGAGGACCTCGAAGCCGTACTGGACGAGCTGCGACGCGCCACCGCACAGGACGGCCTGCTCGCCGAACAGGTCGGTCTCGGTCTCCTCGGTGAAGGTGGTCTTGATGCCACCGGCCCGCAGGCCGCCGATGCCGGCCGCGTAGGACAGCGCGAGGTCCCAGGCGGCGCCGGAGGCGTCCTGCTCGACGGCGACGATCACGGGCACGCCGCGGCCGTCGACGTACTCGCGGCGCACGAGGTGGCCCGGGCCCTTGGGGGCGACCATGAGGATGTCGTGGCCGGCCTCGGGCTTGATGTAGCCGAAGCGGATGTTGAAGCCGTGCCCGAAGACGAGCGCAGCGCCCTCGTTGAGGTTCGGGGCGATCTGGTCGCGGTAGAGGTCGCGCTGGTTCTGGTCCGGCGCGAGGATGACGACGACGTCGGCCTCCTTGACCGCGTCGGCGACGGTGAGGACGCGCAGGCCGGCGTCCTGGGCCTTCACGCCCGACGGCGAGCCCTCGCGCAGGCCGACGCGCACGTCGACACCGGAGTCGCGGAGGTTCAGCGCGTGGGCGTGACCCTGGCTGCCGTAACCGATGACGGCGACCTTCTTGCTCTGGATGATGGACAGGTCGGCTGCGTCCTCGTAGAACATCTCGGCCACGGTGGTGCTCCTCTTTCCTCGGTGGTGAAGCTCGGGGTGATTCTGGCAGGTGCCGTGACGGCACCCGCGACGCGTCTCAGGCGCTGCGCACGCGCTCCAGCGCCCGGTCGGTGATGGATCGCGACCCGCGCCCGACGGCGAGGGTCCCGGACTTGACGATCTCGCGGACGCCGTACGGCTCGAGTGCGCCCAGCAGCGCCTCCAGCTTGGCGCGGGTGCCCGTGGCCTCGATGACGACCGTGTCGGGCACGACGTCGACGACGTTCGCGCGGAACAGCTCGACGACCTCCAGCACGCCGGACCGCGTGGCGGCGTCGGCGCGGACCTTGACGAGCAGCAGCTCGCGCTGCACGGACGACTCGGCGTCGAGCTCGACGATCTTGATGACGTGGATCAGCTTGTTGAGCTGCTTGGTCACCTGCTCGAGCGGGTGCTCGTCGACGTCCACGACGACGGTGATGCGGGAGATCTCCTCGTGCTCGGTCGGACCGACCGCGAGGGAGTGGATGTTGAACGCGCGGCGGGCGAACAGGCCGGCGACCCGCGTCAGGACGCCCGGCTTGTTCTCGACCAGGACGGACAGGGTGTGGCGTGACGACATGGTGGTGGCTCCGTCCTCAGTCTTCGCGGTCCCATGCGGGCGAGATGCCGCGGGCGTACTGGATGTCGTCGTTGCTGACGCCGGAGGCGACCATCGGCCACACCATGGCGTCGCGGGAGACGGTGAAGTCGACGACGACGGGCACGTCGTCGATCTCGTTGGCGCGCTTGATGGCGTCGTCGACCTCGCTCGCGTGCTCGACGCGGATCCCGATGCAGCCGTACGCGTCGGCGAGCTTGACGAAGTCGGGGACGCGCGCGGTGCCGTGCCCGGTGTGCAGGTCGGTGTTCGAGTACCGCTCCTCGTAGAAGAGGGTCTGCCACTGCCGGACCATGCCGAGCGAGCTGTTGTTGATCAGCGCCACCTTGATGGGGATGTCGTTGATCGTGCAGGTGGCGAGCTCCTGGTTGGTCATCTGGAAGCAGCCGTCACCGTCGATCGACCACACGGTGCGGTCGGGCGCGCCGACCTTGGCACCCATCGCGGCGGGGATCGAGTAGCCCATGGTGCCCAGGCCGCCGGAGTTGATCCAGGTGTTGGGGCGCTCGTACCGGATGAACTGCGCGGCCCACATCTGGTGCTGGCCGACGCCGGAGACGTAGATCGCGTCGGGGCCGGTGAGCTCGCCGAGGCGCGAGATGACGTGCTGCGGGGCGAGGTGGCCGTCGGCGGTGGCGGTGTATCCCAGGGGGTACGTCTCGCGCCACGTGTCGATCTGCCGCCACCAGGCCTCGACGTCGGGCTTGCCGGCCGTCGCCTGCTCGGCCTCGAGCGCGGGCACGAGGTCGGTGATCACCTCGCGCAGGTCGCCCACGATGGGGACGTCGACGGCCCGGTTCTTGCCGATCTCGGCGGGGTCGATGTCGGCGTGCACGATCGCGGCGTGCGGCGCGAAGCTGGACAGCTTGCCGGTGACGCGGTCGTCGAAGCGCGCGCCGAGGGCGACGACGAGGTCGGCCTTCTGCAGGGCGGCGACGGCGGGGACGGTGCCGTGCATGCCGGGCATGCCGAGGTGCTGCGGGTGGGAGTCGGGAACGGCGCCCCGGGCCATGAGGGTGGTCACGACGGCGGCGCCGGAGAGGTCCACGAGCTTGCGCAGGGCCTGCGCGGCGCCGGCGCGGATGACGCCACCACCGACGTAGAGCACCGGGCGGCGGGCGGAGGCCAGCAGCCGCGCGGCCTCCCGGACCTGCTTGGCGTGCGGCTTCGTCACCGGGTGGTAGCCGGGCAGCGCCAGCTCTTGCGGCCACGAGAACGTGGTCGCCGCCTGCATGGCGGACTTCGCGATGTCGACGAGCACGGGACCGGGGCGACCGGTGGAGGCGATGTGGAACGCCTCGGCGATGGTGCGGGGGATCTCGGCCGGGTCGGTGATCAGGTAGGAGTGCTTGGTGATCGGCATGGTGATGCCGACGATGTCCGCCTCCTGGAACCCGTCCGTCCCGATGAGGGACTCACCGACCTGGCCGGTGATGGCGACCATGGGGATGGAGTCCATGTTGGCGTCCGCGATGGGGGTCACCAGGTTGGTGGCGCCGGGCCCGGAGGTCGCCATGGTCACGCCGACCTTGCCGGTGGCGTGGGCGTACCCGGACGCCGCGTGGCCGCCCCCCTGCTCGTGGCGCACGAGGATGTGGCGCACGGAGGCGGAGTCCATCAGCGGGTCGTAGGTCGGCAGGATCGCGCCGCCGGGGATGCCGAAGACCGTGTCGACACCGACGGCCTCGAGGGAGCGGACGATCGACTCCGCGCCGGTCACGGGCACGCCCGCGGACTGCTCGACACCGCGCGGTGCGGTGCGCGCTGCCACCTGGGCGGGTGTCGGGTTCGGCTGGGCCATCGGTCTCTCCTGCCGCTCGATCTGGGTGTCTGGGGGTGGTGCTGGGGTGGTGCTGACCTGCTCGGTGCAACGAAAAACCCCTCGGTCCCTGATGCTGCTGCGGGGACTGACGAGGGGTGAGCGCGCTGACGAAGCCCGGTGCGGTGGCCTCAGCCGGCGCGCCCTGGAAGTACTACGAGAAGAATCGTCTGCACGTGACGCACGTTACGCCGTCGTCGCGCCGATGTCACGCTGCGGTTCGATCGTCCCAGCATCTGGGACATCGGTTCGACGACCTGCGGACTCAGGAGACGTCGCGACGCCGGAACACCAGGAGGGCCGCGAGGCTCAGCACGACGACCAGCGCGAGCAGGTACAGGCCGCCCTGCGCCTGGGTCACCGCCCGCTCGACCCACTGGTCGGTGTACTGGCCGGAGTCGTCGCTCGAGACCACGGAGAAACCGTAGGTCGACCCACCGCGCATCCACGCGTCGAGGTTGACGACCGGCATCCATCGCTGCGCCGCCCCCGTGCCGAAGCCGAGGAACGCGGTGGCCCACAGCACCCCGACCGCCACCCCGATCGCCGCAGCGGCGTGCTTGAGCAGGATCCCCAGCGCGACGCCGATCGCCGCAGCCGCCGCCCCCGCGACCGCGAGACGTCCGGTGAACGTCGCGACCTCGGTCCAGGCGGCGGCGCTCGCGTCGCCGACGGTCCCGAACGCCGCGTGCACCGCGTACAGACCACCGACGACGACCAGCCACCCCGCGAGCACGACCGGCAGCGCGCCGACGGCGGCGGCCGCGGCCTTGGCCAGATAGACGGGCCGGCGCCGCGGCTCGAAGGTCAGCCACATGCCGAGCGACCCGGCGCCGATCTCCGCGGTGACGAAGCTGACGCCGACGACGAGCGCCAGCATGAGCAGGAACCACGTCGCGGTCACGGTGCCCGGCAGCCCGCCCCAGCCGTGCCAGAAGCCGGCCTGGATCTCGGCGACCTGCGGGTCGGTGCCCGGTTCACCCTCGACCGGGACGCCGGTGAACCACTCCCGGGCGCCGGCGTCGGGGAAGTACTCGACCGTCGGGGGCAGGAAGAACTCGAGCTGCG
This sequence comes from Isoptericola dokdonensis DS-3, assembly GCF_001636295.1. Classification (NCBI taxonomy): domain Bacteria; kingdom Bacillati; phylum Actinomycetota; class Actinomycetes; order Micrococcales; family Promicromonosporaceae; genus Isoptericola; species Isoptericola dokdonensis. Next base: position 72,261 of record NZ_CP014209.1, on the reverse strand, counting down.
GGGCCATCTGGTCGCAGCCGTAGTCCGCCGCCGGGTCGGCGTCCGCCGCCTCGTCCTCGCGGCACTGCGCGACCTGCTCCTCGCCGTCCTGCTCCCACCACTCGAGCTCCTCGGCGTAGTACCGCTCGGCGTCGGCGATCTCCTGCGCGCTCGGCGGACTGGCGTTCCCCAGCCCGCTGAACACGGTGATCCCCGCGACGACCACCGCCAGGAGGCAGGCACCCCACGTGACGCGCCGCCACCACAGCCGGCGCAGCTCCACCCGGAACAGCCGCATCATGCCCGCACCCCGTCCGTGCTCTCGTCCGTCGCGCCGACCGGCCCGACGCCGTCGTCGCCGTGCCGCCCTCCGGCACCCCCGCCGCCCCACAGGCGCCGTTCACCGCGGTGGGAGGTCCCGCCGGGCACGTCGTGCTGGGTGAGACCGAGGAACACCGACTCCAGGTCGGGACGGCGCACGACGAGCTCGCTCGCCCACACGCCCTGCCCGCCGAGCAGCCGGTTGAGCTCGGCCGCGTCGGCGGCGCCGTCGACGACGAGGCGCCCGCCGTCGGACCGCACGACGTACCCCGCGGTGGCGAGCACCCGCGTCGCCTGCTCGACGTCGGCCTGCGCGACCTGCACCTGCACCGTGGCGCCGGTCGCGTCGCCGAGGAGGTCGGCGACACGACCCGACGCGACGAGCCGGCCGCGGGTCACGATCGACACGGTGTCGGCGACGTGCTCGACCTCGGCCAGGATGTGGCTGGAGACGAGCACCGTCTTGCCCTGGTCGCCGAGGGCCCGCATGGTCTGGCGGATCTCGTGGATGCCGGCCGGGTCGAGCCCGTTGGTGGGCTCGTCGAAGATCAGCAGGTCGGGGTCCTTGAGCAGGGTCGCGGCGATGGCGAGCCGCTGCTTCATGCCCAGGGAGTACGTGCGGTAGCGGTCGCGTGCCCGGCCGTGCAGGCCGACCTGCTCGATGACCTCGTCGACCCGCGCGCGGGGCGCGCCGATGCCGTCGGCGAGGAGCTGGAGGTTGCGGCGCGCGCTGAACGCGGGGAAGAACTTCGGGCTCTCGACGATCGCGCCCACGCGGGCCACGACCTCGGGCAGGCGCTGCGGCACCGGGACGCCGAACACGGCGGCGGTGCCGCTGTCCGGACGCACCAGGCCGAGGAGCATGCGGATCGTCGTCGTCTTGCCGGAGCCGTTGGGCCCGAGGAAGCCGTGCACACCACCCTGCGGGACCGCGAGGTCGAGCCCTTCGACACCGACCGTGCGACCGCGCACCGTGCGGTACGTCTTGCGCAGACCGTGCGTCTCGATCGCGAGCTCTGAGACCGCCACCGCTCCCCCTCCGTGGCCGCCCGGCGGCCTGAACACGCACCGCCACGACGCGGTGCTGCCCGCACAGTAGGGCATCGGCAGGCCCGCGGGGAAGGACCGTCCACGGGGTGTCGCCGCAGGTCGGCGCGCAGACGCCCGGCCCGGACGGGCAGCCGGTCCGGTCGGGCCCGTCCGGTCAGCCCGTACCGGTCCGCACCGGGACGTCCAGCTCCCGCGCCGCGGCGGTGATCCGGGCCGCGAGCGCCACGTCGCGCTCGCTCAGCCCGCCGACGTCGTGGGACGTGCACCGCACGGTGACGGTGGGGTACCGCAGGTCGACGTCGGGGTGGTGGTCGGCGGCGTCGGCGAGCTCGCCGATCGCGTCGACGAGCTGCACGCCGGCGGCGAACGAGCCGGTGTCGAACACCGCCTGCGCCGCGCCGTCGGCCACCGTCCAGCCGTCCACGCCGTCGTGACGGCCGAACTCCTCGGCCGTGATCCTGTCGTCGGTCATGACGCCTCCTCGGGTCTGTTGCCCACGATGCCCCGTCGAGGGCGACCTCGCGAGGTCACCCGGTGACGGCCCGCGCCGCGGCGACGCGGCGACCGGCGTCCATGAGGACGTCGACGTCGTCCACCCACTGCTCGACGGAGCCGACGCCGCGCGGCAGGGCGCGGACGTCGTCCGCCCGGACGGGCAGCCCGCCCTGGCTCATCGGGCGTCGGCGACCGGTGGCCCCTCGGCCGCGACCCGCGGGTCGTCGTCGAAGGCGGGCAGCCCGTCGATGCTGGTGCGGTTCTTCAGACGCCGGTAGTCGGCCTGACCCTCGGTGCCCTTGCGGTCCATGAACGGTTGCAGCAGGTCCCGCTCCCCGACGTGCTCCATCAGCGGGACGGTGTACCCGCACGAGTCGGACACCCGCTCGACGTCGACGACGATCACCGCCCGCGCGCCGCGCAGGTCGTCGAACCGCGCCGCCCAGCGCGGGTACTCGTCGTCGTACAGGCTCACGACGCGGCCGCGGCCCTGGAGGCGCACGATGTTCGGGGGCCCGTCGAAGGCGCAGAACATCAGGGTGATCCGGCCGTTCTCGCGCAGGTGGGCGATCGTCTCGACGCCTGATCCCGTGATGTCGAGGTAGGCGACGGTGTGCTCGTCGACGACGACGAACGTCCCGGCGATGCCCTTCGGCGAGAGGCTGACGTGCCCGTCGTCGGCGCGCGGCGCCGTCGCCACGAAGAACAGGTGCTGCGCGGTGATGAACGCGCGCAGCCGGTCGTCGATCTGCTCGTGGACCTTTCCCATGCCCGGATCGTCGCAGGTGGCCGCCCGTCCCACCAGGTCGTCTCAGGGGCGGCTCTCAGCCGAGGACGGCACCCCGCGACGCGGACCCGACGAGCTTGGCGTACTTGGCGAGCACCCCGCGGGTGTAGCGGGGCGGCATCGGCGCCCAGTCGGCGCGGCGCGCGGCGAGCTCGGTGTCGTCGACGAGCAGGTCGAGGGTCTTGCTCGCGACGTCGAGGCGGATGCGGTCGCCGTCGCGGACGAACGCGACCGGGCCGCCGTCGACGGCCTCGGGGGCGACGTGCCCGACGCACAGGCCGGTGGTGCCGCCGGAGAACCGGCCGTCGGTGAGCAGCAGGACCGTCTTGCCGAGGCCCGCGCCCTTGATGGCACCGGTGATGGCGAGCATCTCGCGCATGCCCGGCCCGCCCTTCGGGCCCTCGTAGCGGATGACGACGACGTCGCCGTCGGTGATGGTGCCGTCCTCCAGGGCGTCGAGGGCGGCGCGCTCGCGCTCGAAGACGCGGGCCGTGCCCTCGAACACGTCGGTGTCGAACCCGGCGGACTTCACCACCGCGCCCTCGGGGGCGAGCGTGCCGTGCAGGATCGTGATGCCGCCGGTGGGGTGGATGGGGCGGTCGAGCGCGCGCAGGATCTTGCCGTCCGGGTCCGGCGGGGCGATGTCGGCGAGGTTCTCGGCGACGGTGCGACCGGTGACCGTCAGGGCGTCGCCGTGGAGCAGTCCGGCGTCCAGCAGCGCCTTCATGACCACCGGCACTCCCCCGATGCGGTCGACGTCGTACATGACGTAGCGCCCGAACGGCTTGAGGTCGCCCAGGTGCGGCACACGGTCGGCCACGCGGGAGAAGTCGTCCAGGGTGAGCTCGACCTCGGCCTCGTGCGCGATGGCCAGCAGGTGCAGCACCGCGTTCGTGGAGCCGCCGAACGCCATGACGACGGCGATGGCGTTCTCGAACGCCTCCTTCGTCATGATGTCGCGCGCGGTGATGCCGCGCCGCAGCAGCTCGACGACGGCCTCGCCGGAGCGGACGGCGAACATGTCGCGACGGCGGTCGGCCGACGGCGGCGCGGCCGAACCGGGCAGGGACATCCCCATCGCCTCCGCGACGGACGCCATCGTGTTCGCCGTGTACATGCCGCCGCACGCGCCCTCGCCCGGGCAGATGGCCCGCTCGATGCGGTCGACGTCCTCGCGGCTCATCAGGCCGCGCGAGCACGCGCCGACCGCCTCGAACGCGTCGATGAGCGTGACGTCCTTCTCGGTGCCGTCGGACAGCTTCACCCAGCCGGGCATGATCGAGCCCGCGTAGAGGAACACGCTCGCCAGGTCCAGGCGCGCGGCCGCCATGAGCATCCCCGGCAGCGACTTGTCGCACCCGGCGAGCAGCACCGACCCGTCGAGGCGTTCGGCCTGCATCACCGTCTCCACCGAGTCGGCGATGACGTCGCGGCTCACCAGCGAGAAGTGCATGCCCTCGTGCCCCATGGAGATGCCGTCCGAGACGGAGATGGTGCCGAACTGCAGCGGGTACCCGCCGCCCGCGTGCACGCCGTTCTTCACGCCCGCCGCGAGCCGGTCGAGCGACAGGTTGCACGGCGTGATCTCGTTCCACGAGCTGGCGACGCCGATCTGCGGCTTCGCGAAGTCCTCGTCGCCCAGGCCGACGGCGCGCAGCATCCCGCGCGCGGCGGTCGCCTCCAGCCCGTCGGTGACCTGACGGGAGCGCGGCTTGAGGTCCGGGGTCGTCGGTGCGGCAGCGTCGGTGGTCATGCTGGCCAGGCTAGGCGTGACGGCGTCCACCGGCCCGGCGAGGCCCGGGTCGGGGCGCGGCCGGCTGCCGCGCAGCCGGGGCGTCGCGCTGCGATAGTGGGCTCGGGACGCCGCCCATCGAGGGCCGCGCCGACGACGGGGAGGGTTCCGTGGAGGTTCAGGTCGAGGGCGGTCCGGCGTTCGCGTTCGCGGAGGTGTCGCTGCCGCCCGGAGGGACGGTCCGGCTCGAGGGCGGCGCGATGGCCACAACCCGTGGCGACGTCCAGGTCACCACGTCCACCCGCGGTGGCTTCATGAAGGGCCTGCGCCGCGCCATCGGCGGTGAGAGCTTCTTCGTCAACGACTTCGCGTCGAGCAGCGGCGGATCCGTCGGCGTGGCACCGGCGCTGCCCGGCGACATCACCGTCGTCCGGCTGACCGGCGAGGAGATCCTCGTCCAGTCCGGCGGCTGGCTCGCCTCGGACACCACGGTCGAGGTCGACTCGAAGTGGGGCGGTGCCAAGGGGTTCTTCTCCGGCGCGGGGCTGGTGCTCCTGCGCTGCTCCGGGCACGGCGACCTGCTGGTCGCCGCCTACGGCGGCATCCGTGTCGCCACCCTCGCGCCCGGCGAGACGATGACGGTCGACACCGGCCACGTCGTCGCGTTCGACGCGGGCGTGCGCTACTCGATCCGCAAGGCCGGGTCCTGGAAGACGACGCTCCTCGGCGGCGAGGGCCTGGTGGGCGAGTTCTCCGGGCCCGGCCGCGTCTGGATCCAGACCCGCAGCACCGGCGACCTCATCAGCTGGCTCGACGCACGACTCCCCCGGCACGACTCGTCGTCCTCCTGACCGGGGTCACCGGAAGTGGGCGGCGAACGGTTCGGGGGACGGGACGCGCCGGGTCGTGGCGGGTCTGGCGGGAGCGCCGCGAGGGACGAGCGGCGCGGATGGTAGACCCGGCGCGTCCCGTCCCCCCCGCACCGCGAGCAGCCACGATCGACGCTCAGCGCCGCGTGATGAGCGAGACGTCGCGCACGGCGCCGCGGTCGGCGGACGTCGCCATGGCGGCGTACGCCTGCAGCGCGGGCGAGACGTAGCGGTCGCGGGCGACGGGCTGCCACGGGTGCTCGCGGGCCTCCATCGCGGCGCGGCGCTCGGTCAGCACGTCGTCGGGCACGTTGAGGTGGACGGAGCGCGAGTCGACGTCGATCACGATCTCGTCGCCGTCCTCGACCAGGCCGATGACGCCGCCCGCAGCGGCCTCGGGCGAGACGTGCCCGATGGAGATGCCGGACGACCCGCCGGAGAACCGGCCGTCCGTGATGAGCGCGCACACCTTGCCCAGGCCGCGGCCCTTGATGAACGACGTCGGGTAGAGCATCTCCTGCATGCCGGGGCCGCCCGCGGGGCCCTCGTACCGCACGACGACGACGTGGCCGGGCTGGACCTGCTTGGTGAGGATCTTCTCGACGGCCTCGTCCTGCGACTCGCAGACGAGCGCGGTGCCGACGAAGTGGAAGACGTCCGGGTCGACGCCGGCCGTCTTGAACACGGCGCCGTCCTGGGCGAGGTTGCCGCGCAGCACGGCGAGGCCGCCCTCGACGGTGTACGCGTGCTCGACGTCGCGGATGCAGCCGTTCACCTGGTCGGTGTCGAGCGACTCCCACCGGTTCTGCGTGGAGAACGCCTGCGTGGTGCGCACGCCACCCGGCGCGGCGTGGAACAGCTCGAGGGCCCGGTCGGTGGCCTTGCCGCCGCGGACGTCCCAGTCGTCCAGCCAGTCGTCGAGGGTGGCGGTGTGCACGCTGGTGACGTCCTTGGCGAGCAGCCCGGCGCGGTGCAGCTCGCCGAGCAGCGCGGGGATGCCGCCCGCCCGGTGGACGTCCTCCATGTGGTAGTCCGGGTGGTTCGGCGCGACCTTGCTCAGGCACGGCACCCGGCGGGAGATCTCCTCGATGTCCGCGAGCGTGAAGTCGACGTCGCCCTCCTGAGCGGCGGCGAGCACGTGCAGCACCGTGTTGGTCGAGCCGCCCATGGCGACGTCGAGCGCCATCGCGTTGGCGAACGCCTCCTTGGTGGCGATCCCCCGCGGCGCCGCCGTGTCGTCCTCGTCCTCGTAGTACCGCTTGGCCAGGTCGACGATGGTGCGCCCGGCCTCGAGGAACAGGTCGCGGCGCGCGGCGTGCGTCGCCAGCGTGGAGCCGTTGCCGGGCAGCGACAGGCCGAGGGCCTCGGTGAGGCAGTTCATCGAGTTCGCCGTGAACATGCCGGAGCACGACCCGCACGTGGGGCAGGCGTTCTCCTCGACCTGGGCCAGCGCCTCGTCCGAGACGTTGTCGTCGGCGGCGTAGTTGATCGCGTTGATGAGGTTGAGGGGGGTCTTGGCGACGCCGTCCGCGACGATCGCCTTGCCGGCCTCCATCGGCCCGCCGGAGACGAAGATGACGGGGATGTTGAGCCGCATGGCGGCGTTGAGCATGCCCGGGGTGATCTTGTCGCAGTTGGAGATGCAGACCAGGGCGTCGGCGCAGTGCGCGTTGACCATGTACTCGACGGAGTCGGCGATGAGGTCGCGGCTGGGCAGCGAGTAGAGCATGCCGGCGTGACCCATCGCGATGCCGTCGTCGACGGCGATCGTGTTGAACTCCTTGGAGACGCCGCCCGCCTCACGGATCGCCGAGGCGACGAGGTCGCCCATGTCCTTGAGGTGCACGTGCCCGGGGACGAACTGCGTGTACGAGTTGGCGATGGCGATGATCGGCTTGCCGAAGTCCTCCGACCCCATGCCCGTGGCGCGCCAGAGCGCGCGGGCGCCGGACATGTTGCGGCCGTGGGTGGACGTGCGGGAGCGCAGGGGGCGGCTCATCAGGATGCTCCTTCGTACCGGTGTCGCTCGCGGCATGGGGGCGACGCGTCAGGGCAGCGTACGCCGTCCCGTCCGCTGGTCGACGGCCCGTCCGCCTGGCGACCGCAGGCCCGGCGCGTCCCAGTCTCATCCACCGAGAAGATTCCAGACTGAAACGGTTTTTCTGGACAACCAGGCCGGACTCGTCAGTACGGTCGTGGGCCATGACTGCCACGACGAAGGAACCCGCCAGCACCATCACCAGCACCTCGTCAGACCAGCTCGTCTCCAGCCCTTCCGCCCGGCGCGCGCTCGCCACCTGCCGCCTCCTGCTCGCCGCCGTCTTCCTATGGCCCGCCCTCGACAAGATCTTCGGGCTCGGCCACGCCACCCCCCGTGACCAGGCGTGGATCGCCGGGAGCTCGCCCACCGGCGGCTACCTCACCCACCTCGACTCGCCGCCGGCCGCCCTCTTCGCCGCCCTCGCCGGCCCCGTCACGGACGTCCTGTTCATCGGCGGCATGCTGGGCACCGGCCTGGCGCTGCTGCTCGGCATCGGCCTGCGGGTCGCCGCCGTCGCCGGCGGGCTCATCATGGCCATGCTCTACGTCGCGTCCTGGCCCTTCGGCGCCGGGTCGAACAACCCGCTCGTCGACCAGCACCTCGTCTACGTCGCGCTCCTCGCCGCGCTCGCCCTCACCCGCTCCGGCGACACCTGGGGCCTCGGCCGCGCCTGGGCCGCCTCCGGCATCCCCGGCACCGCCACCTGGATGCGCTGACCCGCCCGGCGGCCCCGCGACCGCGACGGGCCCTGACCACCGACGCGGCGACGCCCGGGAGGCGCGGCGACCGCGCCGCTCCTCCCGGGCGTCCTGCCGTCGGTCACTCGCCCGCGGTGCGGGTGCCCTCCAGCTCGTCCGCGTGCCGGATGTGCCGGGTGACCCACGGCGCCAGCAGCAGCAGGATCCCCGCGAACACCAGCGCGACGACCCCGATCCCGCCGAAGTACACGGTGTCGGACACCCCTTCGGTGGCCTGGATCGTCTGGGCCGTGATCGCCTGGCCCGCGGCCGACGCGAGGAACCACAGCGCCATCGCCTGTCCGCGGAACGCCCGCGGCGCGAGCAGCGTCGTCGCCGCGATGCCCACCGGGGACAGACACAGCTCACCGAGCGTCTGGACCACGTACACGGTGATAAGCACCCATGGCGGCGCCAGGGTGTCGCCGAGGACCGCCGACGCGGCGGCGAGAAAGATGAACGACAGCGCCGCGAGCGCCAGACCCATGACGAACTTGTACGCCGTCGGCGGCCGGTCGTTCGTCTTCGTCCAGATCCACGCGAACACCGGCGCCAGCAGGATGATCGACAACGGGTTGACCGACTGGAAGAACGCCGGCGACAACGTGAACCCGAACAAGGAGAGCTGGGTGCGTTCGTCGGCGAACTGGGTGAGCGTGGTCGCGGCCTGCTCGAAGATCATCCAGAACAGCATCGCCGCGACGAACAGCGGCACGTAGGCCAGGACGCGCGGGCGTTCGGCCTCGGTGACCCGCGGGGACCGGTACATCACGGTGAGCAGCACGACGGGCGTCACGAGCGCCAGGTAAGACGTCGCGTCGATGAAGGTGGTGATGCCCCACTCGCCGGACACGAGGACGGCGACGACGGTCGCGAGGGCGATCGCGCCGAGCACCAGCAGCCCGAGCCGGACCACCTTCGGCCGGTCGGCCGGGGTGATCGGGTTGGCGATGTCGGTCCCGGCCTTGCCCAGGTAGCGGTAGCCGCCGACGAAGAACACCAGCGCGATCGCCATGCCGATCGCCGCCACCGAGAACCCGGCGTGGTAGCCCCAGGTCCGCTGGACGGCGCCGACCACGATCGGGGAGAAGAACGACCCGAGGTTGATCCCCATGTAGAAGATCGTGAACGCGGGGTCGCGGCGCGGGTCGTCGCGGGCGTAGAGCTCGCCGACCATCGACGACACGTTGGGCTTGAGCAGGCCCGTACCGAGCGCCACGAGACCGATGCCGGCCATCGACGCGCCGTACGTCGGGATGGTCAGCAGCACGTGCCCCGCGGCGATGATGATGCCGCCGTAGAGGACGGAGCGGCGGGCGCCGATCACCCGGTCGGCCAGCCACCCGCCGAGGATCGACAGCAGGTACACCGACGTGCCGTAGATGGAGACGAACGCCGCAGCGGTCGTCTCGTCCATCGCGAGACCGCCGTTGAGCACGGTGTCGACGAGGTAGAGGTAGAGGATCGCGCGCATGCCGTAGTAGCTGAACCGCTCCCACAGCTCCGTGGTCGCCAGCGTCATGAGCCCTCGGGGGTGGCCGAAGAACGCCCGGTCACCCTCGTGCTGCGGGCGGGGCTCCGGTACCGCTGCCTGCTCGGTCATGAGCAAACTCTGGCACCGGTGCCCGCGCCCTGCGACCGGGCCGTGCGGCGGTGCCCGGCCGCGCCCCGTACGGTGGCCGGGTGCCGACGACCGTGATGTGGTTCCGCCGCGACCTCCGCCTGGCCGACAACCCCGCCCTCGTGGCCGCCGTCGAGGCGGCCCGCGCGGACGGCGACGACGTGGTCGGCCTGTACGTGCTCGACGAGGCGCTGTGGTCCCGCGCCGGCGCGAACCGGCTCGCCTACCTCGTGGACTCCTTGCGCGCGCTCGACGAGGCGTGCGGGGGAGCGCTGGTCGTGCGCCGGGGCGACCCCCGCGAGGTGGTGCCCGCCGTCGTGCGCGAGGCCCGCGCGTCCGAGGTGCACGCCGCGGCGAGCCACGAGCCGTACGGTGCCCGCCGCGACGACGCCGTCCGCGCGGCGCTGCCGACCGGCGTCCCGCTGGTGACGACCGGCTCCGCGTACGCCGTCTCCCCCGGCCGTTTGCGCACCGGCTCGGGCACGCCGTACCAGGTGTTCACGCCGTTCCGCGGCGCCTGGCTCGAGCACGGCTGGCGTCCCCCCGCCCCACGCCCGCGGGAGATCCCGTGGCGCCCGCTGCGCCGGGACGACCTGCCCGCCGTCGAACCCACCGCGACGCTGCCCCGCGCCGGCGAGGCCGCGGCACGCCGACGCTGGCACGCGTTCCTGCGGGACGGGCTCTCCGGGTACGCCGAGCAGCGCGACCGTCCCGACCTCGCGGGGACCTCGGCGATGTCGGTCCACCTGCGCTGGGGCGAGGTCCACCCGCGCACCCTGCTCGCCGACCTCGCCGGCACCCCGGGCCTGCCCTCCGACGACGTCGCGACGTTCCGCTCCGAGCTCGCCTGGCGGGAGTTCCACGCCGACGTGCTGCACCACCAGCCCGGGGCGCGGAGCCGCTCCCTGCGCGCCGTCGTCCCCGAGGACGCGTGGGCCCAGGACGACGCCGAGGCCGAGCTGCTCGACGCGTGGCGCGAGGGACGCACCGGCTACCCGCTCGTGGACGCCGGGATGCGACAGCTCCTCGCGACCGGGTGGATGCACAACCGGGTGCGCATGGTCGTGGCGTCGTTCCTCGTCAAGGACCTGCACGTGCGCTGGCAGCGCGGCGCCGAGCACTTCATGGCGCACCTCGTCGACGGCGACGTGTCGCAGAACCAGCTCAACTGGCAGTGGGTCGCGGGCACCGGCTACGACGCCGCCCCCTACTTCCGCGTCTTCAACCCCGTCACCCAGGCGAAGAAGTTCGACCCCGACGGCGACTACGTGCGCCGCTGGGTGCCCGAGCTGCGCGACGTCGACGGCCCCCGGGCGCACGAGCCCTGGCGGCTGGACCCACCACCGCCGGGGTACCCCGCCCGCCTCGTCGACCACGCGACCGAGCGCAAGGTCGCCCTCGACGACTTCCACCGCGCGCGGACGAGCCGCTGACGGCCCCTGCCCGACGGCGGCACGGGCGCAGGGACGGCGACGGCCGGGTGACGGCGCTCGCGCACCATCACCCGGCCGTGGAGGACGTCAGTCCTGCGTCGCCCGGAACTCGTCCTCCAGGATGCTCATGACGACGGCGTCCGCCCAGTCGTCACCGTCCCGGTAGGCGTCGCGCAGCCGCCCCTCCTCGACGAACCCGACCGACCCGTACAGCGCCTTGGCCCGCGGGTTGATGCTCAGCACGTCCAGGCTGACCCGGTGCAGCCGCGGCCCGCCGTCGGCGGGATCCGCGTCGAAGGCGAACCGCAGCACCTCGACGATCGCCTCCCGGCCGTAGCCGCGGCCCCGGTAGTCCGGAAGCATCTGGAGGCGCAGGTTCGCCGACCGCGCGACCGGGTCGAGGTCGTTGAGGACGATCTCCCCGATCAGCTCGTCGCTGACCAGCCCGCCGTCCCGCACCGCCGCCGGGGTGATCGCCCAGTCGTAGCGACCGTCCTCGTCGGCCACCGTCGCGGCCCACCGGTCGACCTGCGCGCGCGTGAACGCCGCCGTCGTGCCGGTCAGCCGCCGGCCCTCGGGGTCGTTCACGGCCTCCCAGAGCCGAGCGCCGTCCCGAGCCTCCAGCGGCCGCAGGCGCATCATCTCCCCGACGAGGACGGCGGTCCTCACTGGCCGATCCTCTCCAGCACCAGCTCGCGGACGCGCTTGGCGTCCGCCTGGCCCTTCGTCGTCTTCATGACGGCGCCGATGATCGCTCCGACCGGGCCCTGGTTGCCCGACCGGACCTTCTCGACGACGTCGGGCTGGGCGGCCAGCGCCTCGTCGATCGCGGCGAGCAGCGCCCCGTCGTCGGACACGACCTCCAGCCCGCGGGCGACCACGACCTGCTCGGGGTCGCCCTCGCCGGCGAGCACGCCGTCGAGCACCTGGCGCGCGATCTTGTCGTTGATGCGCCCCGCGTCGACCAGCGCCTGCAGCTCACCGATCTGGGCGGGCGTGATCGCCAGCTCGGCCAGCTCGACCTCGTCCTGCTTCGCACGGCGGGCGAGCTCACCCATCCACCACTTGCGGGCCGCGGCCGGCGACGCACCCGCCGCGACCGTCGACTCGATGAGGTCGAGAGCACCCGCGTTGACGACGTCACGCATCTCGGCGTCGGCGAAGCCCCACTCGTCGTGCAGACGACGGCGGCGCGCCTGCGGCAGCTCCGGCAGCGTGGCGCGGATCTCCTCGACCCACTCGCGCGACGGCTCGACCGGCACCAGGTCCGGCTCCGGGAAGTAGCGGTAGTCCTCGGCGTCCGACTTCACGCGGCCCGCCGTGGTCACGCCGGTGTCCTCGTGCCAGTGCCGGGTCTCCTGCACGATCTTCTCGCCGGCGTCCAGCAGCGCCGCCTGGCGGGAGATCTCGTAGCGCACCACACGCTCGACCGAACGGAACGAGTTGACGTTCTTGGTCTCGGTCCGCGTGCCCAGCGGGGACTCCGCCGTCGGGCGCAGCGACACGTTGACGTCCGCGCGGACGTTCCCGCGCTCCATGCGTGCCTCGGACACGTCCAGGACGCGGAAGATGTCCCGCAGCGCCTGCACGTAGGCGCGCGCCACCTCGGGGCCACGGTCACCGACGCCCGTGATGGGCTTCGTGACGATCTCCACCAGCGGGATGCCCGCCCGGTTGTAGTCCACGAGCGAGTACTCCGCGCCGTGGATCCGTCCCGTGGAGCCGCCGACGTGCGTGTTCTTGCCCGCGTCCTCCTCCATGTGGGCGCGCTCGATCTCGACGCGGTGCACCGTGCCGTCCTCGAGCTCCACGTCGAGCCAGCCGTCGAAGGCGATCGGCTCGTCGTACTGGGAGGTCTGGAAGTTCTTCGGGACGTCCGGGTAGAAGTAGTTCTTCCGGGCGAAGCGGCACGACTCCGCGATCTGGCAGTTCAGCGCCAGACCGATGCGGATCGCGTACTCGACGGCGGTGCCGTTCACGACCGGCAGCGCACCGGGCAGGCCCAGGCTCACCGGGGTCGTCTGCGTGTTCGGGTCCGCGCCGAAGCTCACCTCCGCCGCGCAGAACATCTTGGTGCGCGTGCCGAGCTCGACGTGCACCTCGATGCCGAGCACCGGGTCGAACCGTCGGACCGCGTCGGTGTAGTCGACCAGCTGGGTCACAGTCATCTCCTTCGTGGGTCCGTCAGCCGAGCTCGGGCGCGCGGTCGAGCAGCGGGCCGCCCCACGCGCTCTCCAGGGCAGCCTCGAGCGCGGCGCCGACGCGGTACAGCCGGTCGTCCGCCTTCGCCGGGGCGAGGATCTGGAACCCGACGGGCAGCCCGTCGTCCGACAGCCCGTTCGGCACCGAGATGCCCGGCACGCCGGCGAGGTTGGCGGGGATCGTCGCGACGTCGTTGAGGTACATCGCGAGAGGGTCGTCGAGCTTCTCCCCCAGCGGGAACGCCGTCGTCGGCGCCGTCGGGGAGACCAGCACGTCCACCTGGGCGAACGCTGCGTCGAAGTCCCGCTGGATGAGCGTGCGGACCTTCTGCGCGCTGCCGTAGTAAGCGTCGTAGTAGCCCGCCGACAGCGCGTAGGTGCCGAGGATGACCCGACGCTTCACCTCGTCGCCGAAGCCCGCACCACGGGTCGCCGCCATGACGCGCTCCGCGGTGACCGGACCCTCCTCGGGCTCCACGCGCAGGCCGAACCGCATCCCGTCGAACTTCGCGAGGTTGCTCGACGCCTCCGACGGCATGATCAGGTAGTAGGCCGCCAGCGCCGCGTCGAACGACGGGCAGGAGACCTCGACGATCTCCGCACCGGCCTGCGTCAGCAGGTCGAGCGACTCCTGGAACCGAGCGAGCACGCCCGGCTGGTAGCCCTCGCCCTGGAGCTGCGTCACGACGCCGACCTTGAGACCCGACAGGTCGCCCGCGGCGCCCTGGCGTGCGGCGTCGACCAGGGCCGGCAGCGGCTCCGGGATCGACGTCGAGTCGCGCGGGTCGTGACCGCCGATGAGCTCGTGCAGCAGCGCCGAGTCGAGCACCGTGCGGGTCACGGGGCCCGCCTGGTCGAGGGACGACGCCATCGCGATGAGGCCGTAGCGGGAGACGCCGCCGTACGTCGGCTTGACGCCGACCGTGCCCGTGACGGCACCCGGCTGGCGGATCGAGCCGCCCGTGTCGGTTCCGATGGCCAGCGGGGCCTCGAAGGCCGCGACCGCGGCGGCCGAGCCGCCGCCCGAGCCCCCGGGGATCCGGTCCAGGTCCCACGGGTTGTGCGTGTTCCCGAACGCCGAGTGCTCCGTGGAGGAGCCCATCGCGAACTCGTCCATGTTCGTCTTGCCGAGGATCGGCAGGCCCGCGGCCCGGATCTTCTCGACGAGGGTCGCGTCGTACGGCGGGATCCATCCCTCGAGGATCTTCGAACCCGCGGTCGACGGCATCCCCTTCGTGACGACGACGTCCTTGACGGCGATCGGCACGCCGGCCAGCGGGTGCAGCTGCTCGCCGGCAGCACGCCGGGCGTCGACGTCGCGAGCCGTGGCCAGCGCGTCCTCCGCGCTCACGTGCAGGTAGGCGTGGACGGCGCCGTCGACGGCGGCGATGCGGTCGAGGTGCGCCTGCGTCACCTCGACGCTCGTCACCTCGCCCGACTGCAGCTTCTCGGCCAGCTCGGCCGCGGACAGCCGGATCAGGTCGGTCATCTCACTCCTCCCCGAGGATCTGCGGCACCGCGAAACGGCCGTCCTGCGCGTCCGGGGCCGCCGCGAGGGCGTCCTCAACCGGTAGCGGATCAACCGGCACGTCCGCGCGGAACACGTTGGACATCGGCAGGGGGTGGCTCGTGGCAGGCACGTCGGGCGTGGCGACCGCGCTCACCTGGGCGATGGACTCGACGATCACGTCGAGCTCGCCGGCGAGGCGGTCCAGCTCGTCAGGGCGCAGGTCGATCCGCGCCAGCGCCGCGACACGCGCGACCTCGTCACGGGAGATGGTGGACATGCGGGCAAGTCTAGTAGCCCGCACGACCCCGGCGGCTGCCACCCCGAGTCGCTCCCTGTGAGGAACGCCCCCGCCCCCGGCGCGAGTCAGCGCTGGGCGGCGCGAGTCAGCGCAAGGTGGGGGAATGCAAGCAGGCCCCCCAACCTGGTGGTTGGGGGCCTGTTTGTGAAGGGTGTCCGGCGGCGTCCTACTCTCCCACCCCGTCTCCAGGGCAGTACCATCGGCGCTGTAGGGCTGAGCTTCCGGGTTCGGGATGGGACCGGGCGTTTCCCCTACGCTGTGACCGCCGTAACGTTGTCGAGTTGTTCGGGTTCCACACCGTCCCTTGGTCTGGGGGTGGTGTGGGTGGTGCCCGTTTCTCGGGAACCGCACAGTGGACGCGTGCATGCAAGGAGTGTGTGTGAAGTTGTTGGCTGATTAGTACCGGTCAGCTGCGACAGTCTTTGGTCCTGTCTTCCACTTCCGGCCTATCTACCCAGTGGTCTAGCTGGGTGCCTTCACAGAAAGATTCTGTTGGAAACCTCATCTTGAAGCAGGCTTCCCGCTTAGATGCTTTCAGCGGTTATCCCTTCCGAACGTAGCGAACCAGCGGTGCTCCTGGCGGAACAACTGGCATACCAGAGGTTCGTCCGTCCCGGTCCTCTCGTACTAGGGACAGCCCTTCTCAAGTTTCCTGCGCGCGCAGCGGATAGGGACCGAACTGTCTCACGACGTTCTAAACCCAGCTCGCGTGCCGCTTTAATGGGCGAACAGCCCAACCCTTGGGACCTACTCCAGCCCCAGGATGCGACGAGCCGACATCGAGGTGCCAAACCATCCCGTCGATATGGACTCTTGGGGAAGATCAGCCTGTTATCCCCGGGGTACCTTTTATCCGTTGAGCGACGGCGCTTCCACAAGCCACCGCCGGATCACTAGTTCCGACTTTCGTCCCTGCTCGACCTGTCGGTCTCACAGTCAAGCTCCCTTGTGCACTTGCACTCGACACCTGATTGCCAACCAGGCTGAGGGAACCTTTGAGCGCCTCCGTTACATTTTGGGAGGCAACCGCCCCAGTTAAACTACCCACCAGGCACTGTCCCTGGTCCGGATCACGGACCGAGGTTAGATGGTCGATGCGGTCAGAGTGGTATTTCAACGGCGACTCCACTCGCGCTGGCGCGCGGGTTTCATAGTCTCCCACCTATCCTACACAAACCGCACCGAACACCAATACCAAGCTATAGTAAAGGTCCCGGGGTCTTTCCGTCCTGCTGCGCGTAACGAGCATCTTTACTCGTAGTGCAATTTCGCCGAGTTCGCGGTTGAGACAGCGGAGAAGTCGTTACGCCATTCGTGCAGGTCGGAACTTACCCGACAAGGAATTTCGCTACCTTAGGATGGTTATAGTTACCACCGCCGTTTACTGGGGCTTAAATTCTGGGCTTCGCCGAAGCTGACCCGTCCTCTTAACCTTCCAGCACCGGGCAGGCGTCAGTCCGTATACATCGTCTTGCGACTTAGCACGGACCTGTGTTTTTAGTAAACAGTCGCTTCTCCCTGGTCTCTGCGGCCCTCACCGCGTCCCACCGCTAGGGTGTTGACGGATCAGGCCCCCCTTCTCCCGAAGTTACGGGGGCATTTTGCCGAGTTCCTTAACCACGATTATCTCGATCGCCTTGGTATTCTCTACCTGACCACCTGAGTCGGTTTGGGGTACGGGCGGCTAGAACCTCGCGTCGAGGCTTTTCTTGGCAGCATAGGATCACCCGTTTCCCGCATACGCGGTCACTGTCAGCTCTCACCCTGGTGCTTCGCGGATTTGCCTACGAAGCGGGCTACGGCCTTGGACGTGGTCTACCATCGCCACGCCGGGCTACCTTCCTGCGTCACCCCTGTTAATACGCTTACCTACTACCGGTTCGGGTCACGCGCCGCCGGCAGCGGTGTGGTCCGAAGACCACTGTGCTGCCCTTGGGGCGTTTAGCATCACCGGGCTCGGTATGGGCGGTTCTTCGCCGGTAGGAGAATATCAACTCCTTGTCCATCGACTACGCCTGTCGGCCTCGCCTTAGGTCCCGACTTACCCAGGGCGGATTAACCTGGCCCTGGAACCCTTGGTCATTCGGCGGACGGGTTTCTCACCCGTCATTCGCTACTCATGCCTGCATTCTCACTCGTGTGGTCTCCACCGCTGGATCACTCCGCGGCTTCACTGCCCACACGACGCTCCCCTACCCACCCACACGCCTGAACACAGATCAAGTCTGTGCTGGGCAAAGTGTGAGTGCCACGGCTTCGGCGGTGTACTTGAGCCCCGCTACATTGTCGGCGCGGAATCACTTGACCAGTGAGCTATTACGCACTCTTTCAAGGGTGGCTGCTTCTAAGCCAACCTCCTGGTTGTCTGTGCAACTCCACATCCTTTCCCACTGAGCACACGCTTAGGGGCCTTAGCCGGTGGTCTGGGCTGTTTCCCTCTCGACTACGAAGCTTATCCCCCGCAGTCTCACTGCCACGCTCTGGCTTACCGGCATTCGGAGTTTGGTTGACGTCAGTAACCTGGTGGGGCCCATCGGCCATCCAGTAGCTCTACCTCCGGTAAGGAACACGTGACGCTGCACCTAAATGCATTTCGGGGAGAACCAGCTATCACGAAGTTTGATTGGCCTTTCACCCCTAACCACAGGTCATCCCCTCAGTTTTCAACCTAAGTGGGTTCGGTCCTCCACGCCGTCTTACCGGCGCTTCAACCTGCCCATGGCTAGATCACTTCGCTTCGGGTCTAGACCCGGCGACTGAATCGCCCTGTTCGGACTCGCTTTCGCTACGGCTTCCCCACACGGGTTAACCTCGCCACCGAGCACTAACTCGCAGGCTCATTCTTCAAAAGGCACGCCGTCACCCCTGCTAGGGAGGCTCCGACGGATTGTAGGCACACGGTTTCAGGTACTATTTCACTCCCCTCCCGGGGTACTTTTCACCTTTCCCTCACGGTACTTGTCCGCTATCGGTCACTAGGTAGTATTTAGGCTTAGCAAGTGGTCTTGCCAGATTCACACGAGATTTCTCGGGCCCCGTGCTACTTGGGATCCCCTCCACCAGGCCGCACCATTTCGTCTACGGGACTCACACCCTCTACGGTCCGCCTTTCAATGCGGTTCGACTATGACACGGCTTTCTTACTGGCTGAAGAACTGTCAGATTCCTCCAGAAGGTCCCACAACCCCGTACGCGCAACGCCTGACAGCTTGACACGCGCACGGTTTGGCCTCATCCGCTTTCGCTCGCCACTACTCACGGAATATCTCTTCCTGCCGGTACTGAGATGTTTCACTTCCCGGCGTTCCCTCCACTCGCCCTATATATTCAGGCGAGGGTGACCAGGCATGACCCTGGCCGGGTTCCCCCATTCGGACACCCTCGGATCACAGCTCGTTTGCCAACTCCCCGAGGCTTATCGCAGGCTACCACGTCCTTCTTCGGCTCCTAGTGCCAAGGCATCCACCGTGTGCCCTTAAAAACTTCGGCACACACTACAAATATGCTACAGAAATCCAAGAAAACGCCTCACCACCTCGCAAGAGGAAGTGATGCGTCTTTGAACATCTGGGATGCTCGCGTCCACTGTGCAGTTCTCAAGCAACGGACGAACCCGCCGGCGCGGACGCCACCAACCCCACCACCACCAGAGACCCCACACCTTCCGGTGCGAAGACCCTGCAGCAGCCAGGCGGTATGACACCCACCGACGACCCGCGTCGTGAAACCCCCGACCCATGGCCGGTTGCCTCAGGACCCAACAGTGTGCTCTCCCGACCCCACTCACGACACCGACCCGACTTTCCAACCACCCACCCACCCCGAAGGGCAGCGCAGCGGCGTACTCGCGAGCCGGCCCACGAACGGGACCGTACGGTCAATGTTCCACCCAGAGCAGCCACCAGACGCACGAACGGCGCCTCGAGCAGCCTGCATGGACCCCAGCTGAACGATCCCACCAGCACCCACCCGAACGGGCGAGCAACACCGGTGCGACCACCAGGGCCACGTGCTCCTTAGAAAGGAGGTGATCCAGCCGCACCTTCCGGTACGGCTACCTTGTTACGACTTAGTCCCAATCGCCGGTCCCACCTTCGACCACTCCCCCCCAAAGGGTTGGGCCATGGGCTTCGGGTGTTACCAACTTTCGTGACTTGACGGGCGGTGTGTACAAGGCCCGGGAACGTATTCACCGCAGCGTTGCTGATCTGCGATTACTAGCGACTCCGACTTCATGGGGTCGAGTTGCAGACCCCAATCCGAACTGAGACCGGCTTTTTGGGATTCGCTCCACCTTACGGTATCGCAGCCCTCTGTACCGGCCATTGTAGCATGCGTGAAGCCCAAGACATAAGGGGCATGATGATTTGACGTCATCCCCGCCTTCCTCCGAGTTGACCCCGGCAGTCTCCCATGAGTCCCCGGCATAACCCGCTGGCAACATGGGACGAGGGTTGCGCTCGTTGCGGGACTTAACCCAACATCTCACGACACGAGCTGACGACAACCATGCACCACCTGTGCACCGACCTTGCGGGGCACCCATCTCTGAGTGTTTCCGGTGCATGTCAAGCCTTGGTAAGGTTCTTCGCGTTGCATCGAATTAATCCGCATGCTCCGCCGCTTGTGCGGGCCCCCGTCAATTCCTTTGAGTTTTAGCCTTGCGGCCGTACTCCCCAGGCGGGGCACTTAATGCGTTAGCTGCGGCACGGAACTCGTGGAATGAGCCCCACACCTAGTGCCCAACGTTTACGGCATGGACTACCAGGGTATCTAATCCTGTTCGCTCCCCATGCTTTCGCTCCTCAGCGTCAGTTGC
Source organism: Isoptericola dokdonensis DS-3 (assembly GCF_001636295.1). NCBI lineage: Bacteria > Bacillati > Actinomycetota > Actinomycetes > Micrococcales > Promicromonosporaceae > Isoptericola > Isoptericola dokdonensis. The sequence goes on along the minus strand of NZ_CP014209.1, from coordinate 52,368 downwards.
GGCCCAGAGACCTGCCTTCGCCATCGGTGTTCCTCCTGATATCTGCGCATTCCACCGCTACACCAGGAATTCCAGTCTCCCCTACCGCACTCTAGTCTGCCCGTACCCGATGCACGCCCCAGGTTGAGCCTGAGGTTTTCACACCAGACGCGACAAACCGCCTACGAGCTCTTTACGCCCAATAATTCCGGACAACGCTTGCGCCCTACGTATTACCGCGGCTGCTGGCACGTAGTTAGCCGGCGCTTCTTCTGCAGGTACCGTCACTTGCGCTTCTTCCCTGCTGAAAGAGGTTTACAACCCGAAGGCCGTCATCCCTCACGCGGCGTCGCTGCATCAGGCTTTCGCCCATTGTGCAATATTCCCCACTGCTGCCTCCCGTAGGAGTCTGGGCCGTGTCTCAGTCCCAGTGTGGCCGGTCGCCCTCTCAGGCCGGCTACCCGTCGACGCCTTGGTAGGCCATTACCCCACCAACAAGCTGATAGGCCGCGAGCCCATCCCCCACCGAAAAACTTTCCAGCACCCACCATGCAGCAGGCACTCATATCCGGTATTAGACCCCGTTTCCAAGGCTTATCCCGAAGTGGAGGGCAGGTTGCTCACGTGTTACTCACCCGTTCGCCACTGATCCACCCAGCAAGCTGGGCTTCACCGTTCGACTTGCATGTGTTAAGCACGCCGCCAGCGTTCGTCCTGAGCCAGGATCAAACTCTCCGTAAAAGAGAGAAAAACACCACGAACCCCGAAGAGCCCGCGATGCCAATCGATACTGGCCAGACAGCTAGCATAAAACCTAGATGTCCGATCCAAAGGAACCAATGAAGGTTCAATAAATTTGGCATTGACTATCAAGCACACTGTTGAGTTCTCAAACAACCGACACACACCATCCGACGGTCCGGACCTCAGTCCGAACCCCGTCCGGGGCAACCCTTCAACCTTACCCGGTTCGACTCCCTCTGTCCACTCGCGCTCGGCGCTCGTGCCCAGGATCGGTGACCCGGTCCGGCCCCTCCACGACGTGGTCCGGAGCGCACGAGACGCCCGGCCTTCCGGAGAGAGTTCCAGCCCCGGCGGCCGCCTCGCGGCGTCCGTCCCCGTCGGGCTGACTCCCAGAACATTACACCTCGGCGTACCCCGCTCCAACTTCCGGCGACGTGACCCCGCGCACATGCCACCACCGCTGCGGCGTGCCCGCGGCTAGGGTCGGATCCATGCCCCACCACGACGTCGTCGTCCGCCGCGCCGAGCCTGCCGAGGCGGCGGAGATCGCCTGGCTGGCCGCCCTCACGTTCCCGCTGGCCTGCCCGCCGGGCACGTCGCCGGAGACCATGGCGGCGCACGTCGCCACCCACCTCACGCCCCAGCACTTCGCCGGCTGGGCGACGAGCTCTCGGCACGGTCTGTTCGTCGCCCGGGCGGACGGCGTGGTCGGCTACGCGCTGCTCGCGCTCGGGCAGCCGGACGGGCACGCCGAGCGCGAGGCGCTCGCCGCCGTGACCGACGGCCCCGTCGTCGAGCTGTCGAAGATCTACGTGCACCCGCACCACCAGGGCGACGGCACCGCGGACCTGCTCATGACCGCCGCGGTCGACGACGCGACCCGCCTCCTGCCGGGCGGCACCCTGTGGCTGGGCACGAACGGTCGCAACGGCCGCGCCCAGGCGTTCTACCGGCGGCACGGCTTCGACGTCGTCGGCACCCGCACCTACGACGTCGGCGGCGTGCAGCACGACGACGTGGTCATGCTGCACACCGCCTGAGCGTCAGCGGGTCGAGAACGCGGCGTCGAACGAGGCGTCGGGCGCGTCGAACGCGTGCTGGCGCACGAACTCGAGCGCCTCGGGCGCGCCGACGAGCCGGTCCATGCCGGCGTCCTCCCACTCGACCGAGATCGGGCCGGAGTAGCCGATGGTGTTGAGCATCCGGAACGAGTCCTCCCACGGCACGTCGCCGTGGCCGGTGGAGATGAAGTCCCAGCCACGCCGCGGGTCGGCCCAGGGCAGGTGCGACGACAGCCGGCCGTTGCGGCCGTTCGTCATCCGCTTCTTCGTGTCCTTGCAGTCCACGTGGTAGATCCGGTCGCGGAAGTCCCACAGGAAGCTCACCGGGTCGATGTCCTGCCACACCATGTGCGAGGGGTCCCAGTTGAGGCCGAACGCCTCCCGGTGTCCGATCGCCTCCAGGGTACGGACGGTGGTCCAGTAGTCGTAGGCGATCTCGCTGGGGTGGACCTCGTGGGCGAACCGCACGCCGACCTCGTCGAAGACGTCGAGGATCGGGTTCCAGCGGTCGGCGAAGTCCTGGTAGCCCGCCTCGACCATCTCCTCCGAGGCGGGCGGGAACATCGCCACGTACTTCCAGATGGACGACCCGGTGAAGCCGATCACCGTGTCCACTCCGAGCTTCGCGGCGAGGCGGGCGGTGTGCTTCATCTCCTCGGCGGCACGCTGTCGCACGCCCTCCGGGTCGCCGTCGCCCCAGACGACGTCGGGGAGGATGTCCCGGTGCCGGGCGTCGATCGGGTCGTCGCAGACGGCCTGGCCCTTGAGGTGGTTGGAGATGGCCCAGACCTTCAGTCCGTACCGCTCCAGGAGCTCGAGGCGCGAGGCGACGTACTCGTCGTCGTCCCAGCGCCACGGGTCGAGGTGGTCGCCCCAGCAGGCGAGCTCGAGCCCGTCGTAGCCCCACTCGGAGGCGAGCCGGGCCACCTCCTCGAGCGGCAGGTCGGCCCACTGGCCGGTGAACAGGGTGATCGGTCGTGCCATCGTCGTTCCTCTCGTGCGTGCGGGACCGGCGCGGCCGGTCCCGGTTCCAACAGGTCTCAGGTCAGGTGCGGTGTCGACGGCTCAGCAGCAGCGCGACGACGGCGCCGGCGACGACGACCGCCACGGCGCCGACCCACAACGGCCAGCCGGCGCCGGAGTCGGCGTCCTGGGCCGCCGCGGCGTCGGAGCCGGGCTCCACGGCACCGGGAGCGGTGCCGTCGGCGGCGGCCTCGGCCTCGGCGGTGGGCTCCGGCGAGGCGGACGGCTCGACGACAGGGGGTGCGACGACGTCGAGGTTCGCCTTCACCCTCGTCTTCTCCGGCTCGGTGACACGGGCGGTCACGGTCCAGCTGCCCTCGTCCAGGAGCTCGGGGTCGGACCGGTACCAGCCGACGCCCTCCGAGGCGGACACGAGGGTGACGGGGCCGATCTCCTCGCCGTCGTCGGACACGGCCCGGACGACGACGACCGCCGAGTCCTCGACGGGGTGGCCGTCGCCGGCCCAGGTCAGCGACGCGGAGACGCCGCCCGCCCCGTCGGTGCCGATCTCGACGTCGATCTCCCCGCCGTGCGCGACGGCGACACCCGCCGCTCCCGCGACGGCGATCCCGGCCGCCAGGGCGGCCGCGGCGGCCCGCGCGATCCATCTCATCGTCTGCTCCTCTGCGTCCGTGGTGCGGGCCGGGGCCCGAGGTCCCGGTGCGGGAGCGGAGCGCATCCGTCCCGCACCGGGGGTGGCCGGTCGTTGACCGGCCGGTGCCGTCGGCGGCCGGTACGCCCCGCGACGGCCCTGGGCCGGGGTCGCCGGCAGGTCGTTCGTGCGTGCCGACCGCCGACGGCGGTCAGGTGGGGCGGGCGCCGGCGGTCACCGGCGCCCGCCCGAGGTCAGTCGCACACCTCCTCGATGGTCACGACCAGGGTCGCCTTGCCCGACGGGCTGGACTTCCAGCTGCCGGCGAGCGTCAGCTCGGTGCGCGCCTCCGGGGTGGCGATCACGTGGTACTGACCGGGGTCGAGGTCGCGCAGGTCGCGCGGCTTGCCGCTGAGCTTGCCGCCGACCCAGTTGTGCACGACGTAGCTCTTCACCCCCGGCAGCGTGACCGGGGTGATGGAGCCGCCGGCGTCGCACGACGCCTGCTCCACGACCACCGCGGGGGTGGTCGGGTCGGGGCACTCCGGCTCCTCGATCGTCACGAAGAGCACGGCGAGCCCGTTCGCCCGGACCTGCCAGTCGCCGGCCTCGACGAGGAAGAACCCGTCAGCAGGCCGTGCGGCGACCCGGTAGGTGCCCGGCGGCAGGTCGCCCAGGTCGTCCGGGACGTCGCCGGCAGCGCCGTCGACCCACTCCCGCACGACGTAGGACGAGATCCCGTCACGGGCGACCGGCGCGATCGAGCCGCCGGTCACCACCTCGGCGTCGGAGGCGTCGTAGGAGCACGTCGCCTGGACCACGTCGGCGGCCGGGGCCACCGGGCAGTCGGGCTCCTCGAGCGTCACCGTGGTCTCGAGCCGGCCCTGGAAGATCCGGGTCCAGCCCTCGGCCGGCACCAGCTCGTAGCCGGCGGCGGGCCAGGCCCGCACCACGTAGTCGCCCGGAGGCAGGTTCGACCCGTTGCCGATGTAGGTGCCGAGGTCGTCGGCGGCCCACACGACGTACCGCTGCACGCCCTCGGTCGCGACACCGCGGACGGCGCCGGTCCCCACGACGGGGTCGCCGTCGTCGCCGAGCGTGCAGGTGGGCTGCGTGAGGACGACCGACGGGGTCGCCTCGCTCACCTCGGGCTCCGCGATGGTGAAGGCGAGGGTGTCGCCGGTGACGGTCTCGCCGTCCGCCGACGCCCGCACCTCGACGGTGTGGTCACCGGCTCCGGAGACCACGACCGGGGCCGTGTACTCGGCCCAGCCCGCACCGTCGACGTTCACCTCGCGGTAGACCTGGACGCCCTCGGGGCCGCCCGTGGTCTCGACCGTCACGGTCACCGGCCCGAGCCACTGCCCGTCCGGGCCGTCCGGCTCCGCCGGGTCGAGGGTGCCGACGACCTCCAGCGGCTCGGTCGCGCCGAGCACCCGGAAGTGCTCGAACCGGGCCGTGGCGACCGACTGCTGAGCGGCGCCCAGGGCGAAGAGCCCCACGCGGGCGTCGTCGAGCCCGGCGTTGTCCACCGTCTCGGCGATCGTCGTCCACTCCTCACCGTCGGCGCTGTACTCGCCCGTGAAGGTCGAGCCCGCCTTGGTGAGCCGCAGGTGCCACACGGCCGACGTGAGGTCGTTCGCGCCCGGCTGCGGGTTCTGGACGACCCCGCCGACCTCGCTGCGCAGCTCGATCCGTCGCGACACCGCGCTGCCCGGCGCGTTGTCGGTGACGAGGTCGAGCTTCACGTAGTCGTCGTCACCGGCGTACGCGATGAGACCACCCTGCTGGTACTGCTGGTCGAACTCCGACCCGTCCACCAGGGTCTCGACGCTCCAGTCACCCTCACCGAGGTCCTGCACGACGATGTTCGGCGTGCCGGTGTTGTCCCCGGAGTAGATGTCGGTGGCCGTCGTGTCGATCTCGAGCTCACCACCGGTCACCCGGTAGCCGGTCGGGTCCTCACGGACGACGTCCCAGCGGCACGGGTCGAGGGTGTCGGCGTCGAACTCGTCGTCCGGTCCGGGCGCCTCGGCCGTGTCGTCGGGGGTCAGGTGGAACCAGTCGAACTGCGCGTCGACGACCGGAGCCGTCGACCCGGTGCCCGCGAGCGCCACCAGGCCGATCCGCGGGTCGTCGATGCCGGCGAGGGACTTCGTCTGCGGCATGGACGTGAAGGTCACGCCGTCCGCCGAGTACGAGGCCTGCAGGTCCTGGCCGTCGGTGCTGGCCAGGCGCACGTACACCGTGTCGGGGTACGCGGCCCCGAGCGCGGCCGTGTTGGAGTCGCCGACCTCGTTGGGGGCGCCGGCCTCCTCCCGGATGTACTGGAAGATCCGCGTGGCCGGGTCGGCGGGTGCCGACCGGCCCTGGACGACCATCTTGGCGTAGTCGTCCGGGCCGCCCCAGATCAGCAGGCCTGCCTGCTGGTACTGGGCGTACGCGGGGATGGTGACCTTCGCCGTCGCCGTGAACGGGCCGTCGGGAAGGTCCTGCAGGACGACGTTCGGGACGGTGACGTTGTTCGTGCCGTAGAAGTCCGCGACCGCGGCCGGGACCGTCAGGACGCCGTCGGCGACCTGGAGGTCCTGGTTCTGGTCGAGGACGTCCCACCGGTCCGGGTCGAGCTCGGTGCCGAGGAAGTCGTCCGAGCGTCCGGACAGGCACTGGACCGGTTCGGGCGTCACGCCCGTGACCTCGACCGTCACGTACTCGACGGCGTAGGCGCCGCCGCTGTCGGTGACGCGCACCTGGAGCCGGTAGGTGCCCGGCTCGTCGTAGGTGTGCTCGAGGGTCGGACCGCCGTCGACGAACCCGTCACCCAGGCCGACGTCCCACGCGTACGTGAGGTCGCCGGTCGAGTCGGGGTCGGTCGCCGTGGCGGTGGCGGTGACGGTCAGCGGGGCGTCCCCGGCGACCGGGTCGACGACGAGCTCGACGTCGGGCCGCACGTTGTCGGTGACGCCACGACCGTCGATCTCCATCCAGTTGACGTTGATGCCACCGGACAGCAGCACGAAGTGCAGCGATCCGGAGCCACCGGGAACGTTCGTCAACGGGGTGCCGACGTCGACGTACTGCTGCCAGCCGCCCGTGCCGGGCACGGTGATCTGACCGATCTCCGGGCCGTCCGGGGCGTCCCAGCGCACCGAGACGACACCACCGGTGCCGCTCGACGCGGCGCGCAGCGAGATCGCGTCCACGTTGGTGAGGCTGACCGGCTCGTGCGCCCAGTAGTCGCCCGGCTCGATGTAGCCGATGTTCAGGCCGCCGCCGGCGGTGTCGCCGGTCGTCTCGGTCTGCACGCCGGGGTCGCCGGCGTCACCGATGCCCGGGACGCGCCCGGTCTCGGTGAAGAACTCCGACTGGACGAGCTTCGGCTGGAGCACCTGCAGGTCCGTCGTCGTCAGCGGGGCGCCTGCCTCGCCGCCGTCGTCGGTGTAGAAGGCCTCGACCACCCAGAAGATGTTCGCCTCGATGCCGTGGCCCTCGTCGCGGGCGGTCTGGATGGTGCCGGAGCACCCCGTCAGCTCCTCGAACGGGTGGGCGTGCGAGTCGTGGCCCAGCGACGTGAACAGGGTGACGTCGTCACAGCTCACCTCGCCGTCCGGGTCGGTGACCTCGATCTCGTAGAGGACCTGGTCGCCCCACTCGAAGAACCCGCCGTTCTCCGGGAAGGTGATGGACACCTCCGGGGCGACGTTGCCGACCACGACCGTCACGTTCGCGACGCCCGTCTGACCCGACTCGTCCGTGACGACGAGCTGGGCCGTGTAGCGGCCGTTCTCGGTGTAGGTGTGGACCGGGTTCTCCTCGGTGCTCGGCTCCGAGCCGTCACCGAAGGTCCACTGCAGCGCGATCGGCTCGCCGCCGGGGTGCCGGGTGCCCTCCGAGGAGAACTGCACCGTCAGCGGCGCCAGGCCGGAGGTGACGTCGGCGCTCGCCCGCGCGATCGGCGCGGGGTCACCCTCGACGTAGTTCACCTTGTAGACGCCCGAGGTGTCGTTGTTGCCGCCGAACCCGGAGCCCCAGTCGACGACGTAGAGCGCGCCGTCGGGACCGAAGTCGAAGTCCATCGGCCGGTCGAAGCCGGCGCTCGGGTCGAAGATCTCCGGCAGCACCCGGTTGATGTCCACCAGGTCGTCGCGCTGGTCGCCCGCGAGCTGGAAGGAGTACATGCGCCCCTGGTTCCACTCGCCGAACAGCGCCTTGCCGTCCCAGTACTCCGGCCACTTCACGTCGGAGTCGAGCTCCGGGTCGTAGGAGTAGACGGGGCCGCCCATGGGCGCACCGCCGCCGCCGATCTCCGGGAACAGCGGGTTGGTGGAGTAGCCGTACCAGACCTCCGCCTCGACGGCGGCAGGCAGCTGGGTGATGCCGGTGTTGTGCGGCGAGTCGTTGACCGGCCCGCCCGCGCAGTCGTACTGCGCGCCCGGCTGACCGGTGGCGAAGTCGTACGCGAAGTAGGCGTTGTTCGCCCCCGTGCAGTACGGCCAGCCGTAGAAGCCGGGCTCGCTGACGACGTTCCACTCGACCGTGCCCGCCGGGCCGCGCGTGGCGCTCGCCGACGAGGCGTCCGGGCCGTAGTCGGCCACGAGCACGTTGTCGTTCGTGGGGTCGACGCCGATGCGGAACGGGTTGCGGAAGCCCATCGCGTAGATCTCGGGCAGGGTGTCCGCCGTCCCCGGAGCGAACATGTTGCCGTCCGGGATCGTGTACGTGCCGTCGTCCTGCGGCGTGATCCGCAGGACCTTGCCGCGCAGGTCGTTGCTGTTCGCCGACGTGCGCTGGGAGTCGTAGTTCTCCCGGCCCGCACGCTCGTCGAGGGGCGAGTAGCCCTGCGACTCGAACGGGTTGGTGTTGTCGCCGGTGGCGACGTAGAGGTTGCCCTCCGAGTCGAACACCATGTCACCGCCCGCGTGGCAGCAGGTCTGCCGCTGCGTCGGGACGACGAGCACCTTCTCCTCCGAGGCCGGGTCGATGGTGCCCGCGGCCGCGTCGTAGTCGAAGCGGGACACCCGGTTGTGCGGGCCGTCCGTCCCGACGTCCTGCGGCGACCAGAACAGGTACACCCAGCCGTTGTCCGCGAAGTCCGGGTCGAGGACGACGCCCGTGAGGCCGTCCTCGTTGGACTGCGTGACCGCCAGGGTCATCGCCGTGCTCGTGGTGCTGGTCTCCGGGTCGATCACCCGCACCCGGCCGTCGCGCTCCACGTAGAACACGGTCCCGTCGGGAGCCACGTCCAGCATCATCGGGTTCGCGGTGTCCTCGTCGAGCGGCACCATCTCGTAGCTGGCGCTCTGCGTCGCCGCGCAGTCGGAGTCGACGACGCCCGCCGCGGTCTGCAGACCGCCCAGCAGGTGCTCGAGGAACTCCGGCTCCGCGTAGGACTCGTCGGTGTGCCCGCCGCCGGTGTACCAGGACCGGCCGCCGTCGTACGCCTGGCACCACGCGATCGGGTGCTCGGCACCCATCGCGCCCGTCCCCGCGGAGTACGAGCCCTCGTCGAGGGACGCGAGCACGTGCACCTCGTCACGCGGGTCCGAGCGGAAGTTGTACCACTCGTCGAAGCGGTCCCAGCGCTCCGGCAGGTGCTCGGTGGACGCGTGGACGTGGTCCTCGACCTTGATGGTCGCGTCCTGGTTCTGCGGGTGGGAGTCGAAGTACGCGCCCACCAGCTCGCCGTACCAGGGCCAGTCGTACTCGGTGTCGGACGCGGCGTGGATGCCCGCGTACCCGCCGCCGCCCTGGATGTACCGCTCGAACGCGGCCTGCTGGTCGGCGTCGAGCACGTCACCCGTGGTGGACAGGAACGTCACCACGTCGTAGGCCGCCAGGTTCTCGTCGGTGAAGGCGCCGGCGTCCTCGGTGGCGGTCACCGTGAAGCCGTGGTCCTGCCCGAGCTGCTGGATCGCCGCGATGCCCGCGGGGATCGAGCCGTGCCGGAACCCGGCGGTGCGGGAGAACACGAGGACGTCGAACGGGTCGGACTGGTCGGGGGCGGCCGCCAGGGGGGCGGCGGAGAGGTCGGTCGGTACGGCCGCCTGCGCGGCGGCCGCCGTGGCCAGGGTCAGCGGGAGACAGACGGCCAGCGCGGTGGTGGCGGCGATCGTCCGCCCACCCACGCGTGCCCGTCTCCGTTGCGGGTTCCTCACAAGAGCTCCTTCGTCGTCGAACGATGCTGTTGCTGCGCTCCGCGGCTCCCGACACGTCGGCCCTGACGACGTCGGCACCCGGTGGTGGCTCGCGCCACCCGTCCGGCGGGCGCCCCGCGGCGCCCGCACCCTCCTTCCTCGCGGCCTGGCCCGACGACACCGTCGTCGCCGGGCCGTGACGTCCGTCAGACGAGCGTCACCCAGCCGCTGCCCTTCTCGGAGCTGCGCTCGACGGCGTCGAGCACCCGCTGCACCGCCAGCCCGTCGGCGAACGACGGGGTGGGCTGACGCCCGGCGGCCAGGTCCTCCACGAGGTCCACCACCTGGTGGGTGAACCCGTGCTCGTAGCCGAGCCCGTGGCCGGGCGGCCACCACGCCCCCGTGTAGGGGTGGTCGGGCTCGGTGACGACGATCCGGCGGAACCCCGCCGTCGTCGACTCCTCGGTGTCGTCGTAGAAGTGCAGGAGGTTCATGTCCTCGAAGTCGAAGGCCAGCGAGCCCTTCGACCCGTTGAGCTCGAGGCGGATCGCGTTCTTGCGGCCCGCCGCGAACCGCGTGGCCTCGAAGCTCGCCAGGCCGCCGCCCGACAGCCGGCCGAAGAACAGCGCGGCGTCGTCCACCGTGACCGGCCCCGTGCCCGTGCCGGCCTCGGCGGACAGCCCCGACGACGACGCGGCCACGGGACGCTCGCGCACGAACGTCTCCATGATCCCGCTGACGCCCACCAGGGACTCCCCCGTGACGAACTGCGCGAGGTCGACCACGTGCGCGCCGATGTCCCCCAGCGCGCCGGACCCGGCCTGCTCCTTGTCGAGACGCCAGGTCAGCGGCGACGTCGGGTCGGTGAGCCAGTCCTGGAGGTACTGCGCCCGCACGTGCCGCACCTCGCCGATGCGACCGTCGGCCACCAGGCGGCGCGCGAGCTGGATCGCGGGCACGCGCCGGTAGGTGAAGCCCACCATCGCGAGCACGCCGCGCTCGGCCGCCCGGGCGGCCGCGGCCGCCATCTCCTCGGCCTCCGCCACCGTGTTCGCCAGCGGCTTCTCGCACAGCACGTGCTTGCCCGCCTCGAGCGCCGCGACGGCGATCTCGACGTGCGTGCTGCCCGGGGTGCAGATGTCGACCAGCTGGACGTCGTCCCGCGTCAGGAGCGACCGCCAGTCCGTGGTCGAGTCCTCCCAGCCGAGCTTGTCGGCCGCCGCGGCGACGGCGGTCTGCGACCGTCCCGCCACCACCTGCATCCGGACCTGCATCGGCAGGTCGAAGAATCGGGGGGCCGTGCGCCAGGCCTGTGAGTGCGCGGCCCCCATGAACGAGTAGCCGACCATCCCGACGCCGAGCCGGGCACGCTCTGCCTCACCCATGGCGGAGCTCCTTCCTTCGTGGGTCATGACCCGGCCCCGGTCACAGGGCGAGCCGGACCGCGGCGGCGGGGCCGAGGGCCCCGCCGCCGGGTCGTGGTGGGTCGGGTCAGGACTCGAACGCGTTCGGCAGGTAGTCGGCGACGTTGTCCGCCGTCACGACCGGCGCGAAGAGCTGGACGGTGCGCGGGACGCCCGAGGACTGGAGGTCGCTCATGCCCTTCTCGTGCGCGATCAGCCGGGCCAGCTTGATGCCGTCCGCGGCCTGCGTCGCCGGGTAGATGACGGTGGCCTGGACCACGGAGTCACCGCTCTCGATCTCGCGCATCATGTTGGCGGAACCGGCACCGCCCACGAGGAAGAACTCGTCGCGGCCCGCGTTCTCGATGGCCTGCAGGACGCCGACGCCCTGGTCGTCGTCGTGGTTCCAGATGGCGTCGATCTGCGGGGCGGCCTGCAGGAGGTTCGCCGTCACCGACTCACCGCTCTGGACGGTGAACTCGGCCGCCACCTGGTTGTCGACGTCGAGGCCGCAGTCGGACAGCGCGTCCGCGAAGCCCTGGCTGCGGTCCTGGGTGAGCGGCAGCGAGGCGATGCCCTGGATCTCCGCGACGACGGCGTCCGGCTGGTCGCCGAGCTGCTCGCAGATGTACTGGCCGGCCGAGACGCCCATGCCGTAGTTGTCGCCGAGCACGGTGGTGCGCGCGGCGAAGGGGTCGGAGAACTCGCGGTCGACGTTGATGACGGGGATCCCGGCCTCCATGGCCTGGATCGCGACGTCGGTGAGCGCCGCACCGTCGAACGGCAGGAGCACGATGGCGTCCACCCCGTCGGCGATGAAGCCCTCGATCTGGCTGATCTGCACGTTGACGTCGTTGGTGCCCTCGGCGACGCGGAGCTCGACGTCCTCGTAGTTCTCGGCCTCCGCCTCGGCGGCGGAGGTGATGGCGCCCATCCAGCCGTGGTCGGCGGCCGGTGCGGAGAAGCCGATGACGACCGGCTCGCCGGGGGCGTCGTTGTCGGAGGAGGCGGCGGTCTCCTGGCTGGTCGAGTCGCCCTCGGTCTCCTCCTCGGCGGGCTCGTTGCTGACGCAGGCGGTCAGGAGCAGTGCCGAGGCGGCGAGAGCGGCGGGGACGGCGAGCAGGCGGTGCCGGCGGTGCGTACGTGCGGACATGGGATCTTCCTCGATTCGGTCCGGTCGTGCTGGGGTCGGTGGTGGATGGTGCGGGGTGATGGACGGGTGGGCGTCAGCTCGATCGCGACGGCCTGGAGATGCGCTGCTGGAGCAGGACGGCGCCGACGATGATCGCGCCCTTGGCGATCTGCTGCACCGAGCTGTCGAGGTTGTTGATGATGAAGATGTTCGTGAGGGTCGCGAAGATCAGGACGCCGATGACGGTGCCGATGATGGTGCCGCGGCCACCGGCGAGGAGCGTGCCGCCGACGACGACGGCGGCGATGACGTCCAGCTCGAGCAGCAGGCCGTTGGTGGACGAGCCGGCCCCGGTGCGGGCGAGCATCATGACGCCGGCGATGCCGACGGTGAGGCCCGCCAGCCCGTACACGTACATGAGGTGACGCTTGACCTTGATGCCGGCGAGGCGGGCCGCCTCCGGGTTGCCGCCCACGGCGACCGTGCGCCGGCCGAAGGTCGTGCGGTTGAGGAGGAACCAGCCCGCCACGACGACGAGCGCGAAGATCCACACGATCTTCGGCACGCCCAGGAGGTTGCCCTGGAAGGTGTCCTCGAAGGACGCCTGGTCGACGATCTGGGTGCGGCGGTTCGCGATGAGCTCCGCGAGCCCGCGGGCCGCGACGAGCATCGCCAGGGTCGCGATGAACGCGACCACGTTGCCGTACGCGATGATCACGCCGTTGATCAGTCCGGCGGCCAGCCCGACCAGCAGCGCGCAGCCGACCATGACGATCCAGCCGAACTGGTCGGCCATGTCCTGCGTGGCCAGCGTCGAGGCCCACACCGTCGTCAGGCCGAGCACGGAGCCGACCGACAGGTCGATGCCGCCGGTGGTGATGACGAACGTCATGCCGATCGCCATGACGCCGGTCACCGAGGCGAGGCTGAGGATGATCGTCAGGTTGGTCAGGCTGGCGAACCGCTCGCCGCCGGTCAGGAACCCGACCAGGCACAGCAGGAGCAGGGCGGCGACCAGGCCCAGGTTGCGGACCGTCCCGCCCGACAGGGCGCTGAACCCTCGGCGGCTTCCCGCCGCCTTGGGTGCGTCCGCCGGGGCGGACGACGTCTGCTGCTCGTTCACGCGACACTTCCTTCCATGACCATGTCGAGCACCTGGTGCTCGTCGATCGACTCGGCGGGTCCTGAGTGCACGACGCGTCCCTCGGAGATGACGAGGACGCGGTCGGCCAGGCCCAGGACCTCGGGGATCTCGCTGGAGACGACCAGCACGGCGGTGCCCGCGTCGGCGAGCCGGCGCACGAGGGCGTAGATCTCGGACCGCGCACCGACGTCGACGCCACGGGTCGGCTCGTCGAGGAGCAGCACCTCGCAGCCGTGCACGAGCCAGCGGGCGAGCATGGCCTTCTGCTGGTTGCCGCCCGAGAGGGTCCGGATCGCGCGGTCGACGTCCGGCGGGCGCAGGTCGAGCGCGACGGCCTGCTCCTTCGCGGCCTTCTTCTCGGCGCGCTCGTCCAGCCAGCCGCCGCGGGCGGTCCGGGCGAACGTCGACAGGGTGATGTTGCGGTAGACGGGCTCGTCGAGGACCAGGCCCTGGCTCTTGCGCTCCTCGGGAGCGAGCCCGATACCGGCACCGACGGCCGCGGCCACGGACCCGTGGCGCAGTCGCCGGCCGTCGAGGGTGACGTGCCCACCGGTGGCGCGGCGCGCGCCGTAGACGGTCTCGAGGATCTCCGAGCGCCCGGAGCCGACCAGACCCGCGAGACCGACGATCTCCCCGGCGCGGACGGTCAGCGACACGTCGGCGAAGACGCCGGACAGCGCGAGGTCCTCGACCTCGAGCCGGACCGGGGCGTCGGCGGGGACGCCGGGGCGCGTGGGGAACGCGTACTCCACGTCCTTGCCGGTCATCATCTTGATGAGGTCGTGCGTCGGGGTCGACGCCACCTCGAGGTTGCGCCCGACGGTGCGGCCGTCCTTGATGACGGTGATCCGGTCGCCGATCCGGCGGATCTCCTCCAGGCGGTGGGAGATGTAGATGATCGCGATGCCCTGCGCGGTCAGCTCGTCGACGACCCGGAACAGGTTGTCGACCTCGCCGGAGTCGAGGACGGCCGACGGCTCGTCCATGACGATGACCCGGGCGTCGCGCGAGAGCGCCCGCGCCATCGACACGGTCTGCTTGCCGGCCGCGGACAGCGTGCCGACCTCACGGTGCGGCGAGATCTCGGGGTGGCCCAGGCGCGCCATGAGCTCCCGGGTACGGTTCGCGACCTCCCGGCGCTGCGTGAACCCGACCTTGTCGAGCTCGTGCCCGAGGTAGATGTTCTCCGCCACGGTGAGGCCGTCGACGACGTCGAGCTCCTGGTACATGGTCGCGACGCCGTGCTCGAGCGCGGCCACGGGGTGCGGCAGCTCCACGGGCTGCCCGTCCATGAGGATCGTGCCCGCCGTGGGCTGGTGGGCACCGGCGAGCACCTTGATGAGGGTCGACTTCCCGGCCCCGTTCTGCCCGAGGAGGCAGTGCACCTCTCCTGGCAGGACGTCGAGGTCGACGCCGTCGAGCGCCTTGGCGCCCGGGAAGTGTTTGACGATGCCTTGCATCTGCAGCAGCGGCGCTGCGGGGTCTCCACTGACCATGCGACGACTCTAAGCAGACTTCTGCTCAGCGTCAATCATAAGTGCGGGTACTTTGGGATCGTTACATCGCCGTGATGTACCTTGGGCAATCAAAGTGCGGACCGAAGGAGTCGTGGTTCACTGTGCTCATGGAAGGGCTGGCCAAGTTCCCCCCGCGCCCGACGGGCGCCGGCGAGATGTTCCAGCTGTTCCGCGACGGGGAGCCGCGCACCCGCGCCTCGCTCGTCGCCGAGACCGGCCAGTCCCGGTCCACCGTAGCCGCGCGCATCGACGCCCTCTGCGGCGTCGGGCTGCTCACCCCCGCCGGCGAGGCCAGCAGCACCGGCGGCCGCCCGCCCTCCACCTTCGCGTTCGACCCCCGGTCACGCATCGTGGTCGGTGTCGACCTCGGCGCCACCCACGCCCGCATCGCCGTCACCGACCTCGCCGCGGTCCCCGTCTCCGTCCTCGACGAGCCCCTGTCGATCGCCGACGGACCCCAGCACGTGCTCGGGTGGGTCGCCGACACCGCCGCCAAGCTCGTCGCCCAGGCAGGACGGCACCTCACCGACCTCGCCGGCATCGGCATCGGTCTGCCCGGCCCCGTCGACCACACCACCGGCCGGCCCGTGAACCCGCCGATCATGCCCGGATGGGACGGCACCGACGTCCCCGCCGCGCTGCACGCCCGACTCGGGGCGCCCGTCCTCGTCGACAACGACGTCAATGTCATGTCGCTCGGCGAGCACCGCACCATCTGCCCCGAGGTCGACGACCTGCTGTTCGTCAAGGTCGCCACCGGCATCGGCGCGGGCGTCATCATGGACGGCCACCTGCGCCGCGGCGCCCAGGGCGCCGCCGGCGACCTCGGGCACGTCACCGTCCCCGGCGCCGAGGACATCCCGTGCCGCTGCGGCAACACCGGCTGCCTCGAGGCGGTCGCCGGAGGGCTCGCCATCGTCCAGCGGCTGCGCGACCTCGGGGCCGACGTCCACGGCACCCCCGACATCGTCGACCTCGTGCGCAGCGGCGACGTCGCGGCCGGACAGGCCGTCCGCCAGGCCGGACGCGACATCGGTGCCGTCCTCGCCGCCTCCGTCAGCCTCCTCAACCCCGCCCGCATCGTCGTGGGCGGCGTCCTGGCAGGAGCCGGCGAGCACCTCATGGCCGGCATCCGCGAGATCGTCTACCAGCGCTCCCTGCCGCTGGCCACCCAGCACCTGCGCATCGTGCCGTCCGGCGCCGGCGCCCAGGCCGGCGTCATCGGCGCCGCGACCCTCGTCACCGAGCAGTACCTCTCCCCCCACAACGTCGACACGCTCGTCAGCGCCCAGGAGGACTCGTGACCACGCGCACCGCCCTCGTCGTCCGCGGCGGCTGGGAAGGGCACGACCCGGTCGGCACCAGCGACGTGTTCCTCCCCGCGCTGCGCGACGCAGGGTTCGACATCACCGTGGAGAGCTCGCTGGAGGTCTACGCCGACCCCGACGTCATGGACGCCACCGATCTGGTCGTCCAGTGCTGGACGATGGGCGACATCCTCGTCGAGGAGATGCACGGCCTGCGCGTCGCCGTCGAGAACGGCACCGGCCTCGCCGGCTGGCACGGAGGGCTGCTCGACTCCTTCCGCAACGCCACCGACTACCAGCACCTCGTCGGCGGGCAGTTCGTCGCGCACCCCGGCGACATGGTCGAGCACGACGTGCAGATCGTCCCCGACCACGCCGACCACCCCGTCGTCGCCGGGCTCCCGCAGCGCATCACCCTCACCACCGAGCAGTACTGGCTGCAGACCGACGCCGCCCTCGACGTGCTCGCCACCACCACGCACGCGCCGCGGCCCGACGCACCGTGGCACGGGCCCGTCGACGTCCCCGTCGTGTGGACCCGGCGCTGGGGCGCGGGGAAGGTGTTCGCCTGCGCCGTCGGGCACACGGTCGACGACGTCACCGAGCCGACGATCCACGAGATCGTCGTGCGCGGCATGCTCTGGGCGGCGCGCGACCCGCGCTGACCTCCGTCCTGAGCCGTGGCCGTCGGGTCAGCGGCGGCGCGGGCCGGGCAGCCTGAGCGTGAGCAGGCGGGCCCGCGGAGCCAGGCGGCGGGCGAGGTCGAACACGTCCTCGGTACGCGACTGGTCGGGGTCCAGGACCGAGAACAGGTTGACGCCGAGGTAGAAGGTGAGCGCGGCGTTGGCGACCCCCCGGGCCGGTAGCAGCCGTCCGAGCGGCGTACCGCCCGCCACCCGGTCCCACGCCTCCTCCACGAAGGCCAGCCACGGCTCCGCCCGGCCCGCGACCTCGGCACGGAGAGCGGGCTTGGTCACCGCTGCGGCGACGAGCTCGCTGAAGAGCGCGAGATGGCCCTGCTCCAGGTCGTCGCGGTAGATGCGCAGCCCGGCCTCGACGAGCTCCTCGACGGTGCGGGCATCGGCGGCCGTCGCCCGGTGCTGCGCCATCCGCTGCGCGGAGGACCGGTCGAGCGCCGCGAGCAGCAGCTGGTCCACACCCCCGAAGTGGTAGAAGACCAGGGCGGAGTTGACCTCCGCCGCGGTGGCGATCGTCCGCGCCGACGTGCCGGCGTACCCGTGCTCGCGCAGCACCTGGTCGGCCGCGTCGAGCAGCCGCCGCCGCGTCTCCTCGCTGTTCCGTCGTGCCGTCGACATGTCCCGTCCTCTCCCTGGCGTGGCTTGAGCATATGCTTTAATCGCACGATTAAATCGTCCGATCAAACTGATCGAGGCGACCAGCACCGACTCGAGGACTGACGATGACGGACTCCCCCGGTCCCGGAGAACCCGACGACCACCTCCGGCCCGCACCGACACGGGCCCGCGCCGGTCAGCCGTCCGATCCCTGGGACGACGACGACGCCGTGCCGCACGCACCGCGCCCGCCCGAGGGCCCGGCCCAGCGCCGAGCACGCCGGCTGCTGGCCGGCGTCGTCCTCGCCCTCTTCGCCGCCATGCTGGCCGCCGAGGCCCTCTCGGCGTCCGGGCTCGATCAGACGTCGCTGTTCTACGTCGGCGTCCCCGCCCTCATCGCCGTCAGCGTGGTCCTGACCGCTCGCCCACGCCATCCCGTCGGCGTCGCGCTCGCCACCACCACCGTCGGGCTCGCCCTCGCCGGGCCCCTCCTGGACGAAGGCGTCGTCTGCCTCGTGATCGCCGCACCCCTCTTCTACGGCGTCGCGGCACTCGTCGCGCTGGCCGTGCAGCACGCGCGCGGCCGCCGCCACCTCGTCCTCGCGCCCGTCCTGCTCCTGCTCGCGCTCGAAGGCGTCACGGGCACCCCCTCCGTCCCGCGCGACGACGTCGCCTCCGCCACCGTCGTCGTCGACGCGCCGCCGGAGGCGTTCGCCGACGCGCTCGCCGCCGAGCCGCGATACGGCCGCCCCGACGCCGTGCTCCTGCGCGCGGTGCCGTTCCCCGTTCCCGTCGGCGCCTCCGGCAAGGGCCTCGCGGTCGGCGACGAACGGCTCGTCGCCTTCGCACCCCGGCACAGCCTCGGCCTGGGCGCCGAGCCCACCGAGCGCTCCATGCGGCTGCGGGTCGTGGCGTCCGAGGTGCGGCCCGAAGGCGGCCGGGTCGTCTTCGAGGTGGTGGAGGACTCCACGCTCGCCCGCTGGATGGACCTGCGAACCGCCGAGGTGACCTGGCACGGGGACACCGCCACGACGGCGAGCTGGTCGCTCGGCTACCGCCGCACCTTCGACCCCTCGTGGTACTTCGGCCCGGTCCAGCACCATGTGACGGCGCTCGCGTCCGAGTACCTGCTCGACACCTTCGGCGACGCGACCCGCCCGTGAACGAGGCCGAGCTGGTCCGCGCGGCGGGCCTGGCAGTGCCGACCGTGCTGCTCGTCGCCCTCCTCGTCCACCGCAGACCGTCGGACCGGGAGCTCGCCGCTGCCGTCGTGGCGACCTGCTGGAGCGCCGTCGTCCTGGCGCCGCTCAACGTCGTCGCCGCGGACGCCGGATGGTGGACGTTCGAGGCCGTCGGCGCCGTCTGGCGTGGCGTGCCCGTGGACCTCTGGTGGTCGTGGGCGATCCTGTGGGGCGCGGTACCCGCCCTGGCGCTGCGGACCGCGCACCCTGTCCTGGTCGTGGCGGTCCTCGTCTGGCTGGACCTGCTGCTCATGCCGGCGGCGAGCCCGGTCGTCGTCCTCGGCGAGCGGTGGCTGGTGGGCGAGGCGATCGGGGTGGCCACCGCACTGGTCCCCGCGGTCCTGCTGGCACGCTGGACGCTCGCCCGCCGGTTCGTCGTCGTGCGCGGGTGGGCGCAGGCCGTCATCGCCGGCGCCCTGCTCGTCGCCCTGCCCGTCGTCGCCACCGGCGCGACGCCGCCGTGGCCCGCACCGGTGACAGCAGCGGGCGTCCAGCTCGCGCTCGCCGTGGCTCTCGTCGGCGTCGCGGCCATGCGCGAGCTGGCCCTCGTCGGCCAGGGGACCCCCCTCCCCTACGACCCGCCACGTCGGCTCGTCGTCACCGGCCCGTACGCGTACGTGCGCAACCCGATGCAGCTCAGCGTCGCCGCGCTGTTCGTCGTCCTCGCCGCCGTCCTCGGCGACGCTCGCCTGCTGGTGGGAGCGCTCGTGACCGTCGGCTACTCGTCCGGCCTGGCGGCGTGGCACGAGGGCAGGCAGCTCCGGGAACGGTACGGCGAGCAGTGGGAGCGCTACGTGGGCGCCGTGCCCTCCTGGCGTCCCCGGCTGCGCCCCGTCGCTCCCCCGCTCCCGGCGGTCCTGTGGGTGGCCGGCGACTGCGGGACGTGCCGCGGCGTCGCCCGCTGGCTGCTCGACCGCCGTCCGGTGGGTCTGGAGCTGCGACCGGCAGCCGATCACCGCGACATCCTGTGGCGTCTCACGTACGAGCACGCCGGCGTCCGCTACGAGGGGGTCCGGGCGTTCGCGCGAGCGCTGGGGCACCTGCACCTCGGCTGGGCGGTCGTCGGCTGGGGGCTCGACCTGCCGCTGGTGCGGCACTTCGCCCTGCTCTGCACCGACGCTTTCGGCGCCGGACCGAGACCGTCGCGGGGCCTGGTGGAGGCCGCCCGGCCACGTCCGGTCCTCAGGCCTCCAGCGCCGCCGGGCCGCCCGCCAGCAGGGCGGTGAAGCCCGCCTCGTCGAGGACGGGCAGCCCGAGCTCCTCGGCCTTGGCGGCCTTGGAGCCGGCGTTCTCCCCCACCACGACGTAGTCGGTGCGCTTCGACACCGAACCGGCCGCCTTGCCACCCGCGGCCAGGATCGCCTCCTTCGCGCCGTCGCGGCTGTACCCCTCCAACGACCCGGTGACGACGACCGTCAGCCCGGCCAGCGGTCCGGTCGGCCCAGCGGCGGCCTCCTCGGCGCGTGCCTCCGGTCCGGGGTGGCCCGGTACCTCGAACCGCACGCCCGCGCGCGTCCACGCCTCGAGGATCTCCCGGTGCCAGTCGACGTCGAACCAGGCGAGGAGCTCGTCCGCGATGACCGGGCCGACGCCCTCGACGGCCGCGAGGTCCTCCCGCGATGCCGCGCGGATCCGGTCCAGCGACCCGAACCAGTCCGCCAGCGCCCGGGCCGCGACGGGACCCACGTGCCGGACGTTGAGCGAGACGAGGAGCCGCCACAGGTCCTTGGTGCGCGCCCGGTCGAGCTCGGCGACCAGCTTCTCGGCGGTGCTGGACGGCCCGTACACCGGGAAGTCCTTGCGCACGCCGGCGGCACGGCGCTCGGCGGGCGTGGCGTCCTCGAAGCCGGGCGGGTAGGTCCGCGCGACGACCTTCTGGAACGGCCGCGCGACCTTCGCCGTCAGCACCGACCCGTCGGACATGGTGACGTCGGCCGACTCGCCCTTGCCGTCGCTGGGCCGCGGCAGGCCGGTCTCCGGGTCACGCACCACGACCTTGATCGGGGCGAGCTGTTCCACGGTGAGCGCGAAGAGGTCCTTCTCGGTGCGCAGCGGCGGCTCCGCGGGCTCCAGCGGCTGGGTGAGGGCGGCAGCGGTCACCTCGCCGAGCGCCTCGACGTCGAGCCCGCCGCGGGAGCCGATGTGCTCGACGCGTCCGCGCACCTGGGCCGGGCACGACTCGGCGTTGGGGCAGCGCAGGTCGACGTCGCCCTCCTTCATGGGCCGCAACGGCGTGCCGCACTCGGGGCACTCGGCGGGCATGACGAAGTCCTCGCGGGGGAAGCCGTCGTCGGCGAGCGCGGTGACGGGCCCGAGGATCTCCGGGATGACGTCCCCGGCCTTGCGCAGCACCACCATGTCGCCGATGCGCACCCCCTTGGCGCGCACGACGTCCTGGTTGTGCAGGGTGGCCTGGCGGACGGTGGACCCGGCGACCTTGACGGGCTCCATGACCGCGTACGGGGTGGCCCGGCCGGTGCGGCCCACGCCGACCTGGATGGCGAGCAGGCGGGTGTTGACCTCCTCGGGCGGGTACTTGTAGGCGATCGCCCAGCGCGGGGCGCGGCTCGTGCTGCCGAGGCGGCGCTGGTCCGCCAGGGCGTCGACCTTCACCACGATCCCGTCGAGCTCGTGCTCGATGTCGTGCCGGTGCGCGCCGAAGTGCTCGATCATCGCGAGCACGCCGTCGACGCCCTGCACCACCCGGTTGTGCGGGGAGACCGGGACGCCCCACTGCTCGAAGAGGGCGTAGGCGTCCGACTGGTTCGCGAGCTCCTCGTGCTCCCCCGCCGTCCACTGCAGCGCGCCGACGCCGTGGGCGTACAGCCGCAGCGCCTCGACCCGGGCGAGACCCACCTCGAGGTCGAGACCCGACTTCTTGTCCAGCATCTGGCGCAGCCCGCCCGCCGCCGCGTTGCGCGGGTTGGCGAAGTGCGGGAACCGCCGCAGCGCGGCCTCCTGCGCCCGCTCCTCGTCGAACGTGCGACGTTCCCGGGCCTCCTGCACCGCCCGGACGCGCGTCTCGCCCTGCAGCTCGTTGAGCCGGTCGAAGGCGGCCACCGGGATGAAGACCTCGCCGCGCACCTCGACGACGTCGGGGTGGCCGCTGCCCTGCAACCTCTCGGGGATGTCGGCGATGCGCCGGGCGTTCTGGGTGATGTCCTCGCCCTCGCGGCCGTCGCCGCGCGTCGCGGCCCGCACCAGGCGACCCTTCTCGTAGAGCAGCGCGATCGCGAGCCCGTCGATCTTCACCTCGGACAGGTAGCCGACGTCGCCGTCCGGCACGCCGAGGTCGCGCGCCACGCGCGCGTCCCAGGCCCGCAGCTCGTCGGTGCTGAACACGTTGTCCAGCGACAGCATCCGCTCCAGGTGCGCGACGGTCTCGAACCCGGCCGCCGCGCGGCCGCCGACCCGCTGCGTCGGCGACTCGGGGCTGCGCAGCGCGGGGTGCGCCGCCTCCAGCGCCTCCAGCTCGCGCAGGCGGTCGTCGTACTCGGCGTCCGAGACCTTCGGCGCGTCGTGCTCGTAGTACGCGGCGCGGTCCTCCTCGACGAGGGCGACGAGCTCGGCCCAGCGCCGCCGCGCCGAGGCCTCGTCGAGCGCGGCAGGTCCGGCGGCGGGTTCGGTGTCGGTCACGGGACCATCTTGCCGTGCGCCGCCGACACCCCGCCCTCGCGCGGGCGACGGGCGACCCGCACAGGCCCCGCGACGCCCTGACCTGGACCGATCCTGCACCGGACCTGTTGCCCGGAGTGCCCGGAACGCTACGATCCTTCCGTTTGCCACCACCTCCACCGAGAGCAGGGACGCAGATGAAGATCGCCGTCGTCGGAGCCGGGTTCGCCGGTCTCGCCAGTGCCACGACGCTCCGCGAGTTCGGGCACGACGTCACCGTGTTCGAGAAGGCCCCCGACGTCGGCGGCGTCTGGAGCTCGACCCGCCGCTACACGGGTCTCTACACGCAGAACAACAAGGGCTCCTACGCGTTCAGCGACGCCCCCATGCCGAAGCACTACCCCGAGTGGCCCAGCGGCGAGCAGGTCCAGGCGTACCTCGAGCAGTACGTCGTCGACCACGGGCTGACGGACCTGCTGCGGCTGTCCACCGAGGTGGTACGCGCCGAGCTCACCGACGCCGAGGACGGCTGGCTCGTGACCGCGCGCCGCAGCGGCGAGGCCGTCGCGGAACCGGAGCGGTTCGACCACCTGGTCGTCGCGAACGGCATCTTCTCCGACCCCGTCATCCCGCCGTTCGACGGGCTGGGCGAGCTGCTGCGCGCCGGGGGCAAGATCGTCGCGGCCAGCCAGCTCGCCACGGTCGAGGACGCCCGCGACCGGCACGTCGTCGTCGTCGGCTACGGCAAGTCCGCCTGCGACGTCGCCGCGGAGGTCGGCCCCGTCGCGGCCGGGACCACCGTCGTCGCCCGCCACCTGCTGTGGAAGATGCCGAAGAAGCTCGGCAACGCGCTCAACTACAAGTACCTGCTGCTCACCCGGATGGGCGAGGCGCTGTTCCGCTACCAGGACCTCACCGGCGGTGCCGAGAAGTTCCTGCACGGGCCGGGCGACGGCGTGCGCCGCGGCATGCTCGCGAGCGTGGGGTCCGTCGCCACCAAGCAGCTCCGGCTCAAGGAGCTCGGCCTCGTCCCGCACACCGAGTTCGAGACCATCGCCCGCTCCAACGTCTCGCTCGCCACCGACGGGTTCACCGAGCAGGTCGAGGCCGGCGCGATCGCCGTGCACCGCGACACCGAGATCGAGCGGTTCACCACCGACGACGACGGCGCTCCCGTCGCGGTCCTGGGCGACGGCGCGACCGTCCGCGCCGACCTGGTCGTGTGCGGCACCGGGTTCCACCAGCGGGTGCCGTTCCTCGACGCCGACGTCACCGACCGGCTCCTGGACGACCGCGGGAACTTCGAGCTCTACCGACAGATCCTCCCCCACGACGTCCCGCACCTGACGTTCGCCGGGTACAACTCGTCGCTGTTCAGCCCGCTGTCGGCCGAGGTCGGCGCCGCCTGGACGGCCGGCTACCTCGCCGACGCGATCGACCTGCCGCCGCTCGAGGTGCGGCGCGAGCACGTGCGCGACCGGCTCGACTGGATGGAGAAGCGCACCGAGGGCAAGCACGCCCGCGGGACGAACATCATCCCGTTCTCCATGCACCAGATCGACGAGATGCTGGACGACCTCGACCTCAACCTGCCCGCCGGCAAGCGGGCCGTCCAGTGGCTGCTGCCCGTCGACCCGCAGGCCTACCGCCAGGTCACCGCACGCCTCAAGGCGCGCGTCGGCGCCTGACCGGCACGACGCTCCCGGTGCGGCTCAGCGCCAGCGCACCGGGAGCGCCGCCGGGTGCCGCACCCAGGCCGAGCGCACCGGCACCACGTCGTGCGCCGGCACCGCGAGCTCCAGCTCCGCGACGACCGCGAGCAGGTGCCCCACGACCAGCCGCGTGACGAGCGGCGCCGACCGGTGCGCGGGGCAGCCGTGCGCCCCCGCGCCCCACGTCAGGTGAAACCGGGCATCGACCTGCTCCCACGGGTCCACCGCCTGCACCGCCCGGTCCAGGTTCGCCGCCGCCACTGCCGGGACGATCGCGTCACCGGCCGCGACCGGCTGCCCGCCGACCCGGCTGTCCGACAGCGCGTAGCGCGGCAGCAGGTGCGGCAGCGGCGGGTCGGTCCGCGCGATCTCGTCGAGCGCGTCGTCGAGCACGAGCCGGCCGCCGTGCAGCCGCCCCGCGAAACCCGGGTCCGTGAGGAGCCGCCCGATGGTCGTGGCGCACCACGCCACCTCGGCGTCGTGCGCGGTCCGGAACAGCAGGCCGACGGCGCCCATCACCTCGAGGTCGTTGGCGTGCGCCGGGTGCGCCAGCAGTGCCGAGGTGAGGTCGTCGCCCGGTTCCGCCCGACGCCCCGCGACGACGTTCGCCAGCAGGTTCTCCATCTCGACCGACGCCCCGTAGGAGCCCTCGGTGCCCGCCCGGACGGTCACGGTCAGCTCGTGCAGGCGGCGTGCGTCAGCCAGGTTGAGGCCCAGGAGGTCCGCCAGCACCCGCACCGGCACGTCCGCCGCGTACTCCGCGACGAGGTCCCCGCCGCCCCGCGCCCGGAGGCGGTCGAGCGCCGACCGGCACGCGACCGTCACCGTGCGCGTCAGGCGCTGCTCGTCGAGGGTGGCCAGCAGGTCCGCCAGCGGCGCGCGCAGCCGCCGGTGCTCCTCGCCGTCGCGGTCGTGGGCGCTGTCGCGCTGCGCCAGCACCGCCCGCGCGGGAGAGCGCCAGGCCACCAGCCGCTCCGCCTCGTAGCGCCAGTGCCGGGCGTCCCGGGCGAACAGCGCCTCGTTGCGCAGCACCGTGGTGACCTCGTCGTACCCCAGGGCCAACCAGGCCGGCACACCCGGCTCCAGGTCGACCGGGGCCACGTTCCCCCACCGGGAGCGCAGCGCCTCGTACGCCGCACGGGGGTCGGCGGCACCCGCGAGGTCCGCGAGCAGGGTGCGGTCGGAGACCTCCTCCAGGCGGACGGCCCGACCGGCTGCGGTGACGCTCACGCGGCCACCCGCCCCGACCGGCGGCGCAGCGCGTGCTCGACCAGCGTGACGAGCACCCCCACCGTCTCCTGGCGCACGCGCAGGTCCGCGGTGACCACGGGGGTGCCGGGCGGCAGGTCGAGGGCGAGCCGCACGTCGTCCTCCGGGTGCCGGGGAGCGTCGGGGAAGCTGTTGATCACGACGGCGACGGGCAGGTCCGTCTTCTCCTCGAGCTGGTCGAGGACCTCGAAGCTGTCCTCCAGGCGGCGCGTGTCGACGACGACGAGGGCACCCACCGCCCCGTCCGCGAGCCCCGACCAGAGGTCCCAGAAGCGCCGCTGACCCGGCGTCCCGAACAGGTACAGGGCGGTCCGGCCGCCCAGCGTGAGGCGCCCGAAGTCCATCGCGACCGTCGTGGTCGACTTCGAGCCGAGCGCCGGGTCGACGCCGACGCTCGCGGTCGTCACCGACTCCTCGGTGCGGAGCATCGGGATCTCGCTCACCGCGTCGATCAGGGTGGTCTTGCCGACACCGAAGGCACCGACCACCAGCACCTTGACGGAACGGGCGACGGCGGCGGGCAGGTGGCGCGGCTCAGAGGTTGCGGAGCCCATCGAGGATCTCCTCCAGCAGGTCGGTGTCAGGGAGCCCGTGGGTGACTCCCGACCGGACGACGAGGTGCCCCGCGTCGACCAGGTCGGAGACGATGACGGCCGACAGGCTCACGGGCAGACGGAGGTAGGCCGCGATCTCGGCGACGGCGAGCGTGCCCTGGCACGTGTCCAGCACCGCCTGCTCGTGCCGACCCGCGGCCCGCGGCGGCTCGCGGCCGTCGTCCAGCGCCGCGCACACGAGCGTCTCCGGGCGCAGGGTGTTGCGGCTGGGGTGCGCGCGACCGCCGGTCAGGACGTAGGAGCGGACCGGATGGTCGCGGAAACCGTCGACGTTCATCCGGCGCTCCTCAGTCCCCGACCGGTTCCGTGCCCAGGGTGCGCTCGCCGATCATGAGCACCTGGGCCTGCATCTGCTGCGCGACGAGCCCCGGGTCGACCGTGGTGTCGGTGATCACCGCGAGCCGCGAGCCGTCACCGGCGCCGCGCACGAACAGGAAGCCGCCGTCGAACTCGACGACCACCTGTCGCAGCGTGTCGCTGCGCCCGAACTCGCGCCCCATGCTGAGCCCCAGCGCGACGAGGCCCGCGCACGCCGCGGCGACCTTGTCCGCCGTGTCGGGGTCGGTCACGTCGGTGCGGACCTTCACCAGCCCGTCCGAGCTGAGCACGATCGCGTGCAGGACGCCACGAACCTCGGCCACGAGGTCGAGCATCCAGCTGTCCGGGTGGGCGGTGGTGGTCTGGTCGGTCGTCGTCATCGGTCCTCCGAGGTGCCGGCCGTGTCGGCGGCCGGCTCGCTGAGCTGGGGATCGGGCAGCGGTGCTGTGCCGGCCGCGAAGAACGCGCCGATCCAGGCGCCCGCCTCCTCGGCCGTCTGGTCGGCGACCGGATCGGGGGCGGGCCGGTCGGCCCGGTCCTCGGTCGTCGTCGCCGGGGTCGGGCGGGTCGGGGGCCCGTCGAGCGCGGCGCGCCGTGACCGGCGCTGCGGCAGCACCGGCGGGCCGGGCCGCACCACGTCGGCCGCGACCGAGGTCGCGGACGGCGGCTCGGGCCGCGCCACCACCGGCGGGGCCAGGTGCGCCGCCGGGGCGGGAGCCGTGCCCCAGGCGTCGTCGACGCTGGGCGCCAGCACCGACGGACCGGTCGCGGAGACCTCGGTGTGCGCGGCCGGCAGCATGACGACGGCCCGCAGGCCGCCGTAGACCGACTCCACGAGGTCGACCCGCAGGTCGAGGGCCCGCGCGTACGTCCCGACGACGGCCAGGCCCGTCTGGGGCACCTGGCCGAGGTCCGCGATGGTCACGGGCGCGGCCCCCGAGGCGATCCGGCGCACGCGGGCGAGCTCGCGCTCGTCCATCCCGACGCCGCAGTCGTCGATCTCGATGACGGCGCCGCGCTGCACCTGGCGCAGCGTGGCGAGCACCTTGGTGTTCGGGGGCGAGCACTGGGTGGCGTTGGCCAGCAGCTCGGCCACGACGTGCACGAGCGCCTCCACGGCCAGGGGCGAGACGCTGAGACCCGGGTCGCCGGAGACCTCGACCCGTTGGAACGCGGTGATCCGGCCGGCGGCGGCGCGCACGACGTCCGGCAGCGGCAGCGGCTCGTCCCAGGTCTGGCCGGGCCGCTGGCCGCACAGGGCCACGAGGCTCTGCGCCTGCCGCGCGTGCTGGGCCGCGGCGTGGTCGATGCGCATGGACGTCTGGAGCACGTCGGGGTCGGCGGAGTGCCGCTGGACCATGCGCGCCGCCTCCTCCTGGACGCGGTGGGCGGACGCCTGGACCTTCCGGCTGAGCGCCACCACGGCGGTCTCGACGGCCGCGCGCTCGCGCCGGCGACCCGCCTGCTCGGCGGCGAGGTCGTTCGTGGTCCGCTCCAGCACGTCCGCGGTCTCGGTGAGGCGCCGGGCCAGCAGGTCGCGCTCGGCGACCAGGGCGCGCAGGGTCTCGTCGTCGCGGCGCGCGGCCCGCGCCAGCAGCACCGCGGCGACGACGGGCAGCAGCAGCGCGGCGCCCCCCACGGCCCACACCGCCCAGCCGCCGTCGGCGAGCAACGGGAGCGCTGCCACGCACAGCACCATCGCGGCGACGCACAACCAGGGGACGACCCTGCTCGCGACGCGTGGCCTCGTGGACGTCGTCGTACTCACCGCACCCCCGTTGGCGTGAGGTGGTCCGGCGGCTCCCCCTGGGACGGCCGCGCGAACGCGACCTTCTCCGCGAACCCCCTGGATGGTCTGAACAGGGCATGGGGCCCTGACCAGGACTTTCTACCACAGCCTTCACCCGGGTGAACAGGACCGTCCGGACGTCCGCCGGCTCGTCGGCGGACCGTCCGTGGCCCGCGCTAGGGTCGCGCCATGGACGCACCCACCCCCGCCGTGACCGACCCCGCCGACCCGCACCAGTGGCTGGAGGACGTCGAGGGTGCCGACGCGCTCGCCTGGGTGCGTGCCCGCAACGACCACGCGCACGAGACCCTCGCAGGTCCCGCGCTCGACGAGATCGAGGCGGCCGTCCTGGAGGTCCTCGACTCCGACGACCGCATCCCGGACGTGTCCCGGATCGGCGACCACCTCTACAACTTCTGGCGCGACGCCGCCCACCCGCGCGGGCTGTGGCGGCGCACCACCCTCGACGAGTACCGCACGGCGGCCCCGGTGTGGGAGACCGTGCTGGACCTGGACGCGCTCGGCGCGGCCGAGGACGAGTCGTGGGTGTGGCACGGCGCGTCGATGCTGCGCCCGACGCCCGAGCAGCTCGCCGCGGGCGAGCCGTGGCGCCGCGCCCTGGTGGACCTGTCCCCCGGCGGCTCCGACGCGGACGTGACCCGCGAGTTCGACCTCGTGACCAAGCAGTTCGTCCCCGCCGCCGAGGGCGGGTTCGAGCGGCCGCTCGCCAAGGGCTCGCTCGCCTGGGCGGACGAGGACACGGTCTACGTCGCGACCGACCTGGGCCCCGGCACCGTGACGACGTCCGGCTACCCCCGGACGGTCCGGCTGTGGCGCCGCGGCACGCCGCTGGCGGAGGCCGCGACGGTCTACGAGGGCGTGGAGCAGGACCTCGCGGTGTCCGGCCACCGGTCCCGCACGCCCGGCTTCGAGCGCGACCTCGTGCGCCGTGCGCTCGCGTTCTACCGGTCCGAGACGTACCTCGTCACCGGCGTCGGCGCCGCCGGGCAGGAGCTCACCAGGATCGACGTGCCCGACTCCGCCGAGGTGGGCTTCCACCGCGAGTGGCTGGTGGTCGACCTCCGCGAGGACTGGACGGTGGCGGGGCGCACCTACGCGGCGGGCTCGCTGCTCACCACCACCGTCGACGCCTTCCTCGACGGGTCGCGGGACCTCACCGTCCTGTTCGAGCCCACCGCGAGCACGTCCCTGGTCGGCGCGTCCTGGACCCGCCACCACCTCGTGGTCAACGTGCTCGACGACGTGAAGAACGCCGTCCACGTCCTCACCCCGCCGTCCCTGGAGGACGGCGCGGCCGCCGGTGAGGCCTGGACCCGGTCGGAGCTGCCGGTGGACGGCGACCTGCTCACCGTCGGGGTGCGAGCCGTCTCCGCCGTCGACAGCGACGACGTCTGGGTCACCACGACCGGCTACCTGACGCCGACCACCCTCTCGCTGGCGACCGTGGCCGGGCCGGACGCCGCACCCATCGCGCCCGAGCCCCTCAAGGCGGCACCCGCCGTCTTCGACGCGACCGGCATGGTGGCCGAGCAGCACTTCGCGACGTCCGCCGACGGCACCCGGGTCCCCTACTTCGTCGTCGGTCGCGAGGACCTGGTGCGCCCCGCCGACCCGTCGACGCCCGGCGCCGCCCCGACGCTGCTGTACGGGTACGGCGGCTTCGAGATCCCGCTGCTGCCCGGCTACTCCGGGACGGTGGGGCGCGCCTGGCTGGAGCGCGGCGGCGTGCACGTCGTGGCGAACATCCGTGGTGGCGGCGAGTACGGACCGACCTGGCACCAGGCCGCCCTGCGGGAGAAGCGGCACCGCGCCTACGAGGACTTCGCGGCCGTGGCCCGCGACCTCGTCGCCCGCGGCATCACCGCGCCGCAGCACCTCGGCACCGAGGGCCGCTCCAACGGCGGGCTGCTCGCCGGCAACATGCTCACGCAGTACCCCGAGCTGTTCGGCGCCGTCATCGTGGGCGTGCCGCTGCTCGACATGAAGCGGTACACGAAGCTCCTCGCCGGCGCGTCGTGGGCCGCCGAGTACGGCGACCCCGACACGGACGACTGGGAGTTCGTGCGCACCTTCTCGCCGTACCACCTGTTCGACGCCGACCGCGACTACCCGCCGGTGCTGTTCACGACGTCCACCAAGGACGACCGCGTGCACCCCGGCCACGCCCGCAAGATGGCCGCGCTGATGCTCGCCGCCGGCAAGGACGTCACCTACTACGAGAACATCGAGGGCGGGCACGGCGGCGCCGCGGACAACAAGCAGGCCGCGCACATGGCGGCCGTGCACTACGCGTTCCTCGCCGCGCACCTCGCCTGACGACGGTGCCCCGGGGACGGTCCGTCCCCGGGGCGCCGCGGTCCTGGCCCCCGATCCCGGCCGAGTGCCGCTCAGACGTGCGGCACGGTCACCGTGATGAGGGTGCCGTCGTCGCGGCGGTTGCCCGACAGCGCGCGCAGACCGGGGCGTCCCGCGCGGACCGGTCCCTGGCCGTCCAGCGCCACCACGACCGTCTCCCCCGCGCCGACCCGCACCTGCTCGCCCCGGACGCCGACCGTCGCGCCGTCGCCCGTCTCGGCGACCAGCTCGATCGAGTCCGGCAGCACCGTCACCCGCAGCCGCGACCCGCGCCACGTCACCCGGAACGTCAGGGACTCCCAGTCCTGCGGGAGCCGCGGGTCGAACGTCAGCTCGCCGTCGTGGTCCCGCATCCCCCCGAAGCCGCACGCCAGCGCCGACCAGGTGCCCCCGGCCGACGCCACGTGCACGCCGTCCGAGGCGTTCGCGTGCAGGTTCGCCAGGTCCACGTACAGCGACGACAGGAAGTACTCCAGCGCCAGCTCGTGGTACCCGACCTCCGCGGCGACGATCGACTGCACCACCCCGGACAGGGTGGAGTCGCCGGTGGTCAGCGGGTCGTAGTACTCGAAGTCGGCGAGCTTCTCCTCGGCCGTGAAGTGCTGACCCTGGAGGAACAGGGCGAGCACCACGTCGGCCTGCTTGAGCACCTGGTACCGGTAGATGACCAGCGGGTGGTAGTGCAGCAGGAGCGGCCGCTTGTCCGCCGGGGTGTGCGCCAGGTCCCAGATCTCCCGCTCGAAGAAGTGCGAGTCCTGCGGGTGGATGCCGATCCCCTCGGCGAACGGGATCGACATCTTCTCGGCCGCGCGGGTCCACTCCGTGGTCTCCGCCGGCTGGAGGTCCAGCCGCTCCACCAGCCGCGCGAAGTCCTCGGGGTAGTCCTCGCGCAGCCGGTCCACGACGAACGCCGCCGCGCGCAGGTTGAACCGGGCCATGACGTTCGTGAAGAGGTTGTCGTTGACGACCGTCGTGTACTCGTCCGGGCCGGTGACCCCGTGGATGTGGAAGAAGTCGTCGCTGTTGACCCGCCAGAAGCCCAGGTCCTGCCACATGCGGGCCGTCTCGACGAGGATGTCGACGGCCTCCCGCCGCAGGAAGTCGACGTCCTCGGTCGCGCGGGCGTACTGGACGAGGGCATAGCTGATGTCGGCGTCGATGTGGTACTGCGCCGTGCCCGCCGCGTAGTAGGCGGACGCCTCCTCGCCGTTGATGGTGCGCCACGGGAACAGGGCGCCCCGCTGCGACAGGTCGGCGGCCCGCCGCCGGGCGGCGTCGAGCATGTGGTAGCGGAACCGCAGCGCGTTGCGGGCGAACCGCGGGCTCGTGTAGGTGAGGAACGGGAGGACGTAGATCTCGGTGTCCCAGAAGTAGTGCCCGCCGTACCCGGACCCGGTCAGCCCCTTGGCCGGCACCCCGTTGCCCTCGGCCCGTGCCGTGGCCTGCGCGAGCTGGAACAGGTTCCAGCGCACCGCCTGCTGGATCTCCGGGCGCCCGCCGACCTCCACGTCGGACCGCGCCCAGAAGTCGTCCAGCCAGGCGCGCTGGTCGGCGTACCGCGCCGCCACCCCGCCGTCGGCGACCCGGTCGAGCGTGCGCCGGCAGCGGTCCACCAGCTCGCGCGACGGCACCCCGCGGGACGTGTGGTACGCGACCGTCTTCGTCAGGCGGATCGGGCGACCCGGCGCCGCCCGCACCCGGAACACGTGCTTGGCCAGGTCGTCCTCGACCTGCGTGCGCACGTCCCACTCGTTCTCCGTCTCGATGCGGTCGTCGGCCGCCACCGCCAACGTCATGCCGGAGTTCGTGCAGCGGTACGACAGCACGACGCGCTCGTCGTCGCCCCACTGCGTCATCGGCTGCAGCACCCGCCCGTGGAACTGCTCCGCCTTGCGCGGGTCGAAGCCCTCCCCCAGGGACGCCGCACGCACGTGGTACTCGTCCTGACCGTCCTGCCGGTTGAGCACCTGCGACGAGATCGCGACGGGGGCGGCGTCGTCGAGCAGCGTCACCTCGAACGTCATCACGGCGAGGTGCCGCTCCACGAAGGACACCATCCGCTCGGACCGCACCCGCACGCGCTTGCCCGACGGCGTGCGCCACAGGACGTCGCGCCGCAGCATCCCGTCGCGCAGGTCCAGGGAACGCTCGTACTCCAGCAGGTCGGCGACGGGCAGCAGGAGCGGCTCGTCGTCGACGTACAGGCGGATCACCTTCGCGTCGGGCACGTTGACGATGGTCTGACCGACCTTCGCGAACCCGTAGGCGTCCTCCGCGTGCCGGATCGGCCACGTCTCGTGGAACCCGTTGACGAACGTGCCGTGGGCGTAGGAGTCGCGTCCCTCCTCCACGTTGCCGCGCATGCCGAGGTAGCCGTTGCCCACGGAGAACAGCGTCTCGGTGACACCCAGGTCCTCGGCGGAGAACTGCGCCTCGACCAGGCGCCACGGGTCGGCCGGGAACCGGTGCCGGTCGACGGTGTTCTGCTCGTCGCTGGTCTTGCGGATCATGCGGCACCCCCGTCCCGGCGGGTGAGCACCGCCGCGTCGAGCTCGCCGAGGTCGGCGACCACCCTGTCGGCCCCGTGCGCGCGCAGCGCGTCCGCGCCGACGCCCCGGTCCACGCCCAGCACGAGCCCGAAGCCGCCGGCCGCCCCGGCCTGCACGCCGGAGATCGCGTCCTCGACCACCACCGCCTGCGCGACGGGGACCCCGAGCAGCTCGGCCGCCCGCACGTAGGTGTCGGGCGCGGGCTTGCCCGCGATGTGCTCCCGCGCGGCGACGTTGCCGTCCACGACGACCTCGAACCGGTGCGCCAGCCCCGCCGCCGCCAGGACGGCCGGTGTGTTGCGGGACGACGACACGACGGCGACGTGGGCGCCCGCCGCGGTCACGGCGTCGAGGAAGCGCACCGACCCCGGGTACGGGTCGATGCCCTCCTGGTCGAACATCCGGTTGACGATCTCGTCCTTGCGGTTGCCCAGCGCGCACACCGTGTCCTCGCCGGGCGCGTCCGCGGCGGTGCCGCGGGGCAGGTCGACCCCCCGGGAGGCGAGGAACGTCGCCACGCCGTCGTACCGGGGCTTGCCGTCGATGTGGGCGAAGTAGTCGGACGCCGTGTAGGGCTCCAGGCCGTGGGCCTGCGCGTACGGGGCGAAGAGCCGCTCCCACGCCCGCATGTGCACCTCCGCGGTGGGGGTGAGCACTCCGTCGAGGTCGAAAAGCACTGCTCGCAGGTCGGACATGGCCCCAGGCTACGCACGTCCGGTTCGTCCGGCTCGCTCTGGACGCCCCGGACGGGCGAACACGCCGGAGGTCGGCGGCAGACGACCGGGCGGAGGCTCAGGAGGCGGCGCGCTCGGCCAGCGCCTCGCCGATCCGGCCCAGGTTCGCCAGCTCGGCACGATGCTCGTCCAGGGTGCCGAGCACCCGGCGGGGAGACGCCAGCAGCGTGACCGCGTCGAGCCCGTCGGCCGGGAGCCCGATCCGCCGCCACGGCTCGGCGACGAGCCGCACGAGCTCGCCGAGCTGCGGCCCCGAGCACTGCGACACGGTGGCCGGGGGCAGACCGGCCCACAGGCCGGTCCCCCGCTCCGTGGCTCGTGCCACCAGCTCCCACGCCCGCTCGTTCCAGCCCCCCGGCCCGACGTCCGCCAGGTCGAGGCCCACGGCGTCCGCGCCCGCCAGCACCACCGGCGGGATCCCGACCCACGTGCCTCCGAGGTGCACCACGACCTCGGCACCCGCGTCGTGCAGCGCCCGCACCACCGGCTCCAGACCTTCGACCACGTCCGGGCCGGGCACCGCCCGCAGCCGCGAGAACCCCGAGAACGTGGGCAGCACGCCCGCGTGCACCTGCCCCAGCAGCGGCTCGGCGAGCTGCACCGCCACCTGCGCGCCCGGCACCTGGTCGCGCACCCGCGCGACGTGCTCGGCCAGGCCGACGGCGAGCGCCTGCCCCAGCTCGGCGCGGGCGCCGACGTCCGCCAGCACCCGGTCCCCGCGCGCCGACCACAGCTCGGCCGCGAGCGTCCACGGACCTGTGACCTCGACCGCCAGGCGGCCGGTGTACCCGTGGGCCGCCACGGCCAGCGCCATGAGGTCGTCGGCCAGCAGGGCGTCCGCCCGGCGGTGGTCGGCGCCGCGGTGGTCGGCCAGCTTCCAGCCGTGCGGCCCCAGCTCGACGGGGAGCTCGGTGAGGAGCGCGCCCGCGCGGCCCACCGGGTCCGCGCCCGGGCCACGACCCGGCAGCCCGGTGAGGAACGGCACGGCGTCCACGCCGGTCGGCAGCGACGCGAGGTCGTCCAGCACGGTCTGCTGCGCCTCGAGCTCGTCACCGCGACCGCCGGGCCAGGGGCCGTGCCCGCTGACGGCGGTCACGCGGGGTCCGCCGCGCCCGCGGCGACGCCCGCCGCGCCGGCTCGGTCGCGCCAGGCGCGCGACACGGTGGCCTGGCCCAGCACCCGGGTGCCGTCGTAGACGACCACCGACTGCCCGGCGGCCACGCCGCGCAGCCGCTCGAGGAGCCGCACGTCGAGGGTGCTGGCGTCGCCGGCGCGCACCTGCGCGGGCACGGCGCGCCCGTGCGCGCGAATCTGTACCGTCACGTCCGTCCGATCCTTCGGGGGCTGGACGAACCATACGGCCCCCGCGGCCTCGATCCGGTCCACCGTCAACAGCTCCGAGGGCCCGACGACGACCGTGTTCGACGACGTGTCGACGTCGACGACGTAGCGGGCCCGGCCGTCCGGGGCCGGGCGTCCGAGCCCCAGGCCCTTGCGCTGCCCGACCGTGAACGCGTACGCGCCGCGGTGGGAGCCCACGACGTTGCCGTCCGCGTCCACGACGTCGCCCGGCTGCTCGCCGAGGCGGTCCCGCAGGAACCCCGGCGTGTCGCCGTCCGCGACGAAGCAGATGTCGTAGGAGTCCGGCTTCGCGCTCACCGACAGCCCGCGGCGCGCGGCCTCCGCCCGGACCTCGTCCTTCGACGTGTAGTCCCCCAGCGGGAAGATCGACCGCTGGAGCCGTTCCGAGCCCATGACCGCCAGCACGTAGGACTGATCCTTGGCGTCGTTGCGGGAGCGGTGCAGCTCGGGGGCGCCGTCCGCCGCCCGCTCGACGCGCGCGTAGTGGCCCGTGACCACCGCGTCGAAGCCGAGCGCCGTCGCCTTGTCCAGCAGGGCCTCGAACTTGATGTGCTCGTTGCACCGCACGCACGGGTTCGGGGTGCGGCCGGCCGAGTACTCGGCGAGGAAGTCCGCCACGACGGTCTCCTCGAAGGTCTCCGACAGGTCCCACACGTAGTACGGGATGCCGAGCACGTCCGCGGCGCGGCGAGCGTCCCCGGCGTCCTCGATGGAGCAGCAGCCGCGCGAGCCCGTGCGGAACTGGTCCCGGTTGCGGCTCAACGCCATGTGCACACCCACCACCTCGTGGCCGGCCTCCACCGCGAGCGCCGCCGCGACGGCCGAGTCGACGCCGCCGGACATCGCCGCCAGCACCCTCATGCCGCACCTCCCTGTCGTGCGGAGACCAGGCCGGCGGCCTGCGCGCGCTGCACGACCTGCGGCAGCGCGGCCAGCAGCGCGTCGACGTCGGCCCGGGTCGAGGTGTCCCCCAAGGAGAAGCGCAGGGCGCCGCGCGCGGCCACCTCGTCCACGCCCATCGCGAGCAGCACGTGGCTCGGCTGCGGCACCCCCGCCTGGCACGCCGAGCCCGTGGACGCCTGCACGCCCGCGGAGTCGAGCAGGTACAGCAGCGAGTCGCCCTCCGCGCCGGGGAACGTGAAGTGCGCGTTGGCGGGCAGGCGCCACGGCGCGTCGGCCGTGCCGCCCGTCGGGTCCGGGCCGCGCAGCACCGCGTCCGGCGCCACCCGGCGCACCCCCGCGACCAGCTCGTCGCGCAGCGCCGCGAAGGACGCCGCTCGCTCGGCACGGCGCGACACCGCGTCCGTCACCGCGACGGCGAGCGCCCGGATCGCCGCCACGTCCAGCGTGCCCGACCGCACCCCGCGCTCCTGACCACCGCCGTGGGACACCGCCTCCAGCGGCAGGTCGCGCCGTGCCAGCAGAGCGCCCACCCCGACGGGGCCACCCACCTTGTGCCCGCTCACCGTCAGCGCGTCCACCCCGGACGCGGCGAAGTCCACCTCGACCTGGCCGACGGCCTGCACCGCGTCGGTGTGCACCGGCACGCCGTGCTGGTGCGCGATCCGCGCCACCTCCCGCACCGGCTGCACCGTGCCCACCTCGTTGTTCGCCCACATGACGCTCACCAGCGCCACCTCGTCGGCGTGCTCCGCCAGCTCGGCCCGCAGCGCGTCCAGGTCCACCCGGCCCTCGCCGTCCACCGGCAGCAGCGTGATCTCCGCGCCCGCATGACCGGCCAGCCAGAACGCCGGGTCCAGCACCGCATGATGCTCCACCGCCGACACCAGCACCCGGATGCGCCGCGGGTCCTGCGTGCGCCGCCCCCAGAAGATGCCCTTGATCGCGAGGTTGTCCGCCTCGGTGCCGCCGGCGGTGAAGATCACCTCGCTCGGCCGCGCGCCCAGCGCCGCCGCCACCGACTCCCGCGACTCCTCCACCGTGCGGCGCGCCGCCCGCCCTGCCGAGTGCAGCGACGACGCGTTGCCGGTGCGCCCCGCCTCCGCGACGAACGCCGCCAGCGCCGGCGCCGACATCGGGGTCGTCGCGGCGTGGTCGAGGTAGGCACCGGGGGTCGGGGGCATGGTCACGGTCATCAAGTCTACGAACCCCCGCGAGCCCCGACTCCTTCCCGTGACGTGGCCCACCCCGGGTTGGTGGGTGCGGTCGGAGGGGCATGCCGGGCACGGTCGCGCTCACGGGCCCCAGGGGGCCCTCCGCCCCCGGTCTGACGACCGTGCCCGGCATCCCCCTCCGACCGCTCGGTTCCGCGAGTCAGCGCAGACCAGCGCCAGTCAGCGCGTGGCGACGACGACGAGACGGCGGTCGCGCAGGGCGATCCGCGTGGGCTGGGCGGACGCGGTCGCGATCGTCTCCTCCAGGTGGACCGACAGCAGCGCGTACGCCACCCACTCGACCGGACGGCCCGGCCAGAGCGTCTCGGCGTCGTCCGGGTCGACGGCGTCGACGAACCGCCGCAGCTCGTCCGGGTCGAGCTCCACGACGAGGGGTACGTCGAGCAGGTGCTCCCACGCCCGCACGACGACCCCGTCGCCGTCGGGCTCCACCAGGACGTCCGGTGCGCTCCACTGCGCGGCGAGGCGCGCGACGCTCTCGTCCATCGTGGGCTCCCTCGTCCGAAGTCGGTGCCGCCGGCGATCTTCCCACGGCGCCGCGCGCCCGGACTGCGAACCCGGCGTGCACGCCGCAAGCCCGGACTGCGAACCCGGCGCACCGGAGGCGGCCACCCCGCGTCGGCGGGTGAGTGTCGTCGTCCGGGCACGGTCGTCAGACCGGAGGCGACCGAACAACACGAGGGCGGGTGGCGTGGTCCGGGCACGGTCGTCAGGCCCGAAGTGGAGGGCCCCCTGGGGCCCGTGAACGCGACCGTGCCCGGACCACGGCACCCGCCCGCACGCAACCACGGGCCCACAGGCAAGCCGAAGACCGCGCACCCCGGGATGAGGTGCGCGGTCTTCGACGGCAAGGTCAGCCGCGGAACTGCTCGCCGGTGCGGCGGTGGCTCGGACGGTTGGTCGAGCCCTTGCCGCGACCACCGCGCTGCCACGGGAACGGGCCGGGCCCGTCGTAGCGGTCGCGGTCCTTGCCGCGGTCCCAGCGGTCGTCGCGCCGGTCGGTGCGGTACACCTGCACCGTGGACGGCCGCGGCCCGCGCCAGGCGCCGGCGACGCGCTCGCCGTCGTCGAGGTAGTCGGGGAAGTACGACGTGTGGGCGCCCCACTCGCCGTCCTCGCCGGGGTGCTGGACGTTGACGTACGCCATGGAGTCGCGGACGTCGACGATCGGTCCGCACGTCTCGGCGCCGCGCGGGACGGCGAGGAACTGCTCGACCCGGCCGCGCTCGCGACCGTCGAGGGTGACCTTGAACAGGCCGTCGCACTTCTGGATGGTGGACGGCTGCCCGTCGGTGGAGATCCAGAGGTTGCCGTCGGTGTCGAAGGCGATGTTGTCGGGGCACGAGATGGGCGACACCTTCTCGGGCGGGAAGCCGGAGAAGTAGGCGGTGTCGTTGACGTCGGGGTCGCCGGCGACGATGAGGAGGTTCCAGCGGAACGTGGTGGCGGTCTGGTCGCCGCGGTCCTCGACGATCTCGACGACGTGGCCGTCGCGGTTGGAGGCGCGGGGGTTGGGCTCGTCGGCGGCGGGGTTGGTGCCGGTGCCGCGGTTGGTGTTGTTGGTGCAGGCGACGTAGACGCGCCCGGTGGACGGGTTCGGCTCGACGTCCTCGGGGCGGTCCATCTTGGTGGCGCCGACGGCGTCGGCGGCGAGGCGCGTGAAGATCAGCACCTCGGCCGCGGACATGCCGGGGACCTGGGAGCGGCCGTCGACGACGAGGGGCAGCCACCGGCCGCGGCCGTCGAAGGAGCCGTCGGAGGGGACGGCGCCGGAGCCGTCGATCTCGGCGGCCGGGGAGTCGCCGGTGAAGCGCGCCACGTAGAGGTCGCCCTCGCTGAGGAGGCGCTTGTTGTGCTCGCGCGCCCAGCGGGTGCTGCCCTCGCGCATGCGGTTCTTGGAGACGAACTTGTAGACGTAGTCGAAGCGCTCGTCGTCGCCCATGTAGACGACGGCGCGCTTGTCCTGGGCGAGGATGACGTTGGCGCCCTCGTGCTTGAAGCGGCCGAGCGCGGTGTGCTTGACGGGGGTGGAGTCGGGGTCGTAGGGGTCGAGCTCGACGACCCAGCCGAACCGGTGGTTCTCGTTCTCGTACCCGGGGTTGTTGCCGTCGAAGCGGGGGTCGTCGAGCTCCCACCCGTAGCCGGTGGCAGCGTCGCGCAGGCCGTAGCGGGCGTTGCGCGGGTCGTTGCCCTGGACGCGCAGGTAGCCGTGGAAGTTCTCCTCGCCGGAGACGACGGTCCCCCACGGGGTGGTGCCGCCGGCGCAGTTGTTGAGGGTGCCGAGGACGCGGCGGCCGGTCGGGTCGGCGACGGTGCGCATCAGCTCGTGCCCGGCGGCGGGACCGTCGACGGCGAACGGGGTGTCCATGTGGACGCGGCGGTTGCGCCAGGCGATGCGGTCGTACTCCCAGGGCTCGCCCTCGTCGCGGCGGCGCACCTCGACCACGGACATGCCGTGCGCGGCGCGCTCGATGGCGCGGCGGGTGGCGGCGTCGTACGTGCCGTCGAACATGATGCCGGGGTTGGTGTACTCGTGGTTGGACACGAGGATCCCGCGCCGGCCGCGCCGGGTCTCGACCATGGAGCGCAGGTCCTTCGGGTCCTCGGGGAGGATGTCGAGGTAGTCGCAGTTGTAGCCGAACTGGCGGGCCTGCTGCTCGGGGGTCTGGCGGGCGGGGTCGAACGCGCGGCCGCCGGGCAGGATCGGGTCGCCCCAGCGGATGATCGGCGACCACGTGTAGCCCTCGGGGACGGTGAGGGCGTCGACGTCCATCGGCTGGGCGTCGATGGCGCGGAACGCCAGCCCCTTCGCCCCGCTGTGGCCGTGGCCGTTGCCGTGCCCGTTGTCCCGGCCGGCGGCGACGGGGGACGCGGCGGCAGGGTTCGCGCCGACCACGTCGGCACCGACGACGACCGCGGCGGCCGCCGCGGCGGCGCCGCCGAGCAGGACGCGGCGCGTGAAGGCCTGCGAGGCGACCTCGCGGAAGTACTCGTTGGCGCTGGCGTTGGGCGCGGGGTGGGAGCAGGCGTCGGCGCACTTGAGGCGGCACGTGACGGGGCTCCGCTTGCCGCGGGCGTGGTGGGGGGTGCTCGCGACCGGCAGCAGCGGTCGCGAGTCGGGGGCGATCGTCATCGGGGCACTCCTGGTGTCGGACCGGGGGGACGTCCCGAACCTAGGAATGCCGCGTGGACGCCGCCCGACCGCGTCCTTGCGCGTCGGTGAACACCGCATGACCTGCGGATGCGGGGCGCGCGTCAGCCGAGCGATCCCACCCACTCGCTGGTGCCGTCGTCGAAGCCCTGCTCCTTCCAGATCGGGACCTCGGCCTTGAGCTCCTCGACGAGGTCGGCGGCGCAGGTGAACGCGGCCTGCCGGTGGCCGGACGCGACGGCGGCGACGACGGCGACGTCCCCGACGGCCAGCGCCCCGTACCGGTGCACGACGGCGACGCGCACCCGGTCCCCGGTCGTGGCGGCGACGCGCCG
Source organism: Isoptericola dokdonensis DS-3 (assembly GCF_001636295.1). NCBI lineage: Bacteria > Bacillati > Actinomycetota > Actinomycetes > Micrococcales > Promicromonosporaceae > Isoptericola > Isoptericola dokdonensis. The sequence continues at coordinate 11,837 of NZ_CP014209.1, read as the reverse complement.
TGCGACGCGCTGGGCGACGGAGCGCAGCACGGCGGACGCGTCGGGGTGCGCCTCGTAGTGCAGAGCGGTCACGCCGCGGCCCTCGTCGTGGTCGCGCACGTGCCCGACGAACGTCGCGACGGCGCCGCACGCGTCGTCGCGCACGAGGGCGGCGAGCTCACCGTGCAGCGTGTCGAGGGGGGTGTCGACGACGTCGGCGCGCAGCACCGTGGCCGCCCCCGCCGACGACGCCGACGCCGACGCCGAGGTAGTACCTCCGGCGTCGAGGACGTACCCCGGGGGTACGACCTCGACGCCGGACGTACTACCTCGCGGCGCGGGGGGGTGATCGTGGCCGGCGAGCTGGTCGACGGCGTGCGGCAGCACGTCGGCGAGGGCGTCGAGCCCGTCGAGGACCCCACCGACGGACCCGGGGAGGTTGACGACGAGGGTGCGTCCGGCGATCCCGGCGACTCCGCGGGACAGCGCGGCGGCGGGCACGGCCTTCTTCGTGTGGTCGGTGGGGGCCAGCGACCGCGCGCGGACGAGCTCGGCGACGCCGGGCACCTCGCGGTCGAGCACGGCGAGGGTGGCCTCGGGGGTGGCGTCCGACGGGGCGATCCCGGTCCCGCCGGAGGTGACGACCACGTCCGGCGGAGCGGCGCCGTCGAGCAGGTCGAGCAGCGCGTCGCGCACGGGCTCCCCGTCGGGCACGACGACCACCGGCAGCACCTGCCAGCCGCGGGCGGTGAACCAGTCGGCGGCCGCCGGGCCCGACCGGTCGGCGTACACCCCGGCGGCGGCGCGGTCGGACGCGACGACGACGGCGGCCACGCGACCGCGCGCCGCCGCGGCACCCGGCTCGCCGTGCTCGGCGGGGTGCCCGCTCACGCGTCCTCCCGCGACCAGTCGCCGGACTTGCCGCCCGACTTCGCGACGACCTCGATGTCGGTGAGGACGGCGGCCTTGTCGACGGCCTTGATCATGTCGTAGAGGGTCAGGCCGGCGACGGTGACGGCGGTGAGCGCCTCCATCTCGACGCCGGTGCGTCCGGTGGTGCGCACGGTCGCGGTGATCTCGACGGTGCCGGAGCCGGCGCCGTCGGGCGTGACGTCGATCTCGACGCCGGAGATCGGCAGCGGGTGGCACAGCGGCACGAGGTCGGGGGTGCGCTTGGCGCCCATGATCCCGGCGATGCGGGCCGTCGCGATCGCCTCGCCCTTGGGCAGGCTGCCGGACGCGATCTGCTCGACGACGTCGTGCCGGGTGCGCAGCACGCCGCGGGCGGTGGCGCGCCGCTTCGTGACGTCCTTGGCGGTGACGTCGACCATGTGGGCGGCGCCGTCGGCGCGGTAGTGGGTCAGGTCGCTCATCGGATCTCCCAGTAGTCGACCTCGGCACCCGCGGGCAGGTGCGCGACGCCGGGCGGAACGTGCACGAGGAGGGTAGCCGCCGCGAGGTGGGCGAGCAGGTGGGACCCGGGCCCGCCGACCATCTCGACCCGCCCGGCGGCGTCGAGGCGGCCGCGGCGCACCTGGTGCAGGTGCTCCGGCGAGTCGAGGGCATCGACGAGCGGGGCGCGCCCGCGCGGCCGGTGGGCGGGCGCCGCGCCGGTCGCGGCCGCGAGCACGGGGCGCAGGAACAGCTCGAACGACACGAGCGCGCTGACCGGGTTGCCGGGGAACGCGACCAGCGGCACCGCCCGGCGGGCCTCGACGGGCCCGACCGTGATCGTGCCCAGCCCCTGCGGCCCACCGGGCTGCACGGCGACGTGCCCGAACCAGGCGTCGGTCAGGGTCTGGCGCACCACCTCGTACGCCCCGGCCGAGACGCCGCCGCTGGTGACGACGAACGCGACGTCGTCGGGCGCGGCCTCCAGCACCGCGCGCAGGGCGGCGGGGTCGTCGGGCACGACCCGGTGCGTCACGCGGCATCCCACCTGCGCGAGCGCCGCCGACAGGGCGGCACCGTTCGCGTCGTGGAGCTGCGCCGGGCCGAGCGGTGCGCCCGCGGGCACGAGCTCGGACCCGGTGGAGACCAGCAGCACGTGGGGGGCGACGGCGACCTCGACCTCGGCGACCCCGGCCGCGACGAGCGCCCCGAGCTGCGCAGGGCCCAGCGGGGTGCCCGCCGGGACGACGACGTCCCCCACGGCGGCGTCGGAGCCGCGGGGCCGCACGAACGTCCCCGGCGCGGCGGGCGCGGCGAACCGCACGGTCGCGGAGGCGCCCGGGTCGGGGAACGCGGGCGGGTCGGCGTCCTCGATCTTCACCACGGCGTCCGCGCCCACCGGGATCGGGGCCCCCGTCATGACGGGTGCGGCGGTCCCGGGGTCGAGCGGCAGCGGCGTGGTGCCCGCCGGGACGGGCGCCGCCACGGGCAGCGCCACCGGTCCGTGGGCGGCGGGGGCCAGGTCGGCGGCGCGCACGGCGTACCCGTCCATCTGGGAGTTGTCGAAGCCGGGCAGGTCGACGGCAGCGACGGCGTCGACGACGAGCGTGCGCGGGGCGAGCACGCCGTGGGTCGACGCCGCCGTGAGCAGCCCGGCCGGCGTGACGGTGGTGGTCCGCCGCACCGCGGCGAGCCCGGCGTCGACCAGCTCCCGGACGGCCTCCTGGTGCTCCCGGACGCTGCGCCGACCCGCGTGCTCTGCCATGCCGAGCAGCCTACGAGGTGGGCGCCGGGCTACGAGGACACGTCCGCCGTCGTGAAGCGGCTCCAGGCGAGCGCACCGAAGACCGCCACCCAGGCGGCCTGCACGGCCAGGCCGGCCAGCAGCGTCGAGGCGTCCACCTGGAGCCGCAGGAACTCCCCGAGGTCCAGCCAGTGGTGGGTCAGCAGGGCGGGGTGGATCGCCGAGAGCTGCGGCAGCGCGTCGAGCACACCGCTGACGATCGCCACGACGACCGTCGCCGCCATCGCCGCGACGGGCACCTCGGTGAGCGTCGACAGGAACAGGCCGACGGCGACCAGGCCGGTGAGCGACGCGACGACGTAGACGACGACGCCGAGGGTGCGCAGCATGCCCTCGGCGAGCGGGATCGTGTCCCCCGACAGCAGCACGACGTCGCCGACGCCGAAGTAGGCCGCCCCGGCGGCGAGGCCGACGACGGCGATCGCGGCGACGGCGGCGGCCGCGTAGGCCAGGGCGGCGACCGCCTTGGCCAGCAGCAGCCGCGCCCGAGGCACGGGCACGACCAGCAGGTACCGCAGGGTGCCCGCGGCCGACTCCCCGGCGATCGCGTCGCCGGACACGATCGAGACGCACAGCGGCAGCAGGAACGGCAGGCAGCTCACCAGGGCGGCGAAGACGAGGAACAGGCCGTTGCCGGTGACGCGGTCGAGAAACGGCGGACCCTGGCCCGCCACGGGGGTGTCCTGCGTGACGAACAGGACGGTGCCGATCAGCAGCGGGACGCACGCCAGCCCGGCGAGCAGCACGAGGTTGCGCAGGCGCCCGAAAACCAGGCGCAGCTCGCTGCGCAGCAGGCGGGCCGTGGCACGCGCCGGTGCCGCGGGTGCGGTGTCCACCGGAGCCTCAGCGAGCGACATCGAAGCCCTCCCCCGTCAGCCGCACGAACACGTCCTCCAGCGTGGGCCGCCGGACCTCCAGGCCGAGCAGGTCGATCCCGTCGCCGACGACGGCCTGGGCGACCTTCTCCACCGCCACGGTGCCCAGGGGTGCCGCGACCACCTCGCCGTCGGTGCGGGCGCCCGCCAGGCCGAGGCCCGTCAGGACGCGCACCACGTGGTCGCGCTGGTCCGGGCGGGTCGCGACCCGCACCTCGGTGGTGCCCTCGTCCGCGATCCCCGTGCGGGTGCCCTGGGCCAGCAGCCGACCCCGGCTCATGATCCCGACGTGCGTGCACACCTGCTCGATCTCGCTGAGCAGGTGGGAGGAGACGAGCACGGTGGCGCCGGCGTCGGCGAGCTCGCGCACGAGCGCCCGCACCTCGCGCGTGCCCTGCGGGTCGAGCCCGTTCGTGGGTTCGTCGAGCAGGAGCAGGTCCCGGGGTCGCAGCAGCGCGGCGGCCAGCCCCAGCCGCTGCTTCATCCCCAGGGAGTACTGCCGGTACCGCTTGGCCGCGGCCGCCGTCAGCCCGACCCGCTCCAGCGCGGCGCCGACGCGCCGCTCGCGGGTGCCCGGGTCGGCGGTCGCGTCCACGGCGTCCAGCCTCACGAGGTTCGCCGCACCGGACAGGTACGGGTGGAACGCCGGACCCTCCACGAGGGCGCCGACCCGCGGCAGCACGTCCGCACCGCCCCGGGGCATCGGCGCGCCCAGCAGCTCCACCGACCCGGCCGTGGGCGACACCAGCCCGAGCAGCATCCGGATCGTCGTCGTCTTGCCGGAGCCGTTCGGTCCGAGGAACCCGTAGACGGCGCCGCGCGGTACGAGCAGGTCGATCCCGTCGACCCCGACCTGCCCCGACCGGAACCGCTTGGTCAGCCCGCGGGTGCGCACCGCGGGTGCCGCGGCGGGGGCACCTGCGGTCATCCGGCGGCCTCCTCGAGCGCCTCGGGCGGCACCGACCCGGCCAGGACGCGGCCGTCGTCCGTGACCAGCACGGACAGCAGCGCCGAGGTCAGCAGACGCCCGCCGTCCACCGGCGTCGTGAGCTGCTCGTACAGCGCGCCCGTGTCGAGCTCGGGCATGCCCGGCAGCTCGCCGTCCTCGGAGTCCGTGAACTCCTCGAACAGGTCGTCGGCGCCGCTCGACCCGGTGCTGCCCTCCGGCAGCCGGCCCTGCGCCGTCGCCCCGAGGATCGCGTCGACGTCCACGTCCGTCAGCTCGACGACGGTCTCCCAGCCCGTGCCGGACACCTCGACGCCCGCGTCCTTCCCCAGCGCCTCGCTGCTCGGAGAGCCCTGCGCACCGGGCTCGGGCAGCGGGACCACGACCTCGCGCACCTCCGCGCCGGCCGGGGCGGAGAACTCGAACACGCTCGGGTCCGGCGCCACGAACGAGACGTCGGTGAAGCCCACCTCGATCGCCGGGGCCTGCGCGTCGTCGACGCTCCACACCTGGGTGCGCAGCGGCACCCACGTCTCGGCGTCGACCGCGACGCGCACCCGGTCGACCAGCGTGCCGTCGGTCTGCGGCCGCAGCTCCAGCTGGTAGGCCGCCCGCCCGGCGACCTCCACCGGCTCCGTCGTCGTGACGTCGGTGGTCACGCGCGCGTGCGCCAGCGCCAGGTCGGCGGCTTCCGCCGGTGTCGGGACGTCGCCCTCGACGGCCGGGCCGGACGCGTCGGCGGACTTCTGCGCCCAGCGCTCCGCGTCCGCGGGGTCGAGGACGTAGTGGACGGCCTCGTCGTCGGCGCTGGAGTACGTCCACGCCTGCGGACCGTCCCGCACGACCGAGTACTCCGAGACGTCGCCGAGCAGCGCGGCGCGCGAGGCGTCGTCGCCGTCCGACCACACCCGCATCGTCGTGCTGCCGCCCAGCAGGTCGAGCGGCCCGGCGCCCTGCAGGTCCGAGACGGTGACGTCCGGCAGGCCGAGACGGGCCGTGTAGACGACCGTCCCCGACACCGGGACCTGGTCGGCGGACGCGACGCGGTCCACCAGCTCGTCGGCCGTGAGGGCGGGCAGGTCGTCGCTCGCGACGGCCCCGACCGTGGCGGGCACGGCGAAGGCGGCGGCGACGACGCCGGCGACGGCCACGGGGACCGCCCACCGTGCCCGGGGCGAGAGTCTGCGCTTGGTGTCCATGGGACCACTGTGGCCGAGCCCACCTGAGACCACGCTGAGAACGCCGCCGAGCACCCGGCCCGAGGACGCGCCCGGCAACGACCGGTGCCATGCTGCGGTGGTGCGCATCCTGGTGGTGGAGGACGAGGCGGTGCTCGCCCGGGCCCTGCGCCGCGGCCTGCAGGCGGAGGGCTTCGCGGTCGACGTGGCGCCCGACGGCGAGTCCGGGCTGACGCTCGCCCTCGACGGGGACCACGACGTCGTCGTCCTCGACCTCATGCTCCCCGGGCGGTCCGGCATCGAGATCCTGCGGGAGATGCGCGCCGAGGAGGTGTGGACGCCGGTGCTCGTCCTCAGCGCCAAAGACTCCGACGCCGACGTCACCCGCGGCCTCGACGTGGGCGCCGACGACTACCTGCCCAAGCCGTTCGCCTTCACCGTCCTCGTCGCGCGGCTGCGAGCCCTGCTGCGGCGCGGCGCCCCGCCCCGGCCCGCGGTGCTGCGGGCCGGCGCCCTGACCCTCGACCCGGCCACGCGCGAGGTCCGCCGCGACGGCGAGCCCGTCGAGCTCACCACCCGCGAGACCGCCCTGCTCGAGCACCTCATGCGACGGCCCGGGGAGGTGCTCACCAAGGTCGAGCTCCGCGACCACGTGTGGGACGCGGCCGGCGACGACCTCAACGTCGTCGAGGTGTACGTCGGCTACCTGCGCCGCAAGCTCGGCCGGTCCGCCGTCGAGACGGTCCGGGGTGCCGGCTACCGGGTCGTGGGGCGGTGAGGCCGGGCTGGTCCCTGCGCCGGCGGCTCACCCTCGTGGCCGCCGGGGCGACCGGCGTCGCCCTCGTCCTCGGCGCCGTCGCGCTGACGTCCGTCGTGTCGCAGAGCCGCGTCGCCGCGACCGACGCCGTGCTGGCCGGCACGGCCGCGCAGGTGGCGGCGCTCGTCGCCGAGGACCGGCTGCCCGAGGTCCTCGCCGCGGACGAGCCGGGCGAGGTCGTCCAGCTCCTCGACCCGGCGGGACGCGTCGTCGCGTCCTCGCCCAACGCGAGCCGCACCCTGCCCGTCCTCGCGCCCGCCACGCTCGCCGGGACGCCCGACGGCGCCGCCACCCGGCAGGACGCCGCCTACGGCTCGGGACCGGCGCGCGTCCTCGTGGACACGCTGCCCACCGGGGAGCGCGTCGTCGCCGCCCTCCCCCTCGCCGAGATCGAGGGGGCGCTGCGCGCGCTGCGGCTCTCCCTCGGCGTCGTCGTGCCGGTGCTGACCCTCACGCTCGGGCTGGTGACGTGGGTGCTGCTGGGGCGGGCGCTGCGCCCGGTCGAGGAGCTGCGCGCCGCCGCCGACCGGGTCAGCGGGCTCGGCGGCCCCGGCACCCTCCCCGTCCCGGACGCCCAGGAGATCGCCGCGCTGGCGCAGACCCTCAACGCCATGCTCGACCGCCTCGACGCGGCGGCGCAGCGGCAGACCGACTTCGTGGCCGACGCCGCCCACGAGCTGCGCTCCCCCGTCGCCGCGCTGCGGACCACCCTGGACGTGGCGCAGCAGCACCCCGACGCCTATGAGGGCGCCGAGCTGACCTCCGACCTCGCCCACGAGGTCGTGCGGCTGCAGGCGCTCGTCGACGACCTCCTCGTCCTCGCCCGCGTCGGCGCCACCCCGCCCGACGTGCGCGACGTCGACCTGCGCGAGGTCGTGCACGACGCCGTCGGCGACGTCGACCTGCACGGCGCGGGCCGCGCGCTCGCCGACCCCGCCGCGGCCGGCCGGGTCGTGCGCAACCTGGTGGACAACGCGCGCCGGTTCGCCCGCGAGCAGGTGCGGGTCGAGGTCCGCGACGGCGTCGTGGTGGTCGACGACGACGGGCCGGGGGTGCCCGCGCCGGACCGGGAGCGCGTCTTCGAGCGGTTCACGCGGCTCGGCTCGGCCCGCGGGCGCGACTCGGGCGGGACCGGGCTGGGTCTCGCCATCGCCCGTGAGACCGCCCGGGAGCACGGCGGCGACGTCACCCTGGACGAGAGCCCCCTGGGCGGGCTGCGCGCCACCGTCACCCTGCCGACGCCCCGCCCGGCGTGACCGCTCAGGGGTGCGCGAGCTCCAGCCGGTAGCCGCGCTTGACGACGGTCTTGACGAGGTCGCGCCGCCCGGTGGCCTCGCGCAGCCGCGCGATCGCGACCTCGACGGCGTGGCCGTCCCGGGACACGCCGGGCAGCACCTCGAGGACCTGCTCGCGGGACACGACGTCGCCGCCCGCCGCGGCGAGCAGCCGCAGCACCTCGACGCCGGTGGGCGACAGGGGCAGCACCTGGCCGTCGAGGACGGCGACGCGGGCCCGGATGACGAGCGGCCCCGCGACGGTGCACAGCGCGACGGCCTCGATCTGCTCGTAGTGGCCCACGAGGGCGCGCACGAGCGCGCCGAGGCGGCCCCGCTCGGGCTCGAGGGTGGGGATGCCGCGGTGCGCGAGCGGCCGCGAGGTGACCGGGCCGACCGACGCGGCGACCATCTCCCCCGTGGTGAAGCGGGACACGACCTCGTCGAGCAGCCCCGCGGACTCCACGGCCTCCAGCCACGCCTCGGCGCCGGGCGCGGAGGTGAACACGACGGCGTCGACCTCCCCGGCGGCGGCCGCCCGCACGGAGGCGGCGAGCCGCTCGGGGTCCGGGGTCGCGCCCCAGCGGTAGACGACCAGCGGGGAGACGCGGGCACCGGCCTTGCCGAAGACCTCGTCGAGGCCGTCGGCCCCGGCGCCGTGGTGCTGGATGGCGACGTGCAGGCCCTGCACGCCCTCGCTGAGCAGCACCTCGGCGACCTCGGCGGACGTCTCGGACTCGGCGACCCAGTCGGCGCTGAGCCCGGCCGCCTGCACGGCCCCGCGCGCCTTGGGTCCGCGGGCCACGATCCGGGCACGCCCGAGGACGGCGAGCAGGTCGTCCGCGAGCCCGTGGGCGTCGGCGGCCTCGATCCAGGCACGGAACCCCACGCCGGTCGTGGCGACGACGACGTCGGGCGGGTCGGCGACGAGCGCGGCGGTGGCCTCGACGAGGGCGTCGTCGTCCACGTGCGGGACCATGCTGAGGGCGGGCGCGTGCCGGATGGCGGCGCCGCGGCGCTCCAGCGCGGCCGCGAGCTCGCCGGACCGGCGGTCGGCGGTGACGAGCACCGTGCAGCCCGCCATGACCTGCCCGAGGGCAGGACGGGTCGCGGTCTCAGCCACGCGCGTCCCCCACGCCGGCGGCTCCTGCTCCACGGGTCCCCTCCAGAAGTCCCTCCGCGGCCACTGCTCCGACCACGATCACCGCGGGGGCGCGGACCCCGACCTCCTCGGCACGCTTGGCCGCGAGGTCCAGCGGTGCACGGGTCACGCGCTGGTCGGGGGTCGATCCCCGTTCGACGATCGCCACGGGGGTGCCGGGGTCCGCCCCGGCGTCGAGCAGCCGCGTGACGATCGCCGGGAGCGACGACACGCCCATGAGGATCACCAGCGTAGCGGCCGCGGCGGTGACGCAGGACACGGCGGTGTCGTCGAGCTGCTGCTCACCGGTGCGGGTGTGGGCGGTGACGACGTGGAACGCGGTGGTGGTGCCGCGGTGCGTGAGCGGGATGCCGGCGAGGGCGGGCACGCTCAGCGCGGCGGACACGCCCGGCACGACGGTGACGGGGACGCCCGCCTCCGCGCACGCCTGGTGCTCCTCGCCGCCGCGACCGAACACGAACGGGTCGCCGCCCTTGAGCCGCACGACGTGCCGCCCGCACCGCGCGTGGCGCACGAGCAGCGCGTTGATCTCGTCCTGCGGGACCTTGTGCTTCCCGGGCGCCTTGCCGACGTCGATCACCTCGACGTCGGGCCCGAGGTCGTCGAGCACCTCCAGCGGCACCAGGCGGTCGTGCACGACGACGTCGGCGGTCGCGATCGCCCGCCAGGCACGGTAGGTGAGCAGGTCGGCCGCACCGGGACCGGCCCCCACGAGCGTGACGTGCCCCCGCGCGAGGGTGGTCATGTCAGGCCGGTCCCACGTGCACGACGCCGTCGCGCACCTCGACGGGGTAGGTGGTCAGGTCGTCGCCGAGGCCCGCCTTCGGCGACTTGCCGCCGGTGTCGAGGCAGCGACCGGTCGCGAGGTCGAAGACCTGCTTGTAGACGGGACCTGCGACGGTGGGTACCCCGTTCCGGGTGCCGACGATCCCGCGGGAGATCACGTGCGCCCCGGAGTACGGGTCGAGCTGCTGCACGGCCCGCACCGTGTCGTCGAGGAGGCGGAACAGGGCGACCTGGACGGTCGTGCCGTCGGCGCGCGTCAGGAGCGCGGCGACCCCGCGCTCGGGGACGAGGGCGTCGAGCCGGCAGACGGCGGTACCCGCCGTGGCGGTCGTGGCGGTCGTGGCGGTCTGCTCGGTCGCGGGCGCGGTCACGGTGCTCTCCGGGGTGCTCGGGCCGGTGGTGGTGGGGTCGGTCACGGCGGTCATGCGCGCACCTCCAGGGTGGGGCCGGCCACCAGGACCGGGCCGGCGAGCGCGGGGTCCACGGGGCCGTCGGGACCGGCGGCGATCTCCTCGGGCGTGGCCGGGCGCTTCTGGCCGCGCTCGGGCACGTAGGCCAGCGTCGGGTCGGGGGTGGACGGCGCGTTGACGAAGGAGCCGAAGCGGGCGAGCTTCTCGGGGTCGTCCAGCACGGCCTTCCACTCGTCCTCGTAGTCGCCGACGTGCTGCGCCATCGCCGCGTCGAGGTCGGCGGCGATCCCGAGCGTGTCCTCCATGATCACCTGGCGGATGGCCTCGAGCCCGCCCTCGTACTCCTCGACCCACGGCGCGGTGCGCTGGAGGCGGTCCGCCGTGCGGACGTAGAGCATGAGGAACCGGTCGATGGTGCGCAGCAGCGTCGCGGAGTCGAGGTCCTCGGCGATGAGCAGCGCGTGCTTGGGCGTCTGGCCGCCGTTGCCCCCGACGTACAGGTTCCAGCCCTTGTCGGTGGCGATGACGCCGACGTCCTTGCCGCGGGCCTCGGCGCACTCGCGGGCGCAGCCGGAGACACCCATCTTCAGCTTGTGCGGGGAGCGCAGGCCGCGGTAGCGCAGCTCGAGCTCGACGGCCATGCCGACGGAGTCCTGGACGCCGTACCGGCACCACGTGGACCCGACGCACGACTTCACCGTGCGCAGCGACTTGCCGTACGCGTGTCCCGACTCGAAGCCCGCGTCCACGAGCCGTCGCCAGATGAGCGGGAGCTGCTCGACGCGGGCGCCGAACATGTCGATGCGCTGGCCGCCGGTGATCTTCGTGTAGAGGCCGAAGTCCTTCGCGACCTGCCCGACGACGATCAGGCCCTCGGGGGTGACCTCACCGCCGGGCATGCGCGGGACCACCGAGTAGGTGCCGTCCTTCTGCATGTTGGCGAGCATGTGGTCGTTGGTGTCCTGGAGCGTCGCCTGCTCGCCCGCGAGGATGTGGCCGTTGCCGAGGCTCGCCAGGACGGAGGCCACGACGGGCTTGCAGATGTCGCAGCCGCGTCCCGCGTCCGCCGCGCCGTCGGGCACCCGGCCGAAGCGGGCGATGATCTCGCTGAACGTGTGCAGGTCGGCCACGCGGACGGCGTCGAAGAGCTGCGCACGGGACAGCTCGAAGTGCTCGCACAGCGCGGTGGAGACCTCGATGCCCGCCCGGGCCATCTGCGTCTCGGTGAGCTTCTTGACCAGCGGGAGGCACGCCCCGCACGTCGTGCCGGCGCGGGTGCACGCCTTGACCTCGCCGACCGACGTGCAGTCGTGGTCGGTGACCGCGCCGCGGATCGTGCCCGCCGAGACGTTGTTGCAGGAGCAGACGTTCGCCTCGTCGGGCAGCTCGAGCTCGGGGGCGCCCCCGGTGCCCTCGGGCAGCAGGAACGCCGCCGGGTCGCCCGGCAGCTCGGCGCCGAGCATGGGCCGCAGCGACGCGTAGGGGGCGGCGTCGCCGACGAACACGCCGCCGAGCAGCGTCCGCGCGTCGTCCGACATGACGAGCTTCTTGTAGACGCCCGCCGTGGGGTCGGCCCAGACGATCTCGATGCAGTCCTCGGTGCGGCCGTGCGCGTCGCCGAACGACGCGACGTCCACGCCGGACAGCTTGAGCTTGGTCGCGGTGTCGGCACCCGGGAACTCGGCGTCGCCGCCGAGCAGCCGGTCCACGACGAC